>NZ_JBIBFQ010000002.1:0-1170304 GCF_042955955.1 Streptomyces sp. NPDC008317
GGCCGGCTACCCGTCGTCGCCTTGGTAGGCCATCACCCCACCAACAAGCTGATAGGCCGCGGGCTCATCCTGCACCGCCGGAGCTTTCAACCCACCAAGATGCCCCAGTAGGTATTATCCGGTATTAGACCCCGTTTCCAGGGCTTGTCCCAGAGTGCAGGGCAGATTGCCCACGTGTTACTCACCCGTTCGCCACTAATCCACCCGAAGGCTTCATCGTTCGACTTGCATGTGTTAAGCACGCCGCCAGCGTTCGTCCTGAGCCAGGATCAAACTCTCCGTGAATGTCACCGGGATATCCCGGAACAACACGCAAGAGCGGCGCGACCGGGAGGAATAATCCCCGTCGCGCACAGCGTCCTCGCTGTGTTTTTGTTCTTCAAAGGAACCACGCCCCACGAACCACAATCGGTCCGCGAAGACGGGGTATCAACATATCTGGCGTTGACTTTTGGCACGCTGTTGAGTTCTCAAGGAACGGAAGCTTCCTTCAGACCGTTTCACCGGCCCTCCGGGCTTTCCCTTCGTGTTTCCAACCCTACCAGATCCGCTGTGCGTTTCCGGCCCATGATTGGATCGGGGTTTGTTTCCCGCCTTTCGGCGTGTCCACTACGTTAGCCCATTTCCTGGGCGACTCATAATCGAGTCCATCGAATTGGATTTTGGCGCACCAAAATACAGCCCGATGACCGGGAAGACGTAGGTAGTGGGTGGCCGCCCGGTGCGGTAGGGGCTGATGTGAACCATCCCCACCGTTTTGGCGGCTTGGACTACGTTACGCACGAGCGGCGACCGAGTCAAGCTCGGCCGCCGCTCAAACGTAGATTTCCAGCCGTGTCAAGCGAGTTCGACCGCTCCGAGGTTCTTCTTGCCCCGGCGCAGCACCAGCCAACGCCCGTGGATCAGATCGGAGTCGGCGGGAACCGCGTCCTCGCTGGTCACCTTGGTGTTGTTGAGGTACGCGCCGCCCTCCTTGATGGTGCGGCGGGCGGCGGACTTGCTCGGGACCAGCTCGATCAGGGCCAACAGGTCGGCCACCGGGGCCAGTTCACTGACCTGCGCCTTCGGGAGTTCGCTGAGCGCGGCGGCCAGGGTGGCCTCGTCCAGGTCGGCGAGTTCGCCCTGGCCGAAAAGCGCCTTGGAAGCGGCGATCACGGCGGCGCACTGGTCGGCGCCGTGCACCAGCGTCGTCAGCTCCTCGGCGAGGGCGCGCTGGGCCGCGCGGGCCTGCGGGCGTTCCTCGGTCGAGCGCTCCAGCTCCTCGATCTCCGCCCGCGAGGCGAAGCTGAAGATGCGCAGGAAGGTGGCGATGTCACGGTCGTCGGCGTTCAGCCAGAACTGGTAGAAGGCGTACGGCGTGGTCATCTCCGCGTCGAGCCAGATGGCGCCGCCCTCGGTCTTGCCGAACTTGGTGCCGTCCGCCTTGGTGATCAGCGGGGTGGCCAGCGCGTGCACCGAGGCGCCCTCGACGCGGTGGATGAGGTCGATGCCCGCCGTGAGGTTGCCCCACTGGTCGCTGCCGCCGGTCTGGAGCGTGCAGCCGTACCGCCGGTACAGCTCCAGGAAGTCCATGCCCTGGAGGATCTGGTAGCTGAACTCCGTGTAGCTGATGCCCTGGTCGGAGTTGAGGCGGCGGGCCACGGCCTCCTTGCTGATCATCTTGTTCACGCGGAAGTGCTTGCCGATGTCGCGCAGGAACTCGATGGCCGACAGGCCCGACGTCCAGTCCAGGTTGTTCACCATGGTCGCGGCGTTGGGCCCCTCGAAGGAGAGGTAGGGCTCGATCTGGGCGCGTACCCGCTCGACCCACTCCGCGACGACCTCGGGCGCGTTCAGCGTGCGCTCGGCCGACGGCTTGGGGTCGCCGATCAGACCGGTGGCGCCGCCGACCAGTCCGAGCGGGCGGTGGCCGGCGAGCTGGAGGCGGCGGATGGTCAGGATCTGGACCAGGTTGCCGAGGTGCAGGCTGGGCGCGGTCGGGTCGAAGCCGCAATAGACCGTGACAGGGCCGTCCGCGAACGCCTTGCGCAGTGCGTCCTCGTCAGTGGAAACGGCGATCAGCCCTCGCCACCGCAGCTCGTCGACGATGTCCGTCACGGGTCTCGTGTCTCCCTCTTGTGGGTGCTGGGGGTCGGATACGGCTTCGCGTACCCGGTGCGTGAAGCGTGTCCGAGGGTACGCGGTTCCGGCCAGTCGTTTATCGACGCTTGCGCGGGGCGTGGGCGCGATAGGGGCTGACGGTGGGGTCGCCGTCGATCCAGTAGCGCCAGGGGTGGTCGGCGCCCGCGCCGCCGACGCCGGTGCGCGGGCCGGTGCGGACCAGGGCCGGCGGGGGCGGGGTCCCGGTGAGGACGCGCAGCGGTCCGCCGGGGCCGCAGGCGTCGGCTCCGTTGAGCGAGCGGTCGACGGCCAGTGCGGTGGCGAGCCGGGCGGGGCCCTGGGCGAGGTCGCTGTCCTTGCGGGAGGTGGGGCGGTGGGCGCGGGCGAGGTCGGCGCCGGTGGTGATCTCGCCGCCGCGCAGCAGGACTCCGCTGGGGGTGCCTTCGGGGCCGCAGACCAGGTTGAGGCAGAACCACATGCCGTAGGTGAAGTAGACGTAGGTGTGTCCGGGCGGGCCGAACATCACGGCGTTGCGGTCGGTGCGGCCCCGGTAGGCGTGGGAGCCGGGGTCGTTGGGGCCGTCGTACGCCTCGACTTCGGTGAGGCGCAGGGTGACCGGTCCTTGGTCGGTGGTGCGGACCAGGGTGCGGCCGAGCAGGTCGGGGGCGATGTCCAGGACCGGCCGGTCGAAGAACGCCCGGTCGAGCAGGACCTGTTCGGGTGGCGTGATCACGGTTCAGGAGCGTAGTGGAACCGGACGGGGCGTCCCGGCGTTCGTAGAGTTCGCACAGCGTGAGCCAGTGGATGCGGTCAGGGAGAGTGCGTATGGGGTTCAGGAAGATGATGGCGAGTCTCGGGGCCGGCGGGGCGTCGGTGGAGACGGAGCTGCACCAGGCCGATGTGGTGCCCGGCGGGGTGGTCGAGGGTTCGGTGCGGGTGCAGGGCGGTTCGGTCGAGCAGCGGATACAGGGGCTGACGGTCGGGTTGCAGGCGCGCGTCGAGGTGGAGCGCAGGGACGCGCAGGGCAATGAGACGGAGTCCTTGCAGAACATCGAGTTCCATACGCAGCAGATCGCCGGCGAGTTCATGGTGCAGGCGGGGGCGGTGCACGATGTGCCGTTCTCGTTGGAGGTGCCGTGGGAGACGCCGGTGACGATGTTCATGGGGCGGCAGCTCACGGGGATGAACGTGGGGGTGACGACGGAGTTGCAGATCGCCCGCGCGGTGGACAAGGGGGATCTGGACCCGGTGAACGTCCACCCGCTGCCCGCGCAGGAGGCGCTGCTCGACGCGTTCGGGCGGCTGGGGTTCGCCTTCAAGAGCGCGGATCTGGAGAGGGGGACGATGCGGAACACGCGGCAGCGGCTGCCGTTCTACCAGGAGATCGAGTTCCGTACGCCGGAGCAGTACCGGGGGCTCAAGGAGGTCGAGCTGACGTTCGTCGCGGACGGCGAGGAGATGGATGTCGTCCTGGAGATGGACAAGAAGCCGGGGCTGTTCGGCGGCGGCAGTGACACGTACCGCTCCTTCACGATGAGCATGCACTCCTTCGCGGAGACGGACTGGGCGGCCTATCTGCACCAGTGGCTCGCCGAGGTGGGCGGCAAGCGGAACTGGTTCTGACCGGGGCCCTAGGCTCGGGGCGGAATCAATCGTGTGCGATCAGGAGGTGTCGAGGTGACCGAGCAAGCGCGACGGCCGCTCCCCCATGACTTCCACCCGCAGGTGCCGGAGTTCACCGTGGTGAGCGACGACGTGGAACCGGGCGGGGTACTCAAGGACGATCAGGTGTACGCGGCGGGCAATGTCTCGCCGCAGCTTCGGTGGGAGGGGTTCCCGGCCGGGACGAAGAGCTTCGCCGTCACGTGCTACGACCCGGACGCGCCGACCGGCAGCGGTTTCTGGCACTGGGTGCTGTTCGACATCCCCGCGTCGGTGACGGAGCTGCCGCGCAGTGCGGGTTCCAGTGCTTTCCCGGGGCTGCCCGCGGGCGCGACGCACGCGCGGAACGACTACGGGACGCGGGATTTCGGTGGCGCGGCGCCGCCGCCCGGTGACGGGTCGCACCGGTATGTGTTCACGGTCTACGCGGTGGACACCGAGAAGCTGGGCCCGGACGCGGACGCCTCGCCCGCGTTCGTCGGGTTCAATCTGCGCTTCCACACGCTGGGCAGGGCGCAGTTGATCGGTGAGTACGAGGTGCGGGCCGAAGGCTGAGCCGGTCGGTCTGTCGCGCTGAGCGCTCGGGATATTACGTTGCGCTCCGCCGTTCCCCGTCGCACAGTGGTGCGTGCCTGACGACGTGACCACCGTCCTCAGGCTGTCGGCACCGCGGTGGCGGGGGCGGCCGGGCGTCTGCGTCCGCCGTCTGCCGGAGTTCGGTCTGCGGGCCGGGCGTCCACGCCGACGGACGCGCTCCGGGTGCCTGTTCTACACGGGGGACGGCACCCGGAGCGCAGACCTTTCCCCGGGACGAGCCCCCGGCCGAGCCCGGAGGGACGCGGGGACGTGCCCCGGCGCGGAATCCGGGATGAACAGGACCTTTCCACCTGCCGATCTTCCGGTTGCGGCCGTGAAATTGCGTTGTCGGCGGCCGTGTCCCGGGGTCACAGTGGATCCACTTCGCCATGGGGGCGGGGCAGGGCCCGGGAGGTGGGCGGGATGCGTGAGACGCTGGTGCTGAATGCGAGCTTCGAGCCGCTGTCGACGGTGTCGCTGCGGCGTGCTGTCGTGCTGGTGATGCAGGACAAGGCCGTCGTGGAGCAGGCGCATCCCGGGCTGCGCATCCGTGCCGCCGCGGTGGAGGTTCCGGTGCCGCAGGTGATCAGGCTCTGCCGGTACGTGCGGGTGCCGTTCCGACAACGGGCCCCGTGGTCGCGGCGCGGTGTGCTGGTACGTGACCGGCACCGGTGCGCGTACTGCGGGCGCAGGGCCACCACGGTCGACCACGTACAGCCGAAGTCGCGCGGGGGCGGTGACACCTGGCTGAACACGGTGGCCGCGTGCGGCGAGGACAATCAGCGCAAGGCGGACCGTACTCCCGAGCAGGCGGGGATGCGGCTGCTGGTCCGGCCGTTCGAGCCGACGCCGGCGGACACGCTGCTGTTGGCGCTGGGGGTGCGGGACGGGTTCGGGCTGCCGGAGTGGCTGCCCGTTCCGGCGACGGCCTGAGCGCCCCTTCGCGTGCGGGGAATCGAGGTCGTGGGGCCGTGAGGTCCCGACGGGGCGGGGCCCTTCCCTTCGGGGAGGGGCCCTATTTCAGCAGGAGTTGGACGATCGCGGCGGTGCCGACGACGACGATGAGTCCGCGCAGGGCGGCGGGCGGGAGGCGGCGGCCGACGCGGGCGCCGATCAGGCCGCCGATGACGGCGCCGCCCGCGATGAGGCCGACGGCGGTCCAGTTCATGTGGGCGACGATGATGAAGAACAGGGCCGCCACGCCGTTGACGACGGCGGCGAGGACGTTCTTCATGCCGTTGACGCGTTGCAGGGACTCGTTGAGCACCAGGCCCATCAGGGAGAGGTACAGCACGCCCTGGGCGGCGCCGAAGTAGCCGCCGTACATGCTGGCGAGCAGCATGCCGACGACGAGGGCGGTGCCGCCGTGGGCGGGGGCCTGGGTGCCGGTACGGTCGCGGCGGGCCTGGACGGCGCGGGCCAGGCGGGGTTGCAGCACGACCAGGACGAGCGCGATGGCGATGAGGACGGGGACGATCGCCTTGAACGCCGTGGACGGCAGGGTCACGAGCAGGACGGCGCCGATGAGTCCGCCGACGAGGGCGACGGCGCCGAGCCGCAGCAGGCGCGGTCGCTGGCCCTGGAGTTCACCGCGGTAGCCGATGGCGCCGGTGATCGAACCGGGCACCAGGCCCAGTGAGTTGGACACGTTGGCCGTGACGGGCGGCAGTCCGACGGCGAGCAGGACGGGGAAGGTGATCAGCGTCCCCGAGCCGACGATGGTGTTGATGGTGCCCGCGCCGATTCCGGCCGCGAACACGGCGAGGGCTTCCGGCAGAGTCATGCGTCGTCTCCATGATCTTCGCGCGTCCTCCCCGCCGTCGAGGTCGAGGGGTGCGCGGCGATCATGTCATAGGGGGCTGCGGCGGGCTTCCGGGCCGGGGCGGTCCTCGTCAGTGCTGGTCAGTGCTGGTCAGCGCTGGTCAGTCCTTGTCGAAGGGCGGGGACTCGCGACGGGGGGCGGGCGCGGTGGCGGGCTCGCGTGAGCCGTTGCCGGGAGCGCCGGGGGCGCCCGGGAGGTTGACGATGCCGCCGAGGCCCTTGAGCGCGTCGTTCAGTTCGCTGGGGATGATCCACAGCTTGTTGGCGTCGCCCTCGGCTATCTTCGGCAGCATCTGGAGGTACTGGTAGGCGAGGAGCTTCTGGTCGGGGTCGCCCGCGTGGATCGACTCGAAGACCGTGCGGATCGCCTGGGCCTCACCTTCGGCGCGCAGCGCGGCGGCCTTGGCGTCACCTTCCGCGCGCAGGATCGAGGACTGCTTCTCGCCCTCCGCGGTGAGGATCTGGGACTGCCGGATGCCCTCCGCGGTGAGGATCGCGGCGCGCTTGTCACGGTCGGCGCGCATCTGCTTCTCCATCGAGTCCTGGATGGAGGTGGGCGGTTCGATCGCCTTCAGCTCGACGCGGTTGACGCGGATGCCCCACTTGCCGGTGGCCTCGTCCAGGACGCCGCGCAGTGCCGCGTTGATCTCCTCGCGGGAGGTCAGGGTCCGCTCCAGGTCCATGCCGCCGATGATGTTGCGGAGCGTGGTGACGGTGAGCTGCTCGATGGCCTGGATGTAGCTGGCGACCTCGTACGTCGCGGCGCGGGCGTCGGTCACCTGGTAGTAGATGACGGTGTCGATGTTGACCACCAGGTTGTCCTGGGTGATCACCGGCTGCGGCGGGAACGGCACGACCTGCTCGCGCAGGTCGATGCGGTTGCGGATGGTGTCGATGAACGGCACCACGATGTTGAGGCCGGCGCTGAGGGTCCGGGTGTAGCGGCCGAAGCGCTCGACGATGGCGGCGCTGGCCTGCGGAATCACCTGGACCGTCTTGATCAGCGCGATGAAGACGAGCACCACCAGGATGATCAGGACGATGATGATGGGCTGCATGTCCACTCCCCGCGCGGGTCGGCTGCGGGAGTACGACGTACTCCGGCATGATCAATTCTGGCAGAACGGCCGCCTGTCGCGGGCGGGTTCGGTGATTTCCCGGCCCTCGTCGGCGACGTTCGGATGTCGGGTGTTCGGATGTCGGGTGTTCGGATGTCGGGTGTTCAGGCGTCCGGAGGCCGGGTGTTCAGATGACGACGGCGGTCGCTCCGTCGATCTCCACCACGTCCACCTGCTGCCCCGGGTCGTAGACCCGGCCGTGCTCCAGGGCGCGGGCCGACCAGACCTCTCCGCCGAGTTTGATCCGTCCGTTGGCACCGCCGTCGACACGTTCCAGGACGACGGCCTGCTTGCCCTTGAGGGCGTCGACACCGCTGCGCTGTTCCGGGCGTTGCCGGTTGCGATACGCGATGGGCCGTACGAAGACCAGCAGCGCGACCGAGACGACGACGAAGACGATCACCTGGGCGACGATCCCGCCGCCCATTCCGGCCGTGACCGACCCGGCCACCGCTCCGACGGCGAACATCCCGAATTCGGGCATCGCCGTGATCACCAGCGGTATCCCGAGACCCACTGCCGCTATCAGCCACCACACCCATGCGTCCACGTCGCCAATCGTAGGCGTGCGGAGGGCAGTTGCGGCAGTACGCAATGGAAACCCGGACGAAAACCCTTCAGGACAGCGGCAGTCCGGCGGCCGTCCAGCGGTCGCCGCGGCGCTCGACGACCAGCGGGAGGCCGAAGCAGCGGGACAGGTTGCGGGAGGTGAGTTCGAGGTCGATCGGTCCCGCGGCGACGACCTTGCCCTGCTGGATCATCAGGACGTGGGTGAAGCCGGGGGCGATCTCCTCGACGTGGTGGGTGACCATGATCATCGAGGGGGCGATGGGGTCGCGGGCCAGCCGGCCGAGGCGGCGGACCAGGTCCTCGCGTCCGCCGAGGTCGAGACCGGCGGCGGGCTCGTCGAGCAGCAGCAGTTCGGGGTCGGTCATCATCGCGCGGGCGATCAGGGTGCGCTTGCGCTCGCCCTCGGACAGGGTGCCGAACTTGCGGCCGAGGTACTCGCTCATCCCGAGCCGGTCGAGGAACGCGCGGGCGCGGTCCTCGTCGACCTGCTCGTACCCCTCGTTCCAGGTGGCGGTCATGCCGTACGCGGCGGTGAGGACGGTCTCCAGGACCGTCTGCCTGCGCGGCATCTTCTCGGCCATGGCGGCGCCCGCCATGCCGATCCGTGGCCGGAGTTCGAACACGTCCACGTTGCCGAGCTTGTCGCCGAGGATCTGGACGGTGCCGGTGGTGGGGAAGAGATAGCTGGACGCGACATTGAGCAGGGTGGTCTTGCCCGCCCCGTTGGGTCCGAGGATGACCCAGCGTTCCCCCTCGGCGACCGACCACGACACGTGGTCCACCAGAGCCCGTCCGTCGCGGACCACGGATACGTCCACCAGCTCCAGCACATCGCTCATGAGCGCGTTGTCTCCCATTGCAGTCTCGGCTGTCTGCCGTGTGCGCGGGTAGGCACCGGCAGAAGGATCCCCCGGGGAAAACTTACGCCACCGCGCGACGGGTCCGTTCCATAGGCTGGGGGCATGCTTGATGAACCTCGCTCAGGGCGGCTGACCGCGTGGGGAAATGCCCTGCTTGCCGGACTTGCCGCCCCCGATGACGTCGCACAGGAGATCACGGCGGACGACGCCGTGCACCGGATCTCGGGGCTGCCGGGTGAGCATGTCCCGGTGGGGCTGACGCTGGGGCTCGGCAGGCTGCGCGCGCTGGGCGTGACGGGGCTGCGGCTCGCGCTGCCGGTGGCCGGGCATCCGCTGGGGCTGAGCGGGCCGCCGGAGTTCAACGCGCGGGCGCTGGCCGCGGGCGAGGCGGTGGTCACCGTCGGCGGCGCGGCGCTCGGTCTGGTGCCCGAGGTCCGCGAGGCGGGCCCGGCCGGCGATGTGCACGTCGAGGTCGAGTGGCGGTGCCTGCCGGTACGGGACGCGCCGCCCGCCGACGTACCGTCGCTGAGCGAGGCCGAGCGGGAGCTGGCCGAGGCGCTGCGGGACGCCACGAACGCGCTGGCGCGGCTGGACGTGGCGGGCGCGGGTCCGTCCGCGCACGCGGCGCTCGAGGCGTACCGGGCGCGCGCCGAGCGCGGCGGCGAGGTGCTCGCGCCGGGGTATCCGCCGCGCGCGGTACGGGTGCTGGCGCTGGCGCAGCGGGTCGCGGCGCTGGTGGCGATCGCCTCCGACGGGCACGGCGCGGCGGTGAGCGCCTCGCAGATCGCGGCGCGGGCGGAGCTGCTGCGGCCGGTGGAGCGTACGGCGCGCAGGGCGCAGGTGGCGGCGTACAACGCGTATGTCGAGGAGGCGGAGCGGCGCAGGACCTGACATCCCACGCGGGGCGCGGCACGGGACCTGACGTCCCCGCGCGGGGCGCGGCACGGGACCTGACGTCCCCGCGCGGGGCGCGGCGCGGGACCTGACATCCCACGGCGCGGCGGCGCGTGGGGAGGCCCCGCGGCTACGGGGAGGGATCCCGTGCCGCGGGGCCTTCGGCGAGGCGGGCCGGAAGTCCGCGTCGTCCGTGGTTACTTGTTGACGGCGACGTTGCCGAACGCCGGGTTCAGCAGGCCGATCACGTTCACCGAGTTGCCGCTGAGGTTGACCGGGATGTGCACCGGAACCTGCACCAGGTTGCCGGAGCCCACGCCCGGGGACTTCACGGCGGTGCCGCACGCGTCGGCGCCGCTGGCGGCGGAGGCCACACCGGTACCGGCGACGGCCAGGCCGCCCGCCACGAGGGTGACGGTCGCGGCCTTCTTGAGGTTCATCACTTCGAACTTCCTCTTTGCTGGGGGCACCTCCCAGCCGTGGCCGGGGGTGCACCGCGGCAATCCGCCGCGGTACGCCCTGCAGAACGGGTCACCGTGGATCAGGTTGCGCCGTTCGGACGACATACACCCGACAGTATGAATCTCACTCCGCCGAACGGATGCCCGCACGGACAGGTGGACGGTGGCCCGCACGGGCACGTGGTGGTCGGCCCGCACGGCCACGTGGTGGTCGGCCCGTACGGACAGGTGGACACGGTGGCGCCGCGAGCGGTCCCGTCAGTTCCCCACGCCGTTGCGCACCGCCCACAGCGCGGCCTGGGTGCGGTCGGCGAGGTCGAGCTTCATGAGGATGTTGGAGACGTGGGTCTTGACCGTCTTCTCGGAGAGCACCAGCGCGCGGGCGATCTCCCGGTTCGAGCGGCCGTCGGCGATCAGGCCGAGGACTTCGCGCTCCCGCTCGGTCAGCGCGTTGCCCCGGCCCTGGCCGGTGCCGCCCTGCTCCTGGGAGAGCAGCGCGCCCGCGACCTCGGGCTGGAGCAGGACGTGCCCGGCGTGCACGGAGCGGATGGCGTCGGCGAGCGCGACCGGGTCCACGTCCTTGTAGACGTATCCGGCGGCGCCCGCCCGCAGCGCGGGCACGACGGTGCGCTGTTCGGTGAAGCTGGTCACGATCAGCACCCGTGCCGGGTTCTCGGCGTCGCGCAGCAGTCGCAGCGCCTCGATGCCGTCGACACCGGGCATCTTGACGTCCATGAGGATCACGTCGGGCCGCAGTTCCTGGGCGCGGGCCACGCCTTCCTCGCCGTCGCCCGCCTCGCCGACCACCTCGATGTCGCCCTGCACCTCGAGGAAGGTGCGCAGCCCCCTGCGGACGACCTGGTGGTCGTCGACCAGCAGCACGCGGATGGTGTTCTCAGCCACCGGGCACCTCCATCTCGATGACGGTGCCCTTGCCGGGCTCCGATTGCACGGTGAGCCGGCCGCCGACGCCGCCGGCCCGGTCCCGCATGGAGACCAGTCCGAGGTGCCGTCCGGCCCGGCGGACCGCGGTGGGGTCGAAGCCGCGGCCGTCGTCGCGGATCCGCAGCAGCGCGCCCTTGCCGTGGCCTTCCAGGATGACGTCCACGGCGTCGGCGTGCGCGTGCCGCAGGGCGTTGTGCATCGCTTCCTGGGCGACCCGCAGCAGCGCCTCCTCCTGCGCGGCGGGCAGCGCCCGCACCCGGACGGCGTGGAAGGTGACGTCGGCGGAGTGGACGCGGTCCAGGACGTCGGCCTGGGTGCGCAGGGTGGCGACGAGGCCGTCCTCGTCCAGGGCGGCCGGGCGCAGTTCCACCACGACGGCGCGCAGTTCGTCGGCGGCCTCGGCGGCGAGCGCCGCGACCTGCTTCAGCTCGCCCTTGGCGCGCGCCGGGTCGCAGTCGACCAGCGCGGCGGCGGCCTGGGCGGTCAGCCGCAGCGAGAAGAGTTTCTGCGAGACGGCGTCGTGCAGTTCGTGCGCGATCCTGGCCCGCTCCCCCGCCAGCGTCAGCTCGCGGCTGCGCTCGTAGAGCCGGGCGTTGGTCAGGGCGATCGCGGCGTGGTCGGCGAGGATCCGCAGCAGGTCCTCGTCGTCCTCGGTGAAGCCGCAGGTGCCGTCGGCGCCGCGGGTCCCGCCGGGGCCGCACTTCTTGTTGGCGAGGAAGAGCGCGCCGAGGATCTCGTCGCCGTCGACCACCGGCATGCCGATGAAGTCGCGCATGTCGGGGTGGTGCTTGGGCCAGCCCTGGAAGTCCTCGAAGGTGCGGACGTCGGCGAGCCGCAGCGGGGTCGCCTCGTGCAGGATCGCGGCGAGGATGCCGTGCTGCCGGGGCAGCGGGCCGATGGCCTTCCACTCCTCGTCGCTGACGCCGTCGACCACGAACTGCGCGAAGCCGCCGTGGTCGTCGGGCACGCCCAGGGCCGCGTATTCGGCGTCGAGCAGCTCGCGGGCGGACGCGACGATCGTCTGGAGGACGTCGCGCACCTCCACCTGGCGGCTCATCGCCAGGACCGCGGCGCTGACCGCTTCGATTCCGCCTCGTGGCGGCCGGATGGGCATGTCTCCACCGTACCGGCGCCGGGTGACGGTCCGTATGCGCCGCCGGACCGACCGTCCTCGGTCGTGTGGCCTAGTTCCAAGTGACCGTGAGGCGTGCGGCGGCCGGCCGAGGCGTGTGCGGCCGGGGCGTTCCTACGGTGAGGGCACGAGGTGGTCCGGCGGACGGCCGGGCCCCGGTGCGGAGGGCTGGATCATGCCGGTAGCGATCATCACGGGAGCGTCGCGCGGACTGGGGCGGGCGCTGGCCGCCGAGCTGGCGGGGCGCGGCTGGGACCTCGTACTGGACGGGCGGAACGCGGACGCGCTGCGGTCGGCCGCGGCGGACCTGGAACGGTACGGCCCGGATCACGCCGGGGGCGCGGCGGTACGGCCACGGGTGCGGGCGGTGCCGGGCGACGTGACGGCGGCGGGGCACCGGGCGGAGCTGGTGGCGGCGGCGCGCGAGCTGGGCGGGGTGGATCTGCTGGTGAACAACGCGAGCGCGCTGGGCGCTGAGCCGCTGGTGCCGCTGGCCGAGCTGCCGGTGGCGGGGCTGCGGGAGGCGCTGGAGACGAATGTGACGGCGCCGTTCGCGCTGGTGCGGGAGGCGCTGCCGCTGCTGCGGGCGGCGGGCGGCGCGGTGCTGAACGTCAGCTCGGACGCGGCGGTGGAGGCGTATCCGACCTGGGGCGGGTACGGGGCGAGCAAGGCGGCGCTCGACCATTTGTCGGCGGTGCTGGCCGAGGAGGAGCCGGGGCTGCGGGTGTGGTGGGTGGACCCGGGCGATCTGCGGACCGGGCTGTACGCGGCGGCCGTGCCCGACGACGCGGACTTCGCCGCCCGGCCGCTGCCGGAGTCGGTGGTCCCGGCCTTCCTGCGGCTGCTCGACGAGGCCGCGCCCAGCGGGCGCTACACCGCCCCGGTGCTGCTGGAGGCGCGATGAGTGCGGTACGGGAGGGCGCGCAGGCGGCGCGGCCCGCGAAGGACTCCGGGCGGGGGTCCGCGAAGGACCCCTATATAAAGGGGACAGGAGCGGGCAATAAGGACATCGGGCGGGGCAGGGGCCCGGCCGGGGCTCCGCGGGCCGGGCTGGCGGGGCTGCGCGTCCCGGACTCGCTGCTCGCGACGGCCCCGGCCGCCCGCCGGGACACGGTACGGCTGCTGGTCGGCGAGCAGCGCACCGGCGCGGTCACCCACCACGGCTTCCGCGACCTGCCGAAGCTGCTGCGGGCCGGTGACGTCCTGGTGGTGAACACCTCGCGGACGCTGCCCGCGGCCGTGGACGGGCGGCTCGACGGACAGCCGGTGGTGGTGCACTGGTCCACCCGCCGGGACGACGGCCGCTGGGTGGTGGAGGTCCGCGACCCGGACGGGCACGGCTCGACGGTCCGCAGGGCCGGCGGCCCCGCGGGCGCGGTGGTCGAGTTGCGCGCCGGGGCCCGGCTGGTGCTGGAGGAGCCGCTCGACCCGGCCGGGGACCGGCTGTGGGTGGCCGCGCCCTCGCTGCCGGACCCGGTCGCGTACATGCGGCGGTACGGGCGGCCGATCCGGTACGGCTACACCGACCGGGACCAGCCGCTGGCGGCGTACCAGACGGTGTTCTCCGCCCGGTCGACGGACAGCCTCGGCTCCGCGGAGATGCCGAGCGCCGGGCGGCCCTTCACCACGGCGCTGGTGACGGAGCTGGTCTGCCGGGGCGTGCAGGTCGCGCCGATCACGCTGCACACCGGGGTGGCGTCGGTCGAGGCGCACGAGCCGCCGTACGCCGAGCCGTACACCGTGTCGGCGGCGACGGCCTGGCAGGTGAACGCGGCGCGCGCGGCGGGCGGCCGGGTGGTGGCGGTGGGGACGACGGCGGTACGGGCGCTGGAGTCGGTGGCGGACGAGCGCGGTGTGGTGCGGCCGGGCGGCGGCTGGACGGAGCTGGTGGTCACCCCGGAGCGCGGGGTGCGCGCGGTGGACGGGCTGCTGACCGGACTGCACGAGCCGGAGGCCACGCACCTGTTGATGCTGCGGGCGCTGTCGGGCGACCGGCTGCTGGAGCGGGTCTACGCCGAGGCGCTGCGCGGCGGTTACCTCTGGCACGAATTCGGCGACGTCAATCTCCTGCTGCCATAAACGTCACATAAAGCACCCCCTCCGTCACCTTGGGCGACGGAGGGGGCGACGACGTGTGAGGTGACCTATAGGACGTACGTCACATACTAAGTCGCTTAGTGGAAAGGGCGCCTCACGCCACTGTCCGGGGGAATACCGATTCCGATTTGTCCCTCGACCGTCTACGAAAGGAGTTCGTAGGAAGGCTCGTTGACCTCCGTTTTCCGACCCTCTAAGAATTCTCGGGTCCGCAAACGGAAGAGGTTAATTCCTATGCAGCTCCCCACGATCCCGAAGATCGGCCGGCTTACCAAGACCCACAAGATCACGGCGGCCGGCGCCGTCGCCGCGACCGCTGTCGTCCTGGCCGTCACCGGTCTCCAGGGGACCGGCGGGACTGCCTCCGCCGCGGTCGGTGACCCCACCGGCTTCCAGGTCTCCACCGGCGACCAGGTCAAGAGCATCGAAGCGCAGGCCGGCATCGCCTCGGAGCGCGCGATCACCGAGGCCGCGGCGAAGAAGAAGGCCGCGGACGAGGCGGCCAAGAAGAAGGCGGCCGACGAGGCCGCCGCGAAGAAGAAGGCCGCTGCCGACGCCGCGGCGCGGAAGAAGGCGGCAGCGGACGCCGCCGCCAAGAAGGCCGCCGCCGACGCGGCCGCCAAGAAGAAGGCCGCGGCCGACGCCGCCGCGCAGCGGGCCAAGGACACGGCCGCCGCGAACCGCTCCACGACGCGTACCGCCGTGCAGGCCGCCCCGCAGGCCAGCACCGCCGCCACGACCACGTACACCAACGACCTGGACGGCTGGATCAAGCAGTCGCTGGCGATCATGGCCCAGAAGGGCATCCCCGGCAGCTACGACGGCATCTACCGCAACATCATGCGCGAGTCGAGCGGCAACCCGCAGGCGATCAACCTGTACGACTCCAACGCCGCCGCCGGCATTCCGTCCAAGGGCCTGCTCCAGGTCATCGACCCGACCTTCCAGGCGTACCACGTCGACGGAACCTCGTGGGACATCTACGACCCGGTCGCGAACATCACCGCCGCCTGCAACTACGCCGCGGCGAACTACGGTTCCATGGACAACGTGAACTCCGCGTACTGATCCGCGCGTTCGGCTCCCACAGCCGCAGCGCGAAAGGGCGGCGGGACCTTTCGGTCCCGCCGCCCTTTCGGCGTATTCGGATTCGCTACTTCCGTTTCACTACTTCCGCATGACTTCCGGCTCGTGGCGGCGCAGCAGCCGCGAGACCACGACGCCGCACACGACGCCGAGCAGCACCAGGACGACCATGTCGATCGTCCACTGGCTCGCGGTGTGCTTCCACAGCGCGTCGGGGTTGCCCGGGTCCCACGGCATGATCACGTTGAGATTCGCCGTCGTGCCGAGCGCGGCCACCGCCCACCTGGCGGGCATCAGCCAGGCGAACTGCTCGATGCCGGGCGAGTCGTAGAGCTGGAAGAGCACGCCGGTGAACACCACCTGGACGATGGCGAACATGACCAGCAGCGGCATCGTCTTCTCCGCGGTCTTCACCAGCGAGGAGATGATCAGGCCGAACATCATCGAGGTGAAGCCGAGGCCGATGATGGCCAGGGTCATCTCGACCGCGGGCTGGCTCTTCATGATGACGCCCTCGGTGGGCATCGCGCGCGGCGCGAACCCGATGCCGCAGATGACGGCGCCCTGCACCGCGGTGATCAGGCCGAGCACGATGACCTTGGACATGAGATACGCCGAACGCGACAGGCCGGTGGCCCGTTCCCGTTCGTAGATGACCCGTTCCTTGATCAGCTCGCGGACGGAGTTGGCGGCGCCGGAGAAGCAGGCGCCCACCGCGAGGATCAGCAGGATCGTGCCCGCGTCCTTGTTGACGCCGTGCGCCTTGGCCGGTCCGGGGCCCAGGCCGCTGGCCGCCGGGATGACGATGCTGACCACACCGAGCACCGCGGGCAGGATGAACATCAGGGCGATGAAGCCCCGGTCGGAGGCGATCACCGACATGTAGCGGCGGATCAGGGTGACGAGCTGCGGCAGCCACGCCTGCGGCTTGGGCGGCCTGGCCACCTGGTGCGGGATGACCGGCGCCTGCTGCGGGGCCGCCTGGTCCAGGTCCGCGGCGTACATCTGGTAGTGCTGCGAGCCGTGCCAGCGGCCCGACCAGTCGTAGTCGCGGTAGTTCTCGAAGGCGGAGAAGACATCGGCCCAGGTTTCGTAGCCGAAGAAGTTCAGCGCCTCGTCCGGCGGGCCGAAGTAGGCGACCGAGCCACCGGGGGCCATCACCAGCAGCTTGTCGCAGAGCGCCAGTTCGGCGACGGAGTGGGTGACGACCAGTACCGTACGGCCGTCGTCGGCCAGGCCGCGCAGCAGCTTCATGACGTCGCGGTCCATGCCCGGGTCGAGGCCGGAGGTCGGCTCGTCCAGGAATATCAGCGAGGGTTTGGTGAGCAGTTCGAGGGCGACCGAGACGCGCTTGCGCTGGCCGCCGGAGAGCGAGGTGATGCGCTTGTCGGCGTGGATGTCGAGCTTCAGCTCGCGCAGTACCTCGTTGATCCGCGCCTCGCGCTCCGCGGACGCGGTGTCACCGGGGAAGCGGAGCTTGGCCGCGTACCGCAGTGCCGTCCTGACCTGGAGTTCCTTGTGCAGGATGTCGTCCTGCGGGACCAGGCCGATGCGCTGCCGCAGCTCGGCGAACTGCTTGTACAGATTGCGGTTGTCGTACAGCACCTCGCCCTGGTCGGCGGGGCGGTAGCCGGTGAGCGCGCGCAGCAGCGTGGACTTGCCGGAGCCGGACGGGCCGATCACGCCGATCAGTGACTTCTCCGGTACGCCGAAGGAGACGTCCTTGAGGATCTGCTTGGTCACCTTGCCGTGCGGCACGGTGACGGTCAGGCGGCGGGCGGAGAAGGAGACCTCGCCGGTGTCGACGAACTCCTCGAGGCGGTCGCCGACCAGCCGGAAGGTGGAGTGGCCGACGCCGACGATGTCGTTGGGGCCGAGCAGATGGCGCTGGATCGGCTGGCCGTTGACGTACGTGCCGTTGTGGCTGCCGAGGTCGACGATCTCGTAGCGGCCGTCGGGGTGCGCGCGGAACTCCGCGTGGTACCGGGAGACCTGGAGGTCGGAGACGACCAGTTCGTTCTCCAGCGCGCGGCCGATCTTCATGACCCGGCCGAGGGCGAGCTGGTGGAAGGTGGTGGGGCTGCGGACGCCCTGCGGGTGTCCGCCCGCGGGCTGCTGGGGCTGCGCGCGCGGGGCGGGCGGCTGCTGGACCGGCGGCTGACCCCAGCCGCCCTGGCCGCCCTGGCCCTGCTGGGGAGGCTGCGGCTGCCGCGCGTACTGCTGCGGCGGCACCTGCGCGGGCGGCTGTCCCCAGCCGCCGGGCTGCTGCTGACGCGGCGGGGCGGCGGGCGCCTGCGCGTGCATCTGCGCCTGCGGCTGGGCCTGGGCGGGCGGCTGGACGTGCTGCGGGGCCGGGGCCTGCGGGGCCCCGGCCTGTCCGACGGGTGCCGCGGCCCGCGCCTGCGGGTAGCGCTGCTGCGGCGTCGCGTGCGCGGTCTCCGCGCTGTACACATCGGCGCCGGCCTGCGCGCCCGCGGTGAAGTTCAGCCGGGGTCCGTCCGTGGCGTTGCCGAGGTGGACGGTCGAACCGGCCCCCACCTCGGTCTGCTGGACCCGCTGCCCCTGTACATAGGTGCCGTTGGTGCTGCCGAGGTCCTCGATCACCCAACCGCGTTCCGCACGGCGGATGGTGGCGTGCCGCCACGACACCCTGGCGTCGTCGAGTACCAGATCCCCCGACGGATCGCGCCCCAGGCTGTACGAGCGGGACGCGTCCAGCGTCCAGGTCCGTCCGTTCAATTCGAGTACGAGTTCAGGCACCCCAAGCCCCATGTGTTGTCCCCCGAGTAGTCCCCCATGGGGGGAGTCTAGAGATAGCGAAGTTCGGGAGGAACTATTGCAGGCTCCTGTCTCGTAACAGAAAACAAGCCCGATGTACGTGTTCCGCAACGGACGTTGACGCGGCACCCGTCCGCGCCCGAGAGTGGGGCGCATTGGGTGCATGGGGGGACGAACGGCCTCGGGGGTCGGGATGAGTGCACGGACCACGCCCTGGACGAGCGTCATGCTCGCCGCTGTGGCGTCGGTGAGTTGGGCGTTCCTGGCGATGGCGGGCACCGCCGCTCTCGCCTTACATCTATTGGGCGCGGACACCGCCGGATCACTGGGGCCGATGACGGCAGCCGTGGTCGCGATGGCGGTGGGCGGCAAGGTGCGGCCGGGCGGTGACGTCGGCGCGTTCGGACTGAGCGGATCGCAGACCCAGGGCGCGATCGGTATCGCGCCGCTGGGTGTGGCACTCGTCGGCGCGCTGCTGCTGTCGTGGGTGTTCCTGCGCTCGCTGCGCAGGGCCGGTCCGACGGTCGGTGTCGGCGAACTGGCGGCGCGGGTCGTGACGACCGCCGTGCTGTTCCTGGCGGTCCTCGGCGGTCTCGCCTGGGCGGGGCAGGACACGGTGGCCATCGACGGCGCCGCGCTCGGCCCGTCCAAGGGCACCACGGACGACCTGCTGAGCAAGCTGCCCGGCGTGGGCAAGATCAGCGGCGGCCTCACCGACGGGTTGCAGGGGCTGATCCAGACCAAGGCGTCGATCACCTTCGAGGTCGCCACCGGGCGGACCCTGGCGGGCGGCCTGGTGTGGGTGCTCGGCGTGCTGCTGATCGCGCTGCTCGCCTCGCGCAGGACACCGCTGCCGGCCGGATGGGAGGGCGTGCACCGCGCGGTGCGGCCCGCCGTGTCCGCGCTGACCGTCGTCATGGTGGTCGCGGTGCTCGCGGGTGACGCGGCGGCCTGTTACGCGGCGCTGACCGGCGACGAGCCGGGCCGGATCATGGGCGCGGCGCTGCTCGGCGCGCCCAACGGCGTATGGCTCGCGGTACCGCTCGGCCTGTTCGTGCCGTGGAAGGGGCAGGCGTCGGGGCCGCTGACGTCGTTCCTGCCCGATCCCGTCGACAAGCTGCTGGCGGGCGGGTCCGGCAAGACGATCACACCGGGCGCGCTGGCCGAACTCGACAGCCGGGTCTGGCTGCTGCCGGTCGCCATCGCGGTGATGATGCTGCTCGCGGGCGCGCTCACCGCCACCCGCACTCCGCTCGACGGTGCCGCCAAGGGCGGTTTCGTCGCACGGTGCGCGGTGCGGCTCGGCCTGGTCACGGCCGTGGCGCTGCCGCTGCTGTCGCATCTGAGCAAGGTGAAGGTCAACGCGAATCTGTCGGTCTTCGGCTTCGACGCCGTCGGCGCCGGGGTCGACCTGCACGGCAGCCTCCCGCTGGGACTGCTGCTCGGCGCCGTCTGGGGCGCGGGCATGGGCGCGGTGGGCGCGCTGCTCGCGCTGGCCACCGGGGCGGCGGGACAGCAGGTCGCGGCGCTGGCCCGGCCGGGCGGGGGCGCGCTTCCCGATACGGGGGACGGCGCCTACGACAGCGGCGGTCCGGCGCCGGGCGCCGAGGAGGGCGTGCACGTGTCCGGCTCCGCCGGGGGCGACGACGCGGGCCGTACGTATCCGGAGCTGGCCTATCGGGCGGGACCGTATCTGCCGAGCCCGGTCTACCGTCCGGAGGACGGTGAGGAGCCCAACCCGTACGCCGGGGGCGGCGGCGAGCCCAATCCCTACGCGGGGGGCGGTGCCGAGACCAATCCTTACGCGGGGGGTGGCGGCGAGCCCAATCCTTACGCCGGGCCGCGGCCCGGTGACGAGCCGAATCCGTACAAGGCCCCGCAGGCTGGCGGGGTGGACGCCGCGCCGACCATCGCGGGGCCGCCGCCGCCCGGTTTCCGTCGGCCGCGAGGCGGCTCCGGCGGGGCCGGGGCTTCGGGTCGGGCCGGGGCTTCGGGCCGGCCGGAGGAGAAGTGGCCGGAGCCGCCGCCTCCCCCGCCGCCTGCCGCGCCGCGCGGGCCCCGCTGAGCCGGCGTCCGCCGGGGGTGCGGGGATCTGCGGGGCCCCGCACCCCTCGGGCTCACGGCCCGACAGCGAACATCGTCTGCCCCATGAGGGCGGTGTTCACAGCTCGCCACCGCGAGCGCTGGTCGCGCAGTTCCCCGCGCCCCTGAAAAACCTGGTCCCGCGCAGCCGCACCGCGCCGCACCTCCGATCCTGAAGGCGAGCCCCGCGCCCCCCTGAAAAACCTGGTCCCGCGCAGCCGCACCGCGCCGCATCTCCGCTCCTGAAGGCGAGGCCCGCGGTCTTGGGGGCGGTCCGCCAACCGAGACGGCCGATCATCGGGCCGGGCGGGGCGGCTACGGTGGGAGCACCATGAACGACGTCTCGCAGACCGCGCCTGTCGCCGCCGTTCCGCCGGCGGACGCGCCCACCATTCTGGTCAAGATCTTCGGCAAGGACCGTCCCGGCATCACCGCGGGGCTCTTCGACACGCTCGCCGCCTTCCGGGTGGACGTGGTGGACATCGAGCAGGTCGTCACGCGGGGCCGGATAGTGCTGTGCGCCCTGGTGACGGCGCCCTCCCCCGGCCTCGAAGGCGAACTGCGCTCCACCGTGCACAGTTGGGCCGAGTCCATCGGCATGGAGGCGGAGATCATCTCCGGCACCGGCGACAACAGGCCGCGCGGCGAGGGCCGTTCGCATGTCACCGTGCTCGGCCGCCCGCTGACCGCCGAGTCGACCGCGGCCACCGCCGCCCTGATCACCAACGCGGGCGGCAACATCGACCGCATCTTCCGGCTGGCCAAGTACCCGGTGACAGCGGTGGAGTTCGCCGTCTCCGGCGCCGAGCCCGGTGTGCTGCGCTCGGTGCTCTCGGTCGAGGCGGCGGCCCTCGGCATCGACGTGGCCGTGGTCCCCGCCGGTCTCCAGCGCAGGGCGCAGCGGCTGGTCGTGATGGACGTGGACTCCACCGTCATCCAGGACGAGGTGATCGAGCTCTTCGCCGCGCACGCGGGCTGCGAGGCCGAGGTCGCCGCGGTGACGGCCGCCGCGATGCGCGGCGAGCTGGACTTCGAACAGTCGCTGCACGCGCGGGTGGCGCTGCTGGCCGGTCTCGACGCGTCCGTGGTCGACAAGGTCCGCTCCGAGGTGCGGCTCACGCCCGGCGCGCGCACCCTGATCCGTACGCTCAAGCGGCTCGGCTACCAGGTCGGCGTGGTCTCCGGCGGCTTCACCCAGGTCACCGACGACCTGAAGGTGCGGCTCGGCCTGGACTTCGCGGCGGCCAACACCCTCGAAGTGGTGGACGGCCGCTTCACCGGCAAGGTCGTCGGCCCGATCGTGGACCGGGCGGGCAAGGCGCGCCTGCTGCGCAGCTTCGCCGAGCAGGCCGGGGTGCCGCTCAGCCAGACCGTCGCGATCGGCGACGGCGCGAACGACCTGGACATGCTGAACGCGGCCGGGCTCGGCGTCGCCTTCAACGCCAAGCCCGTCGTACGCCAGGCGGCCGACACCGCCGTGACCGTACCTTTCCTCGACACCGTGCTGTATCTGCTGGGCATCACCCGCGAGGAGATCGAGGCCGCCGACGCGCTGGACGGCGTACCGACGCTCTGACCGCGACAATTCCCGCGCCGGGCCGGGCGCCGATACGTATCCGTACGCACGCGCACCGGTTCGCGCCGTCCCGTAGCGGCTACGGCGCTCGTACCGGCCGCGCGGGCCTCGTACCGGTCAGTCGTGCGGCGCCCAGAAGGCGGTCAGGCGGCCGACGCCGTGTTCGACGGACTTCCAGGAGCCCGAGAAGGTGACGACGGCGAAGGCGGCGGTGGGGAAGCCGCGGGTCATCCGGGCCGCGGTGTCGCCTTCGGCGGTACCCGCGAGCGCGTCGGCGAGGGCGTGCATGCCGGGGTTGTGGCCGATCAGCAGCAGCGAGCCGACCTCGTCCGAGGTCTCGGTGAGCAGCGCGAGCAGATCGCCGAGCGAGGCTTCGTAGAGCCGCTCCTCGTAGACGGTCTTGGGGCGGTGCGGCATTTCGTGGGCGGCGAGCTTCCAGGTCTCGCGGGTGCGGACCGAGGTGGAGCACAGCGCCACGTCGGGGGTGATGCCGTCGTCGGCGAAACGGAGGCCCGCCGCAGCGGCGTCCAGCCGGCCGCGGTCGGCCAGTGGCCGCTCGTGGTCGGCGACCGACGGCCAGTCGGCCTTGGCGTGGCGGAGAAGGACGATCGTGCGGGTCGAATCGACGGTCATGTCCTTCAGCTTTCCAGAAAACCCGCTGTCAGGCGCGGGATGGCGCATCTCCACCGCCGCGGGGGCCGCCGGGGGCGCAGGTCAGAGGCCGTACGGGGGGCGGCGGGGCGGGGGCGGCGGAAGGTCAGGGGTGAGGCTCACAGCAAGCGCTGGACGAGGTCCGGCAGCGAGGAGGCGATGTGGCCGAGCAGGTCGCCGGAGGAGGCCGCGGTCGAGGCGTCCGCGGTGCCGCCGCTGAGGAGGGCGAGCAGCGCGGCGAAGGCGAGCGCGGGCAGGGCGACGGCCCACCACGGCAGGCTCGTCTGCACGTTCCCGGACGACGCGTTCGCGGACGACGCGTTCGCAGACGACGCGTTTCCGCGTCCGGGCTTCTCGGCCCCGGCGGACCCCGCGGCCGTGGCGGACTCGACGGTGGGCCGGGACTGCCGGGACTGCCGGGAGTAGAGGTGCGGGGACTGCGTGGTCACGGTGACCGCCTCCGTGGAAAACCGTCGAAGTGCCGTTGTCTGCTTGCACTTCGACGCTACGGGCGGGCGCCGTGCGGTCCCATCCGGCCGTCCACCCACTTGACCCTGACCCTGGCCCCCTAGGGAAGGTGGGGTTGTCCCCACCTCCGGACTCGGGGTCGTGGCCCGAACGGGCCGGTGGGCGGGGGCGGTCAGCCCATCCGGGCGGCGAAGGTGGCGACGATGGCGACCAGTGCGGGCACGCCGAGCATGAGGCCGAAGACGATCAGCAGGCGCCGCTGGCTCTGCGGGGGATTCGGTTCGAGTACGGGCATGCGTTCAGTCTCGCACCGGGCCGCGGTGCCGCCGCACCGGGGTCACAGTTCGTCCTCGATGTGTCGCCGCCGCCCGGCGAGCACCCCGCAGACGATCTGCGGCACCATCAGCGCGATCATGAAGGCGATCGGCAGCCCCCAGCCGCCGCTGGCCTGGTTGAGGGTGCCGACGAGGATCGGTCCGGGGATCGAGATCAGATAGCCGGTGCTCTGCGCGAAGGCGGACAGCCGGACGACTCCCGCGCCGGTCCGCGACCGCATCCCGATCATCGTCAGGGCCAGCGGGAAGGCGCAGTTGGCGATGCCGAGCAGCAGCGCCCACACCCACGGCGCGGCGGCCGGGGCGGCCCACAGGCCCGCGTAACCGACCAGTCCGAAGGCGCCGAGCAGGACGACCAGCGGGCCCTGCGCCCGCATCCGGGCGGCGAGCGGCGGCAGCACGAAGGACAGCGGCACGCCCATCACCATGGTGACCGCGAGCAGCAGCCCCGCCTTGCCCGCGGACAGTCCGGCGTCCCGGAAGATCTGCGGCATCCAGCCCATGGTGATGTACGCGGCGGTGGCCTGGAGTCCGAAGAAGCAGGCGAGCGCCCAGGCGGTACGGCTGCCGGTGATACGGCCGTGGCCGCCGTCCGCGGCGCGCGCCGCGTCACTCTTCCGGGCCGCGTCGGTGTTGACGGCCGCGGCGTCCTTCCGGGCGCCGGTGGCGGGCGGCGCGCCCGTACGGTCGCGGACCAGCGCGAGCCAGGGCACCACGGCGACGGCGGCCAGCGCGGCCCACACGCCGAGGCCGAGCCGCCAGCCGTGGCCCATGGCGTGGGTCATGGGGACGGTGACGGCGGCGGCGAGGGCGGTGCCGAGGGAGAGGGCCATGGAGTACAGGCCGGTCATCGCGCCGACCCGGTCGGGGAAGTAGCGCTTGACGATCACCGGCATCAGCACGTTGGAGACGGCGATGCCGCCGAGGGCGAGGGCGCTGAGGGCCAGGAAGATCGCGGTGTTCCCGGCCAGCGGGCGCAGCGCGAGCCCGGCGGTGATGGCGGCCATGCCGACGCAGATCACGGCGCCGGGGCCGTGGCGGCGGGCCAGCCTCGGGGCGGCGAAGCCGAAGAGCGCGAAGCACGCGGAGGGTACGGAGGTGAGCAGGCCCGCCATGGTGCCGCTCATGCCGAGGCCGTCGCGGACCTCCTTGAGCAGGGCGCCGAGGCTGGTGATGCCGGGGCGGAGGTTGAGCGCGGCCAGGACGAGACCGGCGACGACGAGGCGGCGCAGCCAGGGGTTCCCGGCGAGACCGGCGGCGGGCGCGGCGGCGGGCGCGGTGCCGGTACGGTCCCGGGCCGGGGCGGCGGTCGGGCCGGTGGCCGGGACCGGGCCGGAGCCCGTGTCCTGTACGGGTTCCGCGGCCGTCACGGAGGCCGTCGTTCGTGCCGTCGGCGGGGCCGTCTGCGGCGTCCGGGCGGGGTCGAGGGCGAGGGATTCGTCGTCACGCATTTCCCCATCATAGAATGATGGGATGAATCTCGGTCCAGTGCCCAGGCACACCACGCTCGCCGACCGTACGATCGGCAGCCTCCGCGCCCAGATCACCTCGGGCGCCTGGCCGGTCGGCTCCCGTATCCCCACCGAACCGGAGCTGGTGGAGCAACTGGGGGTGGCGCGCAACACCGTCCGCGAGGCGGTGCGGGCGCTCGCCCACAACGGTCTGCTCGACATCCGGCAGGGCTCCGGCACCTATGTGGTGGCCACCAGCGAACTGGCCGGGGTGATGCGGGCGCGCTTCGCCGACTCCGACCCGCTGCACGTGGCCGAGCTGCGCGGCTCGCTGGAGGGGACGGCCGCGGGTCTGGCGGCGCAGCGCCGTACCGACGCCGACCTGGCGCAGCTCGACGCGGCGCTCGACCGGCGCGAGAGGGCCTGGGAGTCGGGCGACGCGGAGTCCTTCGTCGAGGCCGACGCGACCATGCACCTGGCGGTGGTGGCCGCCTCGCACAATGACGTGCTCACCGCGCTCTACGCCGACCTCGGCGAGGTGCTGCGGGACTTCCTGCGGGCCGACGTCGGCACCGACCTGCGGCCCGAGGACCATCTCGACCACGCGCGGCTGGTCGACGCGATCCGCGCGGCCGACCCGGAGCGCGCCGCGGCCGAGGCCCGTGACCACGCCTTCCACTGCCGCTTCGGCACGACGCTGGCCTGACCCGCCCTGACCCGCATGGCCTTCCTGACCCGCCTCACCCGCCTGACCTGGCGGGGCCGTACACGGCGGAGCCCCCGCACCGGTCGGTACGGGGGCCCTGCCACAGTCCTCGGGAAGGTCAGCCGCCGACGGCGTGCAGGCCGCCGTCCACGTGGATGATCTCGCCGGTCGTCTTCGGGAACCAGTCGGAGAGCAGCGCCACGACACCGCGCCCGGCGGGCTCGGGGTCGGCGGTGTTCCACTCCAGCGGGGAGAGGTGGTTCCAGGTGTCCGACAGCTCGCCGAAGCTCGGGATGGACTTGGCGGCCATCGAGCCGATCGGCCCGGCCGAGACCAGATTGCAGCGCACATTGCGCGGGCCGAGGTCACGGGCGAGGTAGCGGGAGGTGGCCTCGAGTGCCGCCTTGGCCGGGCCCATCCAGTCGTAACCGGTCCAGGTGTACTGCGCGTCGAAGGTGAGGCCGACGACCGAGCCGCCGCCCGCGCCGGTGGCGCTGTCGTACGCGGGCATGAGCGGCATGCACGCCATGGTGAGCGACTTCAGCGAGAACGCGGAGACGTGCATGGCCGTCGCGACGGACTCGAACGAGGTGTTGAGGAAGTTGCCGCCCATGGCGTCCTGGGGGGCGAACCCGATGGAGTGCACGACACCGTCGAGGCCGCCCAGCTCCTCGCGGACCACCTTCTCAAGACGCTCCAGGTGCTCGGTGTTGGTCACGTCCAGCTCGATGACCTTGACCGGCTTGGGCAGCTTCTTGGCGACGCGCTCGGTGAGGGTGGGCCGGGGGAAGGCGGTCAGGATGATCTCGGCACCCTGCTCCTGGGCCAGCTTGGCGGCGTGGAAGGCGATGGAGGACTCCATCAGCACACCCGTGATGAGGATGCGCTTACCGTCGAGGATTCCGCTCATGTTCTCAGTGACCCATGCCCAATCCGCCGTCAACGGGGATGACGGCTCCAGTGATGTACGAGGCGTCGTCCGAGGTGAGGAACCGCACCGTCGCGGCGATCTCCTCGGGCTTCGCGTAGCGGCCGAGGGGCACCTGCGCCACGATGCCCTCGCGCTGCTCGTCGGTGAGCGCCTGGGTCATGTCGGTGTCGACGAAACCGGGCGCCACGACGTTGAAGGTGATGTTGCGCGAGCCCAGTTCACGGGCGAGCGAGCGGGCGAATCCGACCAGCCCCGCCTTGGAGGCCGCGTAGTTGGCCTGTCCCGCGGAGCCCAGCAGCCCGACCACGGAGGAGATCAGGACGACGCGGCCCTTCTTGGCCCGCAGCATGCCGCGGTTCGCGCGCTTCACGACCCGGAAGGTTCCGGTGAGGTTGGTGTCGAGGACGGACGTGAAGTCCTCCTCCGACATCCGCATGAGGAGCTGGTCCTTGGTGATGCCGGCGTTGGCGACCAGCACCTCCACGTTCCCGTGCTTCTCCTCGATCTCCTTGTAAGCCTGTTCCACCTGCTCGGGGTCGGTGATGTCGCAGCGGACGGCCAGGCAGCCGAGCGCCACCAGTTCGGCGGGCGGCTCACCCGAGCGGTAGGTGATGGCGACCTTGTCGCCCGCGTCGGCGAAGGCACGCGCGATGGCGAGGCCGATGCCCCGGTTGCCTCCGGTGACGAGAACCGAGCGGCTCAACGGATCACTCCCTCAGTCGTGAGTTTCTCCGTGAAAAGCTATCGGTCCTCGCACCGATCCGGGGAATCGGCCCCGACAGGCTGCTCCCGTGGTCCCTGTGGGTTTCCTACAGAACCATGGGTCAGCCGTTCGCGCGGGCGGCGGCCCTGCGGCGGCTCCAGAGCAGCAGTCCCACGGCGCCCGACGCCAGAACGGCGCTGCCGGACAGGGCGGTCTCCAGGGTGCCGGTGGCCGCGCGGTTGTCGGTCACGTCGCTGGTCGCGAGCTTCGCCGTGGTGGATGTCACGGCGACGTCGCCGCCGTGACCGTGGTGGCTGACGGTGGACTTGGACGCGCCGGCCGCGATCTGCCGGTCGGTCGGCGCCTGGGGCGCGGCGACCGCCGCCGCTTGTACCCCCTGGCCGAAGACGACATCGGAGCAGCCGTAGAAGGCCTCGGGGCTGTCACTGCGCTGCCACACCTGGTAGATGAGCTGCCTGCCGGTGCGGCTGGGCAGGGTGGCGTTGAAGGTGTAGTAGCCGTTCGTCGCGGAGGCGACGGTGTTGTAGACGGCGATCGGGGTGGCGTCCAGGTCGGACCACTTGAGCGGCTTGGTCGGGTCGTATCCGGCCTTGGTGATGTAGAGCGTCATCGTGCCCTTGTGCGGCGCGGTGACACGGAAGTTGACGGTGGTGGTGCCCGCCGAGACCGCGGTGGCGGGCCAGTCGGTGCGGGCCCAGTCCAGCGCCCGGTACTTGTCGCGGTTGGCCGAGCAGAGGTGGCCGTCGGGGATGATCGTGCGGCTCTGGCCGTTGGCGTTGGCGATGTTCACCTCGTTCCAGTCGTACAGCGGCTGGGTGCCGCTGTCGGCGACCAGGTCCTTGCAGACCTGCGACTGGGGGTGTTCGGGGCCTTCGGCGAAGCAGCCGGAGATCCGGCTGACCGGTGCGCTGAGCGCGCCGTGGGCGCTGGCGGTCACCGGCGTGAGCGCGGCGATCGTCAAGGCGGCGGCGCCGACCGCGCCGACCGCGGCGGCATTACGGCGTACTGACATGTGGGGGGCTCCTCGTCGTGCGGAGTGTGGTGCAGCGGACAGGAGTGAGGGCGGCGTCATGAGCATAGAGATTGGTCTGGACCAACCTCAAGGTCTCGGCACGGATTGGCATCTGACGATTCGCCGGCCGCCCGCCCCGGCACACGCCGCGTCCTGCGGAAAAGCACGCGCTGGCGGTCGGCGGGACATGATTCACTGCGGATACCTGTCGAACGGTCGAAGGGGAAGTTCGTCGTGCCTCATGAGGTCGATCAGTCATTCCTGGCGCTGCCCCTGCGGGCACTCGCCGACGCCGCACTGGCCCGCGCCCGCGCGCTGGGCGCGGACCACGCCGATTTCCGGCTGGAGCGGGTGCGCGGCGCGACCTGGCGGCTGCGCGACGCGCGCCCGTCGGGCACCTCCGACACCACCGATCTGGGGTACGCGGTACGGGTGGTGCACGGCGGGGCCTGGGGCTTCGCCTCCGGGGTCGACCTGACGATGGACGCGGCGGCCAAGGTCGCCTCGCAGGCGGTCGCGATGGCCAAGCTGTCCGCGAAGGTGATCGCGGCGGCGGGGTCGCGGGAGCGGGTGGAGCTGGCCGACGAGCCGGTGCACGCGGACCGGGTGTGGGTGTCGGCGTATGACATCAACCCGTTCGACGTGCCGGACGCGGAGAAGACGGCGCTGCTCGCGGAGTGGAGCGCCCGGCTGCTGGCGGCCGACGGGGTCGACCACGCGGACGCCTCGCTGATGACCGTGCAGGAGAACAAGTTCTACGCGGACACCGCGGGCACCACGACCACGCAGCAGCGCGTCCGCCTCCATTCGCAGCTCACCGCTGTCGCCGTCGACGGCGACAGCGGCGACTTCGACTCGATGCGCACGCTCGCGCCGCCGGTCGGCCGCGGCTGGGAGTATCTGACCGGCGCGGACCACGGCTGGGACTGGGACGCGGAGCTGGCCCGTATCCCGGAGCTGCTGGCCGAGAAGATGCGCGCGCCCTCGGTCGAGGCGGGCGCGTACGACCTGGTGGTCGACCCGTCCAACCTGTGGCTGACGATCCACGAATCGATCGGCCACGCCACGGAGTTGGACCGCGCGCTGGGGTACGAGGCGGCGTACGCGGGCACCTCCTTCGCCACCTTCGACCAGCTCGGCACGCTCAAGTACGGCTCGCCGCTGATGAATGTGACCGGTGACCGTACGGCGGAGCACGGTCTGGCCACCGTCGGCTTCGACGACGAGGGCGTGGCGGGACAGTCCTGGGACCTGATCAAGGACGGCACGCTCGTCGGCTACCAGCTCGACCGGCGGATCGCGAAGCTCACCGGCTTCGAGCGGTCCAACGGCTGCGCGTACGCCGACTCCCCCGGCCATGTCCCGGTGCAGCGGATGGCGAACGTCTCGCTGCGGCCCGCGCCCGACGGTCCTTCGACCGAGGAGCTGATCGGCGGCGTCGAACGCGGCATCTACGTCGTCGGCGACCGCTCGTGGTCCATCGACATGCAGCGCTACAACTTCCAGTTCACCGGGCAGCGGTTCTTCCGGATCGAGAACGGGCGGCTCGCGGGCCAGCTCAAGGACGTCGCCTACCAGGCCACCACCACCGACTTCTGGGGCTCGATGGACGCCGTCGGCGGCCCGCAGACGTATGTGCTCGGCGGTGCCTTCAACTGCGGCAAGGCCCAGCCGGGCCAGGTCGCGGCCGTCAGCCACGGCTGCCCGGCCGCCCTCTTCCGGGGCGTCAGCATTCTCAACACCACCCAGGAGGCCGGACGATGAGCAGCGTGACGACCAAGCCGCACGAGATCGTCGAACGGGCGCTTGAGCTGTCGAACGCGGACGGCTGCGTGGTGATCGCCCAGGAGGAGTCCAGCGCGAATCTGCGCTGGGCGGCCAACTCCCTGACCACCAACGGCGTCACGCGCGGCCGTACCCTCACCGTGATCGCCACCGTGGACGGCGCCGAGGGCACCGCGTCCGGTGTGGTGTCCCGCTCGGCCGTGACCGCCGACGAGCTGGAGCCGCTGGTACGGGCGGCCGAGGCGGCGGCCCGCGAGGCCGGTCCCGCCGAGGACGCGCAGCCGCTGGTGACGGGCGTGCCGCACTCGGCGGCCTTCACCGACGGGCCCGCCGAGACCAACTCCGACGTCTTCGCGTCCTTCGCGCCCGCGCTCGGCGAGGCGTTCGCGACGGCGCGGGCGGGCGGCCGTGAGCTGTACGGCTTCGCCTTCCACTCGGTGACGTCGACGTATCTGGGCACCTCGGCCGGGCTGCGGCTGCGGCACGACCAGCCGACCGGCACCCTTGAGGTGAACGCGAAGTCCCCCGACCGCAGGCGCTCGGCGTGGGCGGGCGCGGCCACCCGCGACTTCACCGACGTGGACCCGCTGGCGATGGACGCCGACCTGGCCCGCCGGCTGGTCTGGGCCGAGCGCCGGATCGACCTGCCCGCGGGCCGGTACGAGACGCTGCTGCCGCCGTCGGCCGTCGCGGACCTGATGATCTACCAGTTCTGGTCGGCCGCGGCCCGGGACGCCGCCGAGGGCCGTACGGTCTTCAGCAAGCCCGGCGGCGGGACCCGGGTCGGCGAGAAGCTGTCGCCGCTGCCGCTGACCCTGCGCAGCGACCCGGCGGAGCCCGGCCTGGAGGCGGCGCCGTTCGTGATCGCGCACTCCTCGGGCGACGACACCTCGGTGTTCGACAACGGGCTGCCGGTGGAGCCGGTGAACTGGATCCACGAGGGCTCGCTCGCCCGGCTCACCACCACCCGGCACAGCGCCGGGCTGACCGGCCTGCCGGTCGCGCCCGCCGCCGACAACCTGGTGCTGGACGGCGGCGGCGAGCGGTCGCTGGACGAGATGGTCGCGGCCACCGAGCGCGGTCTGCTGCTGACCTGCCTGTGGTACATCCGCGAGGTCGACCCGGCCACGCTGCTGCTGACCGGCCTCACCCGCGACGGCGTCTACCTGGTGGAGAACGGCGAGGTGACCGGCGAGGTCAACAACTTCCGTTTCAACGAGTCCCCGGTGGACCTGCTCGGCCGCGCCGCCGAGGCGGGCCGCACCGAGCGGACGCTGCCGCGCGAGTGGAGCGACTACTTCACCAGGGCCGCCGCCCCGGCCCTGCGGATTCCGGACTTCAACATGAGTTCGGTCAGCCAGGGGGTCTGACGCCCGTGCCCGACGAGAAGAAGGCGGTCAGGATCTCCAGGTTCCTGTCGATGGTGCTGCGGCACCGGCCCGAGAGCGTCGGCCTCACTCTCGACGAGGCCGGATGGGTGGACGGGACGTGGAGACGGCCGTGCGCGTGGGATCACGGCACGGCCGTCCTGTGGTGCTGGCGGTGGACGCCAGGGGGCTGGCCGCCGAGGGCCATGTCTTCCGGATCAGCGCCAACGGCGTGTGGCTGACCGACCGGGTGCCGCCGCGGTGGCTGCGGCGGCACCCCACGGGCTGAGCGTCACCGCGGTGCGGGCGTCACCGCGGTGCGGCGGTCTTGCGCGTGCCCTTGAACATCGACCACAGGGCGTCGCCGATCGCCACGACGACGACGGCGCCGATGAGTTGCAGCACGTGCCGGGTCCAGTCGATGCCCTTGGTGTCGTTGACGCCGATCCAGGTCGACACGGCGTTGCCGAGAATGCTGCCGCCCATACCGCAGATCACGGTGAGCCACAGCGGCAGGGACTGCTTGCCGGGGAGGATCGCCTTGGCGATCAGACCCAGCACCAGACCGACGATGATCGCCCACAACCAACCCATGTCACTCGCCTCCTCGCGTCCGGACGGCGTACGCCCGGAACTCGTCCGGCCAGTCTGTGCCCGCTCCGGCTACGCCGCATGTCGAGTGGGCCGTCCGCCGTACGGCCCGACAGCGGCGCCGCACGGATGGTGCCCCCGCTATCGAAGGCGGGCGGTACGCGGCGTACCGTGGTGAGGCCGGGCCGGGCGCCGACCCGTGCTCAGGAGAGTCCGGCGGAGCGAGCGGGTGGTGGAGCGCGATGCGGAAGCAGGGCGGCCCTGAGGTCTTCCAGATCACGGGAGCGCGTACCGGTCTGACCGAGGACGTGGCCGGACGGCAGCGCAGGTACATCATCTCGATGTCGATCCGTACTCTCTCGGTGATCCTCACCGTGGTGCTCTGGGACGTGGAGCGGGTACTGGCCTGGGGGATGCTCGTGGTCGGGCTGCTGCTGCCGTACGTGGCGGTGGTGTTCGCGAACGCGGGCCGGGAGAACGTGCCCTCGCTGCCGTCGTCGTTCGTCCTTCCGCAGGCCAGGCCGATGCTCGAAATGGGCGATCCGTCCGATCCTGAGGGCTACGGCGAGCCGGTGCCGGTACCCGTGCCGCCGAACCTCAAGAAAAGCTCAGATCAATCGTGAAGTTCCACTCCACGGACGGTTGAGCGCGTGACATACTTCGTACGCGCTCCGCATCCCCCGTCGGAGCGACGGACCGACGCCGGGCGGCTCCCCCCGTGGCTGCCCGGCGTCGCCATGTCCAGCGGCGGTTCTGTTTACTGGGCGTCGTGAGCGATGCCGGGAACACTGTGAACGAGAACGAGAAGCCGATCTGCTCGGCCAAGGACTGCCGTACCCCCGCCGTGTGGGTGCTGGCCTGGAACAACCCCAAGATCCACACGCCGGAGCGGCGCAAGACGTGGCTGGCGTGCGACGAGCACCGCGAGCACCTGTCGCAGTTCCTGGGGATGCGCGGGTTCCTGAAGGACGTCGTGCCGCTGGCGGAGTGGGAGCGGGGAGAGCGGGAGCGGTAGCGGCGCGACGGGGCTCCGGGGGCTCCGGGGGCTCCGGGGGCGGCGATTCTCCGAGGAGCCTCAGGGTGCGGCGGTTCTCCGAGCGGCCTCAGGGTGCGGCGGTTCAGCCGCCGATGGCCGACATGGGGCGGTCGGGCTGGAGGAAGGCCGGGTCGTCGAGGCCCGAGCCCGCCTTCTTGCCCCACATCGCCGCCCGCCACAGCTCCGCCATCCGCTCGTCGTCGGCGCCGGAGCGCAGCGGGCCGCGCAGGTCGGACTCCTCGCGGGCGAACAGGCAGTTGCGGACCTGGCCGTCGGCGGTGAGCCGGGTGCGGTCGCAGGCGCGGCAGAACGGCCGGGTGACCGAGCCGATGACGCCGACCGTGGCCGGGCCGCCGTCGACCAGCCAGCGCTCGGCGGGCGCGGAGCCGCGGACCGTCTCGCCCTCGGGGGTCAGGGTGAAGCGGGTCCGCAGGCGGTCGAGTATCTCGTCGGCGGTGACCATGTCGGTGCGCTGCCAGCCGTGCTGCGCGTCCAGCGGCATCTGCTCGATGAACCGCAGCTCGTATCCCCGCTCGACGGCCCAGGCCAGCAGGTCGGGCGCCTCGTCGTCGTTGACACCGCGCATCAGCACCGTGTTGATCTTCACCGGGGTCAGGCCCGCGTCGGCCGCCGCCGCCATGCCCGCGACGACGTCGTGGTGCCGGTCGCGGCGGGTGAGGGTGTGGAAGACCTCGGGGCGCAGGGTGTCGAGGGAGACATTGACCCGGTCGAGACCCGCGGCGCGCAGCGCGTCGGCGGTGCGGCGCAGGCCGATGCCGTTGGTGGTCAGCGACAGCCGGGGGCGCGGCTCCAGGGCGGCGCAGCGCTCGACGATGCCGACCAGGCCGGGCCGCAGCAGCGGCTCGCCGCCGGTGAAGCGGACATCGGTGACGCCCAGCTCGTGGACCGCGATCCCGACCATCCGGACGATCTCGTCGTCCGTGAGCAGGTCGGGCTTGGCCAGCCACTGGAGGCCCTCTTCCGGCATGCAGTAGGTGCAGCGCAGATTGCAGCGGTCGGTGAGGGAGACGCGCAGGTCGGTCGCCACTCGGCCGTAGGTGTCGATCAGCACGGGCTCCGCCTCCCTCCTGGACGCTCGCGCGCCGTCGCTCCTGCGGCGGGCGCTCGGCGCGCCGCCGTTCCTCCACCCTATGACGTCGCACGGACAACCCGGCGGGGCCGCCGGGCGGGTGGGGGCCTGTCGGTGCAGCGTACGCGACGGGCGCCAATTTACAACAGTTTGTTGAAACAGCTGCTCGGCGTCCCGTCCCGCTGGCTCGGCGTCCGGTCCCGTCGGCTCGCCGTCCGGCCCGGCGTCTCCGCACGCCCGGCCGGGCCGCCCGGCCGGGCCGCCCGTGTCCTGCGACCAGGTCACCGGGCGCCGCACACCGACACCGCGGCGCGGCCGGTTCGTTGGACAGCCCGGCGGCGCCCACCACGCCGTCACCGTCCCCCGCCGCTCCGCGGGCCGGGGACCGCCGCCCAGGACCGCCGAGGACTCGCCGCGATGACCCCACCTCCGCCCCCGCCCCCTCCTCCCCCGTCGCACCGGCCGCAGCTCCCGGCCCGCAGGCCGTACGGGAGCGTACGGCTGCCCGCCGACCTGCCCGCCGACCTGTTCACGGGACCTGCCGCCGCCCGGCCGGGAACCGGCGCCGCCGCGCCCACCGGCTGGTACGCGCGGCGGGTCCGGCTGCCGCCGCTGAGCATCGCCGCGCTGCGATCCGGCCGCCGGTATGGCTGAACCGCCGTCGGCCACGGGGAAATTCCGACCGATCCATGGAATTGCGCTTCTTTGACCGGCCGTTGGGCACTAGTTTCCTTCGTCATGCACACGTCGGACGGCAGACCCTGCCGTCCCACGGTTGATGGACGATTGGAGATCCCATGGTTCCGCTTCCCGGCCTCCCCCGGCGCCGCCGCGCGCTCGCGGCCGGTCTCGGTCTGGTGACGGCAGCCGCCCTCGCCGTACTCCCCGGAGCCGCCCCGGCCTCCGCTTCCTCCGCCTCCGGCGCCTCCTCCGCCGCGCACGGCTCTCAACCGCCGCGCACGGACGGCCCGTTGCTGTCGTACGTCGTCAACATCGACGGCGGGCGCGGCACGCAGCGGTCGGTGGAGCGCGCGATAGAGCGGGCAGGCGGCCAGGTGGTGATCGCGTACGACCGGATAGGCGTCATCGTCGTGCACTCGGCCAACCCGGACTTCGGCGCGACGCTGCGGCGCGTCCACGGCGTACGGAGCGCGGGCGCGACCAGGACCGCCGCCATCGAGCCGTCCGCGACGACGCAGGCGGGCGGGGTACGGACGCTGACCGCGGCCGAGGTGGCCGCCGCCTCGGCGCACCAGGCGCCCGGCCAGGAGCCGCTTGAGGCGGACCAGTGGGACCTGCGGGCGATCCGGGCCGACAAGGCGGCCGGGGTCAATCCGGGCAGTTCCAAGGTGACCGTCGGCATCATCGACACCGGCGTGGACGACACCCACCCCGACCTGGCGGCGAACTTCTCCGCCAAGCAGTCCGCGAGTTGCGTGGGCGGCGTCGCCGACACCTCACCGGGCGCCTGGCACCCCTGGGACCCGGCGGCCGACTACCACGGCACCCACGTGGCCGGTGAGATCGCCGCCGCGCGCAACGGGATCGGCGTGGCCGGGGTCGCGCCCGGCGTGAAGATCGCGGCGATCAAGGTCAGCGAGCCGGGCACCGCGCTGTTCTACCCGGAGAGCGTGGTCTGCGCCTTCGTCTTCGCCGCCGACCACGGCATCGCGGTCACCAACAACAGCTATTACATCGACCCGTGGCTCTACAACTGCCCGAGCGACCCCGACCAGCGGGCCATCGTGGACGCCGTGCGACGCGCCGCCGCGTACTCCGAGCGCGAGGGCGTACTGAACGTCGCCGCCGCGGGCAACAGCGACGACGACCTCAACTCCCACGCCCTGACCGACACATCGAGCCCGGACGACTCCACCGCGGTCACCCGCACCGTCGACCCGCACGTGTGCCTCGACCTCCCGACCCAACTGCCCGGCGTCGTGACGGTCTCCGCGACCGGCGCCCAGAACCTCAAGTCGTACTACTCCAGTTACGGCCTGACCGTGATCGACGTGGCCGCGCCCGGCGGCGACAGCAGGCAGATCCCCGACACCCCGTCCGGCAACGGCCGCATCCTGTCGACGCTGCCCGGCGGCACGTACGGCTACCTCCAGGGCACTTCGATGGCCAGCCCGCACGTGGCGGCGGTCGCGGCGCTGATCAAGAGCCGTCACCCGCACGCCTCGCCCGCGCAGCTCCAGGCGCTGCTCAAGATCGAGGCGAACAACCCCGGCTGCCCGACCGGGCCCGCGCAGGACGCCACCTGCACCGGGCCGAAGGCGTACAACAGCTTCTACGGTCACGGCATCGTGGACGCGCTGAACGCCGTCACCCGGTAACGCCCGCCAAGACGCCCCGCACGCACGGCCGTTACCGGCCGCGTACCGCCCTCAGGGCTTCACCAGCACCTTGAGGGCGGTGCGCTCGTCCATCGCGCGGTAGCCCTTCGGCACGTCCTCGAGACCGACCGTCAGGTCGAAGACCGGGGACGGGTCGACGGTGCCGTCCAGCACGTCGGGGAGCAGTTCCGGGATGTACGTGCGGACGGGCGCGACGCCGCCGCGCAGGGTGATGTTGCGGTCGAACATCTCGCCGAGGTCGAGACCGGTGCCGCTGCCGTGCGGGACGCCGACGTAGCCGATCGCGCCGCCGTCGCGGGTGATGCCGACCGCGGTGCGCATCGACTGCTCGGTGCCGACCGCCTCGATCACCGCGTGCGCGCCCTGGCCGCCGGTCAGTTGACGTACCGCCGCCACGGCCTCGTCGCCGCGCTCGGCGACCACGTCGGTGGCGCCGAAGTCCCGCGCGATGTCGGTGCGCGACGTGTGCCGTCCGAGCGCGATGATCCGCTCGGCGCCCAGCCGCTTCGCGGCCAGGACCCCGCACAGGCCGACCGCGCCGTCCCCGACCACCGCCACCGTCGCGCCGGGCCGCACGCCCGCGCCGACCGCCGCGTGGTGGCCGGTGCCCAGCACGTCGGACAGCGACAGCAGGGCGGTCAGCAGCCGCTCGTCGCTGAGCGCCGCCGCGGGCAGCTTCACCAGCGTGGCGTCGGCGTACGGCACCCGGACGGCCTCGCCCTGGCCGCCGTCGGACTGCCCCTCCTCGCCGATCGAGCCCCAGAAGCCGCCGTGCGCGCACGACGTGGTCAGGCCCTCGACGCAGTACGCGCACACGCCGTCCGACCACACGAAGGGCGCCACCACCAGGTCGCCGGGGCGCAGCCCCGCCACCTCGGCGCCGGTCTCCTCGACCACCCCGAGGAATTCGTGGCCGATCCGCTGGCCGGGCTTGCGCGCCGACTCGCCGCGGTACGCCCACAGGTCGCTTCCGCAGATGCAGGCGCGCACCACGCGGACCACCGCGTCGCCGGGCCGCCGGATCCTCGCGTCCGGCACCTCCTCCACCCTGAGGTCGTGGGGTGCCTGGATCACGGTGGCGCGCATGGCGGTGTCCTCGCTGGTCAGCTCGTTGTCGGTGGGGCGTCTCCACGGTACGCCAGGGGCCCGCGGTCCTCACATCCCGGACGGGCTGGACGCGAGGTCGGGCGCGGCGGGCGTCAGGGCCGGCCCGGCCGCGTCCGCGGGGCGCCAGCCGGGGCCGCGGAAGAGGTAGCCGGCGCGGGCGCGCCAGGTGGGGGCGGCGCGGAGGTCGCGGGCGAGGGCGGCGTACTCGTGGGTGGCGACCCGCAGCGGGTTGTAGGTGGCGATGTTCTTGGTGAGGCCGTAGACGGGGGCGTCGGTCTCGGGGGTGAAGGAGCGGAAGAGGCGGTCCCAGACGATGAGGACGCCGCCGAAGTTGCGGTCGAGGTAGCCGCCCTGCGAGGCGTGGTGGACGCGGTGGTGCGAGGGGGTGTTGAGGGTGAACTCCAGCGGGGCGGGCAGCTTGCCGACGCGTTCGGTGTGGATCCAGAACTGGTAGACGAGACTGACGGCGGTGCAGAACGCGAGGGCGGCCGGGTGCACGCCGAGGGCGATCAGCGGGAGGTAGAACGGCCAGGAGGTGAGGCTGGTCCAGGGCTGCCGCAGCGCCGTGGAGAGGTTGAACTTCCGGCTGGAGTGGTGCACGACGTGGCAGGCCCACAGGACGCGGATCATGTGGTGGCCGCGGTGCGACCAGTAGTAGAAGAAGTCCTGCGCGAGCAGTATCAGGGGCAGCGTCCACCACTCGACGGGCACCCGCAGCGGGGTCACCGCGTAGAGCGCGGAGTAGACCGCCACGATCGGGATCTTCCACAGCGCGTCGGTGACCAGACTGCCGAGACCCATCGACAGGCTCGCGGCGGTGTCCTTGGTGCCGTATCCGGCGGAGTCCTCGTCGGGGTGAAAGCGGTAGCTCACCATCTCGACGACGGTGAGCAGTACGAAGGCGGGTATCGACCACAGCACGACATCGGGGAGTTGGGGCATGAGCGCACCATAAAGGCGCGTACAGGGCACCCGCCAGACCTTGTTACCGACAAGTAAGGAAAGCGGGTGGCGGTAGCTGTCAGTGGCGAGCCGTATTCTCTGTGACCATGCTCGACAACCTGGCCGCCCAGACACCGCCGCCGTCCCCGTGGCCTCCCGCCTATCCGGACGGTTACGCCGTGGTCGACGTCGAGACCACGGGGCTCGGCCGGGACGACCGGATAGTGTCCGCGGCGGTGTACCGGCTGGACGCCCGCGGCGAGGTGCAGGACCACTGGTATTCGCCCGTCAACCCGCTGCGCGACCCCGGCCCGGTGTGGATCCACGGACTCACCAGCGCGATGCTCGCCGACGCCCCGCTCTTCCCCGAGATCGCCGACCAGCTCGCCGAACGCCTCGCGGGGCGCGTCCTGGTGGCGCACAACGCGGTCTTCGACTGGTCGATGCTCGCCCGCGAGTACGCGCGCGCCCGGTCCGTCGCACCCGTCGAGCAGCGGCTGTGCACCATCGTCCTGGCCAAGGAGCTGCGGCTGCCCCTGGCCAACCACAAGCTGGAGTCGCTGGCCGCGCACTACGGGGTCGAGCAGCGCCGCGCCCACCACGCCCTCGACGACGCGCGCGTCCTGGCCGAGGCGTTCCGCCCGAGCCTGCACCTGGCCGCCGCGGCCGGTCTCCCCCTGCCGCTGCACACCTGCCGCCCGCTGACCGAGTGGGTCGACGGCTCCGACACGGTCCCCTCGCCGCGCCCCGGCGCCTCCTACGGGCCCGGCTCGTACCGCGCCACCGGCTGGCGCCCGGCCCGCAAACGGCCCGCGTGCCCGTATCCCAACCCCGGCCGCCTCGCTCCCGACGGGCCCCTGGTCCAGGGGATGCGGGTCGCCTTCTCCGGTGACACCGGCATCGACCGCGAGCTGCTGGAGGACCGCGCCACCGACGCCGGGCTCCACGTCGCCTCCAGCGTCAGCCGCCTCACCAGCCTGCTGGTCACGAACGACCCGGACTCCCCCACCTCGAAGGCCGTCAAGGCCCGCCAGTTCGCCACCCCGGTCATCGACGAGGCCCGCTTCACCGAACTCCTGAAGGCCGTCACCCCCGCGGCGGGCGTGCACGGCTAGGGCATCGGACCGGGCGTGCACGGCTAGCGGGCCGGGCGGACCGGGCGAGCGCGTCGAGCGCGGCGAGCGGGCACGGCTAGCGCGTCGGGCGGGCCGTGCGGGGCTCCATCCAGGTGACTCTCGCGCGACGCGGGGCCTCCCGCGTTGCCCCGGCGCGCTCACGGCAGCAGCCTGGGCACATGGCCCGATGCGAGGTTTGCGGAAACGACTACGTCATGAGCTTCGAAGTGCACGCCCAAGGCGCGGTGCACGTCTTCGACAGCTTCGAGTGCGCCATCCACCGTATGGCGCCGATCTGCGAGCACTGCCGGGTGCGGATCGTCGGCCACGGCGTGGAGGTGGACGGCCACTGGTACTGCGGCGGCCACTGCGCGAAGGCGGAGGGCGCGGCCGGGATCGTGGACAAGGTCGGCTCGATCGCCTGAGCCCGGCCGGCCGCCCCGCACCCCGTCCGACCACGGCCGCCCCCGCCTGAGGCCCCCCTCCGGAAGCCCCGCCCCGACCGAGTTGTACCGTCGTGGGGTGTACCGCTTCCTCTGGTCCCGCCAATGGGTGATCCTCACCCTCCTCGGTCTGGTCATGATGCCCACCATGGTCAGACTGGGCTTCTGGCAGCTCCATCGGCACGAGCACCGGGTGGCGAACAACAAGATCATCGCGGCGAGCCTGAAGGCCGCCCCGGTCGAGGTCGAGTCGGTGACACATCCGGGTGCCGTGCTGCCGAAGACCGATCTGTACAAGTCGGTGACGGCGACCGGGCACTTCGACACGGCGCACGAGGTGGTGGCCCGGCACCGGACGGCGGGCAACGACGGCTCGGACGACACGTCGGGCGGCGGCCAGGAGGTCGGCTACCACGTGATCACCCCCCTGGTGCTGGCCGACGGCCGCGCGGTGCTGGTGAACCGGGGCTGGATCTCGCCGGGCAACGACCCGACCGCGTTCCCGAAGATCACGCCGCCGCCGTCCGGCGAAGTGACGGTCACCGGGCGGCTGCGCCCCGACGAGACGACGTCGTCGACGGGCATCCGCAACCGCTCGGGCCTGCCGGACCGGCAGATCATGCTGATCAGCAGCACCGTGGACGCGAAGTACATGCCGCAGACGCTGCTTTCGGGCTACATGGAGCTGGTGTCCATCACGCCGAAGCCCGGTCCGCACCAGCCCGCGCTCATCCCCGAGCCCGACCACAGCAGCATCGGCCCGCACATGGCGTACGCGATCCAGTGGTGGCTGTTCACGGGCATGGTGCCGGTCGGCTGGGTGGTGCTGCTGCGCCGCGAGCGCGCCGAACGGCTCGCGGCCCGCGAGAAGCAGGACAATCCGGAGAGCCCGCAGGAACCCGAGGGCAGCGTTCCGGTAGCGGTCTGACGCCCCGCCCGCGCACGCTACGGAGACGAGGGCCCGGCGCACACCGTGTCCGGGCGAGGCGAGGACCACCGGAAGGCGGCGAGGCGGCACCGTGCCAGGACGTATCGAGGATTACGCGCTCATCGGCGATCTCCAGACCGCCGCGCTGGTGGGCAGGGACGGTTCCATCGACTGGCTGTGCCTGCCCCGCTTCGACTCGGCCGCCTGCTTCGCCGCGCTGCTCGGCGACGAGGGCAACGGCCGCTGGCTGCTGGCGCCGACGGGCGCGCGGACGTGTTCGCACCGCTCGTACCGGGGCGACACGCTGGTGCTCGACACCTTCTGGGAGACCCCGACCGGGACCGTCAAGGTCACCGACTTCATGCCGCAGCGCGACCGGGCGCCCGATGTGATCAGGATCGTCGAGGGCGTGTCGGGCCAGGTCGACATGCGGGCCGAGCTGACGCTGCGGTTCGACTACGGCGCGGTCGTGCCGTGGATGCGGCGCGCCGACGGGCACCGGGTGGCCGTCGCGGGCCCCGACTCGGTCTGGCTGCGCAGCGACCCGCCGGTCCGGGCGTACGGCAAGGATATGCGCACGTACTCCGACTTCACCGTCGCCGAGGGCGACCGGGTCGCGTTCATACTGACCTGGCACCCCTCGCACGAGAAGCGCCCGCGCCGGTTCGACCCGTACGAGGCGCTGGACCACAGCCTGGCCGACTGGGACGAGTGGTCGGCCCGCTGCCGTTACCAGGGGCCGTGGCGGTCGGCCGTGGTGCGGTCGCTGATCACGCTCAAGGCGCTGACGTACGCGCCCACCGGTGGCATCGCCGCCGCCGCGACCACGTCGCTGCCCGAGGAGATCGGCGGGGTCCGCAACTGGGACTACCGCTACTGCTGGCTGCGTGACGCGGCGCTGACCCTCAACGCCCTGGTGGAGGGCGGCTATCTCCAGGAGGCGGGCGCCTGGCGCGACTGGCTGCTGCGCGCGGTGGCGGGCAACCCGGCCGACCTCCAGATCATGTACGGCATCGGCGGCGAGCGGCGGCTGACGGAGTACGAGGTGCCGTGGCTGCGCGGCTACGAGGGCTCGGCGCCGGTCCGGATCGGCAACGCCGCCGCGGGACAGCTCCAACTCGACGTGTACGGCGAGGTGTTGGACTCGCTGTTCCTGGCACGGGCGGCCGGGATGCGCGACGAGCCGCACGCCTGGAATCTGCAACGCGCCCTGATGGACTTCCTGGAGTCCGCGTGGCACCAGCCGGACGAGGGCATCTGGGAAGTCCGCGGCCCGCGCCGCCACTTCGTGCACTCCAAGGTGATGGCCTGGGTCGCCGCCGACCGCGCGGTGCGGACCGTGGAGGCGCTGCCGCGGCTCAAGGGCGATGTGGCGCTGTGGCGTTCGATGCGCGCCCAGGTGCACGCGGAGGTCTGCGAGAAGGGCTACGACGCGCGGCGCAACACCTTCACGCAGTCCTACGGCTCCGAGGAGCTGGACGCGGCGACGCTGCTCATCCCGCAGGTGGGATTCCTGCCGCCCACCGACCGCCGCGTGATCGGCACGGTGGAGGCGGTCCGCCGCGAACTGGACCTCGGCGGTTTCGTCCGCCGCTACACCCCGGACGCGGTCGGCGTGGACGGGCTGCCCGGCTCCGAAGGGGCCTTCCTGGCCTGCTCGTTCTGGCTCGCGGACGCGCTGTACGCGATCGGCCGCCAGGACGAGGCGACCGAACTGTTCGAGCGGCTGCTGACGTTGCGCAACGACGTCGGGCTGCTCGCCGAGGAGTGGGACCCGGTCGCCGGGCGGCTGCTGGGCAACTTCCCGCAGGCGTTCAGCCACGTCGGACTCGTCAACACCGCGCTCGCCCTGTCGGGCGTGCCTGCCATAAGGGACTGCTGACCATGGATCTCGGACTCGACGGACGGGTGTACGTCCTCACCGGCGCCAGCCGCGGCCTGGGCTTCGCCACGGCCCGCGAACTGGTCGCCGACGGCGCGAAGGTGGTGGTCTCCGGGCGCACCGCCGAGGCGGTGGCCGCCGCGGCCGGGCAACTGGGCGGCCAGGACACGGCGTTGGGCATCGCGGCCGACAACTCCGCCCCGGACACGGCGCAGCGGCTGCTGACGGCGGCCCGCGAGCGCTTCGGCCGGGTCGACGGGGTGCTGATCAGCGTCGGCGGACCGCCGGCCGGCGCCGCCGCCGACAGCACCGACGAGCAGTGGCTGCGGTCCTTCGAGACGGTGTTCCTGGGCGCGGTGCGGCTGGCCCGCGCCGCCGCGGCCGAGCTGTCGGACGGCGGTGTCATCGGCTTCGTGCTCTCCGGTTCGGTCCGCGAGCCGATCCCCGGCCTCGCCATGTCGAACGGTCTGCGGCCCGGCCTCGCGGGCTTCGCCAAGACCCTCGCCGCCGAGCTGGGGCCGCGCGGCATCCGGGTGGTCGGCCTGCTGCCGTCGCGGATCGACACCGACCGGGTACGGGAGCTGGACGCGCTCGGCGGCGACGAGGCGGCGGCCAGGGCCAGGGCGAGCGCGACGATCCCGCTGCGGCGCTACGGCACGCCCGAGGAGTTCGGCAAGGCCGCGGCCTTCCTGCTCTCGCCCGCCGCGTCGTATCTGACCGGTGTGCTGCTGCCGGTGGACGGCGGCGCCCAGCGCGCCCTGTGACGGGACGCGAAGAGCCCCCACCGACGGCTCGGTGGGGGCTCCGCGAGAGCGGGGGCGGGCGGCCGGGTCAGCTGACCCGCGCCGCGCGGTGCCTGACCGCGCGCAGCCGCGCCTCGGCGGGCAGCTTGTCCAGACCGGCCGACGTACGGGCGCGGTGGAGCACCGCGCTGTCGAGACCGGCGACCACCTCGTCCGGGGTGGCGTCGGCCGCCAGGCCCAGCACTATCCGGGCGACCGGTGCGCCGCGCTTACCGCGCAGCGCCGCTCTGGCCCACTCCACGCCGTCGTACGCCTCGGTCTCCGAGGTCAGCACGTTCTCCACGGCCCGGCCGCGCAGCAGCGCGCCCTGTCCGTCGCCGCTGTCGACCCGGAGCTGGCGCAGCCGCCGGGTGCGGGCCTGGGCGAGCAGCCACCACAGAGCGGCGAGCACGAGCACGCCGAGCACGGCGATGACCACCGGCCACCACCAGCCGTCGGAGCGGTAGCGGGTCCTGTCGTGCGCGGTGAGCAGCACGTCCTTGGGGCCGGTGAAGGGCCACCAGTGCGGCATCGTGAAATTCCACCGGCGTTGCAGGTCGAGCCCGCCGAGCAGCACGGACAGGCCCACGACCAGCAGGACGAGTCCGGTCAGCGCGAGCAGGACCCGGTTCAGTACGGTACGCATCCGCCCGGTCACCCCTTCTTCTCTGCGCGCTGGACATGGACGTGGAGCTGTGGCGGCTTGGCGAGGCCGAGCTGGCGTACGGCGTTGCCCAGCGCGTTCGTCAGGTCCGTGCGCACCGCGTCGAGTTCGCGGAAGTGCGAGGAGCCGTGCGCCGTGATCCGGCGGCGGCCGACCTTGACCCGTACCCAGCGGATGCCCGGTACCTCCATCGCCCGGTCGCGCAGCACCAGTTCGGCCGCGTGCCGGTCGAGTCCGGCGCGGACGCCGTTCTCGCCGCGCCGGGTCATCGGCAGCAGTCCGCGCTCGCCCGGCGTGAGGGCCAGCAGGATCAGCCAGAGGCCGAGCACGGCGGCCACGGCGGCGCCGACGATCACCCAGACGTTGTCCAGGTGGCGGGTGGCCAGCTCGTCGGCGAGCCGGGTCCGCCAGGCCATCGCGCGCCGGTCGGCGCGGACGGCGGCGATGTCGTACAGGAAGAGACCGGCGATCCCGAGGAGCACCGCGGCGGTGATCGCCGCGGGCACCCGGCGTCCGGCCCAGAACCGGCGTGCCTTGACCGGGGTCTGATCCGCGGTCAGGGCGTACGGCTCAAGGGTGCGGGTGGCGGGGTCCGTGAGCGTGTCGCCTCCGGCGAGGACGCCGGGGGTTCCGCCCGCGGGGGTCGATCCCGGACCGGACGCCGGACCGTACCCCGCGCCCGGCCCCTGCTCGGCCGCCGCGTATCCGGACTCCGAGCCGTGTTCGGCGCCGCCGTCGTCCCCTTCGGAAGCCTGCCCGGAAGCCTGCCCGTAAGCCTGCTCGGAGCCGTACTCGGAGGCCCCGTATTCCTGGTCCTGAGCGTGTTCCGAGCCGTGCTCGGGAGTCCGCCGGGAGCGGTCGTCGTCGGGACCCTGCTCGGGGCCCCGCCGCTCCCCCTGTCCCGGCTCAGCGCCGGCGTTCGGCTTCTTCCAGGGACTCTCGCTGTCGCTCACTGGACCCTTCCCTCGTCCTTGCGGCGGTCGGCGGCCGAGTGCAACCGCTCCACCTCGACCGCGACCTCGGGAACCGACATGCCGGTCAACGCCTCGACGCGGGACGTGACATGGCTGCGCACCGAGCCGCACACCGAGCCGATGTCGGTGGGGTAGCCCAGTTCAAGGGTGAGCCGCAGCCGCGCGCTGTCCTTGCGGACCGAGACCGAGGCGTGCGGGGAGTGGTCCTTCGGCACCAGTGCGGCGCCCGGCGCGTCCGTCAGGACCTCGCCGGCCGCCTGGGCGGCGATCTTCGCGACCACCCGGTCCGCGATCCGCAGTGCCCCGCGGTCGGCCGCGGGCAGCGGTGCGGGGACGGCTGTCCCCATCAGCGCCGCCGGTCGCGGTCGCGGCCACGGTCACGCGAGCGGAAGAACTCCCCAGGTTCCAGGTCGCCGTCGAGGAATTTGCCCGCCACGAAACCGACCGCGCCGAGCGCCGCCACCAGCAGAAAAGCACCGAACCCGCCGAAATACCCGGCGAATCCGAGCGCCATTCCGACGGCCAGGCCGATCACCGCCATGCTCATCGTCCGCACTCCGTCCCATTGGTCGTGTTGACCATCTCCGTCTGCACTGGCTTGGACCCTTACTGGACCCGTTGCTCACGCTCGTCGTCGTCATCTTCGTCGGGAAGTTTCACGTCGCCCACGGCGACGTTGACCTCGACGACCTCGAGACCCGTCATCCGCTCCACGGCGTTGACCACGTTCTCCCGTACGGCGCGGGCCACTTCGACGATCGACACGCCGTATTCGACGACGATGTCCAGGTCGAGCGCGGTCTGCACCTCGCCGACCTCGGCCTTCACGCCGCGCGACACCGACTTGGTGCCGCCGGGCACGCGGTCGCGGACCGCGCCGAAGGTGCGCGACAGGCCGGTGCCCATCGCGTGCACGCCGACCACGTCACGGGCGGCGAGTCCGGCGATCTTCTCCACCACGCCGTCGGCGATCGTCGTGCGGCCGCGCGTGGCCGGGTCGCCGAGCGCTTTGCGCCCGCCCGCGCTGCCCTTGTCCAGGGTCCTGCCCTCGGCCGCTGACGAGCCCTCGGGCTCCGGCCGGTCGTACTGTGCGGTGTCCGTCATCGCGAGTCGTCCCTTCGTATGGGCTGCTCCGTGCCCCACACTATGTGCGCATGCCCCCGCGCGCTGCGGGGAACCGGCGAGAGGGCTGTTCCGACCCCCCAAGAGAGTGGTCGGCCTGCGGAAGGCGATATCTGGTGACCATGGACCGACTGGCCCGGACCGTACGGGAGCAGGTCGCGCTGGGCCGCCTGCTCCCGCTCGGCACCCCCGACGACAACGCCTGGATGACCGAGCGCGCGGCCGTACGCGCGCTGCGGTGGACGACCGCGGGGCTGTCCGGGGTACGGCTGGGCGGAGTGTCCCTGACGCTGGCGGAAAGCGGGGGCGAGGCGCCGGAGTCCGGTCCGGTGGGCGCGCTGCCGCACCTGCCGGTACGGATCGAGGCGTCGTTCGAGGCGACCGCCGACGAGCCGCTGCCGCAGGCCGCCGACCGGCTGCGCGACGTGCTGTGGACGACCGCGCGCGACGGGCTCGGCATCGCCGTGACGGAGGTGGACCTCCAGGTCACCGGGTTGCTGGACGGTGACGACGCGCCCGTGAGCGAGCTGGCGGGCGCCGAGGACGCGGAGCCGGACGGCGACGAGGCTCCCGTACCGCTCGACCCCAGTGGCCTCGCGGAAGCCGTGGCAACCGCGGCGCTGACCGTGCCCGGTGTCGTACGGCTGAGCAGGCGGCCCGTCGGCCTCGGCTCCGGTGTGCGGATCCAGGACACGGCGGCGGATTCGGCCGGGGATTCGGCGGGCTCCGACGAGGCGCCGGGCCGCCGCGTCCAGGTGCAGATCGCGGTGTCGCCGGGCCACCGGCCGCTGGAGGTGGCCCGGTCGGTGGCCGCCGCCGTCGCGGTCGCGGCGGCCGAGGGCGCGCCCGGTCCGGTGCGTACCGCCATCGTGGTGACGGACGCGGGCTGATCCCTCCCGCGCCCCGTGGGACGTCCGGCGCGGACGGGCGGCTACTCGCCCACGCCCGCCAGATCGCGCAGGCGGCGGCCCTGGGCGGCGCGTTCGGCCGCGTACTGCTCCTTCTCGGTATGGGAGGCGGCGCCGCGCAGCAGGCCCTTGGTCTCGACGACCGCGTCGCGCGGCGGCGCGAGCAGGGCGCCGACCAGGTCGGTGACGGCGGCGTCGAGTTCGGCGGCGGGCACGACGAGGTTGGCCAGGCCGGTGCGCTCGGCCTCGTCGGCGTGCACGAAGCGGCCGGTGGCGCAGATCTCCAGGGCGCGGCCGTATCCGACCAGTTCGACCAGCGGCTTGGTGCCGGTGAGGTCGGGGACCAGGCCGAGACCGGTCTCGCGCATGGCGAACTGCACGTCGTCCGCGCAGACGCGCAGATCGCAGGCGAGGGCGAGCTGGAAGCCCGCGCCGATGGCGTGGCCCTGGACCGCGGCGACCGTGATCACGTCGGTCCGCCGCCACCAGGTGAAGGCGTCCTGGTACGTGGCGATGGCAGCGTCGAGTCCGGCCTCCGAGCCACGCGCGAGGTCGAGGAACGACGGCTCACCGTCGAAGCCCTCGGGCGTGAACGCCTGGCGGTCGAGGCCCGCGGAGAAGGACACGCCCTCACCGCGCAGCACGACGACGCGTACCTGTCCCGGCAGCAACTGGCCCGCCTCGGTCAGGGCACGCCACAGGGCGGGCGACTGAGCGTTGCGCTTGGCCGGATTGCACAGGGTGATGTGCGCGACGGAGTCGTCGACGGCTAGCCGGACTCCGTCACGTTCGAGCAGGATCTTGGCGTCGGGCACTGGGCACCTCCGAGCGGACCGGACTGGATTACCGAAGAGTAACCAACCGGACCCGCCGGACCGCCCCCGGCCCTTGATACTCGCGGAGCCCTCAGGCCGTGGCGGCCTTCTTGCCCCGTGTGGCACCGCCGCGACCGCGCAGGGTCACGCCGGACTCGCTGAGCATCCGGTGCACGAATCCATAGGAGCGGCCGGTCTCTTCGGCCAGCGCCCGGATGCTCGCACCGGAGTCGTACTTCTTCTTCAGGTCTGCCGCGAGCTTCTCGCGCGCGGCGCCGGTCACCCGGCTGCCCTTCTTCAGAGTCTCGGCCACCCGTGCCTCCTCCAGGGAAGTGCGCTATGGACTCTCATGATCACCCCTAAGGGCGTTCCTGGCCACCCATTCGACAAGGTCCATCACGGGACATTCACCGGAGGAATGCCTGGATACGCCGGTACGAAGGGGCCGGGAGCGGCTTTTCCGGGGCGGCAATTCCGTACGGAGAAGGGTGTGCGGGCAATAGCGGCAGGTCAGCCGTGGTCGGTAAGGAGTTCTCCGACGTCACACCACTGATCACGGCGGCGGTCGCCCGTACCGCGCCCCGTGGGCGCGCGGTACGAGCCGGACTCACGCAGATGAAGGATGATCAGTGGGCCGAATGATCGAATCGACATGATCACTTCGTGCGGGTGCGGGCCTCTGAGCCGCCCCGCGCCCCGCGCGGGGCGGCGCCCGGCCGGGCGCCGCCGGGGCTCAGGCCAGCGAGACCAGGTCCTTGTAGTCCTGGCCCCACAGGTCCTCCACGCCGTCCGGCAGCAGGATGATCCGCTCCGGCTGGAGCGCGTCCACGGCGCCCTCGTCGTGGGTGACCAGGACGACCGCGCCGGTGAAGGTGTGCAGCGCGCCCAGGATCTCCTCGCGGCTGGCGGGGTCGAGGTTGTTGGTGGGCTCGTCGAGCAGCAGCACATTGGCGCTGGAGACGACGAGCGAGGCGAGCGCGAGCCGGGTCTTCTCGCCGCCGGAGAGCACCCCGGCGGGCTTGTCGACGTCGTCGCCGGAGAAGAGGAACGAGCCGAGGATCTTGCGGATCTCCACCAGATCGGTGTCGGGCGCGGCCGACCGCATGTTCTCCAGCACGGTGCGGTCCGGGTCGAGCGTCTCGTGCTCCTGCGCGTAGTAGCCGAGCTTGAGGCCGTGTCCGGGCGTCACCTGGCCGGTGTCGGCCTGCTCGACACCGGCCAGCAGGCGCAGCAGCGTGGTCTTGCCCGCGCCGTTCAGACCGAGGATGACGACCCGCGAGCCGCGGTCGATCGCGAGGTCGACGTCGGTGAAGATCTCCAGCGACCCGTACGACTTGGACAGGCCCTCGGCCATCAGCGGGGTCTTGCCGCACGGGGCGGGGTCGGGGAAGCGCAGCTTGGCGACCTTGTCGGAGGCGCGTACCGCCTCCAGGCCGGACAGCAGCTTCTCCGCGCGGCGCGCCATGTTCTGCGCGGCGACCGTCTTGGTGGCCTTGGCACGCATCTTGTCGGCCTGTGAATTCAGGGCGGCGGCTTTCTTCTCCGCGTTGGCCCGCTCGCGCTTACGGCGCTTCTCGTCGGCCTCGCGCTGTTGCTGGTAGAGCTTCCAGCCCATGTTGTACACATCGATTTGCGAGCGGTTGGCGTCCAGGTAGAAGACCTTGTTCACCACGGTCTCGATGAGGGTGGCATCGTGCGAGATCACGATGAATCCACCGCGGTACGTCTTCAGGTAGTCGCGCAGCCAGGCGATGGAGTCGGCATCGAGGTGGTTGGTGGGCTCGTCCAGGAGCAGGGTGTCGGCGTCCGAGAAGAGGATCCTGGCCAGTTCGACGCGGCGGCGCTGACCGCCGGAGAGGGTGTGGAGCTGCTGCCCGAGGATGCGGTCGGGCAGTCCGAGCGCGGCGGCGATGGTGGCGGCCTCGGCCTCGGCGGCGTATCCGCCCTTGGTGAGGAATTCCGTCTCCAGACGCGAGTACTTCTTCATCGCGTTCTCGCGGGTGGCGCCCTTTCCGTTGGCCATCCGCTCCTCGTTCTCCCGCATCTTGCGCAGGACGGTGTCGAGGTCGCGGGCGGACAGGATGCGGTCGCTGGCGAGGGTGTCGAGGTCCCCGGTGCGCGGGTCCTGCGGCAGATAGCCGACCTCGCCGCTGCGGGTGACGGTGCCTGCGGCGGGCTGGCCCTCCCCCGCGAGCACCTTGGTCAGGGTGGTCTTGCCCGCTCCGTTGCGGCCGACCAGGCCGATGCGGTCGCCCTTGGCGACACGGAAGGAGGCGGACTCGATGAGGATGCGGGCGCCGGCGCGCAGCTCAAGGCCGGTGGCAGTGATCACGGGAAAAGCTCCAGGACAGGACGGACGACGGAAACGGGCGCGAGGTCGTACGCCGTGGCTAATCGAGGAATAGAACTGCCATGGGGCTCAGTCTACCGGCGGCCGGCAAACGGTTTACCGCGCCGGGGGGCACGGGCATTGCGGGGCCGACTGCCCCCGCCCCCGGTCAGGGGCGCGCCGGTACCCGGCCACCGGTGCGCCGGTACCCGGCCACCGGTGCGCCGGTACCCGGCCACCGGTGCGCCGAAGTGGGGCACATCACACATAATCGGCACATGCGGTTCGACGACGACACTCCGCTCGACACCTCGCAGGTCCAGGACCGGCGGGGCGGTTCGGGCGGCGGCCCCGGCGGGAAGATGGTGGGCGGCGGAATCGCCGGGCTGCTCGCGGTCGTGATCGGCCTGGTGCTGGGCATCAGCCCCGACCAACTCGGCCTCAGCGGCGGCTCCGACACCGTCTCGGACACGCGCGCGGCCGGCGCCGGTCTGGCGCGGAGCTGTTCGACCGGGCGGGACGCCAACGCGCAGGAGCAGTGCCGGATCGTGGCCGTGGTCAACAGCGTGCAGGCGTACTGGACCGCCGAGTTCAGCCGCCGCGGCGCCGCGTACCGGCCCGCGCCGACGGTGTTCTTCGACGCTCCGGTGAGCACCGACTGCGGTCCGGCCGACCCGCGGACCGGGCCGTTCTACTGCCCGGCGGACCGCAAGGTCTATATCGACTTGAATTTCTTCCAGACGTTGCAGACCCAATTCGGCGCCAAAGGCGGGCCGTTCGCCGAAAGCTATGTCGTCGCGCACGAATACGGCCACCATGTGCAGAATCTGACGGGTGTTCTGAGCGCGGCCCAGGACGGCCGCAGCGGAGCCGACAGCGCGTCCGTACGCGTGGAGTTGCAGGCCGACTGCTATGCCGGGCTGTGGGCGAAGAACGCCACCAGGACCCTCAATCCGGCCACCGGCACCTCGTTGATCACGGCGGTGACGCCCGACGACATCGCGCGCGGTCTCGACGCGGCGGCGGCCGTCGGCGACGACACGATCCAGTCGCGGGCGCAGGGGCGGGTGACGCCGGACGCCTGGACGCACGGGTCCGCGGCGCAGCGTCAGCAGTGGTTCACCACCGGGCTGAGGAACGGGGACCTGGCGGCCTGCAACACCTTCGGCTGAGGACCGGCGGGCGGTGCGGGTCCCCGCGCGCTGTACGGCGCGGGGGTCGCGTACCGCTCGCGGCGGCTCAGGTCTCGCCGGTGTGGACCTGGAAGGCGGCCCTGCGCATCGCCTTGGCCAGGGCGGGGTCCGGGTGCGCGGCGGCGAGCGCCACGAGCACCTGGACGGTCCTGGGGTGGCCGACATTGCGGACCTCTTCGAGCAGCCCGGGCACCGAGCCCTGGACGGCGGTCTCCAGGTGGCTGACGAGCAGGTGGTCCTCGCCGTGGTCGGCGACGGCCGCGGCCGTGTCGATCCACAGCCAGGTGGCCTCCTCGCGGGTCAGCAGGCCGGTCGCGGTGTCCGGGTCGCCGCCGTCCAACTCCGCCAGCCACAGCACCGCGTAGGGGCGCAGCGTCGGCTCCTCGACCACGCCGCGGACGGCCGGCTCTGCGGGGTCGCCGACCACGCGCAGCGCCTCGAAGGCGAGGCCGCGCAGCAGGGCGTCGTCGCCGCGCGCGGTGTCCAGCAACTCGCCGACGGCCAGCGCGACCGGGCGGGCGGCCAGCCAGGCGCGGTACTCGGCGCGGGCCGGACCCGGCGAGAGGCGGGCGCTGGCCCGCAGCATGGTCTCGGCGGACTGCTCCATGTGTCCCGCGGGGCCCTGCGCGGCCACGCAGATCTGCTCCAGCTTGACCCACACCGCCCAGGAACCGATCGCGGTGAGCGTGACCTCGTCGGGGCGCTTGGGGTCGCGGGGACGCAGCGCGCCGACCCGGGCGACGGCGTCCAGCGTCCAGTCGAGCAGCGCGGGCAGCGGATCGGGGGCGTCGCCCGCGCCGTCGGCGGGCGGTTCGTGCCGCTCGGCGCGCAGCTCCGCGACGCGCTGCCGCAGCAGGTCGAGCAGGGTGTCGATCGGCACCGGCTCGTTGGACAGGTGCAGGAAGGACAGCAACTGCGGTGCGGCCTCGATGACTTCGGCGACCAGCGCCGGATCGGGGCCGGCCTGCGGGCCCGGCAGGAAGGGGTGGGCCAGCGACCAGGCGTCGAAGAGCGCGACCCAGCCGCGCAGCACGGCGGTGTCGTCGGTGTCCCAGGCCCGCAGCCGCCAGCCGGGCCGTGCGGTGCCGCCGTGCAGTTCGATCAGCCCCGACAGCCGCGCCCGGTCCCATGCGGTACGGATCTGGGGCCGGGTCAGGTCGAGCGCCGCTGCGGCCTGCGCGGCGGCGTCGTCGGGCAGTATGCCGGTCGGTCCCGCGGTGCCGGGGCCGGTGCCGGCCCAGCGCGCGAGCCGTGCGGCGTCGGCCAGTTCGGCGCGGGCCAGCCGGGCGAGCTGCGGCAGCGGCGGCGTGCCCTCGGGCGGCCGCGGGGGTCTGGACCGGCGCGTCGTTGCGGTCCGGCGGGCGGCGGTGAGCGGCCGTCGGGGGACAAGGCGGAGCGGAGTGTCTCGCGGGCTACGGGACGTCACTGGAGAAGTCTCTCCGGTGAGCGCCCATAATCCCAAACGGAACCCGGCCCGATGATCTACAAGGGTGCCCCGGGGGCGCTCTTCCGGGCCCCTTCGGGCGCGCGTTATCGCAGCTCAGCGGGGGTTTCCGGGGCGGCTCTCACCCTGATGGGGCGGTCTTGACACCGGTCACATCAGTGGTGTGAGGAATCGCCGCAACGTCTCCTCGTAGTCCGCCGGGTTGACGTTCCACATCGCCGCGTGCGGCGCGTCGGGCACGGTGTGGAGGGTCACCAAGTCGGCTCGGAGGGCCGCGAGTTCGCGGGAGGCGGCCCACGGGGCGAGGGTGTCGCCCGGTCCGTGCACGAGCAGGGTGGGAACGGTCAGCCGCGCCGGGTCCGCCGCGGCGGCGACCGGCTCGGGGAGCAGGCCGGTACGGCCCTCGGCGGCGCGGACGGCGAGCGGCATCAGCGCGTCGGGGACGCCGTTGGACTCGGCGGCGGCGCGGACGGTGGCCTCCCAGTCGAGCACCGGCGAGTCCAGCACCAGGCCGCTGACCCGGTCGCGTACCGGGGACCCGGCCAGCGCGTGCAGGGCCATCGTGGCGCCGGTGGACCAGCCGAAGAGCACCAGCCGCTGGGCGCCGTACTCGACCGCGTACCGCATCGCCGTGTCGAGGTCGCGCCATTCGGTCGCGCCGAGGTGGCCGATGCCGTCGGGGGACGCGGGGGCGCCGGGGTCGTTGCGGTAGGCGAGCAGGAGCTGCGGGAGGCCGTGGGCGTGCAGGGCGGTCGCCACGTTCAGCGGGTGCTCGCGGGTGGCGCCGAGGCCGTGCACCGCGATCACCCAGGTGTCGCGGGCGCCGGGCACGAACCAGGCGGGCAGCGGGCCGAGTTCGCCGCGCAGCAGGACCTCGGTGTGGTCCAGGCCGAGGGCGCTGCCGGGGTCGCCCGCGCACGCCTGCGGGGTCAGCCGGACCCGGGCGCCGGGGGTGAGGGCGCCGTGCTGGACGCTCAGCAGCCGCCGGGTCACCGAGTACGGGGTCAGGTCGAGCACGTCGCCGACGGCGGCGTGCAGATCGTCGCCGGTCAGGCCCCAGACGCCGGGGCGGGCCGAGGACAGGGTGCGGGTGAGCACCACCTGGTCCGCGGTCACGCTGTGCAGCGTCACGTCGCCCTCGGGCACCGGGCCTCTCAGCGACGGCCTCAGGGCGAAGCGGGATCCGTACCGGCCGGCCGCCAGCGCGGCCGTTCCGGCACCCAGCACGGTGGTGGCTGCCATGGCCACCGCGGTTCGGGTACGCATCTCTTCCAGTGTGAACGCGTCGGCCGAAAGCGGCCAGGCGACGGCGGCGGCCGGGTGACGTAGGGGCGAGTGGCGTACGGGGGGCGGACGGCGGGTGCGGGGCGGCCGGGCGCGGCGGGCGCGGGGAGAAGCGTGTGTGGAGAAGCGTGTGTGGAGACGGTGGAGAAGCGGCGGCCCGAGTCGTCTAGTCGGCGGGCTCCGGCGCGCCCTGCCCGTAGCCGCGCAGCTTTTCCGCGACTTTGGCCAGCTCGCGGCCGGGGAGCGTACGGGGCTCGTGGCCGTTGGCCGATCCGGCCAGCAGCCAGACGCGGCACATCCACTCCAGCTGGGCGGTGTTGTCGTACGCCTTGTCGAGGGTGTCGGCGTACACGAGGGTGCCGTGGTTGCGCATCAGGCAGCCGGTGCGGTCGCGGAGCGCCTTGAGGACGGCGGTGGCCAGCCTCTCACTGCCGTAGGTGGCGTAGTCCGCGACCCTGACCTGGCCGCCGAGGGCCGCCGCCATGTAGTGGATGACGGGCAGCTTGTCGACGAGGGTGGAGACGGCGGTGGCGTGCGCGGCGTGGGTGTGCACGATCGCGCGGGCGTCGGTGGCGCGGTAGACGGCCAGGTGCATGGGCAGTTCGCTGGTCGGCCGCAGCTCCCCCATGAGGCGGCGGCCCGTGAGATCCACCACTACGGCGTCCGCCGGGCCGAGCCGGTCGTAGGGGACGCCGGTCGGGGTGACCAGCACGAGATCGCCGACGCGGGCCGAGACATTGCCCGAGGTGCCGACCACCAGCCCGTCGGCGACCGTGCGCCGGGCGGTGTCCACCACGTCCGACCAAGCCTTCTCCAAGGAGTCCTGCACACGGGCATTATCACCGCCCGGCCCCCGGCGGGCGCGGATCGCCTCCCCGAGGGGTCCGATCGGCCGGATCGGCTTGATACTGACTGAGGCCGCCCGACCGCTCCGGCACCACAAAGCCGCCGTCAGTTCATCTTCCGTTCATCCGCTCTCCGTACGGTCGCCTCGCCACTGTCCGATCAAACGAATGCCTGGGTACATGGAACACATCACGCTCCTGATCGGAATCGTGATCGTCACCGCACTCGTGTTCGACTTCACGAACGGTTTCCACGACACCGCCAACGCGATGGCCACCACCATCTCGACCGGCGCACTCAAGCCAAAGACGGCGGTGGCCATGTCCGCCGTGCTCAACCTCGTCGGCGCCTTCCTCTCGGTGGAGGTCGCCAAGACCATCTCCGGCGGCATCATCGACGAGTCCTCCGGCATCAGACCGGAAGTGATCTTCGCCGGGCTCGTCGGCGCGATCGTCTGGAATCTGCTCACCTGGCTGGCCGGACTCCCGTCCAGTTCCTCGCACGCCCTGTTCGGCGGCCTCATCGGCGCCACCCTCGTCTCGGTCGGCACCCACGGTGTGCACGGCGAGGCGGTCGTCATGAAGGTGCTCATCCCGGCCGTCGCCGCGCCGATCGTGGCCGGTCTCGCCGCCACGCTCGCCACCCGGCTCACCTACCGGATCGGCCGCCACGCCGACCCCGAGGCCACCTCCAAGGGCTACCGGGCGGGCCAGATCGCCTCCGCGGGCCTGGTCTCGCTCGCGCACGGCACGAACGACGCGCAGAAGACGATGGGCGTCATCACGCTGGCGCTGATCACCGGCGGCGTCGTCGCCCCGCACGCCGACCCGCCGCTGTGGGTCATCGTCTCGGCGGGCAGCGCCATCGCGCTCGGTACGTACATCGGCGGCTGGCGGATCATCCGCACGATGGGCAAGGGCATCACCGACATCCAGCCGCAGCAGGGCTTCGCCGCCCAGACCGGCGCCGCGGCCACCATCCTCGCCTCCTCGCACCTCGGCTTCGCGCTGTCCACCACGCAGGTCTGCTCCGGCTCCGTGATGGGCGCGGGCCTCGGCCGCAAGGGCGCGGTGGTCCGCTGGAGCACCGCGGGCCGCATGGTCGCCGCGTGGGGGCTCACGCTGCCCGCCGCCGGCCTGGTCGCGGCCGGCGCCGCGCTGCTGGCCGACGAGGGCACCTGGGGCGTCACCGCCGTGGCGGTCCTCGGCCTGGCCGTGTGCGCGGTCATCCGTACGGCGTCGCGCCGCAAGCCGGTCACGCACGCCAACGTCAACGACCTGGACGGCGACCCGGCCGCCGGTCCGGACGCGGCGGTCGAGCCGCAGGGCGCGGTCACCGCGGCCATCGCGGCCGTCATCCCGCCGCCCGCCGGGACCGTCGCGCCCGGCGCCCCCTCCGACACCGTTCCCGGCGCACCCGCCACGGCCTGACCTGCCCCTCCCCCGCGCCTCCCCGCTCTACCTCAAGGACCCAGGGACCCCCTCATGAGCATCGACTGGCACGCGCTCGGCACGGTCTTCGGCGTCACCCTCGTGGCGACCGTGGGCCTGGTCGGCCTGTTCACCCTCGGCATCGTCGGCCTCACCAAGCACGGCTCCGCTCCGGCGTCCGACTCCGGCTCCGGCTCCGGCTCCCCCGCCGCAGCCGGGTCCGGCTCCGTTTCGCACGGGGGCGCCCTGCTCGCCCGGACCGGCGGCTACGCCTGCTTCGCCGTGTGCGCCGCGGCGGTCTCGTACGGCATCTATCTGATCGTGGCCTGAACTCACGGGTTTCGGCGGCGGATGTGGACCTCGCCACACTCCGTCTTCCCAGGTCAACGGTGAGTTGACCTGCCTGCGCGCACGTGGTGGACTGCGGAGGCCATGCGGCGGCAGGAGAGGAAGTCCGGTGCGAATCCGGCGCGGTCCCGCCACTGTCACCGGGGAGTGCACTCCCAACCCGTACGTCACGGCCGGAAATCCGGTTGGAAGGCCGGGAGTGCGTAGATCCGGGAGCCAGGAGACTCTCACCGCCGGTCACGTCGAACCAGGGCGCGGACCCTGAGTGAGGACCTCTGCCATGCCCGGCTGCGCTCGACTCGTCACGGACCACCGCACGCAGGTGCGCACAAGTACGCCACCCTGTCCGGCACTTCACCTGGACGGCGTGGACGCGGGCTGAACCGGTGCGTGCCGATCGCGTGTTCGCGTACGGCGCCGCACTCGGCTTTCTCGGCGATCTCGTCGCGGGCGACCCGCGTCGCGGCCATCCGGTCGCGGTGTTCGGGCGCGCGGCGGGCGCGTTGGAGCGCCGGATGTGGCGTGACGACCGGGGCAGTGGGGCGGTGTACGCCGTGCTGTGCGCCGGGGGCGCGGTGGGTGCCGCCGCGCTGGCCGACCGGGCCGTACGGTCCTCCGTCGCGCTCCGCGTCGCGCTGACCGCCGCCGCCACCTGGTCGGTGCTGGGCGGGACGTCACTGGCCCGTGAGGCGCGGGCCGTCGCCGCCGCGCTCGACGCCGGGGACATCGAGGCGGCGCGCGCCCGGCTGCCGCACCTGTGCGGACGCGACCCGCATTCCCTGGACGCGGCGGGGATCGCGCGCGCCGTGGTCGAGTCGGTCGCGGAGAACACCTCGGACGCGGTCGTCGGGGCCCTGGTGTGGGGCGCGTGGGGCGGGGTGCCGGGGCTGGTCGGCTTCCGCGCCGTCAACACGCTCGACGCGATGGTCGGTCACCGGTCGCCGCGCCACCTGCGGTTCGGCTGGGCCGCCGCGCGGCTGGACGACGTCGTCGGCTACCCCGGCGCCCGCCTCACCGCCGCGCTCGCCGTCCTCGCCGGGCCCTCGCCGCGTACCGCCCTGCGCGTCTGGCGCCGGGACGCCGCCGCGCACCCCAGCCCCAACGCGGGACCCGTGGAAGCCGCCTTCGCCGGCGCCCTGCGCCTGCGTCTCGGCGGCACCCTCTCCTACGCCGGCCGCACCGAACACCGCGCCGTCCTGGGCGCCGAACACCCGGCCCCGGCCCCGGCCGACATCGCGAGGGCCGTCCGGCTGTCGCGGCGGGTCTCGGCCGCCGCGGCGGCGCTCTCCGTCCTGACGGCGGCGATACGGGGCGGCTCGGCGCCGGGCCACGGCCGGCCGGGGGAACGGCCCTTCGGGGGACGTGCCGTCGGCGTGGGGGTACGTCCGCCGCGGCGGCGGGACGCACGAGGGTGGAGTCCGACGGTGTCGCGCCGGGCGCGGTCCCTCTCCGGCGCCGGGGGGACCTCGTGACGGCCCTCGGGGGCGGCCTGTTGGTCGCCGGGACGACCTCGGACGCGGGCAAGTCCGTGGTGACGGCGGGGATCTGCCGGTGGCTGGTGCGGCAGGGCATACGCGTGGCCCCCTTCAAGGGGCAGAACATGTCGCTGAACTCGTTCGTGACGCGGGAGGGCGCTGAGATCGGCCGGGCACAGGCGATGCAGGCGCAGGCCGCCCGCGTGGAGCCGTCGGCGCTGATGAATCCGGTGCTGCTCAAGCCGGGCGGCGACCGCAGCAGCCAGGTCGTGGTGCTGGGCAAGGCCGTGGGCGAACTGAGCGCGCGCGGCTACCACGGCGGACGGCAGGCCGATCTGCTGGGCACGGTCACCGGCTGCCTCGAAGAGCTGCGCGGCCGGTACGACGCGGTGATCTGCGAGGGCGCGGGCAGCCCGGCCGAGATCAATCTGCGCAGGACCGACATCGTGAACATGGGCGTGGCCCGCGCGGCCGGACTGCCGGTGGTCGTGGTAGGCGACATCGACCGCGGCGGCGTCTTCGCGTCCTTCTTCGGGACGACGGCGCTGCTCGCGCCCGAGGACCAGGCGCTGGTCGCGGGCTATCTGGTCAACAAATTCCGCGGTGACGTCTCGCTGCTCCGGCCGGGTCTGGACATGCTGCACAAGCTGACCGGCCGGCCGACGCTCGGCGTGCTGCCGTTCGCCCACGGCCTGGGCATCGACGAGGAGGACGGGCTGGGGGTCCCCCGGGGCGGAGTTCGGGGGAGCGTGTCGCCGCGCGCCGCCCATGAATCGGTGGTCGCGCCGCCGCACGGCGCGGAGTTGCTGCGGGTCGCGGTGGCCGCCGTACCGCTGATGTCGAACTTCACGGACGTGGACGCGCTCGCGGCGGAGCCGGGGGTGGTGGTGCGGTTCGTGGACCGGGCCGAGGAGTTGGCCGACGCCGACCTCGTGGTGCTGCCGGGCACGCGCGGCACCGTGCGGGCGCTGGAGTGGCTGCGTGAGCGCGGCCTGGCCGACGCCGTCGTACGGCGGGCCGCCGAGGGGCGTCCGGTGCTGGGTGTCTGCGGCGGTTTCCAGATGCTGGCCGACCGCATCGAGGACGACGTCGAGTCGCGGGCGGGCTCCGTCCCCGGTCTTGGCCTGCTGCCGGTCCGGGTGCGCTTCGCCGCCGCGAAGACGCTGGCCAGGCCGGTCGGGACGGCGTACGGGGAGCGCGTCGAGGGCTATGAGATCCACCACGGGGTGGCCGAAGTCCTGGGCGGTGACGAGGAGTTCCTCGACGGCTGCCGGGTCGGCGCGGTGTGGGGCACGCACTGGCACGGCTCGTTGGAGAGCGACGGTTTCCGCCGGGCGTTCCTGCGCCGGGTGGCCGCCGCCGCCGGACGGCGCTTCGTCCCGGCGCACGACACGTCCTTCGGGGCGCTGCGCGAGGCGCAGTTGGACCGGCTGGGCGATCTGATCGAGGAGCACGCGGACACCGGCGCGCTGCTGCGGCTGATCGAGCAGGGGCCGCCGCCCGACCTGCCGTTCGTGCCACCGGGCGCGCCGTGAAGGGCAACCGGGACGACGGCCGGGGCAACAGCCGGGACGACGGCCAGGACAACAGCCGGAGCAACGGCAGGAACGACGGCCGGGGCGGCACCCGTAAGGACTTCTCCGGGGCGGCCGGCCGGCCGCAGACCCACCCGTTCCCCCGCCGGGGAACGGGACGTGACGATGACGATGGGGCACACGTGAGCACCGTTCTGCTGCTGTCCACCGCCGACACCGACCTGTTGGCGGCCCGCGCCGCCGACTCGTCCGCCGTCTCCTACCGGATCGGCAACCCCTCCCGCGTCGATCCGGCGGCCGAACTGCCCGCGCTGCTGGACGGCGTGGACATCGCGGTGGTCCGGCTGCTCGGCGGCCGACGGGTCTGGGAGGAGGGGCTCGCGGCGCTCGCGGCCTCCGGGGTGCCGACGGTGCTGCTGGGCGGCGAGTCGGTGCCGGACGCGGAGCTGATGGCGCTGTCGTCGGTCCCCGCGGGTGTCGTCGCGGAGGCGCTGCGCTATCTGGTCGAGGGCGGCCCGGAGAATCTGACGGAGCTGGCCCGCTTCCTGTCCGACACGGTGCTGATGAGCGGCGAGGGCTTCGAGGCGCCGCGCCGGATGCCCGAGTACGGCGTGCACGGCGCGTACGCGTACGACGAGGCGCTGCCTACCGTCGCCGTCCTCTTCTACCGGGCGCACGAACTGTCGGGGAACACCGCGTTCGTGGACACGCTGTGCGCGGCGGTCGAGGCGAAGGGCGCCAACGCCCTTCCGGTGTACTGCGGTTCGCTGCGCAGCGCCGACGAGGGGCTGTACGCGCTGCTCGGGCGGGCCGACGCGATCGTGGCGACCGTGCTGGCGGCGGGCGGCACCGTCGCGTCCGAGGCGACGGCGGGCGGGGACGACGAGGCGTGGGACATCGGCGCGTTGGCGGACCTGGACGTGCCGGTGCTCCAGGGCCTGTGCCTGACCTCGTCGCGCGAGGCGTGGCTGGGGTCGGACGCGGCGCTGACGCCGATGGACGCGGCGATGCAGGTGGCGATACCCGAATTCGACGGGCGGCTGATCACCGTGCCGTTCTCGTTCAAGGAGACCGGCGAGGGCGACGTGCCGGTCTACGCGGCCGATCCGGAGCGGGCGGCGCGGGTCGCCGGTATCGCGGTCCGGCACGCGGCGCTGAAGTACAAGGCGAACGCCGACAAGCGGCTCGCGCTGGTCTTCACCGCCTACCCGACCAAGCACTCCCGGGTCGGCAACGCGGTCGGCCTCGACACCCCCGCCTCCGCCGTACGGCTGCTGGACGCGCTGCGCGAGGCGGGATACGTGACCGGTGAATACCCTTCCGGGGGCGACGAGTTGATCCACCGGCTGATCGCGGCTGGCGGTCACGACGTGGAGTGGCTGACGGAGGATCAGCTCTCGGCGGCGCCCGCGCGCGTGCCGCTGGCCGACTACGAGAAGTGGTTCGCGACGCTCGACGCCGACCTGCGGGCCGGGATGCTGGAGCACTGGGGCGAGCCGCCGGGCTCCCTCTACCTCGACGGCGACGACATCGTGCTGGCGTCCCTGCGGTTCGGCAATGTCGTCATCATGATCCAGCCGCCGCGCGGCTTCGGCGAGAACCCGATCGCGATCTACCACGACCCCGACATGCCGCCGTCCCACCACTACATGGCCGCGTACCGCTGGCTGGAGACGGCGACCGCCGAGGGCGGTTTCGGCGCCGACGCGATCGTGCACCTGGGCAAGCACGGCACGATGGAGTGGCTGCCCGGCAAGGGCCTCGGGCTGTCGGCGGGCTGCGCGCCGGACGCCGTCCTCGGCGAACTCCCCCTGGTCTACCCCTTCATCGTCAACGACCCCGGCGAGGGCACCCAGGCCAAGCGGCGCGGCCACGCCACCGTCGTGGACCACCTCGTGCCGCCGATGGCCCGCGCCGACACGTACGGCGACCTGGCGAAGCTGGAGCAACTCCTCGACGAGTACGCCCTGGTGAACGATCTCGACCCGGCCAAGGCCCCGGCGGTCCGCAGCCAGATCTGGACCCTGGTGCGCGCCGCCGAACTCCACCACGACCTGCACGTGGACGAGCAGCCGGAGGAGGACGACTTCAACGACTTCGTGCTGCATGTCGACGGCTGGCTCTGCGAGATCAAGGACGTGCAGATCAGGGACGGTCTGCACATCCTGGGCGGCGGCCCGGTCGGCGAGGCCAGGACCAATCTGGTCCTCGCCGTGCTGCGCTCCGCGCAGGTGTGGGGCGGGGTCGGCGGCGCGCTGCCGGGGCTGCGGGCCGCGCTCGCGCTCTCCTTCGGCCTGGTGGAGAAGACGCTGCTCGCCGAGCCCGGCGCCCGCGTGGAGCTGCCGTCCGCGCTCACCTCGCTCGCGGCCGGCCCCGCGCGGACCGCCTCCGACGCCGTCGACCTGCTGGAGCAGCTCGCGCGGCGGCTCGCGGAGGCGATGGAGGCCGCCGCCTGGCACCGTGACGCCGCCGCCGGGGTGGTCGCGCAGGTGCTGGGCGACCACGAAGTGCCGGACGCGGTACGGGTGTTGGAATTCGCCGCCCGCGAGGTCGTGCCGCGCCTGGCCCGTACGACCGACGAGATCGACCACATCCTGCGGGCGCTGCGCGGCGGTTACGTACCGGCCGGGCCTTCCGGGTCGCCGACCCGCGGCCTGGTCAACGTCCTGCCGACCGGCCGCAATTTCTACTCCGTCGACCCCAAGGCCATTCCGTCCAGGCTCGCTTGGGACGTCGGCACGGCGCTCGCCGACTCGCTGCTGGCCCGGCACCTCGCCGACACCGGCGCGTATCCGCAGTCCGTGGGCCTCACCGTGTGGGGCACGTCGTGCATGCGCACCCAGGGCGACGACATCGCCGAGATCCTGGCGCTGCTCGGCTGCCGTCCGCTGTGGGACGACGCGTCCCGGCGGGTCACCGGCTTCGAGGTCGTCGGCGCGGAGGAGTTGGGGCGGCCCCGGATCGACGTCACCGTCCGCATCTCCGGCTTCTTCCGCGACGCCTTTCCGCACGTCGTCGCCCTCGTGGACGACGCGGTGCGGGCCGTCGCGGAGTTGGACGAGCCCGCCGACGTCAACTACGTACGCGCCCACGCCGACGAGGACTTCGCCGAGCACGGGGACCGGCGGCGCGCCACCGCCCGCATCTTCGGCTCCAAGCCCGGTGCCTACGGGGCCGGGCTGCTGCCGCTGATCGACGCCCGCAACTGGCGTTCCGACGCCGACCTCGCCGAGGTCTACGCCGTCTGGGGCGGTTACGCCTACGGCCGCGGTCTCGACGGGCGGGCCGCCCGCGGTGACATGGAGGCCGCCTTCCGCCGTATCCAGGTCGCCGCCAAGAACGTCGACACCCGTGAGCACGACCTTGTCGACGCCGACGACTACTTCCAGTACCACGGGGGCATGGTCGCCATGGTCCGGCATCTGACCGGCGACTCCCCGCGGGCCTATGTCGGCGACTCCGCGCTCACGGACCAGGTCCGCACGCGGACCCTCGGTGAGGAGACGCACCGGGTGTTCCGGGCGCGGGTCGTCAATCCCCGCTGGATGGCCGCGATGCGGCGGCACGGGTACAAGGGGGCTTTCGAGATGGCGGCGACCGTCGATTATCTCTTCGGGTACGACGCCACGGCGGGGGTGGTGGACGACTGGATGTACGAGAAGCTCGCCACCGAGTATGTCTTCGACGCGGAGAACCAGGAATTCATGCGGAAGTCCAATCCCTGGGCTCTGCGGGGGATTTCGGAGCGGCTGCTCGAAGCGGCCGAGCGGGGGCTGTGGTCCGCCCCCGACCCCGAGACCCTGGAGCGCCTGCGCTCCACCTATCTCGACCTCGAGGGTGACCTGGAGGGCGACGCGTGACCCCCACCGCCACCGCTACGCCTGCGGTGGGCCTTCTCCCCCACCCCGCCCCTCCCCGAAACCGGCGGCAAGCCCCCGTCCCCCCTGTCCTCAATCGCCGGACAGGCTCGTCGTGCCGCACCCCTCTCAGCATTCCCCAGCCCGCCCGGCGACCGCAGCCGGAACCCGCCGAGGCATGCACAGCACCCACCGCCCACCCGCCGGAGGCGGAAGCCGCCCGCGCGCACCCCACCCCAACTCCCCTGCCCGCCCGGCGATTGAGGGCTTCGGGGAGGGGCGGGGTGGGGGGAGAGATGTCAGCGAACCGCATGTGCACGTACGAGGAGGCATCGTGAGTACGCCGTATCCGTTCACGGCCCTGGTGGGCCAGGAAGACCTGCGGTTGGCGCTGCTGTTGAACGCCGTGAGCCCGGCGGTGGGCGGGGTGCTGGTCAGGGGGGAGAAGGGCACCGCGAAGAGCACCGCGGTGCGGGCGCTGTCGACACTGCTGCCGGACGTACCGGTGGTGCAGGGGTGCAGGTTCTCCTGCGACCCGGCGGCCCCGGACCCGCAGTGCCCGGACGGCCCGCATGAGGCGGGCGGGGGAACGGCGCGCGCGGCGCGGGTGGTTGAGCTGCCGGTCGGCGCGAGCGAGGACCGACTGGTGGGCGCGCTGGACATCGAGCGCGCCCTGTCGGAGGGCGTGAAGGCGTACGAGCCGGGCCTGTTGGCGGCGGCGCACCGCGGCGTGCTGTACGTGGACGAGGTGAATCTGCTCCACGACCACTTGGTGGACCTGCTGCTGGACGCGGCGGCGATGGGCGCGAGCTACGTGGAGCGCGAAGGCGTCTCCGTCCGGCACGCGGCCCGCTTCCTGCTGGTCGGCACGATGAACCCGGAAGAGGGCGAGCTGCGCCCGCAGTTGCTCGACCGGTTCGGCCTGACGGTCGAGGTCGCGGCCTCGCGGGAGACCGACGAGCGCGTCGAGGTGGTCAGGCGGCGGCTGGCGTACGACGCGGATCCGGCCGGTTTCGGGGCGCGTTGGGCGGCCGACGAGCAGGCGGTGCGTGAACGGATAGCCGCCGCGCGGCGGTTGCTGCCGTCGGTGCGCCTGGGCGACGGCGCGCTGCGGCAGATCGCGGCGACGTGCGCGGCGTTCGAGGTGGACGGGATGCGCGCGGACATCGTCATGGCGCGTACGGCGACGGCGCTGGCCGCGTGGGCGGGCCGCACGGTCGTCCTCGCCGAGGACGTACGGCAGGCCGCGCTGTTGGCGCTGCCCCACCGGCGGCGTCGCAACCCCTTTGACGCGCCCGGCCTCGACGAGGACAAGCTGGACGAGACGCTGGAGCGGGAGCGCGGGGCCGGCGAGGGAGAGGGAGAGCAGGGCGAGGGGCGGGACGGCGAGGGGGACGACGACCCGGACACCGACCCGGACGGCCCCGGCGGCGGGCCGTCCGGGCCTCGGGAGCCGGAGGGCGGCCCGCAGGGCGGCTCTCGGGAACAGCCCGGCGGCGAGCAGGACGCGCCCGCGGGCCAGGACTCCCCCGCCGCGAGCGCGGGTGCGGGCGACAGCGCGGGCGACGGCTCCGGGCCCAAGGGCGAGCGCTCGGCGGTCGGCGCCGGGGACCCGTACAGGACGCGGCACTTCGATGTGCCGGGCATCGGCGAGGGCGCGGCCGGGCGCAGGTCCAGAGCCCGTACGGCGCACGGCAGGACGACCTCCGCCAGGCGCCCGCGCGGCTCGCTGGGCAAGCTGCATCTGGCGGCCACCGTGCAGGCGGCGGCCCCGTACCAGCGGGCGCGCGGCCGGTCGGGCGCGGGGCTCGTGATCCGCCGGGACGATCTGCGGCAGGCGGTCAGGGAGGGCCGCGAGGGCAATCTCGTGCTGTTCGTGGTGGACGCGTCCGGCTCGATGGCGGCGCGGGAGCGGATGACCGCGGTCAAGGGCGCGGTGCTGTCGCTGCTGCTGGACGCGTACCAGCGGCGCGACAAGGTCGGTCTGGTCACCTTCCGCGGCGCGGACGCCGACCTCGTGCTGCCGCCGACGTCGTCGGTCGAGGCGGGCGCGGCCCGGCTGGAGAAGCTGCCGACCGGTGGGCGTACGCCGCTGGCCGCCGGGCTGCTCAAGGCGCGTGAGGTGCTGCGCGTGGAGCGGTTGCGGGACGCCACGCGGCGCCCGCTGCTGATCGTGGTGACGGACGGCCGGGCGACCGGCAGCCGGGCGGCGGCGGGCAGCACGGTCAAGAGCGGTCTGGAACCGATGGCGCTCGCCGGGCGGGCGGCCCGACTGCTGGCCGCAGAAGGCACCGCCTCGGTGGTCGTGGACTGCGAGTCGGGCCCGGTCAGGCTCGGCCTCGCGGGCGCGCTGGCACAGGAGTTGGGCGGCGTCGCGGTGACGCTGGAGGAACTGCGCGCCGACACGGTGTCCGCGCTCGTCAACGACGTACGGAGGGCCGCGTAATGCCGCAGGGGCAGCCGAGTGCCGTACCCGACGACGGTTTGACGACCCGTCAGCGCAGGAACCGGCCGCTGACGATCGTGCACACCGGCGTCGGCAAGGGGAAGTCGACCGCCGCCTTCGGTCTCGCGCTGCGCGCCTGGAACCAGGGCTGGCCGGTCGGGGTGTTCCAATTCGTCAAGTCCGCCAAGTGGAAGGTCGGCGAGGAGCGGGCGCTGCGCGTGCTCGGCGACTCCGGCGAGGGCGGGACCGTCGCCTGGCACAAGATGGGCGAGGGCTGGTCCTGGGTGCAGCGGTCCCTGGAGTCCAGCGAGGACGCGGCCCGCGAGGGCTGGGAGCAGGTCAAGCGGGACCTGGCCGCCGAGACGTACCGGCTCTACGTGCTGGACGAGTTCGCGTACCCCATGCACTGGGGGTGGGTCGACACCGACGAGGTCGTCGCCGTGCTCCGCGACCGGCCCGGCGCCCAGCACGTCGTCATCACCGGCCGCAACGCGCCGCCCGCGCTGGTCGACGCCGCCGACCTCGTCACCGACATGTCCAAGGTCAAGCACCCCATGGACGCCGGGCAGAAGGGGCAGAGGGGCATCGAGTGGTGAACGTCCCGCGCCTCGTGGTGGCCGCGCCCGCCTCCGGCAGCGGCAAGACCACCGTCGCCACCGGGCTGTTGGCCGCGTTCGCCGAGGCCGGGCTCGCCGTGTCCCCGCACAAGGTCGGGCCCGACTACATCGATCCCGGCTACCACTCGCTCGCCGCCGGGCGGCCCGGCCGCAACCTCGATCCCTTTCTGTGCGGGCCCGACCGTGTCGTCCCGCTCTTCGCGCACGGCGCCGCCGGGTGCGAACTCGCCGTCGTCGAGGGCGTCATGGGGCTCTTCGACGGTGCCGCGGGGCGCGGTGAGCTGGGCTCCACCGCGCAGGTCGCCAAGATTCTCCGGGCGCCGGTGGTTCTCGTCGTGGACGCCGGCGCGCAGTCGCGGTCCGTCGCCGCGCTCGTCCATGGCTTCGCCTCCTGGGATCCCGAGGTGCGGATCGGCGGGGTCGTTCTCAATCAGGTCGCTTCCGATCGGCACGAGGCCCTTTTGCGGGCCGCGCTCGACGAGTCCGGGGTGCCCGTGCTCGGTGTGCTGCGGCGCGCGCCGCTGCTTCATGTGCCGTCCCGGCACCTCGGGCTCATTCCTGTCGCCGAGCGGCGGGGTGACGCCGTGGGGTGGGTCCGTGAGCTCGCCGCGCTCGTGCGCGGTGCCTGCGATCTGCCCGCGCTCCTCTCCCTGGCGCGCAGCGCCCCGGACCTGCCGGGCACCGCCTGGGACCCGCTGTCCGAGCTGGCGGCCTGCGGCGCCGCTTTCCCCCACCCCGCCCCTCCCCGAAACCGTGGCTCCGCCCCGGCCCCTCCCCCGGCTGCCGCCGCGGGTGGGGCCGGGGGGGCGGGCTCGGCTTCGGGGAGGGGCGCCGTGGTGGCTGTCGCGGGTGGGGCGGCGTTCACGTTCGGGTACGAGGAGCAGGCGGAGCTGCTGCGGGCGGCGGGGGCGGAGGTCGTGGGGTTCGACCCGCTGCGGGACGAGGAGCTGCCGGAGGGTACGCGCGGCGTGATCCTCGGCGGCGGCTTCCCCGAGATGCACGCCGCCGACCTGTCGGCGAACGAACGGCTGCGCGAGGCGGTCGCCGCCTTCGAAGGCCCGATCGCGGCGGAGTGCGCCGGACTCCTCTATCTGACAAGGGAGTTGGACGGCGCCCCGATGTGCGGGGTGCTGAACGCCACGGCCACGATGACCGACCGCCTGACGCTGGGCTACCGCGAGGCCGTCGCGTTGAGCGACAGCGTGCTGGCGGCGGCCGGCACCCGCCTGCGGGGCCACGAGTTCCACAGGACCCGCGTGGAGCCGGGCGCGGGCGCCACCCCGGCCTGGGGTTTCACGGGAGAAGCCGCCCGCAGGGTCGACGGCTTCGTGGAGAAGAACGTGCATGCCTCGTATCTGCATGTGCACTGGGCCGCCGAGCCGTCACTGGCGCGGCGCTTCGTAGAGAGGTGTGCCGAATGACCGCGCTGCTGACCGGAGTCGGGGTGGGCCCCGGCGACCCGGAGCTGGTGACCGTCAAGGGAGTGAACGCGCTGCGGGCGGCGGCCGTGGTCGTCGTACCGGTACTCGACACGGGCGAGCGGGGACGGGCGGAGGCGACCGTACTGCACTACGTGGACGCGGCGCGGATCGTCCGGGTGGTGTTCGCGCTGAACGAGCGGACCGACCGGGCGCGGCGGGAGGCGGCGTGGGACGCGGCGGGCGCGCGGGTGGCCGAACTCCTGCGGGAGCACGGGACGGTGGCCTTCGCGACGATCGGCGACCCGAATGTGTACTCGACGTTCACGTATCTGGCGCAGACGGTAACGGAGTCGGTGGCCGGGGTGCGGATCGAGACGGTGCCCGGCATCACGGCGATGCAGGATCTGGCGGCGCGCAGCGGGGCCGTACTCACCGAGGGGACCGAGCCGTTGACGCTGGTGCCGGTGACGGCGGGGGCCGCGGTGCTGCGGGCGGCGCTGGAGGGGCCCGGCACGGTGGTGGCGTACAAATTCGGGCGGCTGGCCGGGGAAGTGGCGACGGCGCTGCGGGAGACCGGCAGGACCGAGGGCGCGGTGTGGGGCAGTTCGCTGGGGCTGCCCGGTGAATCCATCAGGCCCGCCAAGGAGTTGGCGGAGGGGCTGCGGGACGGCGCGCTGCCGTACCTGTCGACGCTGATCGCGCCCGCGCGGCGCGACGGCGGCCGGGGAGGAAAGCTGTGAGCGGCGCGACGGAACCGAGGACGGGCGCCGCAAGCGGCGCGAAGGTGACGATCGTCGGCGCGGGCCCCGGCGCGGCGGATCTGCTGACCTTCCGGGCGGCGCGGGCCATCGCGGAGGCGGACGTCGTCATCTGGGCGGCGAGCCTGGTGCAGGCCGAGGTGCTGCGGCACGCCCGCGACGGCGCGGAGATCCTGGACTCGGCGGCGATGTCGCTGGAGGACGTGGTCGCGGTGTACGAGCGGGCGCTGCGCGAGGGGCTGCGGGTGGCGCGGATCCACTCGGGCGATCCGGCGCTGTGGGGCGGCACGCAGGAGCAGGTGGACCGCTGCGCGGGGCTCGGCATCGAGGTGGAGATCGTGCCGGGGGTGTCGTCGTTCTCGGCCGTCGCGGCCCTGGCCGGGCGGGAGTTGACGATTCCCGAGGTCGCGCAGTCGGTGATCCTGACCCGGCTGGGCGGCGGCAAGACGCCGATGCCGCCGGGCGAGGAGGTCAGGGAATTCGCCCGGCACGGTACGACGATGGCGGTGTTCCTGTCCGCGGCGCGGTCCGGGCAGCTCGCCGCCGAGCTGCTGGAGGGCGGCTACGTCACCGGCACCCCGGTGCTGATCGCCCATCAGGTCACCTGGCCCGAGGAGCTGTTGCTGCGCTGCACGGTCGGCACGATGGAGGCCACCGTCAAGGAGCACAAGCTCTGGAAGCACACGCTCTTCCTGGTCGGACCCGCGCTCGCCGCCTCCGGGACGCGCTCGCACCTCTATCACCCCGGCCACTTCCACGGTTTCCGGCGGGCCGATCCGGTGGCGCGGCGCGCCCTGCGGGAGTCCCGTGCTCCGGGAGAGTCCCGTACGCCGGAGGAGTCCCGCGCTTCGGGGGAACCGCGTGAGTCCCATGGGTGACGGCGTGATCACCGTCCTCGGCGTGGGTACGGGCGGCCCGGTGCCCGACGTCGGCGCCGCCGATCTGGTCGTCGGCGCCGCCCGGCACCTCGACGCGGTCCAACTGCCCGCCGGGGCACGGCGCGTGGTGCTCGGGCCGCTCGCACCCGCGCTCGACACGATCGCGGAGTACGCGGCCGCGCCCGGCGCCCGCGTGGTCGTGCTCGCCTCGGGCGACCCCGGATTCTTCGGGATCGTACGGGCGTTGGGCGCGCGGTTCGGCGCGGCGGCGCTCGACGTACGGCCGTCGTCCCCGTCCGTCGCGGTGGCCTTCGCCCGGCTCGGGCTGCGCTGGGACGACGCGGTGGTGGTCAGCGCGCACGGACGCGATCTGCGCACCGCCGTCCATGTGTGCCGGGCGCATCCCAAAACGGCCGTACTGACCGGACCCGGCGCGGGACCGGCCGAGTTGGGCGCGGCGCTGGCCCGTACCGGCCTGGACCGTACCCTCGTTGTCGCCTCCGCGCTCGGTACGGACGCCGAGCGCGTCGAGCGGGTCTCGCCCGCGCGGGCCGCCGAACGGGACTGGTCGGGGGCCGGGGTCGCGGTGGTGCTGTGCCTGGCGGCGGACTCCTTCGGCGAACGGGCCGACGTCTCCCGTACGGTCGCGGGGCCGCCGCCCGCACCCGCCCAATGGGCGCTGCCCGAGGAGGAGTTCGCGCACCGCGACTCCATGGTCACCAAGTTCGAGGTACGGGCCCTGGCCCTGGCCCGGCTCGGGCCGCGCACCGGGGACCTGGTGTGGGACGTCGGGGCCGGGTCCGGGTCCGTGGCCGTGGAGTGCGCGCGGTTCGGCGCCGCCGTGGTCGCCGTGGAGAAGACGGCCGACGGCGTCGAGCGGATACGGGCGAACGCCGTCGCGCACGGCGTGGACGTGCAGGTCGTGCACGGGGACGCGCCCGCAGCGCTCGACGGACTGCCCGACCCCGACGCCGTCTTCGTCGGCGGCGGCGGGCGGGAGCTGGCCGCGATCGTCGCGGCGTGCGCCCGGCGGGCGCGGCGGACCGTCGTGGTGACGCTCGCCGCCGTGGACCGGGTGGCGGAGGTCCGCGGTGCCCTGCGGGCCGCCGGGCTGGTGCCCGACGGTGTCCTGCTCCAGTCGTCGCGGCTCGCGCCGCTGCCCGGGGAGGTGGCGCGGCTGGCCGCGACGAATCCCGTGTTCGTGCTGTGGGCCCGGCGCCCCGCACCCCAAGAAGGAGAGCTCTCGTGATCGGCCTCATCCACGCCACCGCGGCGGGGCGCACCGGATGCGAGCGGCTCGCCGCCGCGTGGCCCGGCAGAACGGTGCTGTACGGGGACGGCGCGGACCGTCCGCTGCGGTCCGTCGTGGCGACGGCCTTCGCCGAGTGCGACCAGCTCGTCCTCTTCCTCGCGACCGGCGCCGCCGTGCGGCTCCTCGCCCCGCTGCTGCGCGGCAAGGCCGAGGATCCCGGTGTCGTCACCGTCGACGAGGCCCACCGCCACGCCGTCGCCCTCCTCGGCGGGCACGGTGGCGGCGCCAACGCTCTGGCCTCCGCCGTCTCCTCCGTCCTCGGGTCCGCTCCCGTCATCACCACCGCGACCGACTCCGTCGGCACCCCCGCGCTCGACGCCCTCCCCTACCCCACGGACGGGCCCCTGGCCCCCCTCACCCGCGCCCTCCTCGACGGCGCCCCCGTCCGCCTCCACACCGACCAGACCTGGCCCCTCCCCGCCTTTCCCCTGACGGTGGTCCCGGCAGAGTGGACCCCAGCGCATTCGGGGGAACCCTCGTCCCCCGAAGACCCCCAGACCTTGGCCGGGCGCCGCACGGCACCGCCGAACACCGCCGTCCCGCGTCCGCCGGACGCGGCGGATACAGGGGAACCGTCGTCCCCCGAAGGCCCCCGGACTGTGGCCGGGCAGGACCAGCCGTCCACGCTCCACCCCGGGCCCCCGGCCCAGCGCGAGCTGACCTCGGCACCGCCGAACACCGCCGTCCCCCGTCCGGCGGGCGCGGGTGGGTATGCGGTGTGGGTGACGGATCGGGTGGTGGGGGGAGATGAGGGGGGCGTCGCGGTGTTTGTGAGGCCGCCGTCGTTGGTGGTGGGGGTGGGGGGAAGCCGGGGGGTCGGGCGGGAGGAAGTGGTCGGGCTGGTGCGCGGCACCCTGGCGGAGGCGGGGCTGGCGCAGAAGAGCGTGAGCGCCCTGGCGACGGTGGACGCGAAGGCCGGGGAGGAGGGGATCGTGGCCGCGGCGGCGGAGTTCGGGGTGCCGTTGCTGACGTACGCGGCAGCGGAACTGGCGAGGACGGCCGTGCCGAACCCCTCGGCGGCGCCGCTCGCCGCGGTCGGGACACCGTCCGTGGCGGAGGCGGCGGCGATCCTGGCCGCCGGGACCGGCGGCCAACTGATCGTGGAGAAGCGGAAGTCGGCGATGGCGACAGCCGCCATCGCGCGGCGCCGACCGCGCGGACGGCTGGCCGTGGTGGGCCTGGGCCCCGGCGCCCGCGACCTGGTGACACCGCGCGCCGTGGCGGAACTGCGCCGCGCGTCCGTGATCGTCGGCCTCGACCAGTACGTCGACCAGATCCGCGACCTGCTGCTGCCCGGCACCCGCGTGCTGGAGTCGGGGCTCGGCGCGGAGGAGGAACGGGCCCGCACCGCCGTCGCCGAGGCCCGCGCCGGGCACGCCGTCGCGCTGATCGGGAGCGGTGACGCCGGGGTCTACGCGATGGCCTCCCCCGCGCTGGCGGAGGCGGCCGACGACATCGACGTGATCGGCGTCCCGGGCGTGACCGCCGCCCTGGCGGCAGCCGCCCTGCTGGGCGCGCCGCTCGGCCACGACCACGTCTCGATCAGCCTGTCCGACCTGCACACACCCTGGGACGTGATCGAACGGCGCGTGCGGGCCGCCGCCGAGTCCGACCTGGTCGTGACCTTCTACAACCCCCGCAGCCGCGGGCGCGCCTGGCAGTTGCCCAAGGCGCTGTCCGTCCTGGCCGAGCACCGCACCCCGCTGACTCCGGTCGGCGTCGTCCACGCGGCGTCCCGCCCGGACGAGCGGGTCGAGGTCACGACGCTCGCCGACCTCGACGTCGGCACGGTCGACATGGTGACGGTCGTGACCGTCGGCAACACCGCCAGCCGTATCGTCTCCGGCCGCATGGTGACCCCCCGCGGCTACCGCTGGCAGACATGACGGCGCCCCGTCACCCGTTCCCACAAGCCCCGACCGCCCCCACCCCCTCCGGAGGAGAAGCCGCGTGAACCGTACGGTCCACCCCATCGAGCAGGAGTCCTTCCGCATCCTGCGGTCCCGGCTCGACACCTCAGGGATGACGCCGCTGCGACGGGCCGTCGTGGAGCGCGTGATCCATTCGAGCGCGGACCTCGGGTACGCGGAGGACCTGGTGTGCGAGGAGTCGGAACTCCGTTACGCGCACGCCGCGTTGCACGCGGGCGCGCCGATCGTGGCGGACGTGGAGATGGTCGCGTCCGGGATCACGGCACGGTCCTCGGTGTGCCGGCTCACGGACGCGGCCTCCGGGCCGGGACTGACGCGCAGCGCGCACGCGATACGGCTGGCGTACGCGGAGGTCGGGCCGGGCGCGGTGTGGGTGGTCGGATGCGCGCCCACGGCGCTGGAGGAGTTGCTGAACCTGGACGCGGCGCCCGCGTTGGTGATCGGGCTGCCGGTCGGCTTCGTCGGCGCGGCGGAGAGCAAGGCGCGGCTGCGGGCGTCGGGGCTGCCCGCGGTCAGCAACGTCTCGGAGAAGGGCGGCTCCGCGGTGGCCGCCGCGGCGCTCAACGCCCTGTTGTACACGGAATATCCCCTCGCGGAACACCATCTCACCGACCGTCCCCTCGCCAACCGTCCCCTCACCGACCATCACCTCACCGACCATCCCTTCAAGGAGAACGACCAGTGACCCACCCCCCTGCCCTTCTGCTCGTCGGCCACGGCACACGCGACGCGGCCGGTGCGGCCGCCTTCCGCTCGTTCGTGGCGCAACTGGGCGCGGCCAGTCCGGAGTTGGCGGTCGGCGGCGGCTTCATCGAGCTGTCGCCGCCGCCGCTGGCGGACTCGGTGGCGGAGCTGGTCGGCGCGGGCGTACGCGACTTCGCCGCCGTTCCGCTGGTGCTGGTGTCGGCCGGGCACGCCAAGGGCGACATACCGGCGGCGCTGGCCCGTGAGGAGCGGCGCCATCCGGGGACGTCGTTCGCGTACGGCCGCCCGCTCGGGCCGCATCCGAATCTGCTGACGGTCCTGGAGCGGCGCGTGGACGAGGCGCTGGCGGGCGCCGACCGCGCGGGGACCACGGTGCTGCTGGTGGGCCGGGGTTCGACGGATCCGGACGCCAACGCCGAGGTGTTCAAGGTGGCGCGGCTGCTGTGGGAGGGCCGTGGTTACGCGGGGGTGGAGACGGCCTTCGTATCGCTGGCCGAGCCGTCGGTGCGGGCCGGTCTCGACCGCTGCCGCAAGCTGGGCGCGCGCCGCGTCGTCGTCCTGCCGTACTTCCTGTTCACCGGTGTGCTGCCGGACCGGGTACGGGACCAGGCCCGCGAGTGGGCCGGGGAAGCGCCGGACGTGGAGCTGCGCTGCGCCGACGTGATCGGCCCCGAGCCGGAGTTGGCGGAGCTGGTGATGGAGCGCTACCGGGAGACGGTACGGGGCGACCTGCGGATGAACTGCGACTCGTGCGTGTACCGGGTCAAGCTCCCCGGCTTCGAGGACCGCGTCGGGCTGCCGCAGCAGCCGCACCACCACCCCGACGACCCGTCGCACAGCCACGGAAGCGGCCACCATGCGCACACCCACTGACCGCGACCGCGTGCCGGACCCGGCGGCGGGCGGCGGCCCGGACCCGTACGGCCGCGACACCCCCGACGGCCAGGACGCCCGCCGCGCCGAAGTCGCCGCCGGAGGCTACGACTTGCGGCATCACGGTGACGCCGAGGTCGGCGAGGGCCTGATCGACCTCGCGGTCAACGTCCGCGCGAACACTCCCCCGCCCTGGCTGCGCGAGCGCGTCGCGCGGTCGCTGACCGGCCTCGCCGGATATCCGGACGGCCGGGCGGCGCGGCACGCGGTGGCCCTACGCCACGGGCGGCCGGACGCCGAGGTGCTGGTGACGGCCGGAGCGGCGGAGGCGTTCGTGCTGCTCGCGCGGGCGTTGACACCACGTCACACCGTTGTGGTGCACCCGCAGTTCACCGAACCCGAGGCGGCGCTGCGGGCGGCCGGGCACGAGGTGCGGCGGGTCCTGTTGTCCGCGTCCGACGGCTTCCGGCTCGACCCGGCGGCGGTCCCGCCGGAGGCGGATCTGGTGGTGGTCGGCAATCCGACCAACCCGACGTCCGTCCTCCATCCGGCCGCGCTGATACGGGAGTTGGCCCGTCCGGGGCGCACGCTGGTGGTGGACGAGGCGTTCATGGACGCGGTGCCGGGCGAGAGCGAGTCGCTGGCCGGGTGCCGGGACGTGCCGGGGCTCCTCGTCCTGCGCAGCCTGACCAAGACCTGGGGCCTGGCCGGACTGCGGATCGGCTACGTGCTCGGCGACGCGGACACGGTCGGCGCGCTGGAGAGCGCACAGCCGCTGTGGGCGGTGTCGACTCCCGCGCTGGCGGCGGCCGTTGCCTGCGTGGAGCCGGACGCGCTCGCCGAGGCGGCGGAGGCGGCCCGTACCGTGGTCGGCGACCGCGCCTACCTGCTGGACCGGCTGGCCGCACTCCCCGGAGTCGAGGTCGCGGGCGACGCGCCCGCCGGTCCCTTCGTCCTGCTGCGCCTGCCCGGAGCGGCCGACGTCCGGCTCCGCCTGAGGGAGATGGGCTACGCGGTCCGGCGCGCCGACACCTTCCCCGGCCTCGGACCCGACTGGCTGCGGATCGCCGTGCGCGACCGCCGTACGACGGACGGCTTCGCGAACGCCCTGGCCACGGCCATGGCCTGAGAGCAGGGCGCTCAACCGGCCGGTCCTGCCTACTGCTTGACGCCGAGGGCGGTGAGGTCGACGCCGCCGAGGACCGGCTGCTCGTAGACGTTGGTGAGGCGGGGGGCGCGGTAGACGAGGTGCTGGGTGTAGATCAGCGGGACCATGGTCCCCTCGCCCATCACCTTGGCATCGATGGCCTGCCACAGGGACGCGGCCTTGGCCGGATCGGTGACGCCGTCGGCCTGCGTGACCAGGCCGTTGATCTCGCTGTCGTCGAGCTGGGCGTAGTTGTTGATGCTGCCCGGCTGGATCAGCGAGCGCAGGAAGCCGCCGCCGGTGGGCCAGTCGGCGGCCCATCCGGTCATCACGATGCCCCACTTGGCGCTCTTGAGCTTGCTGGGCGACAGCAGCGTGTCGTAGAAGGTACTGGCGTCCTGCGTGACGATCTTGACGGTGATGCCGACTTCGGCGAGGGAACCGCGGATGGACTGCATGGCGTCCTCGACCCGCCCCGGCGCCTTGACCCCGGCCATGGTGACGGTGAAGCCGTTGGGCTTGCCGCACTTGCCCAGGTACTTGCGTGCCTCGTCGGGGAACGACACCCCCGCGTTGGTGCCGAAGGGCGTGGCCGAGGTGCTGTATCCGTCGGTGGTCGGCGGCAGCATCGTGGTGGCCACCTCGCCGCCGGCGTACTGCCCGCCGAGCACGGCGCGGACCTGCGCCTTGTCGATGGCGTACTGCACGGCCCAGCGGCACTCGTACCGGTCGAAGGGCGCCACCGTGGTCTGGAGGCTCAGGAAGCGGGTGGTGCCGTTGAAGACGAGGTCCGTATTGGCCTTCAGCGCCGGGTCGTTGAGGATCTTGGTCTCGGTCTGGTCGCTGACCGTCTGGCCTGCCAGGTCGAGGTCGGCGCTGCCGTCGAGCAGGTCGGTCTCGACCTCGTCCTGACTGCTGACGATCTTCAGGTCGATCGCGTCGGGCAGCGCCGAGTGCACGGTGTCGGTCCTGGGGTCCCAGTGGGTGTTGCGGACCAGGTGCAGCGAGGCGCCCGAGGTGTAGCTCGCGACGCGGTAGGGGCCGCTGCCGACGGGGTGCTTCCCGAAGTCCTTGCCGCCGCCGGTGTCGGCGGACTGCGGGACGGGCGCGCCGATCGAGAGCGCGAGGACGTAGCGGAAGTCCGCGTAGGGCTTGGCGAGCCGGAAGACGATCGTGCGGTCGTCCGGTGTGGCCACCGAGCGCAGGCCGAGCTTGCCGGGGTCGCTGTCGGTGTACGGGCCCTGGTAGTTCTGCCCCTGGTCGAGGAGGTCCACGAGGTGGGTCGGGCCGCCGGGGAACTCGTCGCGGGCGAAGGTCCGCTCGATGCCGTACTTGACGTCCTTGGAGGTGATCGGCGCTCCGTTGTCGAAGGTGACGCCGTCCTTGAGGCGGAAGGTCCAGGTGCGGCCGTCGGAGCTGACCTGGCCGGTGTCGGTGGCGAGGTCGGGGACGACCTTGCGGCCCGCACCGCCGGGCGCGGGCGCGTAGTCCACGAGTTTGCGCAGGTAGAGGCGCTGGAGATTCCACGACGGCTGGTCGTAGGTGGCAGCCGGGTCGAGGAGATTCTCCGAGGCGTAGGAGGAGATGAGCTTGAGCGTGCCGCCGGTGGCCGTCGAGGGTCTGACCACCCCGTTCAGCCCGCCGCTGTAGCCGGAACCCTCCTTCCCGCCGTGGAGTTGGAGCGCCGCGTTCTGCACGGTCGGCTTGTCGGTGGGCTTGTCGTCGCCGTGCTTCTTGCCGCCGAACGGCGCGAAGGTGAGCGTCACGGTCACGGCGACCGCGGTGACCGCCAGGCCGGCCGCGCCCGCCATCCGCCGGCGGCGCCCGGCCCCGCCCCGCGACGGCTCCGCGGGCCTGCCCACATTGAGCGGCGGCGGGGTGCTCGGCAGATACTGCGGCGGCACCGGGCGCTGCGGGGCGCGGTACGCGGGGTGCTCCGGCTGGAGGTAGCCGGCCGCACGCGGCGGCGGGGTCGCGTCGCTCGCGGCGGCGGGCGGTATGGACGAGCCCCGGCCCGCGGACGGGGAGGGAGTGCCGGAGGACGGGGAGGGAGTGCCGGACGAGGGTGCGGGGGTGCCGGAGGACGGGGAAGGGGTGCCGGACGAGGGCGAGGGCGTGCCGCCGGACGGGGAAGGCGTGCCCGGCGACCCGGCGGGGGTCCGCGGTGCCCGCGGCGGCGTGCCTGCTCCGGCCGGGTCCGCCTTGGGCGGCAGCGCGGGCAGCCCGGCGCCCGGCACTCCGAAGGTCGCCCGGGGGTCGGCCGCCGACGACCGCTTGCCCGAACCGCCGTCCGCGGGTTCCGCGGCGGGTCCGGTCAGCGCGGAGGAGCCGGTGGCCGCCAGCCAGCCGCGCAGTTGGTCGCGGAAGGCGGCGGCGCCCTCGGGCCGCTCGGCCGGGTCCTTGGCGAGCGCGGCCAGCACCAGCGCGTCCAACTCCTCGGGCACCCGCGGATTGCGGGCGGACGGGGCCGGGGGCGGGGTGTGGACGTGCCAGTACATGAGGTTGATCGGGTTGCCGTCGGTGAACGGCGGTCTGCCGGTGAGCAGTTCGGTCAGGACGCAGCCGACCGCGTAGACGTCGCTGCGGGCGTCGACGTCGACGCCGTTGATCTGCTCGGGCGACATGTAGCTGGGCGTGCCGATCGCCGAGCCGGTGGCGGTCAGCCGGGCGTCGCTGTGCAGGACGTGCGCGATGCCGAAGTCGGCGACCTTGACGGCGCCTTCGGTGGTGATCATCACGTTGGCGGGCTTCACGTCGCGGTGGACGGTGCCGTGGCTGTGCGCGTGGGCGAGCGCGTCCAGCACGTCGGCGGCGATGCGCGCCGCGCGCTCGGGCGCGAACCAGACCTGCTCGCGGACGAGTTGGGCGAGCGTGCTGCCCCGCACGTACTCCATGACCAGGTACGGCACCACGGTGTCGTCGTCGGTGCGGACCTCGTCCTGGTCGTGGACGGTGACGATGCCGGGGTGGTTGAGCGCTCCCGCGGCCTGCGCCTCGCGGGCGAACCGGCGGCGCGCGTCGGGGTCGCTGGCCAGTTCGGGCAGGAGCGTCTTGACCGCGACGGCGCGGCCCATGCGGGTGTCGCGGGCGCGGTGCACCCGGGCCATTCCGCCGGAGCCGAGAAGCTCCGCCAGTTCGTAACGACCCGCGAAAAGCCCGTCGACCATTACTCGTTCGCCCCGTTCGCCCATCCCCAAGTCGAACGGCAGTCGAGCCGCCGTTCGTAGGGAACAGAGTAGAGGGCGGCTCCCGGAGCGGAGCCGCCCTCCCCTGTATTCCCCCGATCCCCCCGGTGGGCCGGACTACTCGCCGCGCGAAGCGGCGGCCTTGCGGCGGCGGTTGGTGAGCAGGAAGGCCCCGCCGCCCACCGCGATCAGGCCGATGGCGCCGTACGCCATGTACGGCGTGGAGGAGCTGGCGCCGGTCTCGGCCAGGTTGCCGGTGTTCACCGAGGTGTCGGTGCCGGTCTGCGGGTGGGTGTTGCTGCCGCCGGAGGTGGAGCCGCCCGAGGTGCCCGCGGAGCCGGACGTACCGCTGGAACCGCCGTTGGACGAGCCGGAGGTGGAGCCGCCGGTGGAGTGACCGCCCGTGGAGCCGCCGGTCGAGCCGCCGTTGGTGGACCCCCCGTTCGTGGAACCGCCGTTCGTGGCACCTCCGTTGGCGGAGCCGCCGTTCGTCGAACCGCCGTTGGTGGACCCTCCGTTCGTGGAACCGCCGTTGGTCGAGCCGCCGTTCGTGGAACCGCCGTTCGTCGAGCCGCCGGAGTTGCCGCCCGACGTCGACCCCCCGGTCGAGCCGCCGGCCTGGGGTGTACGGCAGGTGGCCTGCGCCAGCGTGACGTCACCGGTGACCTCGGCGACCCCGAGGTTCAACGGGTTGATGTGGACCTTCAGTTGAAGGGCGGTGGCGGCGGCCGTTCGGGAGGTGGTCACGGTGTTGGTGAGCTGGAGACTGACCTCACCGACCCCGCCGACGCGGACGTCGGTGGTGCCGACCGCGTTGAGCGAGATGGTCCTGCCGAGGATCGTCACCCCGACCAGCTTCGAGCTGGCGGTGGGCTTGTGGCCCACCTGGCAGGTCGCCTTGGACGTGACGGCGTCCAGCTTGATCAGCGAGAGCAGCGGAAGTCCGGGGACATGGACCTCGGCCTTGGCCACGTTGGCGTAGCCCTCCGCCTTGTAACGGTCGGCGGTCGCGTTCGCCGTCGCGACGTCGGCCCGCAGGATGCTGATCTCACGACCCTGCTCGACACCGCTGCCGACCTTCACGGTCAGCGCGGTCTCCTTCGCGTCGGCGGGCGCCTTCACATCGTTGAGCGAGACATTCACCGGGACGTCCACGGTCTTGTTCAGCAGCGATACGTCGAGGCCCGCGCGCAGCACGGTCGCGGTGGACGTGCCGCCGCCCGACGGCGCGGGGGTCGCCTGCGCGCCCGGCGCTACGGCGAGGGTGCCCGCGGCGAGGGCGACGGCGGCGCCGATGGCGGCGGCCGAACGGCGTGCGGGCAGGCTGATGTTGATGGTGCGGTACACGGTGGAAAACCCCCACAAGTGGCATGGAGTCCCCGGCGCACGACTGTTGGGGACAGCCGCCGGGGACCTCGACCCGGCAATGTTTACGCACGGAGGGTGAACTGGCGGGCACACGGCGTCAGTTCACCCATAAGGGTGGTTTCCGTGAACTTCTTCGAATCTCGCCGCACGACCGTTCCCCCGCGTCACCCGGACCACGGGATGACACCCCTCACCTCGGTTGACGCCCCGGGCGGGCGCGAGGATGCCTAACGCGTCCCGGCTCCCGTACGTCACGGTCGGTCAACTCACGTCCTCGCACGTCGAACGGCCCTGGTGTACACGGGAGGCGTCCGCGAGCGGCGCGGCGCGACCGTCTGCGCGCGGCGAACGGGACGGTGTGACCGCGAAAGGTCCCGAGGAAGCTTGACGGTCCGTCAGACGACGACCGTGCCGCGCAGCACGATCCGCCGCGGCGCCGCCAGCACCCGTACGTCCGCGCGCGGATCGCTCTCGTAGACCACCAGGTCGGCGGGCGCGCCCTCGGTGAGCCCTTCGCGGCCCAGCCATTGGCGGGCGCCCCACGTGGTTGCGGAGAGCGCGGCGTTGACGGGCAGCCCGGCGGCGACCAGCTCCGCGACCTCGTCGGCGATCAGGCCGTGGGCGAGGCTGCCGCCCGCGTCCGTACCGGCGTAGACGGCGATACCGGCGTCGTACGCGGCGCGCACGGTGTCGTGGCGGCGGGCGTGCAGCCGTCGCAAGTGGTCGGCCCAGCGCGGGAATTTGGCCTCGCCGCCCGCGGCCAGGGCGGGGAAGGTGGCGATGTTGACCAGGGTGGGGACGATGGCGACGCCGTGTTCCGCGAAGAGCGGGATGGTGTCCTCGGTGAGTCCGGTGGCGTGCTCGACGCAATCGATGCCCGCGGCGACGAGGTCGGCGAGCGAGTCCTCGGCGAAGCAGTGCGCGGTGACGCGGGCGCCTTCCTCGTGCGCGGCGGCGATGGCCTCGGTGAGGGCGTCCTTCGGCCAGCACGCCGCGAGGTCGCCCGCCTCCCGGTCGATCCAGTCGCCGACCAGCTTCACCCAGCCGTCGCCGCGACGCGCCTCGCGGCGTACGTACGCGGTCAGGTCGCCGGGCTCGATCTCGTGGGCGTAGTTGCGGATGTACCGGCGGGTGCGGGCGATGTGGCGGCCCGCCCTGATGATCTTGGGCAGGTCGGCGCGGTCGTCGGTCCAGCGGGTGTCGCTCGGCGAGCCCGCGTCGCGCAGCAGCAGCGCGCCGGCCTCCCGGTCGGTGAGCGCCTGCTTCTCCGCGGTGTCGCGGTCGACGGCGCCGTGCGCGTCGAGTCCCACGTGGCAGTGCGCGTCGACCAGTCCCGGCAGGGTCCAGCCGGTGACGGTCGCGGCCGGAGCCGCGGCCGGGCGGTCGTAGCTGATCCGCCCGCCGACCACCCACAGCTCGTCCCTGACCTCGTCGGGCCCGACCAGCACCCGTCCCTTGATGTGCAGCACGTCGCGTTCACCCATGCACCGCACTGTACGAGGCACCCGGCGGTCACGGGTCGTACGGTCGCCGGTCGTACGGTCGTACGGCCCGGACCGGCGAAGGGCGCCGCCGCCGGACGCCCCGGACCGGCGAGAAGCGCCGCCGCCCACCGGCCAGAGGTCAGGCCGTCGTCAGGCGGGTGAACGTCGCGCGGTAGTCGCTCGGCGTCAGCCCGGCCCTGCGCAGCAGGTGCTGCCGCAGCGAGTCGGCGGTGCCGAGACCGCTGGCGCGGGCGACCTGGTCGACGGGCAGGGTCGTGGTCTCCAGCAACTCCTTGGCCCGCTCGACGCGTTGGTGCAGCAGCCACTGGAGCGGGCTGAGTCCGGTCTCGGCGTGGAAGCGGCGGCTGAGGGTGCGGACGCTGACGGCCGCGTGCCGGGCGAGGTCGGTGAGGGTGAGCGGCGCGTCGAGCCGGGTCATCGCCCAGGCGCGGGTCGCGGCGAGCGACGTGCCGGTCTCCGCGGGCAGCGGTGTGTCGGTGAACTGCGCCTGCCCGCCGTGCCGTACGGGCGCGACCAGCGCCAGCCGGGCCACCGTGTTGGCGACGGCCGCGCCGTAGTCGGTGCGGATGATGTGCAGGCACAGGTCGATGCCCGCCGCGTATCCGGAGGACGTCAGCATCTGGCCGTCCTGGACGAAGAGCACGTCGGGCTCCATGACCACCGCCGGGTAACGCGCGGCGAGTTGGCCGGTGTACTCCCAGTACGTGGTGGCCTGGCGGCCGTCGAGCAGTCCGGCCTCGGCGAGCAGGAAGGCGCCCGTGCAGATGGACGCCACCCGCTTGCCCGCCCGCGCGGCCTGCCGCAGGACGGCCACGACACGCGGGTCCGGGTCCTCCCGCGACCCGGTCCCGGCCACGACCACCGTGTCGGCGCGCTCCACCGCGTCCAGACCCTGCCCGATCACCAGCTCGGCCCCGCCGCCGGTCCCGACGCTGCCGGGGTCAGACGTGCACAACTCCACCTCGTAGCCGGGCCCGCCGTCCACCCGGACCTTGCCGAACAGCATCTCCGGCACGGCGAGGTTGAACATCGACACCGGCCGCGCGGCGATCACCGCGACCCGGTGCGGGCGGGGACACGTGAAGGGCATGGCCAGAACCTCCGGGACCGTGGCATTCAGGCCACTACTGTAGGGCGACGCCCGCGGCCACGCTGATCGCATGTCTCCGCGTCTCTCCGGTCCGGACTGTGCGGCCCCGCCCGCCGCCCGGAAACCCGTCGCCGCACCCGCGCCCGCGCCCGCACCCTCACCCTCGTCCGCGCCCGTACCCTCGCCCGGCCGCACCCTGGCCGCCGCCCTGCTCGGCTTCTTCGTGATCACCCTGGACGCCTCGGTCGTGACGGTCGCCCTGCCGTCCATCGGCACCGATCTGCACGGCGGCCTCGCCGCGCTCCAGTGGGTCGTGGACGGCTACACGCTGGTCTTCGCTGCCTTCATGCTCTCCACCGGGGCGCTGTCGGACCGGATCGGCGCCGGGCGCGCCTTCGGCGCGGGCATGGCGGTCTTCACCGCCGCGTCGGCCGCGTGCGGTCTCGCGCCCGGCCTCGGCGGTCTGATCGGCACCCGCGTGGTGCAGGGCACGGCCGCCTCGGTGATGCTGCCCGCCTCGCTCGCCCTGGTGCGGCAGGCGTATCCGGACGCCGGGTCCACCCCGCATCCGTCCGGCGCGGCGTCCGGCAGGATCGGCAGGGCCCGCGCCATCGCCCTGTGGGCGGCGGGCGGCGCCTCGGCCGTGGCACTCGGGCCCGTCGCGGGCGGCGCCCTCACCTCGGCGTGGTCCTGGCGCGCCATCTTCTTCATCAACCTGCCGGTCGGCCTGCTCGCCGCCGTGCTGCTGGCGCGGACACCCCGCTCGCCGCGAAGGCCCGCGCCGCTGGACGTGCCGGGGCAGCTCACGGCGGTGCTGGGGCTGGCCGCGCTGACCTTCGCGGTCATCGAGGGCGGCGGGCTCGGGCTGGTGGCGGCGGCCGTCGCGGTGGCCGTCCTCGCCGGTTTCTTCCTGATCGAGGCGCGCAGCGCGCATCCGGTGGTGCCGCTCGGCCTGTTCAGGGACCGTACGGTCGCGGTCTGTGTGGCGGTGGGCGCCGCGCTGAGCTTCGCCTTCTACGGGATGATCTTCGTGCTCAGCCTCTTCTTCCAGCAGGTGCGCGACCAGTCACCGCTCGGCGCCGGGCTCATGTTCCTGCCCATGACGGCGCTGATCCCCGCCGTCAACATCGTCTCGGGCAGGCTGTCCGCCCTCTCCCCGCCTTCGGCGGGAGGTGCCACCATCGGCGCCCGGCTGCCCATGCTCGCCGGTCAACTCCTCATGGTCGCCGGGCTGTTGGTGCTGCTGCCGGTCACCGCCCGCACCCCGGCCGCGCTGCTCGCGGTCGTCATGGTGCCGCTCGGCCTCGGCGGCGCGCTCGCCGTACCGCCGCTGACCGCCGCGCTGCTGGACGCGACCCCCGCCGACCGCGCCGGGCTGGCGGCCGGGGTGCTCAACGCGGGCCGCCAGATCGCGGGCGCCCTGAGCGTGGCCGCCTTCGGCGCGCTGGTCGCGGACCGGGACCGCTTCCTGTCCGGCATGCGCGTCTGCCTCCTGCTGTCCGCCGCCCTGCTGACCGTCACCGCCGTCGCCACGGCGGCGGCCCTGCGTCCCGGCCGCCCGGCAGACTCCTGACCCGGTGGCCCGCGACCGACCGGGCGGCCAGGTCCCGACAAGACCGCCCGGTCCCGACAAGGCGGCCCGGTCCCGACGCGGTGGCGGATCGGCGGCCGGAGGCGTGGACTGGAAGGGGTGAGACGGAGCGGAGAGGCGGACGGGATGGCGAAGGACGCGGGCGCGGCGACGGGTTTCCGGGTGCGGCGGATCTACGACGACGTGGACGCCGGGGACGGCCTGCGCGTGCTGGTCGACCGGCTGTGGCCGCGCGGGGTGTCCAAGGAGCGGGCGGCGGTGGACGACTGGTGCAAGGTGCTCACGCCGTCGGCCGAGCTGCGCACCTGGTACCACGCCCACCCGGACCGCCACGCGGACTTCGCGCGGCGCTACCGGGCCGAGTTGGCGGGTCCCGAGCAGGTCCCCGTCACCCAGCGGCTGCGCGAGCAGGCGCGCGCCGGGAGCGTCACCTTGCTGACGGCGGTGAAGGACCCGGAGCACAGCCACGTCCCCGTGCTCCTGGCCCATCTCACGGACACGCCCTAGGACATGCCCCGAGGTCCCGTCCGGCGGCACCGGACGGGACCTCGGGGCCAGTCCGGCCCGGGGCACGTACCGACGTGCCCCCGGGGATCACCTGACCAGGACGCCGTCGACCCGGCGCGGGACGCCCAGCGGGTTGGCGTCGGCCAGCTCGGGCGGCAGCAGTGCGGGCGGGGTGTCCTGGTACGCCACCGGCCGCAGCCAGCGCTCGATGGCGGTGCCGCCGACGGAGGTGGAGGTCGAGGTGGTGGCCGGGTAGGGGCCGCCGTGGTGCTGGGCGGGGGCCACCGCGACACCGGTCGGCCAGCCGTTGACCAGGACGCGCCCGGCCAGGCCGGTGAGCCGGGCCAGCAGCGCCGCCGCCTCGCCGCCGGGCTGCCCGGCCTCCTCCGTACCGAGGTGCGCGGTCGCCGTGAGACTGCCCGGCAACCGGTCGAGCACGGCGGCCAGTTCGGCGGCGGACCCGTACCGTACGACGACGGTCAGCGGCCCGAAGCACTCCTCGAGGAGCAGGTCGTACGCGCCCTGCTCGGTGAGGTCGGCCGCGGCGACGGTGACGAAGCCGGGCCGCACCGCGTGCTCGCCGCCGTCGCCCGCGGTGACGGGGGTCTCGACGCCGGGCAGGGCGGCGCGGGCGGCGACGCCCTTGAGGAAGTTGTCGCGCATGCGGGCGTCGAGGAGCACACCGGGGCCCGCGTCCGAGGCGGCGCCGGTGAGCGCGGCCACCAGCCGGTCGCCGTGCTCGCCGCCGGGGGCCAGGACGAGGCCCGGCTTGGTGCAGAACTGGCCGACGCCCAGGGTGAAGGAACCGGCGAGCCCGGTGCCGATCTGCTCGGCGCGCTCGGCCGCCGCGGCCTCGGTGACGACGACCGGGTTGAGGCTGCCCAGTTCGCCGTGGAAGGGGATCGGGCGCGGTCGTGCGGCGGCGGCGTCGTAGAGGGCGCGTCCGCCGGGGACCGAGCCGGTGAAGCCGGCCGCGGCCACCAGCGGGTGCTTGACCAGCTCGACCCCGGCCTCGAAGCCGTGCAGCAGGACGACGATGTCGGCGGGCAGGCCCGCGGCGACGGCGGCGCGGCGCAGGATGTCGGCGCAGAGCGCGGAGGTGGCGGGGTGGTCGGGGTGCGCCTTGACCACGACCGGGCACCCGGCCGCGAGCGCGCTGGCGGTGTCGCCGCCGGGTACGGAGAAGGCGAGCGGGAAGTTGCTGGCCGCGTAGACGGCGACGACGCCGAGCGGGATCTTGTAGCGGCGCAGATCGGGGCGCGGGACGGGCTGGGCCGCCGGGTCGGCGTGGTCGATGATCACGTCCAGATAGCCGCCCTCGTCGACCACATCCGCGAACGCGCGCAACTGATAGGCGGTGCGGGCGAGTTCACCGGTGAGGCGGGGCAGCCCGAGCGCGGTCTCGGCGTCGGCCGCCGCGATGACCGCCGCGCCCTCGTCCTCCAGCAGCCCGGCGGCGCCGCGCAGCAGGCGGGAGCGTACGCTGCGGTCGGCGAGCGCGGGAACGGCGGTCGCCGCCGCGCGCACGGCGGCGTCGACCTCGTCGGCCGTGGCCTCCACCGCGACCTGCTCCCGCTGCTTCCCGGTTCGGGGGTCGACGCTCCAGACTGGTACTGCCACCGGAAGAACCTCCACATTTCCGTACTGCACGACGGCATCGTTCTCTATACTGAACAACGTCTTCAGATATGAATCACCGATCGTCCGGAGCCTACGTCCACGGGCCCGGCCGGACAAGGCGGGCGCCGGGCACGGCGCGCGCACGGACACGCACGACGTGCACGCACGACGTGACGTACGACGGACACGCACCACGAACGGTCACGACAACCAAGCACGACAGACAGACACGACGAACACGCACCACACACGAGCACGACTGAACGAGCACCACGAACGTCTTAGAGGGGTCGTACGCGATGGCTGTTGCCGAGGGAGCCGGTTCCCAGGTCAAGTCCGCGGTCCGCACGGTGGAACTGCTGGAGTTCTTCGCGGGCCGCCCCGGCATGCACAGCCTGGCCGCCGTGCAGGAGTCGGTGGGGTACCCGAAGTCCAGCCTGTACATGCTGCTGCGCACCCTGGTCGACCTCGGCTGGATCGAGACGGACGCCACCGGTACGCGGTACGGCATCGGCGTGCGCGCGCTGCTGGTCGGCACCTCGTACATCGACGGTGACGAGGTGGTGGCCGCCGCCCGGCCCACGCTCGACCGGCTGTCCGACGACACCAGCGAGACCATCCACCTCGCGCGCCTCGACGGCACCAACGTGGTCTACCTGGCCACCCGGCAGTCGCAGCACTACCTGCGGCCGTTCACCCGGGTCGGGCGCAGGCTGCCCGCGCACTCCACCTCGCTCGGCAAGGCGCTGCTGGCCACGTACACCGACGAGCAGGTGCGCAAGCTGCTGCCGGAGACGCTGGAGCCGCTGACCGAGCACACCCACACCGACCGCGAGAAGCTGATCGAGGAGCTGGCCCAGATCCGCGAACAGGGCTACTCCGTCGACCGCGAGGAGAACACCCTCGGGCTGCGCTGCTTCGGGATCGCGATCCCGTACCGCACGCCCGCGCGGGACGCGGTGAGCTGCTCGGTGCCGGTGGCCCGGCTGACCCCGGGGCACGAGCAGATGATCAAGGACACGCTCTTCGACGCGCGGGACCGGCTGCTGCTCGCCACGCGCCGCCTCTGACGGTCGTACGGCCGGCGTCGTAGGGTCGGCGTCGTAGGGTCGGTGGCATGCGCGAATCCGATACCCAGATGTTCGCCCGCCGGGCCTCCTCCTTCGGCGCCGAGGCCGCCGCCTATGCCGCGCACCGGCCCGACTACCCGGTGGCGGGCGTGCGGTGGGCGCTGCACGCGACCGACGACGAGCGCGGCACGCTCGACGTGCTGGACCTCGGCGCGGGCACCGGCAAGCTGAGCCAGTCACTGGTGGCGCTCGGGCACCGGGTCACCGCCGTGGAGCCGGACCCCGGCATGCGCGCGGAGTTGGAGCGGCTGCTGCCGTCGGTGACGGCGCTGGCGGGCGGCGCGGAGGCGATCCCGCTGGCGGACGCCTCGGTGGACGCGGTCGTGGTGGGGCAGGCGTTCCACTGGTTCGACCAGGAGCGGGCGATGCCGGAGATCGCGCGGGTGCTGCGGCCCGGCGGCACGCTGGGCGCGCTGTGGAACACCGACGACGACCGGGTGGAGTGGATCGCCGGGCTCAACAAGGTGACGGCGAGCCGGGTGTCGTACATCGACTGGCGGCCGGGCAAGGGCATCGACCGGCACACCGGCTTCACGCCCGTCGAACACGGCGAGTTCCCGCACCGGCAGCCGCAGACGGTCGACTCGCTGCTGGCCACCGTCGCCACCCACTCCCACGTCCTGGTGCTCGAACCCGCCGAGCGCGAGGCGCTGGTGGGGCGGATCAGGGACTATCTGACGTCCCGTCCCGAGACCTCCGGCGGCCCCTTCGACCTGGAGATCGTCACCCGGGTACAGCGCTGCGCCCTGACGTGACGAGCCGTCAGCCGGCCTGCTGATCCGGGGTTCGCCGCCCGTCGCCGAAGTGCTGTTTCCCGACCTCTGCCCATGGCCTTCCACCGCTGCTACGCTCACGCCGCGCCGTGGCGGGGAGGTCCGGGCAGGAAGAGGTGACCGTGGGCACAGCCATCGGCGACGACGCCGACGCCGCCGCTGATTTCCACGCGTTCTTCGAGCAGCACTACGCGGAACTGGCGCGTCTGGCACACCTGTTGACCGGTGAGGCGGACGCGGCCGACGATCTCGCGGCCGACGCCCTGGTCGCCATGTGGCGGCACTGGGACCGGGTGCGGGCGGCCGACCACCCGGTCGCGTACGCCCGCGGTGTGGTGACCAATCTGGCCCGCTCGCGCATTCGCAGCGCGGTACGGGAGCGGCGGCGGATCGCGCTGTTCTGGTCGCAGCCGCAGGACCGGACCGACGGTCCCGACGTACCGGCCGTGCTCGACGTGCGTGAGGCGTTGCAGCGGCTGCCGTTCCGCAAGCGGGCGTGCGTGGTGCTGCGGCACGCGTTCGACCTGTCGGAGCGGGACACGGCGGCGGTGCTCGGCATCTCGGTGGGTACGGTGAAGAGCCAGACGTCGCGCGGCGTCGCGGAGTTGGAGCGGCTGCTCGCGCCGCGGACGGGCGGCGCCGAGCCGGACCCGGCCGCGGGCGACGGGGTGCGGGCGGTGCCAAGTGCCGGTGCGGTGCCGGGTGCCGCTACGGTGCCGGGCGCGGGTACGGTTCCGGGCGCGGGCGCCCCCGGCGGTGCGGGCCCTGTTCCCGGCCCCGCCGTCCCCGGCGCCTCGGGCCCGGTCGTCACCGGCCCCGGCGCGGCGCGCATCATGGGTGCGGCGGGTCCTGCGGCTCGTACTCGTACGGGACGGGGAGTGTGATGGCCGACAGGACCGGGACCGACAGGGCCGAGCTGCCGGAACGGCTGCGGGACGCGGCCGGGTCCCACCGGCCGGACCGGGAGCGGATGCTGGCGCGGGTCGAACAGGGCATGGCGGAACGCGACATGGCCGGGCACGGGATGGCGGAGCCGCCGCGCACCGGTGGGCGGTCCGACGGGCACGGCGGCGGGACCGGGGCGCCGTGGATGCGGATCGCCGCGGTGACGGCGGCCGTCGCGGGCGCGATCGGCCTCGGCGGCCTCGCGGTCGGCGCCGTGACCGGCAACGGCGAGCCGACGCAGTCCGTGGTGACCTCCGGCGGGCCCGGCGTCACGCACTCCGCGACCTCCAGCCCGGTCGGCACCGACTCCCCCACCGCGCAGCCGCGCTCACCGGCCGCGTCGTCGCACCCGTCCGGCCGCCACGGCGGCACCGGCGGTACGCGTCCCACGGGCACGCCGTCCGGCGGCGCGTCCTCCCCCACCGGCACTCCCCCGTCGTCGGCGGCCACCACCTCGGGCATCGACGGCGGCGCGCCGGGCTCGGTCGAGACCGCGCGGAACGGCACGCTGACCGCGCGGGGTTCGGTGGACAGCGCGAGCAACGACTACTGGACGCAGAGCGATGTGGTGCTGACCACCGGCAAGCCGCTCACGACGCTCAGCGTCGAACTGCGCGTGGCCCGTACCGAAGGCGTCAGCAGCACCGGTTCGTGGACCTCCGTCTCGGGCGGCACGAACCCCACGGTGACCGTGGAGGGCGCGGAGCTGGTCTACCGCTGGACGCTCGACGCGGACAACACGCTGGCGCCCGGCACGTACACGTTCTCGGGCCAGTTCAACCACGCGGCGGGCGCCCGCGCCACCGGCGGCGACACGTACACCGCCCGCTGGACCGGGCCCGACGGCACGTCGTCGGTCGACGGCGGATTCTGACCGGACGGCTCCCGTAGCCCGCCGGAAATATTCGCGTCATACGCGGCAACCTCCGGTGCCCCGGTGGCGACTTGAGTACGCACAGCCCTCCCGCCTCACCTGAGGGTGACGCTCCGGGGCGCGGCGGTACCCCCATGATCGCCGCGCCCCGGCCCGTCTCGTGCTCCCGCCCGCCCACGGCGTGCCCGCGCCGCGCGGGGCCGTCGTCGGCGCGTGCCGTCGGCGCGTGCCGTCAGCGCGCGCCCGCGAAGGCTCCGCGCCTCAGGCCAGCGCCGACCGTACGGCCCTCAGGTCGGCGTCCGAGGCCAGGCCCGCGTGGTACAGGCGCAGTTCGGTGGCGCCGAGCGCGGCGGCGTGCGCGGCGTCCTCGGCGAGCGTGCCGGGGCTGCCGCCCATGCCGGAGACGACGGTGAGGTTCGCCGCCAGTACGGTGCCTTCGCGGCGGTGCGGCGCGAGCGGGGTCAGCATCGCCTCGCGGGCGGCCGGACCGCCGGCGCAGGGCAGGACGAGCCCGTCGGCGTGGGCCAGGACGCGGGCCGGTTCCACGCCCGCGTTGGCGCCGCAGCGGTACGGCGCCGGGTCGGCGTGCATCAGCACCTGGAAGCCGGGCGCGGCGGCGGCCCGTACGGCGGCCACGGCCCGCTCCTGGAGCGAACCGGCCGTCTGTGTACGCCAGGTGAGGGTGAGCGCCGTCAACTCCGCGCCGAGCAGCCTCTCGATCGCCGGGAGCCCTGCGGCGTCGCCCGGGGCGTCCCCCTCGAAGACGGGTGCCAGCGCGCGGCGGACGGCGGCGGCCACGTCGGCGGGATCGGCGCCGAGCCCGGCGTAGCCGTCCCGGCAGTGCGCGCAGAAGCACAGCGACATCAGGTACTGGGCGGCGTCGCCGAGCGGCACCCCGGCGATCTTGTCGTGGGCGTGCAGGTGGGCGAGGCCGTACCAGCCCAGGGACTCCAGTTCGGTGCCGCCCGCGCCGGGGCGTACGGCGGCCTCCGCCGCGAGGTCCACCAGGTAGGTACGGACGGCCGGTTGGGCGATGCAGGGCGCCCACGGGTAGCGGTCGCCGTAGGCGTTGACCACCGAGGTGGCCGGATGCTCGGCGCCGAGGCGGGAGTTGTGGGCGAGCACGACCCAGGTGTGGACGTCGAGCCCGGCGGCGGCCAGCGCGCGGGCCGCCGTACCGAAGGCGTCCCCGCCGCCGTCCCCGTCGAAATCCCCGGCCTCGGTACCGACTCCGCCCCTGTCCCCGGCCCCGGACCCGGCCCCGAACCCGGCCCCGCCCCTCGCCCAGCTCCCGGCCGGGTAGGGCCGCAACTCCCTTCCCTCCCAGCGCTGTTCGTCGGGCGGGTAGAGCACGGCGGAGTGTTCCGCGGTGACGATCCGGTGCCGGGGGTGACGGGGGGTCAGCGCGCGGGTGGAGTGGTAGGCGGAGGCGAGGGTGACCTGCTGGACGCCGAGGGCGGCGATCCGTTCGGCCGCCTCGGGGTCACCCACGACGTCCCAGGGGTAGACGAAGGCGGAAGTCCTCATGGTCGGCATGTCCGGGGCCCGTTCAGCGGTCGCCGAGCAGCGCGAGGCCCTGCTCGATCAGGTCGGCCAGTTCCTTGACGTGCGCGGCGGACGGCTCCGACAGCGGCGGGCGGACCTCGCCGACGTCCAGGCCGCGCATCCGTACCCCCGCCTTGACCAGCGAGACGGCGTAACCCCGGCCCTGGTTGCGGAGGTTGACCAGCGGGCGGTAGAAGCCGTCGATCAGCGTGTTGACGGTGGCGTCGTCGCCGGTGGTGAGCGCCTTGTGGAAGGCGAGGGCGATCTCGGGCGAGAAGGCGAAGACCGCGGAGGAGTAGAGGAGTACGCCGATGCCGCGGTAGGCGAGGCCGGTGAGTTCCGCGGTGGGCACGCCGTTGAAGTAGAGGAAGTCCTGGCCGGGGAGTTCGGTGCGGACCGCGCTGATGATCCGCTGCATCAGGTCGAGGTCGCCGAGGCCGTCCTTGAGGCCGATGATGTTGGGCACCTTGGCGAGTTCGACGACCGTCTCGGGGGTGAAGACAGCGTTGTCGCGCTGGTACACGATGACATCGAGGCCGGTGCCCGCGGCGAGCGCCGCGTAGTGCCGCAGCATGCCCTCCTGGCCGGGGACGACGAGGTAGGGCGGCATGGCGAGCAGGCCGTCGGCGCCCGCCTCCTCGGCGAGCCGCGCGTACTGGACGGCGAGCGCGGTCCCGTATCCAGCCCCGGCCACCACCGGCACCCGCCCCGCGACCTCGTCCACCGCCGCCGCGACGCACGCGCGGAACTCCTCGGGGGACAGCGCGTGGAACTCGCCCGTGCCGCAGCACGCGAAGACGGCGGCGGCACCCGCCTCCACCCCGGCGCGCACATGCGCGCGGAACGCGTCGAGGTCGAGAGCGCCGTCCGGGCCGAAGGCCGTCACGGGGAAGAACAGCAGGCCGTCGAGGCGCTCGGCGAGGGCGGGTGAGGTCATCGGGTTCCCCCTGAAGTCTGTGCGCTCATCTGATCCATGTCTATATTCATGAACGCTGCCACGCTAGGCGAGGTGACCTGGGCGGGTCAAGCCGACGAGCACCTCCAAGAGCCCCAGCGCCGCCCGCGCCCACCGCCAGGAAGTGTCCATATACCTGAACGTCGTCCATAGACATACCCACGGCGGACGTCAGCCGTCTACAGTGACCCCTGAGGTCAGCGAAGCCCCCGCCAGACACGGAGACCCCGTATGCCCGCTCCCCGCACCGTCCTGCTCACCGGCGCCGCAGGCGGCCTCGGCACCCTCATGCGCGGCCTGCTGCCGTCGTACGGATACGACCTGCGGCTGTTCGACGTCCGCCCGGTCGAGGGGGCGCCCGACGGCACGCGGGTGATCACCGCGGACCTGTCCGACCGGGACGCGCTGCGCGAGGCGGTGCGCGGCGTCGACGCGATCATCCACCTCGCCGGGATCTCGCTGGAGTCCTCCTTCGACAAGATCCTGCGCGGCAACATCGAGGGCACCTACCACCTCTACGAGGCCGCCCGCGAGGAGAACGTCCGCCGGATCGTCTTCGCCTCCAGCAACCACGCCGTCGGCTTCACCCCGCGGCCGCAGGGCTCCCCGGTGCCGGACGAGGCGCTGATCCCGATCACCACCCCGCGCCGCCCCGACACCTACTACGGGCTCTCCAAGTGCTTCGGCGAGGACCTGGCGCAGCTCTACGCGGACCTGCACGGCATCGACACCGTCTCCGTACGCATCGGCTCCTGCTTCCCCGAACCCACGTCGGTGCGGATGCTGTCGGTCTGGATGAGCCCGGCCGACGGCGCCCGGCTCTTCCACGCCGCGCTCAGCGCCGGGACCACGGGGCACACCGTCGTCTACGGCAGCTCCGCCAACACCCGCCTGTGGTGGGACCTTTCGGGCGCCCGCGCGCTCGGGTACGAACCGCGGGACGACTCGGAGCCGTTCGCCGCGAAGCTCATCGCCGAGCAGGGCGAGCTGGACCCGGACAATCCCGCGCACGCCAACCTCGGCGGCCCGTTCTGCACGGACCCCCCGATCTGGCCGTACTGACAGGCGAGACGCGTGGCGAGACGTACAGGTGGACGCGCGGAACCGTACGGACCCTGCGCGGACGCGCCGCCCGCGGGCCGCTCAGCGGCCGGGCAGCCGTACCACCGACAGGAAGAAGTCGTCGATCTGCCGCACCGCGCTGATGAACTGCTCCACGTCGACGGGCTTGGTGACATACGCGTTCGCGTGCAGCTTGTAGCTGCGGAGGATGTCCTCCTCGGTGGCGGACGTGGTGAGCACCACCACCGGGATCATGGCCAGGTCCCGGTCGCCCTTGATCATTTCGAGCACCTGACGCCCGTCGTACTTCGGCAGGTTGAGGTCGAGCAGGATCAAGTCGGGCCGCACGGCGTCCTGGTGGGCGCCACGCCGGTAGAGGAAGTCCAGCGCCTCCTCGCCGTCGCGGACCACGTGCAGGGTGTTGCCGATCCTGTTGTCGGCGAACGCCTCCCGGGTCATCAGCTCGTCGCCCGCGTCGTCCTCGACCAGCAGGACCTCGATCGGCTGTACGGGTTGACTCATACGCGCGGTGCTCCCTCTGCTCCCTCGATGCCAGGCGCCGCCGCCTGGTCAGGTGACTCTTCTGCCCCGGCGGGCAGCGTGAAACGGATGCGGGTGCCGCCGGTGTACTCGTTGTCCACCGAGATGCGCCCGCCGTGGTGCTCGATGATCTTCCGGCACATGGCGAGGCCGATGCCGGTGCCCTCGTAGGTGTTGCGGCTGTGCAGCCGCTGGAAGAGCACGAAGACCTTCTCGCTGAACTCCTCCTGGATGCCGATGCCGTTGTCGGTGACGCTGAAGACGAGCGTGCCGTCGGGGGCGGTTCCCGACTCCACCGTGATCACCGGCGGCCGGTCGGGGGAACGGAATTTGATCGCGTTCCCGATCAGGTTCTGCCAGACCAGGGCCAGCAGCGTCGCGTCGCCGACGGTGTCCGGCAGCACGGCGGGCCGCTCGACGCGCGCCCCGGACTCCTCCAGCCGCTCCGCGAGGTTGTACAGCGCCTGGTCGAGCGTGTTCTCCAACTGGACCGGCCGGTGGTCGTCCTGCGCCCGGCCCACCCGCGAGAAGGCCAGCAGGTCGTTGATGAGGATCTGCATGCGCTTGGCGCCGTCGACCGCGAAGTCGATGTACTGCACGCCGCGTTCGTCCAGCGCGTGCCGGTAGCGCTTCTCCAGGAGCTGGCAGAAGGACGCGACCTTGCGCAGCGGCTCCTGGAGGTCGTGCGAGGCGACGTAGGCGAACTGCTCCAACTCGGCGTTGGAGCGGCGCAGTTCCTCGGCCTGCTCGGTCAGCTCCGCCGCCTGGGCGGCCAGCAGTCCGCGCTGGCCGTGCGCCTCGGCCAGCGCGCCCGCGATACCGCTGCGCATCGCCTCCACGGCCTCGGCCAGCACCCGCAGATCGGCCGGGCCGCTGGGCTCGATCCCGGTGTCGAAGTCGCCGCCCGCGACCCGCAGCGCGTCGTCGCGCAGCCGCCCCAGCGGCAGGCCGACGATCCGGCGCAGGAGCAGCGCCAGGAAGACCATGGCCACCAGGAAGCAGGCCAGCATCGCCAGGAACACCGCGTCGCGTTCGTTGCGCACGCGCCGCAACTGATCCTGACTGTGCTGCCGGTCCTCCTTCAGATGCGTGTCCTGGATCGTGAACTGGGTGCGTACGGTGTCGAAGCCCCGCTTGCTGCTGTCCAGCAGCGAGGTGTCGGCGGAGGCGGGCAGGCCCTCGCGGGCGTGCTCGATGAGCGGCAGCGCGTACGTGGTGCGCCAGCGGTCGGCCGCCTCCTCCAGCGCCAGCAGGTCGGCGGAGGCGCGCTTGTTGCCGCTGATCAGCGGGCGCAGCCTGGCGGTGATCGTCTTCTGGTCCGCGAGGCCCTCGGTGTAGGGCTGGAGGAATTCCGCCGAATGGGTGAGCACATAGCCGCGCACGCCGGTCTCCTGGTCCAGCAGCGCGGTCTGCAACCGCACCCCCTCCACCCGCGCGGGCTGCACCCGGTTGGCCAGGTGGTCGGAGATCGACGTGGTGTGCGCGAGCAGTTGCGCGCCGATCACCGCGAAGACGAGGACGAGCAGCGTCATCCCGCCGAGCACGAGGTTGAACGCGCCCTGAACCGTGATCCGGCCCTTCTCGCGCGGCCGGAAGCCGGACCTCGTCCGGGGGGCCTTCTGCCCGCGAGCGGGTACGGGGGCGGGCACGACGTCGGGCGCGGGATCGGTATCCCGCGCGGGTTCGACGTCCGGAGCGGGTTCGACGTCGGGACCGGACTCGGACCGCGGCCCGGGTACGGGCGCGCTCTCGGACACGGGCCCGGCTTCGGATACGGACTCGGATACGGCCTCAGGCTCGGACACGGGCGGCGGGTCGGTCGGGGGATGCGGCACGGACGCGGACTCCGGAACTGGCGTGGGATCGGGCGTGGACTGGGCGACGGGCGCGGTCCCTGAAGCGGGCGCGGCCCCGGCAGCGGCTTGAGGCGTCGGCTCCGGCGCGGGCGCCGTGGGTTCCGTCGGCTCCGAACCGGGCCCCGACACGGGCGGGTGTTCCGTCATGACCTCGCCCGCCATCCCGCGTGCATCACGGCCGCGTCGTCCTCGAGACCGCCGCGCCCCGCCGTCGCCGTCTCGGCCGCGTTGATCAAGGCGTCGACGAACGCCTCCGCGGGGAGTGCGCCGTTCTTCCGGGCCAGCTCCAACAGCCCGTCCTCGCCGAGCCGTTCCGGCCCGTCGCCGTACCGCCACTCGAAGAGGCCGTCGGTGAACAGGACCACGGACGCGCCGTCCAGCGTCTCGGTCGTCACCGGCCAGACGCCCTGCCCCGGCAGCAGCCCGAGCGCGGGCCCGTACGCCGGCTCCCACCACTGGACGTCGGCGCCGCGGCGCAGCAGCACGCCCGGATGCCCGGCTCTGACGATCTTGACGGTGGTGCGGTCGGGGGCGAACTCCAGGGAGCTGAGGGTGGCGAAGACGTGTTCGCCCGCGCGCTCGGCGACCAGCATCTGCTCCAGCATGCCGGGCAGTTCGGCGCCGCGGGTGCCGGCGAGGACGAAGGACCGCCAGGCGACCCGCAGGCACACGCCCAGGGCCGCCTCGGCCGCGCCGTGCCCCGACACGTCACCGATGACGACGTGCACCGTGCCGTCCTCGGTCTGCACGACGTCGTAGAAGTCGCCACCGAGCAGCGCGTGGTCGCGCCCCGGCCGGTAGCGGGTGGTCACCTGCCAGTCGTCGCCGCGCAGCAGCGGGGTGGGCAGCAGCCCGCGCTCCAGCCGGGCGTTCTCCTCGGCCCGCATGGAGCTCTCGCGCAGCGCCACGTGCGCGCGCTCGATCTGCTTGCGCTGGACGGCGTAGCGGATGGCGCGGCTGAGCGACTGGGGTTCGAGGGCGCTCTTGGACAGGTACTCCTGGGCGCCGGAGGCGACCGCGGCGAGCCCGGCGTCCTCCTCCGACAGACCGGTCAGCACCACGACGGCCGCGCCGGGCGCGTCCTTCAGCAGCCGGGACACCGCGTCCACGCCGAAGGCGTCGGGCAGGTGCAGGTCGAGCAGGACGCACTCGGGCGCGGCGCGGCGGGCCAGCAGCTCCAGCGCCTCGGCGAGATTGCTCGCCCTGACCACCTGGGTCGCGGCGTCGCTCAGCGCGAGGTACTCCTCGACGAGCAGGGCGTCGCCGTCGTCGTCCTCGACCAGCAGGACCGTCGCGGGGCCCGACTGCCCGAAGGAGGCGGGCGGCGCCGTGCGCGGACTCTGACTGTCGCGAATGTCACGAACATCACGGCTGTCACGCCCGTCGCGGGTGTGCGGGATGCCCACCGGAAGTCCGGCCGGAACTCCGACCGGGCCGCTCTGCACCACGTTTCTTCCTCCGCCTTCGGCTGCCCGACCATTGAGATTGCGCTGAGCGTACTTGCCCAGGGCAGGAGCGTATATGCGGGAGCCTCCGGACCCCTGTTCGATCCGGCAACCTGTGCGTCGGGTCCGCCGCGCGACCCATCCGGAACCGTCGTCGCTACGAATGACGGAGGATTGACGGGGTACGGCGGAACGGGGATTCCGGAACGTCCGTTCGTACCTGTCACGGCACGTCGGCGGAGGGAACGGACACGGGTGGAGGCACGGGTGGCAGAGGACCGCGACGGCGACAGCGCACGCGCGGGGTATCGGGGCCTGGTGATGCGGCGTTCCGCGGCGGCCCCCGAGGCGGCGGTGCTGGTGCTGCACGGCGGCCGGGAGCGCGGTATGGGCCGGCCGTCCCGGCTGAACGCGCCGGGGCTGCGGATGCGCCCCTTCGTCCGGGCGCTGGCCCGCGCGACGCGGGGCCGCCGGGTGGTGCTCGCCGAGGCCCGCTACCGGCACCGCGGCTGGAACGGGGAGCGGGCGGACGCCGCGCGGGACGCGGCCGACGCGCTGGCGGAGCTGTCCCGGCGGACCGGCGGGGCGCCGGTCGTGATGGTCGGGCACTCCATGGGCGGCAGGGCGGCGCTGCGGGTGGCCGGTACGGACGGGGTGGTCGGCACGGTGGCGCTGGCCCCCTGGTGCCTGCCGGGGGAGCCGGTGGAGCAGCTCTCGGCGGCCCGGCTGGTGTTCCTGCACGCGGAGGCCGACCGGATCACCTCGCCCGTGGAGTCGCTGCGGATGGCGGAGCGGGCCAGGGCCGAGGGCGCCGAGGTGTGCCGCTTCGTGCTGCCGGGCGGCGACCACGCGATGCTGCGCCAGGCGGCCGTCTGGCACGCGCTCACCACCCGGGCCGTCTGCGGCCTGCTCGGCCTGTCCGCGCTCCCGCCCGAGGTCGCCTCCGCCTTCGCCCTGCCGCCCGGCTCCCCGGACGGCCTCGACGTGCCCGCGACCGCCGGTGACGGGCGGGGCGTGCGGGTGTGAGGGTACGGGGCTGCCGATACGGGTCCGACCGTACGCGACCGCGGGCGCGACGCTGCCGGTACGAGCCGGCGCGGGCGCCGGAATGGGCGCCGGGACCGGGTGCCCATAACGGGCCGGAAGCTGATCTCCGGGTCATGGAACCGCAAACAACAGTCGGTCGTTACGGGGGCATGACCGCTATGACGCCTGGCTCGAATGTGCCGCTCTCCGTGCCCCGAGTGGCCGTGGACGTCGCCGCCTCCTCCGCGCGGCTCGATGTCTCGGGCCTGCTCCTGACCGGTGACGGGAAGGTGCGCTCCGACGACGACTTCGTCTTCTACAACCAGCCCCAGGGGCCCGGCGTCAGCCACCGCTCCGGGGGCGGTTCCGGGCCCGACTCGATCACCGTGGACACCGCGGCCGTCCCGGCCGGGATCGAGAAGGTCGTGGTGACCGCGAGCCTGGACGGCGGCGGTCCCTTCGCGGGTACGACGCCGACGGCCACGGTCCGCAGCGCGGACGACGGCTCGGTGATCGCCACCTTCACGCCCACCGGGCTCGGCCCGGAGACCGCGCTCGTCGTGGTCGAGGTGTACCGGCGCGGCGGCGCCTGGAAGGTCCGCGCGGTCGGCCAGGGGTACGCCAACGGGCTGGGCGGCATCGCCAGCGACTTCGGGGTGAACGTCGAGGAGCCCGCGGCCCCCGCGGCCCCCGCCGCCGCGTTCACCCCGCCGCCGCCCGCGCCGGGACTGCCCAGTGCGCCGCCGCCCTCCGGCGCGCCCGCCGCGTATCTGCCGCCGCCGCCCTCCGCTCCCCCGGCCGCGCCGCCCGCTCCCGCGCCGGGCGCGGGCAAGGTCAATCTGGACAAGGGCCGGGTCAATCTCCGCAAGAACGAGACGGTGTCGCTGGTCAAGGCGGGCAAGCCGTTCCTGTCCTCGGTGCGGATGGGCCTGGGCTGGGAGCCCGCCTTCGGCGGCCGGGACATCGACCTGGACGCGTCGGTGATCGCCTACGGTCCGCAGCGCAACCACATCGCGACCTGCTACTTCGGCAAGCTGTCCATCCTCAACGGCGCGGTCCAGCACTCCGGTGACAATCTGACCGGCGCGGGCTCGGGCGACGACGAGACGATCACCGTGCACCTGGGCGGGCTGCCGCCGGAGGTCACCGGTCTGGTCTTCACGGTGAACTCGTACTCGGGGCAGAAGTTCAACAAGGTCGCCAAGGCGTACTGCCGGCTGCTCGACGCGGGCACCGGCGAGGAGCTGGTCCGCTTCGACCTGACCGGCAGCGAGCCGCGCACGGGTGTGCTGATGGCGAAGCTGATCAAGCAGTTCTCCGGCGAGTGGGAGATGACCGCCATGGGCGACTTCATCGACTCGCGTACCGCCAAGGGGATGGTGCGGCCCGCCTCCGCGGCGCTCTGAGGCACCGCGGACCGGATGTGTGCCCTGCGGGGCCGCCGCCGGTCCGCGCAGGCTGGCATGAGTCCGCGCGGACCGGCGGCGGCCCGCGCGACCGGTCCCAGGCGGCGCGGGACCGGCCTCAGGCGGCGCGGACCGGTCTCACATCGCAGGCCGGTCTCACACCGCGCGGCGGCCTCAGACCGCGACCGGGCTCAGACCGCGCGGATCGCCGTCGCCAGGGCGCCCGCCTCGGCCGGGCCGAGGTGCCGGGCGATGTCGGCCTCGCTGATGATGCCGACCAGGCGGCTGCCCTCGACCACCGGCACCCGGCGGATCCGCCGGGAGGACATGGTCGCGACGACGCTCCCCGCGTCGTCGTCGGCCGCGGCCGTCACCGGGCTGCCGTCCATCAGGTCGGCGGCCCGGACCGCGCCCGGGTCGTGGCCGGTCGCCACACAGCGCAGCACGATGTCCCGGTCGGTGAGCACCCCTTGGAGCCCGCCGTCGTCACCGGTGACCGCCAGGGCCCCGATGTCCGCGTCCCGCATCCGCTTGGCGGCCACGTCCAGGGTCTCGTGGGCGGAGATCGTCTCGACGCCCTGATGCATGATGTCGCGCGCAGTGGTCACAGCAGCTCCATTCGTCCCGGGCCCCCGCGCCGACCATAAAGTCCCGCGCGCCGCCCCGCACGGCGACGGGAGCCGGGACCAGGACCGGGAGCGGGCGGGCGCGGGGGCGCCGTGCGCACGGCGCTCGGAGGCCGTGCGGCCCCGGCACGCACCGGCTCGTGCGCCGCGCGGGCCTCGTACGGGCCGGACCGCCACCGGACGTTCGCACATCAACATGTCATGGTCACATAAAATTTACCGCTGACGGTCTACCCGCATAGACCCGTGGCCGGGACCCTGGTCGGGAACCACCCGTACCGCTCGACCCCCTAGCCACGGGAGCGCTCAGTCATGCCCAAAAACCGTCTCGTGCACGGAATCTGTGCCGCCGTCAGCGCGGCACTGCTCGCGCTGACCGTCCTGTTCGTCAGCGGCGGCCCCGCACAGGCCGCTCTGCCGACCCCCATCGCCGCCTCCACCGCCCGCAGTTACCTGTCCGGCATGACGGCCACCGCGGAGACGCACGCCTCGACGTACGACCGGAATCTGTTCCCGACCTGGATCACCATCTCGGGCACCTGCGACACCCGCGAGTACGTGATCAAGCGCGACGGCACGAGCGTGGTGACCGACAGCTCGTGCAAGGCGACCTCGGGGAACTGGACCAGCCCGTACGACGGCGTGACCACCACCGACCCGTCGACCTTCGACATCGACCACCTGGTGCCGCTCGCCGAGGCGTGGGCCTCGGGCGCCTGGGCCTGGACCACCGCGCAGCGCCAGGCGCTGGCCAACGACGTGACCCGCCCGCAGCTCGTGGCCGTCTCCGCGCACTCCAACCGCTCCAAGGGCGACGGCGACCCGGCCGAGTGGCTGCCGCAGGCGTCGTACCAGTGCACGTACGCCCGCGCGTGGGTGCAGGTGAAGCACTACTACGGTCTGACCGTGGACAGTGCGGAGAAGTCGAAGCTCACGTCGGTCCTCAGCGGCTGCTGAAACGTTCCGGCCGCACCCGGCCGCACCCGGCCTCGCTCGTCACGGCGGTGACGAGCGCGGCCGGGCGGCGGTCCGCCCCTCAGCCCGGAATCCCGTCAGCCCGTCAGCCCGTCAGCCCGGCGTCTTCAGGGTCAGCGTGCGGCGACCGGGCGCGTAGAACCAGACGGCCCCCTCGCGCACGACGTACACCCCGTCGTCCGCCCACCACAGGCCCGTCAGCCCGTGCGCCCGCGTGACCTCGCCCGCCGCGAACGGCGTCTCCACCCAGTCCACGCCGTACACGGTGCCGGGCCCGGTCGCCCGCGACAGGTCGTCCACGTAGCGGCCCCCGGAGTCGATGCACCGGAACGCCTGGAGCACGCCACCGTTCTGCGCCGACGGCGGCGTCCGCCGGCACAACGACGTTTCCGCGGTCAGATACGCGTGACCTCGTTTCGGGTCGGCCACCACGGCCTCCCGCGTACGGCTGACCGGCACCGGGGCTCCTCACGTCGCGCTGAGCACCCACGGTGCCGCCCCCCGGCCAACCCCGGATGAACGGCGTCCTTCCGCGAGACGGCCACCCGGTTGCCCCCGGCGCGGGGGCGCGCCCCGAGCGGTGGACCGCCGCGCGTCAGCCCGGAAGGCCCTGGCGGGAGCGGGCCTTGAAGGCCGCCTTGCGGGCGTCCTTGGCGGATTTGCGGTCCGGGTGGAGACGCCCCATGGCTTCGAGGACGTCGGCGGTGGCGGGGTGGTCGACGCGCCAGGCGGCGTCGAAGAAGCCGTCGTGCCGGGCGACGAGGTCACGGACGAGGTCGGCCAGGATCTCGGGGGCGTCGTCGGCGGCGAGCTGCGCGGCGAGGGTGTCGATGGTGAGCCAGAAGACCATGTCCGCGTCGGGCGCGGGGATGTCGGCGGCGCCGCTCTCGGTGAGCCAGACGCGGGCGAGGCCGCCGAGCGCGCGGTCGTCGAGGACTTCGCGCAGCGCGGGCTCGGCCTCGGCGCCGAGCAGGGTGAGCGTCTGCTGGCAGATGAGACGACGGCCCGGCGCACCGGCGTCGTCGCCGCGCGCGGCGGCGAGCAGTTCGCGTGCGGCGTCGGCCGGCTTGCGGTCCTCCAGCCACAGCTCGGCCTCGACGCGCGCCGCCTGGTCGGGGTAGCCGGTCAGCGCTTCGAGGAGGTCGACGCCCGACCCGCCCGCGAGGTCGCCGATGGCGGGGGCCTGCGCGCCCGCGTCCACGAGCCGTTCGCGCATGCCGTGCACGCCGAGCGGCGTGAGCAGGACCATGCCGTAGCGGGAGACCTCCTCGGGGTCGAGGTCGTCCCCGACGGCCCCCTCGGGGAACTCGGGGAAGGAGCCGGTTTCCCCGTCGCCCTCCGCCTCCTCGATCAGCGCCTCGTCGACCGGCTGGTAGTCCAGCAGTCCGGTCGTGGCGAGCAGCCGGAAGTGGTCGTCCAGCCGCATCATCACCTCGGTGACCTCTTCGAGGACGGCGTCGCTGGGCTGGTCCATCTCGTCGGGCACGACGAGGGACGCGGCGAGCACCGGCAGCGGTACGGCGTCGGGCCCGTCCTCGGCGACCGCCGAGTCCTCCACGGCCATCAGCGCGTAGAGGTTGACCAGCGCGCTGTCGAGGAATTCGGCCTCCTTCTCCGGGTCCCAGTCCAGCTCGTCCAGGAGCACCTGGTCGCCGTCGTCCATGACCTCGCGCAGACTCTCGAAGTCCGGTGCGGCGGCGTCGGCGAGGGCCGACTCGGCGGCGGCCAGCCAGATGTCGAGCACGTCCTGCGGGAGGCCCGCGGTGATCCGCTCGTACGCCTCGCCGGGCAGCGCGCGACCGGCGACCTCACCGACCGGCGTGGACTCCTCGGCCTCCTCGTCGATCTCCAGGACCAGCAGGCCGGTGTCGACGGCGACGCCCCATGCCTGGGCGGTCTCGGCGAGCCCTTCCTCGTCCTCGTCCACCGGGAGGCCGAGTTCCGCGGCGGCGGCCACCAGGTCGTCGTCCAGCAGCTCGCCCATCGCGTCGACCGGCCGTTCCGGTGTCGCCCACCGGGTCAGCCGCAGCGCTCGGTCCAGCAGCGGCACGGCCAGTGCCAGCCGCGCGAGGTCGTCCGCGGGGAGCAGCCGTACGGGCGGCAGGACGAGGGGACCTTCGGACATGGGGTGACTCCTAGAGGGCTCTACGGCTGTACGGCGTGAGGGGTGGGCCGGTCCGGCTCACCCCTGGCGGGTGGATCGGACCGGCACACGCGAACCGGTACGCGCGCCGGACGCGCGCACTCAGCGTAGGCCCTGCGACCCCCCGACCGTCGGCCTCCCGGCCCCGTCGCACCCGTCACCCCGCCGGTTCACCCGCCCGTAGCGACACGTTCCGGCCACCGCCGCCCGCCGCCGGGTGCGTACCGGCCACACGTCCCTCAGGCGTACGGGAGTTCGGCGCGCGGGAGGGGCCGGCGCGAAGGGCTCAGCGCACGCCGTCCCACAGGGCGCGCTCGTCCGGGCGGGGGTCGCGTACCGGACCGCAGTGCGCGGGGTCGTCCGCCGTGCCGAAGACCATGGTCGTACGGTCCCGGGTGTCGTACGCGGGCCAGCCGGGATCGCCGGTGACGGCGAAGGAGACCCAGGCGGCGTGCATGGTGTCGGCGAGCGGCTGCGGCGGGGCCTCGCCGAGCAGCATGGTCTCGCCGGGCGCGTCCAGGTTGTCGAAGGCGAAGGCGATCTCGGAGGCGTGGCAGGCGCCGAGGCGGCCGTCGAAGGCGGTGGAGCGGCGGCCGAATTCGTAGACGTGGGCGCGCGGCACGGACTCGGCCAGGCGGACCGCGGGTATCCGGAAGAACCAGTCGGTGAGGACGGCGGAGAACAGGTCGCCGGTGGTGGCGCCGGGGCGGTTGGCCGCGTAGAGCGGCAGCGCGGTGTCGGGGTCCAGGCCGTGCCGGGCGATCGCGGCCCGCAGGTGCCTGTCGTCGATGTAGTCGATGACGCCGCTGGGCACGGTGAAGAGCCGGTACTCCTCGGCGGTGGTGCCGATCAGCAGGTCGACGGCGCAGTCGGCGCCGGGTCCCGGCACCGGGTGGGCGCGGGCGGCGGTGCTCGCGGTGTCCGCGATCGGCTCGAAGGGCATGGCGTTCAGCGCGACCTCGCCCCACAGCGCGGGGTCGGGGTTGGCGGTGACCTCGTTGCGCAGGGCGGTCTGCGCGGGCAGCAGGACGTCCAGCGGGAGTGCGGCGAAGGCGGCGGCGGTGGGTTCGACGCCGAGTTCCGCGGCGAAGTGCGCGGCGACCTTGCGGGCGGTGTCCCGGCCGATCGTGTGGTGCGCGGCGCCGCTCTGGAGGATCGCCCGGTGGAAGAGTCCTCGGGCGCCGGGGGCGGTGAGCAGCACCCCGATGCTCATCGCGCCGGCCGATTCGCCGAAGACGGTCACGCGGCCGGGGTCGCCGCCGAAGGCGGTGATGTTGTCGCGGACCCATTCGAGGGCGGCGATCTGGTCGAGCACTCCGCGGTTGTCGGGGGCCCCGTCGAGGGACAGGTAACCGTCCGTCCCCAGGCGGTAGTTGACGGTCACGCAGACGACGCCGTCGCGGGCGAACGCGGCGCCGTCGTAGATCGGCAGCGAGCCGGAGCCGTTCATGAAGGCGCCGCCGTGCAGCCACACCATGACCGGTGCGCCGCCCGCGGTGTCGGGTGTCCACACATTGAGGTTGAGGCAGTCCTCGCCCGCGATGTCCGGGTCGGGCAGCAGCACGTCGAACGGCTTGACGTAGGGGCCCTTGGGCACGGTCGGGCCGAACGCGGTCGCGTCGCGTATGCCCTCCCAGGCGGCGGGCGGTTGCGGCGCCATGAACCGGTGCGGTCCGAACGGCGGTGCGGCGTAAGGGATGGCGCGGAAGACGGTGACGCCGTCCTGGCCGGCCGCTCCGCGTACGTCGCCCTGCCGGGTGGTGCAGACCGGTCCGTCCATGCGTCAGACTCCTTCGTCCTGTGCCCGCTCCCGGGGCTCGCGTACGCTACCGGCGGCCCGCCCCTGCGGGAGGCGCCGCGACACCTTCAACGTACCAAGCGGTCGGTCAGGGGGCACGATGAGCGACGGCGGTCTCCGCGTCGAGGCGTACGGCGTGGGGCAGCGGGTCGCCTCGGGGCGGCAGACGCTGCGGGGGGTGAGCGTACGGATCGCGCCCGGCGAGCTGCTGGCCGTGGCGGGCGGCAGCGGGTCGGGCAAGACGACGCTGCTGGAGATCCTGGCCGGAATCCGTACCCCCTCGGCCGGTCGCGTCCTGCACGACGGTACGGAACCGGCCGTCCTGCGACCGGCGTTGGGGTATCTGCCGCACGGCAACGTGATGCACGACGACCTGCCGCTGGACCGGGCCCTCGGCTACGCGGCTCGCCTGCGGATGCCCGCCCGGACCGCCGGCGCTCTCCTGGACGCGGCCGTACGCGACGCGCTGGCCGCCGTCGGCCTCGCCGACCGCGCCCGCCAGCCCGTACGCACCCTCAGCGAGGGCGAGCGCCGCCGCGCCTGCATCGCGGTCGAACTCCTCACCCGCCCCCGCGTGCTGTTCCTGGACGAGCCGACGACCGGACTCGATCCGGCGACCGGCGCGGAACTCCTGCGCACCCTGCGGGACTTGACCGCCGACGGCGTCACCGTCGTGCTCACCACGCACGCGCCCGCCGATCTGACCCGCTGCGACCGCGTCCTGTTCCTCACCCCTGAAGGACGCCCGGCCCACCTGGGCACGGCGGCCACCCTCACGGCGGCGTACGGCGTCCCGACGCTGGAGGAGGTGTACGGGGCGGTGGCCCGCGGGGCGCGGGCGGCGGACGAGGCTGCCGCGGAGGAGACCGGCCCCGCGCCCGGGGCGGCGCCCGTGGCCGACGGCGCCGCCGCCACGCGCCCGGCGCCGCTCGGGGCGGTCGGGCAGTGGTGGCTGCTCACCCGGCGGGCCGGGGAGTTGATGGCGCGCAATCGGCTGACGGCGGCGGTCGTCGTGGGGTCGCCGCTGGTGATCGTGGCGATGTTCGCGCTGCTGTTCCGGCCGGGGGCCTTCGATCCGGCGGCGCCGAGCCCGGGTTCCGCGGCGATGATCCTGTTCTGGATCGCCTTCGGCGGCTTCTTCTTCGGGCTGACCTACGGCCTGTTGCAGATCTGCGCGGAGCTGGCGGTGGTGCGCAGGGAGCGGCTGACCGTGCTGCGGCTCGGGCCGTATCTGCTGTCGAAGGCGGCGCTGCTGCTGCCCGTACTGGCCCTGGCGGACGCGGCGTTGCTCGCGGTGCTGCGCGGTCTGAACCGGCTGCCCGCCGCCGGGTGGGGCACGTACGGGTCGCTGTTCCTGACCGTGCTGCTCGCGTCGGCCGCCGCGCTCGCGCTGGGGCTGCTGGCGTCGGCGGCGGTGGGCGATCCGGGGCAGGCCACGCTGATGCTGCCGATGCTCTGCTTCCCGCAGGTGCTGTTCTCGGGGGCCTTTGTGCCGGTGCCCCAAATGGCCTGGGCGGGGCGGGTGTTGAGCGCGGCGATGACCAACCGGTGGGCGTTCGAGGCGCTGGGCGGCGGGATCGGTCTGCGGGAGCTGTGGGCGCATGGCGCGTCGCCGCTGGGGCCGCCGCTGCTGGCCTCGTACGGCGGCTCGTTCGACCGGGCGGTGTGGGCGGGCTGGCTGCTGCTGGCCGGTTTCACGGCGCTGTTCCTGGCCGCCGCGTGGGCGGTGCTGGCGCGCAAGTGCCGCACGGTCAGCAGACCAGCCGTGGGCTGAGCCCCGCCGGGTCGGGCGAGCGGTCGCGGTAGGTCTGCGCGGCGAAGGCGAGGAAGGCGGACACGTCGGCCGCGTTGGAGGACAGGCCGAGCGAGACGCGGACGGCGCCGCCGGAGGGGAGGCCGAGGCGGCCGAGGTAGTCGTCGATGGTGCCGGTGGCGGTACGGACGGCGCCGCCGAGTACATCGCGGTCGATGGCGAAGGCGACCTCGCCCGTGCCGGGGTTGCAGAAGCAGCCGGTGCGCAGCGATATGCCGTGCGCGGCGCTGTCGCGGCCGACGATCCGCTCGTCGATCACCCGTCCGTCGGCGCCGAGCAGATTCAGCGCGACCGTGCCGCCGCGGCCGGTGGTGTCCTGCGGACCGTAGATCCGTACCAGCGGGCTGCCGTCGGCGTGCCGCAGACCGCGCAGCCCGGCCAGTAACTCGGCGGTGAGCGAGGTGACATGACGGTGTATCGACTGCACGCCGACGCCGGTGATCCAGTCGAGGCCGAATTCGATGTCGGGAATGCTCAGGTAGTTGACCGTGCCGTCCTCGAAGGCCGCCTCGCCGTCGGCCATGTGGTGCCACAGGCCCTGGGCGCTCACCACGTGGATGGTGCCGCCGGAGAACCACGGCCGCCGCAGCCGCGTCAGCGCCTCCCTGCGGGCCAGCAGACAGCCGATGCCGGTCGGGTAGCCGAAGACCTTGTACCAGCTCACGGCCACGAAGTCGGGGCTGAACCGGCCGAGGTCGAGCACGTTCGCGGGCACGTAGGCCGCCGCGTCCAGCAGGACGTCCCAGCCCGCCGCCCGCGCCCTGGTCACCCAGTCCAGCGAGTGCTGGACCCCGCTGAAATTGCTCTGCGCGGGGTACGCGAGCAGTCCGGGCCCCCGGGCCCCGGACTCCGTGCCCGCCCGCGGCCTCGCGCCCGTCAGGACGGCGTCCATCGCCGTCGCGTCGATGCCGAGGCCCGGCGCCTCCAGCGGTACGTACACCGTCCCCGCGCCCCGGCCGCGGGCGTACTCCCGCAGGCCGTTGACGGAGTTGTGGTTGTCGAGGGTGAGCACCAGCCGGTTGTCCGGCCCGAACGGGTAGGCCTCGCCGACCAGTCGGCACGCCCCGGTGGCGTTGGCCGTGAACACCACGGCGTACTCGGCCGGATCGGCCCTGAAGTGCGCGAGCACCCGTGCGCGGGCCCGCTCCACCAGTTCGCCCGACGCCTGCGAGGCCGGGCTGACCGAGTGCGGATTGCCGTAGCAGCCCGCCGCGATCCGGTCGGCGTGCGCCCGCACTTGGGCGCGGGCGGGAAGTCCCGCGCCGGTGTGGTCGAGGTACACCTGCCGTCGCTCGTCGAGATACCCGTATTCGACCGCGCGCAGCGCGCCAAGGCTGTCCATGAGCGACCCCCGGTCTTCCGGTCTCCGGTCCTCCGCGACGCGATCCCGCGCGATCCCGCGCGACCCCGAACGGCCGCCCGTACGACCGCCGTTGCGCCAGTCGTCGCGCCGACCGTACGACGCCCGCGCGACACCGCGCGACATCCGTGCGACGTCCGTACTCAGGATCGCACCGCGAGCCGTCCGCCGTGCGGCGTTGCGTACGGTCGCCGGCCGCGGCCGACGGGAGCGCGGTCAGGTCCGGGCGACCGCGCCGCGGACCAGGGCCAGCAGCGCCTTCGTACTGTCCCTGCGGGCCCAGGCGATCAGGGCCAGCGGCAGGATGAGGATGATCGGCGTCGCCGCGTTGTCGCCGTCGAAGACGGTGATCTGGGTGACGGTGGCGCCGATCATCAGGCCGATCATCGCGACCGCGGCGACCTGGTAGAGCACCGGGATCAACAGGGCGACGGCGCCCGCGAGTTCGAGCGCGCCGGTGAGGTACATGAACCAGTCGCCGAAACCGATGCGGTCGAAGGAGTCGGCCGCGGCGTCGATGCCGAGGAGCTTGGGGGCGGCGCTGGCCACGCCGTAGAAGAGCGCCAGCACGATCTGGAGGGCGAGCAGCGCGGTGCGCGCCCGGCTACGGGCGGGGCGGGCGGTGACGGCTGTCGCGGTACCGGTCGGGGCGGCGCTGGTGGAGGTGGAGACGACGGACACGAGGGGCTCCTCTGGTCGGGTCGATGCGGTGCTGTCGTATGCGCCGTGGCGCTGTCGAAGAGGTAGACCGGGGACCGCCGCGGAACTCATCGCAGGCGCGGGAAAGACAGGGGAAGGCCAGGGGAAAGGCCAGGGGAAAGGCCAGGGGAAAGGCGCGAGGAAAGCCCGGAAAAGCCACCCTGTACAGTGTGAGTTCCCAGAAGGTACTCACTCACCGGGGGTGTACGGCACATGCAGGAGATCACCGACGAGGCCGAACTGCGGGAACTGCTCGGCGAACCCACCGCGGTCGTCCGCGACAAGGCGCGCGACCGGCTGCACGAACTGGACGTGGCCTGGCTGAAGGCGGCGCCCTTCTGCCTGATGGCCACCTCGGCGGCCGACGGCACCTGTGACGTGTCGCCCAAGGGCGACCCCGCCGGTTTCACCGTCGTCCTGGACGACCGGACCATCGCGGTCCCCGAGCGGCCGGGCAACCGCCGCGCGGACGGCTTCCGCAACATCCTGTCCAACCCGCACATCGGCCTGCTCTACTTCGTCCCCGGGCGCGGCGACACCCTCAGGATCAACGGCAGGGCGCGGCTCCTGCGCGACGCCGACTTCTTCGACCGCATGGTCGTCAAGGGCCACCGCCCGCAGGTCGCGGTCCTGGTCGACATCGAGGAAGTCTTCTTCCACTGCTCCAAGGCGTTCCTGCGCAGCGCGCTGTGGAAGCCGGAGACGTGGCAGCCCGACGCGCTGGCCTCGCGGGCGCGGATCTCCAAGACGCTGGAGCGGACCGAGGACTCGCTGGCGGAGCTGGAGACGTACTACGGGGCCGCGTACGCGGAGAAGATCTACCACTAGGGCCTGTCCGGCGGATCACGACCGCGATATCCGGGTGACGGCCGCCGGGACCGGCAGTAGGGTCGCCCCTTATGCGCATTCTCGTTCTGGGCGGTACCGCCTTCGTCGGCCGCGCGATCGTGGAGGACGCACTCCACCGCGGGCACGACGTCACCCTCTTCGGCCGCGGCAGGACCGGCACCGGACTCTTCCCGGGCCTCCCCCGGCTGACCGGCGACCGCGACTCCGGCGACTACGCGGCGCTCGCGGGCGACACCCGGTGGGACGCCGTCGTGGACGTCAGCGGCTACGTCCCGCGGCACGTCGCGCAGGCCATGGACGCGCTGGGCGACCGGATCGGCCGGTATCTGTTCATCTCCAGCCACGCGGTGTACCAGCGCGAGGGTGTGGCGCCCGGCTCCGACGAGGACACCCCGCGCCGCCCGCCGGTCCGCGACACCGAGGTGCTGAGCGAGGCCACGTACGGGCCGTGCAAGGTCGCCTGCGAGGACGACGTGACCGCGCGCCACGGGCAGCGCGCCACGATCGTGCGGGCGGGGAAGGTCGCCGGTCCGCACGACCCCTCCGACATGTTCACCTACTGGGTGCGCGCCGCCGCGCGCGGCGGCCGGGTCGCCCTGCCCGCCGACCCCGCCCAGCCGGTGCAGATCATCGACTCCCGCGACCTGGCCCGGCTGGTGATCCGGCTGCTGGAGGACGACCGGCCCGGCGCCTTCCACGCCGTGGGCCCCGAACAGCCGGTCACCCTCGGCGAGTTGATCGAGACGTGCGCGCGGGCCGCGGGCACCGAGGTGGAGATCGTACGGGTCACGCCGGACGTCGTACCGCCGATGTTCCCGCTGGTCCGGGAGGACACCGCCACACAGCAGCGCAGCGCCGCGCGCGCCCGGGCCGCCGGGATGCCCGCGACCCCGCTGGCGGTCACCGCCGCCGACGTCCTGGCCTGGGACCGGGAACGCGGCGAGCCGCCGCTGGAGGCCGGCTGGTCCCCCGAGGAGGAGCGTGCGGTGCTCGCGGCGGCGGCTCGTACGGCGTGAACCGGTCACGCGTGACGCGTCGTCAGTTGTGGCTGTGCAGCGCGTCGTTGAGGCCGCCCCACGAACCCGTGCGCTGAAGGACCTCGACCTTGCCGGTGGTCGAGTTGCGGCGGAAGAGGATGTTGTTGGCGCCGGAGAGCTCCAGCGCCTTGACGATCTTGCCGTCCGGGAGCGTGACGCGGGTGCCCGCGGTGACGTACAGGCCCGCCTCCACGACGCAGTCGTCACCGAGGGCGATGCCCAGGCCCGACTCGGCGCCGAGCAGGCAGCGTTCGCCGACCGAGACGACCTGGGTGCCGCCGCCGGACAGGGTGCCCATGATGGACGCGCCGCCGCCGATGTCCGAGCCGTCGCCGATGACGACGCCCTGCGAGATACGGCCCTCGACCATGGAGGCGCCCAGCGTGCCCGCGTTGAAGTTGCAGAAGCCCTCGTGCATGACGGTCGTGCCGGACGCCAGGTGCGCGCCGAGGCGTACGCGGTCGGCGTCGGCGATCCGCACGCCGGACGGGGCGACGTAGTCCGTCATCCGCGGGAATTTGTCCACGCCGTACACCGCCAGGTGCAGGCCCTCCGCGCGGGCCGCCAGCCGCGCCCCTTCGACCGCCGCCACCGGCACCGGGCCGATCGACGTCCACGCGACGTTCGCCAGCAGGCCGAACAGCCCTTCCAGATTGGGCTCGTTGGGGCGGACCAGGCGGTGGCTCAGCAGGTGCAGCCGCAGGTACGCGTCGTGCGCGTCCAGCGGCTTGTCGTCCGTCGAGGCGATGACGGTCCGCACCGCCACGACCTCCACCCCGCGCCTCGGGTCCTTCCCGAGCGCCTTGGGCGCCGCCGCTCCCAGCAGCTCCGCCGCGCGCTCGGCGCTCAGCCGCTCGGTGCCCGCGGGGCCCGCCTCCGCGGCGAGTTCCGGTGCGGGGTACCAGGTGTCCAGGACGGTGCCGTCGTCGGCGACGGTGGCAAGGCCGACGCCGAGGGCGCCGGGGGCACGATGCTCATTCATACCCAGACGCTAACCCGTCCTCCCCCCGCCCAGCCACCCGCCCCGCCCCTCGCCCCCGTACGGCTCCCGATCCGCTACGGGCGTGCCCGCGACGCGCCGCGGCGGCCTCAGTGCCGCGCCCTCGGCGGTGCCTCCTCCCACGCCGCCGCCCCCGCGGCCCCGGCACCGAGCACCGCGCAGCGCAACCAGTGCTCGCCGGGCGGGAGTTGACCCACCAGAACGGGCAGTGAGGTGCGCCGCGCCAGCACATTGGTGCCCGGCAGCGGGTCGAGCACCCGGCCGCTACGGCCGCCGTCCAGATCGCGCAGCCCGCTGAGGTCCCCGGCCCCGGTGACCGTCACCGCGCTGCCCTCGCTCTCCTCGCGCCGGGTCAGCCCCGCGTCCCGGTCGACCGCGAAGCCGCCCTCCGCCGTGTACAGCGCGCGGCCCGTACGGACGCGGTGGGTGCGCAGGTGCCAGGGCGCGGCGGCGGTGAGCCAGGTGGTGATCTCCACGTCGGGCCACGGCCGCCAGGTGCTGCGTACGGTGTCGCCGTCCTCGACCGCCGGATCGTGCTGCTCCTCGCGCACCCGGAAGTGCCGCGGCGCCGTCCCCTCCTCAATGCCGGCCTCGTCGCTGACCGCGAGCACCGAGTCGTACGCCCCCGGCTCCGGGCCGAGACCGTCGACCGGCGCGCTGAAGCCGAAGCGGGAGGAGTAGGCGAATTTGGCGTACTTCGCGGCGCCGCCCCGCGCCCAGAGATTGTGCTGCGACCCGCTGAGCAGCGTCGCGTCCCCGCCCGAACGCATCAGCACCGCCCCGGCGTCGGGCTGCGCCAAGGTCTCCGGCAGCTCGGCGGCGGGCTCCTCGTCCGCCGTCCAGAAGGCGTGGTCCGCGGGCAGGGCCAGCGGCAGGAACGCCTTCATCGCCCAGTACGGCGAGCCCGGCCCGTTGTACTGCTCCGCGACCGCCGGCTGCGGGTAGCCGTACCCGATGGTCAGCACCCCGTCCGGCGACGTCAGCGCCGACCGCTCCCGCCACCAGCGCAAGTGCCGCGACAGCAGCCCCTTGGCCTCCCCCGGCGGCACGGCGTCCACCCCCGCGTACGGCAGCGCCCCCCAGAACGAGCCCTGCGCGAACCGGTACGTGAGACTGCGGCCGAACGGCACGGCGGCGCCGTCCGCCGCGAACCAGTGCCGGAAGCCCGGCGCGAAGTCGGCCGCCCGCTGCCGGAAGCGCGCCGCCCGCGCCGGGTCGCCGTCGCCCGCGAGCGCCGCGTAGATCAGGCCGTAGAAGTGCATGGCCCACGGGATGTAGTAGTCGCGCTGCGCGGTGTTCCCGTCCGCGTACCAGCCGTCCTGGCGCGCGTACGTCTCCAGCCGGTCCAGCCGGGCGTGCCGCGCGTCCCGGTCGTGCGCGTACCCCACCCGGTCCAGACCGAGGCTGACCAGCACCGGGAAGAAGTTCCAGTTGTTCTCGGGCGTGTCGGCTCCCAGGAAGCTCGCCAGCCAGGCACCCGCCTGGTCCCGTTCCTTGCCGCTCAGCGGGTCCCACAGTTTCTCCGGCGCCAGCGCCAGCGCGAATCCGACGGCCGCCGTCTCGACGGTCCGCTGGTCGATGCCGGTGGCCGTCCCCCAGTACTCGGGATGCCCCGGGTCCGTCCCCGCCGCCAGCCCCCGCGCCCACAGCTCCCAGTGCGCGAACTCCCCGCCCCCCGCCGCCAACGGCGCCAGCCCCCACAACGGCCGCGCGTACCCCTCCAGGTCGGCCGCGGTGTCGTCATGGTGCGCCGTGTTCACCCCCAGCCGTATCCGAGCGCCCCCCTCGCTCGCGTACCGCACCAGCGGATCGACCAACTCCCGCACATACGCCTGCATCTCCCCACGCGCGCCACTGCCGCTCGCCATCCCAACCGCCTCCCTCACGAAGTTGCGATAATTTTCGCAACACCCCCAAGAGACCGTCAACGGCCCGGACACGGCATCGGGCGGCCACCGCGTGAGACGCGGTGACCGCCCGATGCCGTGGCGCGGAACCCTGCGATGCCGAGGCGGAGAGCCCGGAGAGAGATCAGACGTTGAAGCCCAGGGCGCGGAGCTGGTCGCGGCCGTCGTCGGTGATCTTGTCGGGGCCCCACGGGGGCATCCAGACCCAGTTGATCTTGAGGTCGTTGACGATGCCCTCGGTGGCGGAGACGGCCTGTTCCTCGATGACGTCGGTGAGGGGGCAGGCCGCGGAGGTGAGGGTCATGTCGAGGGTGGCGACGTTGGAGTCGTCGACGTGGATGCCGTAGATGAGGCCGAGGTTGACGACGTCGATGCCGAGTTCGGGGTCGACGACGTCGTAGAGGGCCTCGCGGATCTCTTCTTCTGAGGCCGGAGTGGTGCTCAGGCCGTTCGGTACGGGGCTCATGAGGTCTTCCCTTCGGAAGCTTCCGAGGCTTCGGGACCGTCGGCCAGCGCTTGCGCCGTCGCGTCCTTCCACGCCATCCAGCTCAGCAGCGCGCACTTCACACGCGCCGGGTACTTCGAGACGCCGGCGAACGCGACCGCGTCCTCCAGCACTTCCTCCATCGCGTCGTCCGGCTCGACCTGGCCCTTGGACTGCATCAGCTCCAGGAAGGTCTCCTGGATCTTCCGCGCCTGGGCCACGTCCTTGCCGACCAGCAACTCGTTCAGCACCGACGCGCTGGCCTGGCTGATCGAGCAGCCCTGGCCCTCGTACGAGATGTCGCCGATGACGGCGCCGTCCATCCGCACCCGCAGGGTGATCTCGTCCCCGCAGGTGGGATTGACGTGGTGCACCTCCGCCTGGCCGTCCCGCAGGCCGCGCCCGTGGGGGTGCTTGTAGTGGTCCAGGATCACTTCCTGGTACATCGAGTCGAGCTTCACAACACCACCATCACCCGAAGAAGTTCCGTACCTGCTCCAGCCCCTCGACCAGGGTGTCGACCTCGGCCGGGGTGGAGTACAGATAGAACGACGCCCGCGTGGTCGCAGGAATTCCGTACCGCAGGCAGACCGGCCGCGCGCAGTGGTGGCCGACGCGTACGGCGATGCCCTGTTCGTCGAGCACCTGGCCGACGTCGTGCGGGTGGATGTCGCCGAGCGTGAAGGAGATCGCGGCGCCGCGGTCCTCGGCCGTGGTGGGGCCGATGATCCGCAGGTCGGGAACCTCCAGCAGACGGCCCACCGCGTAGTCGGTCAGCGCGTGCTCATGCGCGGCGATCTTGTCCATGCCGATCGCGGTCAGGTAGTCCACGGCCGCGCCGAGGCCGACGGCCTGGGCGATCGGGGGCGTACCGGCCTCGAACTTGTGCGGCGCGGGCGCGTACGTCGAGGAGTGCATGGAGACGGTCTCGATCATCTCGCCGCCGCCGAGGAACGGCGGCAGGTCCTCGAGCAGCTCCTGGCGGCCCCACAGGACGCCGATGCCGGTCGGGCCGAGCATCTTGTGGCCGGTGAAGGCCACGAAGTCCGCGCCGAGCGCCTGCACGTCGAGCACCATGTGCGGCGCGGCCTGCGAGGCGTCGATCAGCACCAGGGCGCCGACGTCCTGGGCGCGGCGCACGATGGCCTCGACCGGGTTGACGGTGCCCAGGATGTTGGAGACCAGCACGAAGGAGACGATCTTCGTCTTCTCGGTGATGATCTGCTCGATGTCCGACAGGTCGAGCCTGCCGTCGTCGGTCAGCCCGAACCACTTCAGCTTCGCGCCGGTGCGCTGCGAGAGCAGCTGCCACGGCACGATGTTGGAGTGGTGCTCCATCTCCGTGATGACGATCTCGGTGTCGCTGTCGACGCGGTACGGCTCGTCGGCCCAGCCGAGCATGTTGGCCACGAGGTTCAGCGACTCGGAGGCGTTCTTGGTGAAGATCACCTCGTCACGGCTGGGCGCGTTGATGAAGGCGGCGATCTTGTCGCGCGCGCCCTCGTACAGCGCGGTGGCCTCCTCGGCGAGCACGTGGACGCCGCGGTGCACATTGGCGTTGTGCCGCTCGTAGTACTCGTTCAGCGCGTCGAGCACCTGGCGCGGCTTCTGCGAGGTCGCCGCGTTGTCCAGGTACACGAGCTTCTTGCCGTCGTGGACCCGGCGGTCCAGGACGGGGAAGTCCTTGCGGATCGCTTCGGTGTCCAGGAGGCCCGGCAGCACCCGGCCGACGGACGAGGGGACTGTCACGCGGCGTCCCCCTCGGAGTTCGCTCCGCTGCTCACGGGGCCGCCCTTCACGTAGGACTCGTAGCCCTCTTCCTCCAGCTTGTCCGCCAGCTCGGCGCCGCCGGACTCGGCGATCCGGCCCTGCGCGAAGACATGCACGAAGTCGGGCTTGATGTAGCGCAGGATGCGCGTGTAGTGGGTGATCAGCAGGGTGCCGACCTCGCCGCTCTCGCGGACCCGGTTGACGCCCTCGGAGACGACCCGCAGCGCGTCGACGTCGAGGCCGGAGTCGGTCTCGTCGAGGATCGCGATCTTCGGCTTGAGCAGTTCGAGCTGAAGGATCTCGTGGCGCTTCTTCTCGCCGCCGGAGAAGCCCTCGTTGACATTGCGCTCGGCGAAGGCGGGGTCCATCTGGAGGCGTTCCATCGTCTCGCGGACCTCCTTCACCCAGGTGCGCAGCTTGGGCGCCTCGCCGCGGATCGCGGTGGCCGAGGTGCGCAGGAAGTTGGAGACGGAGACGCCGGGGACCTCGACCGGGTACTGCATGGCGAGGAAGAGACCGGCGCGGGCCCGCTCGTCCACGGTCATCGCCAGCACGTCCTCACCGTCGAGGGTGACGGTGCCGCCGGTGATCGTGTACTTGGGGTGGCCCGCGAGCGAGTACGCCAGGGTGGACTTGCCGGAGCCGTTGGGGCCCATGATGGCGTGGGTCTCACCCTGCTTCACGGTCAGGTCGACGCCGCGCAGGATCTCGCGGGGGCCGTTCTCGGCTTCGACGGTGACGTGCAGGTCGGTGATTTCAAGCGTTGCCATGGGTGCCTCAGGACTCCTGGGTGACGGAGACGAGCACGTCGTCCCCAACGATCTTTACGGGGTATACGGGGACCGGCCGCGTGGCCGGCAGCCCGGACGGCTTGCCGGTGCGCAGGTCGAAACTGGAACCGTGCAGCCAGCACTCGATCTGGCAGTCCTCGACCTCGCCCTCGGAGAGCGAGACGTTCGCGTGCGAGCAGATGTCGTTGATGGCGAACACCTCGCCCGCGGTGCGGACCACGGACACCGGAACGCCGTCCAGCTCGACCCGGCGGGGGGTGTCCTCCTCCAGGTCGCTGGCGGCGCAGGCGCGGACGAATCCGACCGTGCCGTTGTCGACGCTCATCAGACGGACGCCTCCAGCTCGGCGTCGATCTTGGTCATCAGCCGCTCTTCGAGGTCGGCGAGTCCGATCTGCTGGACCAGTTCGCCGAAGAAGCCGCGGACGACCAGGCGGCGGGCCTCGTCGGAGCGGATGCCGCGGGACTGGAGGTAGAAGAGCTGCTCGTCGTCGAAGCGGCCGGTCGCCGAGGCGTGGCCGGCGCCGACGATCTCGCCGGTCTCGATCTCCAGGTTGGGGACCGAGTCGACCCGCGCGCCGTCGGTGAGCACCAGGTTGCGGTTGAGCTCGTAGGTGTCGGTGCCCTCGGCCTCCGCCCTGATGAGCACGTCGCCGATCCACACCGCGTGCGCGTCCTGCCCCTGGAGCGCGCCCTTGTACGTGACGTTGCTGCGGCAGTGCGGGGTGTCGTGGTCGATGAAGAGCCGGTGCTCCTGGTGCTGGCCCTCGTCGGTGAAGTACAGGCCGAACAGCTCGGCCTCGCCGCCGGGGGCGCCGTAGATCACCCGCGGGTGCAGCCGGACCAGGTCGCCGCCGAAGGTGACGACCACCGACTTGAAGGTGGCGTCCCGGCCGACCAGCGCGGTGTGCTGGGCGACGTGCACGGCGGTGTCGTCCCAGTCCTGGATCGAGACGACGGTGACCTTGGCGCCGTCGCCGACCAGGACCTCCACGTTGGCGGCGAAGGTGCCGTCACCGGTGTGGTCGATGACGACCACGGCCTCGGCGAAGGCGCCGACCTCGATCACCTGGTGGCCGTAGACCGTGCCGCCCTCGCCGTGGACGGCGATCCGGACCGGCTCGGTGAGGACGGTGTCCTTGGGGATCGAGACGACCGAGGCCTTCTCGAAGGCGCTGAACGCCTGGGCGGTGACGCGGTCGGCGGGCTTGCCCGCCTTGCCGACGCGGGCGTCGGTGCGGTCCACGGTCTCCACGGTGACGCCCTCGGGCGCGGTCACCTCGACCCGGAGGGCGCCGGTGGCCTCGGCGGTGCCGTCGTGCAGGCCGCGCAGCCGCTCCAGCGGAGTGAAGCGCCACTCCTCCTCGCGGCCGTGCGGCACCGGGAAGTCGGCCACGTCGTACGACGGGGCCGCGCTGACCCGGGCGTCGGCGGGATGGCCCACCGTGATGGCACCGTCCGTGGTGCTGCCCGCAGGGGTGTTGTCAGCCATGGCTGTGCTGGTGCTCGCTTTCTGCCTTATTGGGTCCGGCCGGGGGATGGTGGACGAGGAAGCCGGCGCGGTCAGCCGACCGAGCCTTCCATCTGGAGCTCGATCAGCCGGTTCAGCTCCAGGGCGTACTCCATGGGGAGTTCCTTGGCGATCGGCTCGACGAAGCCGCGCACGATCATCGCCATGGCCTCGAACTCGGTCATGCCGCGGCTCATCAGGTAGAAGAGCTGGTCGTCGGAGACCTTGGAGACGGTCGCCTCGTGACCCATCGACACGTCGTCCTCGCGGACGTCGACGTAGGGGTACGTGTCCGAGCGCGAGATGGTGTCGATCAGCAGCGCGTCGCACAGCACGTTGGACTTGGCGCCCGACGAGCCCTCGCCGATCTCGATCAGACCGCGGTAGGACGTCCGGCCGCCGCCGCGGGCCACCGACTTGGAGACGATGTTGGACGACGTGTTCGGCGCCATGTGCACCATCTTCGCGCCCGCGTCCTGGTGCTGGCCCTCGCCCGCGAAGGCGATGGACAGCGTCTCGCCCTTGGCGTGCTCGCCCATCAGGTAGACGGCCGGGTACTTCATGGTCACCTTGGAGCCGATGTTGCCGTCGACCCACTCCATCGTGGCGCCCTCGTAGGCGACCGCGCGCTTGGTGACCAGGTTGTACACGTTGTTCGACCAGTTCTGGATGGTCGTGTAACGGCAGCGGCCACCCTTCTTCACGATGATCTCGACGACCGCGGAGTGCAGCGAGTCCGACTTGTAGATCGGCGCGGTGCAGCCCTCGACGTAGTGGACGTACGCGTCCTCATCGACGATGATCAGCGTCCGCTCGAACTGGCCCATGTTCTCGGTGTTGATCCGGAAGTAGGCCTGGAGCGGGATGTCGACGTGCACGCCCTTCGGCACGTAGATGAAGGAGCCGCCGGACCACACCGCGGTGTTCAGCGAGGCGAACTTGTTGTCGCCCGCCGGGATGACCGTGCCGTAGTACTCCTGGAACAGCTCCGGGTGCTGCTTGAGCGCGGTGTCGGTGTCGAGGAAGATGACGCCCTGCTCCTCCAGGTCCTCACGGATCTGGTGGTAGACGACCTCGGACTCGTACTGCGCGGCGACACCGGCGACCAGCCGCTGCTTCTCGGCCTCGGGGATGCCGAGCTTGTCGTAGGTGTTCTTGATGTCCTCGGGCAGGTCCTCCCAGGACTCCGCCTGCTTCTCCGTGGACCGCACGAAGTACTTGATGTTGTCGAAGTCGATGCCCGACAGATCCGAGCCCCAGGTCGGCATGGGCTTCTTGCCGAAGAGCTTGAGGCCCTTCAGCCGCATCTTCAGCATCCACTCGGGCTCGGACTTCTTCTGCGAGATGTCACGGACGACGGCCTCGGACAGGCCGCGCTTGGCCGCGGCGCCGGCCACGTCCGAGTCGGCCCAGCCGTACTCGTACGTACCGATGCCCTCGAGCTCCGGGTGAGTGGTCTCCGTGGGAGCAGTCATGCGGGGTTCCTCCCGGACGTGCTGGCAGATGCTGTGGGATCTTCGGGTGCGTTCTGGGGTGGGTCCGACGGGGTCCCCGGTGGTGTGTCAGGTGGGGCTCCCGACGGGATGGTGCTCGCGTGGTTGACCTGCGGGATGAACGTGGTGCACACCCCGTCGCCGTGGGCGATGGTGGCCAGCCGCTGGACATGCGTCCCGAGCAGGCGGGAGAAGACCTCGGCCTCCGCCTCGCAGAGCTGCGGGAACTGCTCGGCGGTGTGGGCCACCGGGCAGTGGTGCTGGCAAAGCTGCTCCCCGGCGGGGCCGGGGGCGCTTCGAGCCGTAGCAGCGTACCCGTCCGCGGACAGCGCCTGGGCCAGCGCGCGTGCGCGGTCCTCGGGCGCCGCCGCCTCGACGATGGGGCGGTACCGCTCGGCCTGGTCGGCCACTCGGGCGCGGGCGAAGGCCGACACCGCGGCCTCGCCGCTCTCGCCGCCGCCCGCGGACCTGGCGATCCAGTGCAGGGCGTCGGCGGCGAGCTGGTCGTACGCCTGGTCGAACGCGTCACGACCACAGTCGGTGAGCGCGAAGACCTTGGCGGGCCTGCCGCGGCCACGGTGGCCGTAGACCCGCTGGTCACGCGGCTCCACGACATTGTCCGCGTGCAGTGCGTCCAGATGGCGGCGGACGGCGGCCTGCGTGAGGCCGAGCCGTTCCGCCAGGTCGGCCGCGGTGGAAGGTCCGTGGTCCAGGATGGACCGGGCGACCCGGTTGCGGGTGCGCCGCTCCCCGGTCGTCTGCTCCTCCGCCGCCCTCCGGGCAGCACTGGTCCCGTATTCCACAACACCATTGTTGCGTAATTCCTCAGGAGCAGGCAAGCCGCGCCGGTCGCGATCACGGTGGGCTGCGTCACTTAGGGTTACCTAACCAGGGACGGTACGAGGCCGCGTACGGGCGGTACGAGGCCGCCGCGGAGGAGAGCGGGGAGCGGCTTCCCGGGACCCGGGCACGGCCGGTCCTGCGCCGTCCCTAGACTCACAGCATGCGAAACGAGCCCGCGGTCGAGGTGACCGGTCTGGTCAAACGGTACGGGACAAGGACCGCGGTGGACGGCCTCGACCTGACCGTGGCCCGCGGCGGCGTCACAGCGGTGCTCGGCCCCAACGGCGCGGGCAAGACCACCACCGTCGAGGTCTGCGAGGGCTACCGGCGGCCGGACGGCGGCACCGTACGGGTCCTCGGTCTCGACCCGGCCGCGCGCGGCGCGCAACTGCGGCCCCGGATCGGCGTGATGCTCCAGTCCGGCGGTGTGTACCCCGGCGCGCGCGCCGAGGAGATGCTGCGGCACACCGCGACCCTGCACGCCGACCCCGTCGACCCGGCGCTGCTGATCGAACGGCTGGGTCTGGAGTCCTGCGGTCGCACCACCTACCGCCGGCTGTCCGGCGGCCAGCAGCAGCGCCTCGCGCTCGCCATGGCCGTCGTCGGCCGCCCCGAACTGGTCTTCCTCGACGAGCCCACCGCCGGTCTCGACCCGCAGGCCAGGCACGCGACCTGGGATCTGGTGCGGGAGCTGCGCGCGGACGGCGTCACGATCGTGCTCACCACCCATTTCATGGACGAGGCCGAGCAGTTGGCCGACCAGGTGGTGATCATCGACGGCGGCCGGGCCATCGCCCGCGGCACCCCGGACGAGCTGTGCCGCGGCGGCGCGGAGAACACGCTGCGCTTCTCGGGACGCCCGGGGCTCGACCTGGTCTCGCTGCTCAACGCGCTGCCCGCCGACACCGCCGCGGCGGAACTGACCCCGGGCAACTACCGCATCGAGGGCAAGGTCGACCCCCAACTGCTGGCCACCGTCACCTCCTGGTGCGCCCAGCACGGCGTCCTCCCCGACCGCCTCTCGGTCGAGCGCCGCACCCTGGAGGACGTCTTCTTGGAGCTGACCGGCAAGGAGCTGCGCGGATGAGGAACCTCGCGGGAATGAAGGAGCTGCGCGGATGAGCGCCGAAGTGAGCGCCCCGACCGGGACCGGCGTCTTCGCCCCCGCCCCCGGAGCCGCGCCGCTCCCCCGGATGATCCGGGCCCAGGCGGCGCTGGAGACCAGGATGCTGCTGCGCAACGGCGAGCAGCTGCTGCTCACCGTGATCATCCCGGCGCTGCTGCTGGTGCTGTTCAGCGCCGTCGACATCGTGGACACCGGGGCGGGCAAGTCGGTGGACTTCCTGGCCCCCGGCATCCTCGCGCTCGCGGTGCTGTCCACCGCGTTCACCGGCCAGGCCATCGCCACCGGCTTCGAGCGGCGTTACGGCGTGCTCAAGCGCCTCGGCGCCTCGCCGCTGCCGCGCTGGGCGCTGATGACGGCGAAGACCTGCTCGGTGCTGGTCACCGAGGCGTTGCAGATCGCGCTGCTGGTGGTGATCGCCTTCGCGCTGGGCTGGTCGCCGCACGGCAACCCCTTCGCCGTCGTGCTGCTGCTCCTGCTCGGCACCGCCGCCTTCTCCGGGCTCGGGCTGCTGATGGCGGGCACGCTGAAGGCCGAGGCGACGCTGGCCGCCGCGAATCTGGTCTTCATCCTGCTGCTGGTCGCGGGCGGCGTGATCGTGCCGCTGAGCAAGTTCTCCGGCGGCGTCCAGTCGGTCCTGAGGCTGCTGCCGATCTCGGCGCTGTCCGACGGGCTGCGGGACGTGCTCCAGCACGGCGCCTCGATGCCCTGGGGCGACCTGGGCATCCTCGCCGTCTGGGCGGTCGTCGGGCTGGCCCTGGCGGCCCGCTTCTTCCGCTGGGAGTAGCCGCCCTCACCCGCCCGCGGCCGGAATGCAGTCGGTGAACCGTACGAAGTCCCGGCCCTGCCCCTCGTCCAGCGCCAGGAACGCGGCCGGCGGGTGCGAGCCGAAGCGGCACATGTCGTAGCGCACGCACACCGGCGGATTGGCGTTCGCCGCCGTACGGAACTGGTGCGCGCCGACGAGCTGGCAGGAGTCGTAGCGGACCAGCGGGCCGTTGGCGCCGATCGTGTAGCGGTGGGCGCGCAGGTCGTCGGAGAAGTTCTTGAAGGCGTGCGCGGTGTCGTCGCAGTCGTTGAAGTGGACGGTGCCGCGGTTCCACGCGCAGTCGATGACGACGACCGAGGGGTCGCGCAGTTCGAAGCGGATGTCCTCGGCGTGGAAGCGCTGGGCGCCGTCGAAGTGCGAGGCGCGCGGGAAGCGGAAGAAGGCGCTCTCGAAGCCGTAGTCGGGGTGCGGGGTGGGGCGGCGCCCGGTGATGATGTAGCTGCCCGCGCGGCAGGTGACGGACCCGCCGTAGGGGAACTCCAGGAAGTTGCCCCACTCGTAGGTGACGTTCATGTCGGTGAACCAGTAGTTGAGGAACTGGTCCTGCTGCTCCAGGTTCTTGGAGTTCAGCGACAGCCCCGAGTAGAGGAACGCCTTGCGGTAGGCGCCGCCGACCCGGCACGCCTCCCAGCGCATCTCGGAGTTGGTGTTGCTGCCGTCGAGCGCGAGCCCGTACTCCCACTCGCCCATCCACTCGCAGTCCGAGAAGCGGTAGTTCGCGGCGCCGCCGGTCGAGTACGAGTAGAAGAAGGACGCGCCGGGCGTGGCGGAGGTGAAGCGCAGACCCTCGAAGGAGATGTTCTGCCAGGTGTCGATGTTGCGGCACAGATAGGCGTCCGACGCGTTCGGCGGGTCGAAGACGATGTCGCTGATCCGCAGCCCCGCGCCCCGGAACCGCAGCCCGTTGACCTGCCGGGTGGGCTTGTTGGCGTCGATGAAGGCGTACGGCTTGGTGATCCGGAACACACCGGGCGGCACGTCGATGACGGTACGGCCGGTGCCGCCGTCCGCGCGCGACTCGGCGTAGGCGTACGCGGCGGCGAAGGCGGCGCTGTCGTCGGTGTGGCCGTCGCCCTTGGCGCCGAAGTCGGCCACGACGTCGACGTATCCGGGGTGGTTCGCGGGCCCCGGGTGCGCGGGGTCCGCGGTGTCGGCCGCCGAGGAGTCCCAGGCGCCGCCCGCGTAGGCGGCGAGGCCCGTCCCCGCGAGGGCGGCTGCCGCGCCTCCGTAGAGCAGGTGCCTGCGGTTGACGGTCTCACGGTGTTCGCCGGTCATACGGCGCCTCCCGTCGTCGGTCCCCGTGCGTGAGCCCCGATGGTAGGGCCGTACCACCGGGTTCGGGTGGTTTCGGGGCGATCGGATCCGGCGCGTACACACCCCTCGTGAAAGCGTGCACAAGCGTGCCGCCTACCATGGGCGCGTGCCGAAGCTTCTCGAACTCGTGCGAAACCCCCTCGCCGCCATCGCAGAGCGGTGGACCCCGTCCCCCGCCACGGTCCGCAGGGCGACCCTGTCCGCGCTGGTCATGTCGGTCGTCATCGTGGTCACCGGCGGTGCGGTACGGCTGACCGGTTCCGGCCTCGGCTGCCCCACCGCGCCCCGCTGCGTGGGCGACAGTTGGGTGCCCACCTCGGCGATGGGCGTACACGGGGCGATTGAGTTCACCAACCGCATGCTGACGTACGTTCTCTGCGCCGCCGTCGGCTGGGCCATCATCGCGGTGCGGTCGCAGAAGCCGTACCGGCGCAGTCTGACCCGGCTCGGCTGGGCGCAGTTCTGGATGGTCGTGGCGAACGCGGTGCTGGGCGCCTTCACCGTGCTCACCGGGCTCAACCCGTACACCGTGTGCGTGCACTTCCTGCTGGCGTTCGTGCTGATCACCATCGCCGTGGTGATGTGGCGGCGGACCGCGGAGGGCGACAGCGCGCCGAGTCCGCTGGTCGGCAAGCCGGTGCAGCAGCTCGGCTGGATTCTGACCTGTGCGACCGGGCTGCTGGTCGCGGTGGGCACCGTCGTGACCGGCGCGGGGCCGCACGCGGGCGACTCCAGCGATGTGCACCGCGTCCCGGTGGACTGGAAGTCGGTGGCGCAACTGCACGCGGATCTCGCGTGGGTGGTGGTCGCGCTGACCGTCGCGCTGTGGTTCGTGCTGCGCGCGGTGGACGCGCCGGTCGGGCCGCGCAACAGCGCCCGCGACCTCTTCCTGGTGCTGATGTCCCAGGGCGTGATCGGCTACGTCCAGTACTTCACCGATCTGCCGGAGGCCGTCGTCGGCCTGCACATGTTCGGCGCGGCCATCGTGTGGATCGCGGTGCTGCGGGTGCTGCTGTCGATGCGCGAGCGGGCCGTCGACGTGCCCGACGCCACCGTGCCGGGGCCCGCGCAGGCCGGGTCAACGCTGAGCGTCGGCGTCTGACCCCTCAGGACCCGTCCACCGGTCCGCGTCGGCGGCCGGGTCGGGGCGGAAGACCCGGCGGGCGTTCCCGCCGCCGACCAGCGCGCTGACCCTGCGGCCGTCCGCGGCCGACCAGTCGCCGCCGGCCACCCGCTCGCCGACGAACCGGCCGAGCGCCGCGCCGAAGGTCCGCACCCCGGTCACGTACAGCTCGGGCAGCGCCACGGCGCCGCTGGCGTACAGCACCTTCGCGAAGGGCGCCCGGTCGAGCACCGCGGCCGGTCCGGCGCCGAGCGCCACATGCACATGCGGGAGTACGGCCGCCAGGTCGGCCGCCGCGCCCTCGTGTCCGGGCCCCGGCAGCAGCACCACCTCGGTGCCCAGGCCCGCGGTGGCCCGCAGGAATCCCCCGGCCGCCGAGGGTCCCGCCCCGCCCGCGCCGTGCCGCAGCGTCAGCGGCACTCCGGTCGCCACCGCGTTCCACAGCAGATGACGCAGGAGTACGGGGTCGGCGGGGCGCTCGCCGACCGGCCGCCGGGCGAGCCAGTCGGCGGCGGCGTACCGCACGTGCGCGGTGTCCGGCGGTCCGGTGCCCAGCGCGTGGTCGGCGCCCGCGCGGAAGGGTCCGCCGTGCGGGCGGTCGGCGCAGGAGAAGCCGACCGTGTCGAGCGCGGCGGTGTGCACGGCCTCGGCGAGGTTGGCCAGGAAGCCGTCGACCGTGCCCGAGGTGTCGGCGACCTGCTGGGCCAGCGGTTCGAGGCGGACGATTTCGTGGGCCGCCGCGCCGCCCGCCGCGCCCAGCTCCTTGGGCGGCGTGAGGTCGCCGGGCTCCCCGGTGTCGACGAGATACGCCTCGATGCCGGTGGCGCGCAGCAGCAGCCGGGTCGCCTCGTACGCGCCCAGCTCGCGGCGGCGGGCCAGGTAGCGGGCCGGGGAGCAGTGCGGTTCGAGGCCGAGCAGCGGCGCGCACCAGCGGCGCACCGCGAAGCCGGTGGGGCTGTCGAAGAGGGTGGTGTGCGGCGCGGCGACGCCGGGCAGCCGCGCCTCGAACGCGCCGAGGCCGAGGTCGCCGGGGAGCACCCCGTGGCAGTACGCGTCCACGAGGTGTGTCAGGTCCCCGGTCATCCGCCCGCTCCCTCGCCGTCGTTCCCGGTCTCCCGGCCTCCTGGCTTAACGGACGAGGGCGCCGTCAGGTGTGGGCGCGACGGCGGTCAGGTGTTGGCCGGGCCGCCGATCTGCATCCCGGCCATCCGGGTCCACTCGTACGGGCCGGTGCGGACCCGGCCCGCGAACTCCCCGTCGAAGTCCTCGTGGACGGTGACGCCCGCGTCGGCGACGGCCGCCCGCGCCATGGCGTACGTCGGTGCGACGAGGTCGCCCCAGGCGCCGTCCGGCGCGACGAGCACGATGCGCGCGCCGCGCTCACCGATGTACGCGATGTTCGCCTCGGCGGCGCCGCCGTGCTTCTTGCCGAAGGCGTCGATCTGCCGGACGAGCCGGGCGGTGCGTCGCGCCTCGCGCGGGTTCTCCTGAACCGTGTCATCAGCCATACCGCTGATGCTACTTCCCGGTAACCGCCGAGGGCACCCCGCCGGAGGGGACTCAGTGCAGGAAGGGGTCGACCGCCACCGCGACGAACAGCAGGGTCGCGTAGGTGATGGACCAGTGGAAGAGCCGCATCTCCTTGAGCTTCGCGCCGGTGACGCCCGCCTTGGCGCGGGCGTGCAGGCCGTGCGCCTCCTTGAGCCAGAACGCGCCGAGTACGGCCGCGACCACCGGGTAGAACCAGGAGGTCTCGCCCAGCGGCCACCACAGTGCCAGGGAGGTGATCACCATCACCCAGCTGTAGAGGACGATCTGCCGGGCCACGACCTGGTTGCCCGCGACGACCGGCAGCATCGGGACGCCGACCCGCTCGTAGTCGTCCTTGACCTTCATCGACAGCGGCCAGTAGTGCGGCGGCGTCCAGAAGAAGAGGACGAGGAAGAGGACGAAGGGCGCCCAGGCCAGCTCGTCGCGCACGGCGGACCAGCCGATGAAGACCTGGAGACAGCCCGCGACCCCGCCCCAGACGATGTTCTGCGCGGTACGCCGTTTGAGACCGAGGGTGTAGACGAAGACGTAATAGAGGATGGCCGTCAGCGACAGCCCGGCGGACAGCGGATTGACCAGCGTCCAGAACCAGACCGTCGAGACGACGGAGAGCGTGATGCCGAAGACGAGTCCTTCGCGCGGCGACACCAGACCGGTCACCAGCGGACGCTGCTCCGTACGGTGCATCAGCGCGTCGATGTCGCGGTCGATGTACATGTTCAGCGCGTTCGCACCGCCGGCCGACAGATAGCCGCCGACCACCGTGGCGATCACGAGCCACAGATCGGGCACCCCGCCGGCGGCGAGGAACATCACCGGAACCGTTGTGATGAGCAGTAGTTCGATGATCCGCGGCTTGGTCAGCGCCACGAAGCCCATCACACGGGCTCCGAACGGGCGGTGACCGGAGGAGCCCGTCCCGATGACCCCAGCGGGTCGGGATTCGACGGCCGTCACGAACACCCCAAGAGAAGAGATGAAGTCCAGCAAGTCCGGTCACCTGCGGAGGCGCGGGACCCGGTGAGACTTGCGCGTACCACGCCACTCTAGACGCAGGGAATACTCCGTCCGCTTTTGGGGGGTGGAGAGTGTCGCTCGACCCGGTTCACCAGGCGTTCACCGCGTTCAGGAGGCGAAGACCGGCGTACCGGGGCAGGATCGAAAAGGTGAGCGCCTGTACGGCGGTAGGCTCGACAACGCCGGGTAGGCACCACGTCACCGGCGTTTTCAACATGTGGACAAGCATGTGGAGAGGAGCCCTGACCCAGGGTGAGCAAGCAGCCGACCACCACAGACCTCGAGTGGACCGATCTGGACCGGCGGGCCGTTGACACCGCCCGCGTCCTGGCCATGGATTCCGTGCAGAAGGTCGGCAACGGCCATCCCGGCACGGCGATGAGCCTGGCCCCGGCGGCCTATCTGCTGTTCCAGAAGGTCATGCGGCACGACCCGGCGGACGCCGACTGGGTCGGCCGGGACCGCTTCGTGCTCTCCGCGGGGCACTCCAGCATGACCCTCTACACGCAGCTCTACTTCGCCGGTTACGGCCTGGAGCTGGCCGATCTGGAGGCGCTGCGGACCTGGGGTTCGCAGACCCCCGGCCACCCGGAGTACGGCCACACCAGGGGCGTCGAGACGACGACGGGGCCGCTCGGCCAGGGCGTCGCGAACGCGGTCGGCATGGCGATGGCGTCCCGTTACGAGCGCGGCCTGTTCGACCCGGACGCGGCGGCCGGCACCTCGCCGTTCGACCACACCATCTGGGCCGTCGCCGGTGACGGCTGCCTCCAGGAGGGCATCTCCGCCGAGGCGTCCTCGATGGCCGGTCACCAGAAGCTCGGCAATCTCGTCCTGCTCTGGGACGACAATCACATCTCCATCGAGGGCGACACCGAGACCGCCGTCTCCGAGGACACCGTCAAGCGGTACGAGGCGTACGGCTGGCACGTCCAGCGCGTCACTCCGCTGGAGAACGGCGACCTCGACGTGCACGCCCTGCACGCCGCGATGCTCGCCGCGAAGGCCGAGACCGAGCGCCCGTCGTTCATCGCGGTCCGCTCGATCATCGGCTGGCCCGCGCCGAACAAGCAGAACACCGGCGCCGCGCACGGCTCGGCGCTCGGCGAGGACGAGGTGCGCGCCACCAAGGAGATCCTGGGCTTCGACCCGGACAAGCACTTCGACGTGGCCGAGGACGTCATCACGCACACGCGTGCGGTCGGCGACCGCGGCCGCGAGGCCAAGGCGGAGTGGGAGAAGTCCTTCGCCGCCTGGCGGACCGCCAACCCCGAGCACGCGGCGACGTACGACCGGATCGAGGCCGCCGAGCTGCCCGAGGGCTGGGAGCAGCACATCCCCGCCTTCGAGACCGGCTCCTCGCTCGCCACCCGCGCCGCGTCCGGCAAGGTCCTGGAGGCGCTGGGCCCGGTCATCCCCGAGCTGTGGGGCGGCTCCGCCGACCTCGCCGGGTCGAACAACACGACGATCGACAAGAATTCGTCGTTCCTGCCGACGGGCAACCCGCTGCCGGGCGCCGACCCGTACGGCCGTACCGTGCACTTCGGTATCCGTGAGCACTCGATGGCCGCCGAGATGAACGGCATCACGCTGCACGGCAACACCCGGGTCTACGGCGGCACCTTCCTGGTCTTCTCGGACTACATGCGCAACGCGGTCCGGCTGTCCGCGCTGATGCACCTGCCGGTGACGTACGTGTGGACGCACGACTCGGTCGGTGTCGGCGAGGACGGTCCGACGCACCAGCCGGTGGAGCACCTGGCGTCGCTGCGCGCGATCCCCGGTCTCAACGTGGTGCGGCCCGCCGACGCCAACGAGACGGCCGTCGTGTGGCGCGAGGTGCTCAAGCGCTGGACGAAGGTGTTCGGCAAGGGCGCGCCGCACGGCCTGGCGCTGACCCGGCAGGGCGTGCCCACGTACGAGCGCAACGAGGACGCGGCGCGCGGCGGTTATGTGATGTTCGACGCGACGGACGCCGACGGCGCGGCGACCGCGCCGCAGGTCGTCATCATCGGCACCGGTTCCGAGGTGCAGCTCGCGGTGGGCGCGCGTGAGCAGCTCCAGGCGGCCGGGGTGCCGACCCGCGTGGTGTCGATGCCGTGCGTGGAGTGGTTCGACGAGCAGGACCAGGAGTACCGCGACAGCGTGCTGCCCAAGGACGTGAAGGCGCGGGTGGCGGTCGAGGCCGGTATCGGTCTGACCTGGCACCGCTTCGTGGGTGACGCGGGACGCATCGTCAGCCTTGAGCACTTCGGTGCCTCGGCCGACGGCAAGGTGCTCTTCCGTGAGTTCGGGTTCACCGCGGACGCGGTGGCCGCCGCGGCCCGGGAATCACTCGACGCCGTTGATCGCTGACGCAGGTAAACGACAAGTAGGAGATGCAAATCCCATGACAGACGCACTCAAGCGCCTCTCCGACGAAGGCGTCGCGATCTGGCTGGACGACCTGTCGCGCAAGCGCATCACGTCCGGCAATCTGGCCGAACTCATCGACGAGCAGCATGTGGTGGGTGTCACCACCAACCCGTCGATCTTCCAGAAGGCGATCTCCCAGGGCGACGGCTACGACCAGCAGCTCGCCGACCTCGCCGCCCGCCGGCTGACGGTCGACGAGGCGATCCGCATGATCACCACCGCGGACGTCCGGGACGCGGCCGACATCCTGCGGCCGGTCTTCGACCGGACCGACGGCCAGGACGGCCGGGTCTCGATCGAGGTCGACCCGCGGCTGGCGAACAACACGAAGGCCACCGTCGCGGAGGCCAAGCAGCTCGCGTGGCTGGTCGACCGGCCGAACACGCTGATCAAGATCCCGGCGACGCCCGCGGGGCTGCCCGCGATCACCGAGGTGATCGGCAAGGGCATCAGCGTCAACGTCACGCTGATCTTCTCGCTGGAGCGCTACCGCGGTGTGATGGACGCGTACCTCTCCGGTCTGGAGAAGGCCAAGTCCGCCGGGCTCGACCTGTCGCTGATCCACTCGGTCGCCTCGTTCTTCGTGTCCCGCGTGGACACCGAGATCGACAAGCGGCTGGAGAAGCTGGGCACCGACGAGGCGAAGGCGCTCAAGGGCAAGGCGGCCGTCGCCAACGCGCGGCTGGCCTACGAGGCGTACGAGGAGGTCTTCTCCTCCGACCGCTGGCTGGCCCTGGAGAAGTCCGGCGCCAACAGGCAGCGCCCGCTGTGGGCCTCGACCGGCGTCAAGGACCCGGCCTACTCCGACACGCTGTACGTCACCGAGCTGGTCGCGCCGAACACGGTGAACACCATGCCGGAGGCCACGCTGGACGCCACCGCCGACCACGGCGAGATCACCGGCGACACCGTGACCGGCACGTACGCGCAGGCGAAGGCCGAGCTGGCCGCCGTGGCGGCGCTCGGCATCTCCTACGACGACGTCGTGCAGCTCCTGGAGGACGAGGGCGTCGAGAAGTTCGCGACGGCCTGGAACGAACTGCTGGCCTCCACCCAGGCGGAACTCGATCGGCTCGCTCCTTCGGAGGCCTGAGTTGTCCACGCTGACATCTTCGGAAGGCAACCCGCTGCGGGATCCGCTGGACCGGCGGCTGCCGCGGATCGCGGGCCCGTCCGGCCTGGTCATCTTCGGCGTGACGGGCGACCTGTCGCGCAAGAAGCTGATGCCGGCCGTGTACGACCTGGCCAACCGCGGTCTGCTGCCGCCGGGCTTCGCGCTGGTCGGCTTCGCCCGCCGCCAGTGGGAGAACGAGGACTTCGCCCAGGAGGTCCACGACGCGGTCAAGGAGCACGCCCGCACGCCCTTCCGTGAGGAGGTGTGGCAGCAGCTCGCCGAGGGCTGCCGCTTCGTGCAGGGCGACTTCGACGACGACACCGCCTTCGAGACGCTGAAGGCGACCATCGAGGAGCTGGACAAGGCGCGGGGCACGGGCGGCAACTTCGCCTTCTACCTGTCCGTACCGCCGAAGTTCTTCCCCAACGTGGTGCAGCAGCTCAAGAAGCACGGGCTGTCGGACGGCACCGGGGACTCCTGGCGGCGCGCGGTCATCGAGAAGCCGTTCGGCCACGACCTGGCGAGCGCGATGGACCTCAACCAGGTGGTGCACGAGGTCTTCCCGCCCAACGAGGTCTTCAGGATCGACCACTACCTGGGCAAGGAGACCGTCCAGAACATCCTGGCGCTGCGCTTCGCCAACACGATGTACGAGCCGATCTGGAACCGGTCGTACGTCGACCACGTCCAGATCACCATGGCCGAGGACATCGGCATCGGCGGCCGCGCCGGGTACTACGACGGCATCGGCGCCGCGCGCGACGTGATCCAGAACCACCTGCTGCAACTGCTGGCGCTGACCGCGATGGAGGAGCCCGGCTCCTTCCACCCGAAGGCGCTCACCGCGGAGAAGCTGAAGGTGCTCAGCGCGGTCGTCCTCCCCGACGACCTCGGCAAGAACACCGTGCGCGGCCAGTACGCGCACGCCTGGCAGGGCGGCGAGGAGGTGCTCGGGTACCTGGAGGAGGACGGCATCGACCCCAAGTCCAAGACCGACACCTACGCGGCCGTGAAGCTGGAGATCAACAACCGGCGCTGGGCGGGCGTGCCGTTCTACCTGCGGACCGGCAAGCGGCTGGGCCGCCGCGTCACCGAGATCGCGGTGGTCTTCAAGCGGGCGCCGTATCTGCCGTTCGAGTCCGGGGCCACCGAGGAGCTGGGGCAGAACGCCCTGGTCATCCGGGTGCAGCCGGACGAGGGCGTGACGGTGCGGTTCGGTTCGAAGGTGCCCGGCACCTCGACCGAGGTCAGGGACGTGACGATGGACTTCGCGTACGGCGAGTCCTTCACCGAGTCCAGCCCGGAGGCGTACGAGCGGCTCATCCTCGATGTGCTGCTCGGTGACGCCAACCTCTTCCCGCGCCACCAGGAGGTCGAGATCTCCTGGACGATCCTCGACCCGATCGAGGAGTACTGGGACAAGCACGGCAAGCCCGCCCAGTACGCGTCCGGCACCTGGGGACCGGTCGAGGCGGACGAGATGCTCGCACGAGACGGCAGGAGCTGGCGTCGGCCATGAAGATCGATCTGACGGACACCACGTCCGCGAAAATCAACTCGGGTCTGATCCAGGCCCGGCGGGCGATCGGCACTCCCGCGGTCGGGATGGTGCTGACCCTGGTCATCGTCACCGACGAGGGCAGTGCCTACGACTCGCTCAAGGCCGCCACCGAGGCGTCCAAGGAGCACCCGTCGCGGATCCTGGTCGTCGTCAAGCGGCCGGGCCGTTCGCCGCGGGACCGGGCGAGCGCCCGGCTCGACGCGGAGGTGCTGGTCGGCTCGGAGGCGGGCACCGGCGAGACCGTGATGCTGCGGCTGCACGGCGAGCTGGCCAACCACGCCGAGTCGGTGGTGCTGCCGCTGCTGCTGCCCGACGCCCCCGTGGTCGTCTGGTGGCCGGACAACGCGCCGGACAACGCGGCGGAGGACCCGCTGGGTCGCCTCGCGCAGCGCCGGATCACGGACGCCGCGGCGGCCGAGGACCCGGTGGCGTCGCTCGGCGTCCGCGCGGCCAGTTACTCGCCCGGCGACACCGACCTGGCCTGGACCCGGATCACCCCGTGGCGTTCGATGCTCGCGGCGGCCCTGGACCAGAAACACTCGAAGATCACCGACGCGATCGTCGACGGCGAGGCGTACAACCCGAGTACGGAACTGCTCGCGCTGTGGCTCGCGGACCGGCTGGGTGTGCCGGTGGAGCGCAGGGTCTCCGACGGCCCCGGCATCACCGCGGTGCGGCTGGCGACGGCCGACGGCGACATCTGCCTCGACCGGGCGGACGGCGCGCTGGCGGAGCTGGCGATGCCGGGTCAGCCGGACCGGCATGTGGCGCTCAAGCGGCGTGAGACCTCCGAGCTGATCGCGGAGGAGCTGCGCCGTCTGGACCCGGACGACATATACCGCTCCACCGTGCAGTTCGGGGTCAAGCACCTGGTCAACAACCCCGGCGGCGCGGAGACGGTGAGCCCGGACGGCACCGTCACGGCGAAGGACAAGACGCCCAGCGCCGCCAAGCGGGCCGCCGTGGCCAAGAAGGCGGAGAGCGCGAAGTGAGCACGCCACAGGTGGTCGTCCACCGGGACAAGGAGCTGATGGCGCAGGCCGCGGCGGCCCGGCTGATCACCAAGGTCGTGGACGCCCAGGCCGCCCGTGGCACCGCTTCGGTGGTGCTCACGGGCGGGCGCAACGGCAACGCGCTGCTCGCCGCCCTCGCCGCGTCCCCCGCGCGTGACGCGGTGGACTGGGCGCACCTGGACCTGTGGTGGGGCGACGAGCGGTTCGAGCCGGACGGCGACCCGGAGCGCAATGTCACGCAGGCCCGCGCGGAGCTGCTGGACGCGGTCCCGGTCGATCCGTCGCGGGTGCACGCCATGCCCGCCTCGGACGGGCCGTACGCCGACGCCGACGAGGCCGCCGAGGCGTACGCGGCGGAGCTGGCCGCGGCGGCGGGTCCCGAGGACCGGCTGCGGGTGCCGGCCTTCGACGTGCTGATGCTGGGGGTGGGGCCCGACACGCATGTGGCGTCGCTCTTCCCCGAGCACCCCGCGGTGCGGGAGAGCGAGCGGACGGTCGTCGGTGTGCACGGCGCTCCGAAGCCGCCGCCGACCCGGATCTCGCTGACGCTGCCCGCGATCCGCGCAGCCCGCGAGGTGTGGCTGCTGGCGGCGGGCGAGGACAAGGCTTCGGCGGTGGCCCTGGCGCTGTCGTCCCCGGGTGAGTTGCAGGCGCCCGCCTCGGGTGCCTACGGGCGGTCCAGGACCCTGTGGCTGCTGGACCGGACCGCGGCGGCCAAGCTCCCGCCGCAGCTGTATCCGCCGGCCTCGTCGTAGGCCGTCCGAGCGGCCCTCGGCCTGGTCGCTCGCCACCGCGGCGGTTCACCGGATCTCCGGTGAACCGCCGCGGTGCGTGGTGCCTCAGCGACCGCGCAGCTCGCGGTACTTGGCGACCAGGGCCGTGGTGGAGGCGTCCAGGCCGGGGACGGCGGTGCCCTCGGCGAGGGCGGGCTCGACGCGCTTGGCGAGGACCTTGCCCAGCTCGACGCCCCACTGGTCGAAGGAGTCGATGTTCCAGACCGCGCCCTGGACGAACACCTTGTGCTCGTAGAGGGCGATGAGCTGGCCGAGGACGGACGGCGTCAGCTCGGTGGCCAGGATGGTGGTCGTGGGGTGGTTCCCGCGGAAGGTCTTGTGCGGGACCAGTTCCTCGGGCACGCCCTCGGCCCTGACCTCGTCCGGCGTCTTGCCGAAGGCCAGCGCCTGGGTCTGCGCGAAGAAGTTCGCCATCAGCAGGTCGTGCTGGGAGGCGAGCGGCCCGAGTTCGTCGACCGGGCGCGCGAAGCCGATGAAGTCCGCGGGGACGAGCTTGGTGCCCTGGTGCAGCAACTGGTAGTACGCGTGCTGCCCGTTGGTGCCCGGCGTGCCCCAGACGACCGGGCCCGTCTGCCAGGTCACCGGGTTGCCCTGCCGGTCCACGGACTTGCCGTTGGACTCCATGTCGAGCTGCTGGAGGTAGGCGGTGAACTTGCTCAGGTAGTGGCTGTACGGCAGCACCGCGTGCGACTGCGCGTCGTGGAAACCGCCGTACCAGACGCCGAGCAGGCCGAGCAGGAGCGGGACGTTCTCCTCCGGCGGCGCGGTCCTGAAGTGCTCGTCGACGAGGTGGAATCCGGCCAGCATCTCGCGGAAGCGGTCGGGGCCGATGGCCAGCATCAAGGAGAGGCCGATGGCCGAGTCGTAGGAGTACCGGCCGCCGACCCAGTCCCAGAACTCGAACATGTTCTGGGTGTCGATGCCGAAGTCGGCGACCTTCTCCGCGTTGGTGGAAAGCGCCACGAAGTGCTTGGCGACCGCGGACTCGTCGGCGCGCAGCTCGGTGAGCAGCCAGTCGCGGGCGGAGGTGGCGTTGGTGATGGTCTCGATGGTGGTGAAGGTCTTCGACGCGATGATGAACAGCGTCTCGGCCGCGTCCAGGTCGCGGACCGCCTCGTGCAGGTCGGCGCCGTCCACGTTGGACACGAAACGGACCGTCAGACCGCGGTCGGTGTAGGCGCGCAGCACCTCGTAGGCCATCGCGGGGCCGAGGTCGGAGCCGCCGATGCCGATGTTGACGACATTCCTGATCCGCTTGCCGGTGTGGCCGGTCCACTCCCCCGAGCGCACCCGGTCGCAGAAGACCTGCATCTTGTTGAGCACGGAGTGCACGGCGGGCACGACGTCCTGGCCGTCCAGCTCGATCACCGCGGAGCGCGGGGCGCGCAGAGCGGTGTGCAGGACCGCCCGGTCCTCGGTGACATTGATCCGCTCGCCGCGGAACATCGCGTCACGAAGCTCGAACACCCCGGTCGCGGCGGCCAGTTCGCGCAGCAGCCGGAGCGTCTCGTCCGTCACGAGCTGCTTGGAGTAGTCCAGATGGAGGTCACCCACTTGGAGGGTGTAACGGCTGCCCCGCTCGGGGTCGGCCGCGAACAGATCCCGCAGGTGCGCGTCCGCCAGTTCCTCGCGGTGCTTGCCGAGCGCGTGCCATTCGGCACGCTGGTCGAGAGCCTTCGGGCCCTGCGCGTTCGTTTCGGACATCAGTCCACTTCTCCTCGTCCTCGCTGCACGCCCCACGCTAATTGATGACACGCCGGAACGAGACGAGGGCGGGCATCAGGAAGGCGTGCGGTTGGCGGCGCTGACCCGGCCGAGCAGGTCCGCCGGGGTGCGTTCCTGGAGGAGCGTCACCTCACTGACGTTCCGCACCGTGCCGAGAGCGCCGGATACGGCCGTCACGGTGACCGCGGCGGGCCGAGTCCGCCGCGCCGGGGCAGCGCGGCGGACTCGGCGAGCGCGGGCGGCTCGGTGGCGGGGGAGAAGTGGCGGCGGGTCAGAAACCGCCGCGGTGCAGGCGGCCCGCGTAGCGCTCCTCCAGGACGGCGTTGCGCTCGAAGCCGCCGGGCAGATTCGCGGAGATGTAGACCGGGGCCTCGTGCCCCTCGGCGGTGAGCAGGCCCACGCACTCGGCGACGACCATCTGGACCAGCAGGGCCGAGGTGATGGTGGAGACACCGCACAGCGCGCCGCCGTCGGGCAGCGGGAGCAGGGCGTCACCGGCGGGCGCGCAGTTGTCGAGGACGGCGTCGGCGATGTCCGCGAGCCGCTTGCCGCTGGGGTGCAGAGCGGGCACGGCGCGGGTGTGGGTCAGCGAGGTGAGGGCGACCAGCGGATGCCCCGCCTCCTTGACCTGGAGGGCCATGTCCACCACGGAGTTGTTCACACCGGAGTTGGAGACGATCACGAACAGGTCCCGCGGGTGCGGCGTCGACAGGTCGTACAGCCGCCTGGCCAGGCCGGGGGAACGTTCCAGCAGCGGGTCGTCGAGCACCGAGCGGTCCTCGCCGCCGCGCAGCACGAGGTCGGCGAGGCCGATCCGGTTGGTGGGGATCAGGCCGCCCGCGCGGCCGACGATCTCCAGGACGGTGGCCTGGGAGTGGCCGGTGCCGAAGCCGTGGATCACACCGTCGGCGGCCACGCAGTCGGCGAAGAGCCGTCCCGCGGCGGCGACGGAGTCCTTGTTGGCCGCGATGGCGCGCTCGACGGCGGCGCGCCCCTCGTCGGCGAACCGGGCGGCGCTGAGCTGTGCGTCGGCCATGGCCGAGCCCCCTTGGTGGGTCGGGTGGTGAGATCGGTGGCCGGTTCGGCTCGATCAACCATCTTTGAGATGGTCCGATGAAACAATGAACCACCCTTCGCGCCGCCGTCAAGACACCCCGGCGCCGCCGTGACACCGCGAGGAACCCGGCCTCACCACAGGAGACCCCTCGCCCCAGAGGGCCCCGCCCTCACACCAGCGGCCCCCGGCCTCACAGCAACAGCCCGCCCTCACAGCAACAGCCGTGCCAGCGCCGCCGCCCCCACTCCCCCGTTCGCCACCGGGAAGACCCGCAGCGCGAGCCCGTCGAGCCGGGCGACGACCCGGTCGAGCAGCGGGCCGCCGGGCCCGAGCAGTCCGCCGGTGAGCACCAGCGGCTCCCCCGGCCGCGGCTCCAGCGCCCGTACGGTCGCCACCAGCAAATCGGCCGCGCCGTCCAGCAGCCGCAGCGCCACCGCGTCGCCCTCGTCCGCCGCCTCCACCGCCTGCCTGCTGAGCTGCGCGAGCCGGGCGGGCGTCTGCTCGTACGCGCTGGTCACGATGGCCTCGCTGAGATCGGCGCGCGCCTCGCCGTCGGGCAGTGGCCGTTCCGCGCCGTCCAGGCGCCCGGTGCCGCCCAGCCGCTCGTACGCGCCCGGCGGCAGATAGTGCGCGGCGACCCTGGCGACCAGCGAGGTCCAGGGGCCGCGGCCGTCCAGCGCCTCCAACGCCGCCCGCACCGCCCGGCCGCCGAGCCAGAAGCCGCTGCCCTCGTCGCCGAGCAGCCAGCCGTGGCCGTCCACGACCGCGGAGCGGCGTCTGCCGGTGAGCCGGGTGGCGATGGCGCCGGTGCCCGCGATCAGCACCAGGCCGTCGCCGGGCGCGCCGGGCGCGGAGGCAAGCGCGACCTCGGTGTCGCCGCCGACGCCGATCGCGGCGCCCGTGATGCCGTTGGCGGCCAGCGCGTCGGCCAGACAGGACAGCGCGAGGCCATGGCCGCGCTCGGCGCCGAGCCCTTCCGCGGCGCCCGCGAAGCCGCCGTAGACCGCGGCGACCCGCCCGCGCAGGTCGGCCGGGACCGCCTGGGCGACCGCGTCCGTCAGGTGCCGGGTCAGTTCGGCCCGGCCGACGCTCAGCGCGTTGCCCGGCCCCCCGGTGCCGCGGCCGAGCACGACGACCTCCGCCGGACCCCCGGCCGTCTCCGGCGCCGCCTCCGCCAGATACGCGCGGCTGCTGGTACCGCCCGCGTCGATGCCGATCACAAGCGGTCGGCTGTAGATTTCACTCATTGCCACGAATGGTGGTTGATAGATTCACCCGCAGGCAAGTCCTCAAGCCGTCCAGCCGAGACGAGTCACCATGATCACCGCGTTGATCCGCTCCGAACTGCCCCGGATGTCCGGTTCCCTGCGCAAGGTGGGCGAGCTGGTGCTGGCCGACCCGGTCGCGGCGACGCACGGCTCCGCGGCCGAGCTGGGTCGGCGCACGGGCACCTCGCAGGCCACCGTCACCCGCTTCTGCCGGGCGCTCGGCCTGGACTCGTACCAGCAGCTCCTGATCGAGCTGGCGCAGGAGCAGGGCCGCAGCGAGGCGGAGCCCCGTACGGCGGCGCTCGGGCCGCAGATCGGGCCCGAGGACGACCTGGAGCAGGTGATCGGGGTGGTCGCGGAGGCCGATCTGCGGGCGCTGCGGCAGACCGCCGACCGGCTGGACCGCGAGGCACTGGAACGGGCCGCGCAGACGCTCGCGAAGGCCCGCAGGATCGACGTCTACGGCGTCGGCGGCTCGGGGATCGTGGCCAGGGAGACCGAGGCGCGGCTGTACGGCATCGGCTGCGCCGCGCACGCCTGGACCGAGGTGCACGCGGCGGAGACCTCCGCGGCCCTGCTGACGCCCTCCGACGCGGTGGTGGCCATCTCGCACTCGGGCGCCACCCGGGAGGTGCTGGAGCCGCTGCGGCTGGCCGCGGAGCGCGGCGCCGTCACCGTGGCCGTCACCGGCGACCCGCGCTCGCCAATCGCCCAGGCCGCCGACGTACGCCTCACGTCCACCTCGGGCGAAACCAGCTTCAGGCGCGGCAACTTCGGCACCCGCCACTCCGTACTGCTCATCGTGGACTGCCTGTACGCCCGCGTCGCGCAACTCACCTACGAACGGGCTACGGCCTCCATCGCGTTGACGGGCCATATCGCGGACGCGCACGCGGCCCGGCCGCGCCGCCGCTGAGACGCCCGCCGCGGAGCGTGCCGTGAAAACAGAAAGCCCTCGGTCGCCGGGCGGGCTCAGAGGTCTGAGCCCGCCCGGCAACCGAGGTCCGGGACTTCCCTGATCTCGCTAGATCTCGCCGCGGAGCTTCGCCAGCGCCTCGGCGAGGATCGCCTCGCCGTCGGCGGCGCTGCGCCGCTCCCGCACGTAGGCGAGGTGGGTCTTGTACGGCTCGGTACGCGGCGGCGCCGGCGGATTCTCCTCGTCCTGCCCCGCCGGGAAGCCGCAGCGTGGGCAGTCCCAGGTCTCCGGGATCTGCGCGTCGCTGGCGAAACTCGGCTGGGTCTCGTGCCCGTTCGAGCACCAGAAGGAGATGCGGAGGCGCGGCGCGGACTCGCCGCGCTCGGCCTCTCCCATCGGCCCCGCTCCGACCCGACTTCCACGGATCGCGTTGCCACTTGCCACGGTCGTAACTCCCTGCGTGATGGTGCTGCGAGGTCGCCAGTTTACGGAGACCTTACGTGCCGTCCAGTGGCAGGCGCTCGACCTGTCCCCCGAGGACGTCTCCCCATAGTAAGCCGGGGTGGCGACGAGGCGTCAGTTCTCCCTGGATGCGCGGGAGTCGAACGTCGGCCCTACTTCTGGAACTTCATCACCAGGCCAAGGGTGACAATGCAGGCGAACCACAGCAGACCGACCACGACGGTGATCCGGTCGAGGTTGCGCTCGGCCACCGAGGAGCCGCCGACGGAGGACTGCATGCCGCCGCCGAACATGTCCGAGAGGCCGCCGCCCTTCCCCTTGTGCATCAGCACGAGCAGCAGAAGCAGCAGGCTGAAAATGATGAGGGCGATGGAGAACCCGATGACCACGGCTGGACCAACTCTCTCGACTACATGACAACGGCGCGGGGCCGGACGGCGCGGTCACGCCGGTCCGGCCCCGACAGGGTACTTCCTGAGGGGCGTGTCAGCCCACTGCCCGGTGCCCCGGCTCACTGTCCGTGGCCGCGGGCCCCGGTTCCGTCACTGGTCGCGGAACCGGACGATCTTGACGAACTCCTCGGCGTCCAGTGCCGCGCCGCCCACCAGGGCGCCGTCCACGTCCGGCTGCGCCATGATCGCGGCGACGTTGCCGGACTTCACGGAGCCGCCGTACTGGATGCGCACGGCGTCCGCCAGCTCCTGGTCGTACAGCTCGGCCAGCCGCCCGCGGATCGCCCCGCAGACCTCCTGCGCGTCCTCGGGGGTGGCCACCTCGCCGGTGCCGATCGCCCAGACCGGCTCGTACGCGACCACGATCGTGGCGGCCTGCTCGGCGGGGATGTCCTTCAGGGCGCCGTCGAGCTGCGCGAGGGTGTGCGGGACCTGCTGGCCGGCCTTGCGGATATCCAGGCCCTCGCCGACGCACAGGATCGGGGTGAGGCCGTTCCTGTAGGCGGCCTTCACCTTGGCGTTGACCACGGTCTCGTCCTCGCCGTGGTACTGGCGGCGCTCGGAGTGCCCGATCGCCACGTACGCGCACTTCAGCTTGGCCAGCATCGATCCGGAGATCTCGCCGGTGTACGCGCCGGAGTCGTGCGCGGACAGGTCCTGGGCGCCGTACTTGATCTTCAGCTTGTCGCCGTCGACCAGCGTCTGTACGGAGCGCAGGTCGGTGTACGGCACCAGGACGGCGACCTCGACCGCGTCGTAGTCCTTGTCGGTGAGCGCGAAGGCGAGCTTCTGGACGTGCGCGATGGCCTCGAGGTGGTTGAGGTTCATCTTCCAGTTGCCCGCCATCAGCGGGGTGCGGGTGCTCTGCTCGGTCATCTGCTCACTTCTCCAGTGCGGCAAGGCCGGGGAGCGTCTTGCCCTCGAGGTATTCCAGGCTCGCGCCGCCGCCGGTGGAAATATGGCCGAAAGCGTTCTCGTCGAAGCCGAGGATGCGGACGGCCGCGGCCGAGTCGCCGCCGCCGACCACGGTGAACGCGTCGGAGTCGATCAGCGCCTGGGCGACCGCGCGGGTGCCGTCGGCGTAGTCCGGGTGCTCGAAGACGCCCATCGGGCCGTTCCAGAAGATGGTGGCGGCGTCGGCGAGCTTGGCGGCGAAGAGCTTGCGGGACTCGGGGCCGATGTCCAGGCCGATCACGTCGGCGGGGATCGCGTCCACCGGCGCGTTGACCGGCGAGGACGGCGCCTTGGTCTTCAGGTCGGGGAACTCGGTGGCGCCGACGACGTCGACCGGCAGGACGAATTCCACGCCCTTGGCCTTGGCGCGCTCCAGGTACTCCTTGACCACGGGGATCTGGTCCTCCTGGAGCAGGCTCTTGCCGACCTCGTGGCCCTGGGCCTTGAGGAAGGTGAAGACCATGCCGCCGCCGACCAGGATGCGGTCGGCCTTGTCCAGCAGGTGGTCGATGACGCCGAGCTTGTCGGAGACCTTGGAGCCGCCGAGCACCACCGCGTAGGGGCGGGAGACGTCCTCGGTGAGCTTCTTCAGGACGCCGACCTCGGTGGCGATCAGTCCGCCCGCGGCGTGCGGGAGGCGGGCCGGGAGGTCGTACACCGAGGCGTGCTTGCGGTGCACCGCTCCGAAGCCGTCGCCGACGTAGGTGTCGGCCAGCTCCGCGAGCCGGTCGGCGAAGGCGCCGCGCTCGGCGTCGTCCTTGCTGGTCTCGCCCGCGTTGAAGCGCAGGTTCTCCAGCAGCGCGACCTGGCCGTCGGCCAGGCCCGCCACGGTGGCCGCGGCGCTCTCGCCGACGGTGTCGGCCGCGAACACCACCTCGTGACGGCCTTCGCCGAGCAGCTCGCCCAGGCGCGCGGCGACCGGCGCGAGCGAGAACTTCGGGTCGGGCTCGCCCTTGGGGCGGCCGAGGTGCGAGGCCACGATCACCTTGGCGCCCGCCTCGGCGAGCTTGGTGATGGTGGGGACGGCGGCGCGGATCCGGCCGTCGTCGGTGATGCGCTCCCCGTCGAGCGGGACGTTGAGGTCGGCGCGGACGAACACCCGCTTGCCGGCGATCCGCCCCTCGCTGATCAGGTCGTCGATCGTCTTCATCTGTACGGTCTCCTACGGGTACGGCTGCGGGTACTGACGGGTACGGGACTGCGGAGTGGGCAAGGGACAGGGCCCGGACCGGCGCTTCGTCGCACCCGTCCGGACCCTGTCGCTCACATCGCTGTGCGTCGGCCGCTACGGCGTCAGAGCTGGCCGCCGACGAAGACCGTGAGGTCCACGAGGCGGTTGGAGTAGCCCCACTCGTTGTCGTACCAGCCGATGACCTTGACCGTCTTGCCCTGGACCATGGTCAGGGAGGAGTCGAAGGTGCAGGAGGCCGGCCAGTTGACGATGTCCGAGGAGACGATCGGGTCCTCGGTGTACTCCAGCAGGCCCTTGAGCTGACCCTCGGACGCCTTCTGGAAGGCGGCGTTGACCTCGTCCTTGGTGACCTCGCGCTCGAGGTCGACGACCAGGTCGGTGACCGAGCCGGTGGGGACCGGGACGCGCATCGCGATGCCGTCCAGCTTGCCCGCCAGCTCGGGGATGACCAGCGCGGTGGCCTTCGCGGCACCCGTGGTGGTCGGGATGATGTTCTCCGCGGCGGCGCGGGCGCGGCGCAGGTCCTTGTGCGGGAAGTCCAGGATGCGCTGGTCGTTGGTGTACGCGTGGACCGTCGTCATCAGGCCCTTGACGATGCCGAAGTTCTCCAGCAGCACCTTCGCCATCGGCGCCACACAGTTCGTGGTGCACGAGGCGTTGGAGATGATGTGGTGGTTCGCGGCGTCGTACTTGTCCTGGTTGACGCCCATCACGATCGTGATGTCCTCGCCGGTGGCGGGCGCCGAGATGATGACCTTCTTGGCACCGCCCGCGATGTGCTTGCCCGCGTCGGCGGCCTTGGTGAAGATGCCGGTCGACTCGATGACGACGTCGACGCCCAGCTCGCCCCACGCGATGGCGGCGGGGTCGCGCTCGGCGAGCACCTTGATGGTCTTGCCGTCGACGGTGATGGAGTCCGCGGTGTGGGTGACCTCGGCCTTGAGGCGGCCGAGGATGGTGTCGTACTTCAGCAGGTGCGCCGTCGTCGCGGTGTCACCCAGGTCGTTGACAGCCACGATCTCGATGTCCGCACCCTGCTCCAAGGCGGCGCGGAAGAAGTTACGACCGATGCGGCCAAAGCCGTTGATGCCTACCCGGATCGTCACGAACCGATCTCCTCGCTCATTCGCCGGAGCCCTCTCCGGCTGCGAAATATGGGATGTCCCCGACCAGGGACGAGCCTACCCGGCCAGGGGCGCGGAGGTGACATCGGGCCGAGGCCCCTTCGCCTCCGCCCCGTCCGCCCGCCGCGCGCATGACGGCCGGGGCCTGTCCGGCGGACAGGCCCTAGCCGACCATCTCGTCGGTGAGGTTGGCGTCGGTGCCGGGCAGGCCGAGGTCCGAGGCGCGCTTGTCGGCCATGGCCAGCAGGCGGCGGATCCGACCGGCGACCGCGTCCTTGGTCAGCGGCGGCTCGGCGAGGGAGCCCAGCTCCTCCAGGGAGGCCTGCTTGTGGTCCATGCGCAGGCGCCCGGCCGCGGCGAGGTGTTCCGGTACGTCGTCGCCGAGGATCTCCAGCGCGCGCTGCACACGGGCTCCGGCGGCGACGGCGGCGCGGGCCGACCTGCGCAGGTTGGCGTCGTCGAAGTTGGCGAGCCGGTTGGCGGTGGCCCGGACCTCGCGGCGCATGCGGCGCTCTTCCCAGGCGAGCACCGAGTCGTGGGCGCCGAGCCGGGTCAGCAGCGCGCCGATCGCGTCGCCGTCCCGTACCACCACACGGTCCACATTGCGGACCTCGCGGGCCTTGGCGGGGATCTGGAGGCGGCGGGCGGCGCCGACCAGGGCCAGGGCGGCCTCGGGTCCCGGGCAGGTGACCTCCAGCGACGAGGAGCGGCCGGGCTCGGTGAGCGAGCCGTGCGCGAGGAAGGCACCGCGCCAGGCGGCCTCCGCGTCGCAGGTGGCGCCGGAGACGACCTGCGGGGGCAGGCCGCGGATCGGCCGGCCGCGGCCGTCCACCAGGCCGGTCTGCCGGGCGAGCTGGTCGCCGCCCGCCACCACGCGCACCACGTACCTGCTGCCCCTGCGCAGCCCGCCGGGCGCCATCACCACCAGGTCGGAGGAGTGCCCGAAGATCTCCAGGATGTCCTTGCGCAGCCGCCTGGCCGCGATCCCGGTGTCCAGCTCCGCCTCGATCACGATCCGGCCACTCACCAGGTGGAGGCCGCCGGCGAACCGCAGGATCGACGAGACCTCCGCCTTCCGGCAGCAGGTCCGGGTGACGGGAAGCCGGGAGATCTCATCCTTCACCGCTGCCGTCATCGCCATGGGCCGATCCTTCCACGCATACGAAAAATCCTGTCATACGCGGCGGCCAACAGCTCCGGGTCGTGCCGCGGCCCGTCGGGGGCGGCGACCGGTGCCAGCTCGACCGTGCCGCCCAACCGCTGTGCGGCCTCGGAGAGGCTGTCACGGTCGGGTACGGCGGCCTCGTCGGCGAGAACCACGTCGATGGTGAGTTTAGGGGCGTGTCGGGCCAAAACCTCCAAGTGACGCTGCGGAGAAAATCCGTCGGTCTCACCTGGTTGCGGCGCGAGGTTCAGCGTGAGGACCCGGCGCGCCCTGGTCGTCATGAGGGCGTCGACCAGCTCGGGGACGAGCAGATGCGGGATCACCGAGGAGAACCAGGAGCCGGGGCCGAGCACCACCCAGTCCGCGTCGAGGACCGCCTGCACGGCCTCGGGAACGGCGGGCGGATCGGCCGGGACGACCTGCACTTCCTGCACCTCACCGGGGGTGAGGGCGACCGTGGCCTGGCCGCGGACGGTGCTGATCTCGTCGGGCCTGTCGGGGTCGTGGCCGCGGACGATGGCGTGCAGGTCGAGCGGGACCGCGGACATCGGCAGCACCCTGCCGTGGGCGCCCAGCAGCCGCCCGACCCACTCCAGCGCGGCGACCTCGTCGTTGAGCTGTTCCCACAGCGCGACGATCAGCAGATTGCCGACCGCGTGCCCGTGCAGATCACCCTCGCTGGTGAAGCGGTGCTGGACCACTCGGGCCCATGTGCGCCCCCATTCGTCGTCCCCGCAGAGCGCGGCGAGCGCCTTGCGGAGGTCTCCCGGCGGCAGTACGCCCATCTCCTGGCGGAGTCTGCCGCTGGAGCCGCCGTCGTCCGCGACGGTGACCACCGCGGTCAGATCGCCGGTGATCCGGCGCAGTGCGGCGAGGGAGGCGGCCAGGCCGTGCCCCCCGCCGAGGGCGACCACCTTGGGCGGCACCCCGGCGCGGCGGCCCGTACCCCGGCGCCGCCGCCGACCCGTCATGATCACTCGCGCCCCATGTCCCTGTGCACTGTCACGGTCTCCACCCCATCCGCGGCCAGCCGTGCGGCCAGCCGTTCCGACATCGCCACGCTGCGGTGCTTGCCGCCCGTGCAGCCGACCGCGATCGTCACGTACCGCTTGCCCTCGCGCCGGTATCCGGCGGCGATGATGTGCAGCAACTCGGCGTAGCGGTCGAGGAATTCCTTCGCGCCCGGCTGGTTGAACACATACTGCGCCACCTCGTCGTTGAGCCCGGTGAAGGGCCGCAGCTCCGGCACCCAGTGCGGGTTGGGCAGGAAGCGGCAGTCCACCACCAGGTCGGCGTCGACGGGCAGGCCGTACTTGAATCCGAACGACATGACCGTGGCCCGGAGTTCCGGCTCCTCCTCGCCCGCGAACTGGGCGTCCAGCTTGGCGCGCAGCTCGTGCACGTTGAGACTGGAGGTGTCGATCACCAGGTCGGCGTCGCCGCGCAGCTCGCGCAGCAGGTCGCGCTCGGCCGCGATGCCGTCCACGATCCGGCCCGAGCCCTGGAGCGGGTGCGGCCGGCGGACCGACTCAAAGCGGCGGACCAGGGCCTCGTCTGAGGCTTCCAGATAGATGATCCGGCGCTTGACGCTGCGGGTCGCCAGGTCAGCGAGGGACTCGCGCAGATTGTCGAAGAAGCGGCGTCCGCGGACGTCCACGACCACGGCGATCCGGGCGACGTTGCCCTGCGAGCGCGCGCCGAGATCCACCATGGTGGGGATCAGCGCGGGCGGCAGATTGTCCACCACGAACCAGCCGAGGTCCTCCAGACACTTGGCCGCGGTGCTGCGGCCCGCTCCGGACATGCCGGAGATGATCACCAGTTCGGGGATGGCCTCCACGGCCTCCCCCGCTCCGCCGGTTGTCACGTGCGTTCCGTCCTGTTCGTCCTGGTCGCTCATGTGCTGATCCCCCGATGGTGGGACGGGTCCGCCCCGGGCGGGGTCCCGTCGGCCTCTTCGATGATCTCTCCTGTCGCGGTGTTCACCGCGGGTGCGGCCGGAGCCGCGGCTGCCAGGGTCGCCGCGACCGTCTCCGCCGTACGGCGGCCGATCCCCGGGACCTCGCAGATCTCCTCGATCGTCGCCGCCCGGAGCCGTTTCAGCGAGCCGAAGTGCTTCAGCAGCGCCTGCCTGCGGGTCTCGCCGAGCCCCGGCACGGAGTCCAGCGCGCCGGCCTTCATCGACTTGGAGCGCTTGCTGCGCTGGTACGAGATCGCGAACCGGTGCGCCTCGTCGCGGACCCGCTGGAGCAGGTACAGGCCCTCACTGGAGCGCGGCAGGATCACCGGGTCGTCGTCGCCGGGCAGCCAGACCTCTTCCAGGCGCTTGGCGAGGCCGCACACGGCGACGTCGTCTATGCCCAGCTCCTCCAGCGCGCGCCGGGCGGCGGCCACCTGCGGCTGTCCGCCGTCGACCACGACGAGCTGCGGCGGGTACGCGAATTTGCGCGGCCGTCCGGTGTCGGGGTCGATGGGGCCGGACGCCTGTTCCTCGTGGTCCACGGGAACATCGCCGTGGTTCGCGGGGACCTCGCCGGACTCGCCCTCCCACTCGCCGGTCTTCTGCTTCTCCAGCAGATAGCGGCGGAAGCGGCGGGAGATCACCTCGTGCATCGACCGGACGTCGTCCTGCCCGGCGAAGGACTTGATCTGGAAGCGGCGGTACTCGCTCTTGCGGGCCAGGCCGTCCTCGAAGACCACCATGGACGCGACCACGTCGTCGCCCTGGAGGTGGCTGATGTCGTAGCACTCGATCCGCAGCGGCGCGGTGTCGAGGTCGAGCGCGGCGGCGATCTCCTCCAGCGCGCGGGAGCGGGTGGTGAGGTCGGAGGCGCGCTTGGTCTTGTGCAGCGCGAGGGCGTGCTGCGCGTTGCGCTGCACGGTGGCCATCAGGTCCTTCTTGTCGCCGCGCTGCGGTACGCGCAGGCTGACGTGCGAGCCGCGGCGGTCGCTCAGCCACTGCGCGACCGGCTCCGACGGTGCGGGCAGCGCCGGGACCAGCACCTCCTTGGGCACACCGCCGCTGCCGCCGGAGCGCTCGGCGTCGCCGCGCTCGTCGCCGTAGAGCTGCTGGAGGGCGTGCTCGACCAGGCCCGCGGTGTCGACCGCCTCGACCTTGTCGGTGACCCAACCGCGCTGGCCGCGGACCCGGCCGCCGCGTACGTGGAAGATCTGCACGGCGGCTTCCAGCTCGTCCTCGGCGACGGCGATCAGGTCGGCGTCGGTGGCGTCGGCGAGCACCACCGCGTTCTTCTCCATGGCGCGGCGCAGCGCCTCCAGGTCGTCCCGCAGCCGGGCGGCCTGCTCGTACTCCATCTCGCTCGCCGCGTCCTTCATGCGCTGTTCCAGGCGGCGCAGGTAGGTGCCGGTGTGTCCGGCCATGAAGTCGCAGAATTCCTCGGCCAGTTCGCGGTGGTCGTCGGCGCTGATCCGGCCGACGCAGGGCGCGGAGCACTTGCCGATGTAGCCGAGCAGACAGGGGCGGCCGATCTGCGCGGAGCGCTTGAAGACCCCGGCGGAGCAGGTGCGGACCGGGAAGACCCGCAGCAGCAGGTCGACGGTCTCGCGGATCGCCCAGGCGTGCGCGTACGGACCGAAGTAGCGCACGCCCTTGCGCTTGGGGCCGCGCATGACCTGCACGCGCGGGAACTCCTCGTTCATCGTCACCGCGAGGGACGGATAGCTCTTGTCGTCGCGGTACTTGACGTTGAACCGCGGGTCGAACTCCTTGATCCAGGAGTATTCGAGCTGGAGCGCCTCCACCTCGGTGGAGACCACCGTCCACTCGACGGCCGCCGCGGTGGTCACCATCGTGGCGGTCCGCTGGTGGAGGTTGGTGATGTCCTGGAAGTACGAGGAAAGCCGCTGGCGCAGGCTCTTCGCCTTGCCGACGTAGATCACCCGACCGTGCTCGTCCCGGAACTTGTAGACCCCCGGGGAGTCGGGGATCTGGCCCGGCTTCGGTCGGTAGCTGCTGGGGTCCGCCATGTCTCCCACCCTACTGGCGGGATGCGACATTCCCGGGCCAGGCCGGGCAGTGCCGACCGGTGCGGATACCGGCGGGCGGGACCGCCGGTTCGCGGGTGCCGGACTGCCGGTGGTCAGCTCGCCGGACCGGCGGTGAGCTTGCCGCCGGAGGCGGTGACCTGCACGGCGGGCAGCGGCTTGGTCGCCGGGCCCTGGAGCACGGCGCCGGTGTCCGCGTCGAACTGGCTGCCGTGGCAGGCGCAGGTGATCGTCGTGCCGTCCACCGAGGTGACGACGCAGCCCGCGTGCGTGCAGACCGCGCTGAACGCCTTGAAGGTGCCCTCCTTCGGCTGCGCCACGACCACCTTGTCGTTCCGGTAGAGCTTGGCGCCGCCGACCGGTACCTCGGTGGCGGCGCCCAACTCCACGGCTTTGGCGGGCCCGTCGGACGAACCGCCGCCGGAGCCGCCGCACGCGGTGAGGCCGAACCCGGCGGCTCCGGCCAGGGCCGCGCCTCGCAGGACGGTACGGCGGCAGGCGGGCAGTTCGGTGGTCATGTGCGCTCCAGGTCGGGGAGGTGGGAGGTCTCGCGACCCGTAACCCTACGTCCCCCACCTGTCCGCTTCCTCTGTGCCACTCCCGGACGACCAGTGCCTGACGGCCGCGCCTGACGACCGCTGCCTGACGACCGCTGCCTGACGACCGCGCCTCGACGGCGTGCCGCCGCGCTCGCGCCGACCCGTCCTTGACCTTCCTCGGTGCTACGCCTTGCCCGCCGTCCGCTTGCGCGGCGCCGGGGTCTTCTTCGCGGCGGCCGTCGTGCCCTTCTTGGCCGCGGCGGCCGTCCCCGTGGCCTTCTTGGGGGCGGGCACCCGCTTCTTGGGCGCGGGCACCGACGCGTCGCTGATCCGCTCCGCGCCCAGGACGTCCCGCAGGAACTTGCCCGTGTGGCTGGCCGGGACGGCCGCGATCTGCTCGGGGGTGCCCTCGGCGACGACCAGTCCGCCGCCGTTGCCGCCCTCGGGGCCCATGTCGACCACCCAGTCGGCGGTCTTGATGACATCGAGATTGTGCTCGATGACGATCACGGTGTTGCCCTTGTCGACCAGGCCCTGGAGCACCTTGATCAGCTTGCTGATGTCCTCGAAGTGCAGACCGGTGGTCGGCTCGTCCAGGACGTAGACCGTACGGCCGGTGGAGCGCTTCTGGAGCTCGGAGGCGAGCTTCACGCGCTGCGCCTCGCCGCCGGACAGCGTCGGCGCGGACTGCCCCAGGCGTACGTACCCCAGGCCGACCTCGTAGAGCGTGCGCAGGTGCCGGGCGATGGCGGGCACCGCCTCGAAGAAGTCCAGCGCCTCCTCGATCGGCATCTCCAGCACCTCGGCGATGGACTTGCCCTTGTAGTGCACTTCCAGCGTCTCGCGGTTGTAGCGGGCGCCGTGGCAGACCTCGCACGGGACGTAGACGTCCGGCAGGAAGTTCATCTCGATCTTGATCGTGCCGTCGCCCGAGCAGTTCTCGCAGCGGCCGCCCTTGACGTTGAAGGAGAAGCGGCCGGGCAGATAGCCGCGGACCTTCGCCTCCATCGTCTCCGCGAAGAGCCGCCGCACATGGTCGAAGACACCGGTGTACGTGGCCGGGTTGGAGCGCGGGGTGCGGCCGATCGGCGACTGGTCGACGTGCACGACCTTGTCCACCAGGTCGTCGCCGTCCACCCGGGTGTGCCGGCCGGGGACGCTGCGCGCCCCGTTCAGCTCGCGGGCCAGGTGGGTGTAGAGGATGTCGTTGACCAGCGTCGACTTGCCGGAGCCGGAGACGCCGGTGACGGCGGTGAGCACTCCGAGCGGGAAGGACACGTCGATGTCCTGGAGATTGTGCTCGCGGGCGCCGTGCACGGTCAGCCGCCGCTTGCGGTCGATCGGGCGGCGTACGTCGGGGGTGACGATGACGCGCTTGCCCGAGAGGTACTGCCCGGTCAGCGACTCCTCGTTGACCAGCAGTTCCTTCAGCGAGCCGGAGTGCACCACCTTGCCGCCGTGCTCACCGGCGCCGGGGCCGATGTCGACCACCCAGTCGGCGGTCTTGATGGTGTCCTCGTCGTGCTCGACGACGATCAGCGTGTTGCCCAGGTCGCGCAGCCGTACCAGGGTCTCGATCAGCCGGTGGTTGTCGCGCTGGTGCAGGCCGATCGACGGCTCGTCCAGCACGTACAGCACGCCGACCAGGCCCGAGCCGATCTGGGTGGCGAGCCGGATGCGCTGGGCCTCGCCGCCGGACAGGGTGCCCGCGGCGCGGTTGAGCGAGAGGTAGTCCAGGCCGACGTCGACCAGGAACTTCAGCCGTTCGTTGACCTCCTTGAGCACCCGCTCGGCGATCTTCTTGTCGCGGGCGTCCAGCTTCATCCCGCCGAGGAACTCGGCGCAGTCGCTGATCGACATGGCGGAGACGTCCGCGATGGAGCGGTCCTGGACGGTGACGGCCAGCACGATCGGCTTGAGCCTGCTGCCGTGGCAGGTGGGGCAGGGCACCTCGCGCATGTACCCCTCGAAGCGCTCCCGGCTGGAGTCGCTCTCGGAGTCCTGGTGCCGCCGCTTCACGAACGGGATGGCGCCCTCGAAATGCGCGTTGTAGGCGCGCTCGCGGCCGTACCTGTTCTTGTACGCGACCCTGACCTCGGCCTTGTGGCCGTAGAGCAGCGCCTTCTTCGCGCGGGCGGGCAGCCCGGCCCAGGGAATGTCGGTCCTGAAGCCCAGCTCCCCCGCGAGACCTTCGACCAGCCGCTCGAAGTAGCCCTTGGACATGCCGCCGGTCCAGGGCGCGATGGCGCCCTCGGCCAGGGACTTCTCCTCGTCGGGGACGATCAGCTCCGGGTCGACCTCCATGCGGGAGCCGATGCCGGTGCAGTCGGGACAGGCGCCGAAGGGCGAGTTGAAGGAGAAGGAGCGCGGCTCCAGCTCCTCGAAGGACAGGTCGTCGTACGGGCAGTACAGGTGCTCGGAGAACATCCGCTCGCGCTGCGGGTCGTCCTCGGGCAGGTCGACGAAGTCCAGGATGACCATGCCGCCGGACAGGCCGAGCGCGGTCTCGACGGAGTCCGTGAGGCGGCGCTTGGCGCTGTCCTTCACCGTGAGGCGGTCGATGACCACCTCGATGGTGTGCTTCTCCTGCTTCTTCAGCTTGGGCGGGTCGGTGAGCTGGATCGTGGCCCCGTCGACCCGGGCACGGCTGTAGCCCTTGGTCTGGAGGTCGCCGAAGAGGTCGACGAATTCGCCCTTGCGCTCACGGACCAGCGGGGAGAGCACCTGGAAACGGCTGCCCTCCTCCAGCTCCAGCACCCGGTCGACGATGGCCTGCGGCGACTGCCGGGAGATCGGGCGGCCGCACTCGGGGCAGTGCGGCTTGCCGATCCTGGCGAAGAGCAGCCGGAGGTAGTCGTAGACCTCGGTGATGGTGCCCACCGTCGAGCGCGGGTTGCGCGAGGTGGACTTCTGGTCGATGGAGACCGCAGGGGACAGGCCCTCGATGAAGTCCACATCGGGCTTGTCCATCTGGCCGAGGAACTGGCGGGCGTAGGAGGAGAGCGACTCGACGTACCGGCGCTGCCCCTCGGCGAAGATCGTGTCGAAGGCGAGGGAGGACTTGCCCGATCCGGACAGCCCTGTGAACACGATGAGGGAGTCCCTCGGCAGGTCGAGCGACACGTTCTTCAGATTGTGCTCGCGAGCGCCACGGACGGTGAGTCGATCGGCCACGCCAGTGCGCACCTTTCATAGAGACGGGGGGAGAGTCGGCACCCCCAGTCAGCCTAAACGGGGTGCGCTCGGGTTTTCTTCCGGTTCGCCGCGTTCTCAGAAGTTGCGACACACCGACCATATAGCACGTGCATTCGATTTACGGGCGCGCTCTGACCACTTCACCCGATCGTGTGTCCTGCGCGAGCGCGGGGTGACGCGCTAGCGTCGGTACGTGACCGTCCAACGACCGGATCCCGTACTCGATGCGGTTGCCGTCCGGGAAGCCACCGACCGATTCGTCGCCGCGGTGTCCGCGCTCCCCGCCGACGGCGTCGCCGAACCCTCGCTGCTGCCCGGCTGGACCCGCGGGCATCTGCTGACCCATGTCGCCCGCAATGCCGACGCCCTGGCCAATCTGCTGATCTGGGCGGGGACCGGCGTGGAGACCCCGATGTACGCGGACGCGACGTCCCGCGACCGGGCCATCGAGGAGGGCGCGGGCCGTCCCCTCGACGACCACCTCGCCGATCTGCGGGCCTCGGCGGAGCGGTTCGAGCGGGCCGCCGCGCAGGTGCCGCCGTCGGGCTGGGCGACGCAGGTCACGCTGCGCTCCGGCCGGGTGATCGCCGCCGCCGAGGTCCCCTGGCGGCGGCTGGGCGAGGTGTGGCTGCACCTGGTCGACCTCGGCATCGGCCCCACCACCGCCGACCTGCCCGCCGACTTCGCCGCCCGTGAGCTGGCCTCCCTCGCCGACGGCCTCACCGGGCACGAGGGCATCGCCGCGGTCCGCCTGGAGGACACCGAGTCCGGCGCGTCCTGGACGATCGGCGCCGCCGCGGAACCCGACCTCACCGTCAGCGCCGCCACCCGCCCCCTGCTGGCCTGGGTCTCCGGCCGCGGCCCGTACGAGGGCCTGACCGTGACCCCCGACGGCCCGCTCCCCGTACTGCCTCCGCTCTAGGCACCCCGAGCCTCTAGGCTGGCGGCATGGCGTACAGCGGAGAAGTGACGGTGGGCGGGACCCCCGACGTGCATGAACTGGAAGACCTGATCATCACCAAGGTCGCGGTCGGGCCGATGAACAACAACGCGTACGTGTTGCGCTGCCGGGCCACCGACGAGCAGCTTCTGATCGACGCGGCCAACGACGCGCAGACGCTGCTGGAGGTCGTCGGCGACGCCGGGCTCGGCGCCGTCGCGACCACCCACCAGCACGGCGACCACTGGCAGGCACTGCGCGCGGTGATCGACGCGACCGGCGCCCGTACCTACGCGGGCCGCGAGGACACGGTGGGCATCCCGGTCCCCACCGATGTGGCGCTGGACGACGGCGACACCGTGACCTTCGGCCGCGTCAGCCTCACCGCGCGGCACCTGGTCGGCCACACCCCGGGCAGCATCGCCTTCGTCTACGACGACCCGCACGGCGCCCCGCACGTCTTCACCGGCGACTGCCTCTTCCCGGGCGGCGTCGGCAACACGCACGACGACCCGGCCGCCTTCACCTCGCTCCTCGACGACGTCACGGCCAAGCTCTTCGACGTGCTCCCGGACGAGACCTGGGTCTACCCCGGCCACGGCAACGACACGACCCTCGGCGCCGAGCGCCCCCACCTCAAGGAATGGCGCGAGCGCGGCTGGTAGCGGTCGGCGCGCACACCCCGGCCCGGCGGGGGCGAGCAGCGGATTGCCGCCGGCTCGCCCCCGCCCCGCGCTCCCCCGGAGGTCCGTACGGTCGCCGTACGGCCGGGCGGGCTACTTGTACCAGACGGCCACGCCGTGGTGGTGCGAGCACGTGCCCCGGTGGTGCTGCGAGTAGGACAGCGTGCCGTCGTTGCAAAGGGCGGTGGCGCCGTCGTGGTCGTTGACCGGGGGCTCGGTGTACCCGACGGTCGGCTTCGGCTTGGGTTTCGGCTTGGGCTTCGGGGTCGGCTTGTGGGTGACGGTGGTGGGGCGGGGCTTGGGCGTCGCCTTGTGCGTGGCGGTCGGCGACGGCGCCGTGGTGCGGGTGACCGTGGGTGTGGGTGACGGCGCCGGGGTGCCGTCCGCGGGCGGGCAGATCTCGGCGATCTTGACGACGGCGAGGTCGACCGGGTCGGACAGCGCCGCGGGCCCCTGGCCGGGCTGCTGGAAGCACACCTTCCAGTCGCCGTCGGAGACCTGGGTGCGCTCGGCCCCCGTCGCGTCGTGCGCGGCGATCCGGGTGAACCCGGCGTCGTCGGCCATGGTGCGCGCGGCGAGCAGCGGCATCCCGGTCAGGTTGGGCAGTTGGCCGGTGAGCGCGGCCTGCGTGGTGGTGGGCGCGGCCGTGGGTGTGGCCGAGACCGAGGCGGCGCCCGATATGTCGTCGGTCCCCCCGTCGCCGTCGCATCCCGCGAGCGCGAGCCCCGCGACGGCCAGTAAACAGGCAGCGGTGATGGCACGTTGACGCAATTTGTCCCCCCAGGACAGGTATGAGGGGGAGAGCGTGACACGCGCCGACTCGTGGCGTGGTGCCCGTAACGCAGTTGTGACCCCGAGCCGCCGCGGACCGCTCAGCGACCGCGCCGCATGCGCTCGCCGACCTCGCCCTGATCGGTCTCCCACCAGGGGCGGGTCATCTCCGGAACGGGCGCGGCGGCGGACGCGGGGGCCTTCGGCGAGGCGGGCGCAGCAGAGGCACCGGCGGCAGCACCAGCGGCAGCACCAGCACCGGCACCGGCACCGGCACCGGACATCGCGACGACGGCCTCGCGGTCCAGCCGCGCGTCGAGTTCCGCCGTCTTCTCCCGCTCGGCCCGCCACCACTCGAAGAAGACCAGGATCAGGAAGGGCAGCGCGACGAGTTCGGCGAGGGTGAGCATCAGGCCGCCGCCGAGCATCTGGTCGTGCTGGACGCTCGGCCCCCAGGAGCGCGGGTGCGCGGCGTACCAGTGCCCGGCCACCAGCGTGCCGCTGGTCATGACGACGATGCCGGGCACCGAGTCGAAGAGCCCGTCGAAGAAGACCAGCGCGGCCCTGACCGGATGGCCGCACCAGGACGGCAGCAGGTCCTGACGGCTGAGCATCGGCAGCACGAACAGGCAGCCGGTGAGCAGCAGTTGCAGGTGCATGAGCTGGAGCACGAGCCCGTTGCCGAGGGCGGTGGAGAAGTACGGCGTGAAGTAGATCGTCAGCTCGGAGGCGAGCACCAGCACCGAGCTGACCAGCGGATACATCAGCAGTCGTACCGTACGGCCGGTGAAGGCGCGGCGCAGCCGGCTGTCGGGTGCGGCGAGCGCGAGCGGGTCGCCGAGCGCCAGGCCGAGCGGGGCGAAGAGGTCGAGCAGGATGTTCTGCACGGCGGCGGGCCAGAACAGCACCCGGTCGTAGACGGCGAGCGAGGACATCGTCGCGACGACGAGGGTGCCGAGACCGAGGACGTAGAACGCGGCGGTGCGCCACAGCGGCCACCGCTCCCCCGCGCGCCGCTTGCGCCGTACGCCCAGCGCGTACGCGAAGCCGAGCAGGACGACGGCGGTCAGCGCGACCGCGTCGAGCCGCCAGGCGTCGAAGAACCGCGCGCCGGTCAGCTCGGGAAGGACCACCATGCCGCTCGCCACCATCCGCGCCTTCCCACACGCCACGCACAACCGCTCCGTTACGAGGGCCACGGTAGCCCTCGTAACGGAGCGGTCTGCGCGAAGGGGTCGGTACGGAGGGGGGTTACGGAGGGAGTGCGGAGGGACCGGTCAGCGGACCGGCGTCGCGGGGCGCTCCTCGTCCTCGGAGGCGGCGGCCTCGGCCTCCGCCTGCCGCTTGGAGGCGACCAGGCTGGTGGCGGTGGTGACCGCGAGGACGAGGACGATGACGCCGAGCGAGACGGGGATGGAGATCTCCGGCACGTGCACACCGGACTCGTGCAACGCGTGCAGCACCAGCTTGACGCCGATGAAGCCGAGGATCACCGACAGCCCGTACGACAGGTGGACCAGCTTCTTGAGCAGGCCGCCGATCAGGAAGTAGAGCTGGCGCAGGCCCATCAGGGCGAAGGCGTTGGCGGTGAAGACGATGTACGGGTCCTGGGTGAGGCCGAAGATCGCGGGGATCGAGTCGAGCGCGAAGAGCACGTCGGTGGTGCCGATGGCGAGCATCACGACGAGCATCGGCGTCATCAGCCGCTTGCCGTTCTCCGTGATGAACAGCCGGGTGCCGTGGTACTTGTCGGTGGACGGCACGCGCTTCTCGACCGCCTTGAGCAGCCGGTTCTCCTCGAATTCCTCGTCCTCGTCGTCCGAACGGGCGTCCTGGATGAGCTTCCAGGCGGTCCAGATGAGGAAGGCGCCGAAGATGTAGAAGACCCACGAGAAGCTGGCGATGATCGCCGCGCCGCCCGCGATGAACACCGCGCGGAGCACCAGCGCTATCAGCACGCCCACCAGCAGTACGCGCTGCTGGTACTGGGAAGGCACCGCGAATTTGGACATGATCAGGACGAAGACGAAGAGGTTGTCGACGCTCAGCGACTTCTCGGTGATGTAACCGGCGAAGAACTCGCCCGCCGGCTGGCCGCCGGAGAAGACGAGCAGGCCGAGTCCGAAGAGCCCGGCGAGTACGACCCAGACGATCGTCCAGGCCCCTGCCTCCTTGACGGAGACGTCGTGCGGGGTGCGGCCGATGACGAAGTCAACGGCGATCAGGGCGATCAGTCCGGCGATGGTGAGCGCCCAGAGGGCGAGGGAGACATCCACAGGTCCTCCGGCAATTCGATACGGCAACTGTCAGCGTCGTCGCTGCCGGAGGTCCCCACCACTTGAGTCCGTTCAGGGGGAGGTTTCACTCCGCACCAAGAACAGTACACGAATTGCCCAAGAGTTAGTAAAGAATCACACAAGCGTGCAGGTCAGAGCCGTAAAGCCGGTAAAGCACCGGCGCAGGACCCGGCACGACCGGTCAGGGGCCGTAGGCCGGGCGGGCCGCCGCGATCTCCCTGAGCACCTGCGTGAGCACCTGGCTGCCCGGCGGCACCAGCGACGGCTCGAACGTCCAGGCGTGCCCCACCCACGGGTCGGCCAGGTGGTCGCTGGGCAGCGGGGTGAGCCGCAGCAGCGAGCGCCACAGCGGATCGAGCACCGGCCCGTACGCGGACGCGTCCTCGCGGTCGGCGACCAGCAGCAGGTGCACCCCGGCGCGCGGTCCCTCGTCGGCGAGATAGCGCAGTTGGGTGACCGCCCGGTCGTCGAAGCCGTACGGGAACTCGTTGACGATCAGAAGCTGCTCGGCGGTGTCGAAGCCGGGCGGCAGCGAGTCGGCGGCGCCGCCGCGCAGCGCCATCTGGAGCAGATCGACGCGTTCGGTCAGCCGGTTCAGCACCTCGCCGACCCCGGCCGCGCCCCCGGCCGACGGCATCAGCACGGCGCCGCTGCCGGTGAGCGGGGCGAGCGCGGCGGAGCCGGAGCCCGCGGGGTCGAGGGCGTGCACCGCGAAACCGCCCACCGGGTACGAGGCGAGCAGCCGGGCGGCGATCGCCACGGCGGTGTCCATGGCGACCCCGCGGTCCTCCTCGCTGTCGATCCACAGACCGCGGTCCAGCGGCAGCCGGGCCAGCAGCGGGATGCGCAGTTCGGGCGCCTCGGGCAGGTAGAGGCCGCCGAGCCGTACGGCGAGCGGCGGCTGGTCGGGCACCCGGTAGGCGTGCCACACCGGATTCTCCCAGCCCGCGAAGGCGGCGGGCAGCGCGGGCTCGACGACCTCGGCCTCGGCGACGAGCTGCGCGATGTCCCGGTCGAGCACGGCGCGGGCCTGGTCGACCAGCGCGAACTGCCGGGCCTGCGCCTGGTCGCGGGCGGCGTCCGCGGCCTGTCCGCCGCGGGTCGCGGGGTCGGCGAGCAGCCGGTCGAGCTCCTGCTCGAAGCGGGACTCGGCGAAGTCCACCGCGCTGCGGTAGGCGGCGATGGTGCGGGCCAGGTCCTCGAACATGCCCCACACCTGATTGTGCAGCCGCTCCTCCATCGTCCAGCCGGAGGCGTCGCCCGCGACGGGGACGGGCGGGGTGCCGGGCGGCGTGCTGGGCTGTCCGTCGGAGGACGGCCGCGGCGCGGCGGGCGGGGCGTCGTACGGCGAGCCCGGCCGTCCCTGAGCGGGCGGGGGCGGCGCGGTGGCGGCGGCCTTGCGCCGCGGGTGCCGGTAGTCGACCGGTCCTGAGGACGCGGTGGTCCGGCCGTCGCCCGGAGCGGCGGCCGGGGCCGCGGTTTCCGGCCGCGGCGGCGGGACCGTACGCGGCGCGGCGGGCAGGTCGACCGAGCGGGACAGCTCGCGCCCCACCGCCTCGTCGATGCCCGCGGCCACCCCGGCGGGCTCCGGGACACCCTGGTCGAGCAGCAGCGCGGGCAGACCGCCCTCGTACCCCTGGCCCACGGCGCGCACCTTCCAGGCGCCCTGCCGCCGGTACAGCTCGATGGCCAGCAGGGCCGTCTCGGGGCCGAGGCCGGTCATGGTGAATCCGGCGACGGCCTCACCCTCGGTGGTGGTGACGGCGAGATGCGGGGCGGGGGCGGCGCCGAAGGCGGCGGGCGCGCCGGGGCGGCCCGCGGCGCCCGGAAGGGCGAGCAGAACGTGCACCCGGTGCACCTGCGGCGGCATCGCGCCGAGGTCCACCGCGAGCCGGTGCTCGGCGGCGGCCTGCCGGGGCACCTCGACGCCGGGGAGCTGCGGCGCGCCGGGGTGCGCCAGCCACTGCGAGGAGTCGCCGACGACCCGCCCCCGCTCGTCCCCGAGGGTGACCGCGGCCACCACCGGGGTGCCCGCCGACACCCGGATCTCCATCCGGGTGCCCGGCAGCGGATGGTTCTGTCCCCGGACCAGTTCGGCCGTCATGTCCGCCGCCCCCCGTTCCCGTTATGCGTGTGTACGTGTTCCGGCCCGCGGGCCGGGGGCCGCGTCAGCGGCCGTGCGGCCTCAGAGCGCGGGCAGAATGGCCGGAATGAGGTCCTGGAACGTCCGGCCGTTGGCCGCCGTGCCGATGGCCGTCATCGACCAGCCGGTCGCGCCGCGCTGCACCTTGGCCATGATCTGCGCCGTGTACTGGCCGCCGCCGGTCAGCGTGTAGCGGGCCAGCTCCTGCCCGTTGGTCTCGTCGACCAGGCGGCAGAACGCGTTCTGCACCTCGGCGAAGGTCTGGCCGGTGAAGGAGTTCACCGTGAAGACGATCTGGTCGACATGGACCGGTACGCGCTGGAGGTCGACGATGATCGACTCGTCGTCGCCGCCCTGGCCCGCGCCGCCGACCAGATTGTCACCGGTGTGCCGGACCGAGCCGTCGTCGCTGGTCAGGTGCTGGAAGAACACCACGTCGACCGGCTGCTTGTCCGCGAAGAGCACGGCCGAGGCGTCCAGGTCGATCTCCCGGGTGCGGGACCCGAACAGTCCGCGGCGCGGCGCGGCCTGCCAGCCCAGCCCCATCCGGATCGCCGTCAGCGTCCCTCCGTCGGACTTGCTCAGGCTGATCTTCTGGCCCTTGGTCATGTTGACCGTCACGCGCTGTCCCCTCTCACCCGTGTGTGCGGTTGTCCCGCACCCTAACAAGACGCCGTGCAACGGTATCCCGGTTCGCCGCGTGGCGATTCCTGGCGAACACCGGCCGGTCGCCGGTCCCGCGTCACGCCATTCCCGCTTCTCTCATCTGGCGCAACTCCTTCTTCAGCTCGCCCAGTTCGTCCCTGAGCCGGGCGGCCACCTCGAATTGCAGCTCGCCGGCCGCCGCGTGCATCTGGTCGGTGAGCTGAGCGATCAGGTCGGCCAGCTCCTCGGCGGGCAGCGTCTTCGCACCGCGCTTCTCGCCCGCGCGGGCGGACAGTCCTGGCACCGGCGCCTTGCCCCGCGAGCGCTGCCGCCCGGAGCCCAGCAGCTCCTCGGTGTCGGCGTCCTCGCGGGCGAAGGAGTCCAGGATTCCGGCGATCTTCTTCCGCAGCGGCTGCGGGTCGACGCCGCGTTCCTTGTTGTACGCGATCTGCTTCTCGCGGCGGCGGTTGGTCTCCTCGATGGCCTTCTCCATCGCCGGGGTGATCCGGTCCGCGTACATGTGGACCTGGCCCGACACGTTACGGGCGGCGCGGCCGATGGTCTGGATCAGCGAGGTGCCCGAGCGCAGGAAGCCCTCCTTGTCGGCGTCGAGGATCGCGACCAGCGACACCTCGGGCAGGTCGAGGCCCTCACGCAGCAGGTTGATGCCGACCAGGACGTCGTACTCACCGGCCCGCAGTTCGCGCAGCAGCTCGACGCGGCGCAGGGTGTCGATGTCGCTGTGCAGATACCGCACCTGGATGCCCAGTTCGAGCAGGTAGTCGGTGAGGTCCTCGGACATCTTCTTGGTGAGGGTGGTGACCAGGACGCGCTCGTCCTTCTCCGTGCGCAGCCGGATCTCGTGCACCAGGTCGTCGATCTGGCCCTCGGTGGGCTTGACGATGACCTCGGGGTCGACCAGGCCGGTCGGGCGGATGATCTGCTCGACCACGCCGTCGCCGCGGGACAGCTCGTACTTTCCGGGTGTCGCGGACAGGTAGACGGTCTGGCCGACGCGGGTCAGGAACTCCTCCCACTTCAGCGGCCGGTTGTCGAGCGCGGACGGCAGCCGGAAGCCGTGGTCGACCAGGGTGCGCTTGCGGGACGCGTCGCCCTCGTACATCGCGCCGATCTGCGGCACGGTGACATGCGACTCGTCGATGACCAGCAGGAAGTCCTCGGGGAAGTAGTCGATGAGGGTGTCGGGCGCGGAGCCCTGCTCGCGGCCGTCGATGTGCCGCGAGTAGTTCTCGATGCCGGAGCAGGTGCCGATCTGCCGCATCATCTCGATGTCGTACGTGGTGCGCATCCGCAGCCGCTGGGCCTCCAGCAGCTTGCCCTGCTTCTCCATCAGGGCGAGCTGGCCCTCCAGCTCCTTCTCGATGCCCGCGATGGCGCGTTCCATCCGCTCGGGGCCCGCGACGTAGTGGGTGGCGGGGAAGACGTAGATCTGCCGGTCCTCGGTGATCACCTCGCCGGTGAGCGGGTGCAGTGTGTAGAGCGCCTCGATCTCGTCGCCGAACATCTCGATGCGGACGGCCAGTTCCTCGTAGACCGGGAAGATCTCGATGGTGTCGCCGCGTACCCGGAAGGTGCCGCGGGCGAAGGCCACGTCGTTGCGCGCGTACTGGATGTCGACGAATTTCCGCAGGAGCTGGTCGCGGTCGATGACGTCGCCGACATTGAGCCGCACCATGCGGTCGATGTACTCCTGCGGGGTGCCGAGGCCGTAGATGCAGGACACGGAGGCGACCACGACGACATCGCGCCGGGTCAGCAGCGAATTGGTGGTGGAGTGCCGCAGCCGCTCCACCTCCTCGTTGATCGAGGAGTCCTTCTCGATGTACGTGTCCGTCTGCGGGACGTACGCCTCGGGCTGGTAGTAGTCGTAGTACGAGACGAAGTACTCGACCGCGTTGTTCGGCAGCAGCTCGCGGAATTCGTTGGCGAGCTGGGCGGCGAGCGTCTTGTTCGGCGCCATGACCAGGGTGGGGCGCTGGAGCCGCTCGATCATCCACGCGGTGGTCGCGGACTTGCCCGTACCGGTCGCGCCGAGCAGCACGACGTCCTGCTCGTCACCGCGGATCCGCTTCTCGAGGTCGTCGATGGCGGTGGGCTGGTCGCCGCTGGGCTGGTAGGGGCTGACGACCTCGAAGGGCGCCACACTGCGTTCGATGTCTGATACGGGCCGCATGTCACCACCGTACGACCCACCACCGACAATCGTCCGGGCCCGGACGGGCGGGCCGCCGCCGGGGCGGCCACTTCCCCTCGTGTGACCGGCCGGTCACTTCCGGTGACGGGCCTTGCGGCGGCCGTGCTTGCCGGGCGGATCGCGGCGGCGGGGCGTTGTCGGACCCCCGATCTAGGCTGGCAGCGTGACGAACGACACCGCCTGGACGGTCATGGAGACCCCGATCGGGCCGCTGCTGCTGGCGGCGACCGACGAGGGGCTGGTCAATGTCGGTTTCCGGGCGGACGAGGCGGCGGTACGGCGCGCGGTGGCGTCGATGGGGCGGCGGCTGGGCGGCGAGCCGGTCGAGGACGCGGCCCGGCTGGCGCCGGTCACCGAGCAGATGGAGGCGTACTTCGCGGGTGCGCTGAAGGAGTTCTCGCTCGCTCTGGACTGGTCGCTGATCACCGGCTTCAACCGCCGGGTGCTGCGCGAGCTGGCGGCCGGGGTGCCGTACGGCACGGTCGTCGGGTACCAGGACCTGGCCGACCGGGTGGGCGAGCGCGGGGCGGCCCGCGCGGTCGGGACGGCGATGGGCGCGAATCCGATACCGCTGGTGGTGCCGTGCCACCGGGTGGTGGAGAGCGACGGCGGCATAGGCGGCTTCGGCGGCGGTCTGGAGATCAAGCGGACGCTGCTGGCGCTGGAGGGCGTGCTGCCCGCACCGCTGTTCTGATGATCTGAGCAGGCTCCGCCCGTCCGACCCCGCGCCGCGCGACGGCAGGACGTCACGGTCAACGACCGCTCCGGTGCCGGTCCGCAAGGGCGACCGGGTGACGATGCTCGGCCACGACCGGCCGCTGGACTGGGAGTTCGACGGCGGCACGCTGACCGTACGGGTGCCCGCGGCGGCGCGGGCGAAGGGGCGGTACGCGTGGGTGTTCAAGATCGACTGGACGCGCTGACGCGGGGCTGACGCGCGGGAGCGGGCGGAGTGACCCGCCCGCTCCCGTCCCGTTCCTGCCCTGCCCTGCCCTGCCGCTACGGCTTCGTCGCTCACTCCTCGGACGTGCGCGGGTCCGGGATCTGGATCGGGCCCGGCGGCTTCCGGTCGATCGCGGGCGGCTCGTCGGCCGCGGCCTCGACGGCGGACCGCGGTTCCGCGTCCGTCAGTTCGTCCGTCGCCGCGGGCGCCGCCGTCTTCTCGACCGGCTTCGTGTCCTGGCCGCCGCCGGTGTTCGCACCGGAATTCGCGCCGGAGTTCGCGGCCCGGTCGAAGAAGCGCAGCATCTCGACGGGGAAGGGCATCACCAGGGTCGAGTTCTTCTCCGCCGCGACCTCCACCACCGTCTGGAGGAGGCGCAGTTGGAGGGCGGACGGGTTGGCATCCATCGTCCTGGCCGCCTCGGAGAGCTTCTGGGACGCCTGCAACTCACCGTCGGCGGTGATGATCCGGGCCCGCCGCTCCCGGTCCGCCTCCGCCTGCCGGGCCATCGACCGCTTCATGGACTCCGGCAGCGCCACGTCCTTGATCTCGACGCGGTCGATGTGGACGCCCCAGCCGGTGGCGGGCGTGGACAGCATCAACTCCAGCCCCTCGTGCAGGCGTTCGCGGCCGGACAGCAGATCGTCGAGTTCGCTCTTGCCGATGATGGAGCGCAGCGAGGTCTGTGCCACCTGCAACATCGCGAACTGGTAGTTCTGCACGTCCACGGTGGCCCGGATCGGGTCGATGACCCGGAAGTAGAGCACCGCGTCGACCCGTACCGACACGTTGTCGCGGGTGATGCCGTCCTGGGACGGCACCGGCATGGTGACGACCTGCATGTTGACCTTGGTCATCTTGTCCACGAACGGCACCAGCATGCGCGGGCCCGGCTCCTTGGGGAGCCGGTTGACCCGGCCGAAGCGGTAGATCACCCCGCGCTCGTACTGCTTGACCACCCTCAGACTGCTGGACACGCCGATCAGGGCGACCACCGCGATGATGATCAGCAGCACCACGACGACTTCCACGGCCGTCAGCCGGCGTCGTCGAAACGGGCTGCGGCCAGATAGTCCGGCCGGGGGTCGAGTGCGGCGGCGAGCCGGAAGTGGCGCTGGGCCTCGTCGGCGCGGTTCGCGCGTTGCAGTGTACGGGCCAGCGCGAAGTGCGCGAAGGCGTTGTCCGGCTCGCGCTCCAGCACTATCTGGAACTCCAGCTCCGCCGGGCGCAGTTGGGCCGCGGCGAAGAACGCGCGGGCGCGCAGCAGGCGGGCCGCGGTGTTCTCCGGATGGGCCGAGATCACCGGGTCGAGGAGTTGTACGGCGCCGCGCGGGTCACGCGCCTCCAGCAGTTGCTCCGCGGCGCGGAAGTCGATGACGTGCGTCTCTGGGGTCCGCTCGTGCAAGGCCGCCTCCCTGAATTCGGGCACGGGTGACGACTGATCGTCTGGTCTGACATACCCAACGTCGTCGTCGGCAACCGCATTCCCCGGGCGACTACGCCGTCCCGGCCGCCGCCAGCTCCCGCAGCCGCTGCCACGCCGCGCGCACCTGGGGCTCCAGCTCCTCCAGCGGGCCGTCGTTGTCGATCACCAGATCCGCGACGGCGATGCGCTCCTCGCGGCCGGCCTGCGCCGCCATCCGCGCCCGCGCCTCGTCCTCGGTCATCCCGCGTGTCCGCACCAGGCGCTCGATCTGCGTGGCCGGTGCCGCGTCCACGACGATCACGAAGTCGTAGAACGGGGCCAGGTCGTTCTCCGCCAGCAGCGGTACGTCGTTGACGACGATGTCGTCCGGGGCCGCCGCCGCCCGCAGCTCCTGCGACCTGCGGCCGACCAGCGGGTGCACGATCGCGTTCAGCGCCTGGCGCCGGGCCTCGTCCGCGAAGACGATCGCGCCGAGTTTCGGGCGGTCCAGTGTCCCGTCCGCGGCCAGCACGTCCGGGCCGAACTCGGCCGTCACCGCCGCCAGGCCCTCCGTGCCGGGCTCCACCACTTCGCGGGCGATGCGGTCCGCGTCCACCAGGATCGCGCCGTGTGCCACCAGCAGTTTCGCCACGGAGCTTTTTCCTGACCCGATTCCACCGGTCAGCCCGACGTTCAGCATGCCGCCAGCTTACGGGCCCTCCGGGCCTCCGCGGGTGCCTCCCAGGGGCGCGGGGAACTGCGCGCTCAGCCACCAACGGTGGCGCGGCCGTCGAATACCGGCCCCCAGCGGGGCAGATGCTGTGAGTTTTCGGGCTGGCAGCCCGGTGGGGGCGGGCCGCGCAGTTCCCCGCGCCCCTAACAACCAGGCCCTGCGCAAGAACCGTCCAGGGGCCGCGCCCCTAAAGACCAGGCCCTGCGCGAGCGCGGCGCGCCTTGCGGAGGGGAAGCGGAAGAGGGCCCGCGCCCTGGGGACGCGAACCCTCTTTCGTGAGCGCGCCGCAGGCGCTAGTCGTCCTCGCGGTCGGCGAGGAAGCGTTCGAACTCGGCGGCGAGATCGTCGGCGGAAGGAAGCTCGACGGCCTCGGCGATGAGACTCTCGCGGGACTGGGACCCGGCGACGGCGTCGTACTGGGACTCGAGGCCGCGGACGACGGAGACGAGTTCGCCGTCGCCTTCAGCGACCTGGCGGTCGATCTCGACGCGGACGGTGTGCGCCTCATTGCGCAAGGCGTGGGCGATCTCGGGCAGCACGAGGCCGGTCGCGGCGGTGATCGTCTCCAGGACGGCGAGGGCGGCGTCCGGGTAGGGCGAACGCGCCAGGTAGTGCGGGACGTGGGCGGCGACGCCGAGCACGTCACGGCCGGCCTCGGCGAGCCGCAGCTCGATGAGGGAGGCGGCGCTGCCGGGGACCTGGGCCTCCTCGAACCAGGCGCGGTGGCCGGGCATGAGGTCGACCCGGTTGCCGTGCGGGGTGAGGCCGACGGGCCGGGTGTGCGGCACGCCCATCGGGATGCCGTGGAAGTTGATGGCGAGGCGTACGCCCAGGCGTTCGATGACCTGGAGCACGGCGGTCGCGAACCGTTCCCACTCCACGTCCGGCTCGGAGCCGGTGAGCAGCAGGAAGGGGGTGCCGGTGGTGTCCCGCACCAGATAGAGGTCGATCTCCGGTGCCTCGTAGGAGGTCCAGTGGTCGCGCTCGAAGGTCATCAGCGGGCGGCGGGCGCGGTAGTCGACCAGTCGGTCGGCGTCGAAGCGCGCGACGAGCTGGTTGTCCAGGCGGTCCAGCAACTGCTCGCTGATCTGCTCGCCGGTGTCCCCGGCGTCCATGTACCCCTCGAAGTGGTACAGCAGTACGGGACCTGCGTCTCCGACCGCTGCGTCGACGGCCTCGGCCCCGCCCGGCACGTATTCGTACAGCCCTTGCGGATCCAGCACGATGATCGTCCTCCTCGCTCTCTCCCCCCCTCAACGAACGTACCCGCCCGGCCATTCCCACGCGTCCCCCCGGAACCCGGACGTCTTGACGGTCCGTCGGGTGGGCCCTACCTTCTCTCGTTACGTCCATGTGTTCACATGGACGACCAAGATTCACATACTTGGAACGATGGAAGGACGCGGATGCGACCCCACACGCTTCTGACCCTGCCGGTGGCCCTGCCCGTCGCGGCACTGCTCGCCGGGCTGCTCTCGTACGCGACGCCGGCCGGTGCGGCAACGGCCGCCGCGGCGAGCACCGTCGAGGTGACCACGGCCAAGGAGCTGAAGGCGGCGCTGACCGCCGCCGCCCCCGGCCAGACGATCCATCTCGCCGACGGCACGTACACCGGCAACTTCAAGGTCACCGTGTCCGGCACGGCCGCCGACCGGATCACGCTCACCGGCTCCTCGAACGCCGTGCTCACCTCCTCCGGCGGCTACGGCCTCTATCTGAACGGCGCGAGCTACTGGACCGTCAAGGGGGTCAGCGTCACCGGCGGCCAGAAGGGCATCGTCACCGACGCCGCCGCGCATGTCGTCATCGACTCGGTGACCGTGCACGGACTCCAGATGGAGGGCGTGCACTTCCGCACCTCCAGCACGGACGGCGTGATCAAGAACTCGCGGATCTACGACACCGGGCTCCAGCGGCCGGGATACGGCGAGGGCGTCTACGTCGGCACCGCCAACACCCTGACCGACAAGAGCGACCGGGTGCAGATCCTCAACAACGTCATCGGCCCCAACATCGGCGCCGAGAACATCGACCTCAAGGAAGGCACCACCGGCGGCCTGGTCTCCGGCAACACCTTCGACGGCAGCGGCCTCAGCATGACCAACTACGACGACTCCTGGGTCGACGTCAAAGGCAACGGCTACACCATCACCGGCAACACCGGCACCCGCACCCTCAACGACGGCTACCAGACCCACACCCAGCAGCCCGGCTGGGGCTGCGGCACCGTCTTCCGCGACAACACCTCCGACCTCACCGGCGCCACCGGTGCCACGCAGACGGCGATCTACGTCACCAACTACTCCGCCGACTGCCCCACCACCGTCTACGCCTCCAACAAGCGCACTGGCGGCAAGGCCCTGACCAACATCCCCGTGACCCCGTAGCCCCCCCGCCGCGCCGCCCAGGGCCCCACGGTCACCGGGAAAGCACCGCGGTCCCGCACCCCCTGAGGGGTGCGGGACCGCGGTGTTTGTGACTGGGCCTAGCGGAGAGCTGTCAGCTCTGGCCGCCCGCGAGCTTCTCGCGGAGGGCGGCGAGGGCCTCGTCGGAGGCGAGGGCACCGGAGGTGTCGTCGGACTCCGAGGAGTACGAGCCACCGGAGACGCCCGGGCCACCGGTCGCGGCGGGGGCGGCGGAACCGGCCTCGGCCGCGGCCTGCTCGTCGGCCTCGCGGGACTTGATGACCTGCGCCTGGTGCTGCTCGAAGCGGGTCTGGGCCGTGGCGTACTGGCCCTCCCACTCCTCGCGCTGCTTGTCGTACCCCTCGAGCCAGTCGTTGGTCTCGGGGTCGAAGCCCTCGGGGTAGATGTAGTTGCCCTGGTCGTCGTACGACGCGGCCATGCCGTAGAGCGTCGGGTCGAACTCGACCGAGGCCGGGTCGGCGCCGAAGGACTCGTTGGCCTGCTTGAGCGACAGCGAGATGCGGCGACGCTCGAGGTCGATGTCGATGACCTTGACGAAGATCTCGTCGTTGACCTGGACGACCTGCTCCGGGATCTCCACGTGGCGCTCGGCCAGCTCGGAGATGTGCACCAGGCCCTCGATGCCCTCGTCGACGCGGACGAACGCGCCGAACGGGACGAGCTTGGTGACCTTGCCGGGGACGACCTGCCCGATCTGGTGGGTCCGGGCGAACTGCTGCCACGGGTCTTCCTGCGTCGCCTTCAGCGACAGGGAGACACGCTCGCGGTCCATGTCCACGTCGAGAACCTCGACGGTGACTTCCTGACCGACCTCGACGACCTCGGACGGGTGGTCGATGTGCTTCCAGGACAGCTCGGAGACGTGCACGAGACCGTCGACGCCGCCGAGGTCCACGAACGCACCGAAGTTGACGATCGAGGAGACGACGCCGGACCGCACCTGACCCTTCTGAAGGGTGGTGAGGAAGGTCTGGCGGACCTCGCTCTGCGTCTGCTCCAGCCAGGCACGGCGGGACAGGACCACGTTGTTGCGGTTCTTGTCCAGCTCGATGATCTTGGCCTCGAGCTCCTTGCCCACGTAGGGCTGGAGGTCGCGCACGCGGCGCATCTCGACGAGCGACGCCGGCAGGAAGCCACGGAGGCCGATGTCGAGGATGAGACCACCCTTGACGACCTCGATGACGGTGCCGGTGACGATGCCGTCCTCTTCCTTGATCTTCTCGATGGTGCCCCAGGCACGCTCGTACTGAGCGCGCTTCTTCGAGAGGATCAGGCGGCCTTCCTTGTCCTCCTTCTGGAGAACAAGGGCCTCGATCTCATCGCCCACGGCGACGACCTCGTTGGGGTCGACGTCGTGCTTGATGGAGAGTTCGCGGGAGGGGATGACACCTTCGGTCTTGTAACCGATGTCGAGCAGGACCTCGTCCCGGTCGACCTTCACGATGACGCCGTCGACGATGTCGCCGTCGTTGAAGTACTTGATCGTCTCGTCGATCGCGGCGAGGAAGGCTTCCTCGTTGCCGATGTCGTTGACCGCCACCTGCGGGGTGGTGCGAGGGGCCTCGGTGCTGCTCGTCATTAGGGAAAGGACTCCGGTACGGACAGTAAGTCGTAGGTACTGCTACGCCGTAAGCCCTTTTCGCTCCTGCCGAATTCCGGACAGCCGTGGGGCCGAGGGGTATGCAACAGATTCCGAGCGCAGCCTGCTCTGTCTGAGGCGCGCAGGCTCGCAGCGCAACTTGTAGCATACGGGGGCAGCCGGGCACGGTCAACGCACGAAGAGCCCACCGGGCGCGTAACGGACCGAACCGGCACAAGTCACCCAGTGCCAGGTCTTCTCAGAGAGTACGACGACTGCCGCGATGATCCAAGGACCCGATCCCCGGGACGTACGCCGGGAAGCGCCCCGAGAGGCACACGAGGAACCGGAGGCCACCCGCCGCAGCGCGGGGGTCACGGAGAGCAGCCGGGCCAACCGCCGGTGGTGGGACCGCAACGCGGACGACTACCAGGTGGAGCACGGCGACTTCCTGGGCGACGCCCGCTTCGTCTGGGGCCCTGAGGGTCTGGACGAGGCGGACGCGGGGCTGCTCGGCCCGACGGCGGCCCTGAAGGACAAGGACGTGCTGGAGATCGGCGCGGGCGCCGCCCAGTGCTCGCGCTGGCTGGCCGCCCAGGGCGCCCGGCCGGTCGCCCTCGACCTCTCCTTCCGTCAGCTCCAGCACGCGCGGCGGATCGACGACGAGTCCTCGGCCGACGGCGCGCCGCTGGTGCCCCTGGTCCAGGCCGACGCGGGCGCCCTGCCCTTCGCCGACGGCTCGTTCGACCTGGCGGTCTCCGCGTACGGCGCGCTCCCCTTCATCGCCGACACCGCGCGCGTCCAGCGGGAGGTGCGGCGGGTGCTGCGGCCCGGCGGGCGCTGGGTCTTCTCGGTCACCCACCCGGTGCGCTGGGCCTTCCCCGACGAGCCGGGGCCCGAGGGCCTGACGGCCGTCGCCTCCTACTTCGACCGCACGCCGTACGTGGAGGAGGACGACCGGGGCATCGCCGTGTACGTCGAGCACCACCGCACCCTGGGCGACCGCGTCCGCGAGATCGCGGCGGCGGGCCTGCGGCTGGTCGACCTCGTCGAGCCCGAGTGGCCGGAGTGGAACGACCAGGAGTGGGGCGGCTGGTCCCCGCTGCGCGGGCGGCTGTTGCCGGGCACGGCGATCTTCGTGTGCGCGGCGGAGTGAAGGCCGGCGGACAGGACGGTCGGGCGGCCGACGGGAGCGCCGGTACGTACGCGATCCGGGCCGAGGGGCGCGCGCTGCCGGTGGCCTCCGTCGTACCGGAGCTGCTGGCCGCGCTGCGGTCGCCGGGCTGCGCCGTCCTGGCCGCGCCGCCCGGCACCGGCAAGACCACGCTGGTCCCGCTGCTGATCGCCGACGCGTTCGGCGGGCGGGTGCTGGTCGCGGAGCCGCGGCGGATGGCGGCGCGGGCGGCGGCCCGGCGGATGGCCTGGCTGCTCGGGGAGCGGGTCGGCGAGACCGTCGGTTTCACGGTCCGCGGCGAGCGGCGGGTCTCGGCCCGCACCGCGGTCGAGGTGGTCACCACCGGTGTGCTGCTGCAACGGCTCCAGCGCGACCAGGAACTGCCGGGCGTGAGCACGGTGATGCTCGACGAGTGCCACGAGCGGCATCTGGACGCCGACACGTCCATGGCGTTCCTGCTGGACGTACGGGCCCTGCTGCGGCCGGAGTTGCGGCTGGTCGCGGCGTCCGCGACGACGGACACGGCCGCGTGGGCGGCGCTGCTGGGCGGGGCCGACGGGCCGCCCGCGCCCGTGGTCGAGGCGGGCGGGGTCCTGCACCCGGTGGCCGTGGAGTGGGCGCCGCCGCCCGGTCCCGTACGGGCGACGCACGCCGGGGGCCGGGTGGACCGGGCGCTGCTCGACCATGTGGCGACGGTGGTGCGGCGGGCGCTGCGGGAGCGCGACGGGGACGTGCTGTGCTTCCTGCCGGGCGTCGGGGAGATCGCGCGGGTCGCGGGTCTGCTCGGGGACCTCACGGATTCCGGCGGCGCGGGCGGCGGCATCGAGGTGCTCCAGGTGCACGGCCGCGCCCCGGCCGCCGTCCAGGACGCGGCGCTCGCGCCCGGTGAGCGGCGGCGCGTGCTGCTCGCGACGTCCGTGGCCGAGTCAAGCCTGACCGTGCCGGGCGTGCGGGTCGTGGTGGACAGCGGGCTGGCCCGCGAGCCGCGCATGGACCACGCGCGGGGCTTCGGCGCGCTGGTCACCGTACGGGTGTCGCGGGCCGCCTCCGACCAGCGCGCCGGGCGCGCCGGGCGTGAGGGCCCCGGCACCGTCTACCGCTGCTGGCCGCCGGCCGAGGACGCCCGCAGACCCCGGCACCCCTCCCCCGAGATCGCGCTCGCCGACCTCACGGCCTTCGCGCTCCAGGCCGCCTGCTGGGGCGATCCGGACGCCTCCGGGCTCGCCCTGCTGGACGCCCCGCCGCAGGGCGCGATGGCCGCGGCCCGCGACACGCTGCGCGGCCTCGGCGCCGTCGACGCCTCGGGCCGCGCCCTGGACCGGGGCCGCCGGCTGGCCGGGCTCGGGCTGCACCCCCGGCTCGCCCGCGCCCTCCTCGACTCCGCGCCCGTGCTCGGCGCCCGCCGCGCCGCCGAGGTCACCGCGCTCCTCAGCGAAGAACTCCCCCACTCCTACGGCTCCGACCTCACCGCCGCCTGGCACACCGCCCGCCGCGGCGGCGACCCGTACGCGGCGCGCTGGCGCGCGGAGGCCGACCGGCTGCGCGGCACGGTGACGGAAGGGAGCCCGCCCGCGACGGACGCCGCCGTCCCGCGCTCCGCGGCCCACCCGTCCCCCGCGAGCCGCGCCGCGGGCGGGGGCCTGTCGGACGACGCGGCGGCCGGGCTCGTCGTCGCCCTGGCGTTTCCCGAGCGGGTCGCGCGGCGGCGGAGCGGGGACGGATACGTGATGGCGTCCGGGACCGGCGCGGAGGTCGGCGGGGGCGTGGGCGGGGCGGAGTGGGTGGCGGTGGCCGTGGCGGACCGGGGCGTCGGGCGGACGGACGCGCGGGTGCGGGTGGCCGCGGTGATCGACGAGGGCACCGCGCGGGCGGCGGCGGCCGGGCTGCTGGAGTCGTACGAGGAGGTGGCCTGGCGCGGCGGGGACGTGGTGGCGCGCCGGGTGGAGCGGCTGGGCGCGCTGGAGCTGTCGGCGGCGCCGCTGCGCCGGCCGGACCGGGACGCGGTACGGGCCGCGCTGCTCGACGGGCTGCGGCGCGAGGGCACCGGTTTGCTGCACTGGTCGCGGGAGGCCCGTGAGGTACGGCAGCGGCTGGCCTTCCTGCACCGGGAGTTGGGCGGGAACTGGCCGGACGTCTCGGAGCGGGCGCTGGTGGAGCGGGCCGAGGAGTGGCTGGGGCCCGAGCTGGCGCGGGCCGGGCGGCGGGCGGATCTGGAGCGGATCTCGGCGGGCGGCGCGCTGCCCCGGCTGCTGCCGTGGGCCACGGGCGAGGCCGCCCGGTTCGGTGAGCTGGCCCCGGAGCGGTTCGAGGTGCCGAGCGGTTCGCGGATCCGGATCGACTACGGCGGCGACCAGCCCGTACTGGCCGTGAAGCTCCAGGAGTTGTTCGGGCTGCGGGCGACGCCCGAGATCGCCGGGGTGCCGCTGCTGGTGCATCTGCTGTCGCCCGCGGGGCGGCCCGCGGCGGTGACCGCGGACCTGGCGTCGTTCTGGCGTGACGGCTACCGCGCGGTGCGCGCCGAGCTGCGGGGCCGCTACCCGCGCCACCCGTGGCCCGAGGACCCGGCGACGGCCGAGCCGACCAAGCGGACGAACAACAGCCGCCGCGCGTAGGCCGCCCGCCCGGCCCGTACGGCGTCCGGGACAGATCGGCCGGTGCGGGGTCCCGGCACGGCTCGGCCCGTACGGGGTGCGGGCCGTAGGTCAGACCGCTATGGGGTCCGGGTGGTCGGGGGCGCGGTCGGGGTCGGGCTCCCGGCCGCCCACCGGGTCGGCGGGCCGCCGCCCGCGCGCTTCGAGCAGCAGCGACAGCGCCAGCAGCGCGGCGGCGAACCCGCCGAAGCCCCACGGCAGGTAGCTCGTGAGCAGCAGCACCAACTGCCGCTGCGTCTTGACCAGATGGACGATGGAGTCGATGTAGTCGGGCCGCATCTTCACGTCGCCCGCGAAGGCGGTGACCGGTGCTTTGCCGGTCGAGGCGGGGAAGCGCAGCTCCTCGGTGTGGATCTCCTCGCCGTTGACGGGCGCGCCGGTCGTCGGGTCGACCCAGAACATCCGCTTGGTGGTGTACCAGCGCTGGATGCCGGTGGCCTTGACCGTCTCGGGGGTGAGCGCGGGAGCGCCGGGCGCGATCTCGGGCAGTTTCTTGGGCAGCGGGACCCGCTGCCAGGGCACGGTCTGCTCGAAGTAGTAGACCTTCAGGCCGTGGAAGCGCTGGGTGCCCGCGTAGTGGATCGGCGCGGAGGTGCGGCTCTGCGCGTCGAAGTAGTAGTAGTCGCGCTTCTGGGTCAGGAAGGGGAACTTGAACTCGATGCCCTGCCGGGTGACCGGATCGCCGTCGACCGACTCGCTCGCGGTGTGCACCGGCTCCTGGGTGTGCGCGTCGAAGACGTACCGCTCGGGGATCTCCGAGACCATCTTGCCGTCCGGGCCCGCGACGTAGGAGAGCGCGTCCCAGACCACGACGTCCTTGCCGGTCTCGGCCTTGACCTGCCGGGCCGCCGTCACATTGCCCTTGAGGGTCTGCACGATGCTGACCTTGGAGACCTTCTTGGCGGTGAGGCTGGAGTAGTCGACGAGGGTGGCGTTCTTCGCCTCGAGGACGGCGACCTGGTACTCGCTCGGCGGCACTTTGGCCAGCCGCGGGTAGGCGTACCAGCGCAGCATGGGCGCCAGGGTCGCGAAGAAGACGGCGAGGGCGAGCAGCACCAGGCTGGACTTGCGGCGCATCGCGGCTCCAGACGGCTCAGGGGTGGCTGGCTCAGAGGTGACCGGCTCAAGGGTGACCGGCTCAGGGGTGGCTGGGGACCGTGGTCAGCAGGGGTTTCGGCGAGGTGTGACCCGCGGGCGCGCCGATCGCGGTGACGGTGAAGACCAGGGCGAGGGCGGCGGCGAGTCCGATCGCCGCCGCGGCGAGAGCGCGCATGGCCTGACCTCCCTCGGGCACGGGCCGACGCGGTCGTCGGCCGGGGCCGGGGCACCGTAGCAACCGGGAGGTGAGATGAGAACACGTTTCACCGGGGACGTTCGTGAGGCTTTCGCCTGAACGTCCCCGGTGCGTGGGAGTGTTGCCGGCGCGCGGGGCGCCGGGGGTGCCGTGTCGGGGAATGCCCCGTCGCGGGTTACGGCTTCGCGGTGACGGCGGCGCCCGTGGCCGCGCTGGCGGTCGCCTCACCGCTGGGGGTGGGGGTGTCCGTCGGCGTCGGGGTGTCGGTGGCGCAGGGGTCGGGCGTGCCGGGGGTGTCCGTGGGAGTCGGCGTCGCGGTCGGGCTGGGGCTCGCGCTGTCGGTCGGCGAGGGCGACGGGGACTGCGTCGGGCAGCCGGGGGTCGTCGGGGTGTCCGTCGGCGTGCCGGTCGGAGTTCCCGTGGGGGTGCCAGTAGGCGACGACGGCGACGACGGCGGCGGGGTCTTGCCGGGGCCGGTCGACGGGGTGCCCGCGGTCGGCGGGACGATGCCGCCGCTCGGGTGGGTGCCGGACGGCGAGGGCGACGGTGTGCCGCCGGGAGCCGACGCGGACGGACTGGTCGACGGCCGCGGGGTGTTGGCGAACGGCGGCGCGCCCGCGCCCGGTGTGCCCGGGCGGTCGGGCACGGAGACCGCGTCGCCCTGCCGGAAGTGCTCGTACCAGGACTTCACCAGGTCGAGGTAGGCCTGCGAGTGGTTGTAGCCGAGGATCGCGCGGTCCATGTCCCGCGGTACGGCCAGGTCGCGGCCGTCGGCGCACAGGTAGTGGGCGGCGGCCAGCGCGGCGTCGTACACGTTGTCGGGGTTGGCGACCCCGTCGCCGTTGCCGTCCGCGCCCCAGTTCGCCCACGTCGAGGGGATGAACTGCATCGGGCCGACCGCGCGGTCGTGGACCGGGTCGCCGTCGTAGCGTCCGCCGTCGGTGTCGCTGATGTTCGCGAAGCCGTTGCCGTCGAGCACCGGGCCGAGGATCGGGGTGTACGTCGTCCCCTTGGCGTCCACGGCGCCGCCGCGGGCCTGGCCGGACTCCACCTGGCCGATGGCGGCGAGCAGTTGCCACGGCAGGTGGCAGCCGGGGTTGCTCGCGGCGACGCTCGCCTCGGCGCGCCGGTAGGCGTCCAGGACGGTCGCGGGCAGCGAGCCGCCGGACGGCAGCGGGGTGACGACCGGGCCGCCGGAGGGCGTGGCGGTCGGATTCGTGAGGTCCGTCGGGGTGTTCAGCGGCGGCACATCGGTGATGTACGGCGAACCGCCGTCGATCGCGGGGCCGGGCGGCGGGGCCACGGTGGTCGTCTGCCGCGCGGCGGCGTGCGCCACCGGGATGAGTCCCGGCGCCTGCGAGGCGCCCAGCGCCGCCATCGCGGCGGCGGCGACCGCCGTACCCGCCGCTCCCCTGCGTAGCCTTCGGCCGTACCGCCGCGCTGACATGTCCGCGGTCCTCCCCAGGTGCGAGATGGGCGCGTGGCCGCGCCACAACTCGATTGACCCTACGGCAACTTCAGCCCCCCGACCACAGTCGGGGAAGACGCGATCCGGGGCAAATACCGGCAATCCGCCGAGGTTTCCGGCCCCTCGGCGGACCTTTCACCGAGGGGTCGCGACTCGTTCACACAGCCCGGTCACAGACTCGCGCGGTCGCGTGGTCGCGCGGTCGCGCGGTCGCGCGGTCGGCGGGGTGGGGTCAGTGCGCGGCCGACTCCCAGTCGGTGCCGTCGCCGACCGACACGTCCAGCGCGGCGCGCAGCGGATACGCGCCCGCCATCTCGCGGCGGACCAGCGTCTCGACCTTCTTCCGCTCGCCGGGCGCGACCTCCAGCACGATTTCGTCGTGCACCTGGAGCAGTATCCGCGACTCCAGCTTCTCGTCGGTGAGCGCCTGGTCGACCTTGAGCATCGCGATCTTCACGATGTCGGCGGCCGAGCCCTGGATCGGCGCGTTGAGCGCCATCCGCTCGGCCATCTCACGGCGCTGCCGGTTGTCGCTGTTGAGGTCGGGCAGGTAGCGGCGGCGGCCGAGCAGCGTCTCGGTGTAGCCGGTGTTCCTGGCCTCCTCGACCACCCGGTGCAGATAGTCCCGCACGCCGCCGAACCGCTCGAAGTACGTCTCCATCAGCCCGCGCGCCTCCGCGGCCTCGATGTTGAGCTGCTGGGACAGGCCGAAGGCGGACAGGCCGTACGCCAGCCCGTACGACATCGCCTTGATCTTGCGGCGCATCTCGGCGTCCACCGCGTCCCGTGCGACGCCGAAGACCTGGGAGCCGACGGTGGTGTGCAGATCCTCGCCGGAGGCGAAGGCGGCGATCAGTCCCTCGTCCTGCGACAGGTGGGCCATCACGCGCAGTTCGATCTGGCTGTAGTCGGCGGTCAGCAGCGATTCGTAGCCCTCGCCGACGACGAAGCCGCGGCGGATGGCCCGGCCCTCGTCGGTGCGGACCGGCACATTCTGCAGGTTGGGGTCGGTGGACGACAGGCGTCCGGTGGCCGCGACGGTCTGGCTGAAGGTGGTGTGGATGCGTCCGTCCGGGGCGATCGTCTTGACCAGGCCCTCGACGGTGACCCGGAGCTTGGCCTGCTCCCGGTGGCGGAGCATGATGACCGGCAGTTCGTGCTCGGTCTGCGCGGCCAGCCAGGCCAGCGCGTCGGCGTCCGTGGTGTAACCGGTCTTGGTCTTCTTGGTCTTGGGCAGGCCCAGCTCGCCGAAGAGGACTTCCTGGAGCTGCTTGGGCGAGCCGAGGTTGAACTCGTGGCCGACCGAGGCGTGCGCCTCGCCGACCGCGTGCTGCACGGCCGCCGCGAACTGCTGTTCCAGACCTTCGAGATGGGCCCGGTCGGCGGCGATCCCGGAGCGTTCCATCCGGGCCAGCAGCGCCGAGGTGGGCAGTTCGACCTCGTGCAGCAGCTCCGTGGCGCCGACCTCGGGCAGCCGCTCGCCGAAGACCTCGGCGAGGTCGAGGACGGTACGGGCCTGCACCATCAGCGCGTCGGCCGCGGCGGCGCCCTCGTCCTCGCCCTCCTCGCCGAAGGCGAGCTGTCCGCCCGCGGCGTCGGCCGGGGCCAGCTCGCGGCCCAGGTACTCCACCGACAGCACGTCGAGCGCGAAGGAGCGGCGGCCGGGCTTGATGAGATACGCGGCCAGGGCCGTGCACATCGTCACCCCGGCGACGCTCCAGCCGTGCTCGGCGAAGACCCGCTCGACGTTCTTCGCGTTGTGCAGCACCTTGGGGCGGGCGGGGTCGGCGATCCAGGCGGCGAAGGACTTCTCGTCCGCCTCGTCCAGCTCCGCGGGGTCGAACCAGGCGGCCACCTCCGGTGAGGCGAGCGCGATCTGGGTGACGCTGCCGCTGCCCAGCGCCCAGGTGTCGACGCTGGCCAGGCCGAGCGGCGCGCCGCCGTGCTCGTCGAGCCAGCCGGGCAGGTCGCCCGCGGCGAGCACGGTGCCCTCCACGGCGACGCCCTCGGCGATCTCCGCCTCTTCCTGCTCGGCGCCGGGATCGACGGCGAACAGCCGCTCCCGGAAGTTGGAGTTGCGGAATTCCAGCACGTCCAGCACGCCGACCAGGGCCGTCCTGTCGTACGGCTCCCTGGCCAGGCCCTCGGGGCCCGACGGCAGGCTCACGTCGCGCACCATCTCGGTCAGCCGCCGGTTGAGCTTCACCGCGTCCAGGTGCGCCCGCAGATTCTCACCGGCCTTGCCCTTGACCTCGTCGGCCCGCTCGACCAGGTCGGCGAACGACCCGAACTGCGTGATCCACTTGGCCGCCGTCTTCTCGCCGACGCCGGGGATGCCGGGCAGATTGTCCGACGGGTCGCCGCGCAGCGCCGCGAAGTCCGGGTACTGCTGGGGCGTCAGGCCGTACTTCTCCTCGACCTTCTCCGGGGTGTAGCGGGTCAGCTCGGAGACGCCCTTGGTGGGGTAGAGCACCGTCACGTTCTCGGTGACCAACTGGAACGAGTCCCGGTCGCCGGTGACGATCAGCACCTCGTAACCGAGCGCTTCCGCCTGGGTGGCGAGCGTGGCGATCACGTCGTCCGCCTCGAAGCCCTCGACCGCGAAGCGGCTGACGCCCATCGCGTCCAGCAGCTCGCCGATCAGCTCGACCTGGCTGCGGAACTCGTCCGGCGTCTTCGAGCGGTTCGCCTTGTACTCGGGGAACTCGTCGAACCGCCAGGTCTTGCGGGAGACGTCGAAGGCGACGGCCAGGTGCGTCGGCCGCTCGTCACGCAGCGTGTTCGCCAGCATGGACGTGAAGCCGTAGATCGCGTTCGTCGGCTGGCCCGTGGCGGTGTTGAAGTTCTCCACGGGCAGCGCGTAGAACGCCCGGTACGCCAGCGAGTGCCCGTCCAGCAGCAGCAGGCGGGGGCGGTCGGTCGTCTTCGATGCGGATGCGTTGTCTGCCACGTCTCCGATCCTCCCACGCGGGTACGACAACGAAGGACGCCTCCCGCCGCGGGCACGCCGTGCGGGGGGGGCGGCGGGGCCGGGAGCCGGGCGGGCGGCTCGGCGGGCCGATCAAGCCGGGCGCCGCCCGCCGGCTCCCCCGCCGCGCAAAGGCGGTACAAAGGACGTATGGCAAAGAAGCCCCCTTCAGGTGACCCCGTCCAGGACGCTCCGCAGGTCTCCGCGCCCAAGCACAGTGCGGCGGGCCTGCCCGCCATCGGGCACACGGTCAAGATGGCCGGGCAGCAGATGGGGGTGCGGCGGGCCACGTTGACGCTGCTGAAGGTCAACCAGAAGGGCGGCTTCGACTGTCCGGGCTGCGCCTGGCCCGAGCCGGACCACCGGCATGTCGCCGAATTCTGCGAGAACGGCGCGAAGGCGGTCGCCGAGGAGGCGACGCTGCGCCGGGTGACCCCGGACTTCTTCGCCGCGCACCCGGTCTCCGACCTCGCGCGGCGCAGCGGCTACTGGCTGGGCCAGCAGGGCCGGATCACGCAGCCGATGTATCTGGCGGAAGGCGCCGACCACTACGAGGCGGTGCCGTGGGAGCGGGCCTTCTCGATCGTCGCGGACGAACTGACCGCCCTGGACACCCCGGACGAGGCGGTCTTCTACACCTCGGGCCGCACCAGCAACGAGGCGGCGTTCCTCTTCCAGCTCTTCGCCCGCGAGCTGGGCACCAACAATCTGCCGGACTGCTCCAACATGTGCCACGAGTCGTCGGGTTCCGCGCTGACCGAGACGCTGGGCGTCGGCAAGGGCAGTGTGCTGCTGGAGGATCTGTACCGGTCGGACCTGATCATCGTCGCCGGGCAGAATCCGGGCACCAACCACCCGCGGATGCTGTCCGCGCTGGAGAAGGCCAAGCAGGGCGGGGCGACGATCGTGTCGGTCAACCCGCTTCCGGAGGCGGGTCTCGAGCGGTTCAAGAATCCGCAGAACGCCTCGGGTCTCGCCGGTTCCGGCACCGTGCTGACCGATCTGTTCCTCCAGATCAGGCTCGGCGGCGACCAGGCGCTGTTCCGCGCGCTGGGCCGGCTGCTGATCGAGGCCGGCGCGCTGGACCGCGACTTCATCGCGGAGCACACCCACGGCTTCGCGGAGTACGAGGCCGCCGCGCTCGCCACCGACTGGGACGAGGTGGAGCGCGCCACCGGTCTGGCGCGGGCCGAGATCGACAAGCTGCTCGCCCTGGTGCTGGACGCCAAGAGCGTCGTGGTGTGCTGGGCGATGGGCCTGACCCAGCACAAGCACGCGGTGCCGACCATCCGCGAGGTGGTCAACTTCCTGCTGCTGGGCGGCAACATCGGCCGCCCCGGCGCCGGGGTCTGCCCGGTGCGCGGGCACAGCAATGTGCAGGGCGACCGGACGATGGGCATCTTCGAGCGGCCCCCGGCGGCGTTCCTGGACGCGCTGGAGAAGGAGTTCGGCTTCGCGCCGCCGCGCGAGCACGGCTTCGACGTGGTGCGCGCGATCCGGGCGCTGCGCGACGGGACGGCGAAGGTGTTCTTCGCGATGGGCGGCAATTTCGTCGCCGCGTCCCCCGACACCGACGTCACGGAGGCCGCGATGCGCAAGGCGCGGCTGACCGTCCATGTGTCCACCAAGCTGAACCGTTCGCACGCCGTCACCGGCGCCCGCGCGCTGATCCTGCCGACGCTGGGCCGTACGGAGAAGGACCGGCAGGCGGGCGGCCCGCAGTTCGTCACCGTCGAGGACTCGATGGGCATGGTGCACGCCTCGCGCGGCGGTCTGGACCCGGCCTCGCCGCATCTGCTGTCGGAGCCCGCGATCGTGACCCGGCTGGCCCGCGCCGTCTTCGGCGACCGGAGCGTGGTGCCGTGGGCGGACTTCGAGCGGGACTACGACGCGATCCGCGACCGTATCTCGCGGGTCGTCCCCGGCTTCGCGGACTTCAACGCCAGGGTGCGGCGCCCGGGCGGCTTCACGCTGCCGCACGCCCCGCGCGACAGCCGCACCTTCCCCACCGCGACGGGCAAGGCCAACTTCACGGCCGCGGCCGTCGAGTACCCGGCGGTGCCCGAGGGGCGGCTGCTGCTCCAGACGCTGCGCTCGCACGACCAGTACAACACCACCATCTACGGTCTGGACGACCGCTACCGCGGCATCAAGAACGGCCGCCGCGTCGTCCTGCTGCACCCCGAGGACGCCGCGGCCAACGGTCTGGCCGACGGCGACTACGCCGACCTGGTCGGCGAGTGGAAGGACGGCACGGAGCGGCGCGCGGAGGGCTTCCGGGTCGTGCACTACCCGACCCCGCGCGGGTGCGCGGCGGCGTACTACCCGGAGACCAATGTGCTGGTCCCCCTCGACCACACCGCGGACACCAGCAACACCCCCGCCTCGAAGTCGGTGGTCATCCGGCTGGAGCGGACCGCGGCGGACGCCCCCCGACGCACGGCCGACACGGGCCGTCCGGTAGAAAACTGATCAGTACACGGAAAACGCGTACGGGCACACCGGATCAGGCCGGACGAGGACGATCGGAGCACCACCCCATGGGCGAGCGGACCACCACCTACTTCCCGCCGGAGATCCTGGAGCAGTACGCCGGGCTCGGCGTCGATCTGCGGGGTCTGTTCTCCGGCGGTCACCTGGGTGAGCGGATGGGCATCCGGATCCTGGAGGCGGCGCCGGAGAAGGTGGTCGGCACGATGCCCGTGGAGGGCAACACCCAGCCGATGGGGCTGCTGCACGGCGGCGCGTCCGCGGTGCTCGCCGAGACCCTCGGCTCGGTCGGCGCGATGCTGCACGGCGGTCCCAGCAAGATGGCCGTCGGCGTGGACCTCAACGCCACCCACCACCGCGGTCTGCGCTCCGGTCTCGTCACCGGCACCGCGACCCCGGTCCACCGGGGCCGCTCCTCGGCGACCTATGAGATCGTCATCACGGACGAGGCGGACAAGCGGGTCTGTACGGCCCGGCTGACCTGCATGCTGCGCCCGGCGACTCCCACGGGCACGACCGCTCCCCCGGCGAACTGAGGGGATACGGGGGGATTTCAGAGGTGCCGGGTGCGGGATTCGAACCCGCACGCCCTTTCGGACAGATGTGTTTGAGACATCCGCGTATGCCATTCCGCCAACCCGGCCAGGTCGCGTGCACAGCGTACCGTGTAGGTGCGCGCCGTCGCAGCTAGGTAGGCTCAGGTGTGCAGTACCCCGCCTGATACGAGGAGCACCGTGAGCGCGCCCGACGAGTCCGCCGCCCCGCTCGACGACGAGCAGTCGAAGTCCCACGTCCCTCCCCTGACGACCCGCGTGGTCATCGCCGAGGACGAGGCGCTGATCCGCCTCGACCTCAAGGAGATGCTGGAGGAGGAGGGCTACTCCGTCGTCGGGGAGGCCGGGGACGGCGAGACCGCGGTGAAGCTCGCCGAGGAGCAGCGTCCCGATCTGGTGATCCTGGACGTGAAGATGCCGGTGCTCGACGGGATCTCGGCGGCCGAGCGGATCGCCGCGGACAAGATCGCGCCGGTGCTGATGCTGACCGCGTTCTCGCAGCGCGAGCTGGTGGAGCGGGCCAGGGACGCGGGCGCGATGGCGTATCTGGTGAAGCCGTTCAGCAAGAGCGATCTGGTGCCCGCGATCGAGATGGCGGTGAGCCGGTTCCAGGAGCTGAAGGCGCTGGAGGCGGAGATCGCCGACCTGTCGCTGCGGCTGGAGACCCGCAAGCTGGTCGACCGGGCCAAGAGCGTCCTCCAGACCAAGTACGGGCTGACCGAGCCCGCCGCCTTCCGCTGGATCCAGAAGACGTCGATGGACCGCCGGATGTCGATGCAGGCGGTCGCGCAGGCCGTGATCGAAGAGGTCTCCGAGAAGTAGGCGCCCGCGGACGGGACACGGCGCAGGGCCCGCACCCCGGTCGGGGTGCGGGCCCTGCGCCGTGTTCCGGGCCCGGTCGGGCGAGCCTCAGTCCTCGCCGAGGTACGTCTTGCGGACGCCGTCGTCGTGCAGCAGGTCCTGGCCGGTGCCGGAGAGCTTGATCGTGCCGATCTCCATCACATGGGCCTGGTCGGCGAGCGAGAGCGCGGCCTGCGCGTTCTGCTCGACCAGCAGGATCGTGGTGCCCTGGGCCTTCAGCTCCACGATGGTCGTCATGATCTTCTGCATCATGATCGGCGACAGACCCATCGAGGGCTCGTCGAGCATGAGCAGCTTGGGCTGCGACATCAGCGCGCGGCCCATGGCGAGCATCTGCTGCTCGCCGCCGGACAGCGTGCCCGCGGCCTGCCTGCGGCGCTCCCCGAGGATCGGGAAGAGGTCGTAGGCGCGCTGGATGTCCTTGGCGATGGCCGCCGTGTCCTTGCGGAGGAAGGCGCCGAGCTGGAGATTCTGCTCGATGGTGAGCCGGGGGAAGATGTGCCGGCCCTCCGGGGAGTGCGCCAGGCCCAGGGCGACGATCCGGTGCGCCGGGACGCGGGTGAGCACCTTGCCGTCGAAGCTGACCCGGCCGCCGATCGGCTTGAGCAGCCCGCTGAGGGTGCGCAGCGTGGTGGTCTTGCCCGCGCCGTTGGTGCCGATCAGGGTGACGATCTGGCCCGCCTCGACGGTGAACGAGATGCCCTTGACGGCCTCGATCTTGCCGTAGGCGACCCGGAGGTCCTCGACTTCGAGCAGTGCGGTCATCGGTCGTTCTCCTGCTCCTCGGCCCCGGCTTCGGCCGCGGCCGCTTCCACTGCGGCGTCGCCCTCACCGGTGGGCGCGCCTTCGAAGGGTTCACCGAGGTAGGCCGCGATGACCCGTTCGTCCTGCTGGACCACGTCGGAGGTGCCCTCGACCAGTTTCTCGCCCTGGACGAGGACGGCGACGCGGTCGCACAGGTTGAAGATGAACCGCATGTCGTGCTCGATGACCAGGACGGCGATGCCCTGGTCGCGGATGGCGAAGACCAACTCCTCGGTGGCCCTGGTCTCCTGCGGGTTCATACCGGCCGTGGGCTCGTCCAGCAGCAGCAGGCCGGGCTCGCTGGCCAGCGCGCGGGCGATCTCCAGCTTGCGCTGCTCGCCGTAGGGGAGGTTGCGCGAGAGGTGGTCGGCCTTGCCGGCCAGGCCGATGAACTCCAGGATCTCCATGGCCCGCGCCCGCGACCGGGCTTCGGCCTTGTGGTAGCCGGGGCCGCGGATGAGGGCGGACAGCAGTCCCTCGCGGGTCCTGGTGTGCCTGCCGACCAGCACGTTCTCCAGCACGGTCATGTTGGAGAAGAGCCGGATGTTCTGGAAGGTGCGGGCGAGTCCGGCCTGGGTGACCAGGTGCGGCTTGGGCGGCAGCACCTCGCCTCGGTAGGTGACCTTGCCCTCGGTGGGGACGTACAGGCCGGTGAGGCAGTTGAAGAAGGTGGTCTTCCCGGCGCCGTTGGGGCCGATCAGTCCGACGATCTCACCGCTGTTGACGGTGAGGTCGACGTCGCGGACGGCGGTGAGGCCGCCGAACCGCATGACGACGCCGCTGGCCTGGAGCAGCGGGCCGCCGTCGGAGGCCGCTGCCGGGGTCGGCTGCTCTTGGCTGATGATGGTCATGTGTCTCTCACGCCCCTGCCGGGCTGGCCGGGACGGTGTCGTCGCCGAGCGGGCGTTGCTCGGGGATGAGCACTTCGTCCTGGTGGAATTCGAGCTGGCGGCGCCGGTTGGGGATGATGCCCTCGGGCCGGAAGCGCATGATCAGGATCAGGGCGAGGCCGAACGCGAAGAGTTCGTACCGCTCCAGGAAGCCGAGCTTCTCGGGGAGCAGGTAGAGCAGCGCCGCGCCGAGGATCGGGCCGCTGACCGTACCCATGCCGCCGAGGACGACGGCGGCGAGCAGGAAGGCCGAGTTGGGCGGGGCGGCGCCCGCGAACTGGTACGGGTTGGGCACCACGTTGTACGTGACGTGGGCGCTGACGGTGCCCGCGAGTCCGGCGAGCGAGGCGCCGAGGGCGAAGGCGATCAGCTTGACCCGGAAGCCGTTGATGCCCATGGCGGTGGCGGCGGTCTCGTCCTCGCGGATGGCGACCCAGGCGCGGCCGATCCGGGAGTCCGCGGCGCGGGTGAAGATCAGCACCACGATGACCGTGATCAGCAGCATCAGCAGGTAGTAGTTGGCGAACCGGCCGAGGGTGACGGAGCCGATGTCGTGCGAGGCGCCGAGGTTGTACCCGAAGATCGACAGGTCGGGGATCTGCGAGATGCCGTTGGGGCCGTTGGTGACCTTCGGGCCCGATACGCCGTCGAGGCTGTTGACGACGATGCGGAAGATCTCACCGAAGCCGAGCGTGACGATGGCCAGGTAGTCGCCGCGCAGCCGCAGGGTGGGGGCGCCGATGAGGACGCCGAAGACCAGTGAGGCGGCCATGCCGGTGAGGGCGGCGGCCCAGAACGGGAACTGGACGCCGGACCAGATCGAGAACGGCGAGCCGGAGACCAGGGCGGCGGCGTACGCGCCGACGCCGAGGAAGGCGACGTAACCGAGGTCGAGCAGGCCGGTGAGGCCGACGACGATGTTGAGGCCGAGGGCGACGGTGCCGAAGATCAGGATGTTGACGCCGAGGTTGGCGTAGTGCTCGTCGTTCTGCGCGAAGGGGTAGGCCAGCGCGGCCAGGAAGCCCATCGTGTTGGCGAACGAGCGGTGGGCGGCGGTGAGTCCGGAGAACTGCCGGAGCAGACCGGCCGCGCTCAGCGCCCAGATGGTGAAGACCACGACGATCAGGAAGCCGAGGAAGATCTCGGTGTAGCCGGTGGCGAGGCCGTAGGTGAAGACCTCGAGGCCGATCGCGGCGGCCACGGTGATGATCAGCCGCTGGACCCAGCCGGGCAGCTTCGTCGGGTCGGCGACCGGGAGATCGCTGTGGTGGGGGCGCAGTTCGCGCAGCCACTTGTACGTGCCGACGACCGGGCCGACCGTGGAGAAGCGGCCGAGTTCGAAGTACTCGGTGTCGTGGGTCTCCCGCGGGTGCCGGTGGATCGGCAGTGCGAGGGCGCCGATCACCAGGACCAGGCTGCCGATCGCGGCGACGAAGCCGCCGGGGTCGAGGTTGGCCAGACCGCCGAGCTTCTCGGCGATGGCGATCACCGTGTACCAGGTGGTGCCCAGGGTGCCGAGGGCGAGCAGCAGCACCGGGTTGTTGGAGCGGTTGGGGGTGAGCCAGCGCAGGCCCTTGAGGCCGAAGGCGCCGAGCGCGAACAGGCCGGTGACGATGGCGCCGACCAGGGTGAGGACCTGGAGACCGCCGGGGTAGCCGGAGACGGTGAGGTCGCCGGGGAACTCGGTGGTGTACGTCCAGGACATGAAGGTGGAGGCGATGGTCGCCACGGCGCCGACGAGGGTGACCGCCTGGGCGGCGGTCCGCGGCAGCGGTACGAAGGGGGCGACCCTGCGTCCGGCCGGTTTCGCGGTGTCGACGGCGATGGACTCCGCGGCGCTTACGGGGATGTCGGTCATCGGTGTCACGCCCTGTCCGCGACGCGCTCGCCGAGCAGACCTTGCGGCCGGACGAGCAGGACGACGATGAGGAGCACGAAGGCCCAGACGTTCGCCCAGCTTCCGCCGCCGAGCTGCTGCATGCCGGGGATGTTGGAGATGTAGGCGGAGGCGCAGGACTCGGCGATGCCGAGGACGAGGCCGCCGAGCATGGCTCCGTAGATGTTGCCGATGCCGCCGAGGACGGCCGCGGTGAACGCCTTGAGTCCGGCCTGGAAGCCGATGTCGTACTTGACCTGGCCGTACTTGAGGCCGGAGGCGAGTCCGGCGACGGCGGCGAAGAAGCCGCCGATGGCGAAGGCGATGACGATGATGCGGTTGGTGTCGATGCCCATGAGCTGGGCGGTGTCCGAGTCCTGCGCGGTGGCCTGCATGGCGCGGCCGGTGCGGCTGGTGCGGACGAAGGCGGCGAGGCCGACCATGCAGATCACGGCGGCGGAGACCAGGAAGATGTCACCGCTCTGGATGTTGATCGATCCCACGTGGAAGGGGCCGCCGGGCAGTTGCGGGAAGCTCTTGGCGTTGTCGGCGCCCGGGTACCAGAGGAAGATCGCCTGCTGAAGTGCGAGGGAGAGGCCGATGGCGGTGATCAGTGGTGCCAGCCGTGGTGCGCCGCGCAGCGGCCGGTACGCGAATCGCTCCGCGGCCACGGCGATGAGCACGGACACGATGGCGCCGCCGAGCAGCATCAGGGGCAGTGCGAGCCAGATGGACGTGCTGTCGGGGAGATTCGTCCAGACCGCGAGCGCGCCGAAGGCTCCGGTCATGTAGATCTCGCCGTGGGCGAAGTTGATGAGCTGGACGATGCCGTACACCATCGTGTAGCCGATGGCGATGAGCCCGTACATCGAGCCGATGAACAGCCCGTTGGCCAGCTGTTGCGGCAGGGTGTGCACCGCATGGCCTCCATGTCACTGAGGGAGCAGGGGGGAAGGTACGCCGGGGGTAAGCGGGGGGCCGCGCGGTCGGGGTGACCAGCCGCGCGGCCCTGGGTGCTACGGAGTCGGTCAGCCGCTGTAGGTGCCGCTCTTCACGGCCTCCCACTTGCCGCTCTTGACCTGGTAGACGGTGAGCTGCTTGTTGGTGGTGTCGCCGTACTGGTCGAAGGAGACGTGACCGGCGATGCCGTCGAAGTCGCTCTTCTGGACGGCGTCGACGAGCTTGGAGCGGGCGTCGGCCATGGCGGGGAGCTTGCCGCCGTTGGCGTCCATGACGGCCTTGACGCCCTTGATGATCGCGGTGGCGGCGTCGTACGAGTAGCCGCCGTAGGTGCCGTAGTCACCGGGGTAGTTCTTCGCCTTGTACGTGGCGATGAAGTCCTTGGCCGCCGGGAGCGTGGTGACCGGGACGCCGACGGAGGTGGCGAGGTCGCCTTCCGAGGCCGCACCCGCGGTCTTGATGTAGGTGTCGGAGAACATGCCGTCGCCGCCCATGAGCGGGATCTTCACGCCGGCCGCCTTGAGCTGCTTGGTGAGCTGCTCCGACTCGTCGTACTGGCCGCCGTAGTAGACCATGTCGGCCTTGGCGTTCTTGATCTTGGTGACGAGCGTGGAGAAGTCGTTGTCACCGGTGTTGACGTGGTCGGTGCCGGCAATCTTGCCGCCGAGGGACCCGAACTTGTCCTTGAAGATGCCCGCGAGACCCGCGCCGTAGGTCTGCTTGTCGTCCACCACGAAGGCGTTGGTCTTCTTCAGGGTGTTGTAGGCGTAGTCCGCCGCGAAGCCGCCCTGGAGGGCGTCGGTGGTGGCGGTACGGAAGTAGGTCTTGAACGGCCGGACCTTGGTGCCGGTGTTCCAGTCCTTGCCCTGGGTCAGGGTGGGGTTGGTGTTGGACGGCGAGATCTCGACCATGTTCGCGGTGGTGAACACCTGCTGCATGGACTGGGCGACGCCGGAGTTCAGCGGGCCGACGGCGGCGATCACGCTGCTGTCCGCGACCAGGGCCGTGGCGTTCTGCTGGCCGGTGGCGGGCAGCGCCTTGTCGTCCAGGGCCTTGATCTTGAAGGTCACCCCGGGGACGAGGTTGTTCTTGTTGGCGTCGTCGACAGCGATCTGCACGCCGTACTGGATGCCGAGGCCGGTGGCCGAGTTCTGCCCGGTAAGCGGAGCGTCGACACCGATGACAACGGTCGTCTTGGCGGCGCCGCTGCTGTCCCCGCTGCCCTTCTTGTCGTCGCTCCGCGATCCGCAGGCGGTGAGGGTGAGGGCTCCAGTGGTGAGTACGGCGGTCAGTACAAGCAAGGAACGGTGTCGCACGATCAGTCCTTTCCCCTGGCGCGGCCGTCTCTGATGAGACGCCGAGTCGCGCGCTGGAACCCGAACTGACAAATCCGGAGGCGCGGTGACTGGCCGTGACTCTAGGCGCGTGGAGCTGAGTCAGGCAGAGGTGAAGGGAAGAGTGTGACTGTCTTGTTATGCCGGAAGGAAACTCTTGAGGTTCTGCTGAGGTTGGCGGAGGGATTTGGGTGCTTTGCTCCGACGTCCGCATGATGAGAACGCGCACTTCCGGCCAAGGGTAGGGGACTTGGGGGCGGCCGGGAGGCGATGTGGCCGCGGCAGGAATGTCAGGAGATTCAGAGGGTAAGCACCTGTCGGAGTACCGCCCTGATTCCGTATTGCGTTCGCGTTACATAGCGTTAAGTTTTTCGATTCGCCGGCCAAAGGCCCCGCCATTGCCGCTGCCGAAATCGGCGGCAAAGGCGGCCGACGACGACGCCCCGCCCGGCGAATGCCGAACGGGGCGTGATGTGCGCGGCGGGTGAATCCGCGCCGTACAGGTCAGGATTTCGGCGAATCGTCCTCGCCGATGTGGTGGACCCGGACCATGTTGGTGGTGCCCGGCATGCCGGGGGGCGAACCGGCCGTGATCACCACGATGTCGCCCTTCTTGCAGCGGCCGATCCGCAGCAGCTGCTCGTCCACCTGTTGGACCATCTCGTCGGTGGTCTGCACCATCGGGCCGAGGAAGGTCTCCACTCCCCAGGTCAGATTCAACTGCGAGCGGGTCGCGGGCTCCGGGGTGAAGGCGAGCAGGGGGATCGGCGAGCGGTAGCGGGACAGCCGGCGGACGGTGTCGCCGGACTGGGTGAAGGCGACCAGGAAGCGGGCGCCGAGGAAGTCGCCCATCTCGGCGGCGGCGCGGGCCACGGCGCCGCCCTGGGTACGGGGCTTGTTCTGGTCGGTGAGCGGCGGCAGGCCGGTGGCGAGCACCGCGTCCTCGGCCGCGGACACGATCCGCGACATCGTCTTGACGGTCTCGATCGGATACTTGCCGACGCTGGTCTCGCCGGAGAGCATCACCGCGTCGGTGCCGTCCATCACGGCGTTGGCGACATCGCTGGCCTCGGCGCGGGTGGGGCGGGAGTTGTCGATCATCGAGTCGAGCATCTGGGTGGCGACGATGACCGGCTTCGCGTTGCGCTTGGCGAGCGTGATCGCGCGCTTCTGCACCATCGGGACGGCTTCCAGCGGCATCTCGACGCCGAGGTCGCCGCGCGCGACCATGATCCCGTCGAACGCGTCGACGATCCCTTCGAGGGCGTCGACCGCCTGCGGCTTCTCGACCTTGGCGATCACCGGGACCCGGCGGCCCTCCTCGGCCATGATCCGCAGCACGTCCTCGACGTCCCGCCCGGTGCGGACGAAGGACAGCGCGATGATGTCGGCGCCGATCCGCAGGCCCCAGCGCAGGTCCCTGATGTCCTTGTCGGACAGCGCGGGCACCGACACGGCGACACCGGGGAGATTCAGCCCCTTGTTGTCGGAGACCATCCCGCCCTCGATGACCATGGTGTGCACCCGCGGTCCCTCGACGTCGGTGACCTCCAGGGTGACGCGCCCGTCGTCCACCAGGATGCGCTCGCCGCGGGCGACGTCCGCGGACAGTCCCTTGTACGTCGTCCCGCAGATCTGCTGGTCGCCCTCGATGTCGTCCACGGTGATCGTGAACTCGTCGCCGCGTTCGAGTAGTACAGGTCCTTCGGCGAAACGTCCGAGCCTGATCTTCGGGCCCTGAAGGTCAACCATGATGCCCACGCTGCGACCGGTCTCGTCCGCGGCTTTGCGGACTCGTCGGTAGCGGTCCTCGTGCTCCGCGTACGCTCCATGGCTCAGATTCAGTCGTGCCACGTCCATTCCGGCCTCGACCAGTGCTTTGATCTGGTCGTAGGAGTCGGTGGCGGGGCCCAGTGTGCAGACAATTTTGGCTCGGCGCATGTGTCGAGAGTATGACCTACTCGTTGGTAGGGAACACGCTCACGGCAACTGCCCAACGACGTCTGGATTAACGCTTGTTGACAAGTGTCGAAGTGTGCGGCCCCCCGCTCCGATGAGCACTCCTGTCACCCCCGCACCCGCTGAGCACGTCTTACGCGCCCGGAATCGCGCGTCGGCCGCACCGTGCGTGTCACGCGCGGGACATCTTCCGGTTACGTGTGGGGGGTGTCGCCGGGTGGGGCGGGCGGTGCAGAATCTACGCGCGTTGTTCCCGCACCGGGAGCAGACGGGAACGAGGAGACGACAGATGGCGCTCAACCGCAGGGACTTCATCAACCGCTCGGCCGCCACGGGGGCGGGCGTGGCGCTCGCGGGCACCGCCGGGGCGGTCGTGGGGGCGAGCCCCGCGGAGGCCGCCGACCGGCACCACGGACACGGCCACGGGAAGCCCAAGACGTTCAGCCTGCGGGTGCTGGGCACCACCGACCTGCACGGACACGCCCTGAACTGGGACTACTTCACGAACGCCGAGTACGACGACGCGACCCACAACGACATCGGCCTCGCCAAGGTCTCCACCCTCGTCGCGCACGCCCGCGCCGAGAAGGGCCACGACCGCACGCTGCTGATCGACGCGGGCGACATCATCCAGGGCACGCAGCTCTCGTACTACTACGCGCGGGTCGAGCCGATCACCGGCGCCCGCCGCGGCCCCAAGCACCCGATGGCGCTGGCCATGAACCACATGAAGTACGACGCGGCGGCGCTGGGCAACCACGAGTTCAACTACGGCATCCCGCTGCTGCGCGCCTTCCAGGACCAGTGCGACTTCCCGCTGCTCGCCGCCAACGCGGTGGACGCCAAGACCCTCAAGCCCGCCTTCCCGCCCTACCTGGTCAAGGAGATCCGCGTCCAGGGCGGCCCCCCGGTCAAGGTCGGCATCCTCGGCCTGACCAACCCCGGCATCGCCATCTGGGACAAGGCCAACGTGCAGGGCAAGATGGCCTTCCCCGGCCTGGTCGAGCAGGCGAAGATCTACGTGCCCAAGCTCCGCGCCCTCGGCTGCGACGTGGTGATCTGCACCGACCACTCCGGCCTGGACGGCAGCACCTCCTACGGCGACGCGATCCCGTACCCGGAGAACGCCTCCTCGCTGGTGGCCCAGCAGGTGCCCGGCATCGACGCGATCCTGGTCGGCCACACCCACGTCGAGCGCCCGCAGACGCTCGTCGTCAACGAGAAGACCGGCAAGACCGTCGTGCTGTCCGAGCCCCTGATGTGGGGCATGCGGCTGAGCGTCTTCGACATCGACCTGGAGTTCAGCCGCGGCCGGTGGGAGGTCACCTCCGTCAAGGCCGAGGTGCGCAACGCCAACACCGTCGCCGAGGACCCGGTCGTCGCCAAGCTGGTGCGCGACGAGCACAACAAGGTCGTCGCGTACGTCAACCAGATCATCGGCACCTGCACCGCGACGATGTCCGCGGCCGAGTCCACGTACAAGGACACGCCGATCATCGACTTCCTCAACCTGGTGCAGGCCGACACGGTGAAGGCGGCGCTCGCCGGTACCGCGTACGCCGACCTGCCGGTGCTCTCCGAGGCGTCGCCGTTCTCCCGCACCGCCGCGATCCCGGCGGGGCAGGTCTCGCTGCGCGACGTGGCGGGGCTGTACGTCTACGAGAACACCCTGGACGCCAAGCTGCTCACCGGCGCCCAGGTCAAGGACTACCTGGAGTGGTCGGCGGCGTACTACGCGCAGACCGCGCCGGACGCGCCCGTCGACGTCACCAAGATCACCAACGCCAACAACACCCCCGACTACAGCTACGACATCCTCAGCGGCGTGTCGTACGACATCGACATCGCGCAGCCGGTCGGCTCCCGGATCGTCAACCTCACGCACGGCGGCGCGCCGGTCGACCCGGCCGCGCGGTTCGTGCTCGCGGTCAACAACTACCGCTCCGGCGGCGGCAGCAACTACCCGCACGTGGCCACCGCCCAGTCGGTGTGGTCCAACTCGGACGAGATCCGCAACACGATCATCGCCTGGGTGCAGGCGCACGGCACGATCGACCCGACGACGTTCGGCGGCGACGAGTGGCGCCTCACCCGCGCCGGAGTGCCGCTGTTCGCGTAGGGACGTCACTGGCGGCGGCGCCGTCGAGACCGAAGGTGGTGAAGGCCGTCCTGGCCGGCAGCGGGTAGTGCTCCGCGCCGGTCAGGAGGCCGGTCAGGTCGTTGAGGATGACCGCGGAGCGCCAGGCCGCCAGGCCCAGGTCGGGCGCGCCGATCCCGTGGCTGTGCCGCTCCGCGTTCTGCACGTAGATCCGGCCGGTGACCGCCCGGTCCAGCTCCAGCCGGTGCCGCGCGTCGATCCGCGGCCGGTTGGCGGAGTCCCGCTTCAGGTACGGGTCGAGCGGCGCGAGCAACTGGTCGAGCGGGCGCTCCCGGTAGCCGGTCGCCAGCACCACCGCGTCGGTCATCAGCCGGGTACGGGTGCCCTGTTCGACGTGTTCCAGGTGCAGTTCGATGCTCTGGGTGCCGATCCGGCCCGCGGTCCGCACGGTGACGCCGGGCGTCAGCACCGCGTCCGGCCAGCCGCCGTCGAGCGTACGGCGGTACAGCTCGTCGTGGATCGCGGTGATCGTGGCGTCGTCGATGCCCTTGTGCAACTGCCACTGCCGCGGCACCAGTCGGTCGCGCACCGGCTCCGGCAGACCGTGGAAGTACCGCGTGTAGTCCGGGGTGAAGTGTTCGAGGCCCAGTTTGCTGTACTCCATCGGCGCGAAGGCGGGCGTACGCGCCAGCCACGTCAGCCGCTCCCGGCCGGCGGGACGCGCCCGCAGCAGGTCGAGGAAGATCTCGGCGCCGGACTGTCCGGAGCCGACGACGGTGATGTGCTCGGCGTCCAGCAGCCGTTCGCGCTGCTTGACGTAGTCCGCGGAGTGCACGACGGGTACGGTCGGCGCCTGCGCGAGCGGGCGCAGGGGCTCCGGTACGTAAGGGGCCGTGCCGATCCCCACCACCAGGTGCCGGGCGTACGTGCGGCCCAGCGCCTCGGCCTCGCCGTGCTCGTCCAGGTGCGTGTGGTCGACCTCGAAGTGGCCGCGCTCCGCGTTCCAGCGCACGGCGTCGACCTGCTGCCCGAAGTGCGTACTGGGCAGTCCTTCGGCGGCCCACCGGCAGTAGGCGTCGTATTCGGCGCGGTGCACATGGAAGCGCTCGGCGAAGTAGAAGGGGAACAGCCGCTCGCGGGTCTTGAGCCAGCTCAGGAAGGACCAGCGGCTCGCGGGGTCCGCGAGGGTCACCAGGTCGGCCAGGAAGGGGACTTGGAGGGTGGCGCCGTCGATCAGCAGACCGGGGTGCCACTGGAAGGAGGACCGCTGGTCGTAGAAGGCGGCGGTGAGGTCGGGCACGCCGTCGGCGAGGGCGGCGAGCGAGAGGTTGAACGGGCCGATGCCGATGCCGAGCAGGTCGAAGGGGGGCGGCTGCGATTCGGCGGGGGGCGCGGCGGGGGCCGGGGCGCGGTCGGGTCCTTGCGCCTGTGCGGGAACCGTCGTCGGGTGGGGGACCGGCGCGGGGGCCGGGGCGCCGGCTGGTCGCGCCGTTCCGCGGGCCTCGTGCGAGGCGTCGTCGTGCGAGGGCGTCATCGGGGGGTGGTGCCTTCCGTGGTCAGGGGAGGTGTCGGGTGCGGCAAGCGGGCCTCGGGTGCCGGTGGCTCGGCGGACTCGGCGGGCGCAGCGGGCTCCGTGGGCGCAGTGGGCTCCGGGGGCGCAGCGGGCTCCGGGGGCTCGGCGGCCAGGGCGACGAGCGCGTCGAGGTCCGCCGCGGTGAGGTACGGGTTCAGCAGCGTCGCCTTGAGCCACAGCCGCCCGCCGACGTGGGCGCGGCCCAGCACCGCCCGGCCGTCGTACAGCAGGCGGCGGCGCAGCGCGGCGATCGCCTCGTCGGTGGCGCCGCGCGGCCGGAACAGCACGGTGCTGATGGCGGGGTGCGCGTACAGCGTCAGGTCCGGGTGGCGTTCGATCCGCTCCGCCAGCTCACGGGCCGACGCGCAGACGGCGTCGACCAGCTGCCCCATCCCCTCGCGGCCGAGCGCCCGCAGGGTGACGGCGATCTTCAGGACGTCGGGGCGGCGGCTGGTGCGCAGCGAACGGCCCAGCAGGTCGGGCAGCCCGGCCTCGGTGTCGTCGGCCGCGTTCAGATAGTCGGCGCGGTGGTCGAGCGGGTGCAATGCGGCGGCATCGGGTACGACCAGCAGGCCCGCGGCGACCGGCTGCCAGCCGAGCTTGTGCAGGTCGACGGTGACCGAGACGGCCTGGTCGAGGCCCGCGAGCTTGGCCGCTTCGCGGTCGCTGAACAGCAACGGGCCGCCGTACGCGGCGTCCACGTGCAACTCGGCGTCGTGCCGGGCGGCGGCGGCTGCCAGCGCGGGCAGCGCGTCGATCGCACCGGTGTCCGTGGTGCCCGCGGTCGCGACCAGCAGCACGTGCGGCGCGAGGCCGCGCAGGACGGACTCCACGGCCGCCGGGTCCAGTACGCCGCCGGGTGTGGCGAGCACCACCGGACGGGGCAGGCCGAGCAGCCAGGTCGCGCGGGCCACGCTGTGGTGCGCGTTCGACCCGCACACCACCTGCACCGGGCGGCGGCCCGCACGCGCCGCACGCTCCCTGGCCAGCAGCAGCGCGAGCTGGTTCGACTCCGTGCCGCCGGTCGTGACCAGCGCGTCGGGAGCGTCGTGGCCGGGGTACACCAGGGCCGCCAGTGCCGCCGTGACGCGGGCCTCCAACGCCGTGGCGGCGGGGGCCTGGTCCCAGGAGTCCATGGACGGGTTCAGTACGGACGCGGCGAAGTCGGCCGCCGCGGCCATGGCCAGGGGCGGGCAGTGCAGATGCGCGACGCAGCCCGGTTCCGCCGGGTCGGCGGCGCCCTCCGCGACGGCGCGCACCAGTGTGCGCAGGGCTTCTTCCGCTCCGGTGCCGGTGCGGGGCAGCGGCGGGCCCGTCCGGGCCAGCCGCGCCGCCACCGCGGCGGGGCCGCCGCTGGGCAGGGGGCCGCCGCGGGTCGCCGCGCCTTCCGCGAGGGCCGCGCGGGTCGTTTCGAGCAACGGCCCGAGTTCTGCGGGTCCTTGGCGGCCCCCGGCCAGTTGTGGCTTCGCCATGAGTCGTTGCCGCCTGTCGTCGCCGGTACCTCTCCGTACTCAACGACGCCGAACGCCAAGGGGTATCGCCCCCCGTACCTTCGCCCTGCGCAGGCCCCTGTTTCCAGCCGCGCCCCCCGTGCGCCCACCTGGCGCAGGCCGCTGCTCTCGGGGGCGCCCCCCCGGCGTCCACCTTGCGCAGGACGGTGCTCTCAGGGGCGCCCCCCCGCGTCCACCTTGCGTAGGGCCTGCTTTTAGGGGCGCGGGGAACTGCGCGACCAGCCCCCACCGGGCTTTCAGCCCGAAAACAACCGCAACTGCCCCGCTGGGGCCGGTTTTCACCCGCGCCACCGCGCAAGCTGAGCGCGCAGTTCCTCCCCCAGCTAACGCTGGGAGGTGCCCCCAGCGCCCCTAAAAGACCGGCTCACCGCCCCAGGCAAAGCAACCGTCCTGGCGCGCGAGGCCGCGCAGTTCCCCGCGCCCCAAAAAAGACCGGCGTGCCGCCTAGCGCAAGGGAACCGCCCTGGGGCGCGAGGCCGCGCAGTTCCTCCCCCAGCTAACGCTGGGAGGTGCCCCCAGCGCCCCTAAAAGACCGGCGTGCCGCCTAGCGCAAGGGAACCGTCCTGGGGCGCGGGGCCGCGCGGGGCCCCGCGCCCCAGATCGGCCCACCGGGCCCGGTGAAGGAGCCGTCTTGGGGGCTGGGCTACCAGGTGGACCTGATGCGCGCGGCACGCGAGAGGTCGTCGAGGCGGTCGGTGAGGGCACGGCGAAGAGCGGGGATGAGGGTCGGGTCGGAGAGAGCGGTGCGGCCGAGTTCGAGGGCGGATTCGGTGACGACCTCCGAGGGGAAGCCGTAGCGGCTGATGGCCTCGGCGATGGCCGCGCCCCGACGGCCGGTGACGGCGATGGCGTCGGGGTAGAAGCGCGGGACGAACGGGCTGAGCAGGGCGTCCTGTTCGGGGTGCCAGAAGCCCTGGGCGGTGGCCGCGAAGAGGTAGTTGGACAGGGTGTCGTCGTGGAACATCGACGCCCAGGCGGCCTCCTTGGCCGCCTCGTCCGGCAGGGCGGCCCGGCAGCGGGCGGCGCCCTCACGGCCGGTGCCGCTGGGGTCGCGGGCCAGCTCGGCGTCGATGTCGGCGGCGGTGGCGTGCCCGAGGACGGCGAGCCGCAGCAGCGCCTTCCAGCGCAGCTCGGCGTCGAGGTCCGCGGCGCCGGGAATCTTGCCGTCGTCGTACCACTCGCGCAGTACGGCCGCCTCGCCCGCGGTGACGGCGCTGTCGATGAGGGTGCGGGTGGCGGTGAGCCGGACCCCGGGGCCGCCGTCGGCGAGCAGCGCCCGGCTGGTGGCGGCGAGCTTGCCGAGGGCGTCGGGGCGCAGCGCCGGGTCGAGGTAGCGGTCGGCGACCTGCGTACGCGCGAAGGTGAGGACCGCCTCGACCAGCGCCGGGTCGGTCTCGGCGGGCAACTGCCGTGCGACCAGGGCCAGATAGTCGCGCGGGGCGATCTTCGCGTCGCGTACGAGATCGCGGGCCGCGCACCAGGTGACGGCCCGGCTGAGCGGTTCGGGCAGTCCGCTGAGCGTCTCCTCCAGCGTCTCCCAGGTGTGTTCGTCGAAGCGGACCTTGGCGAAGGAGAGGTCGCCGTCGTTGAGCAGCACCACATCGGGCCTGGCGCCGGGCAGTTCGTGCGCGCTGACGGCGGCGTTCGCGTCGATGTCGACGGTGAGCCGGTCGCGCGGCACGAGCCGCGCGGGGTCGTCGGCGGCCCGGTCGTACAGGCCGACGGCGATCCGGTGCGGGCGGTCTCCGCTGTGGCTGATCTCCAGCCGCCAGCCGCTGTCGGAGGTGGCCACGGTGGCGGGCGTGAGCGTGTCGACGCCGCTGGTGCGCAGCCAGGCGGCGGCCCAGCCGGGCACGTCGCGTTCGGTGGCGCCGGCCAGCGAGTCGATGAAGTCGGCGAGGTTGGCGTTGCCGAAGCGGTGCCGGGCGAAGTGCTCGTTGATCCCGGCGAGGAAGTCCTCCTGGCCGAGCCAGGCCACGAGTTGGCGCAGCGCGGAGGCGCCCTTGGCGTACGAGATGCCGTCGAAGTTGTTGAGCGCGGAGGCGGTGTCGGGCACGGCCTCGGGGTCGGGGGCCACCGGGTGGGTGGAGGGCCGCTGGTCGGCGTCGGTGCCCCACGCCTTGCGGGCGACGGCGAAGTCGGTCCAGGTGCCGGTGAAGTCGGTGGCCTCGGACAGGACTTGGAAGCCCATGTATTCGGCGAAGGACTCGTTCAGCCAGATGTCGTCCCACCAGCGCAGCGTCACCAGGTCGCCGAACCACATGTGCGCCATCTCGTGCGCGATGACGACGGCCCGGAACTGCGCCTCGGTGGGCGTGAAGGCCGAGCGGAAGACGAACTCGTCGCGGAAGGTGACCAGTCCGGGGTTCTCCATCGCGCCCGCGTTGAACTCGGGGACGAACGCCTGGTCGTAGGAGTCGAAGGGGTACGGCTCCGCGAACAGTTCGTGGTAGCGGTCGAAGCAGCGGCGGGTGATGTCGAACAGCTCGTCGGCGTCCCGGTCCAGGTGCGGGGCGAGCGAGCGGCGGCAGTGCAGGCCGAAGGGCAGCCCGGCGTGCTCGGTGCGTACCGAGTGCCAGGGTCCCGCGGCGACGGCGAGCAGATACGTGGAGATCGGCGGGGTCGCGGCCATCGTCCAGCGCCCGTCGCCCGCGGGCGTCCGGCCGGTACGGGTGGTGAGCGCGTTGCCGAGAACCGTCCACTGCGGCGGCGCGGTCACCGTGACCTCGAACACGGCCTTGAGGTCCGGCTGGTCGAAGGCGGCGGCGACGCGCTGCACGTCTTCCATGAAGAGCTGGGTGTAGACGTACGTCTCCCCGTCGGCGGGGTCGGTGAAGCGGTGCATGCCCTCGCCGGTGTGCGAGTACCGCATGTCGGCCTCGACCCGCAGTTCGTGGTCCCCGGCGGCGAGGCCGGGCAGCGGGAGGCGGTTGTCGTCCAGCGTGGCCGGGTCGAGTTCCGTGCCGTCGAGCACGACGCGGCGCAGTGCGGCGGGCTTGAGTTCCGCGAAGGTGTCGCAGGCGCGGTCGGCGGTGAAGGCGATCACCGAGGTCGAGCCGAAGACGTCCTCCCCTCGGGTGAGATCGAGGTCGATCGCGTAGTGGCGGACGGTCAGATCGCTGGCGCGGGTCTCGGCCTCGGCGCGGGTCAGAGCAGGCATGTCGCACATGCTGCCGCACGTCGGCGGCTCCGTCACCTGGTACCCCCGCGAGGCCGCCGCCGCGGGACGCCGAGGCCGCCGATGGCGGCGACAACGGCGCGGGCCGACGCGTAGGCTCGGTGGGTACGGGGAGGTGTTCATGGCCGAGCAGGCTGGACCCAGCGCGTCGTCGACGGCCGGTGGCGGGGCCATCGTGCACGGTTTCCCGCACATCGACACGGTGCGGTCCGCGCTCACCGCGCTCTACCGGCGGCTGTCCGGCGACGGGGTGGCCAGATTCGCCACCAGCGTCCATCCCGAACTGGTGGACTTCCCCGCGGACGAGGACCTGTATCTGGGCGCGCAGCGGGTGGCGCGGGTCATGGTGCAGCACTTCCGGCTGCCGGACGCCCGGATGGTCGTGAGCTTCCGCGACATGGTGCACGCGGGCAATGTGGAGCTGGCCGCGGGGCCCGAGTACTTCATCGAGCTGCACTCGCGGTTCAGGACCGACCGGCGCGATGTCGGGGCGGCGCTCGCCCACGAGGTCATGCACGTCTACCTGCACCGGCTCGGTCTGGAGTTCCCCGGCACCCGGGACAACGAGATTCTGACCGACACCGCCACCGCGTATCTGGGCGCGGGCTGGCTGCTGCTGGACGCGTACCGCGAGGAGGCCGCGATCCGCGGCGAGCGGCTGATGATGTCGGCGTACAAGCTCGGCTATCTCACGCCGGAGGAGTTCGGCTACGTGCTGGCCAAGCGCGCGGCGGCCTTCGGCGACGACATCGAGCCGTGGTTCCGCAGCGCCCAGGCCCGCGACGCCTACCGCGCGGGGCTGGCCCGCGCCCAGCAGGACGTGCGCCGCGCTCCCCTGGCCGCGTCGGGCTGGGCGGCCCGACGCCGGTACGCCAAGGACCGCCGCGCGCTGGCCTCCGGCCCGGACTACACGTTCGAGGCCGCGCCCTCGGGCACGGTACGGGTCTCCTTCCCGTGCCCCACCTGCTTCCAGCGCATCCGCGTCCCCTGCCGGGGGCGTCTGCGCGCCCGGTGCGCCCTGTGCAAGACGGAGCTGGACGTCGACACGTGACCCTGCCGGGGGCGCGCTGTTCGCACGGCGGCTTCGTGCCCCAAAGAACGCGGCACCGCCCCGCCGCGAGGGGAAAAGCACAACGCCCGCCTCCTTGGTCGGGGAGTGGCGGGCGCTGCGGTGTTGCGCGCTCCGCACGCCATTGTGCGGAGCGGGGTGGGACAGTCGGGACCGTCCGGACGCGACGTCAGACCATGAGGGGCCGGTCGGTCGGGCGGATGGGGGCGTGCAGGGCCGAGGCCAGGCCGGTGAGGTAGGAGTCGACGGCCTTCGCGGCGGAGCGGCCCTCGGCGATGGCCCAGACGATGAGCGACTGGCCGCGCCCGGCGTCACCGGCGACGAAGACACCGTCGACGTTGGTCGCGTAGGAGGCGTCGCGGGCGATGTTGCCGCGGGCGTCCAGCGCGAGACCGAGCTGGTCGACCAGGCCGTTGGACTGGTCGGTGCCGGTGAAGCCCATCGCGAGGGTGACCAGCTCGGCGGGGATGACCCGCTCGGTGCCCTCCTGCGGGACGAACTTCCCGTCCTGGAAGGCCACCTCGACCAGGTGCAGCGCCTTGACGTTGCCGTTCTCGTCGCCCTCGAACTTCATGGTGTTGACGGCGTAGACCCGCTCGCCGCCCTCCTCGTGCGCCGAGGTCACCTTGTAGACGGCGGGCATCGTCGGCCACGGCTGGCCCGCGGGCCGGTCGTCGGACGGCCGCGGCATGATCTCGAGCTGGGTGACCGAGGCCGCGCCCTGCCGGTGGGCGGTGCCGACGCAGTCCGCGCCGGTGTCGCCGCCGCCGATGACGACGACGTGCTTGCCCTGCGCGGTGATCGGCGGGGAGACGAAGTCGCCCTCCTGCACCTTGTTGGCCAGCGGGAGGTACTCCATCGCGAAGTGGATGCCGCCCAGCTCACGGCCGGGTGCGGGCAGGTCGCGGGAGACGGTCGCGCCGGCCGCGATGACCACCGCGTCGTACCGCTTGGCGAGCTTGGCCGCGTCGAGGTCGACGCCGATCTGCACTCCGGTGCGGAATTTGGTGCCCTCGGCGCGCATCTGCTCGATGCGCCGGTTGATGTGCCGCTTCTCCATCTTGAACTCGGGGATGCCGTAGCGCAGCAGTCCGCCGATCCGGTCGGCGCGCTCGTAGACCGCGACGGTGTGCCCGGCGCGGGTGAGCTGCTGGGCGGCGGCCAGGCCCGCGGGGCCCGAGCCGATCACGGCGACGGTCTTGCCGGACAGCCGGTCCGGCGGCTGCGGGGTGACGTCGCCGTTGTCCCACGCCTTGTCGATGATGGTGACTTCGACGTTCTTGATGGTGACGGCGGGCTGGTTGATGCCCAGCACGCAGGCCGACTCGCACGGCGCGGGGCACAGCCGCCCGGTGAACTCCGGGAAGTTGTTGGTGGCGTGCAGCCGCTCGCTGGCCTCGGTCCAGTCCTCGCGGTAGGCGTAGTCGTTCCACTCGGGGATCAGATTCCCCAGCGGACAGCCGTTGTGACAGAACGGGATGCCGCAGTCCATGCAGCGTCCGGCCTGCTTGCTGATGATCGGCAGCAGGCCGCCGGGGACGTAGACCTCTTTCCAGTCCTGCCGGCGCTCCTCGACCGGGCGGGTCGGAGCGGTCTCACGCGGGGTGGTGAGGAAGCCCTTGGGGTCAGCCATTTGCCGCCTCCATCATCTTCGCGGTGGTCTCGGACTCGGAGAGTCCGGCCTGCTCGGCGGCGTTCTTGGCGGCGAGCACTGCCTTGTAGTCCCTCGGCATGACCTTGCCGAAGCGGGTGAGGGCGCCGCCCCAGTCGGCGAGCAGCCGCTCGGCGACGGTGGAGCCGGTCTCCTCGAAGTGGCGGCGCACGACATCGTGCAGCCACGTGATGTCGCCCGCGTCCAGCGACTCGACGCCGACCATCCCGAAGTTGACGGCGCCGGGGTCGAGGTCGAGGACGTAGGCGATGCCGCCGGACATACCGGCCGCGAAGTTGCGCCCGGTGGCGCCGAGGACGACGGCCCGGCCGCCGGTCATGTACTCGCAGCCGTGGTCGCCGACGCCTTCGGAGACGACGGTCGCGCCGGAGTTGCGGACGCAGAACCGCTCGCCGGTACGGCCGCGCAGGAACAGCTCGCCGCTGGTCGCGCCGTACGCGATGGTGTTGCCCGCGATGGTGGAGTACTCGGCGAGGTGGTCGGCACCGCGGTCGGGGCGGACGATGACCCGGCCGCCGGACAGGCCCTTGCCGACGTAGTCGTTGGCGTCGCCTTCGAGCCGCAGGGTGACGCCCCGGGGCAGGAACGCGCCGAAGGACTGGCCGGCGGAGCCGGTGAAGGTGACGTCGATGGTGTCGTCGGGCAGGCCCGCGCCGCCGTACTTCTTGGTCACCTCGTGGCCGAGCATGGTGCCGACCGTGCGGTTGACGTTGCGGATCGGCACCTGCGCGCGGACCGGGGCGCCGGACTCCAGCGCCTCGGCGGCGAGCCGGATCAGCTCGTTGTCCAGGGCGCGGTCCAGGCCGTGGTCCTGCTCGACGGTACGGTGCAGCACCGCGCCCTCGGGCAGCTCCGGCACGTACAGCAGCGGGGCGAGGTCGAGGCCCTGCGCCTTCCAGTGCTCCACGGCGTGGTCGGCGTCGATCAGCTCGGCGTGGCCGACGGCTTCCTCGATGGAGCGAAAGCCCAGCTCGGCGAGGATCTCGCGGACCTCCTCCGCGATGAACTCGAAGAAGTTCACGACGAATTCGGGCTTGCCGGTGAAGCGGTCGCGCAGCACCGGGTTCTGGGTGGCGACGCCGACCGGACAGGTGTCGAGGTGGCAGACGCGCATCATGACGCAGCCGGAGACCACCAGCGGCGCGGTCGCGAAGCCGAACTCCTCGGCCCCGAGGAGCGCGGCGATGACGACGTCCCGGCCGGTCTTGAGCTGGCCGTCGGTCTGCACGACGATACGGTCCCGCAAGCCGTTGAGCAGCAGCGTCTGCTGGGTCTCGGCCAGGCCCAGCTCCCAGGGGCCGCCCGCGTGCTTGAGCGAGGTGAGCGGCGAGGCGCCCGTACCGCCGTCGTGTCCCGAGATCAGGACGACGTCCGCGTGGGCCTTGGACACACCGGCCGCGACGGTGCCGACGCCGACCTCGGAGACCAGCTTGACGTGAACGCGCGCCTTGGGGTTGGCGTTCTTCAGGTCGTGGATGAGCTGGGCGAGGTCCTCGATGGAGTAGATGTCGTGGTGCGGCGGCGGCGAGATCAGGCCGACGCCCGCGGTGGAGTGCCGGGTGCCGGCGATCCACGGGTAGACCTTGTGGCCGGGGAGCTGACCGCCCTCGCCGGGCTTGGCGCCCTGGGCCATCTTGATCTGGATGTCGTCGGCGTTGACCAGGTACTCCGACGTCACGCCGAAGCGGCCGGAGGCGACCTGCTTGATGGCGCTGCGCCGGGCCGGGTCGTACAGCCGGTCGGCGTCCTCGCCGCCCTCACCGGTGTTGGACTTGCCGCCGAGCTGGTTCATGGCGATGGCCAGCGTCTCGTGCGCCTCGCGCGAGATCGAGCCGTACGACATGGCGCCGGTGGAGAAGCGCTTGACGATCTCGGAGACCGGCTCGACCTCGTCGATCGGGACCGGGCCGCGGTCGTTCTTCAGCCCGAACAGGCCGCGCAGCGTCATCAGCCGCTCGGACTGCTCGTTCACCCGCTGCGTGTACTGCTTGAAGATGTCGTAGCGCCGGGTGCGGGTGGCGTGCTGGAGCCGGAAGACGGTGTCGGGGTCGAACAGGTGCGGTTCGCCCTCGCGGCGCCACTGGTACTCGCCGCCGATGTCGAGCCTGCGGTGCGCGGCGGCGATGCCGGACAGCGGGTACGCCTTGGCGTGCCGGGCGGCGACCTCCTGCGCGACGACGTCGATGCCCGCGCCGCCGATCTTGGTGTCGGTGCCGTGGAAGTAGCTGTCGACGAAGTCGGACTCCAGGCCGACCGCCTCGAAGACCTGCGCGCCGCGGTAGGAGGCGACGGTGGAGATGCCCATCTTGGACATGACCTTCAGCACGCCCTTGCCGAGCGCCTTGATCAGGTTCTTCAGCGCGGTCTCGACCTCCACGCCGGGCAGGAAGGTGCCCGCCCTGACCAGGTCCTCGACGGACTCCATGGCCAGGTAGGGGTTGACGGCCGCGGCGCCGTAGCCGATGAGCAGCGCCACGTGGTGCACCTCGCGCACGTCGCCCGCCTCGACGAGGAGGCCGACCTGGGTGCGCTGCTTGGTGCGGATCAGGTGGTGGTGCACGGCGGAGGTGAGCAGCAGCGACGGGATCGGCGCGTGCTCGGCGTCGGAGTGCCGGTCGGAGAGCACGATCAGGCGGGCGCCGTCCTCTATGGCGGCGTCGGCCTCGGCGCAGATCTCGGCGAGCCGGGCGGCCAGTGCCTGGCCGCCGCCGGTGACCCGGTAGAGGCCGGACAGGGTGGCGCCCTTGAGCCCGGGCAGGTCGCCGTCGGCGTTGACGTGGATGAGCTTGGCCAGCTCGTCGTTGTCGATCACCGGGAACGGCAGGGTGATGTTGCGACAGGAGGCCGGGCTGGGCTCCAGCAGGTTGCCCGACGGGCCGATGGTGGAGATCAGCGAGGTGACCAGTTCCTCGCGGATGGCGTCCAGCGGCGGGTTGGTGACCTGCGCGAAGAGCTGGGTGAAGTAGTCGAAGAGCAGCCGGGGGCGCTCGGAGAGCGCCGCGATCGGCGAGTCGGTGCCCATCGAGCCGAGCGGTTCGCCGCCGGTCCTGGCCATCGGCGCGAGGATGATCCGCAGCTCTTCCTCGGTGTAGCCGAAGGTCTGCTGGCGGCGGGTGACCGAGGCGTGGGTGTGCACGATGTGCTCGCGCTCGGGCAGGTCGGAGAGGTTGATCAGCCCGGCTTCCAGCCAGTCGGCGTACGGGTTCTCCGCGGCGATGCCCGCCTTGATCTCGTCGTCCTCGACGATCCGGTGCTGGACGGTGTCGACCAGGAACATCCGGCCGGGCTGGAGGCGGCCCTTGCGGGTCACCTTCTCCGGGGCGATGTCCAGGACGCCGGACTCGGAGGCGAGCACGACCAGGCCGTCGTCGGTGACCCAGTAGCGGCCGGGGCGCAGTCCGTTGCGGTCCAGGACCGCGCCGACGACGGAGCCGTCGGTGAAGGTGACGCAGGCCGGGCCGTCCCAGGGCTCCATCAGCGTGGAGTGGTACTGGTAGAAGGCGTGCCGCGCCGGGTCCATCGACTCGTGGTTCTCCCACGCCTCGGGGATCATCATCAGCACGCTGTGCGGCAGCGACCGGCCGCCGAGGTGCAGCAGTTCCAGCACCTCGTCGAAGGACGCGGTGTCGGAGGCGCCGGGCGTACAGATCGGGAAGATCCGCTCCAGGTCGCCGCCCTGGCCGCCGCCCGCCGGGCCGAAGAGGTCGCTGGCGAGCTGCGACTCGCGGGCCCGCATCCAGTTCCTGTTGCCCTTGACGGTGTTGATCTCACCGTTGTGCGCGACGAAGCGGTACGGGTGGGCGAGCGGCCAGCTCGGGAAGGTGTTGGTGGAGAAGCGCGAGTGGACCAGCGCGATGGCGGTGGCGAACCGCGGGTCGGACAGGTCGGGGAAGAACGGTTCGAGCTGCCCCGTGGTCAGCATGCCCTTGTACACGATCGTGCGTGCGGACAGCGACGGGAAGTACACGTCGGCCTCGCGCTCGGCGCGCTTGCGCAGGACGAAGGCGGGCCGGTCGAGGTCGATGCCGGAGGCGGCGCCGGCGCTGTCGGCGACGAAGAGCTGCGAGAAGTACGGCATCGTCGAGCGGGAGGTGGTGCCCAGCAGTTCGGGGGCGACCGGGACCTCGCGCCAGCCGAGTACGGTCAGGCCCTCTTCCGCGGCGATCCGCTCGATGGCGTCGACGGCCTTGGCGCGGTCCTCGGTCTCGACCGGGAGGAAGGCGAGGCCGACCGCGTAGTGGCCCTGGTCGGGCAGCGCGAAGCCGGCGGCCTCGCGCAGGAAGGCGTCCGGGATCTGGAGGAGGATGCCCGCGCCGTCACCCGAGTCGGGCTCGGCGCCGGTGGCACCACGATGCTCCAGATTGCGCAGAACGGTCAGCGCCTGCTCCACGAGCCCATGGCTCGCCTCGCCGGTGAGGGTGGCCACGAAACCGACGCCACAGGCGTCGTGCTCGTTGCGGGGGTCGTACATCCCCTGCGGGGCGGGGCGCCCGTCCATGAACGCGGAACGCGAACGCATGGCTCTCCCGTCGTCGTCTTTGGCTTGTATGCATTGCCTGTTCCCAGGCATGCGCAACAGGGACGACGTTGGCCCTCTGCGATTTCGTGCAGGTTACATGATGGACGAGTGTTCGAGAAGCGGATACTCAGTTCCAGCATGTGGACATGATGAGGGGTGGAGCGAACAGATCAGGCCAGCGCCGTGTCGGAGGTTTTCCGGCCGGGTCCAGCGCGCCACCGGGCCGCTTTCTGCCGGTGCGCCACCGGGTAATGCCCCGTGCGACGGCTACTGAAACGACGGGGAAACATGAGGCTTGTGGCCGCTGGTTTCCTGTGGGTTTCCCGAGTCCGGTGGAGCGGGCGCACGGCACATCGCCGATCACCCGATCGGACCAGTGGGCCGACCGCACCGGTCGGCCGTTCAGACCGTTCGGAGTGGTCAGCCGACCGCTGTGCCGATAAGAGCGCCCAATACGAAGGTAACCCCGCCGGCCGCCGCGCCCAACAGCAGCTGCCGAACCCCGCTGTACCACCAGGAACGCGCGGTCACCCGGGCCACGGCCGCACCACAGCCGAACAGTCCGGCCAGCGCGAGGACGGCCGCGGGCCACAGCGAGTCGCCGCCGAGCAGATACGGCAGTACGGGCAGCAGGGCGCCCAGCGCGAAGGCGACGAAGGAGGAGGCCGCCGCGACCAGCGGCGACGGCAGGTCGGTCGGGTCCACGCCCAGTTCCTCACGGGCGTGTATCTCCAGCGCCCGCTCCGGGTCGACGGAGAGCTGCCTGGCCACCTCGCGGGCGAGCTTCGGCTCCACACCCCGCGAGATGTACAGCTCGGCCAGCTCCCGCAGCTCCGCCTCCGGGTGGCGGCGCAGCTCGATCCGCTCGATCTCCAGCTCGGCCTCGACCAGCTCCCGCTGGGAGGCCACCGACGTGTACTCCCCCGCCGCCATCGAGAAGGCGCCCGCCGCCAGGCCCGCGAGCCCGGTCACCACGATGGTGCGCGACGAGACGTCGCCGCCCGCCACTCCCGTCATCAGCGCCAGATTCGACACCAGGCCGTCCATCGCCCCGAACACCGCCGGGCGCAGCCAGCCGCCGCTCACGTCACGGTGCGAGTGGTGCGGTACGTGATACGGCGCCGCCGTCGTCTCCTCGACAGCCGTTGACATCCGTCCCCACCCCTCCCCAGGCAGCCCCCCGCGAGGCCGCACGACCACGAATCCATTCGACCGTACGCTCGAATGCGACGCGCCGCCAGCAAGGAAAGCCTGCCCTGACCTGCCCTTTCTCCTCCTGGAGAAGGAGCGTCGCCACTGCGCGTGACGGGCTTCTCAGGGGCGCGAGATCAGAGCGCCTCGGAGGCTCGCTTCGGGTCGACGGAACCGACGGAAGCCTCGTCCTCGACGGAGGAGGAGTCGACCGCGTCGTCCGCGTCCGCTTCCGCTTCCGGGTCGGACGACGGCGGCGAGGCGTCGTCGGGGCCTTCGCCGGAGGCGAGAGGCTCGATGTTCTCCTCGCGGCCGGGCCGCTTGCGGCCGACGACGACGAGGTACACGACGGCGCCGATGAAGACGACGATCGCGGTCCAGTCGTTGAGCCGCATGCCGAGGATCTGGTGGGCGTAGTCCACGCGCATGTGCTCGATCCAGGCGCGGCCCACCGTGTACGCGGCGACGTAGAGGGCGAAGGCCCGCCCGTGGCCGAGCTTGAAGCGGCGGTCGGCCCAGATGACCAGCAGGGCGACGCCGACGCACCACAGGGACTCGTACAGGAACGTCGGGTGGTACGTGGCGATGTCCGGCGTGCTCTCCGGCCGGTGCGCGGGGTCGATCTTCAGACCCCAGGGCAGCGTGGTCGGGCCGCCGTACAGCTCCTGGTTGAACCAGTTGCCCCAGCGGCCGATCGCCTGGGCGAAGGCGATGCCCGGCGCGATGGCGTCGGCGTAGACCGGCAGCGCGATCCCCCGGCGGCGGCAGGCGATCCAGGCGCCGAGCGCGCCGAAGGCGATGGCGCCCCAGATCCCGAGGCCGCCCTGCCAGATCTTGAAGGCGTCGACCCAGTCCTTGCCACTGGTGAAGTACAGCTCGTAATCGGTGATCACGTGGTACAGCCGGCCGCCGACCAGGCCGAAGGGCACCGCCCACACGGCGATGTCCGCGACCGTGCCCGCCCGGCCGCCGCGGGCGATCCAGCGCTTGCCGCCGAGCCATACGGCTACGAAGACACCGATGATGATGCAGAACGCGTAGCCGCGCAGCGGAATGGGTCCGAGGTGGACGACTCCGTGCGACGGGCTGGGAATGAATGCGAGTTCCATGGCAATGACCGACGCTACCTTGCCGGGCGGGAAGTGCGGCAACCCGCCCGGCTACGTATGGATAACGGCCGGGACTCCTCCGGCCCCTCCGGGGGAATCCCCGCGGACGCCGAAAGGCCCGGAATCAAGCCTCGGCAGGCCCCTCAGCGGGCCTGTCAGGAGGCCGGAGCGGTGGTCACCGCACCCGCCTTTTTGCCCTTGTTCGCGTCGGTGACCATCTGCTTCAGCGAGTCGGGCGTGAGATTGCTGCCGCTCCCGTAGACGCTCTTGCCGTTGAGCAGGATCGTCGGCGTCGAGTTGAAGCCGGACTTGCCGAAGGCGCTGTTCGACGCCTTCACCCAGCTGTTGTGGGTGCCGCCGTTGACGCACGCGGTGAAGGTCGGCGTCTTCAGACCGCTGACCTTGCCCGCCAGGTCGAGCAGGTGGTTCTTGTCGGAGAAGGTGTCGCTCTGCTCCTCCGGCTGATTGTCGTACAGCACATCGTGGTAGGCGCGGAATTTGCCCGCGTCCTGGGCGCAGGCGGCGGCATTGGCGGCGTTCAGCGAGCCGGAGCCGCCGAGATTGCCGTCGATGAGCGTCACCAGGTGGTATTCGGTGCGGATCTGCCCGCTGTCCTCAAGGCTGTGGATGGTCGGGGTGAACGCCTTCTCGAAGGCGTCGCACGCCGGGCAGCGGAAGTCCTCGTAGATCGTCAGCACCGAGGGCGCGTCGGCGGCGCCGACGGGGATGACGAGATTGTCCTTGCCGATGGCGCCCTTGGGCGCGGCTGCCGGGGTGGAGCCGCCGCCGCTGTCCTTGTGGTCGGCGACCACCACCCCGATCACGGCGGCGATGGCCAGCACGGCGACCACCGCGCCCGCGACCACCATGGTGCGCCTGCGTCGGGCGCTGGCCTTCTCTTTCTCACGCTGTTCGTACAGGGCCTCGCGGGCGCTGCGCTTTCCGTCTCGGTTCTTCTGGCTCACATCCCTGACCAACGGTGCGGGAGGGCACTTCAGCGCCTTCCCGCACCGCGATTCGCCCCATCGTGTTACGCCGGGGCCGGTCGTACGGGGCGCGGCCGGTTTCTTTCGTACGGTCGCGGCCGGTGCCGTCAGCCGCGCTTGCGGACGCCCGCGGCCAGTTCCGCCGCCAGTTCCCGTACGGCCGTGAGGGCCGCGGGCAGGTCGCCGTCCGCGTCGAGGATGCGCTTGACGAAGGCCGAGCCGACGATCACACCGTCGGCGAAGGCCGCGACCTCGGCGGCCTGCACCGCGTTCGACACGCCCAGGCCCACGCAGACCGGCAGGTCCGTGGTGGCGCGGGTGCGGCGCACGAGGTCGGACGCCTGCTCGCCGACGCTCTCCCGCGTGCCGGTGACTCCCATCAGGGAGGCCGCGTAGACGAAGCCGCTGCCCGCCGCGGTGATCTTCGCCAGCCGCTCGTCACGGCTGGAAGGAGCGACGACGAAGACGGTGGCCAGGCCCTGCTGCTCGGCCGCCTTCCGCCATCCCTCGGACTCCTCGACCGGCAGGTCGGGCAGGATGCAGCCCGCGCCGCCCGCCTCGGCCAGCTCGGTCGCGAACCGCTCGGCGCCGTAGCGGTCCACCGGGTTCCAGTACGTCATGACCAGCACCGGCTTGCCGGTGGCCTGGTGCGCCTCGCGTACGGTGCGCAGCACGTCGGCGATCCGCACGTGGTTCTTGTTGAGCGCGATGTCGTCGGCGGTCTGGATGACCGGCCCGTCCAGCACCGGGTCGCTGTGCGGCAGCCCGACCTCGACGATGTCCGCTCCGCCCTCGAAGGCGGCCTTCACGGCCTCGATCCCGCCGTCCACGGTCGGGAAACCGGCGGGCAGATACGCCACGAGCGCGGCCCGCCCCTCGGCCTTGGCGTCGGCCAGCACCCGGTCCAACAGCTCTACGTTCCCGCTCACTTGACCGCCACCTCGTTGTCCTCGTCGACCTCGGCGGTCGCGTCGTACAGCCCGAAGTAGCGGGCCGCCGTGTCCATGTCCTTGTCGCCGCGGCCGGAGAGGTTCACCAGCACCAGGCCCTCGGGGCCCAGCTCACGGCCGATCTCCAGGGCCCCGGCCAGGGCGTGCGCGCTCTCGATGGCGGGGATGATGCCCTCGGTACGGGACAGCAGCCGCAGGGCCTGCATCGCCTCGTCGTCGGTGACCGCGCGGTATTCGGCGCGGCCGATGTCCTTGAGGTACGAGTGCTCGGGGCCGACGCCGGGGTAGTCCAGACCCGCCGAGATCGAGTACGGCTCGGTGATCTGGCCCTCGTCGTCCTGGAGGACGTAGGAGCGCGAGCCGTGCAGGATGCCCGGCTCGCCCTCGGTGAGGGTGGCCGCGTGCTCCCCGGTGGCCACGCCGTGGCCCGCGGGCTCGCAGCCGACCAGCCGGACCCCGGTGTCGGGCAGGAAGGCGTGGAAGAGGCCCATGGCGTTGGAGCCGCCGCCGACGCAGGCGACGGCGGCGTCCGGCAGCCGGCCGGTGCGCTCCAGGAGCTGGCGGCGCGCCTCGACGCCGATCACCCGGTGGAAGTCGCGGACCAGCGCGGGGAAGGGGTGCGGTCCCGCGACCGTGCCGAACAGGTAGTGCGTGCGGTCCACGTTGGCGACCCAGTCGCGGAACGCCTCGTTGATGGCGTCCTTCAGCGTCCGGCTGCCGGAGGTCACCGAGACCACCTCGGCGCCGAGCATCCGCATCCGCGCGACGTTGAGCGCCTGGCGCTGGGTGTCGATCTCGCCCATGTAGATCGTGCAGTCGAGGCCGAACAGCGCGCAGGCGGTCGCGGTGGCGACGCCGTGCTGGCCCGCGCCGGTCTCCGCGATCACGCGGGTCTTGCCCATCCGCTTGGTCAGCAGCGTCTGGCCCAGCACGTTGTTGATCTTGTGCGAGCCGGTGTGGTTCAGGTCCTCCCGCTTGAGGAAGACCCGTGCCCCGCCCGCCTGCTCGGCGAACCGGGGGACCTCCGTGAGGGCGCTCGGACGGCCCGCGTAGTTGGCCATCAGGTCGTTCAGCTCGGCCGCGAAGGCGGGGTCGGTCTTCGCCTTCGCGTACTCGACGGCCACTTCGTCCACGGCGGCGACCAGCGCCTCCGGGATGAACTTGCCGCCGAACGCGCCGAAGTAGCCCGCGGGGGTGGGGACGGATCCGTCCGGATCCGGATGGAAGAAGTCGTGCGTTTCTGACATGGGGCATCCCTGGCTGTGCGCCGTCAGGCGCGGGTGAAAGGGGGGACGCGTACGCGTGTCCGTGTCGTGCGTACGTGGCTGTGCTCGCGGCTCAGCCGCGGCGCCATCGCCTGCCGTTCACCTGGCCGGGCTCGCACCCGATCACATACCGCACCCGGCGCCCCAGCACCTTGCGCGCCGGCGCGCGGCAGCCGCGGGGGCGGCAACCGGGGGCGAGACGCGCGGCGAGGGACATGCGCCCGAGTCTAGCCCTCCGGGCAGGTCCCCCCATCCCATGCCCGGCCCCCGCGCGCGTTCAGCCAACACAGCGCCTCGCCTTGAGGAACCCGGTACCGCGCAGGGCCTCGCTTTTCGGGGCGCGGGGAACTGCGCGCCCAGCCCCCACCGGCCGGTGGTCCGGCGACAACCGAACTGCCCCGCCGGGGCCGGTGGTGACCAGCGGGAGCATCGCGGCTGGCCGCGCAGTTCCCCGCGCCCCTCAAAAGACCGGCCCACCGCCCGGACGAAAGACGGTGCGCCCCATCAGGGGCGCGAGGAACTGCGCGAGCAACCCACCACCGGCCGGTGGCCCGGACACCACCGAACCGCCCCACCGGGGCGGGCGGTGACCTGCGAGAGCGTCGCGGCTGGCCGCGCAGTTCCCCGCACCCCTCAAAAGACCGGCTCACCGCCCGAACGAAAGACGGCCCGCCCCGCCAGGGGCGCGAGGAACTGCGCGAGCAACCCACCACCGGCCGGTGATCCGGACACCACCGAACCACCCCACCGGGGCGGGCGGTGACCAGCGAGAGCATCGCGGCTGGCCGCGCAGTTCCCCGCGCCCCTGACGGGGCACGTCCTTGACGAGGAACCGCCCCACGAGGTGCGGCTCACGCGCCCTGACGGGGCACCGTCTCTCGCGAAGAACCGCCGTGCAAAGCGCGGTCGGGCGCCCTGACGGGGCACCGTAAGGGGTGTGGGGCCCTCCCCCGGAGGGGGGTTAGCGGCCGAAGCGGAGGGCGGGATGGGCGCCGGCAGCCACAAGATCGGCGACCGCGGCACGCGGATCCTTGCCGGTGACGAGCGACTCGCCGACGAGCACGGCGTCGGCGCCGTCATTGGCGTAGGCGATCAGGTCGTGGGGACCACGCACCCCGGACTCGGCGATCTTCACGATGTGGTCGGGAATCTCGGGCGCGACGCGGGCGAAGTTCCCGCGGTCGACCTCAAGGGTCTTGAGATTACGCGCGTTGACCCCGATGATCTTCGCCCCGGCGTCCACCGCCCGCTCGACCTCCTCCTCGTCGTGCACCTCGACGATCGGGGTGAGGCCGATCGACTGGGCGCGCTCGACGAGCGAGACGAGGGCGTCCTGGTCGAGCGCGGAGACGATCAGCAGGGCGAGGTCGGCACCGTAGGCGCGGGCCTCCCAGAGCTGGTACGCGGTGACGATGAAGTCCTTGCGCAGGACCGGGATGTCGACCTTGGCGCGGACCGCTTCGAGGTCGGCGAGGGAGCCGCCGAACTTCCGCTCCTCGGTGAGGACGCTGATGACGGCGGCGCCGCCCGCCTCGTAGTCGGCGGCGAGCCCCGCGGGGTCGGCGATGGCGGCCAGCGCGCCCTTGGAGGGGCTGGACCGCTTGACCTCGCAGATCACCTTGACGCTGTCGCCGCGCAGGGCGGCCACCCCGTCCTTGGCGTCGCGCGCCTTGGTGGCCCGCTCCTTGAGTTCGTCGAGGGTGACGCGGGCCTGCCGCTCGGCGAGGTCAGCGCGGACTCCGTCGATGATCTCGTCGAGCACACTCACGCGAGAGCTCCCCTTCCGGACCGGGTTCGTACAGCGAAATGATCAAGCCAATGGTGGGAACCACCGACACTCCGATGGTATCGGGCGCCGGGCGCAGCGCCCGCATCCGGGGATTCGCGGTCCCACCACCTGGACAAGCATGCCCCGGAAGGCGGGCGGGTCACGGGATGAGCGCCGCGCCGAACGGCAGGTTCCGGACAACGGTGAAGACCAGCGCCAGGGCGAGGAGCGCCTTCCCGTACACCGGGCGCAGCACGGGTTCGAACGGTCGGCCGCGCAGCCTGCGGGTGAACCAGACGGCCCACACGACGGCGAAGACGACGTATCCGGCCACCGCGAGCGCGTTGCAGCCCAGCGCCGTGCCGAGGTGGCCGTGGGCGACGGCGTGGGCGCTGCGCAGGCCGCCGCAGCCGGGGCAGTAGATCCCGGTGTAGTGCAGCAGCGGGCAGGCCGGGTAGTGGCCGGGCGTGTTGGGGTCGACGGTGCCGACGTACGCGAAGGCGCCCGCCACCGCGCCGAGGAGGGCGAGCGGTACGGCGGCGCGCGAGACGGCGCCGAGGGCCGCTCCGGGAGCCGTCCCGCGCGCCGCCGCGGGGGCCCGGCCTTCGGCCCGACCTGCTGTGTCGTGAATCACATCGCCGATTCTGCCCCCGGACGCACGAAGGCGCAGCGCGCGGACCCGGAGGTCGGCGGCTGCGCCCGGCGGGCGGGACCGGTGGGGTCAGGCGCTGGCGGGCGCCTCAGCGGGCGACTCCGTGTGCGTCGTCCCCTCCGGGGTGCGGACCTCCTGCGCGGCGTGGGCGCGGGCGACCCGTACCTCGGGTGACTCCTTGCTGCCCAGGCCCATGAGCTTCATCGCACCGCCGACGACGGGGCCGAGCAGTATGACGCCCATGCTCGCCCAGAAGGGGACCGGCTGGGCGGCGACCATGAACACGCCTCCGGCACAGAAGCCGATGAACGAGATGATCGAGCCGGTCCACGCGGCGGGGGTGTGGCCGTGGTCGTGATGGACCGCCATGAGTGCTCCCTGAATCCTCTCGGTCGGTGGCGTCCTTTCGCCGCCGACTTCGTCTTCCATTGTTGCGCGTGTTCCGGGGTTGCCGTGCACGGGGGTGGAACGGGCGGTCGTGGCACGCGCGGGACCGGTCAGCCGGGGGCCTGCGTGGGGTCCTCGCCCCGGTCCAGCGCCTTCCACAGGTCCTCGGCCCGGTCGGGGTCGATCGGCGCGGGCGCGGCGGCGGCCCTGCCGCGCAGCGAGGGGCGGCTGCCCGGCCGGTCGTAGCGGCTGGACATCGCGGGCCAGGCGTGGCCGTAGCGCAGTGCGAGCAGGCCCGCGAGGAGCAGCAATACGCCGCCCGCGACGGCGACCAGCGGCCAGCCGGTGGTGCTCGTGTGGCCCGCGGTGGCGCGGGTGAGGCCGGACGCGGCGGCGGCCCGTTCGTTGAGGGCGCCGGTGGCCGCGCGGCGGGCGAGCACGACGACGACCACGCCGAGGCCGGAGAGCGTGAGCAGCCCGGAGACGACGTAGCGGCCGATCCGGCGTACGGCGAAGACGGCGACGAGCGCGGCCAGGCCGACCAGGGCCAGCGCGCCGGGCAGCGCGGTGGCCTGGCTGCCGGTGGCGTGCACCGGGAGGGTGCCCTGGCCGAAGGCGACGGTGCCGCGCGCCCAGGTCTTGCCCGCCGCGAGCAGCACGACGCTGGCGCCGATCACGCCGCACGCGAGCGCGACGGCGAGGACGCGCGTGGCGGTGCGCCGCGCGGCCGAGGGCGCGGCACCGGGGCCGGTCCCGCGTTCGGGCCCGGCTTCGGTCGCCCGGCCGGGTTCGACCCCGGTCTCGCGGTCGGTCGCGGCTTCGGTCTCGACGGCTTGGTCAGCGCGGGGCTGAGGGACGGCACTCACCCCACCACTATCGCCTGTCGGCGCGGCGGCCCGTCCGGCGGGGGCACCGGGGCGCCGGACCGGGGGTCGCGGCGCGCGGCTGAAAACACGCCGTGGCGATCGGTCCCGAATGGTACCGAAGCGGTACGAAACGGCCGTCGCACACCACACCGGGACGACTCGATTTCACACCTGCCGGGAGGTCAGCACCAGGCAATGCCTTGCCCAACTCCCTTATGCCACAAGTAAAGCGGAGGTATAGCTTCCAGCCCCCTCCTTGTTGGCGTGCGCTCGTCACCATACGTTCTCGGCCGTCCCACTGATGTCAACTCGCACCAATGGCACCACCTGTCACGCATCCCACAAGCCCCCGGTTCACCCCCCCACAGGAGGCAATAGTTGCGTTCGATCACCCTCACACCCACCGCCCGCCGCACCGCGCTCGCGGTCACCGCCGCCGCCGGACTGGCCCTGTCGGGGCTGGCCCTGGCGCCGTACGCCGGCGCCTCCCCCGCCGCGCACGGCGTCAGCACCGCGCGCTCCTGCGCCGTCAGCACCCATCCGGACGTGATGGCGTGCAAGGCGCTCAAGGTCACCCAGGGCGTCAACACGCTCAAGAAGTCCACCGGTTCGGTGGACCCGGCCGCGGCCCCCTCCGGCCTCGGCCCGGCCGATCTCCAGAGCGCGTACGCCCTGCCCTCCTCCGGCGGGTCCGGCGCGACCGTGGCGATCGTCGACGCGTACGACGACCCCAACGCCGAAGCGGATCTGGCCACTTACCGCTCCACGTACGGCCTGCCCGCCTGCACCGCCGACAACGGCTGCTTCTCGAAGGTCGGCCAGTCCGGCAGCGCCTCCTCGCTGCCGAGCGCCGACGCGGGCTGGGCCGAGGAGATATCGCTCGACCTCGACATGGTCAGCGCCGCCTGCCCCGACTGCCACATCCTCCTGGTCGAGGCCGACGACTCCTCGATGACCAACCTGGGCGAGTCCGTCAACACCGCGGTGTCGCTGGGCGCGAAGTACGTCTCCAACAGCTACGGCGGCGGCGAGTCCTCCTCGGACCCGTCGTACGACAGCTCGTACTTCGACCACCCCGGTGTCGCCATCACCGTCAGCGCCGGTGACAGCGGCTACGGCGCCGAGTACCCGGCCGCCTCCCAGTACGTCACCGCCGTCGGCGGCACCTCGCTCACCAGCGACTCCTCCAGCCGCGGCTGGACCGAGTCCGTCTGGACGGGCACCGGCTCCGGCTGCTCCTCCTACGACGCCAAGCCGTCCTGGCAGACGGACGCCGACTGCGGCAAGCGCACCATCGCCGACGTCTCGGCGGTCGCCGACCCCGCGACGGGCGTCGCCGTCCACGACACGTACGGCTCGGACACCGGCTGGGAGGTCTTCGGCGGCACCAGCGCCTCGTCGCCGCTGATCGCGGCCGTCTACGCCCTCGCCGGGGCGCCCTCGGCCGGGTCCTACCCCGCCTCGTTCCCCTACGCGCACGCCGACGCGCTCAACGACGTGGCCGGCGGCTCGAACGGCTCGTGCGGCGGCTCGTACCTGTGCACCGGCGTGAGCGGCTTCGACGGCCCGACGGGCCTCGGCACGCCGAACGGCACGGCGGCCTTCGCGGGCTGACGGCACCCACAAGGGCGCGAGGAACCGCGCGACGAGCCACGACGCGCACGCGCGTCGTGGCTCGTCGCTCACGCCTGTCGAAGACCGGCTGCCCGCCTCCGGAAGGCGACCGTCACAGGCGGTTGGCCGTGGCCACCGCGCGCAGGACGGCGGCGGCCTTGTTGCGGCACTCGGTGTCCTCGGCCACCGGATCGCTGTCGGCGACGACACCGGCCCCGGCCTGGACGTAGGCGGTGCCGTCGCGGAGCAGCGCCGTACGGATGGCGATGGCGGTGTCGGAGTCACCGGCGAAGTCGAGGTAGCCGACGCAGCCGCCGTACAGACCGCGCCGGGACGGCTCCAGCTCCTCGATGATCTGCATGGCGCGCGGCTTGGGGGCGCCGGAGAGGGTGCCCGCGGGGAAGCAGGCGGTGAGCACGTCGAAGGCGGTACGGCCCTCGGCGACCTGGCCGGTGACGGTCGAGACGATGTGCATGACGTGGGAGTAGCGCTCGACGGACATGAAGTCGACGACCTCGACGCTGCCGGGTTCGCAGACGCGGCCCAGGTCGTTGCGGCCGAGGTCGACCAGCATCAGGTGCTCGGCGCGTTCCTTGGGGTCGGCCAGCAGTTCCTCGGCGAGCGCGGTGTCCTGTCGCGGGGTGGCGCCGCGCGGGCGGGTGCCCGCGATCGGGTGGACCATGGCGCGGCCGTCCTCGACCTTGACCAGGGCCTCGGGGCTGGAGCCGACGACGTCGAAGTCGCCGCCCTCGCCGCCGGGGAAGCGGAAGAGGTACATGTACGGGCTGGGGTTGGTGGCCCGCAGGACCCGGTAGACGTCGAGCGCGCTGGCCGTGCACGGGGTCTCGAAGCGCTGCGAGGGGACGACCTGGAAGGCCTCACCCGCGCGGATACGTTCCTTGATGTCGTCGACCGCGCGCTGATAGGCGGCGCCGCCCCACAGGGCGGTGTATTCGGGCAGTTCCGACGGCGGCAGCTCGACGGGGACGTATTCGACCGGCTTGGCCAGGTCGGCCTGCATGGCGTCGAGGCGGGCGACGGCGTCCGCGTGGGCCTCGTCCACCCCGGTGTCGCGGTCGTTGTGGTTGATCGCGTTGGCGATCAGCAGGACCGTGCCGTCCCAGTGGTCGAGGACGGCGAGGTCGGAGGTGAGCAGCATGGTCAGTTCCGGCAACCGCAGGTCGTCGCGGGTCCGCTCGCCGATCCGCTCCAGGCGGCGCACGATGTCGTAGCCGAGGTAGCCGACCATGCCGCCGGTGAAGGGCGGCATCCCCGCCGCCAGGTCGCGCGGGGTGTGCAGGGCGTCGACGGTGACGCGCAGCGCCTCCAGCGGGTCGCCGTCGACCGGGACGCCGACCGGCGGCGTGCCGAGCCAGTGCGCCTGGCCGTCGCGCGCGGTGAGCGTGGCGGCCGACCGGACGCCGACGAAGGAGTAGCGCGACCACGTCCGGCCTCCCCCGGAGCCTTCGGCCTGGGAGGTGCCTCCGTCCGCCGACTCCAGCAGGAACGTTCCCGTCCGCTCCCCCGCGAGCTTGCGGTACAGCCCGACCGGAGTGTCGCCGTCGGCGAGCAGCCTGCGCGTCACGGGAATCACCCGGCGGTCGACCGCCAGCTTGCGGAAGGTCTCAAGGTCCATGAGCCGAGATTAGTGGTCACGGCCGGGCGCCGGGAGCGGCCGGTACGGCGAAGGGCGGACCGGCTGGCCGAGCGGCAGCATGTCGGCGTCGAAGCACGTGCGGTCGCCGGTGTGGCAGGCGGCGCCGACCTGGTCGACCTTCACCAGCAGGGTGTCGCCGTCGCAGTCCAGCGCGACGGACTTGACGTGCTGGACGTGGCCCGAGGTGTCGCCCTTGACCCAGTACTCCTGGCGGCTGCGGCTCCAGTAGGTGCAGCGGCCGGTGGTGAGGGTGCGGTGCAGGGCCTCGTCGTCCATCCACCCCAGCATCAGCACTTCACCGGTGTCGTATTGCTGGGCGATGGCGGGTACGAGTCCGTCGGCCGTGCGCTTGAGGCGGGCGGCGACTGCTGGGTCGAGTGCGGTGGCGGGCATGGTGACCATTCTGCCGCCGAATATCAAGAACTCGAAAAGGGTCAATAACCGGCAAAGAGGGCAAGTGAGTTGACCACCATCCGGTTGTCGCTCGCTCATGTCACCCGTATGGGGCATCCTGCCTGCATGGGTTTTCCACCACCGCCGCAAGAAGGACCGCCGCCGCCTCCGGATCAAGGAGGCGGTTTCGGGCCACCGCAGGGCTTCGGCCCCCCTCCTCCCCCGCCGCCCGCTGACGGCGGCTATGGCTATCCGCAACAAGGCGGCGGTCAGAACTACGGTTATCCGCAGGAGCCGACGCAGGCCGCGCCGGGTCCTTACGGCCAGCAGGGCTACGGTCAGCAGGGCGGCTACGGCCAGCCGGGCCCGCCCGGACCGCCCGCCCCGCCCGGTGGCTACGGCTATCCGCAGGGCCCCGGCGGCTACCCGCCGCCCCCGCCGCCGCCGAACAACACCAAGCGCAATGTGCTGATCGCGATAGCCGCGGTCGTGGTGATCGGCGGTATCGGCACCGCGGTCGCCGTCTCCGGCGGCAGCGACAGCAAGAACGACGCGAAGCCGACGCCGTCGATCAGCGGTCTGCCGTCAGGACTGCCGTCCATGCCGTCCTTCACGGAGCCGACGCCCAGCTTCACGCTGCCGTCGGACACCCCGACGTTCGACACCCCGACCGACGACCCGTTCACCGACTTCCCGAGCATCACCCCGACCGAGAAGGTCGTGCCGTACGTGGTGCTCTCGCCGGGCAAGTGCTTCGACGCGCCGACCCTCACGCCGACCGTCGACACGGTGACCACCAAGTCGTGCAGCTCCGCGCACGACGGCCAGGTCGTCGCCAACGAGACGCTGTCCGGCACCTTCAGCACCGACTCGGAGATCCAGTCGAAGGCGCTGGAGCTGTGCACGGCCGACGCCAAGAAGCACCTTCCCGCGGACGGGCGGCTGTACTACCCGTACGCGCTCTTCCCGAAGCTGACCACCTACGAGCTCCAGGGCCGCAAGACGGTGACCTGCTCGCTCACGCTCAACAACGGCACCAACAGCAAGAAGCTCTACGCTCCGCTGGGCTGACGCCTCACGGGGGCGGCAGGGGCGGGGAGCGGACGTATCGGCCAAGGGGCCGTTAATCTGGGGTCATGTCGACACATGCCCAGCGCGAACGTCTGCTCCTCGCCGATCTGCTGGAGCAGTCAGGACCCGACGGCCCGACGCTGTGCGAGGGCTGGTCCACCCGCGACCTGGCCGCGCACGTCGTGGTACGCGAACGGCGCGGTGACGCGGCGGCGGGGCTTGTCATCCCGCAGCTCAAGGACCGTGCGGAACGGGTCCGCAAGGAGTACGCGCGAAAGCCGTACGAAGAGCTGATCCAGCTCATCAGGACCGGCCCGCCGCGAATGTCGCCCTTCACCATCAAGCAGGTGGACGAGGCTTCCAACACCGTCGAGTTCTACGTCCACGCCGAGGACGTCCGGCGTGCCACGCCCGACTGGACGCCGCGTGCCATCGACCCCGTCTTCGCCGACACGCTGTGGGCCCGGCTGGAGCGTGCCGCCCGGCTCGCGGGCCGCCGCTCCCCGGTCGGCCTGGTGCTGCGCCGTCCGAACGGCCAGACCGCCGTCGCCCGCAAGGGCTCTCCCGTGGTGACCGTGACCGGTGAGCCGTCCGAGCTGACGATCTTCGTCTTCGGCCGCCAGGACGCCGCCGAGGTCGAGGTGGACGGCGACAAGGACGCGGTGGCGCGGCTGTACGCGGCGAAGCTCGGACTGTGACGCGGTAGGCGGCAGCGCGTCCGCCGCCCCGGCGGGCGACAGCCCCTCGGCCCCGTCGGCCCCGGGCTTCTCACAGCGCGCTGTTGCCGGACACCACAGCGCTCGCCAGCACGGACAGGGCGGCGCGCTGCTCGTCGGCGAGGCCGGCCGCGAGTGCAGAACGCGCTGGGGAAGGTCGCGGCCGAACTGGGCCTGTCGGTCATCCACTACACCTGGGGCGCGCCGACCGAGCGGGCCCTTCCCGCGCTGCTCACCCGCCGCACCGACCGTGCCGCCATCCTCGACTGGATCCAGATCGGCTCCACGGCCGGACCCGACATCACCCTGCCGTCCTTCGTCCTGCGCGCCGCCAACCTCCGCGTCATGGGCAGTGGCCAGGGCTCCGTCACCACCGCGGGCATCGTCGCCGAACTTCCTTCGCTGGTCGCTCAACTCACGGCCGGGGTCTTCTCCGTCGCGGCCGACGCCGTATCCCTTTCCGAGGTCGAGCGTGCCTGGACGGCTCCCGTCGGGCCGGGCCGCCGGCTCGTCCTCACGCCGACCGCGTGACCCGGCTTCTCCGGCGCACCGCCGTTCGTCCGGCTAGGCGACGACCTTGGCGAGGAAGCCGTCGAGGTTGCGGAGGGTGCGGGCGATCTGTTCGTCGAGGGTGAGGGTCTCCTCGAGCCGCTTGACCAGGGCGGAGCTCTTCTTGCCGCGGACGTAGAGGGAGCAGGCGAGGTCGGCGCACATGTAGAGGGCGACGGTGTTGCCCTGGCGGCCGGCGGCGCCCGCGAGCGGGGCCGCCAGGAGGTCGACGCCGCCGCCGGAGTGGCCGGTGAGGCAGAGGGAGCAGAGGCTGCTGCGCATCAGATTGCGCCGGGCGCCGGGGGCGATCCGCAGGACGATGCCCACGGGCTCGTCGCCGGGCCGCACCAGATAGGCGCGGTCGCGGGCGCCGGGGTCGCGCCAGCCCAGGAAGTCCAGGTCGCTCCACGGCAGGTCGCCCAGATCCCTGGGCAGGCTGATCCGCTTCGCCTCCCCCTTGGAGCAATTGACGAACGAGCCGCGAATCTCTGCATCACCGAGCGGGTCCATGAGCGCGAAGCTAACAGGAGGCCCCCGTGCACGTCACAGCATTTTCTCGGCGTCAGTCCCGGCCCGCGGCCACCGGCTCGGCGGCAGCCGTCACGTCCGCCGCCGGGCGCGGCGACCGCTTCCCGCGGGGAAGTTCCGCGGTGCGGATCGCGGGGGTGGCGAGGCCGACGACGCCTCCGGTCATGGTGAGGACGGCGCTGGTGAGGAAGACGGGGGCCGGGCCCCAGGCGGCGACGGCGGCGCCGAAGAGGGGGTAGGCCAGGGGGGCGAGGCCGAAGCTGCTGAGGCTCATCACCGAGGTGACGCGGCCGAGGTAGCCGGGGTCGGCCGCCGACTGGATGAGGGCGTACGCGAGGCTGCCGCAGATGCCGCAGAACAGGCCGCTCAGCGCGGCGACGGCGACCGCGAGGGCCGGCGAGGGCGCCACGCCGATCAGGCCGACGCCCGCGGCGCCCGCGAACAGGGCGCCGATCTGGACGGCCCCGGCCCGCGGCAGACGGCCCCGTACGGTCAGCAGCAGCGCGCCGCACCCGGCGCCCGCGCCGAAGCCCGCGATGATCCAGCCGTAGCCGGACGAGCCCCAGCCGCGGTGCTGGGCGAGCAGGATCATGCCGACGTTCAACGGGCCGACCAGGCCCAGTTCGCAGATGGCGGCGGACAGGACCAGCGGGCCGACGAGCCGGTGGCGGCGGACGTACCGCAGTCCGTCGAGCAGATCCCGCCAGGCGCTCGCGCCCTCCTCGGGCCCGTCGCTCCCGGCGGGCGCTTCGGGCAGCGGGCTCATGCGGGTGGCGATCAGCAGCGGTACGGAGACCGCGAAGAGCGCGCCCGCCAGGGCGAAGGCGGCCGTGGCGCCGCCGAGCCCCATCGCGAGGCCGCCGACCGGCGGTCCGACGATGGTGCCGAAGCGGATGGTGAGGGACCGCATGCCCTGCAAGCGGGTGAGCTGGTCGGCGGCGACGATCCGCGGCGGCAGCGCGCCGACGGCCGGCATGAACAGCGCGTCCACGACGCCGAAGAGCAGCGAGACGACGACCAGCAGCCACAGGCCCGGCGAGGAGAGCGCCAGCGTCGCCGCGGCGCCGAGGATCAGCGCGCAGCGCACCGCGTCGCCGCCGATCACCACCTTGCGCGGCCCGAACCGGTCGGCGATCACTCCCCCGCCGAGCATCAGCACCGCGCGCGGCACCGCGCCGACCGCCATCACCAGGCCCACCTGCGTCGGCGGCGCCACCTTGGCGGCGGCGAAGCCGAGGGCGAGGAAGTAGACGCAGTCGCCGAGCATGGACGCGGTGTACGCGATCAGCCAGCGCAGCACGTTCCCGTCCTTGTGCGCGGGCCTGCCGTGCGGTGTTGCGGGTATCGCGGTCGCCGTCATGGTGGCGGCCCTCCTCTGGTCTCGACGTCGGGTCGGGCGCGGTCTCAGGGGCCTTCCGCGGTCACTCCCGGAACGGGAATCCGTACATCTGCACGGCCACCAGCTCCCGGCCCTCGGTGTCGCCCGCCTCGACCGCCGCCTTGCCGCGGTCGATCCAGCGGCGCATGAGCGCGGTGATCTCCTCGTCCATCTCGTGGAGTTCGGCGGCGCTGAGCCGCGGCATGTACTCGGAGCTGAAGGAGGCGTCGGTCCACTCCCCCGCCCAGGCGGCCTGCTGGGCCAGGTAGCGCTCGTACCGCTCGTAGCGGCTGGCCAGGAGCTGCCTGGTGACCTCGTTGACGACGGCGGCGCCCTCGGGCCGGTCCGTGAAGTCCCCGCTGCGGAAGGAGAATCCGCGCTCGGCGGAGACCTTCCACCAGCGCTCGCGACCGTCGGTGCTCTTCTCGGGGGCCTCGACGATGAAGCCGTGGGCGGCGAGCTTGCGCAGGTGGTAGCTGACCAGGGACACCGCCTCGTCCACCTGGTCGGCCAGGTGGGAGGCGGTGGCGGCACCCGAGGTGACCAGGTGGCGGTAGAGCTGGATGCGCAACGGGTGGGTGAAGACCTTCAGTGCGTCGAGGTCGGTGATGCGCTGAGCCTGGGGCCGGGGGGCGTCGTCTTTTTCTGGCACGACCACCAGCCTAGATAGGAAAGAAAAGTTGCGCAATCTGATTTGCGCAACTTCTCTTTCTCATCTGTTCACCGGCCGTGGACCGGGCGCCCCCGGCAGGATGTCGGGCATGTCACTCGACGGCACCCGCGCGCACCTCCGCGGCCCCGGCGACCTGCCCCCGCTGGTCGAACGCGCCGCCCGCACCGCACAGCAGCTCGGCTTCCCCCACTCCTGCCGCCCCGAGCAGGGCCGCCTGCTGCGCGCGCTCGCCGCGGGCGCCACCCGTATCGGCGAGACCGGTACCGGACTCGGAGTGGGGCTCGGCTGGTTGGTCACGGGCATGCGGGACGACGCCACCGCGGTGAGCGTCGAGCGCGATCCGGGGCGCGCGGAAACGGCCGCCTGGCTGTTCTCGGACCTCGCGCCGCAGGTCACCGTCGAATGCGGCGACTGGAAGGACATCGCCGCGCACGGCCCCTTCGACCTGCTGGTCCTGGACGGCGGCGGCCAGGGGAAGGGGGACGAGGCGGCCGATCCCGTGGAGCTGCTGCGGCCCGGCGGCGTCCTCGTCGTGGACGACTTCACGCCCGCCGACCGGTGGCCGCCGCTGCACGAGGGCAGCCCCGATTTGGCCAGGCTGCACTGGCTGGAGCACCCGGCGCTGCGCTCGGTGGAGATACCGCTCGCGCCGGACCTCGCGGCGCTGGTCTGCACCCGCCGCCAGGACTGAGCCGCTGAAAACGGAGCCGCCGCACATGGAGAGCGGCGGCCGACGGAAACCCCGTGCTCAGCGCACCGGGTGCCCGGCCTCCCGCAGCGCCGTCTTGACCTCGCCGATCCGCAGGTCGCCGAAGTGGAAGACGGACGCGGCCAGTACGGCGTCGGCGCCCGCCGCCACCGCGGGCGCGAAGTCGGCGAGGCGGCCCGCGCCGCCGGAGGCGATCACCGGGACCGTCACCAGCTTGCGGACGGCCGCGATCATCTCCGTGTCGTAGCCGTCCTTGGTGCCGTCCGCGTCCATCGAGTTGAGCAGGATCTCGCCCGCGCCCAGCTCGGCCGCGCGCTGCGCCCACTCCACCGCGTCGATGCCGGTGCCGCGCCGCCCGCCGTGCGTGGTGACCTCGAAGGAACCCGAGGGGGTGCGCCGCGCGTCCACCGACAGCACCAGCACCTGCCGGCCGAACCGCTCGGCGATCTCCCGGATCAGCTCGGGCCTGGCGATGGCCGCCGTGTTGACGCCCACCTTGTCGGCGCCCGCGCGCAGCAGCAGGTCCACGTCCGTGACCGTCCGCACACCGCCGCCCACGGTGAGCGGGATGAAGACCTGCTCGGCCGTACGGCGGACGACGTCGTACGTGGTCTCCCGGTCGCCGGAGGAGGCGGTGATGTCCAGGAAGGTCAACTCGTCGGCGCCCTCGGCGTCGTAGAGCTTGGCCATCTCCACCGGGTCGCCCGCGTCCCGCAGATTCCGGAAGTTGACGCCCTTCACGACGCGGCCGTTGTCCACGTCGAGGCAGGGGATGACACGGACCGCGAGGGTCATCTGCCGGCTCCTCGGTAGGCTTCGATCTCCACCTCGACCAGGACGCGGGAGTCCATGAAACCGGCCACCACGACCATGGTGGCGGCGGGCCGCACGGCCCCGAACAGCTCCCGGTGGGCACGCCCGACGTCGTCGGCGTCCCTGGCGTGGCTCATGTACATGCGGGTGCGGATCACGCTGTCGGGCCCGAGGCCGAAGGGCTCGATCGCCGCCAGCGCGTTCCCGAAGGCGAGCAGGGCCTGTTCGTACGGGCTGCCCTCGCCGCGCACCTCGCCGTCGACGAGGGGCATCGTGCCGGACACCAGGACCAGGTCCCCCGCCGCGACGGCGCGGGCGAAACCGATGGTCTCCTCCAGCGGGCTTTCGGACTGGTCGCGCCGTACTGCGGGGGTCTCCGTCATCGTGATACCGCCTCCAGGGCTTCTTCCAAGGTGAACGCCTTGGCGTAGAGCGCCTTTCCGACAATCGCGCCTTCGACACCCCGCGGCACGAGAGTCGCGATGGCGCGCAGGTCGTCGAGGGACGAGACGCCGCCGGACGCGACGACCGGCCGGTCGGTGGCGGCGCAGACCCCGGCGAGCAGTTCCAGGTTGGGGCCCTGGAGCGTACCGTCCTTGGCGATGTCGGTGACGACGTACCGCGCGCAGCCCTCGGAGTCCAGCCGGGCCAGCGTCTCGTAGAGGTCGCCGCCGTCGCGGGTCCAGCCCCGGCCGCGCAGCGTGGTGCCGCGCACGTCGAGGCCGACCGCGATCCGGTCGCCGTGCTCGGCGATGACCTTGGCGACCCACTCCGGGGTCTCCAGCGCGGCCGTGCCGAGGTTGACGCGGGTGCAGCCGGTGGCGAGCGCGGCGGCGAGCGTGTCGTCGTCGCGGATGCCGCCGGACAGCTCGACCTTGATGTCCATCGAACGGGCCACCTCGGCGATCTGCGCCCGGTTGTCGCCGGTGCCGAAGGCCGCGTCGAGGTCCACCAGGTGCAGCCACTCCGCGCCCGCCGCCTGCCAGGCCAGCGCGGCGGCGTGCGGGTCGCCGTAGGACGTCTCGGATCCGGACTCGCCGTGCACGAGGCGTACGGCCTGACCGTCCCGGACGTCGACGGCGGGGAGGAGTTCGAGCCTGTTCATCGGGTGCGTCCTACGTCGTAGAAGGGAGGAGGTGAAAGCGGACGGTGGAAGGGGGCGGGGCGGCGAGTGAGAGGGTCTAACGGGTCGAGCGGTTGACGCGTGAGACCGCGTTAGAGGGTGTCCAGCCAGTTGGTGAGCAACTGGGCGCCCGCGTCGCCGGATTTCTCCGGGTGGAACTGGGTGGCCCACAGCGCGCCGTTCTCCACCGCGGCCACGAACGGCTCGCCGTGCGTGGCCCAGGTGACCTTCGGCGCGCGGATCGCCGCGTTGTGCGTGTCGAATTCCCACTCGCGCACCGCGTAGGAGTGCACGAAGTAGAAGCGGGCGTCGGTGTCCAGGCCCGCGAACTGCCGTGAGTCGGCGGGCGGCCGTACGGTGTTCCAGCCCATGTGCGGGACGACGGGCGCCTTCAGCGGCTCGACCGTGCCGGGCCACTCGTCGAGCCCTTCGGTCTCCACGCCGTGCTCGATGCCGCGGGCGAAGAGGATCTGCATGCCGACGCAGATGCCCATGACCGGCCGTCCGCCGGCCAGCCTGCGGCCGACGATCCAGTCGCCGCGTACGCCCTTCAGGCCCGCCATGCAGGCGGCGAAGGCGCCGACGCCGGGCACCAGCAGCCCGTCGGCGTTCATCGCCCGGCCGAAGTCGGCGGTGATCTCCACCTCGGCCCCGGCGCGCGCGAGCGCCCGCTCGGCCGAACGGACGTTGCCGAAGCCGTAGTCGAGGACGACCACGCTCTTGTGCCTCAGTCCAGTCATGTCGGCTCCTCCCGCTAGAGCTGGAGCAGCCCGGCCGCCAGCGCCATCACGGAGCCGATGGCCAGGACCGCGATCATGCTCTTGGACTGCTTCTGCTGCCAGAAGGAGTAGACGCCTCCGGCGAGGAAGAGCCCGAGCAGGATGAAGAGGGTCGAGTACGTGTTCATAGCGCGCCCTTGGTCGACGGCAGGATTCCGGCGGCGCGCGGGTCGCGCTCGCTGGCGTAGCGCAGCGCCCGGGCGAGCGCCTTGAACTGGCACTCCACGATGTGGTGCGCGTTGCGCCCGTACGGCACGTGGACGTGCAGCGCGATCTGCGCCTGGGCGACGAAGGACTCCAGGATGTGCCGGGTCATCGTGGTGTCGTAGGAGCCGATCATCGGCGCCATGTTCTCCGGCTCGGTGTGCACCAGGTAGGGGCGGCCCGACAGGTCCACGGTCACCTGGGCGAGGGATTCGTCCAGCGGGACCGTGCAGTTGCCGAAGCGGTAGATGCCGACCTTGTCGCCGAGCGCCTGCTTGAACGCGGCACCGAGCGCGAGCGCGGTGTCCTCGATCGTGTGGTGCGTGTCGATGTGCAGGTCGCCCTCGGTCTTCACCGACAGGTCGAACAGGCCGTGCCTGCCGAGCTGGTCGAGCATGTGGTCGTAGAAGCCCACACCGGTGGAGACGGCCACCTGTCCCGTACCGTCCAGGTCGATCTCGACGACGACGGACGTCTCCTTGGTGCTGCGCTCCACGCGGCCCACGCGGGTCATGCGGACTCCTCCGTACGGTGGTGCCTGATGTGCTGCTGGTCGCTGTGTTCCTTGACCACGGTCCTGACGGCGTCGAGGAACGCGTCGTTCTCCGCCGGGGTGCCCGCGGAGACCCGCAGCCAGCCGGGGACGCCGTTGTCCCGGACGAGGACCCCGTGGTCGAGGATCGCCTGCCAGGCGGCGTGGCTGTCGGCGAAGCGGCCGAACTGCACGAAGTTGGCGTCGGACTCGGTGACCGCGCAGCCGATCGCCGTCAACTCGGCGACGAGCCGGTCCCGTTCGTCCTTGAGCTGCTGGACGTAGCCGAGCAGTGTGTCGGTGTGCTCCAGGGCGGCCAGCGCGGTCGCCTGGGTGACCGAGGACAGGTGGTACGGCAGCCGGACGAGCTGTACCGCGTCCACCACGGCGGGGTCGGCTGCCAGATAGCCGAGCCGCAGCCCGGCGGCGCCGAACGCCTTGGACATGGTGCGGGTCAGCACCAGGTGCGGGCGGCCCTCGATCAGCGGCAGCAGCGACGGGCGGTGCGAGAACTCGCCGTACGCCTCGTCCACCACCACCATCGACGGCTTGGCGGCCTGCGCGGCCTCGTACAGCGCCAGTACGGTCGCGGCGTCCACGGCCGTACCGGTCGGATTGTTGGGCGAGCAGACGAACACCACGTCGGGGCGGCGGCGGTGGATCTCGCGGACCGCCGCGTCCACGTCGATCCGGAACTCCGCGTCGCGCGGCCCGGAGATCCAGCCGGTGCCGGTGCCGCGCGAGATCAGCGCGTGCATCGAGTACGACGGCTCGAAGCCGATCGCGGTCCTGCCGGGGCCGCCGAAGGTCTGAAGGAGCTGCTGGATGACCTCGTTGGAGCCGTTGGCCGCCCACACCTGGTCGCTGCCCACGCGGTGGCCCGCGGTCCTGGACAGATACGCGGCCAGCTCGGTGCGCAGCTCGACGGCGTCCCGGTCCGGGTAGCGGTTGAGCTGCCGGGCGGCCTCGGTGACCCGCTCGGCGATCCGGGCGACCAGCGCGTCGGGCAGCGGATACGGGTTCTCGTTGGTGTTCAGCCGCACCGGCACGTCGAGCTGGGGCGCGCCGTACGGGGACTGGCCGCGCAGTTCGTCGCGGATGGGCAGGTCGTCGATGCCGGTCACGGGAGGTCCCATCCGAAGCGGGCCTTGACCGCGGCGCCGTGTGCGGGCAGGTCCTCGGCCTCGGCGAGCGTCACCACGTGGTGGGCGACCTCGGCGAGCGCGTCGCGCGTGTAGTCCACGACGTGGATGCCGCGCAGGAAGGACTGCACGGACAGGCCCGAGGAGTGGCAGGCGCAGCCGCCGGTGGGCAGGACGTGGTTGGAGCCCGCGCAGTAGTCGCCGAGCGAGACGGGGGCGTGCGGGCCGACGAAGATCGCGCCCGCGTTGCGCACGCGGGCCGCGACGGCGGCGGCGTCCTCGGTCTGGATCTCCAGGTGCTCGGCGGCGTAGGCGTCCACCACCTCCAGGCCCTGGTCGAGGGTGTCGACCAGCACGGTCGCCGACTGGCGGCCGGTGAGCGAGGCGGTGATCCGCTGGGTGTGCCGGGTGGCCTCGACCTGGGCCTCCAGCTCCTTGTCGACCGCGTCGGCCAGCTCGGGCGAGGTGGTGACCAGGACGGCGGCGGCGAGCGGGTCGTGCTCGGCCTGGCTGATCAGGTCGGCGGCGACGTAGCCGGGGTCGGCGGCGGCGTCGGCGAGGATCGCGATCTCGGTGGGCCCGGCCTCGGCGTCGATGCCGATCCGGCCCTTGAGCAGGCGCTTGGCGGCGGCCACGTAGATGTTGCCGGGGCCGGTGACGAGGTTGACCGGGCGGCACTCGTCGGTGCCGTACGCGAACATCGCGACGGCCTGCGCGCCGCCGGTGGCGTACACCTCGGTCACGCCGAGCAGGGCGCAGGCGGCGAGAATGGTGGGGTGCGGGGAGCCGCCGAAGTCCTTCTGCGGCGGGGAGGCCACCGCGATGCCCTCGACCCCGGCCTCCTGCGCGGGCACGACGTTCATCACGACGGACGACGGGTAGACGGCGAGGCCGCCGGGCACGTAGAGGCCCACGCGCTGGACGGGCAGCCACTTCTCGGTGACGGTCCCGCCGGGCACGACCCGTGTGGTGACGTCCTGGCGGCGCTGTTCGCGGTGGACCAGGCGGGCGCGGCGGATCGACTCCTCCAGCGCGGCGCGCACGGCCGGGTCGAGCGCGGCCAGCGCGTCGCTCAGCGCCCGCTCGGGCACCCGCAGCCGGTCGACCCTGACGCCGTCGAACCGCTCTCCGTACTCGATGACCGCCGCCGTGCCGCGATGGCGCACGTCCTCGCAGATCGGCCGCACGGTGTTCAGCGCCGCCTCCACGTCGAACTCGGCTCGGGGCAGCAGGTCGCGGTCGATCCCGCCCTCGGGGAAGGCGGCACCGCGCAGATCGATTCGGGAGATCACCCTGCCAAGTGTAGAGACCCGGGCATGGGGGACGTTCCGCGGTTCCACTCCGTGATACGCCGCCCGGGACGGGCCCGCCGCTGTCGCGGGCATGCCCTAGCGTGGCGGCGGGTCGTGGGAGGGGGAAGGGTGAGCGAGCGTCGTGGTGAGGGGCCGCCGGGCGACTGGACGGCTGTGGAGCAGGGGATGTGGCGGGCCTTCCGGCTCGGTGCGGCCTTCGGGGCGGGGGCCGGGGGGACGCCCGCGGTACGGGCCGACGCCGTCGCGCAGCTGCTGCTGGACGGGCCGCCGCCGGAGCCGGGGCGGGTGGCGGCGCTCAAACTGGCGGGCCTGCGGATCACCGGCCGTCTGTCGCTGGCGGGCGGCACCGTCGCCCCCTACGTGCAGTTCGACGACTGCCGCTTCGAGGACCAGGTGCTGCTGCCGGAGTGCCGGGCGGGCAGTGTCCGGCTGGTGCGCTGCCACCTCCCGCGGCTGGAGGCCGCCCGGCTCCAGATCACCGGTGACCTGCATCTGCCGCAGTGCGTCGTGACCGGCGGCATCCGCCTGACCGACGCCCAGATCGGCACCGACCTGCTGCTCAACCAGCTCACCGTCCGCCGCGACCGCCACGGCCGCGCCATCGCCGCCGACGGTCTCACCGTCGGCCAGGACCTGGACGCCGAACTCCTCGACCTGCGCGGCGAGTTCAGCCTCCGCAGCGCCCGCGTCGGCGGCCGTCTCAACCTGCGCGGGGCCACCCTGCGCAATCCGTACGGCCGCGACGCGCTCAACGCCGCCCGCACGACGGTCGAGCACACCGTCTACCTCACCACCAGTTGGCCCGCGAACCGCTCGCCCGACACGACCGCGGCTCCCGGCGGGACGGACCCCGCGGGCGGCGGCGAGCCGTCCGGCACGGCCCGCAGGGAGTTCAGCGCGGAGGGCGGGGTGCGGCTGGACGACGCCAGGGTGGGCAACGCCGTGGTGATCGACCGGGCGCGGTTCCGGCTGGGGGAAGGGCAGCAGCTCTCGCTACGGCGGTTGCAGACGCCCGAGTTGCGGATCACCTTGGGGACGCCGCCCAGCGGGACGGTGTCGTTGGCGGGCGCGCGGGTGGGGCGGCTGACCGACGCGCCGCAGAGCTGGCCGGGGCCGGGGCAGGTCGATCTGACGGACTTCTCCTACGAGGCGCTGACCCCGCGCACCGCCTTCCCGCTGCGCGAGCGCGTCGCGTGGCTGAACGCGGCGACGCCGGAATACAGTCCCGGCCCGTACGAGCGGCTGGCCGCCGCGCTGCGGGCGGGCGGCGAGGACGCGCACGCCCGCGAGGTGCTGCTGGCCAAGCAGCGCCGCCGCCGCGAGTCGCTGCCGCCGGCCGGGCGGGCGTGGGGGTGGCTCCAGGACGTGACGGTCGGATACGGCTACCGGCCCGGCCGGGCGGCGGTGTGGATGGCGGTGCTGTGGGCGCTGGGCGCGCTGTACTTCGCCCTCCACAGGACGCCGCCCCCGGCGGGGAACGACTACCGGCCGCATTGGAGCCCCGCGCTCTACGCCCTTGACCTGCTCCTGCCGGTGATCGACCTCGGCCAGGACAACGCGTGGCGGGAGGTCGGCGTCAGCCAGTGGGTGGCCTCCCTGCTCACCCTGCTCGGCTGGACCCTCGCCACCACGGTCGCCGCGGGCGCCTCCCGCATGCTCAGCCGCGGTTGAGCACGGGCGGCTGCCCTCGGCCGCGGTCGAGCCGGACGACAGCCGTCAGGGCCGGGCGGGCCGCACGGCCGGACGACAGCCGTCAGGTCCGGGCGGGCCGCACGGCCGGACGACAGCAGTCAGGGCCGGGCGGGCGCCGTGTGCGGGAGAGCCGGGCGGCCGCCATGAGGTGCGTCACCCCCGCTCAACCGATCGGCGGCGTTTCGGGGCCCGCCGCGGCACCGAGGGGCGCAGCGGATGCCTAAGGCGGGCGTACTGCCCGTACCCTTGCTCACTGTGACCGATCGTCTTCCGCTCTTCCCGCTCAGTACGGCGCTCTTTCCCGGCCTGGTGCTGCCGCTGAACGTCTTCGAGGAGCGGTACCGCGCGCTCGTGGGCGATCTGCTGGCGCTGCCCGAGAACGCGCCGCGGCGTTTCGGCGTGGTGGCGATCAAGAACGGCCAGGAGGTCGCTCCGACGGGCCAGGACGGCGGGGACACCGGTCCGGCCGCCGGTCTCGGCGAGGACCCGGAGGCGGCGCTGTACGGCTACGGGTGCATCGCGGACGCGGCGGGCATCGCGGAGCGCGACGACGGCGGGTACGAACTGGTGGCCACGGGTCTGATCCGGTTCAAGCTGCTGTCGGTGGACGCGAGCGGGCCGTATCTGACGGCCGAGTACGAGGAGCTGCCGGACGAGCCCGGCGCGGGCGCGGGAGCGCTGGCCTCCGAGGTCTCACGGGTGTTCGGCACGTATCAGAAGCGGCTGGCCGGGGCGCGCGAGCGCACGCTCGCGCCGGGGCAGGAGTTCCCCGACGACGCCACGGTGCTGTCGTATCTCGTCGCGGCGGCGGTGGTCGTGGAGACCTCGGTGAAGCAGGAGCTGCTGGAGGCGGCGGACACCGCCGCCCGACTGACGGCCGAACTGCGGCTGCTGCGCCGCGAGAGCGCGGTGATCGACAAGCTGCCGTCACTGCCCGCGGTGGAACTCACCCACCAGGCGATCAGCGCCAACTAGCGCGTATCAGGGGGTCGGCGATGGCGAAGAAGGCGCGTACGGCCGGAGGCACCCCGGCCACGGTCGCCCTGGAGAAGGCGGGCCTGCCGTTCACCGTGCACGGCTACGCGCACGACCCGGCCTCCGAACTCTCCTACGGCGCCGAGGCCGCGGCGGCGCTGGGCGCGGCGCTCGGGGTGCCCCCCGACGAGGTCCGGGGCCGGGTCTTCAAGACGCTGGTCGCGGAGGTGGACGGCGCTTTGACCGTGGCGGTCGTCCCGGTCGCGGGCTCGCTCGACCTCAAGGCGCTGGCCGCGGCGGTCGGCGGCAAGCGCGCCACGATGGCGGCGCCGGCCGACGCCGAGCGCAGCACCGGTTACGTGCTCGGCGGGATCTCCCCGCTGGGCCAGCGCAAGCGCCTGCCCACGGCCCTGGACGCCTCGGCGCTCGGCTTCCCCACGGTCTTCGTCTCCGCGGGCAAGCGCGGCCTGGAGCTGGAGCTGTCCCCCGCCGACCTGGTGACGCTCACCTCAGCGGTGACGGCCCGGATCTCCCGTATCTGACCGGGACGTCTCGACCTCGCCTTGAGCGGGAGAGCGTCACTGCGCCGGGGGCGGCGGCGGAGGCGGCGGCGCGCCCCACGGCTGCGGCGCCACGTACACCGGCTGCGGGTCGCGCGGCCCGAAGAGCGAGGTCAGGCCCAGGTGCACCAGCATCGCCGCCGCCGACCAGGCGACCAGCGCGCTCTTGGCGCGCAGCTTCAGCGGCCCGTCGAAGACGACGTTCGGGCCGACCTCCTTGGCGTGTGCCTTAATGTGGACGGTCGGTCCGAGGGCGATGCCCAGCCGCCAGCCGACGAGGGAGGCGAGGACGCCGCCGACGGCGAGGCCGAGGACCACGGCGACGCCGCCGCGGCGGTACCAGAGGAAGACGCCGAGGGCGGTCAGCGCGCCCAGGCACAGCGCGATCAGCACGAAGGTGCCGTCGCCGCCGATCGCCTCTTCGCCCTCGGTGTCCTTGAGGTAGATGTACTTGCCGTCCGAGATCAGCGGGACGCGCGGTGACAGCCACGCCCACAGCAGCCCGAGGAACACCCCGCACACCGTGACGGCGACCGCGACGAGCGCGGCGCGGCCCAACTCGGCGACCGGTGAGGGCCGGTCCCCCTTGCCGTCGCCTCCACCGGGGCCTGCGCCCGGGTACGGCGGGAACGGCGGCGGCTGGTCATGCGGCGTCAGGGGTGCGGTCACCCGCCCATCGTGCCAGGTCTGCCTGTCCGTCGCTTCATCGGCAGGCCGCCCTGCGGTAGGCCCAGGTGGCGACGGCCAGCGAGCCGACGCCGACGGCCGCGCACACGGACAGGTCGCCGACGACCGCGGCCCAGTGCGGATGCCCGCCGAAGGTGCGGGCGAACGCCTCGACGCCGTACGTGGAGGGCAGCAGATCGCGCGCCCAGGAGATCGGCGCGGGCATGTGCGAGGCGGGCAGCACGCCGAGCAGCAGCGCCGCCGACATGCCCAACTGGCCGAAGAGCGTGGCGATCTCCTGCCGCGGCGCGAGCAGCCCGAGGGCCGCGCCGAGGCCGGAGAGCGCGGCCCCGGCCAGCGGGATCACGACGGCGAGAATCCACAGATTGGCCAGCGGCAGATGGAACAGGACGCAGCCGGTCACGGCGGTCACGAGGGTGCCGGGCACGGTGAAGGACGCGTACGCGCCCGCCGCGCCGAGGACGACGGCGGCCGGCGGCACCGGCAGCGTGGCGTAGTGGTCGAGTCCGCCGGACGCCCTGAGCTGTCCGAAGTACTGCGCGAGCAGATTGAGCGCGACGAAGGCGACCACCAGGACGCTGGAGCCCGCGACGACCGAGCGCGCCGCCTCCCCGTCCCCGCCGTCGACCACTCCGCGCATCATCACCATGATCCCGACGGACTGGAAGGTGGCGACGAACAGCAGCGGTATCCGGGCCACCCGGGCCCGCGAGAGCTGCGCGCGGTAGACCGCGCCGAAGGCGGGCCACAGCCGGGCCCGCGGCGCGAGCGGCGCGGCGCCGGACTGCTGCGCGGCGACGCCCCGGGGCGCGGGAACGGTTGGGGTGAGCACGCTCATACGCAGGCTCCACGCGTCGGTGCGGAACACGGCGGGGCCGTGTCGTACGGCGAAAGCACGGGGTCGCACCGCCTGGGGGCGGGTGCGTACGGCCGGAGGGCGGGTGCGTACGGCGCGACCGCCGGCCGGGGCGGCGCGGACCGCGGGGGGAGCCGTCTCATGACTTCACCAGGCCCTCTCCCCTGCCGCCGAGCGCGAGGTAGACGTCCTCCAGGCTGGGCATCGCCAGGGTGAAGTCGTCCAGGGCGGCGAAGGCCGGTCCCCCGGTGACCTCGGCGACGGCGGCGCGGGCCCGCTCCTGGGGCAGCCGCAGCGTCCAGCGGCGGCCCGAGATGTCGGCGAGCGGGTGCAGGGCGGCGATGGCGGGCAGCGACATCGGCGGCTCGTCGCGCCACACGAGGTCGAGCCTGACCTCGTCGGCGACCAGCGACCGCAGGCCCGTGGGGGTGTCGCAGGCGATGACCTTGCCGTGGTCGAGCACGGCGACCCGGTCCAGGACGTTCTCCGCCTCGATGACGTTGTGGGTGACCAGCAGCACCGTCGCGCCGTGCTCGGTCCTGCGGCGGCCGACCGCGGCCCACACCGCGCGCCGGGCGACCGGGTCCATGCCGGTGGTGGGCTCGTCGAGGACCAGGACGGGCCGCTGGCCGACCAGGACGGCGGCGAAGCAGGCCAGCCGCCGCTGGCCGCCGGAGAGGCGCTTGATGGGGCGTCCCGCGATCGGGCCGAGTTCGAGTTCGTCCAGGACGGCGTCGCGTTCGGCGCGGGCGGCGCGCGCGTCCAGGCCGCGCAGCCGTCCGGTGGTCTCGGCGGCGAGCGCGACGGTCAGCTCGTCCAGCGCGGACGACTCCTGGCCGAGGTAGCCCACCAGCCGGGAGGCCCGGTCCGGGTGGCGTACGAGGTCGTGGCCGAGCAGGTCGATCGATCCGGCGTCGGGCCGCAGCAGGCCGGTGAGCTGGCGGACCAGGGTGGTCTTGCCCGCGCCGTTGGGGCCGAGGATGCCGAAGAGTTCGCCCCTGCCGACGTCGAGGTCGATGCCGTCGTTGGCGCGTACGACACCGGGCCTGGGCACCGCGGCGGTCTCGGGTGCCTGGTCGGCGGCGGTACGGCGGCGGCGCAGCCCTCGGCCCCTGGCCGCGGAACCGGCCGGGTACGTTCTGACCAGACCGCGCACGGTGCACACCGTGTCGCGGGCTGTGGCGACCGCTGGGGGCGCCGTCTCCTCCGTGCCCGTACTCACGAGGATCGAGAGTACGCGCCGCACGCGGCATCCGGCGCAAGGGGGCCCGGTTCACCCGCTTTCCCCTCGGACCCGACCGAGGCGCGGGAGGGCGCGGGCCCGGCCGCTCACTCCCCCGCGGGTGCGTGCTCGGCGACCGCGTGGGCGTCGACCTCGCGCCAGAATCCGGCCCTGATCGCGTACCGGTCGTGCTCGTCGATCTGGTCGTCCTTGTGGGCGAGCAGGCCGAAGCGGGCGGCGTATCGCAGCAGCTCACCGTCTATGCGGTGCGGGACGCGGGGGTAGTGGGTGGAGAGCTGCTGGAGCTGGGAGGTGTCGGTGAGGCGGGCGATCCAGCGGCGGGCGAAGACCTGGCCGACCTCGAAAGGGTCGCCGCTGACCGCCGTGATGTCGGCCTCGCGGTCCGCCCAGCGCTGCTCGGCGGAGGTGAGCTGGGCGAGGGTGGGCAGGCCGCTGGTGTCGGGCAGGTCGGCGCCCGCGCCGCGGTCGGTCCAGCCCTTGTCCGACGACCAGCGCAGGGTGGCGCTGGGGGCCGGCTGGGCCGGCGGCGGCGCGGGGGCGGCGTGGCTGCGGCCCAGATCGGCGAGATCCTTCGGGGTGGGCACGGTGGGACCGGCGGGCTCCGGAGGGGCAACCTTGCCCGGCGGTGTGCTCTCGGCCGCCGCCGGTTCCGGCGCGGTGCCGTTCTTGCCCGGCCGCTCCTCCGGGGGCGCCAGCCGCTCGCCGCCCGAGGCCGACTCGGGCAGCGGCGCGGAGAGGATCGCGGCGATCTCCGGGCGCGGGCCGGGCGGCGGACAGACGCCGGGGATCTCGCGGGCCCTGATCGCCGCGGTGATCCACTGGCGGTCCAGCACGCGCCGCTCGTCGGCCTCCGCGACCAGGTCTTCCGACTGGTTGTAGTCCCCGTCGGCGGCCTGGACGGCCCACAGGTGGACGGCGACGCCGTGCTCCTTGGCGGACATCATGCCGGGCAGCAGATCGCCGTCACCGGTCACCAGGACGACGTCGGAGCACGCGCGGTTGCGGGCCAGCTCCGACAGCTCGGCGTGCATGGCGGCGTCCACGCCCTTCTGCGCCCACCGGCCGTCCGTCCGGGTGAGTGCGCCCAGTCGTACGGTCACTCGGGGCATCACCCGCAGCCGACGGTGTTCCGGTTGCGGAACCCGGTCGGGTGCGCCGTCGAACCAGTAGATCCGCAGCAGTGGCTGGCCGGTCTCCAACTCGGCACGTTCGCGCAGGCCAGCGACGACGGCGGCATGATCAACGGTGATCCGGGACCGGGAGGGTTCACCCGCCAACAGACTCGCCGCAGCACCCAGTAGGTAGCCTGCGTCCACCAGGACGACGCAGCGGTCCATGTTGCACCTCTTCCGGTCGCCCCCCGGCACGGATTTCCCCCGAGTCTGCCCGAATGCTCGGGGGTTATGACCTCGAACCCGATCATCGGCGTGGCGGTGGTCACTTTTCCGGCCGCCCCACTCCGTCAACTGCCCGAAATGCGCGCTTCGTACTCCCATGCAAATCTGATGGCGGCCGATGGGCCACCAGGCCAACGGCCGACATCCCCCACTAGGAGAGACGATCGTGGCTAAGAACAAGAACCAGAACCGTCAGCGCGAGAACCAGAACCAGCAGCGCGGCGCCGCCGCCACCGAGGAGCGGGAGCGCACGCAGCGCCCGATGGACGAGAACCAGCCGGAGATGGCGCCCGCGCAGGACTTCTCGCACAAGCAGAACAAGCAGAAGTTCGGCCACAACTAGTCCCACCGCGTGGTCGCGGGGGCACCCCTCCACCAGGGGTGCCCCCGCACTCACATCACGCGCGCCGGGCTCGTGCGGCCCGCGCCCCGGCGGTCAACCCGCCCCCGGCCCGGCGGTCAACGCGCCCCCCGCCCCGGCGGTCGACCCGCCCGCCGCGCCGGTGATCAGCCCGCCTGCTGCTGCGCGGCGCCCAGGCACGCGGGGCCCAACAGGGCCTTGAGGTCGCCGAAGAGCGAGGGGTCCGCGGTCACCCGGTGCCGGTCGAGCCGCAGCACCGTGGTCGTCCGCGCGCCCTGGAGCTTCACCCGTACCTCGGTGTTGCCCTTGTGGCTGGAGAGCACTTCGCCGAGTCTGGCCACCAGCGGCGGGGTCACCTTGACCGTCGGGATGGAGATCATCACCGGCGCGTTGGTGCCCACGTCCGACAGGTCGGGGACCATCAGCTCCATCGCCACCAGCCGGGGGATGTCCTCCCGCTTGTCGAGCCGCCCCTTGACGAAGACCACGGCGTCCTCGACGAGTTGGGTCGAGACCAGTTGGTAGGTGGCGGGGAAGAACATGCAGTCGACGGAGCCCGCCAGGTCCTCGACGGTGGCGATCGCCCACGCGTTGCCCTGCTTGGTCATCTTCCGCTGGAGCCCGGAGATGATGCCGCCGATGGTGACGATCGCACCGTCGGAGTAGTCACCGGCCAGCGCGGCGATCGCGGCGTCCGTCTTGTCGTTGAGGATGTGCTCGATGCCGAAGAGCGGATGGTCGGAGACGTAGAGGCCGAGCATCTCCCGTTCCTGCGCGAGCAGATACGTCTTGTCCCACTCGATGTCGGAGAAGACCACGTCCATCCCGAAGGCCGGGGTGTCGTCGCCCTCCTCCCCCGCGCCGCCGAACAGGTCGAACTGGCCCTCGGCCTCCTTGCGTTTGACCTGCACCACGTTGTCGATCATCGTCTCGAAGTGCTCGGTCAGACCGCGCCTGGTGTGCTTCATCGTGTCGAACGCCCCGGCCTTGATCAGCGATTCGACGGTCCGCTTGTTGCACGCCACCACCTCGACCTTGTCGAGGAAGTCCGGGAAGGTCGCGTACCGCCCCTTGGCCTTGCGGCTGCGGACCACCGACTCCACCACGTTCGTCCCGACGTTGCGCACGGCGGTGAGGCCGAAGACGATCGTGTCGTCGCCGCGCGGTGTGAAGTTGGCGTTGGACTCGTTGACGTCCGGCGGCAGCACCTTGATGCCCATCCGGCGGCACTCGTTGAGATAGAGCGCCATCTTGTCCTTGTCGTCCTTGACCGAGGTCAGCAGGCCCGCCATGTACTCGGCCGGGTAGTTGGCCTTGAGATACGCGGTCCAGTAGGAGACGAGGCCGTACGCGGCCGAGTGCGCCTTGTTGAAGGCGTATCCGGCGAACGGCACCAGCACGTCCCAGACCGCCTGGATGGCCTGGTCGGAGTAGCCGCGCTCGCGCATGCCCGCCTGGAAGGGGATGAACTCCTTGTCGAGGACTTCCTTCTTCTTCTTGCCCATCGCGCGGCGCAGCAGGTCGGCCTGGCCGAGCGAGTAACCGGCCAGCACCTGGGCGGCCTTCTGCACCTGCTCCTGATAGACGATCAGGCCGTAGGTGATGTCGAGGACTTCGCGGAGCGGCTCTTCCAGTTCCTTGTGGATCGGGGTGATCTCCTGCTGCTTGTTCTTGCGCAGCGCGTAGTTGATGTGCGAATTCATGCCCATCGGGCCCGGCCGGTACAGGGCCGAGACGGCGGAGATGTCCTCGAAGTTGTCGGGCTTCATCATGCGCAGCAGGGCGCGCATGGGGCCGCCGTCGAACTGGAAGACGCCCAGGGTGTCGCCGCGCCCGAGCAGCGCGTACGTGTTGGGGTCGTCCAGCGGCAGGGACAGCAGGTCGATGTCGATGCCCTTGTTGGCCTTGATCGACTTGACCGCGTCATCCATGATCGTCAGGTTGCGCAGGCCGAGGAAGTCCATCTTCAGCAGGCCGAGCGACTCACAGCTCGGGTAGTCCCACTGCGTGACGACCGCGCCGTCGTTCTTCGGCGAGAAGATCGGCACGTGGTCGATCAGCGGCTCGGCGGACATGATCACGCCCGCCGCGTGCACGCCCATCTGCCGGACCAGGCCCTCGATGCCCTTGGCCGAGTTGATCACCTTGGTGACGTCCGGCTCGTTCTCGTACATCGCCCGGACCTCGCCCGCCTCGCTGTAGCGCGGGTGGTCCTTGTCGGTGATGCCGGAGAGCGGGATGCCCTTGCCGAGGACGTCGGCGGGCATGGCCTTGGTGATCCGGTCGCCCATGGAGAAGGGGTAACCGAGCACGCGGGCCGAGTCCTTGATCGCGGCCTTGGCCTTGATGGTGCCGTAGGTGGCGATCTGCGCGACCTTGTCGGAGCCGTACTTCTCGGTCACGTAGCGGATGACCTCGCCGCGCCGACGCTCGTCGAAGTCGATGTCGACATCGGGCATGGACACGCGCTCGGGGTTGAGGAAGCGCTCGAAGATCAGGCCGTGCGGGACCGGGTCGAGGTCGGTGATGCCCATGGCGTAGGCGACGATCGAACCGGCCGCGGAACCACGCCCGGGGCCGACCGCGATGCCGTTGTTCTTCGCCCACATGATGAAGTCGGCGACGACGAGGAAGTAGCCCGGGAACCCCATCTGGACGATGGTGTCCATCTCGTAGTCGGCGAGCTTCTGCCGGTCCTCGGGGATGCCGGCGGGGAAGCGCCGGGCCATGCCGCGGGCCACTTCCTCGCGGAACCAGGTCACTTCGGTGTAGCCCTCGGGGACGTCGAACCTGGGCATCAGGTTCTTCGTCTCGAACATGCCCTCGGTCTCGATCCGGTTCGCGATCAGGAGCTGGCTGTTGCGGCAGCCCTCCTGCCACGCGTCCGAGGAGTCGATCGCGTACATCTCGGCGGCGGACTTCAGGTAGTAACCGCTGCCGTCGAACTTGAACCGGTCGGGGTCCGACATGTTCGAGCCGGTCTGGATGCACAGCAGGGTGTCGTGCGCCGAGGACTCGTTGGCGTACGTGTAGTGCGAGTCGTTGGTGACGACGAAGGGCGCGTCGATCTTCTTGGCGATCTCCTCCAGGCCCGCGCGGGCCCGGCGGTCGATGTCGATGTCGTGGTCCATGATCTCGACGAAGAAGTTCTCTTTGCCGAAGATGTCCTGGTACTCGCCGGCGGCCTTGATCGCCTCGTCCATCTGCCCGAGCCGGATGCGGGTGGAGATCTCGCCGGAGGGGCAGCCCGTGGTGCCCATCAGGCCCTCGGCGTACTCGCTGAGCAGTTCGCGGTCCATCCGGGGCTTGCGGAAGTAGCCCTCGAAGGCCGCCCGCGACTGGGCGCGGAAGAGATTGTGCAGCCCGACGGCGTTGCGCGCCCAGATGGTCATGTGGGTGTACGCGCCCGCACCCGAGATGTCGTCCCGCTTCTGGTGCGGCGCGCCCCACTTGACGGGCTTGTTGTACCGCCGCGACTCGGGCGCGAGATACGCCTCGATGCCCATCACCGGCGTGACACCGGCGTCCTTGGCCTGGTGGAAGAAGTCGTACGCCCCGTGCAGATTGCCGTGGTCGGTGATGGCCACATGGCTCATCCCCATCTCGTTGCACGCCTTGAACATGTCCTTCAATCTCGCCGCTCCGTCCAGCAGCGAGTACTGGGTGTGGACATGGAGATGGGTGAAGGGCTGGTCGGTCACGGGCGGCGATACCTCCGGCGAGAGGGGGCGGACTGCTGGTGCGTCGCTGGCTGATTCTGGCGGCGCTGCGAGTCTACGACTCGGGTCCGACAACGCGGCGCGGCTCCCCGTACCGCCACCCGTACCGCCACCCGCGCCGGTCCGCCGGAGGAGTCCGCCGCGTGCCGGCCGCCCTCTGTAGTCCCATCCGTTACCCGCCTTTAGGTCACACATACGCTCGCGCATGGCACACTCTGTCGCCATGGAGGACATACGGCCGAGGCTGAGGGCGCTGCGCGCTGCCCTTTTCGCCGCGCTGTGCGTCACCCTCTCCTCCACCTCCCATGTGCTGATGTCGCACACCCCGCTGCCGCTGACCGTGGTCGGCGGCGCGTTCGGCGGTGTCTTCGCGCTGGCGTATCTGCTCGGCGGCCGGCACGAGCGCGGCTTCTGGCCGATCGCGGGCCTGATGGTCCCGCTGGAACTGGCCGTCGACACCGTCTTCACCGCGGGCCAGCAGGCCTGTTACGGGCCCGCGGGCGGCCCGGTGACCGGTTCGTGGTGGTCGTTCCACGAGACGTTCCTGTGCAACGGCGGCCAGGTCGGCGGCCAGGGGCTGTCCGCGGTGCCGGGCGGCGCCGCCGCGGCGCAGATGCCGTCCACCGCGCTGCCGTGGCTGCTGCTGGCCGTCCATGTGACCGTCGGCCTGGTCGCGTCCTGGTGGCTGCGGCGCGGTGAGGCCGCGCTGCACCGGGTGCTGCGCGTGATGGCCGCCGCCGCCTTCCGGCCGCTGCTGCTGGCCGTGGCCGCCCGCACCGGGCTCGCGGTGCCGCCGCGCCGGTTCCGCCCGGCCGCCCGCGCCTCGGCGGGCCCGCTCGCCGTGCGCCCGCTGCTGCACTCCGTCGTACGCCGTGGTCCGCCCGTCGCGGTCGCAGTCTGACCGTCGTACCGGCACTTTCCTCTCATACCACCACGCGTCATCACGGAGATCCCCCATGAGCAGCAGGAACAGCAAGGCCAGCAAGCAGGCCGCCCGCGAGCGGCTGCGCGCGGAGCGCGAGCGCGAGGCGAAGCGGGCGAAGGTCCGCCGCCAGATATTCGTCGGCGTCGGCGTCGTCGCGGTGCTGGCCATCGCGGGCGGTGTCGCCGTCGCGGTCAACGCGGCGAACAAGCCCAGCTACTGGGAGTCGGCCAAGAAGGACAAGCTGGTCAAGCCCGCGAACACCTCGGGCACCAACGGCTCGACCATCGTGGTCGGCGACCCGAAGAACAAGAACAACCTCGACCTGTTCGAGGACCTGCGCTGCCCGGCGTGCGCGCAGTTCGAGCAGACCTCGGGCGCGGACGTCCTCAAGGGCGCCAAGGACGGCAAGTACAAGATCACGTACCACTTCGGCACGTTCCTGGACGGCAACCTCGGCGGCACCGGCTCCAAGAACGCGCTGAGCGCGGTCGGCGCGGCGGCCAACGTGAGCCTGGACGCCTTCGAGGCGTACCACACGCTGCTCTACTCCAAGGACCACCACCCGGAGGAGTCCGGCCCCGACCTGTTCGCGGACGACGCGAACATGATCAAGCTGGCGCAGTTGGTCCCGGCGCTCAAGGACAACGCCGCGTTCCAGACCGCGGTCAAGGAGGGCACCTACGACAAGTGGGCGCTGGACTCCTCCGACGCGTTCAACGCGGCGGGCATCAAGTCCACGCCGACCATCAGGCTCAACGGCAAGGCGCTGACCGCCGACGGCGTGATGGACCAGATCACGGCGGCCCTGAAGTAGCGGCACACCGCTCCGAACGGCGGGAGCCGGTCCCGTACGCGTACGGGACCGGCTCCCGCCGTTTCGCGCGGCCCGGTCTCCTGCGGCCCCGCGGTCCTACAGCCCGGCCAGGAAGTCCAACGCGACCGCCCAGGTCTTCTCGGCGGCCTCGGCGTCGTGGTCCGGCAGGTCGGGGTCGGTGTAGAGGTGGCCGGCGCCCCGGTAGCGGTGCACCTCGACGTCGGCGCCGGCCTTGCGCATCCCCAGGTACCAGGAGTTCAGCCAGTCCTCCGGCTCGAAGGGGTCGGGGTCGGCGACATGGAGCTGTACGGGGATGTCGGTGGCCGCGTCGTCGGCGATGTCCGAGGTGCCATGCAGGAGCAGCAGCCCGCGCGCCTTCTCGTCGCCGAGCGCCACGGTCTGCGCGAGGGCCCCGCCCAGCGAGAAGCCCGCGTAGACCAGCTCCCGCTCCGAGTACGGCGCCGCCGCGAGGACCGCCCGGCGCAGCAGCTCCTCGTTGCCGATCTCCTCGCGGATCGCCCGTCCCGCCTCGACGGTGTCCACGACCCGGCCGTCGTACAGATCGGGCACGACGACCTCGTGCCCGGCCGCCCGCAGCCGGTCGGCGGCGGCGTGCACGGCGGGACGCGGTCCGTAGACGGAGTGGAACAGGACGATCGTCACAGTGCTGCCTTTGTTCGGGTTCGGTACGCGACCATGGTGCCAGCTACCCTCCTTGGGCGGAGCGCCGCGATACGAAGACCCGATGATCCGGGTTTCCTACAAGAAAGCCGAGGTGGACGCGGGATGGTGATGGACAGCGCGCTGCGCCCGGTCCTCGTCGTCTGTGTGGCGGTCGGGGTCTCGCTGGTCGTGGGGTGGACCGTCGACCGCTCCCTGCGCAAGGTGGACGGCCGGCACCCGGAGACCCCGCTGTGGCATCTGCTGCGCCGCTGCGGCATACCCCTCCAGGTGGTGATCTGCACCGCCATACTGCGCGGCGGCTACCGGTCCGCCCATCTGTCGAAGGACCACGCGGAGGCCGTCGGCCAGTTCCTCGTGCTGGTGCTGATCGCCGCGTCCGGCTGGCTGGTGGTACGGGTCGCCGCCGCGGTCATCGACTCCTCGTACGCGCGCTATGTCGCGGTCAGCCACGACGTGCCCAAGATCCGCCGCCTGCGCACCCAGCTCACGCTGATCCAGCGGGTGTTCACCGCGATCGTGACGGTCATCGTCGTCGCGTCGATGCTCTTCACCTTCCCCGCGATGCGGACGGTCGGGGCGTCGGTGCTGGCCTCCGCGGGCATCATCGGCATCGTCGCCGGTGTGGCCGCCCAGTCCACGCTCGCGAATCTCTTCGCCGGTCTCCAGATCGCCTTCGGCGACATGGTGCGGATCGGCGACACCGTGGTCGTGGAGGGCCAGTGGGGTGTGGTCGAGGAGATCACCCTCACCTTCCTGAGCGTGCGCACCTGGGACGAGCGGCGGATCACGATGCCGGTGTCGTACTTCACCAGCAATCCGTTCGAGAACTGGTCGCGCGGCGACCCGCGGATGACCGGCACCGTCCTGCTGCACCTGGACCACTCGGCGCCGGTGGCGCTGATGCGCAAGCGGCTGCTGGAGATCCTGGAGAGCTGCGCGGAGTGGGACCGCAGGGCGTGGGGGCTCGTCGTGATCGACTCCACCCCGACCACGATCCAGGTCAGGGCGCTGGCCACCGCGAAGGACTCGGACGACATCTTCAACCTGCGCTGCATCGTCCGCGAGCAGCTGATCGACTGGCTGCGCTGCGAGCACCCGTACGCGCTGCCCCGGCTCAGCACCGCGCCCGCGCCCGGCCAGGAGCAGGACCCGGGCCGGGAGGCGGCCCCGGCGCCGGAATCGGGCGACCTGGGCCCGGGACCGGGCACCAGGTAAGAGGCTCTTACGCCCCCAAGGAGCCCTCACGCTGCGGGGCGTTACGGCAGTGAGAGGCTCTCACCTGTCAGCCGCGCATCGAGCGCAGGTCCAGCTGGCGCAGCACCCGGTCGACGACCTCCGGGTCGTACCCCGCCTCGCTGCGCGCCGACAGCACCTCGTGCCGGGCGGCGGACATCATCTCGTCCTGGATGCGGCGGACCGACTTGAGCCGCTTGACGCGCTTGGCGTGGCTCTCGCGCCGCTCGTCGTCCACGATGTCCGGGCAGATCCGCGCGCCGAGGTCGAAGGCGCGGCGGTGCAGCAGCTCCGACAGGTCGTCGCTCAGCGGCTCGACGGACTCGATGTCGCGCAGCCGCGCCTTGGCGGCCGTCATGGCCCGCAGCGCCAGCATCTTCTCCAGGTCGTGCTCGGCGTCGATGTCGCTGCGCACCCCGAGCCGTTTCACCAGCCACGGCAGCGTCAGCCCCTGGAGCACCAGGGTGCTGAGCACCACCGCGAAGGCGATGAACAAGATCTCCGTGCGGGCCGGGAAGCCGTCGCCGCTGTCGGTGGTCAGCGGGATGGCCAGGGCCAGCGCGACGGACGCCACCCCGCGCATCCCGGACCACCACATGATGACGCTCTCGCGCCAGCTCATCGGGATGTCCTCGTCCAGGTCGCGCAGCTTGTGCATCTTGCGCGCCGCCCAGGTCGCGGGCAGCAGATACAGCAGCCGCACGCCGATGACCACCGCGACCACTATGGCGGCGTGCCGCACCATCGGGCCCCAGTCGCCCGCGCCGACCCGGAACACATTGTGCAGTTCGAGGCCGATCAGGCCGAAGGCGATGCCGGTGACGAGGGTGTCGACGATCTCCCAGAAGGTGTTGCCCGCCAGACGGGCCGTCACGTCGTCGGCCTCGAAGGCGTATTCGGCCAGGAACAGCGCGGTGGTGAGCACGGCCAGGACCCCGGAGCCGCCGAACTCCTCGGCCAGCGCGTAGGAGGCGAAGGGCACCAGCAGTGACAGGCCGATCTGCAAGGTGGGGTCGCCGACCACGCCCATCAGCTTGTTGGCGCCCCAGCCGAGGGCCAGGCCGACCGCGATCGCGACCACGGCGGACAGCACGAGCTCCAGGGCCGCGTGGGGCGCGGAGAAGTTGCCGGACAGCGCCGCCGCGACGGCCACGTGGTACAGCACGATGGCGGTGACGTCGTTGAACAGCCCCTCGCCCTCCAGGATGGAGATCATGCGCCGGGGCAGTCCGAGGCTGCCCGCGACGGCCGTGGCGGCCACCGGGTCGGGCGGCGCCACGAGCGCGCCGAGCGCGAAGGCCCCGGCCAGCGTGATCTCCGGCACGACCGCGTCGGCGACCGCCGCCACCGCGGCCGTGGTGACGAAGACCAGCGCGACCGCGAGCAGGAAGATCGCCCGCCGGTTCGCGGCGAACTGCCGCCAGGAGGTGCGCTGTACGGACGCGTAGAGCAGCGGGGGCAGCACCAGCGGCAGGATCAGATCGGGGTCGATCTGGACGTTGGGCACCTGCGGGAGCAGCGCGAGGACCCCGCCGAGCAGCGTCATCAGGACCGGCGAGGGCAGCCCGATCCGGTCGCTGAGCGGCACCATGACGATGGCCGCGAGCATGAGGAAGAAGAAGAGAGCGAGCTGATCCACGGCGTCACGATGCCACACCGGCTCCGCGCCGCCGGACCCGCGGCCGCCCCGCCGTGCCTTTCACCGGCCCCGATACGGCTACTCGCTGTCGGCGCGGATCACGTCGAGCGCGTGCCGGAGGTCGTCCGGGTACTCGCTGCTGAACTCCACCCAGCGCCCGTCCGAGGGGTGTTCGAAGCCCAACTGCTTGGCGTGCAGCCACTGCCGGGTCAGGCCCAGGCGCTTGGCGAGCGTCGGGTCGGCGCCGTAGGTGATGTCGCCGACGCAGGGGTGGCGGTGCGCGGACATGTGCACCCGGATCTGGTGGGTGCGGCCGGTCTCCAGCTTGATGTCCAGCAGGCTGGCGGAGCGGAACGCCTCGATGAGGTCGTAGTGCGTCACGGACGCCTTGCCGTCGGCGACGACCGCCCACTTGTAGTCGTGGTGGGGGTGACGGCCGATCGGCGCGTCGATCGTGCCGCTCATCGGGTCCGGGTGGCCCTGCACCAGCGCGTGGTAGCGCTTGTCCACGACGCGGTCCCTGAACTGCGCCTTGAGCAGGGTGTAGGCCCGCTCGGACTTGGCGACCACCATCAGGCCGGAGGTGCCCACGTCGAGCCGGTGCACGATGCCCTGGCGCTCGGCGGCCCCCGAGGTGGAGATCCGGTATCCGGCGGCGGCGAGGCCGCCGATCACGGTGGTGCCGGTCCAGCCGGGGCTCGGGTGGGCGGCGACGCCGACCGGCTTGAGGACGACGACGATGTCCTCGTCGTCGTGGACGATCTCCATGCCCTCGACCGGCTCCGCGACGATCCGCACCGGGGCGGCGGCCTCGGGCATCTCGACCTCCAGCCACGCCCCGCCGTGCACCCGCTCGGACTTCCCCGCGGCCGACCCGTCGATCGACACCTTGCCCGCCGCCGCCAGCTCCGCGGCCTTCGTCCGCGAGAAGCCGAACATCCGGGCGATAGCGGCGTCGACACGCTCGCCCTCGAGGCCGTCGGGCACGGGCAGGGAACGGATTTCCGGAACGGTACTCACCACACGAGTATGCCGGACCCGCCGCCCCCGGCCGTACCAGCGCGGGACCGGGCGCCTCCTGCGGGAGTCAGTCCTCGCGGTGGACGGTGCCGTCCGGGTCGACGCCGCGGAAGGAGAGCAGGACGATCAGGGCGCCGCCGCAGCAGATGGCGGAGTCGGCGAGGTTGAAGACGGCGAAGTGCTCGGGCGCGATGAAGTCCACCACCCGGCCCTGGAAGCCGCCGGGAGCGCGGAAGACGCGGTCGGTGAGGTTGCCGAAGGCGCCGCCGAGGAGCAGGCCGAGCGCGACGGCCCACGGCAGGCTGTGCAGACGGCGGGAGAGCCGGGCGATCACGACGATGACACCGGCCGCGATCATCGTGAAGACGATCGTCATGCCCTGCCCCATGCCGAAGGCCGCCCCGGCGTTCCGGATCGCGTCCAGCCGCAGGTAGTGGCCGAAGACCTTGACCGGCTCGTGGTTCTCCAGGCTGGTGACCACCCAGATCTTGGAGAGCAGATCGAGGAGGTACGCCAGCGCCGCCACCCCGATCAGGGTGACGATCCGGCGCCGCCGCCGCGAGACGGCCTGCGGCCCGGCGGGCTCGTCGCCCCGCGCCGCGCCTTCCGTCCCGTCCGCCGCCGGAGCGGCCTGCTCCGACGGCTCGGCGACGCCCGACTCCTCGACGCCCGTCCCGCCGTCAGGCGTCGCGTCCGGCGTCTCCTCCGGCGTGGTGATGGTGCGCTCCGCTTCCGTCACGTGAGTCCCTCAGCCTTTGTGCTCCGTGCCCGCCAGGCCGAATCCTGACTGATGACGAGGGTACGGCACACCCGTACGACCGGGGCCGTCCGCGGGCGGAGCCCTCAGCGCCGCTCCTGCTTCTGCTTGCAGTCCAGGCACAGCGTGGCCCGCGGGAACGCCTGCATGCGGGCCTTGCCGATCGGATTGCCGCAGGACTCGCAGAGGCCGTACGTGCCCTCGTCCAGCCGCTCCAGGGCGTGCCTGGTCTGCGCCAGCATCTCGCGGGTGTTGGCGGCCAGCGCCATCTCGTACTCGCGGGTGATGTTCTTGGTGCCGGTGTCGGCCTCGTCGTCACCCGCGCCGTCGCCCGAGTCGCGCAGCAGGCCCGCCACGGCCGCCTCCGAGGAGCTGATGCCCTCCGTGAGCCGCTGGACCTCGCCCAGCAGCTCGGCGCGGGCCTCCTCGACCTCTTCCGGCGTCCACGGGTCCTCACCGGGGAGGACGGCCAGGCCGCCGGGGCCCGCGGTGCGGGCGGCGGGCACCGCGGACGCGGCCCCCGTGGTCGCGGCCGTACCCGCCGCGGTCTTCTTCGCTGCCACCTTGCCGGCTCCCGTCTTCTTCGCCGTACGGCCCGTCGCCGCCTTTTCGGCCGCCGCCTTCTTCGCGGCCGTCTTCTTCGCCGGCGCCTTCGCGGCGGCGGCCTTCCCTGCCGGAGCCGTTTCCCTGGCTGCCGTCTTCTTCGCCGCCGCCTTCTTCGCCGCCGTCTTCTTGGCTGCCTTCTTGGCCGGGGCCTTCTTGGCCGCCGCCTTCTTCCGCGGTGCCTCCTCGGCCGCGTCGCCCTCCTCCGCATCGATGGCGACCGTGACCGTACGCACGGACTTCCTCGCCGCCGCGGGCCCGCGGGCAGGCGCCACGGACGCCCCGGTCACACCGGGATGGTCGGAGTCGGCCGCAGGCCGTCCCCTTTTCTTCACGACCATGGCCGCGACCCCTTCACATCCGTGATCTTGTTCGCGAATCGTGCCGGAAACGGTAAATCGGCTCCGGACCCGCGGCAACGGGGCGCGCTGCCTGGCCGACCGGTCCGCCCCGGAGGGCGGGCAGGTCTGCATCCGTTGTGCCCAGCTCACCGCCAGGTATTCCGGTACCTGGCGGTAACGATCCGTGACAGTCGCCGTCGGGGCGCGCGGAGCAGGCCATTCGGGTCAGTGGGCGGCCCGGGTAAACCGTTCGGCCGGGCCGCTCCCAGCGCCGTACACTGAGCGCAGCGAAAGGCGTGGATGGGACGAGTAGCGCCGCACGCAGCCATGAGCGACCCGGGGACGGTGGAAGCCCGGGGGTGTGCGCGGTGCGAAGATCACCCCGGAGCCGCCGGAAGAAAGCCCGCGGGAGGCCCCTCAAGGCCCCCGGGCGAGTAGAACCGGTGTCGCTGCCCCAATGAGGGGGCGGTGGGTTCCCCGTGTGCGGGGCGCCTCCACCGCCAAGGAGGGTGGTACCGCGGGAGCGCTCGCTCTCGTCCCTTCGACGGAGTACGCACCAGTGTCCGCCGGAGGAAACCACCGATGAGCGACCACCAGACCGCGCAGGGACAGCCGCAGCCGCCGCAGTACCGGCCGGTGCCCGCCCAGGTCGACCTGCCCGCCCTCGAACACGAGGTGCTCGACCTCTGGAGCGAGCGGAAGACCTTCGCCCGTTCCGTCGAGCAGAGCCGCGGACTGCCCGACTGGGTCTTCTACGAGGGCCCGCCGACCGCCAACGGCATGCCCGGCGCCCACCACATCGAGGCCCGCGTCTTCAAGGACGTCTTCCCGCGCTTCAAGACCATGCAGGGCCACCACGTGACCCGCAAGGCCGGCTGGGACTGCCACGGGCTGCCGGTCGAGCTGGCGGTGGAGAAGGAACTGGGCTTCACCACCAAGCAGGACATCGAGGACTACGGCGTCGCGGAGTTCAACGCGAAGTGCCGCGAGTCGGTGACCCGGTACACCGACGCCTTCACCGACCTGACCACGCGCATGGGCTACTGGGTCGACCTCGACAACGCCTACCGGACGATGGACCCGGAGTACGTCCAGTCCGTGTGGTGGTCGCTCAAGCAGATCTTCGACAAGGGCCTGCTGGTCCAGGACTACCGGGTGGCGCCCTGGTGCCCGAAGGACCAGACCGGCCTGTCCGACCACGAACTGGCCCAGGGCTACGAGACGGTCGTCGACCCGTCGGTCTTCGTCCGCTTCCCGCTGACCGGCGGCCCGCTGGCGGGCGAGGCCGCGCTGCTGGTGTGGACGACCACGCCCTGGACGCTGGTCTCCAACACCGCCGTCGCCGCGCACCCCGACGTGACGTACGTCGTCGCCACCGACGGCACCGAGAAGCTGGTCGTCGCCGAGCCGCTGCTCGGCAAGGCGCTGGGCGAGGGCTGGACGGCGACCGGGCAGTCCTTCACCGGCCGCGAGATGGAACGCTGGACGTATCAGCGGCCGTTCGACCTCGTCGAGATCCCGGACGCGCACTATGTGGTGAACGCCGAGTACGTCACCACCGAGGACGGCACGGGCCTGGTCCACCAGTCCCCCGCCTTCGGTGAGGACGACCTCAAGACCTGCCGCGCGTACGGCCTTCCGGTGGTCAACCCGGTGCGCCGCGACGGCACCTTCGAGCCGGACGTGCCCCTGGTCGGCGGGGTCTTCTTCAAGAAGGCCGACGAGGCGCTGGTCGCCGAACTCCAGGCTTCGGGACGGCTGTTCCGGCACCTGCCGTACGAGCACAGCTACCCGCACTGCTGGCGCTGCCACACCGCGCTGCTCTACTACGCGCAGCCGTCCTGGTACATCAGGACCACCGCGGTCAAGGACGCCCTGCTGCGGGAGAACGAGAAGACCAACTGGCACCCGGACTCGGTCAAGCACGGCCGCTTCGGCGACTGGCTGAAGAACAACGTCGACTGGGCGCTGTCGCGCAACCGCTACTGGGGTACGCCGCTGCCGATCTGGCGCTGCGAGGACGGCCATCTGACCTGTGTCGGCTCGCTGGCCGAACTCGGCGAACTGACCGGCACCGACCAGTCCGGGCTCGACCCGCACCGCCCGTACATCGACGCGGTCACCTTCGGCTGCCCGTCCTGCGGCGGCACCGCGACCCGCGTCCCCGAGGTGATCGACGCCTGGTACGACTCGGGTTCGATGCCGTTCGCGCAGTGGGGCTACCCGTTCCACAACAAGGAGGTCTTCGAGCGCACGTACCCGGCGCAGTTCATCGCGGAGGCGATCGACCAGACCCGCGGCTGGTTCTACACGCTGATGGCCATCGGCACGCTCGTCTTCGACAGGTCGAGTTACGAGAACGTGGTCTGCCTCGGCCACATCCTCGCCGAGGACGGCCGCAAGATGTCCAAGCACCTGGGCAACATCCTCCAGCCGATCCCGCTCATGGACCAGCACGGCGCGGACGCGGTGCGCTGGTTCATGGCGGCCGGCGGCTCCCCGTGGGCGGCCCGCCGGGTCGGCCACGGCACGATCCAGGAGGTCGTCCGCAAGACGCTGCTCACGTACTGGAACACGGTCGCCTTCCAGGCGCTGTACGCCCGTACGTCCGGCTGGGCCCCCTCGGCGGTCGACCCGGCCGTCGAGGACCGCCCGCTGCTCGACCGCTGGCTGGTCGGCGAGCGGAACGTGCTGGTGCGCGAGGTGACCGACGCGCTGGAGTCGTACGACACCCAGCGCGCGGGCAAGCTGCTGTCGGCCTTCGTGGACGACCTGTCGAACTGGTACGTGCGCCGTTCGCGGCGCCGCTTCTGGCAGGGCGACCCGGCCGCGCTGCGCACCCTGCACGACGTGGTGGAGACCGTGACGCGGCTGATGGCCCCGCTGGTGCCGTTCATCACCGAACGGGTCTGGCAGGACCTGGTGGTGCCGGTGGTCCCCGGTGCCCCCGACTCCGTCCACCTCTCGTCCTGGCCCGTCGTGGACGAGCGGCACGTCGACCCGGCCCTGTCGGAGCGGATGCTGCTCGTACGGCGGCTGGTCGAGCTGGGCCGTGCCACGCGCGCGGAGTCCGGTGTCAAGACGCGTCAGCCGCTGTCGCGCGCGCTGGTCGCCGCCGCGGGCTTCGAGGGGCTCTCGGCCGAGCTGCGGGCGCAGATCACCGAGGAGTTGAACGTCAGCTCCCTGGCGTCGCTGTCCGAGGTCGGCGGGTCGCTGGTCGACACCACGGCCAAGGCCAACTTCCGCGCGCTGGGCAAGCGTTTCGGCAAGGGCGTCCAGGCCGTGGCGGCCGCGGTCGCCGCCGCCGACGCGGCGGCCCTGTCGGCGGCGCTGCGCGACGGCGGTACGGCCTCGGTGGTCGTGGACGGCGAGGAGGTCGCGCTCGCTCCTGAAGAGGTCATCATCACCGAGACCCCGCGCGAAGGGTGGTCGGTCGCCTCAGACTCCGGCGCCACGGTCGCGCTCGACCTGGAGATCACTCCCGAACTCCGCCTGGCCGGGCTCGCCCGCGACGCCATCCGGCTGATCCAGGAGGCCCGCAAGACCTCCGGCTTCGACGTGGCCGACCGGATCCACGTCCGCTGGGCCACGGCCGAGCCCGACGTCTCGACGGCCCTGTCCGCCCACGCCCCGCTCATCTCCGAGGAGGTCCTGGCGGACAGCTTCACCGACGCGTCGGCCGATGCCTCCTTCGGCCCGGCGTTCACGGAGGAGTCCCTGGCCCTGACCTTCCACCTGCGCAAGAGCTGAGCCCCGTAGGGGGCGAAGTCCCCTACGCACGGTGGTCGTCGCACAGAACAGGGCCGGGCCCCGCGGGGAAAAAGGATTCCCCGGGGGCCCGGCCCTGTGTGGTGCGGGTCCAGCCGACCGCTAGGTCAGTTGTCGTCCTCATCGATCAGGAAACCGCGCATCGGCGTCGGCGCCTGCTGCATCGGCTGCGGCGCCTGCGGCCGTACCGGTGCCATCGGCTGGGTCATGGCAGGAGACATCTGCTGCTGGCCGCCGTACGTCGGGCCGGGGGTGTGACCGCCGCCCATGCCCTGGCCGCCGTAGGACGGCGCGGAGCCCGCGTGTCCCATACCGGCGCCCGCGCCGGCCGGTGCCATGCCGTTGCCCATACCGCCGTTGCCCATGGATCCGCCCATCGAGCCGCCCATGGTGGACGCGGCCGGGAGGGAGGGAGCCGCGGGGGTGGTACGCGGCGGAGCCAGCGAGTCGTCGGCCTGGTTCTCGAGCTGACGGAGCTGGGACTCCAGGTAGGACTTCAGACGCGTGCGGTACTCGCGCTCGAAGCCGCGCAGGTCCTCGACCTTGCGCTCCAACGTGGCGCGGGCGGACTCCAGGGAGCCCATCGCGACGCGGTGCTTCTCCTGGGCGTCCCGCTCAAGAGCGTCCGCCTTGGCGCGGGCGTCCCGCTCCAGGCCCTCGGCGCGGCTGCGGGCCTCGCCGACGATCTTGTTGGCCTCGGAACGCGCTTCCGCGATGGCCTGGTCCGCCGTCTGCTGCGCGAGCGAGAGCACGCGGGCGGCGCTGTCGCCACCGGGTCCCTGCTGCTGCATCGGGTGGTGCTGCTGCTGTTGCTGCTGCATCGGGTGCTGGCCCATGGGGCCGGGTCCCTGCTGCTGCATCGGGTGCTGGCCCATCGGACCAGGCCCCTGCTGCTGCATGGGGTGCCCCATCTGCTGCTGCATCGGGCCGGGCCCGTGCTGCTGCTGGGCGCTGGGGCCCGGCGGCAACTGCGGCATACCGCCCTGCTGCTGCGGCGGACCCATCTGCTGCTGCGGCACCGGCTGCGGACCGGATATGGCAGCGGGCACCGGCCGGTCCTGCTGTTCGGGCTTGCGCATGCCCTGTTGCTGGTTCTGGGCGGCGGCACGGGTGGCCGCGGCCAGTTTGGCGCGCAAGTCCTCGTTTTCGCGGAGCAATCGAGTCAGCTCCGCCTCCACCTCGTCGAGGAAGGCGTCGACCTCATCCTCGTCATAGCCCTCTCGGAGGCGGACGGTCGTGAACTGCTTGTTCCGAACGTCCTCGGGGGTCAGCGGCATCTCTTCACCTCAACGTGATCGTCGACATATCGGGAGCCCGCACCGTTCACATCAAGTTCCCCACGACGGAGATCAGGATGTACACGATGATCATCAATACGAAGAAGGACAGGTCGAGCGCCACGCCCCCGAGACGTAGCGGCGGGATGAACCGCCGCAAGAGCTTGAGTGGCGGATCGGTGACAGTGTAGGTGCCCTCCAGGACCACCACCATCGCCTTCCCAGGGTGCCATGAACGGGCGAACTGGAAGACGTAATCCATCACCAATCGGAAGATCAGCACAAACAGGAAGCAGTACAGCGCGATGTACAGCACCTGGAGTGCGACACTCATCGCGCTTCCCTCTCCCCTGCTCGTCTTCGGCCCGGTGGCCGGGTCCCTGCGGTTGCGTCTCGTTCAGCTCTGGTTGAAGAACCCGCCCTCGGCGATCCGGGCTTTGTCCTCCGCCGTGACATCGACGTTAGCAGGCGACAGGAGGAACACCTTCTGCGTCACCCGCTCGATGCTTCCGTGAAGACCGAAGACCAGGCCGGCGGCGAAGTCGACAAGACGCTTCGCGTCCGTGTCGTCCATCTCCGTCAGATTCATGATCACCGGCGTTCCCTCGCGGAAGTGTTCCCCGATGGTACGGGCTTCGTTGTAGGTCCGGGGGTGCAGTGTCGTGATCCGGTACGGCTCTCGCTCTGACACGACCTTGGGCATGATCACCGGTGCGTTCTTCTCCAGGCTGTGACGTTCGGGTGTGATGGACGCCACGGGGGCGATCCGCGGTTCACGGGGCGCCGGGGCGTGTACGAGACGCGCCGGTTCGTCCTGCGACGACTGGTGCTGGCTCTGTGGTACGTGCTGCGGTACGTGCTGGCTGACCTGCTGCTGACGGCGAGGGGCACGCTCGGGGTCGGCGCTGGCCCGTGCTGCGGGCGGAGCGGCCATCTCGGGCTCGAACTCGTCGTCGGGGTCAAATCCCGGCCCGTCGTATCCGTCGTCCTCCACGAGGCCGAGGTAGACCGCCATCTTGCGCATCGCGCCGGCCATGCTCTGCGTCCTCTCAGCGGGGTTGCGGTCCTCGGCCGCCGCTCGGACGGCCGCCACACCATATTTATGCTGTGGTCCGACTTGTTGGTGACGTTACCCGAGCCCGGGACGGACTCCGAGTACCGCCGTACCGACGCGTACATGTGTCGCTCCGGCCGCAACGGCTTCGTCGAGGTCCTGGCTCATCCCTGCCGAGACCATGGTCGCAGCCGGATGGGTCTCGCGCAGGCCGGATGAGATTTCCATCAACCGATCGAAGGCGGCGCGGGGTTGGCCCGCGTACGCCCCGGCCAGCGGCGCGACGGTCATCAGGCCGTCGAGACGCAGCCCCGGTGCCGCCGCGATCGCGTCGGCGAGCGCGGCGACCGCGTCGGGTGCCACCCCGCCGCGCTCTCCCTGAGCGCCCGACTCCGCGTCCAGGGCGACCTGAACGAGGCACCCGAGCAGCTTTCCCGCGGCGATCGCCGCGGTCGACAGCGCGCCGGCCAGCCGGAGCCGGTCGACCGAGTGCACATGATCAGAGTAACGGACCACTGAACGAGCCTTGTTGGTCTGCAACTGCCCCACAAAATGCCAAGTAAGCGGAAGATCGGCGCACGCCGCCGCCTTGGGCGCGGCGTCCTGGTCGCGGTTCTCCGCCACATGCCGGACGCCGAGGCCGGCCAGCAGCCGGACGTCGCTCGCCGGGTAGGTCTTGGTGACCACGATCAGGGTCACGGCCGCGCGGTCCCGCCCGGCCGCCTCGCAGGCGGCGGTGATCCGCTTCTCGACACGGTCCAGATTCGCGGCGAGTTCCGCGCGCCTGGCGCCGTCCTCGGCCTCGGGGTCGGTCTGATGCTCGGTCACGCGGCGCCGTCCAGCCAGACATAGCCCGCCAGTCGACCGGTGACACCGTCGCGGCGGTAGGAGAAGTGATCGGCGGACTCCAGGGTGCACACACCCGCGCCCGGCCCGTCGGATGATCCGGCGCTCGGCCCGAGGTTCACTCCGGCGCGCGCGAGTTGGGCGCGCACCCCCGAAGCCACGTCGACCGCCGGAGTGCCCCAGCTCGTCTCGGCGTACGCCTCCGGCACCGCCCGGGCGACCTCGTCCCGCATCGCGGCGGGCACTTCATAGCACTTTCCGCACACGGCGGGTCCGAGCAGCGCGGTGATCCGCGCGGGGTCGGCCCCCCGCGCCGTCATCGCCTCGACGGCGGCGGGCACCACACCCGCGACCAGTCCCGGCCGTCCCGCGTGCGCGGCGGCCACGACACCGGCCACCGGGTCGGCGAGCAGTACGGGCACGCAGTCGGCGGTGAGTACGGCGAGCGTGAGGTCGGCGCGGGTGGTGACGAGCGCGTCGACGGCCGGGACCGGCCGGTCGCCCCACGGGGCGTCCACGACGGCGACCTCGCGGCCGTGCACCTGGTTCATCCACACCACCCGGTCGGGGTCGCGGCCGAGATCGGCCGCGGCGCGCTCGCGGTTGGCGCGTACGGCGGCGGGGTCGTCCCCCACCGCGCCGCCGAGGTTGAGGCTGTCGTGCGGAACGGCGCTCACCCCGCCCCACCGGTCGGTGAAGGCGAAGTGCGCGCCGCTCGCTGTCTGGCGGTGCCCTATCACTTCAAGAAGTCGGGTACGTCGAGCTCTTCGGCCGCGGTGTCCTGGTAGGGACGGGCCGGCGGCACGTGCGGGGGCGGGACCGGGGTCGGCGCCTCCGCGACGGGCTCGTTGTCGGAGTCGCGGTCCGACGAGGCGACCGGGACACTGCCGAGGCCGGTGTACGAGGTCGCCGGGCGGGCGGGTTCGGGCTGGCTGGCGATCCGGGCGCCGGAGGCGGGGGTCGTGTCGCGGTATCCGTCGAGCGCCTTGGCGCTGCTCTTGGTGGGCGGCTGGCCCCCGTCGAACCCGGCGGCGATCACGGTGACCCGCACCTCGTCGCCGAGCGCGTCGTCGATGACCGCGCCGAAGATGATGTTGGCCTCGGGGTGGGCCGCCTCGCTGACGAGTTGGGCCGCCTCGTTGATCTCGAACAGGCCGAGGTCGGAGCCGCCGGAGATGGAGAGCAGCACCCCGCGGGCGCCGTCGATGGAGGCTTCGAGCAGCGGCGAGGAGATCGCCATCTCGGCGGCGGCGACCGCACGGTCGTCACCGCGTGCGGAGCCGATGCCCATGAGGGCCGAACCCGCCTCGGACATCACGGACTTCACGTCGGCGAAGTCGAGGTTGATCAGGCCGGGGGTGGTGATCAGGTCGGTGATGCCCTGCACGCCGGAGAGCAGGACCTGGTCGGCCGAGCGGAAGGCGTCGAGCACGCTGACCTGGCGGTCCGAGATGGACAGCAGACGGTCGTTGGGGATGACGATCAGGGTGTCGACGTTCTCCCGCAGCCCCGCGATGCCGTCCTCCGCCTGGTTGGCGCGGCGGCGGCCCTCGAAGGTGAAGGGGCGGGTGACGACCCCGATGGTCAGGGCGCCGAGCGAGCGGGCGATGTTGGCGACGACGGGTGCGCCGCCGGTGCCGGTGCCGCCGCCCTCACCCGCGGTGACGAAGACCATGTCGGCGCCCTTGAGCACCTCTTCGATCTCCTCGCGGTGGTCCTCGGCGGCCTTGCGGCCCACGTCGGGGTTGGCCCCGGCGCCGAGGCCCCGGGTCAGTTCACGGCCGACGTCGAGCTTGACGTCGGCGTCGCTCATCAGGAGGGCCTGCGCATCGGTGTTGATCGCGATGAACTCGACGCCCTTGAGACCGACCTCGATCATCCGGTTGATGGCGTTGACGCCACCGCCGCCGATGCCGACGACCTTGATGACTGCGAGGTAGTTCTGCGGTGCTGCCACGTCGAAGGCCTCTCGCCTCGAGTTACGTATCTTGTGGGACGGTCGGTACGCTCGCCGATGCCGTTCCGAACCCTAACCGTGAGGTTTAGGGTTACCAGTATGCATGTCCCATGTGTTCCTTGGGACGAGACACTAAGTCGACAAGCGGTAGTGGTTCAACGAACACGCCGAACCTACCGTTTTTCTTTTGACCCTATGTGATCACGTCACCGGCTGGTGGGCCAGGGGTCGAATAATGCCATAAGGGGCGTCAACTCCCTGACGCCGCAGGGGCGCTGGGGGCACTCACGTCGTAGTGGGAGGCGTGTGGCTGGACCTTCAGGAGCGCATTGAGCACCGCGGCCTTCCGCGCGCCCTGTTCCGCGCTCCCCCACATCACGCTGCGTCCGCGCGAGAGTTCGACGGTGATGTTGTCGTAGGAACGGACCCGGATCGCGGTCGCCTGGCCGTGCAGCGATTCCGGAAGATCGGCGGCGACCGCAATGGCGGCCCGCAGCAGGCTCTTTGTTCCGAAATGCCGAAGGCTCGGCGACTGATCCGGCGTCAATTGCACGAGCGGTACGCCGCGCGGCGCGGTGTCGACGGTCGCGAATCGCACACCGCCCGGGTCCACTTCGGTGAACTTGTCGCCGCTTTTCAGTACGGCGGAGGCCGTTCGTTCGGTCACTTTCACCCGGACCGTGTGCGGCCACGACCGTTCCACGTCCACATGGTCGATCCGCGGCAGCGCGGTGAGCAGCCGCCTGCGGACCGCGCCGGTGTCCACCGAGGCCAGCGCGCCGCCCAGCGGTACGCCCGCGGCGCGCTCGATCTGCTGCGGCGTCAGCACGTCGTTGCCCGTGACGGTCACGCGCGTGGCGCGGAACCAGGAGGAGCCGTAGACGGCCCAGGTGCCGCCCGCGACGAGGACGGTGAGGACGACCAGTGTGATGATCGCCGTCCGGCGGCTGGGGAGGGTCAGCCGGGGGCGCGGGCGCCGTCCGGCACCGGGCGCCGCCCCGTCCCGGTCGGCGCCGACCGGCTTCGCTTGCGTCCCGGTCACCCCGGTCACCCGGCCTCCCCGCGTCGACGGATGCGGAGCGCCTCCGCGCCCCGCGGGCCCTATCGTGCCAGGCCCGGTCCGCCGCGCCGCGGGACACGCCCTCGGCGCGGCGGCCACCGTCAGCGGCGGCCCGCGGCCACCGCCTCGTACACCATGGCGACCAGCAGGTCGTCCGCGTCGCGGCGGCCGAACTCGGCTGCCGCGCGCGACATGTCGTACAGGCGGTGCGGGTCCGTCAGGACGGGCAGCACGTGTCCCAGCACCCAGTCGGGGGTGAGTTCGGCGTCGTCGACCAGCAGGCCGCCGCCGGCCTTCACCAGCGGCTGGGCGTTGAGCCGCTGTTCGCCGTTGCCGATGGGCAGCGGCACGTAGGCGGCGGGCAGTCCGACCGCGGACAGTTCGGCGACGGTCATGGCACCGGCACGGCAGAGCATCATGTCGGCGGCGGCGTAGGCGAGATCCATCCGGTCGACGTAGGGCACCGGGCGGTACGGCGGCATGCCGGGCATGTTGTCGGACCGCGGGAGTTCGTTCTTGGGGCCGACCGCGTGCAGGATCTGCACGCCGGACTGCTGGAGCCGCGGCGCGACGGTGGCGATCACCTCGTTGAGCCGCCGGGCGCCCTGGGAGCCGCCGGAGACCAGCAGGGTGGGCAGGTTCTGGTCGAGGCCGAACGCGTGCCGGGCCTCGGGGCGGGCGGCGGCCCGGTCGAGGGTGGCGATGGTGCGGCGCAGCGGGATGCCGATGTAGCGGGCGTCGCGCAGCTTGCTCTCGGGGGTGGAGACCGCGACCGCGTGCGCGTACCGCGACCCGATCTTGTTGGCCAGGCCCGGCCGCGCGTTGGCCTCGTGCACGACGATCGGCACGCCGAGCCGCTTGGCGGCCAGGTAGCCGGGCAGCGCCACGTAGCCGCCGAAGCCGACCACGCAGTCCGCCTTGGTGCGTTCCAGGATCTGCTCGGCGGCCTTGATGGTGCCGCGCAGCCGTCCGGGGACGGTGATCAGTTCCGGGGTGGGGCGGCGCGGCAGCGGGACGGCCGGGATGAGCGCCAGTTCATAACCGCGTTCCGGCACCAGCCTGGTCTCCAGGCCCTTCTCGGTGCCGAGGGCCGTGATGCCCACGGTCGGGTCCTGCCTGCGCAGGGCATCGGCGAGCGCGAGCGCAGGCTCGATGTGGCCGGCGGTCCCCCCGCCGGCGAGTACGACATGCACCGAAATTCACCGCTCTCCGGACGGCCGCCTGGTGACGTACCGCCGCATCGTCCGTGTCATTGCCCCGCTGAAAGCACTACGCCCCCGCATGGCCAGGGCCGCTCGCGCTCCGGGCTCGTTTCTCGCGAAGGAGATGAGCAGCCCGATCGCGAACATGGTCGGCAGGATGGCTGAACCTCCGTAGGAGAACAGCGGGAGCGGGACTCCGGCGATCGGCAGCAGGCCGAGCACCGCACCGATGTTGATCACGGCCTGGGCCGTGATCCAGGTGGTCACGCCACCCGCTGCGAACCTGACGAAGGGGTCCTCCGTACGACCGGCCACGCGGATACCCGCGTAGCCTAGTGCCGCGAAGAGGGCGAGTACCGACAGCGTCCCCGCCAGACCCAATTCCTCCCCGGTTACGGCGAAGATGAAGTCGGTGTGCGGCTCCGGGAGTTCACCCCATTTTTCCACACTCGCCCCGAGTCCCGACCCGAACCAGCCACCGGAGGCGAGGGCGTAGATCCCGTGCACGGCCTGCCAGCACTGGTCGTTGGTGCCGGGGTCGGTGGCGGCGATGCAGTGCAGCCGGCCCATCCGGTTGGGGCTGGTGATGACGGCCAGGGCCGCCAGCGCCGCCGCGCCGGACAGCACGCCCGCGAAGAGCCTGGTGGGGGCGCCCGCGAGCCAGAGCATGCCGAAGAGGATCGCGGTGAGGATCATCGTGGTGCCCATGTCGCCGCCGAGCATGATCAGTCCGAGCAGCAGGAACGTCACGGGCACGAGCGGCACCAGCAGGTGCTTCCACTGGATCAGCAGATTCCGGTCGCCCTTGCGGGCGAGCAGGTCGGCACCCCACATCACCAGGGCCAGCTTGCCGAATTCGCTGGGCTGGATCTGGAAAGGGCCGCCGATGGAGATCCAGTTGGTGTTGCCGTTGACCGTCTGCCCTATTCCGGGGACCTGGACCAGGCACATCAGGAAGACGGCGCCGAGCAGCAGCGGGTACGCGAGCGCGCGGTGCAGTCTGACCGGCATCCGGGCGGCGGCGTAGAGCAGCACGGAGCCGAGGGCGACCGCGAGGAGCTGCTTGCGGAAGTAGTACGTGGACGGCAGGCCGTAGCGCAGCGCCTGGATCATCGAGGCGGAGTACACCATCACCAGGCCGAGCACGGTGATCAGCAGGGCCGCGCCGAGGATGACGTAGTACGCCGTCAGCGGGCGGTCCCAGGCGGCGCGTACCCGCTCGGGGAGCCGGGCGGCGCCCCGGAGCGCGCTGCCGCGCTGCCGGGCCGGGTACGTGCTCATACCCGCCCCCCGCGGGGGCGGTGCGCGGGGCGGCGGGGGGACGCAGTGGCCGTCATGGGACCTCCATCGGAGCGAGGGCGCCGCACGACACCTGCGGCTAGGGCTCGTCGCTGTCGCTGTCGGCGGCGCCCAGGCGCCGGACGGCTTCCGCGAACATATCGCCGCGCTCGTTGTAATTGGCGAACATATCCATCGACGCACAGGCCGGTGCCAGCAGAACGGTGTCGCCGGGCTGGGCCCGGTCGCGTGCCACGGCGACGGCGGCGGCCATCGCCCCAGTGTCGGTCCGGCCCAGCTCGACCACCGGGACCTGGGGGGCGTGTCGCGCGAGCGCTTCACGGATCAGGGCGCGGTCGGCGCCGATCAGGACGGCGGCCCGCAGCCGGTCGGCGGACTTGATGACCAGGTCGTCGAAGACCGCGCCCTTGGCGAGGCCGCCGGCGAGCCAGACGATCGACGGGTACGCGGCCAGCGACGCCTCGGCCGCGTGGGTGTTGGTGGCCTTGGAGTCGTCGACCCAGGTGATGCCGTCGCGGGTGGCGACCTCGGCGATGCGGTGCGCGTCCGGGCGGAAGGCCCGCAGGCCCTCGCGTACGGCGGCCGGTTCGACGCCGTAGGCGCGGGCGAGGGCGGCGGCGGCCAGCGCGTTGGCGATGTTGTGCGGGGCCGGCGGGTTGACGTCGGCGGTCTCGGCCAGCTCCTGCGCGCTGTTGACCCGGTCGTCCACGAAGGCGCGGTCGACCAGGATGCCGTCGACCAGGCCGAAGTCGGAGGGCCGGGGCGCGTCGAGGGTGAAGCCGATCGCCCGGCAGCCCTCTTCGACGTCGGCCTCGCGGACCAGCCGCTCGGTCTCCGGGTCGGCGCGGTTGTAGACGCAGGCGACCTGGTTGCCCTGGTAGATCCGGCCCTTGTCGGCGGTGTACGCCGCCATCGAGCCGTGCCAGTCGAGGTGGTCGGGCGCCAGGTTGAGCACGGCGGCGGAGTGCGGGCGGATGCTGGGCGCCCAGTGGAGCTGGTAGCTGGACAGCTCGACGGCGAGGACGTCGTACGGCTCGTCGCCGAGGACCGCGTCCAGCAGGGAGACGCCGATGTTGCCGACGGCCGCGGTGCGCAGGCCCGCCGCGGTGAGGATCGCGGCGAGCATGCGGGTGGTGGTGGTCTTGCCGTTGGTGCCGGTGACCGCGAGCCAGGGGGCCGCGCCGGGTTTCCTGAGCCGCCAGGCCAGTTCGACGTCGCCCCAGATCTCCACGCCCGCCTTGGCGGCGGCCGTGAACAGCGGGCTGCTCGGCTTCCAGCCGGGGGCGGTGACCACGAGTTCGGTGCCCTCGGGCAGGGTCGCGCCGTCACCGAGGCGCACGGTGATGCCGAGCGCCTCCAGTTCGGCCGCCTCGGCCCGCTGCCGCTCGCCCGCGACGCCGTTGACGACGGTGACGCGGGCGCCGAGGGCGTGCAGCGCCTTCGCGGCGGGCACGCCGGAGACGCCGAGCCCGGCGACGGTGACGCGCAGGTCCGTGAAGTCGGGGTTCACGAAGCCCTGCCCGGCGGCGGACGGGGAGGCCGGAGACTCCGGGGACGCCGGGGAGTCGGTCGTCACGACGCGGCCACCCAGCCCGCGTAGAAGATGCCGAGTCCGACGGCCATGCACATGCCCTGGATGATCCAGAATCTGACCACGACCAGGACTTCGCTCCACCCCTTGAGTTCGAAGTGGTGCTGGAGTGGCGCCATCCGGAAGACCCGCTTGCCGGTGAGCCGGAAGGAGCCGACCTGGATGATCACGGACATCGTGATCAGGACGAAGAGGCCGCCGAGGATGGCCAGCAGCATCTCGGTGCGGGAGCAGATCGCGAGGCCCGCGAGCGCGCCGCCCAGGGCCAGGGAGCCGGTGTCGCCCATGAAGATCTTGGCCGGTGAGGTGTTCCACCACAGGAAGCCGAAGCAGGCTCCCATCAGGGCCGCCGCGACCACCGCGAGATCGAGTGGGTCGCGGACCTCGTAACACGCGCCGTTGGCGCTGACCGGGGCGCCGCACCACTGGCCGTACTGCCACACGCCGATGACGGTGTAGGCGGCGAAGACCATGGTGGAGGCGCCGGTGGCCAGGCCGTCGAGGCCGTCGGTGAGGTTCACGCCGTTGGACATCGCCAGGATCATGAACAGCGCCCAGACCACGAAGATCACCGGGCCGATGGACCAGCCGAAGTCGGTGGTGAACGACAGCTTGGTGGAGGCCGGGGTCTGGCCGCGGGAGTCCTTGAAGTTCAGCGCGAGCGCCGCGAAGGCGATGCCGACGATGAGCTGGCCCGACATCTTCGCCTTGGCGCGCAGGCCGAGGCTGCGCTGCTTGACGATCTTGATGTAGTCGTCGAGGAAGCCGACCAGGCCCATACCGGCGAAGAGGAAGAGCACCAGCACGCCGGACATGGTCGGCTTGTCACCGGTGATCAGCTTGGTCGCCGCGTAGGCGATCAGCGTGGCCAGGATGAACGCGATACCGCCCATGGTGGGCGTGCCGCGCTTGCTGTGGTGCGCCTTCGGACCGTCGTCCCGGATCATCTGTCCGTAGCCCTTGCGGGCCAGCAGGCGGATCAACAGCGGTGTGCCGACCAGCGACAGGAAGAGCCCCAGGACGCCGGAGACGAGAATCTGCTTCACAGGGCGGCACCCTCACGGGCCGAGCCGTCGAAGCCGTCGGCTTCGAGCAGCGCCAGGGCGACGGACTCCAGGCCGACCGACCTCGATGCCTTCACCAGTACGACGTCCCCCGGGCGCACTTCGCTGCGCAACAGGTCGATCGCCGCCTCCGCGTCGGACACGTGCACCGACTCCTCACCCCACGAACCCTCGTTATAGGCGCCCATTTGCAGCCAGGCGGCTTCGGTACCGCCCACGGCCACGAGCTTGCTGACGTTGAGCCGGACGGCCAGCCGCCCCACCGCGTCGTGCTCGACGAGTGCTTCCCCGCCGAGTTCGGCCATCTTTCCGAGCACCGCCCACGTGCGCCCCCCGCGCGCCTGTGTGGATCTGCCCATCGCTGCGAGTGTGCGCAGGGCAGCCCTCATGGATTCGGGGTTCGCGTTGTAAGCGTCGTTGACGACCGTCACGCCGTCGGGCCGCTCGGTGACCTCCATGCGCCAGTGCGAGAGCGTGCCGGCCTCGGAGAGCGCGGTGGCGATCTCGTCGACGGGCATGCCCAGTTCACGGGCTACGGCGGTCGCGGCGAGCGCGTTCGACACGTGGTGCTCACCGTACAGGCGCAAGGTCACCTCGGCGCACCCGGTGGGTGTTCGCAGCGTGAAGACGGCCTGACCCCGGTCGTTGAGCCGGACATTCTCGGCGGTCACCTCGACGTCCACGCCGTCGACCGACCTGGCCGACTCGCCGAAGTACACGACGCGCGCCTTGGTACGGGAGGCCATGGCGCGTACCAGCGGGTCGTCGGCGTTGAGTACGGCGATGCCGCCCTCGGCCGCCGCGGGCAGCGCCTCGACCAGCTCGCCCTTGGCCTGGGCGATCTGCTCCCGGCCGCCGAACTCGCCGATGTGCGCGCTGCCGACGTTGAGCACCAGGCCGATCCGCGGCGGGGTCAGTCCGGTCAGGTAGCTGATGTGGCCGATACCGCGGGCGCCCATCTCCAGCACCAGGTGCCGGGTGTGCTCGTCGGCGCTCAGCGCGGTCAGCGGCAGCCCGATCTCGTTGTTCAGCGAGCCCGGTGTCCACACGGTGGGCGCGTGCCGCTCCAGGAGCTGCGCGATGAGGTCCTTGGTGCTGGTCTTGCCCGCGGAGCCGGTCAGCGCCACCACGGTGGCGCCCAGCCGCTCGATGACGTGCTTGGCGAGGGCGCCGAGCGCGGTCTGTACGTCGTCCACGACGATCGCGGGTACGCCGACCGGCCGGGTGGCGAGCACCGCCACGGCGCCCGCCGCGACCACGTCGGCGGCGAAGTCGTGGCCGTCGGCCTTGGCTCCGGCGAACGCCACGAAGAGCGCGCCGGGCACCACCTCGCGGGAGTCCCTGACCACCGGGCCGGTGACACGTACTTCCGTGTCCGGTATGTCGTGCGTGCTCCCGCCGACCGCGCGTGCGACCTCGGCGAGGGTGAGGGGGATCACAGTGCTTGTCGGTCCTTCTCGATCGCGGCGCGCAGCACCTCTCGGTCGTCGAAGGGGCGTACCTCTCCGGCGATGTCCTGGCCCTGTTCATGGCCCTTGCCCGCCACCACCACGATGTCGCCGGGCTCGGCCCGTGCGACGGCGGCGGCGACGGCGGCGGCTCTGTCGGGTTCGACGATGACGTGTCCGCGCTGCTGCGCGGGGACCTCGCACGCGCCGTTCAGCATCGCGGCGAGGATGGCCAGCGGGTCCTCCGACCGCGGGTTGTCGGAGGTCAGTACGGCGGTGTCGGCGAGCCGGGCGACCGCCGCGCCCATCGGCCCGCGCTTGGTGGTGTCGCGGTCGCCGCCGCAGCCGAGCACGGCGTGGATCCGGCCGCGGGTGGTCTTGCGCAGCGCGCGCAGCATCAGCTCCACGGCGTCGGTCTTGTGCGCGTAGTCCACGACCGCCAGATACGGCTGTCCCGCGTCGACCCGCTCCAGGCGGCCGGGGACGCCGGGGACGGCGGCGATGCCGTCGGCGGCGGTCTGCGGGTCGAGGCCCGCGGCGGCCAGCGCGGTGATCGCGGCCAGGGTGTTGGCGACGTTGAAGGGGCCGGGCAGCGGCGCGGTGGCGTCCACCCGCTCGCCCTTGGGGCCGAGCACGGTGAAGGTGCTGCCGTGCAGCCCCGCCTCGACGTCCTCGGCCCGCCAGTCCGCGTCCAGCCGCCCTTCGGCGGAGAAGGTGACCAGCGGCACGGTGGCCTCGCCGACCAGCCTGCGGCCGTACGCGTCGTCCAGGTTGACCACGCCGAGCCGGCTGCGGCGCGGGGTGAAGAGCTGCGCCTTGGCCTGGAAGTAGTCCTCCATGCCCGCGTGGAACTCCATGTGCTCGGGGCTGAGGTTGTTGAAGACGGCCACGTCGAACACCGCCCCGTCGACCCGGCCGAGCACCAGGGCGTGGCTGGAGACCTCCATGACCACCGACTCGACACCGCGTTCGCGCATCACGGCGAAGAGCGCCTGGAGGTCGGTGGCCTCCGGTGTGGTGCGCTCGCTCTTGATCCGGTCGTCGCCGATCCGGGTCTCGACGGTGCCGATGAGGCCGGTGCCGCCGTCGCGCGCGGCGCGCAGGCCGCCCTCGACGAGGTAGGCGGTGGTGGTCTTGCCCGACGTGCCGGTGATCCCGACCCGCAGCAGGCCGTCGCCCGGCTGGTCGTAGACGGCGGCGGCCAGCTCGCCCATCCGGGCCCGCGGGTCGTCCACGGTCAGGACGGGCAGTCCGGTGGCGGCGGCGCGCTCGGTGCCCGCCGGGTCGGTCAGTACGGCGACGGCTCCGGCGGCGGCGGCCTGCGCGGCGAAGTCCGCGCCGTGGAAGCGCGCGCCGGGCAGCGCCGCGTACAGGTCACCGGAGCGGACCGCGCGCGAGTCGTGCGTGATGCCGGTGACCTGCGCGGTGGGGCCGTCCGGCACCCGCGTACCGAGAGGTCCGGTGAGTTCCGCGAGTTCGTGCAGGGTTTTGGGGCGGATACGCGTCGGGCGCGGCGCGCCCGGCTGGGTGAGGGTGGGCTGATCAGCTTTGGGCACGGCGGTGAGGTTACCGGGCTGGCCGGGGTGCGAGCCAAAATTCATGATCACCGCGCCTTGTCCGTGCCGGGCTTCGCGGTGCCGGGCGGCGTCGCGGGCTGGGCCGGGTCGAAGTCGACCGGCAGATGGGGAGCCTTGGTGCCGGACGGCGGGACCTTCAGCGTCTTGAGCGCGAATTCCATGACCTGCTTGAAGACCGGGCCGCAGATGGAGCCGCCGAAGTAGCTGCCCCTGGTCGGGTTCTGGATCACGCAGGAGACCGTGACGTGCGGGTCGTCGGCGGGCGCGAACCCCAGGAACGACGAGGTGTAGCCCTTGTACTTGCCGGTCTCCGGGTCCACCCGGTTGGCCGTACCGGTCTTGCCCGCGACGCGGTATCCGGCGATCCGCGCGTGGAGTCCGGTGCCCTGTTCGTCGCCGACGACCGATTCGAGCATCGTGGAGAGCGTCTTGGCGGTCTGCGCGCTGACCACCCGGGTCTTCTTGGCCGGGTCCGCGGGGACGTAGCGGCCGTCGGGTCCCGTGGTGCCGCGGATCAGCGTGGGCTGGACGCGTACGCCCCCGTTGGCGATCGTCGAGTAGACCGAGGTGGCCTGGAGCGCGTTGACCGACAGGCCCTGGCCGAACGGGATGGTGAACTGCTGGGAGGCGTTCCAGTCCTGCGGCTTGGCCAGGATGCCGGGTGTCTCGCCGGGGAAGCCGATGCCGGTGGGGTCGCCGATGCCGAATTTCTTCAGGTACGAGTAGAGCACCCGGTTGGCCTGCGGCTGGGTCGTGCCGAGCTGCTGGCTGGCCAGGATGGTGCCGATGTTGCTGGACTTGGCCAGGACACCGTTGAGCGTCAGGTACCAGGTGCCGTGGTCGACGTCGTCGTGGAAGACCCGGTCGGCGCGCGGCAGGGTGCCGGGGACGGTGACCCGGGTGTCGGGGGTGGCGGTGCCGGTGTCGAGGATCGCGGCCATCGACATCAGCTTGCTGACGCTGCCGGGCTCGTACGCGTCCTGCATCGCCGCGTTGCCGAGCGCGCGCGGGTCGGCGTGGGCGAGGTCGCCGGGGTCGAAGCCGGGGGCGTCGGCCATGGCCAGCACCTCGCCGGTCCGGGAGTCCTGGACGATCACATAGCCGCGGTCGGCCTTGGACTTCTGCACCTGGGCGGTGATCGCGCTCTGGGCGGCCCACTGGATGTCCCGGTCCAGGGTCAGCTCGACGTCGGAGCCGGGCACGGCGGGGTGTTCCTGGACGCCCGCGGTGGGCACCTGCCGGCCGTCGGACTGGGCGTAGCGGATCTTGCCGTTCTTGCCCGCGAGTTCCTTGTTGAGCATGGATTCGAGGCCGCCGCCGCCCACGCCCTGGCTGTTGACGAAGCCGAGGACGCCCGCGGCCAGGTCGCCGCCGGGGTAGACGCGTTTGGTGTGGGTCTCGCTGAAGACCCCGGCCAGCACGTTGGCGCCCTGTCCCCTGGCGTACGTGGCGGCGAACGCCTTCTTCAGGTCCTTGATCTGGTTCCAGACCTGCGGGGACTGCTGGCGGGCGATCACCTGGTAGCGGGACTTGGGGGTGGCCAGCGCCTTGGCGATGGCCGTCGGGTCGCCGCCGACGATCGGCGCGAGCAGTTCGGCGGCCTGGAGCGGCGCGTCCTTGGTCTTGGTCTGTTCCGGGGTGAACAGATACGGGTCGGCGGTGATGTCGTACGCGTCCACGGTCGTGGCCAGGTCGACGCCGGAGCGGTCGGTGATGGTGCCGCGGTCGGCGGTGACGTCGTGGGTCACCCAGCGGTTCACCGCGGCCTTGGCCGCGTAGGTGGAGGCGTCCACGGCCTGGACCTGGAGCAGCCGGATCACGAAGGCGGCCATCACCAGGGTGAGGGCGACGCCGACCAGTCGCAGCCGGGGCTTGGGCCTGCCGAGCTTGACCAGCCGGGGGCCGCGGGGGGCCCTCGGCGGCGGGGCGGTGCGGCGCGGGCGGGGGGCGGCGGGGCGCTGGCCGAGCCGCTGGCCCGCGCGCTGGGCGGGCCGGGGCGCGGCGCCTTCGGGGCGGGGGCGGCGAATCCGGCCCGCGGGGGCTCCTGCGGCTCCGGCCGCCGCGCCGCCCGCGTTGCCCGCTCCGGACGCGCGGGGGCGGGGCGCGCCGGGGCGCGGGGCGCGGCCCGGCTGCGGTCGTCTCGGCTCGCTCACCGGCCGGCCCTCCGCGCGGGGCGCGGGGAACGGGCGGTCGGGGAGGGTGGCTGAGGCTTCACGAAGTCACCTGCCGGGAGGAGTGGGAGTGGTCGTGGCTGCGGCGTGCGCGCCGCCGGGGGTCGTGGGGGCCGAAGGAGTGGTGCCGGGGGCGCCGGTCGGCGACCCGGTCGGGGTGCCGCTCGGCGGGGTCGCGGTGGGCGTGCCGGTCGGGGCCGGCGGCGCCTTGCTGGTCGGCGGCGGCGCGGGCGGCGCCGTGGCCTCCTCGGGGGTGCCCCGGACGCTGCCGTCCGGGTTGAGGAAGGCCGGGTTGCCGCCCGGCACCATGCCGAGCTGCCGGGCGCGCTGTTCCAGGCCGCCGGGGGCCGCGTACTGATCGACCTCCTGCTGGAGCTGCTGCTGCTCGTCCGTGTAACCGTTGGTCTCCTTTTGAAGCTTGTTCAGCTCGAAGGAGTCCTGGTTGACCGCTCCGTTGAGCAGCAGCAGGGAGAGCAGGCCGCCCGCGAGGAGGGTCACGACAAGAAGGACGAACGGCATACGGGCGGCGGTTGCGGACCGGGCGGACCCGCGGCCCGCGGACGGCCGTACGGACAGGCCGGGCGGGCGCGGCGGCCTGGGCACCCTCGCGGTCCCGCGGCGCGGCTCCCCGCGGTCCTGGCGCGGCGGCCGTTCCTGGCGGGCGGCCCGCTCGCGGGACGGTTCCTGACCGGCGGCCCGCTTACGGGGCGGTTCCTGACCGGCGGCCCGCTTACGGGGCGGTTCCTGGCGCGGGGCGCGGCCACGGGCGGGGTCCTCGCGCGGGGTGCGTCCGCGCGCCGGTTCCTCGCGTGCCCGGCCGTCGCCCGGCCGGCCCTCAGGTGACCGGTCCCGGCGTGCCCGGTCGTCGCCGGGGGGCCGTCGCCGGTCCCCCGGTCGGTCCTGGCTCACCGCGCGTCCTCGCGGATCCGCTCGGCGCCGCGCAGCCGGGCGGGCGCGGCCCGCCGGTTCTCGGCGATCTCGTCCTCGGTGGGCAGTTCCGCGCCGCGGGTGAGCAGCTTCAGGCGGGGCTGGTACTGCTCGGGCACCACCGGCAGGCCGGGCGGCGCGGTCGTGGCGGCCCCGGCCGCGAGGACCTGCTTGACCAGCCGGTCCTCCAGCGACTGGTACGACAGCACGGCGATCCGGCCGCCGACCGCGAGCGCCCCGACGGCCGCCGGGACCGCGCGCTCCAGCACCGACAGCTCGCCGTTGACCTCGATCCGCAGGGCCTGGAAGGTCCGCTTGGCCGGGTTGCCGCCGGTGCGCATCGCGGCCTGCGGCAGCGCCGTACGGATCAGCTCCACCAGGCGCGCGCTGTTGCTGAACGGCTCCCGTTCCCGCTCGCGCACCACCGCGTCCACGATCTTGCGGGCGAATTTCTCCTCGCCGTACGCGCGCAGGATGCGCACCAGGTCGCCCGGCGGATACGTGTTGAGCACCTCGGCGGCGCTGATCCCGGTGGTCTGGTCCATCCGCATGTCCAGCGGCGCGTCCTGGGCGTAGGCGAAGCCGCGGCCGGCCTCGTCGAGCTGCATGGAGGAGACGCCGAGGTCGAACAGGACGCCCTGGACGCGGACGATGCCGAGCCGGTCCAGGACGTCGGGCAGCTCGTCGTAGACCGCGTGCACGAGGGTGGCGCGGTCGCCGAAGGGCGCGAGTCGCTCGGCGGAGAGCTTCAGCGCCTCGGTGTCGCGGTCGAGCGCGACCAGCCGGGCGGCGGGGAACGTGCTGAGCAGCGCCTCGCTGTGGCCGCCGAGGCCGAGGGTGGCGTCCACGACGACCGCGCCCGGCTCGGCGAGCGCGGGGGCCAGCAGGTCCAGGCAGCGCCGGAGCATGACCGGCACATGGCGCGGCTCGGGCTGCGCGGGGGTGGTGTCGCTCATGGGGCCCTTCTCGGCGGTACGAGGGACGTAGAACCGGGTCCCCGCCCGCTCGAAAGGAAACGTTCCCCTGGCACCGGGGAAGTGGTGCCAGCGGAGCGGCAGAGCGGGAGGAGGCCGGGCCGTACGTCCGCGCGGTGGTACGGAGTCAAGCGTGGGGTGCGCGCAGGTGCGCCGGGGCGCGGACCGGTCGGGCCGCGCTCACAGTAATCCGGGCGGAACCTCCTCGGACAGGGCCGAAAAGGTGTCTTCCTGGGCCGCGAGATAGCCCTCCCAGGCGGTCGCGGACCAGATCTCCACCCGGCTGCCCGCGCCGATCACCGCGCAGTCCCTGACCAGCCCGGCGTAGGCGCGCAGCGGCTGCGGCACCGTGACCCGGCCCTGCTTGTCGGGGACCTCGTCATGCGCCCCGGCGAACAGCACGCGCAGGTAGTCCCGCGCGCCCTTCGAGGTCAGCGGGGCGTCGGACAGGCTCCTGGTGGCGGCCTTGAAGCCGTCGACCGACCACACGCACAAGCAGCGTTCCTGCCCCTTGGTGATCACCAGTCCGTCGGCGAACTGCTCGCGGAACCTGGCGGGCAGCACCAGCCGGTTCTTGTCGTCGAGCCGCGGGGTGTACGTCCCGAGGAACATGCACACCTCCAGCAGACGGCACCACTTCGCGCCACTTTACTCCACCGGCCCCCACGGTCAACGCAGAGCGGAGCCGGGCGCGTCACGTCCCCCGCGACCTCCGCGTCACCCCTCGCGTCCCCTCGCGTCACCCCTTTCCGGTGAGCCCCGGAGGGTGTGTGGGCTACCTCACACATCGTGGAATTGCCGATGCTTATCCTTTTTGAGCCGAAATTTCGTGGGAACTCACAGCAGGTGGAACGGCACCCGGAGCCGTACCGTCAGAGACATGTCGATATCTGCCAGTGGTTCCCCAGCGCCGACCGACGTCAGCGGCCGCTCCGGAGACACCGCCACCGCGTCCGTTACCGACCGGCTCGTCGCAGCCAACCAGCGCTACGCCGACGCGTTCCAAGACCCCGGCATGGATGCCAGGCCCGTTCTGAAGGTCGCCGTCGTGGCCTGCATGGACGCCCGCATCGACCTGCACCGGGCGCTCGGCCTGGAGCTGGGCGACTGCCACACCATCCGCAACGCGGGCGGCGTGGTCACCGACGACACCATCCGCTCCCTCACCATCAGCCAGCGCGCGCTGGGCACCCGCTCCGTCGTGCTGATCCACCACACCAACTGCGGCCTGCAGAGCATCACCGAGGACTTCCGTACCGAACTGGAACGGGAGGTCGGCCAGCGGCCGACCTGGTCGGTGGAGGCGTTCACCGATATCGACCAGGATGTCCGGCAGTCGATGAACCGGGTGCGCACCTCGCCCTTCCTCGCGCACACCGACGACGTGCGCGGGTTCGTCTTCGACGTGCACACTGGTCTACTCCGGGAAATCACGAACAAGTAACGGCAGGCGAGTGACGTGGGGTGCCGCGTAAGGGAAGAATGCATCGTGCGGCACCGCACTGCCTCGCCCGGCGCGAGCACGAGCGGCACGCAAGTGGGGTGGGCCGGTCCAGGGATGACCGTGTCCCGAGGAACATGGCCGAGGAGTACCGGGTGACGACCTTTGACGCACGAGCAAGCCTGAGCGATCTGACGACGACCGCTGACCGGGTGCGCCGCAGTGTGGAGAACGTGATCGAGGGCAAGCCCGAAGTCGTCCGCATCGCACTGACGGTGCTGCTCGCCGAGGGACATCTGCTGATCGAGGACGTGCCGGGTGTCGGTAAGACGATGCTGTCCAAGGCCCTGGCACGGTCGATCGACTGTTCGGTGCGGCGTATCCAGTTCACACCCGACCTGCTGCCGTCCGACATCACCGGTGTGAGCGTCTTCGACCAGCAGCGGCGGGACTTCGAGTTCAAGCCGGGCGCGATCTTCGCGCAGATCGTGGTCGGCGACGAGATCAACCGCGCCTCGCCCAAGACCCAGTCGGCGCTGCTGGAGTCGATGGAGGAGCGGCAGGTCACCGTGGACGGCACCACGTACGAACTGCCGAGCCCCTTCATGGTGATCGCCACCCAGAACCCGGTGGAGATGGAGGGCACCTATCCGCTGCCCGAGGCGCAGCGGGACCGGTTCACCGCCCGGGTCTCGATCGGCTACCCCAGCCCGGACGCCGAGTTGAAGATGCTCGACGTGCACGGCGGTGTCTCGCCGCTCGACGACCTCCAGCCCGTCGCGCACGCCCACGAGATCGTCAAGCTCGTCGAGGCCGTACGGATGGTGCATGTCTCGGAGCCGGTACGGCGGTACGCGGTGACGCTGGTCGGCGCCACCCGCAACCACCCCGATCTGCGGCTCGGCGCCTCGCCGCGCGCCACCTTGCACCTGGTGCGGGCCGCCAGGGCCTCCGCCGCGCTGGACGGCCGGGACTACGTGCTGCCCGACGACGTGCAGGGCCTGGCCTCCTCCGTACTGGCGCACCGCCTGCTGCCCACCGCGCAGGCGCAGTTGAACCGGCGCACCCCCGAACAGGTGGTCGCCGAGATCGTGCAGCGCGTCCCGGTGCCCGACCCGGCGGCCGGCGGCTGGCCGCAGAAGCCGTCCGCCCGCCCGCAGGGCCTGCGGGGCCTGTGATGGCGACGCCCGGCGCCGGGACCCCGCCGCCGACCCGACCGCCGCAACCCGCGCCGCAGCCGCAGCGCGGCCCGGCGCAGGGCCGCCAGGGCGGCCCGCCGGGCACCGCGGGACCGCAGCAGGCGAGCGGCGGATTCCGTACCGCGCTCGGCGGACTCACCACCCGGGGCCGGTCCTTCGTCGCGGCCGGGGTCGCCGCCGGGATATGCGCCTACGTGCTCGGCCAGCCCGACCTGCTGCGGGTCGGACTGCTGCTGGCGATCCTGCCGCTGGTCTGCGTCGCCGTCCTGTACCGCACCCGCTACCGGGTCGCGGGCAGCAGGCGGCTCGCCCCGTCGCGGGTGCCCGCCATGTCGGAGTCCCGCGTGCACCTGCGGGTCGACAACGTCTCGCGCATCCCCACCGGACTGCTGATGCTCCAGGACCGGGTGCCGTACGTGCTCGGCCCGCGCCCGCGCTTCGTACTGGACCGGGTGGAGCCCGGCGGCCACCGCGAGGTGTCCTACCGGGTCCGCTCCGACCTGCGGGGCCGCTACCCGCTCGGCCCGCTGCAACTGCGGCTGACCGACCCCTTCGGCATGTGCGAACTGACCCGCTCCTTCAGCGCGTTCGACACCCTCACCGTGGTGCCGCGCGTCGAGGCGCTGCCGCCGGTACGCCTGGCCGGTGAGGCCAACGGCTACGGCGAGAGCCGCACCCGCGCGCTGGCCTTCGCCGGCGAGGACGACGTCATCCCGCGCGGCTACCGGCACGGCGACGACCTGCGCCGGGTGCACTGGCGCTCCACCGCCAAGTACGGCGAGCTGATGGTGCGCCGCGAGGAGCAGCCGCACCGCGCGCGCTGCACCGTCCTGCTGGACACCCGGCGCTCCGCCTACTACGGCGCGGGCCCCGACTCGGCGTTCGAGTGGGCGGTCTCGGCCGCCGCCTCGGTCTCCACCCACATGCTGGAACGCGGCTTCGCGGTAAGGCTGCTGACCGACACCGGCAGCAGCGTCCCCGGCCCCGAGGGCACCGGCGGCTACGTCGGCGACTCCTCGGACATGGCGGGCGTCCTGCTGGACACCCTCGCCGTGGTCGACCACTCCGACGACCTGGCGCAGTCGCCCGGCTCCGGCTCCGGCTCCGGCTCCGGCTCCGGCCCCGACGCCGCGCACAGCGACGGCCTGTCCCGCGCCTACGAGGTGCTGCGGTCCAGCCACGAGGGGCTGCTGGTGGCCTTCCTCGGCGACCTGGACGAGGAGCAGGCGGCCAACGTCGGCCGGATGCGGCAACGGGCGGGCGGCGCCGTCGCGTTCGTCCTGGACAGCGACGACTGGACGGCCCGCGAGCCGGGCGCCAGGTCGGAGCCCCCGGCCGAGCACGGCGCGCGGGAGACCGGCGCCGAGGACGACGACACCCCGACACCGCTGCGGATGCTCCGCGAGGCGGGCTGGACGGTGCTGTCGGTACGCGCCGGGGACTCGCTGCCGGAACTGTGGCAGCGGGCCGACCGTTACCGCTCACGCGAGGAACAGCAAGAGGCAGGGGCCACAACATGAGCGGACGTGCCCGGCTGACGGTGTGTGCGGCGGCCGCCTCCGTGATGGCCGCCTGCTCGCTGCTGCCGCTGGCCACCCCCGCGGGCTGGATGTTCCAGGCCGTGCTCTTCGTGGCACTCCAGTCCGGGGTCGGCGCGCTGGCCCGACGGGTGCCGCTGGCCCGGCCGTTGACCGTCCTCGCGCAGGCGGTGGTCTCACTGCTCGTGCTGACCGTGATGTTCGCGCCGCACCAGGCACTGGGCGGCGTCATCCCCGGTCCCAACGCCTTCGTCCACCTCAGCGACCTGGTACGCGACGGGCTGACCGACGTCAGCCAGTTCGCCATCCCGGCGCCGGTCACCCCCGGCATCAGGATGCTGCTGGTCGGCGGTGTGCTGGTGGTCGCGCTCGCGGTGGACGCGCTGGCCGTCACGTACAACAGCGCGGCCCCCGCGGGACTTCCGCTGCTGGCGCTGTACTCGGTGGCCGCGGGGCTGTCCAACGGCGGTGCGCAGTGGCTGTACTTCGTCGTCGCCGCCGCCGGTTACCTGCTGCTGCTCCTGGCCGAGGGCCGGGACCGGCTCTCGCGCTGGGGCCGGGTCTTCGGCGGCGGTCCGCCGGCCAACGGCTGGGGCGGCTCCGCCAACCCGGCCTCCGGCAGCCGGGCGCTGGCCCCGGTGCGCACCGGCCGCAGGATCGGCGTGATGGCGCTGGGCCTGGCCCTGGTCGCGCCCGCCGTGCTGCCGTCGCTGGGCAGCGGCCTGCTGGACACCTCGGGCACCGGTACGGGACCGGGGCGCGGCGGCACGATCTCCGCGGTCAACCCGGTGGTGGCCCTCCAGGACAACCTCAACCAGCAGGACAACCGCGAAGTCCTCTCGTACCGGACCAACTCCACCGATCTGTCCAGCATGTACTTGCGGATCGTGGCGCTCGACCAGTTCGACGGCACGCAGTGGCAGCCGTCGAAGCGGAAGATCGAGGACATCCCGTCGGTGCTGCCGCAGCCCGCGGGCATGGCCTCCGACGTGAAGTACTCCAAGGTCCAGACGACGGTGAAGGTCGACGACGGCTACGCGCAGGGCTGGCTGCCGATGCCCTTCCCGGCGCTGGGCGTCGACGTGTCGGGGCACTGGCGGTTCGAGCCCGAGGGCCGGACGATCATCGGCGACCGCGGGCAGAACACCTCGGGTCTGACGTACTCGGTCACGAGCATGCAGGTGCAGCCGACGGCCGCGCAGCTCGCCGCCGCGCCCCCGGCCACCGGACGGGTCGCCGAGGAGTACACCAAGGTGCCCGGCTCGCTGCCGAAGGTGGTCGCGCAGACCGCGCAGCAGGTGACGGAGTCGGCGAACAACGACTACGAGAAGGCGCTGGCGCTCCAGCGGTACTTCACCTCGGGCGCGTTCGTCTACAACACCAAGGCGCAGTCGGGCACCGGCGTGGACGCCATAGCGCGGTTCCTGCGCACCAAGGAAGGCTTCTGCATCCACTTCGCCTTCACCATGGCGGCGATGGCCCGCACGCTGCACATCCCGGCGCGGGTGGCGGTCGGCTTCACCCCCGGCTCGCAGCAGGGCTCGGACGGCACGATGTCAGTGGGCCTCAAGGACGCGCACGCCTGGCCCGAGCTGTACTTCGAGGGCATCGGCTGGACCCGTTTCGAGCCGACCCCGTACCGGGGCACGGCCCCCTCGTACACCCAGACCACGACGCCCTCGGGCACCAACGAGCCCGCCGACCAGGGGCAGCACGGCACGGCGACGACGCCGACCCCGACGCCGTCGGCGAGCGCGAGCTGCGGCAGCGACAACCGGGCGCAGAGCTCCTGCGACAACACGGCGGTGGCCGCTTCCGGCGGTTCCGGCGGCGGCGGATTCGGCGGCGGCAGGATCGCCGTGCTCACGCTGCTCGCGCTGCTGGTGCTGGCCGTCCCGCTGCTGCCCATGCTCTGGCGGCGCCGACAGCGGTCCAGAAGGCTCGGCGGCGGACGTGACAGGGCCGAAGGGCTCGCCCTGTCCGCCTGGCGCGAGGTGGTCGACACCGGCTGGGACTACGGCGTCCCGCCGGACGACTCCGAGACCCCGCGGCGGGCGATGGCCCGGCTGGTCCAGGACGGCGGTCTGACCGGCCAGGCCGCGGTCTCCGCGGGCGCCCTGGCCACGGCGGTGGAGCAGGTGCTCTACTCGCCCAGGCCCCAGCCGGTCACCGGGTTGCCGGCCGATGTCCGGCACGTCCGCGAGGGCCTGCACGCGGCGGCCGGGCGCCGCGGTCGCCTTCGGGCGGTGCTTCTGCCGCGTTCCTCCGCCCGGGTGATCTGGCAGCTTTCTGACCGGTGGTCCGCGGTCACTCTCCGTCTGTCCGAGGCCGGGCATCGCCTTGTCGCTCCGCTGAGGAGGCGCCTGGCCCGCCAGGCGTGAGTCCCCACCGCGCGGGTGGGGCGCCCCTCAGGGGGCTGCGCCGTCCGCGCGGGGCGTGCCCCCGTCAGGGGCGGGAGGAACAGCGCGCCCGCCCCCAGGGGCCGGTGGTCCGGGAACGACCGGACTGCCCCGCCGGGGCGGGTGGTCACCTGCGGGAGCGCGGCCGGCGGCCGACCGCGCGGTTCCTCCCCCAGCTAACGCTGGGAGGCGCCCCCCAGCGCCCCTCCGGGGACATGCCTCGCGCGCCAGCACGGCCTCAGGGCCGCGACCCTCAGGGATCGGCTCGCCGCACGGCGACAGGTGGGCGCCCAGGGGGCAAAAAGATCGGCGCACCGCCGGGAGGGTGCGGGACCCTCGGACGGTGCGCCGTGCTGGCGGAAGTGACCCTCTAGCGGCCACCCTGCTGCTCGTCGCGGCGGCGCTGCCACCGCTCCTCGATCCGGTCCATGACCTTGCCCCGCTTGGCCTGGTTGCGGCGGCTGAGCCGCCGGCCGGGTGCGCCGGGGGCACCGGGAACCCCGGCGGCGGGCGCCGCCTCGCCCGGCTTGCCCGCCTTGCGCCAGCCGGTGACGGCCAGCACCGCACAGGCCAGCATGACCAGGAAGCCCACCACACTGATCCAGGGCTGCTTGGCGATCATGCCGCCCATGAGCAGCGCGATACCGACCAGGAAGCCCGCCACCGACTGGTAGACACGCCGCCTGGTGTACGTGCGCAGCCCACTTCCCTCAAGCGCCGACGCGAACTTGGGATCTTCGGCGTACAGCGCTCGCTCCATCTGCTCGAGCATGCGCTGCTCGTGCTCCGAGAGCGGCACGGAGTCCTCCTACTCGTCGGTCGCAGGGGGGCGACCGGTCCGACCCTTTCAGGATAGGCAGGGATTCGCCCCCATGAAACCCGCCCCACTACGCCAATCCGACGGGGGCTTCATTCCCCGTCCGCCGTTACGTCATGCCAGCATACGGTCAGCAATGGCGGTACGGGGGGCCTGTGACCGACTACTCCGGCCGGTGGCGGGGGCGGGTGAAGCGGAAGAGGTCCTTCCGGGGGTCTCGCGGGGTCCGTCAGCCGCGCTCGCCGAGGACGTGGAGCTGGGTGGCCACCGAGTGGAATCCGGGCTCCTCCGCCGCTGCCAGCTCCAGCCGCAGCAGCGCCTCCAGGGCGCCCGGCTCGGTGTCGACCAGGACGCCGGGGACGAGGTCGGCGAAGACCCTGATGCCGTGCACGGCGGCGGCCCGCAGACCCGCGTCGGTGACCAGCCGGGTGAGCTGGTCCGCGGTGTAGCGGCGGGGCAGCGAATCGCCGTCGCCCCATCGGCCGTCCGGGTCACCGAGGGCGTGCTGAGCCTCCGCGAAGTGCCCGGCGAGGGCGCGGGCCAGTACGGCGCCGCCGCGGCCCGCCGCGAGCAGGCTGAGGGCGCCGGAGGGGCGGAGCGCGCCGACCACGTTGCGCACGGCCTCCGCCGGGTCGTCCACGTACTCCAGGACGCCGTGGCACAGCACCATGTCCCAGCTCGCGCGGGGCACGATGTCGGGCAGCCCGTGGGTGTCGCCCTGGACGGCGCTGACCCGGTCGGTGACCCCGGCCTCGGCGGCTCGCCGCTCCAGTGCGAAGAGCGCGTCGGGGCTGGGGTCGACGACGGTGACGCGGTGGCCGAGCCGGGCGACGGGCACCGCGAAGTTGCCGGTGCCGCCGCCGGTGTCCAGGACGTCGAGTGCCGCCGTGTCCGCGGTCTTGGCCCGCCGTTCGAGAGCGTCCTTGAGGACCTCCCACACCACGGCGGTACGCAGACTGGCACGGGGGCGCATCGGGTCCACCCCTCCTTGACGGGACATGGCGCGCGGCTCCTCGCAGGGGCTGGTCACATCGGGCGGCTCCACTCTAGAGCCCCCGGCCGAGGTGGGGCCGCCGCGCGCGCGGCCGGGTGTCGTGGTCCGGGTGCTCGTGCGTGACCGGGACGACGGGGCCGCCGCGCGCGGCCGGGTGTCAGTTGGCGCGTCTGCGGGGTGGCTCCGCGGCCGCGGGGGCCGGGATCAGGGGCGGCTTGCCCGCGAGCGCGGGCTGGAGGAGCAGCATGCGCTCCACCAGGCGCAGGAACATGGTCGCGGCGCGCAGCAGGTCGTCGGCGTCGCGGGGGCCCGCGGCTCCGGCTATGCCGGCCTCGGCGCGGGCCCTGCGGGCCGCGCCCGCCTCGAACAGGGCGCTCCACTCCGCCAGTTCGGGCGCGACCTCGGGCAGCACCTCCCAGGCGGTGCGTATCCGCTGGCGGCGGCGCGGGGCGGGCTCGGGTCGGCCGCGTACCGCGAGCACCGCGGCGGCGGTGCGCAGGGCGGCGAGGTGGGCGGTGGCGTAGCGCTCGTTCGGAGTCTCCAGGACGGCGGCCTCTTCGAGGCCGAGGTGTGCCTGGGTGAGCAGGTCAAGGGCGGCGGGTGACGCGGTGGCGCGGCGCAGCACAGGATGGATGTCGCTTACGGGAGCTGCCATGGCGAGCCTCCTTTCTCCGTGCCACCCATAGTGGGGGCTACCACTGACAATCGGTCCTGACCTGGGGTAACGCCCGAAAACGGGACATTCGCGCGGTGGCCGGAATCCGCCGGGTGAACGTGCCCGGTGAACATGCCGCACGCCGGACAGGCAGAATCGGCACCATGACCACCGCACGACGCCAGGCCACTCGTCAGAAGCTGTACGAGGCCGCCGTCACCCTCATCGCCGAACAGGGCTTCTCCGCCACCACGGTCGACGAGATCGCCGAACGGGCCGGGGTCGCCAAGGGCACCGTCTACTACAACTTCGCCAGCAAGAACGACCTGTTCGAGGAGTTGCTGCGGCACGGCGTGGGTCTGCTGACCGTCTCGCTGCGCGAGGCCGCGCAGGACGCGGAGGCCAAGGGCGGCGGCAAGGTCGACGCGCTGGACGCGATGATCCACGCGGGGCTCGACTTCATCGTGCGCTACCCGTCCTTCACGCAGCTCTACGTGGCCGAGCTGTGGCGCACCAACCGCGCCTGGCAGGACACGCTGATGATCCTGCGTCAGGAGGCGGTGGCGGTGGTCGAGAAGGTGCTGGGCGAGGCCGTGGCGGCGGGTGAGCTGAACGACGAGATCGACGTACCGCTGACGGCGTCCGCGCTGTTCGGGATGGTGCTGGTCGCCGCGCTGGACTGGCAGGCGTTCCAGCCGGAGCGCGGTATCGACGAGGTGCACGCGGCGCTGTCCCGGCTGCTCCAGGGCAGGGTCGGCGGGCGTTCGGCGCGCCAGTGAGCGGTCCGCGGGTGCGCTGTTCTGGCAGGGTCCGGTCCCCCGCAGGTCCGTGCCAGAACAGCGCCTCCCCCGTGCGCCCCCCGTTCACGTACGGACCGGTGTACTTCCGCCGCCCCGTGTCGGCGGTTCTGGCACCGAAGCCCGTCCGCGGTCCCCACTCTTCCGGTTTCCCGGCCGACGCCCCATCCGCGAACGTACTCAACCGCGCGTCTAGGTACGGATACTCATGACCGCGCGATTTCACTCGGTGACAGTGGGCGCGGTTCGCTAGAGTCCCGCGCATGTCCGTACTTCCGCTGGTCTTCACCAGCGGCTGGGCGAGCGGGATCAACGCCTACGCCGTCGTGCTGCTGCTCGGTGTGATGGGCAGGGCGGGTATCACCGACGAGGTGCCGCTCTCGCTCCAGCGCACCGATGTGCTGCTGATCGCGGCCGCCCTGTTCCTCTGCGAGGCGGTGGCCGACAAGATCCCTTACGTGGACTCGGCGTGGGACGCCGTGCACACGGTGATCAGGCCGGTCGCGGGCGCGGTGGTGGCGGCGCTGCTGGCCGGGCAGTCGGGTTCGCTGTCGGAGCTGGCGGCGGGCGCGGTCGGCGGGTCCACGGCGCTGGCCAGCCATCTGGTGAAGGCGGGCACGAGGCTGGCGGTGAACACCTCGCCCGAGCCCGCGAGCAATATCGTGGTCAGCCTCGCCGAGGACCTGGGCGTCGCGAGCATCGTCACCTTCGCGCTCTTCCATCCGCTGCCGGCCGCGATCATCGCGGCGGTGCTGCTGGTGCTCGGCATGACCGTCGTGCTCCTGCTGCTGTCCCGGATCCGGCGCGCGCTGCGCCGCCGCAGGGAGCGCAGGGAGCGCAAGAACCGGAACGGCACCCCGGCGCCCACCTGAGAGCCTGTCGGGCGGCCTTCGATACAGTCCCTGCCATGGCACGGATTGCGGTGATCGGCGCGGGTATGGGCTCGCTGGCGGCGGCGGCCAGGCTCGCCATCGGCGGCCACCGGGTGGTGGTGCACGAGCGGTCGGCGACGTACGGCGGCGGTGTGGGCCGGGTCGAGAGGGACGGTTTCGCCTTCGACACCGGCCCCGGTCTCCTGCTGCTGCCCGCCGTGCAGCGCGATCTGTTCGTCAAGACCGGCCGGGAGTCGCTCGAACAGTCCGTCGGTCTGGCGCAGGCCGATCCGGCCGCCCGCCACGTCTTCGCCGACGGTACGGATCTGACGCTGCCCAACGCCTCGCGCTCCGGGGTCATGGAGGCGCTGGACGGCGCTCTGGGCGCCGGAAGCGGCGAGCGGTGGAGCGAGGTCATGCTGCGCGCCCGGGAAGCCTGGGAGGCCACTCGCAGGCCCTTGTTGGAGGACGCGGTGTCCGGGGCGACCGCCGCGCTGCGCGAGGATCCGTATCCGGCGGCCGGGAAGCGCGGTCTGCTGCGGCGCCCGGCGCGGGCGCGGACCCTGTCCGCCGTCGCGGACGGCGAGTTGCGCGACCCCCGGCTGGCCGCGCTGCTGGAGAGCTATCCGCTCGACTACGGCCTCGACCCGCGCACCGCTCCCGCCTCGGCGACCGTACTGGCGTACGTGGAGCAGACCTTCGGGGTCTGGTACGTGCCCGGCGGGCTGCGGGCGCTGGCGGACGCGGTGTACGCGCGCTGTCTGGCGCGGAAGGTGGAGTTCCGGTTCGACGCCGAGGTCACCGGGGTGCTGGAGAAGGACGGCCGGGCCGCCGGGGTGGAACTGGCCGACGGCGGTACGGCGGAGGCCGACTTCGTGGTGGCGGGCGCGCCGCTGCCCGCGCTCTACCGGGACCACGTGCTGCCCTGGGAGTCCGAGGACGAGTTGCCCGACTGGGGCCCGCGGCACCCGCGGGGCGTCCTCACCGTCCACCTGGCGCTGCGCGGCGCGCGCCCGGCCGACGCCGTGCACCGTACGGTCGTGCACGCCCCGGACCGCGAGCGCGCGCTGACCTGGGCATTCGACTCCCCAGGCACCACGGACGCCGTCCCCACGGTGACGGTGCTGCGGCCCGACGACCCCGCGCTGCGCCCGGACGGGCACGAGGCGGTCACCGTGAGGGTGACCGTGCCGCCGCACGGCCGGGCCGGCCTGGACTGGACGGCTCCCGGCGCCGCCGACGCCGTCGCCGAGCGGGCGGTGGCCGCCGCGGAGGCGGCCGTACCCGGCCTGCGGGAGCGGGAGTTGTGGCGGATCGTGCGGACACCGGCGGACACGGAACGCGAGACCGGCGCACCGGGCGGCTCGGTCCCCGCCCCGGCGCTCGCGGGCGCGCACGGCTCACTGCTGCGCTCCCCCAACGCCGACGCGCTGCCCGGTCTCTACCGGGTCGGCGGCTGGGCCCACCCCGGCGGCGGACTGCCGCACGCGGGCATGTCGGGCGCGATCGTGGCCGACCTGATCATGGGCGGGCCCGGCGGCAGCCGGTGAACGGGCGTGCGCCGCGCGCTCGTTGACGGCCCGCTCGACGGATTCCCCTCCGCTGGCCGCCTCTTGCCGCCCCCGTTACCGCCGCGAAGATCCTTAAGCGGACCACCGCCCGGATTCAACCGATCGGACGGAAAAGCCCGGCGGGCGCTCCGGGGGCGCGCGGTGGCCGCCTAGCGTGAACGGCGGCCCGTGATCACCGAGCGGAAGGCCGTACGAAGCATGCCGCAGCCCTTCGAACTCCCGCAGTTCTACGTGCCGTATCCGGCGCGGCTCAACCCCCACCTGGAACGGGCCAGGGAGCACTCCAAGGCGTGGGCCCGCGAGATGGACATGATCGAGGGCTCAGGGATCTGGGACGAGGCGGACTACGACGCCCACGACTACGCGCTGCTGTGCGCGTACACCCATCCCGACGCGTCGGGTCCCGAACTGGACCTGGTCACCGACTGGTACGTGTGGGTGTTCTTCTTCGACGACCACTTCCTGGACATCTTCAAGCGCAGCCAGGACATGCAGGGCGCGAAGGCGTACCTGGACCGGCTGCCCGCCTTCATGCCGGTGGATCCCGGACAGCCGGTGCCGGAGCCGACCAACCAGGTCGAGGCGGGGCTCGCGGACCTGTGGGCGCGCACGGTGCCGACGATGTCGCAGGACTTCAGGGAGCGGTTCCACGAGAGCACGTACTACCTGCTGGAGGAGTCGCTCTGGGAGCTGTCCAACATCAACGCGGGCCGGGTCTCGAATCCGATCGAGTACATCGAGATGCGCCGCAAGGTGGGCGGCGCGCCCTGGTCGGCGAATCTGATCGAGCACGCGGCGGGCGCCGAGGTACCGGCGCGGATCGCCGGGAGCCGTGCGATGCGGGTGCTGCGCGACTGCTTCGCGGACAGCGTGCACCTGCGCAACGACCTGTTCTCGTACCAGCGCGAGATCGAGGACGAGGGCGAACTCTCCAACGCCGTCCTGGTCCTTGAGCGGTTCCTCGATCTGACCGCCCAGCAGGCAGCGGACCGGGTGAACGACCTGCTGACCTCGCGGCTGCACCAGTTCGAGCACACCGCTCTCACCGAAGTGGAGCCGCTGTTCGGGCAGTTCGGCCTGACCCCGCAGGAACGTCTCGGCGTCTTCGCGTACGTCAAGGGACTCCAGGACTGGCAGTCGGGCGGCCACGAGTGGCACATGCGCTCCAGCCGGTACATGAACGGCGCGGACGGCAGTTCCCGCGCGGTGGGCGCGGGCGCCGGTATCGGCGGCGGCGCGATCGGCGGGCCGACGGGCCTGGGCACCTCGGCCGCGCAGATCCTGCACTCGCTGGCCGCGACCTTGCCGCAGCGCGCCCGGTCCTTCTCGCACGCCCCGCACCAGCGCACCGACACGGTCCGGCGCGCCGAGATCCACATGCCGTTCGAGACCACGCTCAGCCCGCACTTGGACACCGCCCGGCGGCACAACATGGAGTGGGGCCGGGCGATGGGCATCCTCGGCGCGGAGCCCGGCTTCCCCGTCCCCGGCGGGCTGTGGAACGAACGCAAGCTCGCCGACTACGACTTCGCGCTGTGCGCGGCGGGCATCCACCCGGCGGCCTCGGCGGAGGAGCTGAACCTCACCACGGACTGGCTGACCTGGGGCACCTACGGCGACGACTACTACCCGCTGGTCTTCGGCCGGTCCCCCGACACCGGAGCGGCCCGGCTGGCCACCGAGCGGTTCAAGCTGTTCATGCCGCTGGGCGACGAGCCCGCGCCCACGCCGGTGAGCGCACTGGAACGGGGTCTGGCGGACCTGTGGCGGCGCACCGCGGGCCCGATGTCCCCCGACGCGCGGGGCAAATTCCGCTTCGCCGTCGAGGACATGTGCGAGAGCTGGCTGTGGGAGCTGGCCAACCAGAAGCAGAACCGGGTGCCGGACCCGGTCGACTACATCGAGATGCGCCGCAAGACCTTCGGCTCCGACCTGACGATGAGCCTGTCGCGGATCGGCCACGGTGACGCGCTGCCGGACGCCGTCTACCGCTCGCGGCCCGTGCAGTCCATGGAGGTGGCCGCCGCCGACTTCGCCTGCCTGCTCAACGACGTGTTCTCGTACCGCAAGGAGATCGAGTTCGAGGGGGAGATCCACAACGCGGTGCTCGTCGTGCAGAATTTCCTGGACTGCTCGCCGCAGGAGGCGATGGACGTGGTCGGGGATCTGATGGCCGCGCGGATGCAGGAGTTCCAGCACATCACCGAGAACCAACTGCCCACGCTCTTCGAGGAGTTCGCACTCGACGACGCGGCGCGCGAGGTGCTGCTCGGCTACGCGCAGGAGCTGCGCGACTGGCTGGCGGGCATCCTCACCTGGCACGAGGGCTGCCACCGCTACGAGGAGGAGACGCTGCGGCGGGACTTCCCACACGTGGCCGCCGTGCTGCCCGCCCAGACCTGGGCCGCGCCCAACGGCCTGGGCACGGCGGCGGCCCGGCTGCCGTCACTGCTGCACGCGGCCCGCACCCAGGCCGGGTAGCGGGCCGGGCGGCGGGACGAACTCTCAGTAGCGGTAGGGGTCGTACGGGTCGGCGTACTGCGGCTGCTGCTCCTGCTGCGGCGGTTGCTGCTGCTCGTACGGCGACTGGTACTGCTGCTGGGGGATGTACGGCTGCGCCTGCGGGTCGGGCTGCTGCTGGTACGGGTAGCCGTACGGGTCGCTGCCCAGCGGCTGTTGCTCCTGCTCCTGCTGACCGCCGTAGGTCTCGTACCGCGGCTGGGGCTGCGGATACGGGTACGGGTAGGGCTCGCCGCCGCCGGCCGGGGTGTCGTAGCCGTAGGGGGCGGGGGCGGGCTCCTGGTAGGCGCCCGGGTCGTAGCCGTACTCGTGGCCGCCCCAGCCGGACTGGTCGGAGCCGTCACCGGCGTAGGAGGCCGCCGCGGGCTGGGGTTCGCCGCCCCAGCCCGCATAGCCCTGCGCGCCGTACCCCTCGTAGCCGCCGCTGGTGTACGGGTCGGGGGTGTACGTCGACTGGCCGTCGTAGACCGGGTATTCGCCGCTGTCCTCGTGCATCGGGACCGGCTGGTAGATCTGGCCGGAGTCCAACGGCCGCCCGCCGCCGAACAGATCGGGCTCGTCCGCGTCGAGTTCGTCGCGCGGACCCGGCTGCCGGGCGGCGGCGAATTCCTCCGGGTACTCCTCCTCGACCGGGCTGACCTCCAGCACCGGCTCGGTCACCCCGCCCTTCCTGCGGCGGCGGCTGGAGCCGGGACGCCCGCCGAGCGCCCAGCCGGTGGAGAAGCCGCGCTTGTAGGAGAGCGTCACGAAGGACTGACCCGCGCCGAAGGCGAGCGCGCCGAGCACGATGATGATCACATTGCGCTGGGACACGCCGACGACCACGCCCAGGAACCCGGCGAAGGCCAGTACGCGATAGCGCAGCCGCGCCTTGTACTGGAGCAGTACCTCACCGAGCAGCCACAGCGCGACGATTCCGAAGGCGACGTACAGCACCGAGTAGCCCATGCGCCCACTTCCTTAACTGGACCGAGCCGACTGTACCGAGCCGGTCACGTCCGCTGGTGCAGACCGAGGTTCTCGTAGATCTCCAGCGACGCTGTCGAGTGGTTAAGAGTAATGAAGTGCAGCCCCGGAATGTCCTCCGCCATCAGACGGCGGCACATCTCGGTGGTGAACTCGATGCCGATCGCCCGGACCGCGACCGGGTCGTCCTGCACCGCGAGGATGCGTTCGGCCAGGTCGGAGGGGAAGGGGGCGTTGCCGAGCTGGGCGAAACGCTCGATCTGCCGGACGTTGGTGACCGGCATGACCTCGGGGATGATCGGGGTGCTGCACCCCGCCGCGTCGACCCGGTCGCGCAGCCGCAGGTAGTCCTCCGCGTCGAAGAACATCTGCGTGATGGCGAAGTCGGCGCCCGCGCGGCACTTGTCCAGGAAGTGCCGGGTGTCCTCGGCCGGGTCGGTGGAGCGCGGGTGCATCTCGGTGAACGCGGCCACGCCGACGCAGAAGTCGCCCGACTCCTTGATCAGCCGGACCAGTTCCGCCGCGTACGTCAGGCCCTCCGGGTGCGGCACCCACTCCGCGAGCGGGTCGCCCGGCGGGTCTCCGCGCACAGCCAGGATGTTGCGGATTCCGGCGTCCGCGTACTGACCGATGATGTTGCGCAGCTCCGCCACCGAGTGGTTCACGGCCGTGAGGTGCGCGCACGGGGTCAGCGTGGTGTCCGACACGATCCGGTCCGTGGCCCGCACCGTGCCCTCCCGCGAGGAGCCGCCCGCGCCGTAGGTCACCGACACGAACGTGGGGCCGACCGCCTCGATCCTGCGGATCGCGTTCCACAGCGTCCGCTCGCCCTTCTCCGTCCTCGGCGCGGCGAATTCGAACGAGTACGAGCGCTCGCCCCGCGCCAGGAGCTCACGGATCGTGATCGCCCGGTCTGTTCGCGTGGAAGGTGTCCCCAAAGCCATGCCTTGAAGGCTAGCCCCGGCTGGCCACCGTCCGTAACCGGACGGGGCGATATGACCTCGTACGTCCGTTTCCTGGCCACCGGCGGTCCACGGATTGGACACCGGGTGGGCTTGGCGCCCATGCCCGCGCCTTCCCCGGGGCGCGGCCCCGGGCGGTTCCTTTGCCAGGGGCGGCACGCCGGGTTTTCCGGGGGCGCGGGCCCGGGCGGTTTCTCTGCCGGGAGCGGCACGCCGGGTTTTTTAGGGGCGCGGGGAACTGCGCGCTCGGCCACGGCGGTGGCGCGCCTTTGAGAACCGGCCCCAGCGGGGCAGATGCTGTTGTTTCCGGGCTGACAGCCCGGTAGGGGGCTGGTCGCGCAGTTCCCCGCGCCCCTGAAAAGACCGGCCAGCCGCCCTGGCAGAAAGACCGCCTCGGGGCCGCGCCCCGAAAAGACCGGCTTGCCGCCTGCGGGAGAGGACCGTCCAGGGGCCGGGCCCCGGGAATGCTCACCGCCTAGGTGTCAGGCGAGGGCGGCGCGGAGGGCGGAGGCCGCACCGGCGGGATCGGCGGCCTCGGTGAGGGCGCGGACGACGACGACGCGGCGCGCACCGGCGGCGCGGACCTGGGCGATGTTGTCGAGGGAGATGCCGCCGATGGCGAACCAGGGCCGGTCGGTCGTGAGCCCGGCGGCGTGCCGGACGAGGTCGAGCCCCGGGGCGGGACGCCCCGGCTTGGTGGGCGTGGGCCAGACGGGCCCGGTGCAGAAGTAGTCGGCGCCGGGCTCCACGGCGGCGGCGTCCACCTCGGAAGCGGCATGGCAGGAGCGCCCGATCAGCACCTCGTCGCCGAGGATGGCGCGCGCGGCCGGGACCGGCAGGTCCCCCTGGCCGAGGTGCAGGACGTCGGCCCGGGCCGCGTGCGCCACGTCGGCGCGGTCGTTGACCGCGAGGAGCTTGCCGTGCCTGCGGCAGACCTCGGCGAGGACGGCGAGGGCCGCCAGTTCGGCCCCCGCCTCGATGCCCTTGTGCCGGAGCTGGATGACGTCCACCCCGCCGCTCAGTACCGCGTCCGCGAACTCGGCGAGGTCGCCGCGCTCGGTCCTGGCGTCGGTGCACAGATAGAGCCGGGCGGCGGCGAGCCGGTCACGGGCGGTGCCCACGGCGGTGGCGGCGGCGGTGGTCGTCATGCGGGCGGTTCCCCCTGAGGCGTACGGGTTACACGGCGAGCGCCTGCGCTCGGCGCTTCACCTCGGTCCCGCGATTCTCGCGCAGTGCCTGGGCGGGGGTGCCGGGGAGGCTCGGGTCGGGCGTGAAGAGCCATTCCAGCGCCTCATCGTCCGAGAACCCGTCGTCCTTGAGCACGGTGAGCGTGCCGGACAGGCCCTTGGTGATGGCGCCTTCGCCGACGAAGTCCGCGGGCACCATGAGCACCTTGTTCTCACCGCGGCGGACCGCGATGAGCTGGCCCTCCTTGATGAGGGGGCGAATCCGGGTGATGTCGAGTCCGAGCCGCTCCGCGACCTCGGGCAGCGTGAGCCACGAGGGGACGAGAGCGTCAATGTGTGCGTCAACCGACGAGAAAACAGTCACAGGACAAGGGTGCCACCCGCCGCCGACAACCGCTGCGGCACTGCGCCGTTAGCGGGACGCCCCGCTCAGCGCAGGACCGCCGACTTGAGCTGCACCGCCGGGTCGGCGGCGAGCGCCGGGTCCAGCACCGCCGCGCGGGCGACCAGCTTGCGGGCCTGCGCCAGGTCCCGCGGCCGGTCCACGGCCAGCAGCGCGGCCAGGGCGCCGCCGCGCAGCCAGCACACCGACCAGGACGGGCTCGCCGGGTCGCCGCGCAGCAGCATCGTGTCGGCGCCCGTGTGGTGCCCTGCGTACTGCACGAAGCGGCCGAACTGCTCGGACCAGAAGTACGGCACCGGGTCGTACGCCTCGTCGCCGCCGAGGACGTTGGCGGCGGCGGTCCGCGGGCCCTGCACGGCGTTGTCCCAGTGGTGGATGAGCAGCCGCTCGCCGTAGCGCGCGGACGGGAACGACGCGCAGTCGCCGACGGCGTACACGTCGGACGCGGTGGTGCGCAGCCGGTCGTCGGCGAGTACGGCGCCGTCCGGGCCGAGGCCGACGCCGGAACCGGCCAGCCAGCCGGTGGCGGGCCTGGCGCCGATGCCGACCACGACGGCCGCGGCGGGCAGCCGGGTGCCGTCGGCGAGCACCACGGCGCCGGGTTCGACCTCGGCGACGGGCGTGCCGGTGAGCAGCCGTACCCCGGCGTCGGCGTACCAGGCCCGCATGTGGCCGGTGATGGTGGCGGGCAGCGCGCCGGACAGCGGCCGGTCCGCGGCCTCCACGACGGTCACCTCGCAGCCCGCCTGCCGCGCCGCGGTGGCGAATTCGGCGCCGATCCAGCCCGCGCCGACCACCACGACGTCCTTGTGGGCGTCCAGCACCGGGCGCAGCGCCGCCGCGTCGTCCAGGGTGCGCAGCAGGTGGACGCCGGGCAGGCCCGCCGTGCCGGGCAGGGCCACGGGGTAGGCGCCGGTCGCGACGACGAGACGGCCGTAGCGCAGGCCGCCCTTGTCGGTGACGACCTCGTGGTCGCCTGGCCGCAGCCCCTGCGCCCGTACGCCCAGGCGCAGATCCACGTCCAGGGCGTCGAAGTCGACGTCGAAGCGGACGTCGGTGTCCTCGCCCGCCGTGCCGAGCAGGACCGCCTTCGACAGCGGCGGGCGGTCGTACGGAGGGTGCGGCTCGTCGCCGACCAGCACGATGCCGTCCCGCCAGCCCTGCTCGCGCAGGCAGACCGCCGTCTGCACCCCGGCCATCCCGGCCCCGACAATCACGACGTCGTTCACATGATTCACGGTAGTCGGTACGGGCCGCCGACGACGCCGGGCCACCCCCGGGCGGCGGGCGGGGATATGGTGTCGGGGCCAGAGAACACGCGGGAGCCCGGACGCACCGGGCTGAGAGGGCGGCTGGACGGCCGCCGACCGTACGAACCTGATCCGGGTCATTCCGGCGAAGGGAGGGCGGTATTCGATGGGTACACCTGAACCGGCGGCGCCGAGCGGACCGGCGGCTCCGACGGCCGCGCCGCGGAGTTCCCGCGCGGCGGCGTCGTACGACGTCCTGGTGGTGGGCGGCGGCATCATCGGCCTGGTCACCGCCTGGCGGGCGGCGCAGCGCGGCCTGCGGACCGCCGTGGCCGACCCGGACCCCGGCGGCGGCGCGGCGCGGGTGGCGGCGGGCATGCTGGCCGCGGTCACCGAATCGCAGTACGGCGAGCAGACGCTGCTGGACCTCAATCTGGCGTCGGCGCGCCGATACCCGGATTTCGTGGCCGAGTTGACCGAGGCGACCGGCCTCGACGTCGGCTTCCGCGCCTGCGGCACCCTGACCGTCGCGCTGGACGCCGACGACCGCGCGCACCTGCGCGATCTGCACGCCTTCCAGACCTCGCTGGGCCTGCCCTCGGAGTGGCTGAGCGGCCGGGACTGCCGCCGCCTCGAACCGCTGCTCGCCCCCGGTGTCCGCGGCGGACTGCGGGTGGACGGCGACCACCAGGTCGACCCGCGCCGTCTCGCCACGGCGCTGCTGCGGGCCGCGGAGCTGGCCGGTGTGGTCCTGCACCGCTCGGCGGTGGCCCGCGTCGAGATCTCGGGCGGCCGGGCCGTCGGCGCGCTGCTCGACGACGGTACGGCGGTCACGGCCGGTCGTACGGTGCTGGCCGCGGGCAGCGACAGCGGCCGGATCGCGGGCGTGCCCGAGGCCGCGCTGCCGCCGGTACGGCCGGTGAAGGGGCAGATCCTGCGGCTGCGCATCCCGCCGGGCCACGCGCCGTTCCTGTCCCGTACGGTCCGGGCGGTGGTACGCGGCAGCCATGTGTACCTGGTGCCGCGCGAGAACGGGGAGCTGGTACTCGGCGCGACCAGCGAGGAATTGGGCTGGGACACCACGGTGACCGCGGGCGGGGTCTACGAACTCCTGCGGGACGCGCACGAGTTGGTGCCCGGCATCACCGAACTGCCGCTCACCGAGACCCTGGCGGGCCTGCGGCCGGGGTCCCCGGACAACGCCCCGCTCCTCGGCCGCGGCGCGCTGGACGGCCTGCTGCTGGCCACCGGCCACCACCGCAACGGCGTGCTGCTCACCCCGATCACCGGCGACATCATGGCGGAGGCGCTGGTCACGGACGAACTGCCCGCGTACGCGCGGCCGTTCGCCGCCTCCCGGTTCGCGGCCGTCCCGGTGCCCGTCTTCCCCGTATCCGGTCCCCCGGCCGCCGCCGCGCGTGAGGAGCAGACCGTATGACGATCACGGTCCTGGTGAACGGCGAGCGCCGCTCCCTGCCCGCGCCCCTCGCCCTCGACGCCCTGGTGGCCGACCTCACCCCGGCCGCCTCCGGCGTGGCCGCCGCCCTCAACGAGACGGTCGTCCCGCGCACCCGGTGGGCGGCGACGCCGCTGTCCGACGGTGACCGCGTGGAAATCCTCACCGCCGTGCAGGGGGGCTGAGGGATGACGACTTCCGCTGTCGACGTCAGCGACCCGTTGCGGATCGGGGACGCCGTCTTCTCCTCGCGGCTGATCATGGGGACCGGCGGGGCGCCGAGCCTGGAGGTGCTGGAACAGGCGCTGCTCGCGTCCGGTACGGAGCTGACCACCGTCGCCATGCGGCGGCTCGACCCCACGACGAAGGGGCCGGTGCTGTCGGTGCTGCGGCGGCACGGCATCCGTGTGCTGCCCAACACCGCCGGGTGCTTCACGGCCGGTGAGGCCGTGCTGACCGCGCGGCTGGCGCGTGAGGCCCTCGGCACCGACTGGGTGAAGCTGGAAGTCATCGCGGACGAGCGGACGTTGCTGCCCGATCCGGTCGAACTCCTCGACGCCGCCGAGACGTTGGTGGACGACGGCTTCACGGTGCTGCCGTACACCAGCGACGATCCGGTGCTGGCGCGGAAGCTGGAGGATGTGGGGTGCGCGGCGATCATGCCGCTCGGGTCGCCGATCGGGTCGGGGCTCGGAATCCGCAACCCGCACAATTTTCAACTCATCACCGAGCGGGCCGGTGTTCCCGTCGTCCTCGACGCCGGGGCGGGGACGGCGTCCGACGCCGCGCTCGCCATGGAACTCGGGTGCGCCGCCGTCATGCTGGCCTCGGCCGTCACGCGGGCGCGGCAGCCGGTTCTCATGGCCGAGGGCATGCGTCACGCCGTTTCGGCCGGGCGCCTGGCCTTTCGTGCCGGGCGTATCCCCCGCCGCCACTTCGCCCTCCCCTCCTCCCCGCCCGAAGGTCTCCCCTCCCTCGACCCCGAACGCCCCGCCTTCTAGGCCCCGGGGCCCCGCGTCCACCGCGCACAGGACGTGCCCACTGCGACCCTTGAAGGATCGGGCCGCCGCCCTCCGTGAAGGGCCGTACAGGGGCGGAGCCCCGGGGAAGGGCGCCGACCCGGGCAGGGGGACGGGAGGTCACGGAAGCGTTGCGGCACGCAACAGGTGGGGTACAGACCGGGCGCGCAGCGCCGTTCGGGGCATTCCGGCCTCGTAGAATCGGCGATCGTGGACACGACCGTGCAGGACCCGCTCGTCGGGCAGACGCTCGACCGCCGTTACCGGGTCGAGGCGCGCATCGCTGTCGGGGGGATGGCCACGGTGTACAGGGCCGTGGACACCCGCCTCGACCGGGTGCTCGCGCTCAAGGTGATGCACCCGGCCCTGGCGACCGACACCGGCTTCGTCGAGCGCTTCATCCGCGAGGCCAAAGCCGTGGCGAAGCTGGCGCACCCGAATGTCGTCGGGATGTTCGACCAGGGCGCCGACGGCACCTACGTGTATCTGGCCATGGAGTACGTGGCCGGCTGCACGCTGCGCGACGTGGTGCGCGAGCGCGGGGCGCTCCAGCCGCGGGCGGCGCTGGACATCATGGAGCCGGTGCTGGCGGCGCTCGGCGCCGCGCACCGCGCGGGCCTGGTCCACCGCGACATGAAGCCGGAGAATGTGCTGATCGGGGACGACGGCCGCGTGAAGGTCGCCGACTTCGGCCTGGTCAGGGCGGTGGACACTCAGACCAGCGCGTCGACCGGCTCGCTGCTGGGCACCGTCTCGTACCTCGCCCCCGAGCAGATCGGGCACGGCGTGGTCGACCAGCGCACGGATGTGTACGCGTGCGGGGTCGTGCTGTACGAGACGCTGACCGGCCGCAAGCCGTACGACGGGACGACGCCCGCGCAGGTGATGTTCCAGCACCTCAACGAGGACGTGCCCGCCCCGTCCTCGGTCGTCGCCGGTCTGGCACCCGCGCTGGACGCCCTGGTGGCGCGGGCCGCCTGCCGTGACCCGCGGGGCAGGCCCGCGGACGCCGTGGACCTGCTGGCCGAGGTGCGCGACGTGCGGGCGGCGCTGACCCCGGCGCAGCTGGACCGCGAGCCCGCGGACACCATCGGCGAGATGAGCGGCGCCGGGTCCGAGGACCCGACCAGCGTCGTCCACCGCTATCCGTCGGCGGCCTTCGCGTCGGAGCCGATGCCCGCGTCCGCGCCGCCGGTACCGGCGGCGGCCGACAGCGGCGAGCTGAACCGTACGAGCAGGCTGCTGTTGCCGCCCCCGCCGCCCGAGGAGCCGCCCGCGGGTCCTCGGCAGCCGCGGCGGCGGGGCCGCGGGGACGGTGCGCCGCGGCGGCGCGGGCCGCTGGCGGTGGTGCTGGCGCTGCTGGTGCTGCTCGGGGTCGGCGCGGGCGTCTGGTACATCAGCGACGGGCAGTTCACGAAGGTGCCCGCGGTGCTGGCGCTGTCGCAGGCCGACGCGGAGAAGAAGCTGGACGCGGCGGGGCTGCGCGCGAAGGTGACGCGGGACTTCTCGATCACGGTGCCGCGCGGCAAGGTGATCTCGACGGATCCGGGTCCCGGCAAGCGCGTCCGGGACAACGGCACGGTGACGCTGAAGGTCTCCAAGGGCCCGCAGCAGGTCCAGGTGCCCGACGTCCGGGGCAAGCCGCTGGAGACCGCGCGCAAGGAGCTGAAGGACGCGGGTCTGACGCCCGGCACGGTGGCCCGGGAGTTCAGCGAGGACGTGCCCCGCGGTCAGGTCGTCTCCACCGACCCCGCCGGCGGCATCCGCCGGGCGCCCGACACCCCGGTGGCGATCAAGGTGTCGCGCGGGGCTCCGGTCGACGTGCCGGACGTGATCGGCGACTCGGTCACCGACGCGCAGCAGCAGCTCGAGGACGCGGGTCTGAAGGTCGTCCTGGCGCCGGACAAGGTGTTCTCCGACGTCGCGGACAAGGACCAGGTCGCGCTGGCGTCCCCGGAGGTGGGGACGCAGGTCGGCACCGGCGACACGGTGACGATCACCGTGTCCAAGGGCCAGCAGCAGTTCGACGTGCCGGGCGTGACGGGCAAGAAGAAGGACGAGGCCAAGCAGATCCTCCAGGACGCGGGCTTCGACGTCCGGGTGATCACCGTGTTCTTCGGCGACACCGTCTTCAGCCAGTCCCCCGACGGCGGCGGGCAGGCGCCCAAGGGCGCGACGATCACCATCTGGGTGCGCTGATGCGCGTGGTGACGGACGCGCCGACGGGTGCGGCGGGCTGATGCGGTCGCGCAATCCGGTGGGCAGCCATGTGCCGGTGGCCGGCGGGCTGGCCACCGTGGGGCTGGGGTACGCGGAGCGGATCGGCGCGGAGACCGTCCAGGTCTTCGCGGCCAATCCGCGCGGCTGGGCGACTCCGCCCGGCAGCCCTGTCCAGGACGAGGAGTTCCGGACGCGCTGCGCGGAGCTGGACCTGCCCGCGTACGTGCACGCGCCGTATCTGATCAACTTCGGCTCGCACACCGAGGCGACGGTGGACCGCTCGGTGGAGTCGCTGCGGCACTCGCTGCGCCGGGCGCGGGCGATCGGCGCGCTGGGCGTGGTGGTGCACACCGGCTCGGCGACCGGCGGCAGGACCCGCGAGGTGGCGCTGGCGCAGGTGCGCGAGCGGGTACGGCCGCTGCTGGACGAGCTGACGCACGACGACGACCCGTGGCTGCTGCTGGAACCGACGGCGGGGCAGGGCTCCTCGCTGTGCTCGCTGGTCGCGGACCTGGCCCCGTACATGGCGGCGCTCGACCGGCATCCCCGGCTCGGGGTGTGCCTGGACACCTGTCACGCCTTCGCGGCGGGGCACGACATGGCGGCGCCCGGCGGGATGACGGCGATGCTGGACGAGCTGGCGGCGACGGCGGGCGAGGGGCGGCTGCGGCTGGTGCACGCCAACGGCAGCAAGGACGTGTGCGGGGGGCGCAAGGACCGGCACGCGAACATCGACGCGGGCCATCTGGGCGCGGAGCCGTTCCGTGAGCTGCTGCGGCACCCGGCGACGGAGGGCGTGCCGCTGGTCATCGAGACGCCGGGCGGCCCCGAGGGGCACGCGTCGGACGTGAAGCTGCTGAAGGAGCTGCGCGGATAGGGGCTGTTCCCGCCCCCTCAGGAATACCCCCAGGGGGTATGTGGTTGTGCTGACCGCAAGGCACCGCACGCACTTCCTGAGGACGGGGACATCCCATGGCGTACGAGCACACGGCCCACGACCACGCGGCGCACGATCAGGCAGCTCATGGCCAGGCAACTCACGACCCCGCGGCCCACGACCACGCGGCGCACGCGCACCACGGCGGCAGCGGCGGCGGGGCGGGCTGGCGGACGGCCGCCCAGGCGACCCTGCACTGCCTCACCGGCTGCGCCATCGGCGAGGTCCTCGGCATGCTGATCGGCACGGCGCTCGGCTGGGACAACGTGCGGACGATGCTGCTGGCGATCGTGCTCGCCTTCGTCTTCGGCTACTCGCTCACCATGCGCGGCGTGCTGCGCGCGGGCCTGGACCCGCGCTCGGCGCTGCGGGTGGCGCTCGCCGCCGACACCGTGTCGATCATCTTCATGGAGCTGGCCGACAACGGCACGATCCTGGTCTTCCCCGGCGCCATGGACGCGACCTTGGCCGACGCCCTGTTCTGGGTGAGCCTGGCGCTCTCCTTCGTGGTGGCCTTCGCCGTCACGACCCCGGTCAACAAGTGGCTGATCGGGCGGGGCAAGGGCCACGCGGTGGTGCACCAGTACCACCACTGAGCCGCTACAGCTCGGGCCCGTCGCCCGGCTCCTCCTGGTACGAGTAGCGCTGCTCGTTCCAGGGGTCACCGAGGTTGTGATAGCCGCGCTCCTCCCAGAAGCCGCGGCGGTCCGCCGTCATGTACTCCACCCCGCGGACCCATTTGGGGCCCTTCCAGGCGTAGAGGCCGGGGACGACGAGGCGGACCGGAAATCCGTGTTCCGCAGTGAGGGGTTCGCCGCCCTTATGGGTCGCGAATATCGACTTGTCGTCGATGAAGTCCTCGATCCGCAGATTCGAGCTGAATCCGTATTCGGCCCACACCATCACATGCGTGACGTCGTCGGCGGGCGGCGCCAGTTTCAGCACGGTATCGGTGGAAACCCCGCCCCATTCGATGCCGAGCATCGAGAACTTCGTGACGCAGTGGAAGTCGGCGACGACCGTGGCATACGGCAGCGCGGAGAACTCCTCGTGGTTCCAGCAGGTCTTGTCGTTGTCGGCGGTCGCGCCGAAGACCCGGAACTCCCAGCGGTCCGCCGTGAAACGGGGTACGGGGCCGTAGTGCGTGACCGGCCAGCCCCGCTGGATCCGCTGCCCCGGAGGAAGCTCCCCCGTCTGGCGTTCGGACTGACCCATGTCTCCATGGTGACAGACGGGGCGTGATGCTTCCGACCGGGCGGGGTCTTTCCGGGCAAGCCGGGCCCCGGAACGTAAGCCTGCACTTACTGGATCAGATGCCTGAGCAGTGCGAAGATGCGCGGAACCTGACAGCCCGATCGGAAGGACGGCGTTGCCATGCAGGGCGACCCCGAGGTCATCGAGTTCCTCAACGAACAGTTGACCGCTGAGCTGACCGCGATCAACCAGTACTTCCTGCACGCGAAGATGCAGGAGAACTTCGGCTGGACGAAGCTCGCGAAGTACACCCGGTCGGAGTCGTTCGACGAGATGAAGCACGCGGAGATCCTGACCGACAGGATTCTCTTCCTCGACGGGCTGCCGAACTACCAGCGGCTCTTCCATGTCCGGGTGGGCCAGACGGTCACCGAGATGTTCCAGGCCGACCGCCAGGTCGAGGTCGAGGCGATCGACCGCCTGCGGCGCGGCATCGAGGTCATGCGCGCCAAGGGCGACATCACCTCGGCGAACATCTTCGAGTCGATCCTGGAGGACGAGGAGCACCACATCGACTACCTCGACACCCAGCTCGAACTGGTCGAGAAGCTGGGCGAGCCGCTGTACATCGCGCAGCTCATCGAGCAGCCGGAATCCTGACGGACGGTCCCGCCGGCCGGCGCGCCGCGGTCCCGTAGCCGCGCTTCGCGGCCCCGGTCAGGCCGCCTGCGCGGCGGCGGGCGGCTCGTTGGCGCCGGGCACGGCGATCCGCTCGGCGCGGGCCGCCGCCGGGACGTCCGGCTCGACCCGTGCCGCGGCCGGCTGCTCCGCGCCGCGGGCGTCCGCGAGCATCGCCGCGAGGCGCTGGGTGCGGGTGGTGGCCGGGGCGGCGCCGCGGCCGAGGAGGCCCTGGATGCGCTTGACGCAGGAGCCGCAGTCGGTGCCCGCCTTGCAGGCGGAGGCGATCTGGCGCGGGGTGCAGCGGCCGTCGTCGGCGTGCTGCTTGACCTGCTGCTCGGTGATGCCGAAGCAGGAGCAGACGTACACGCGGTCACCGCCGATCAGGGCCCAGGAGTGCCTCAGGAGCTGAGGTTACCCTTACCTTACCCGGCGCCCCTGGTCAGGAAAAGCGCCGAGGGGCGCGGATCGGTGTGATCCGCGCCCCTCTGGACGAAACGGCCGGTGGGGCCGCCGCGCGCTACTGCCCGCGGTACATCTCGGCCACGAGGAAGGCCAGGTCCAGCGACTGGCTGCGGTTGAGCCGCGGGTCGCAGGCCGTCTCGTACCGCTGGTGCAGGTCGTCGACGAAGATCTCGTCGCCGCCGCCGACGCACTCGGTGACGTCGTCACCGGTCAGCTCGACGTGGATGCCGCCCGGGTGCGTACCGAGGGCGTGGTGCACCTCGAAGAAGCCCTTGACCTCGTCGAGCACGTCGTCGAAGCGCCGGGTCTTGTGGCCGGAGGCCGCCTCGAAGGTGTTGCCGTGCATCGGGTCGGAGACCCAGGCGACCTGCGCGCCGGACGCGGTGACCTTCTCCACCAGCGTCGGCAGCTTGTCGCGCACCTTGTCGGCGCCCATCCGCACGATGAAGGTCAGCCGCCCCGGCTCGCGCTCCGGGTCGAGGCGCTCGATGTAGGAGAGCGCCTCCTCCGGGCTGGTGCCGGGACCGAGCTTGATGCCGATCGGGTTGCTGATCCGGGACGCGAACTCGATGTGCGCCCCGTCGAGCTGCCGGGTCCGCTCGCCGATCCACACCATGTGGCCCGACACGTCGTACAGCCGGCCGGTCCGCGAGTCGGTACGGGTCAGCGCGGTCTCGTAGTCGAGCAGCAGCGCCTCGTGGGAGGCGTAGAACTCGACCGTGCGGAACTCGGCCGGGTCGGTGCCGCAGGCGGCCATGAAATTCAGCGCGTTGTCGATCTCGCGGGCCAGCGCCTCGTAACGCTGCCCGGACGGCGAGGACTTGACGAAGTCCTGGTTCCACGCGTGCACCTGGCGCAGGTCGGCGTAACCGCCGGTGGTGAAGGCGCGCACGAGGTTCAGCGTGGACGCGGACGCGTGGTACATCCGCTTGAGCCGCTCGGGGTCCGGGATGCGGGCCTCTGGGGTGAAGTCGAAGCCGTTGACCGAGTCGCCGCGGTAGGTCGGCAGGGTCACGCCGTCGCGGGTCTCGGTCGGCTTGGAGCGCGGCTTGCTGTACTGCCCGGCGATCCTGCCGACCTTGACCACCGGCACGGACGCCGCGTAGGTGAGCACCGCTCCCATCTGGAGCAGCGTCTTGAGCTTGTTGCGGATCTGGTCCGCGCCGACGGCGTCGAACGCCTCCGCGCAGTCACCGCCCTGGAGCAGGAACGCCTCACCCTTGGCCACAGCCGCCAGGCGACTGCGCAACTGGTCGCACTCCCCCGCGAAGACGAGCGGCGGATACGAGGCGAGGTCGGCGATCACATCGCGCAGAGCCTCGGAGTCGGGCCACTCAGGCTGCTGCGCCGCGGGAAGAGAATGCCAGGTGTTGTCACCGGCGTGGATATCTGCGTTCACGGTCACGGGCCCAACATTACGGGGTCGTGTCACGTGCTTATGGCCCCGCTCAGGAAGTGAGACGGACCCGGTGGCCACCATCGGTCGAAAACGGAGGCGAAAGGTCCGGCGGGCGACACGGACCCGGTCCACTCCTGCCCCTTCCGTGACTGCTAATGTCTGGCCGCCTAGGCCCGTCGGGCTGATTGCACGAGCGGTCCAGCAGCCGAAGGGGCCCGTTCGCGATCCGCCGGACCGGCCTCAGGGCCGGTGACCGCCAAACCCCGCGGTCATCAAGGGGAGGGCGCGCGACTCGCGTGCCGGAATAGCCGAGGGCTGCGCGTTGACACGTAGACACCGCCGGAAGAAATCACTGATCGCTTACGGAGCCGCCGCCGTCGTGCTGGCCTCCGTCGCCACCTACGGCACCATCGCCATCGCGACACCGTCATCCGGGGGCGGGACGGACGCGAAGGCGGATGGCTCCACCACCTCGTTGCAGGACGCCTTCGCGTCCGCGGCGAAGGAGTTCAAGGTCCCGCAGAGCGTGCTGATGGCCGTTTCGTACCAGCAGACGCTGTGGGAAGCGCACAACGGACAGCCGAGCACCACGGGCGCGTACAACGTCATGGGGCTGACCCAGGTCGAGCCCGAGGACCTGGAGGAGTCGAGCACCGCCGACAAGCTGGCGGAGGTGAACCTCAGCGGCGACCCGGCGGTCACCAAGCACTTCAACGCCGCGCGGGCGCTCAAGTCCGACCCGGCGAAGGTGAACACCGACGACCCGCGGCTGCACACGCTGGACGCGGCGGCCAAGCTGACCCGTACCTCGCAAGAGGACGTACGCACCGACGAGCGGCAGAGCGTCCGCGCGGGCGCCGCGCTGCTCGCGCGGTACCAGAAGGAGGCCACCGGCTCGCTGCCGGCCGACCCCGGCCAGTGGTACGCGGGCATCGCGCGCTACAGCCAGTCGACCGACCCGCAGGGCGCGCAGCTCTTCGCGGAGCGCGTGCTGGGCTCGGTGAAGACCGGCGTCAGCCGGGTCACCACCGACGGCCAGTCGCTGACGCTGCCCGCCGACCCGACGGTGCGCGTGGTCAAGCCCGCCAAGGTCCCGGTGACGGCGACGTTCGCGAGCACGGCGGCCGTCCCGACCCCGGAGTGCCCGGCCGAGCTGCACTGCACCTTCGACCCGGCCGCCTACGCCAAGGCCGGTTCCGCGGCGGACGACTTCGGCAACTACAACGAGTCGAACCGGCCCGCCAACGGCGAGGACATCCGCTACATCGTCATCCACGACGCCGAGGGCACCTTCGCGGGCACCCTGGCGACGTTCAAGGACGTGTCCCGGTACGCCAGCGCCCACTACGTGGTCGGCGGCCAGGGCCAGGTCGCCCAGGCCGTGGAGACCAAGAACGAGGCGTGGCACGCTGCCAACAAGACCGTGAACATGCACTCGGTCGGCATCGAGCACGAGGGCTACGCGATCAAGAACGGCCAGTGGGTCTCCGAGCAGGAGTACCAGTCCTCGGCGACGCTGGTGAAGTACCTGGCCGCGAAGTTCAACATCCCACTGGACCGTGAGCACATCATCGGCCACGACGAGGTGCCGGGCGTGCTCGACACCAACGTCAGCACGCAGCACTGGGACCCGGGACCGTTCTTCGACTGGAACCACTACATGTCGCTGCTCGGCGCGCCCGACGGCGCCGGCGGCGCGGGCGGACCGGTCAAGGCCGGCCAGCTCGTGCGGGTCGTCCCGCCGTACAGCACGGCGAACCAGCCGAAGCTGACCAACGGCGGCACCGCGGTGGCCGCGCAGCCCGCGAACTTCCTGTACCTGTACACCTCGCCGTCCACCACCGCCGCGCAGCCGACCGACCCGTACGTCGGTACGGGCCCGCTGCCGACCGAGGGCTCCAACTGGTCGAACAAGGTCCTCGCGGGCGGCGCCTACGTCGTCGCCGAGGCGCAGAACGACTGGACGGCCATCTGGTACGGCGGCAAGAAGCTGTGGTTCCGCAACCCCGGCGGCCAGTACACCTCGGTCGTCACGCCGACCAGCGTGATCACCCCGAAGACCGGCGCGACCTCGATCCCGGTCTACGGCCGGGCGTACCCGGAGGACGCGGCGTACACCGGCACCAACGTGCCGGTGCAGTCGCAGAACAACGCGTCGCTGACGAAGTACAGCGTGCTGTCCGGGCAGGCGTACCCGACGGCGGGTGTGCAGAAGGCGGGCGACTACTGGTTCGCGGGGACCTTCGCGGGCACCGCGGCCGGTGACCGCACGCTGGTGCAGGGCAAGACGAACCTCTTCTACCCGATCCGGTACAACCACCGGATCGCCTGGGTGAAGGCCAGCGACGTCCAGCTCAAGACCAGCACGGCGGCGGACTCCGGCACCACGCGCTACAACCTGCTGGCCCGCGACGCCTCCGGCGGCCTGTACCAGTACCAGGGCACGGGCAGCGCGACCACGCCCTTCTACACGAAGTTCAAGGTCGGTCCCGGCTGGCAGATCTTCAACACGGTCACCGCGATGACCGCGCTGCGCGCGGACGGCACCGGTGACCTGGTGGCCCGCGACACCTCGGGCGTGCTCTGGTACTACCAGGGCAGCGGCAAGCCGTCCGGGCCGTTCAAGGCGCGGCTGAAGACCGGGGCGGGCTGGGGCGTCTACAACATGATCATCGGCGCCCGGGACATCACCGGGGACGGCAAGCCGGACCTGATCGCGCGCGACTCCTCGGGCAACCTGTGGCTGTACAAGGGCACGGGCAACCCGGCGGCGCCGTTCGCGGCCAAGGTGAAGATCGGTCCCGGCTGGAACATCTTCAATATGCTGATCAGCACGGGTGACATCACCGGCGACGGCAAGGCGGACCTGCTGGCCCGCGACACCGCCGGTGTGCTGTGGCTGTACAAGGGCACCGGCAGCCCCACCGCCCCGTACGCGGCGCGGGTAAAGGTCGGCGGCGGCTGGAACGCGTACAACACCATCGTCGGGGTCAGCGACCTCAACGGCGACGGGAAGCCGGACGCCGTGGCGCGGGACGCCTCGGGCACCTTGTGGTTCTACAAGGGCACCGGGACCGCGACGGGCGGACCCTTCGCTGCCAAGTCCCAGATCGGCGGCGGCTGGAACGCGTACAACCTGCTGTTCTGACCCACCGCCGCCGCGCGTGACCACGGGCCCGGCCCGCGGGTGGAATCGGCTGTCCCACCCGCGGGCCGTGCGCTAAGGTCGGCGGTATGAACGCGCCGACAACGACGATTCAGTCGCTGAACCAGAACTGGTGGTGGACCGCTCCTCCGGCGGCCCACTGATCGCGCGCACGACACTTCGCGAAGGCCGCCCCCAGGGGCGGCCTTCGGCGTTTCCCCGCCGGGCCGGCCGCCCCTTCCGAACTCCCTTGGAAGGAACCGCCGTGCACGTCACCCAGCCCACCCCGCACGCCCTCGTCGAGCGCCTGACCGCCCCCGGCTGCCCGCCGTTCGCGCTGCTGCACCGCCGTACGCCCGGCCGCCCGGACGCCGTGGTGGAGGTGCTGCTCGGCCCGGTCGGGTCCGTCGAGCGGCTGGCCGACATCCCGCTGCCGACGGGTGCGCCCGCCGACGGCTCCCCGGCCACCGACGCGCTCGCCCTCGTCCCGTTCCGGCAGATCCGCGAGCGCGGCTTCGACGTCCACGACGACGGCACCCCGCTGACCGTCCTGCGGCCCGACGAGTCGTACGCGTTCGCGCTCGCCGACCTGCTGGCCGCGCTGCCCGACCGCGAGGTACGCGTCGAGGGCGGCGACTTCGACGTGGACGACGACACGTACGCGGGCATCGTCGAGCGGGTCATCGAGGACGAGATCGGGCGCGGCGAGGGCGCCAACTTCGTGATCCGCCGCACCTTCCGGGGCACGGTCGCCGACCACGGCCCGGACGCGGCGCTCGCGCTCTTCGCCCGGCTGCTGCGCGGCGAGCGCGGCGCGTACTGGACGTATGTGGTGCACACGCCCGAGCGCACCCTGGTCGGGGCGAGCCCCGAGGTGCACGTACGGATGTCGGGCAGCGCGGTGGTGATGAACCCGATCAGCGGCACCTACCGCTATCCGGCCGAAGGGCCGTCGGCCGAGGGGCTGCTGGCGTTCCTGCACGACCCGAAGGAGGTGGAGGAGCTGACGATGGTCGTGGACGAGGAGCTGAAGATGATGTGCACCGTCGGCGACCTCGGCGGGGTCGTCGTCGGCCCGCGGCTGAAGGAGATGGCCCATCTCGCGCACACCGAGTACGAGTTGCGCGGGCGCTCCACCATGGACGTGCGTGACGTGCTGCGCGAGACGCTGTTCGCCGCGACCGTGACCGGCTCACCGGTGCAGAACGCGTGCCGGGTCATCGAGCGCTACGAGCCGGTCGGGCCCGACGGCGCGGGGCGCGGCTACTACGCGGGCGCGCTCGCCCTGCTCGGCCGCGACGCGGGCGGCGCGCAGACCCTGGACTCGCCGATCCTCATCCGCACCGCCGACATCTCCCCGGCCGGGGAGCTGAAGGTGCCGGTCGGCGCGACCCTCGTCCGGCACTCCGATCCGTACGGCGAGGTCGCCGAGACCCACGCCAAGGTCGCCGGGGTGCTGACCGCCCTCGGGGTCCGCCCGGCCCCCGCGGCCCCGGCGAGCGGGGTACGGCCGAGGCTGGCCGACGACATCCGGGTACGGGCGGCGCTGGACGCCCGGCGGGCGCACCTCGCCCCGTTCTGGCTGCGGATGCGGACCGCGCGCACGGACGAGGCGCCGCCGGCCGGGCACGCGCTGGTGGTGGACGGCGAGGACACCTTCACCGCGATGCTCGCGCACGTCCTGCGCTCCTCGGGGCTGGCCGTGACGGTACGGCGCTTCGACGAGCCCGGTCTGCGGGAGGCCGCCCTGGGCCACCCGGGGCCGGTCGTCCTCGGCCCCGGGCCCGGCGACCCGTCGGACACCGCCGACCCCAAGATGCGGCTGCTGCGCGGCCTGGCGGCCGATCTCGTCGCCCGGCACCGGCACGGCATCCTCGGGGTCTGCCTCGGCCACGAACTGCTCGCCGCCGAACTCGGCCTCGACATCGTCCGCAAGGCGCGTCCCGCGCAGGGTGCCCAGGAGCGGATCGACTTCTTCGGGCGCCCCGAGACCGTCGGCTTCTACAACACCTTCACCGCCCGCTGCGCCCCCGGTTCCGCCGTCGCGGAGGAACTGGCCATGCACCAGGTCGAGTTGAGCCTGGACCCCGCCACCGGCGACGTCCACGCCCTGCGCGGCCCCGGCTTCGCCGGCGTCCAGTTCCACCCCGAGTCCGTCCTGACCCTGAACGGCCCCGCCGTGGTGGCCGAGCTGCTGACGTCGGTGACGGTCGCCTGAAGGTCCGCTCGGCGGGCGGCGGTTCCTCGTTTCGTTCCTCAGGGGCGCGAGGAACCGCGCGGCCACGTCCCACCGGCCGGTGGGAGGGATCAGACCGCGAGCGGCTCGGCCTGCGGGGCGAGTGCCGCCACGCTGTGGCTGATCGCGCAGCTCCCCGCGCTCCTCGGGGGCAGCGTCATGAGCGCGGTCACCGCACGCAGCATCGACGCGCCGTCCGCCGTGCCGTCGAGCACGAGATCGGCACGGGCCCGGGACGGGGCGACGTAGGCCGCGTGGCGTTCGCGTCCGCTCTGAAGGTAGTTGAGGAGGGAGAGCCGCGGGTCCTGGCCGAGGACGTCGATCTTGCGGAGGATCTTCCGGGCCAGCCGGATGTCGTCCGGCGTGTCGACGTAGACGCGCCAGGTGGCGCGGGCGACGACGGCGGGGAGGGTGAGGGCGAACAGGCCCTCGACGACGACCAGCCGGTACCGCCCGCCGGAGGTCGCGGCGTCGACGGCCGCCGTGACGGCCCCCTCGTCGATGGAACCCGGATGGTTCCAGTCCAGCGTGTCGGCGCCCGAGGCGCTCCGCGTACGTACCCCGCGCACAGGATCGTGCGCGGGGACGTAGAAGTCGTCGAGATGGATGAGACCGACGGTCTCCGGGTCATGCCGCGCCAACGCCTCGGCAAGCGTGGACTTGCCGGATGCGGTGCCGCCTGCGACCGCCAGTAGGGGCACGTGCTGCCCACTCGCCACACCCGTCATACCGGGCGCTCCTCATGTGCTCAATGGGGGGAAACGAAGCGGCGGGACTGGACAGGTCCGATGCCGGGTGGAGGGAGAATAGGGCGAGGAGATCGCTGGTGACAAGCGGTGTCGGGCAAGCGACGGGCAAAAGAATTTCCGGCGGGGAGCAGCCCTAGCCGAAGAAGACGCCGACCTCCTCGTAGAGCAGCGGATCGACGGTCTTGATACGGGCGGTGGCGTCCGCGATCGGCACCCGGACGATGTCGGTGGCGCGCAGCGCGACCATCGTGCCGAAGTCCCCGTCGCGGACCGCCTCGATGGCGTGCAGGCCGAAGCGGGTGGCGAGCCAGCGGTCGAAGGCGCTGGGGGTGCCGCCGCGCTGGACGTGGCCGAGGACGGTGGTCCTGGCCTCCTTGCCGGTGCGCTTCTCAATCTGTTTGGCCAGCCATTCGCCGATCCCGGAGAGCCGGACGTGGCCGAAGGAGTCCAGGGTGCCGTCCTTGAGGACCATGTCGCCGTCCTTGGGCATGGCGCCCTCGGCGACGACCACGATCGGCGCGTAGCGGATCTTGAAGCGGCTCTCGACCCACGCGCAGACCTGGTCGAGATCGAAGCGCTGTTCCGGGATGAGGATGACGTTGGCCCCGCCCGCGAGGCCGGAGTGCAGGGCTATCCAGCCCGCGTGCCGTCCCATGACCTCGACGACCAGGACGCGCATGTGGGACTCGGCGGTGGTGTGCAGCCGGTCGATGGCCTCGGTGGCGATGTTGACCGCGGTGTCGAAGCCGAAGGTGTAGTCGGTGGCGTCGAGGTCGTTGTCGATGGTCTTGGGGACGCCGACGACCTTGACGCCGTGTTCGTCGTGGAGGGTGGCTGCCACGCCGAGGGTGTCCTCGCCGCCGATCACGATGAGCGCGTCCACGCCCTGTTCGACGAGATTGCGCTGGACGCGCTCCACGCCGCCCTCGACCTTGAGCGGGTTGGTGCGGGAGGACCCGAGTATGGTGCCGCCGCGCGGCAGGATGCCGCGCACGGCCGGGATGTCGAGCGGCACGATGTCCCCTTCGAGGGGACCGCGCCAACCGTCCCGGTAGCCGGTGAATTCGTACCCGTACTCCTGGACGCCTTTACGGACGATGCCGCGAATGACCGCGTTGAGACCTGGGCAGTCACCGCCGCCGGTCAGAACTCCGACCCGCATGGACTCTTCCCTTCGTCGCAAGCCAGCTGTGCCGGATGTGACAAACACCGGCCAAGCTAGCGTGACTTGGGTCACATGTCGCCGTCCAGGTCGCCGTCAAGACCGGCCTCGATCGCGTATCGGACAAGCTCGACGCGATTGTGGAGCTGGAGTTTGCCGAGGGTGTTCTGCACGTGGTTCTGCACGGTCCGGTGGGAGATGACCAGGCGCTGCGCGATCTGCTTGTAGCTCAGGCCCTTGGCGACCAGCCGCAGCACCTCGGTCTCGCGTTCGGTGAGCCGGGGCGCGGCGGGTTCGCCGGTCGTGGCGGGCGGCGGCACGGTCGCGAGCCTGCGGTACTCGCCGAGCACGAGTCCGGCCAGGCCCGGTGTGAACACCGGGTCGCCGACGGCGGTCCTGCGCACCGCGTCGACCAGTTCGTCCCGGCCCGCGGACTTCAGCAGATAGCCGGTGGCACCGGACTTCACCGCCTCCAGGACGTCCTCGTGCTCGCCGCTGGCGGACAGCACCAGGACGCGTATGGCGGGGTCGTCCGACATGACCTGCTTGCACACCTGCACGCCGGAGGCGCCGGGCAGGTTGAGGTCGAGGACGATCACCTGCGGGCGGGCGGCGCGCGCCCGCCTGATCGCCTCGGGGCCGTCGCCCGCGGTGGCCACCACCGTGAAGCCGGAGTCGGACAGATCGCGGGCCACGGCGTCGCGCCACATGGGGTGGTCGTCGACGACCATCACCGTCACGGACTGATCGGTCATGCGGTCCTGCTTCCCTCTGTCTCGCTGAGTACGGGCACGGGCCGGGACACGGAGTCAGGGCCGGATACGGGCGCGGGGTCGGATACGGGTGCGGGGTCGGTGTCCTCCGGCTCGGACACGGGCGGGGGTCCGGGCTCGGACACGGGCGCGCGGTCGGGGTCGGGCTCGGCAGCGGGCTCGAACGCGGGTGCGGGGTCGGTGTGCTTCGACGGCCCCCTGGGCAGCCGCAGTTCGACCTCCGTGCCCTGGCCCGGCACCGACTCCACCACGGCGGTGCCGCCGAGGTCCCGCAGTCGGCCGCGAATCGACTGGGCGACACCGAGCCGCCCCTCGTCCTCCGCCGCGGCCAGCCGCCCCTCGGTGATGCCCGGGCCGTCGTCCCGCACGCTGACCAGCACCGCGTCCGGCTCGTCCTCGACCAGAATCCAGGCGTGCGCGCCGTCACCCGCGTGCTTGCGCACATTGTCCAGCGCCGCGCCCACGGCGGCGGTCAGTTCGGCCGCCGCGTCCGGTGCGAGCAGGACGGGCGTGCCGGGCGCGGACAGCGTGACGCTCGCCGAGGCGTACGGCGTGAGGAGCGTGGTGAGGTCGTGCGGGCCTGAGGTCAGGGCGTCACCGGCGCCGCGCGCCTCGGGCAGCGGGCCGCCGGTGATCAGGGTGCGCAGCGCGGCCTCCTGCTCGCCCGCCATCCGGCCCAGCTCCGCGGCCTCTCCCCCGGCCTGGTTGCCGCGCCGCTGCACCATGGCGAGCACCTGGAGGACGCCGTCGTGGATGTCGCGGGCCAGCCGCTCGCGCTCCCGGGTGGCGGCCTCGATCTGGAGGGCGCGGGCCAGGGTGCGCTCACTGGCCCGCGCGACCTCGACCACATAGCCGATGGCGATGCTCGCCACCCAGATCAGCACGACATTGTGCAGGGTGTCGCGGCTGGGGGTGCCGCGCTCGATCAGGTCCGCGGCGGCGACCAGCGTGGAGGCGACCGCGGCCCACCGCCAGCCGCCCTTGACGGCGAAGGCCAGCACCGAGCCCGCGGTCCATATCGACGGCAGCGTGAAGGAGCCCGAGTCGATCCTGGCCTGGGTGTCGACCACGGCGGTGAGCAGGATGCCGGTGATCGCGACCGTGAGGTCGATGGTCAGGAAGCGCTTGGTGCAGCGCTCGGCCGACATCACGCGGCCGAGCGTGGACAGCGTCCACACCGCGAGCACCAGCATGTACGCACCCGCGCCGAGCGGGTGCAGCAGGTCGTGGTACGCGTAGACGTACAGCGACAGCGCGTAGCCGAGGGTCAGGACACGGTAGGCGACCAGCGCGCGCCACAGCGGCTGTTCGACGGACATCCTCATGCCGGGTCCCCTCCCCCGCGGCCGGTCACTGGCCTGCGGGCTGCTCCTGCTTTATGTCGCCGGGGCCGCCCTCGCCGGTTCCCCCGGAGCCGGAGTCCCCGGTGCCGGAGTCCCCGTCCGTACCGGATTCCCCGCCCGTACCGGAGTCGCGGCCCCCCGCCTTCTCCAGTTCGGCGGCGCGCTTGGCGGCCTCGGCGATCTGGCGCTTGGCGGCGGTGGCGTAGATGTCCACGTACTCCTGGCCGGACAGCTTCATGATCTCGTACATCACCTCGTCGGTGACCGAGCGCAGGATGAAGCGGTCGCCCTCCATGCCGTGGTAGCGGCTGAAGTCCAGCGGCTTGCCGATCCGGATGCCGGGGCGGATGGAGAGCTTGGGCATCACCTGGCCGACCGGCTGCACCTTCTCGGTGTCGATCATCGCGACCGGGATCACCGGGGCGCCGCTGGCCAGCGCGACACGGGCGAGCCCGCCGGGCTTGCCGCGGTAGAGGCGGCCGTCGGGCGAGCGGGTGCCCTCGGGGTAGATGCCGAACAGCTCACCGCGCTCCAGCACCGCGATGCCGCTCTTGACCGCGGCCTCGCCCGCGCCGCGCGCGCCCGAGCGGTCCACCGGGAGCTGCCCGACGCCCTTGAAGAAGGCGGCCGTCAGCTTCCCCTTGACTCCGGGGGAGGTGAAGTATTCGGCCTTCGCGATGAAGGTGACCTTGCGGTCCAGCATCGCGGGCAGGAAGAAGGAGTCCGAGAAGGACAGGTGGTTGCTCGCCAGGATCGCCGGCCCTTCCCTGGGGATGTTCTCCAGGCCCTCCACCCAGGGGCGGAAGGCAGCCTTGAGCGGCGAGCCGATGGCGATCTTCATCGCACCGTAGAACAACCGAGGACCTCCTGTAGCCGACGGGAAGACCTTAACGCCAGTCGGGCCCGGTCTCTCCCCACGCACCCCGGCACCGCGGCCACGCCGTGACGACATCACGGCACCGTCGTGCCGCCGCCATGAAGGTGCCATGGTCACGCCACGGCCGCCCGGGCCACGCTCGCCGCGGCCACCGACGGGGCTTACCGCTTGGTATCCGGTCCGCGTACGCTGAACCTCTCACCTTCGTGTACCCGCGATCGCGCCCTCGAACAGGAGACCCACGGTGCCGCTCATGCCCGGAGCCGAGCCGTACCGCCATGACGGCGGCGAGATCGGCGTCCTGATCTGTCACGGATTCACCGGTACACCGCAGTCCATGCGTCCCTGGGGCGAATATCTGGCCGCCCGCGGGCTGACCGTCTCCGTTCCCCTGCTGCCCGGCCACGGCACCCGCTGGCAGGACATGCAGGTCACCGGCTGGCAGGACTGGTACGCCGAGGTCGACCGCGAGCTGCGGTCGCTGTCCGACCGCTGCTCGCAGGTCTTCGTCTGCGGTCTGTCGATGGGCGGCACACTGGCGCTGCGGCTGGCCGAGCGGCACGGCGCCGCGATCAGCGGGCTCGTGCTGGTGAACCCGTCGGTGAAGGCCGACAGCCTCCAGCTCAAGGCGGTGCCCGTGCTGCGGCACCTGGTGCCGTCGGTGCCCGGTATCGCCAGCGACATCGCGCGTGAGGGCGGCGCCGAACTCGGCTACGACCGGACGCCGCTGCACGCCGTGCACTCGCTCAGCAAGTTCTGGCCCGTCGTGCACGCCGGGCTGCCGCAGGTCACCCAGCCGCTGCTGCTCCTGCACAGCAGGGTCGACCATGTGGTGCACCCGTCGAATTCGGCGGTGGTGCTCAGCAAGGTCTCCTCGACCGATGTCACCGAGCGGGTGCTGGAGCGCAGCTTCCACGTCGCCACGCTCGACCACGACGCCGAGCAGATCTTCACGGAGTCGTACGACTTCATCCAGCGGCTGTCCCGGCCGGGTGGGGAGCCCGCAGGGGACCTCGCCGAGGGCGGCGCGGCCGACGAAGCGGTAAAGGGGGGTACGGCCGGTGGCTGACCGCGAGGACGAGGGCACCGCACCGCAGGAGGAGCCGGCCCGTCCGCCGCTCGACGAGGACGCGGCGTGGGCCGCGCTGATCGCCGGATACGACGACGAGCCCGAGCCGGGGTCGGTGGCGTGGCCGGACTCGGAGAACGTCACGGAGACGGCCTCGGGACCCACCACGTCGGGCACGGGTCAGCGGCCGGGCGACCGGTCGGCGGACGGCTCGGGGGCCGGCTCCGGGCGCGCCTCGGGGAACAGCCCGGGGGACGGCTCGGCGGACGCGGAGAAGGACGGCGAGAAGGACGACGAGGGCGAGGCCGGGACCGGCACGAAGGCGGACGCCGGACGTCCCGCGCTGCCCGGCTCCAGCCGCAGCATCGTCGTGCACCCGGTCATCCAGGGTCCGCGCGACTACGAGCTGGCCGACGACGACGAGGACGCGCATTACGTGCCGCCCGAGCCGCCGCCGCTGCCCGACGCGGACGTCACCACGAAATTCGCCTGGATCGCGGTCCTGGGCGGACCGCTGCTCATGCTGGGCTTCGTCCTCTTCCAGGTCGAACTCACCTGGTGGGCCATCCTCTTGGGCGTCGGCGGATTCCTCGGCGGCTTCACGACGCTGGTCGCGCGGATGCGTACGGGAGAGGACGACGACGACCTGCCGGGCGGCGGGGCCGTCGTCTGAGGCCCCGCGTCCCTGACGAGGAGCGGCGGCGGGGCTAACCCGCCGCTTCCACCTCGGCTTCTGCCTCGGTACCGGCCCGCGCGTCCGCCCCGGCCTCCGCTTCCGCGTGGCCCTCCGCTTCCGCCTCCATCGCGGTGGCGGGTACGCGGAGCGCGGCGAGCACCGGCATGTGGTCGGTGGCCGCGTACAGATCGGCCTCGTTGACTCCGGGCAGGCCCAACGGGACCCCGCAGCCCAGCACCTCGATGCCCGGTGTGCTGAAGACGGCGTCGATCCGCTGGAACGGCGCCCGGTGGTTGGTGATCTCGGCGCCCCACGGCGCGGTGGCGTAGCCGTCCTGGAGGACGTCGGCGATCCGGGAGAAGCCGGGGCGGTCCGGCGGCTCGTTGAAGTCGCCGCCCAGCACCACATACGGCTCGCCCATCGCGGCCACCCGGTCCAGTACGTATCCGGCCTGCTCGTACCGCTCGGCGGGCGACAGGCTCAGGTGGGTGGAGACGGCGGCCAGCCGCGCGCCGCCGATCCTGAGCACGGCGGTCGCGAACCCCCGCTGGTGCAGCGGGGGCCGGTGCGGCATGAGCGGATCCTCCACCCGCTCCACATGCGCGCGGAGCGAGGAAAGGATCATCGGGCCCGCGGCGGTCGCCCCGCCGGTCACGTACACCAGGCCGGACGCACGGGCGAGGCGGGCCGCGGCCTTACGCCATCGGAAGAACCGCGGAGCCTCTTGGACGAGGACGAGATCGGGGGCGCAGGCTCGGATCACCCGGGCCAGCGCCGCCGTGTCGTCCCGCATGGAACGGATGTTGTAGCTGAGCACGCGGACGACCGCCGAGCCCCCCGGCTCGGTGGCGGAACTCGGCAGATCCTCCACTGTCATCGTGTCAGCCCTGTCGTGCCAGGTCGGCCGCGCCCACCAGCCCCGCCTTGCCGCCGAGTTGGGCGGCCAGCACCTGGGCGTGCGGACGCCACTCCCCGCCGATCAGCCAGCGCCGGAAGGACTTGCGGATCGGGTCGAGGACCAGTTCGCCCTCGTCCGACACACCGCCTCCGACGATGAACGCCGACGGGTCGAAGAGCGAGGCCAGGTCGGCCAGCCCCGCGCCCGCCCAACGGGCCAGCTCGCGGAAGGAGTCGACGGCGACCGGGTCGCCCTGGCGGGCGGCGGCACTGATGTGCCTGCCCTCGATGCCGTCGACCGTGCCGTCGCCGAGGGCGAGCAGCACTTCCGCGTTCTCCGGGGTGGCGTTGGCCCGCTGCTTCGCGTACCTGACCAGCGCGCGCCCGGACGCGTACTGCTCCCAGCAGCCCTGACTGCCGCAACCGCACAGCAGCCCGTCGGGCACGACCCGGATGTGACCGAACTCGGCCGCGACGCCGAACCGGCCGCGCCGCAGCTTGTTGCCGATGATGATGCCGCCGCCGAGACCCGTTCCGAGCGTGATGCAGATCACATCGGAATGGCCCTGCCCGGCACCGAACCGGTACTCGCCCCAGGCCGCCGCGTTGGCGTCGTTCTCCACGACCACGGGGAGCCCGACACGCTGCTCGACCTTGTCCTTCAGTGCCTCGTGCCGCCAGTTGATATTGGGGGCGAAGAGGACGGTGGCGCGCTTGTCGTCGACATAGCCGGCGGCGCCGATGCCGACGGCTTCGATCTGGTGACCGGTGCTGACCTGGCGTACCGCCTCCACGATCGCGTCGATGACGCCCTCGGGAGTCGGCGGCGTCGGCACCTTGACGGTCTCGAGAATCGAGCCTTCCTCGTCGACCACGCCGGCCGCGATTTTGGTGCCGCCGATGTCGACGCCGATGGTGAGTCCCATGTGTCCCTCAGTTTTCGGTCGATCCCCGCTTAGGAGAACCGTACCGGAGGGGAGGTCAGTCGAGGTCGATGTGTTCAGTCGGTGAACTCGGAGCGCGGTCCTCGCCCGTCCACCGCGTCTCGTGTTGGGCCACCGCAGAGCGGTATGCGGCGAGCAGTTCGGCTCCCGCGGCCGTCAGATGGTCGAACACATCCGGATTACGGTCCTTGATGGGTTCGACAACTGAACGCACCTGGGACATGACGCCCTGGGCGGCCATCTGTACCGCGGGGTTCCGCAGCGCCCCCAGTTTGTCCGTGACGGCCTCGCCGAACGCCTCCGCGAGGCGGCGCAGCTCCTCGCCCGCGCTGCCGACTCCCTGCCCCGCCTGCTCGCGCCGTCTGGCGTGCTCGGCCGCGATGTCCTCGGCGCTGGCCTTCGCCCAGGCGTCGGCGTCGGGACGTTCCGTGGATTCGCTCATGATCGGCTCCAAAAGCCGGCGCTCCGGGCTGGTTGCGTCGGCTCCCTCGACGGTACCCGACCGGCCGACGGGACAGCGGGTACCGGCGGCAGGCAGCCGGGAACGGGCAGCCGGCGCCGGGGAGCCCGGGGAGGGCCGGGGGCGCCCGCTCAGTTCGGCCAGAGCGCCGGGTCGGGCGTGAACCGTACGCGCAGCACGCCGTCCCGCAGCGCGGCGCCGGAGACCGTACAGCGGCGCAGGGCGGACGGCAGCGGCACGATCCGCCGGAAGCCGCCCGCGTCCAGGACGAGTTCGTCGCCGCGGCGGACCAGGTCGAGCCCTTCGCGGCTCGCGCCGGGCAGCGGCAGCGACCACACGAAGTGGCCCTCGGCCGCGAGGCGGTCGTCGACACTCCAGGGGTCCGCGGCCCGCGAACCCGAGACACCGGCACGAGGAGAGCGGTGCTCGAAGGTGTCGACGGCCAGCGCCGCCAGTTCCGCGGGTCCTCGCGGTTCCGCGCCCAGGTGCGGCAGTTCGCGCAGCGCCACCGCGTCGGCCGCGCAGGTCTCGGCCATCGCCTTGAGCCGGTCCTGCTGGCGGGCGCCGAGCCCGGCGAGGAAGGGGTCGGCGGAGTCGGCGGGCAGCAGCCGGTTGGCGACCACGGCTTCGAGGCGGTGGCCGAACAGGGCGAGTCCGGTACGGGCGTCGCGCAGCACGCGCTCGGCGTGCGGTCCCGGCTCCACGACGACCGCCACGGTCGTCCCGGTGTCCTCGATCACCGACTGCACGGCGGACAGCTCGCGGTCGGCGCGGGCGGCGGCCTCGTACGCCCACTCGGCGGGCATCGGGACCCCGGCGAGCTGGGCGAGCACCGGGCGCAGCGCGCGGGCGGCCTGCCGGTCGGCGGGCAGCAACCGCCGCAGGTAGCGCCGCAGTTGTTCCGGCAGGGCGAGCAGCGCGACGGCGTCGCGCACGGGCGGCAGGTCGACGACGACCAGGTCCCACGGCGGCCGGTCGTCGTGGCCGACGGTGTGCACGTCGCGCAGCGCCCGCAGCAGGGCGAGCGCGTCGGCGCCGGGGACCTCGGTCAGCTCCTCGGGGTCGAGGGGGGCCGCGCCGAGCATGTCGAGCAGGGTGCCGATCCGCTGCTGGAGGTCGAGGGTGGCGGCCCGGTAGGAGGCGGCGGTGTCGACGGCCGCGACCCGCAGTTCCGGCACGCCGTCCACCGCGCTGGGGCGGCCGAGCGCGGGTGATCCGGACAGCGGTCCGGCGGCCTCGGGCGCGGCGGACAGCGGCAGCAGGGCGGCCACGTCGGCGCGGTCGCCGGTGAGCAGCACCGTACGGACGCCGTCGCGGGCGGCGGCCACGGCGGTCGCCGCCGCGACCGTGGTGCGGCCCGCGCCTCCGTGGCCGGTGACGAGCAGGGTGCGGGGCGGTCGCGGGGCGCGGGTCACCGGGTCAGGCCGGGTCGTCGGGCTTGGCGGCGGAGTCGGCCGCGGCGTCGGCGGAGTCCGGCACGCCGGCCGCGTCCCCGCCCTCACCGCTCCCGGACTCGACGCGCTTCTTCAGGCCCGCGAGCGCCCGGTCGATGATGACCTTCTCCGCCTTGCGCTTGATCATGCCGAGCATGGGGATCTTGACGTCCACGGTGAGCTGGTACGTCACCTCGGTGCGCGTGCCGCCGTCGCGCGGCGCGAGGGCGTAGGAGCCGTCGAGGGTGCGCAGCATCTGGGACTTGACCAGCGACCAGCGCACCTCGGTGGCGCTGATCCAGGTGTACGCCAGGGTGTGGTCGTCCTTGATCGCCCCGGCGTCGAGCACCAGCCGGACCTGCTCGGCGCGGCCTTCGGCGTCGGTGGCGAGGACTTCCGCCTCCTTGACCTCTCCCGTCCACTCCGGGTAGCGGCCGAAGTCGGCGATGACGCCCATGACGGCGGCCGGAGCCGCCTCGATCGTGATGCTCGACTTCGTGTGTTCCGCCATCGCCGTAGCCCCTCCGGGACATCGCATGCCATTGCTGCTGAAGGCTACCGCGTGCAGGTGGGGCGGCCGTCACCGCTGCGGGCGCCGCCGGTCGCGTCCGGCGGCGCGGTCACCACTCCAGGACCCACGGCCGACGGGTGTGGTTGAAATGCCCGACGTTGACGCATTCGGTGCGGCCGATCCGGGTGCGCGGCACCAGCGGCTGGTGGACGTGGCCGAAGAGCGCGAATTTGGGCCGGACGGTGTGGATCGCCTCCAGCAGCGCCTGGCTGCCGCGCTCGAAGCGCCGGGCGGCGGTGTCGTAGCAGAGTTCCGGGATCGCGGGCGGGATGTGGGAGCAGAGCACGTCGACCGGGCCGAGGGCGGCGACCTTGGCCGCGTACTCCTCCTCGGAGATTTCGTACGGGGTGCGCATCGGGGTGCGCAGGCCGCCGCCGACGAAGCCGAAGACCCGGCCGCCGATCTCGGCGGTCGCGCCGTCCAGGACGGTGGTGCCGGGGCCCGCGTACTCCGGCCAGAGGGCCGGGATGTCGACGTTGCCGTAGGTGGCGTACGTCGGGGCGGGGAAGGCGGCGAACAGCTCCGCGTACTGCTTGCGTACCGCGGACTCGATGGCGGTGCGCCGGTCGGTCCCGGCCCACAGCTCCTGGTCCAGGACCCTGGCCTCGTCGAAGCGGCGGGCGGTGCGCAGCTCGACCATCCGGTCGGCGTTGGCGACGCCGAAGAGGTCGGGGAAGATGCCGCGGGAGTGGTCGGCGTAGTCGAGGAAGAGGACCAGGTCGCCCAGGCAGACCAGCGCGTCCGCGCCGTCCCCGGCCCGGCTCAGGGCCTCGGCAGCGCCATGGACGTCACTCACCACATGGACCCGCATGCGGACACTTTATAGCCGGACAGACCCTAGCGGGTCAGCGGCGGCCCGGCCGCGCGCTGGACTACTCTTCCGGGCAGGAACCCAGCCGCTCCGCCCCGGTGTGTGAAGCGCGTGTGATGTGTGTGTGACGCTGAGAACATCTGTACGGCCCCCCTATCGCCAGAGCTTTACCGATGGGTAACGTCCACGCCGTCCACATCTTCCCTCCGGGTGCGCCGTGGCACCGATGAGGAGCAGCCGCCTTGCGTGAGTTCAGTCTTCCGGCCCTGTACGAGGTCCCCGCGGACGCCAATCTGACGGATCTGATCCGCCGCAACGCCGCTCAGCATCCGGACACCGCCGTCGTCGCCCGCAAGGACTCCGCGGGCCGGTGGCAGGACGTCAGCGCGACGGGTTTCCTCGCCGAGGTGCGCGCCGCGGCCAAGGGTCTGATCGCCTCGGGCGTGCAGCCGGGCGACCGGGTGGCCGTGATGTCCAGGACGCGGTACGAGTGGACGCTGCTGGACTTCGCGATCTGGAGCGCGGGCGCGGTCACCGTGCCGGTCTACGAGACGTCGTCGGCGTCCCAGATCGAGTGGATCCTCAGCGACTCGGGCGCGGTCGCGGCGGTCGTGGAGTCCGAGCCGCACGAGAGCGCGGTGGAGTCCGTACGGGAGCGGCTGCCGCGGCTCAAGCACCTGTGGCGGATCGACACCGGCGCGGTGGACGCGCTGAACGCGGCGGGTACAGACATCTCCGACGCGGTGGTGGACGAGCGCAGCGCGAGCGCGGGCGCCGACTCCCCCGCGACCGTCGTCTACACCTCGGGCACCACGGGCCGCCCCAAGGGCTGTGTGCTGAGCCACCGCAGCTTCTTCGCGGAGTGCGGCAACGTGGTGGAGCGGCTGAGCCCGCTGTTCCGTACCGGGGACTCCTCGGTGCTGCTCTTCCTGCCGCTGGCCCACGTCTTCGGGCGGCTGGTCGAGGTCGCGGCCGTGATGGCGCCGATCAGGCTCGGCCATGTGCCGGACGTGAAGAACCTCACCGACGACCTCGGCTCGTTCCGGCCGACGATGGTCCTGGGGGTGCCGCGGGTCTTCGAGAAGGTCTACAACACCGCGCGGGCCACGGCGGAGGCGGGCGGCAAGGGCAAGATCTTCGACCGCGCGGCGGCCACCGCGATCGAGTACAGCCGGGCGCTGGACACCACGGCGGGCCCGTCGCTGAAGCTGCGGTTCACGCACAAGGTCTTCGACCGGCTCGTCTACGCCAAGCTCCGCGCGGTCCTCGGCGGCCGGGCCACCCACGCGATCTCCGGCGGCGCGCCGCTGGGCGAGCGCCTCGGCCACTTCTACCGCGGTATCGGCTTCACGGTGCTGGAGGGCTACGGCCTCACCGAGTCCTGCGCGGCCACGGCCTTCAACCCCTGGGACCGTACGAAGATCGGTTCGGTCGGCCAGCCGCTGCCGGGGTCGACCGTGCGGATCGCGGACGACGGCGAGGTGCTGCTGCACGGCGAGCACCTGTTCACCGGGTACTGGAACAACGAGGCGGCGACCGCGGAGGCGGTCTCCGACGGCTGGTTCCACACCGGTGACCTGGGCTCGCTCGACGAGGACGGCTATCTGTCGATCACCGGCCGGAAGAAGGAGATCATCGTGACGGCGGGCGGCAAGAACGTCGCGCCCGCGGTGATCGAGGACCGGATCAGGGCGGACGCGCTGGTCGCCGAGTGCATGGTGGTCGGTGACGGGCGCCCGTTCGTGGCGGCGCTGATCACCCTGGACGAGGAGTTCCTGCCGCACTGGGCCGAGCAGCACGGCAAGGCGGGCGCGGGCGTCGCCGAGCTGGCGGCCGACCCGGAGCTGCTGGCGGCCGTGCAGCGCGCGGTGGACGAGGGCAACGCGGCCGTCTCCAAGGCCGAGTCGGTGCGGAAGTTCCGTATTCTGCCGACCCAGTTCACGGAGGAGTCCGGCCACGTCACGCCGTCGCTGAAGCTGAAGCGGAATGTCGTCCTGACGGACTTCGCGGCGGAGATCGAGGCCCTTTACCAGCGCTGAGGTTCTGTCCTCACACGCCGGACGGGCTGATTTCGGCGAGGGCGCTGTCCATGAGCCGCTCCGCGAGCGCGGTGATCGTCACGAACGGGTTGACGCCGATGGAGCCGGGGATCAGGGAGCTGTCGGTGACGTAGAGGTGGTCGTAGCCGCTGACACGGCCGTACGCGTCGGTGGCGCGGCCGAGCGGCAGGCCGCCCAGCGGGTGGTAGCAGAAGTCGTCGGCGAAGGCTTTGTTGCCGCCGAAGAGGTCGTAGCGGTAGATCGTGCCCTGCTTGCGGTTGATCCGGTCGAAGAGGGTCTTGGCGGCCTTGACCGAGGGCTGGTTCTGGGCGAGCGTCCAGTTCAGCCGGGCGGAGTCGGTGGCGGCGTCGTAGGAGAAGGTGCCGCGTTCGGGGTTCTTGGTGATGGCCAGGTAGAGGCTGATCCAGGTCTCGAAGCCGATCGGGAGCGGCGCGATCTCGGCGAAGACCGGGTTGCTCGCGTTGGACCAGTCGTCGATGCCCATGACGGGGATGGTGGACTGGTGCGCCCCGGTGGGATTCCACAGGTAGTTGGCGCGGGCGAGCATGATGTTGCCGTTGCCGCCCCAGGCGGTGCCCACGCTCGCGTTGAGCCGCGGGAGGGTGCCGGTCTCGCGGGCCCTGACCAGGATCTCGGTGGAGCCGAGGCTGCCCGCGGCGAGGAAGAGGTAGCGGCAGCCGACCTCGCGGGTCTCCACGACCGCGCCGGTCAGGTCGATCCGGTCGACGGTGAGCACGTACGTGCCGTCGGCCGCTCTTCTCACGGCTCTGACCCGGCTGAGGGTCTCTATGGTGACGTGCCCGGTGCCGAGCGCCGAGGCCAGATAGGTCTTGTCGACGCTGCGCTTGCCGTGGTTGTTGCCGTAGATGACCTCCTGGTCCAGCGCGGACTTGGTGGCGGTGCCCGCGGCCTCGGCCTTCATGTACGAGAAGTCGTACACGTTCGGCACGAAGGTGGTGCTGAGGCCGGCGCTGTGGGCCTGGTCGCGGGAGACGCGGGCGAACTGGTACCACTCGGTGGACTCGAACCAGGCGGGGTCGACGGTGTTGACGCCGAGCATGCTGGTGGCGCGCGGGAAGTACGTGGAGTACATCGCGGTGGAGTCGACCTGCGGGAGGACTTCCTCGAAGTACGCGCGGGACGGGGTGACGGCCATGCCGCCGTTGACCAGGGAGCCGCCGCCGACGCCGCGGCCGACGTAGACGGACATGTCGCCGTAGTGCACGCGGTCCAGGACGCCGGGGTAGGGGGTGATGTCCTTGTTGACGAGGTCGAGCCAGAGGAAGGTCGCCAGCGGCGCCTCGGTGCGGCTGCGGAACCACATCGACCGCTGGTCGGGCGAGCTGGTGTTGCAGAAGATCTTGCCGTCGGCGGCGGGGGTGTCCCACAGCCGTCCCATCTCCAGGACGGTGGTGGTGACACCGCGCTGGCCGAGCCGGAGGGCGGCGACGGCGCCGCCGTAGCCGGAGCCGATCACGATCGCGGGGCTGAAGGTGGTGGCGGCGGGCTCCGCCTGCGCGGCGGACGCGGGGGTCGCGGAGAGCGCGATACGGGTGAGGCCGAGTGCTGCTGCGGTCTGGAGGGCGCCGAGTCCCAGAAAGTGACGGCGCGTCAGGTCTGATGTCATGCGCGCATGATGGGCGGGTCCGCGTGAACCCTCCATGCCCATGACGCATGGTCTTTTACGGCGGCCGGTTCTCGTACGACGACGGCGCCGGGACGGCGGCCGTGACCGCGCCCATCGGGTTACAGCAGGGACGTGAGCCGCTGCGCCAGCAGGTCCCAGCGCCAGGCGTCCTCGACCCAGCGACGGCCGCGCTCGCCCATCCGGGCGCGCAGTTCGGGGTCGCGCAGCAGGGTCAGGACGCGGTCGGCGCACTGCGCGGGCGAGCCGCCCGCGACCACCCAGCCGGTCTCGCCGTCCAGGACCGCGTCGGGCGCGCCGCCGGAGTCGCCCGCGATCACCGGCAGCCCGGTCGCGGACGCCTCCAGGTAGACGATGCCGAGCCCTTCGACGTCCAGGCCGCCGCGCCGGGTCCTGCACGGCATCGCGAAGACGTCACCGGCGCCGTAGTGGGCGGGCAGCTCCTCCCACGGCACAGGCCCGGTGAAGCGCACCGCGTGGCCGACGCCGGTCCGCTCCGCCAGCTTCTCCAGGTCCCCCCGGTACGGTCCGCCGCCGACGATCAGCAGCGCGGTGTCCGGCACCTCGTGCAGGATCCGGGGCATGGCCTGGATCAGCGTGTCCTGGCCCTTGCGCGGCACCAGCCGCGACACGCACACCACCACCGGGCGGTCGGCGAGGCCGAGCCTGGCCCGTACCACCGCGCCGCCCGAGCCGGGGTGGAAGGTCTTCTCGTCGACGCCCGGCGGCAGTTGGACCATCCGGGCGGCGGCGGCCGGGGTCAGCGCGGCGGCGATCCGGGAGCGGGTGTACTCGCCGAGGTAGGTGAGGGTGTCGGTGCCCTCGCCGATCCGGCGCAGCAGCGAGCGGCTGGCGGGGAGCTGCGCCCAGCCCGCCTCGTGCCCGTGCGTGGTGCCGACCAGCCGCCGCGCGCCGGCCTTGCGCAGCGCGGGCGCCATCAGGCCGAGCGGGGCGGCGGCGCCGAACCAGACGGAGGAGCAGCCGTGTTCCCGCAGCAGGTCGGCGGCGCGCCGGGTGACCCTGCGGGTGGGCAGCAGCATCGAGGTGCGGTCGCGGACCACGGGGAAGGGCTGCTCCGCGTCGAAGCGGGCGACCTCGGCGCCGTCCTTCCAGGTGGAGGTGTAGACGACGACCTGTCCCGGGTCCATCCGCAGCGCCATGCTGTGCACGAAGGACTGGATGCCGCCGGGCCTGGGCGGGAAGTCGTTGGTCACGATCAGGGTCTTGTCCATCGCCGCCGACAGTACCCGCTCACGCGGTGTTCACCCGGCTGGCCGCCACCGGCCGCGTCCGTCCCGCGACCGGGCCGCCGCTCACCGCATGATGCGTATCGTGACAAACACACATATCAGCGGTCGGGGCTGGGCCGTGCTCACCTGGGTCGTCACCCGAGCCGCGTTCTTGTTGTTCGTGTTCGAGGTCGTCCACTTTCCCGGCCAGTACATCGCCCACGATGTCTCGTCCGTCTACCACCGCTGGTACGGGGTGCTGAGCACGGGCAGCTTCCCGCTGCACGACGTGACCTGGCAGTACCCGCCGGGGGCCGCGCTGGTGATCCTCGCGCCCGGCCTGCTGCCCTTCCTCAGCTACACCGCCGCCTTCTTCTGGCTGGCCTTCCTGGCGGACGCGGTGATCCTGGCGGTGCTGCTGCGCGACTCGCGGGTCAGGCGCGGCGGCCGGATGGCCGGGGTGTGGGTCTGGGTCGGCGGCGGCGCGCTGCTCGGCCCGATCATCTACGCCCGCTACGACGTGATGGTCACCGCCGTCGCCGTGGCGGGGCTGCTCCTGCTGCCCCGCCGCCCGAAGGCGGGCGGGGTGCTGGCCGGGGTGGGCGCCATGCTCAAGGTGTGGCCGCTGCTGCTGCTCATCGGGACGCCCCGCGGCCGTACCACCCGGCGGTCGTGGATCTCGGCGGCGGTGACGATGGCGGTGATCGCGCTCGCCTTCCACCTGGCCATGCCGGGCTCGCTGTCCTTCCTCACCTTCCAGCGCGACCGCGGCACCGAGGTCGAGTCGCTGGGCGCCACCGTCTTCCACATCGCCCGGCACTTCGGCTGGCACGGCACCGCGCGGATGCACTACGGGTCGGTCGAGTTCATCGGCCCGCATGTGCACCTGGTGAGCACCGCGGCGATGGCGCTGTCCCTGCTGGCCTTCGCCTGGCTGCTGCTGTGGCGGGTGCGGGCCCGCTCGTACTCGGTCGCCACGCCCTTCGACGCGGCCTTCACCGCGGTGCTGGTCTTCACCACCACCAGCCGGGTGATCAGCCCGCAGTACATGGTGTGGCTGGTCGGCATCGGCGCGGTCTGCATGACGCTGCGGGAGTCGGTGGTACGGCGGCCGGTCGCGCTGATGCTGGGCGCGACGCTCTTCACCACGCTGGAGTTCCCGATCTTCTTCGAGGACATCGCCCACAGCGACAAGCTGGGCGTGGCGCTGATCGTCACCCGTAACGGCCTGCTCGTCCTGGCGTCCCTGAGCGCCTGCCGTCGGCTGTGGGCGGCCACCGTGCCGCGCCGCGCGGCGCGCGGCGCGGTCGAGGGGGAGCCCGCCGACGCCCCGGCCGCGGTGCTCACCCGAGCCGAGCGGGTCGGGGTGCACGACAAGGGCTAGAGCGTGTCCTGCGGGGCGGCCGGGCGCCAGGCGCGGGCGGCGGCGATGCGTTCGGCGGGGGTGGGGTGGGTGCCGAACATCAGGTGCAGGGCGCGCGGCGGGTCGGGGTCGCCGATGTTCGCGACCGTCAGGCGGCGCTGCATCGCGATGAACTCGGCCGGGTCCGCGGTCAGTTCGAGGGCGTGCCGGTCGGCGCGCCGCTCGACCCCGCGGCTCACCGCGCAGCCCAGCGGCCCGGCGACGGCGCCGCCGACAGTGGCGACGGCCGCCAGCAGCCAGGCGGAGCGCGGGTCCGCGAAGTCGTCGGCGCCCGCGAGGTCGAGCAGGGGCCGCCAGGTCACCACGGCGGCCAGGACGCACACGCCGACGGCCGCGCCCAGCGCGCCGAGCGCGGTGCCGCGCGGCACGTCCCGGTGCACGACGTGGCCGAGTTCATGGGCGACCACCAGTTCCACCTCGCGCGGCTGCGCCGTGGTCAGCAGGGTGTCGTAGACGACGATGCGGCGGGTGCGGCCGAAGCCGGACACATACGCGTTGAGCGCGGTCGTACGGCGCGAGGCGTCGGCGACCAGCACATCCTCGACGGTGACGCCGTCGCGGGCGGCGAGCGCCAGCAGTGCGTCCCTGAGAGGGCCCGGCTCCATCGGCGTGAAGCGGTTGAACAGCGGCTCGAAGATCATGGGCGCCGCCCAGGACATCAGGACGGTCAGCGCGGCGGCGCCGAGCGCGGCCCACACCCACCATTGGCCGGTCGCCCCGGCGAGGGCGTAGACGGCGAAGAGCGCGCCGAAGGTGAGCGGCAGCGAGATCAGCAGGCCGCGCAGCACGTCCGCCCACCACCCGCCCCAGCCCTGCGTCACCAGGCCGAACCGGCGGCGGACCACGCGCCCGCGCGCCGCGAAGGGCAGCCCCAGCACCTCGGGCAGCAGCACCAGGGACACCGCCGCGCCCGCCACCCGGCCGCTCCACGTCCCGCCGCCGAACGCCGCGACCAGCCCCGCTCCCCCGGCCGTCAGCCCCAGCCCCAGCATCAGCCCCAGCGCTGCCACCCGCCCGCCGAGCGCGACCGGCCACACCCCCCGCCGCAAAGCCCGCGCCCGCCCGACCTCCTCCGCACTGAAGTCCCCCACCCCCGCAGCAGAAGACCCGGCATCCGCCGACGGCGAAGATCCTGCTGGCGGCGGGGTGTGCGGGGGGCGTCCTGGGGCGGCGTTCGACGGAGGCGGGGGCCGGTGGGCCGGGGGTTCCGCGGCGGGGTCACGGGTCATGGCAGCTCCTGGTGGAGGTAGGCGCGCCAGCGGGCGGTGAAGGCGGGGAGGGTGGTACCGAGAGTCGTGCGCAGGTGGGAGTCGACGGTGCCGCCGGAGGCGACGGCGCGGTAGAAGGCGACGAGCGCGTCCGGGGACCACTGGTCGGCGATCAGGCGGCAGGCGAGCCAGCCGCCCTCGTAGGCGCGGGAGAGGGTGTCGGCGTCGGCGGAGTGGAAGTCGGCGTCGGCGGGCAGCGCGGCGGGGACGCGGCCCGCGGCCACGGCGGCGGCCAGCTCCGGGGCGAGCTCGCGGGCGGTACGGCCCGCCGTACGGTAGGCGGTCCAGTCGGCGGCGCCCTCGGAGAGCCACAGCGGGGTGCGGGCGGTGGTCCACGCGCGGGTGGCGACATGCGTGGTCTCGTGGGTGAGCACGGTCTGCCGGCCGAAGGCGGAGAGCCCGCTGAACGCCTCGGGGTTGATGATCACCCGGTCGGAGCCGACCCGCGCGCTGCCGCCGCCCTCCCCCGTGGTGACGGCGGCGATGTTCCGGTAATCGGCCGGGTCCGCGTCGGCCAGCGCGGCCATCTGGTCCAGCGTGCGCGGCACCTCGACCACCACCTTGCCCGACCACCCGGCGCCGCCCCAGGTCCGCCGGACCTCCGGCACCGCCCGGTCCACGTCCTCGGCGTAGCCGCGCAGCCCGGCGGCGTCGCCGAGCCCGAGCACCAGGCTGTCCGTGCCCCGCACCACCGTCACCCGGCCCTGGTCCCACAGCTGTACGGCGCCGCGGTGCCCGGACGCGGCGCCGTCGTCGTCCCCGGCCACGTACCAGCTCCCGCCCCGCCGGGACAGCGTCAGGTAGTCGGTCGCGGCGACCGGCGCCGCGTCGAATCCGCTGAGCCGGTAGCGCAGTTGGACCTCGGCCGCGGCCCGTACCGTGCCGTCGGCGGTCGGCGGCAGCCCGAACGCGCCGGTCCGCACCAGCCGGTAGGACCAGTCGGCCAGCGGCACGTCCGCGATGTCGGTGAACATCGCCTTCTGCCGGTCGAGGAAGCGCGTCGCCCGCGGGTCGATCCCGGCGAGGAAGGCCGCCCGGTCGTGGTGCAGCACCGCGGCGGCCCGCCGGTCGAGCGCCTGCCGGATCCCGCCGTCGGTGGCGTCCGCCGTGGGCCGCCCGCCCGAGGCGGTCCCGCCGCACCCGGCGACGAGCGCCGCCAGCAGCGCCAGGGACAGGCCGAGCGCCGCCGCCCGGACACGGGAAGCGGTCGGCGTACGTCGGAGGGGCGCCACGGCCATGGGCCCGATCGTACGGCCCCGAGGACGCCCCCCACGGCCGGGGCGCCGCGCCCTTACGGCCGGGTCACGGCCGTGATCGGCATCATGCCGACCGGGTCGTAGCGGACCCTGGCGCCGGGGTAGGGGGCGTGGATGACCTGGCCGCCGCCGACGTACATCCCGACATGGCTGGCGTCGCCGCGGTAGATCACCAGATCGCCGGGCCGCGCCTGGTCCAGCGGCACCCGCTGCCCGGCGTTCATCTGCTCCTGCGAGGTGCGCGGCAGCGCGACCCCGGCCCGTGCGTACGAGTACTGCATCAGGCCCGAGCAGTCGAAGGAGTTGGGCCCGGTGGCGCCCCAGACGTAAGGGGCGCCGACCATCTGGCGGGCGGCGGCCACGGCCATCGCGCCGCGCCCCGAGGCGGCGGGCAGATTCGGGATGGCCGGCAGGTCGGCGGTCGTACGGTCGCGGGAGGCGCGCCCGGCGTCCATGCCGGGCCGGTATCCGGCGCGCTGGGCGGCGGGCATCGCGTTGAGCAGCCGCTGGGCCTCGGCGAGCGCCCGCTGCACCGACCGCTTGCGGTCCTGGAGCACCGCCCCGGCCTTGTCCAGTTCGGCGAGCTTGCCCGCCGCCTGGGAGCGCTGCTGGAGCAACAGCCGCTCGGCCTCCTGGAGTTGGCGCAACCGCCCGGCCTGCTGGGCGCTGAGCCGGTCCAAGGTGGTGGCCCGGTCCAGGTACTGGTCGGGGTCCGAGGACATCATCAGGGCGAGCGAGGGGTCGATGCCGCCGCTGCGATACTGCTCGGAGGCGAGCGAACCCAGCTCCTGCCGCATGTCGTTGACCCGCTGCTGCCCCTCGGCGGCCCGGTCCTGGAGGGTGGTCAGGTCGGCGCGGAGCCGCTTGGCGTGCTCCTGCGCCGCGTTGTACTTCTCGGTGGCCTGCTCGGCCTGCTGGTAGAGCCGGTCGAGCCGGGACGCCGTGTCGGGTGCGCCCCCGCCGGGATCGGCCGAGGCGACCTGCGCCGCACCGCCGGACAGCGCCGCGGTGGCCGCGGCGGCCGCGGACAGCACGGTGACCCGGGTGGTGCGGGCGGCGAAGCCCGGCTGTGGGGAGCGTCGATGGGAAGCCACGGGAGCTGACAGTAGTCAGCGCGACGCGGAGAGTTCAAAGAAGGCGCGGCCCCCGCATCGCCGCGCCGCGCCTCCCGCCCAGGTCACACACCCGCACCGGGCGGCACCGGGCACTTGTTCATCACCCGAACGCCGTAGGAGTCCGAACGCCGTATGAAAGCACCGGGGTCCGCGGGAGACTCCCGCGGACCCGTGAAATCGGTGAGGAACGACGCCGGAAGACGTCAGATGCGGACGCCGAACTGGAACGGCATGTTGCCGATCGACTCGTAGCGCACCGAGGCGCCCGGCTTCGGCGCGTGCAGCACCATGCCGTTGCCCGCGTAGAGGCCGACGTGGTGGTAGTCGCCGTAGAAGATGACGAGGTCGCCGACGGCGAGCTGGGAGGTGGAGTAGATCCGGGTCCCGGCGTTCGCCTGGGCCTGCGAGGTGCGCGGTATCGTCACGCCGGCCTGGTGGTACGCCCACGAGGTGAGGCCGGAGCAGTCGAAGGAGCTGGGGCCCGAGGCGCCGTACACGTACGGCAGGCCGACCCTGGACTGCGCGGCGGAGAAGGCGGCGGCGGCGCGCTGCGAGGCGGGCTTCGCGTCGCCGAGGTCCACGCGGGTGGTGGAGCGGTTGGCGCGGGCGTCGGCGGCGGCGATGGACGCGCGCTGCGCGGCCGTCAGCGAGTTGAGGATCTGCTGGGCCTGGGCCAGCTTGTCCTTCGCCTCGGCCTTGCGCTTGGCCAGCTCGGTGCGGGTGGTCTGGAGCTCGGTCAGCTTGGCGGTCGCCTCGGCGCGCTGCTGGTCCAGGGTCCGCTTGGCGTCCTGGAGTTGGTGCAGCGAGTCGGTCTGGATCGACGTGAGCTGGTTGAGCGTGGTCGCCTGGTCCAGGTAGTTGTCCGGGTTGGACGACAGGAAGAGCTGGAGCGACGGGTCGATGCCACCGCTGCGGTACTGGGAGGCGGCGATGGCGCCGAGGCCGTCCCTGAGCTGGTTCAGGTGCTGCTGCTGCCTGGCCACCTGGTCCTGGAGAGTGCCCGCCTCCTTCTGGAGGGTGTGCAGCTTCTCGTTGGCCCCGTCGTACTTCTCTGAGGCCTGCTCAGCCTGCTCGTACAGCGCGTCCACCTTCGCCTTGGCGTCCTTGACGGTCGGCTTGGCGGGGGCGGCCTGGGCCGCCTGGGAGGTGAGGGCCACCGCGGCTGCGGCGGTGGCGGTCAGCACGGTCACGCGCGTGCGGCTTGCCGGCTTGGGACGACGGTGGGACGCCACGAAGGCGAGCTCCTTCTTCCTTCAGCCGCCTACCGGTTGACTGGCGGGCGGCCCCCGGCGCGCCATCCGGATTGGATGATCGACTGCGCGGAGGTTCGACGCCCGACCTTAGTGACCTATCTGTGATCGGTTCAAATCCTTGTTGGCAAAATCTCGACCGGTTCGCACATTCTTTACGACCTTCGTACGCGCAGTGAGGGTGGATCAACGCTCCGTCGACGATGGCGCGTTCGCGAACCGAATACTCGAACGAATAGTGATGTGTTCGGTGGTGCGGCGACCGGGAGCCGGGGGGCCGGAGGCGCGGGCGGCGCGAGCGGCAGGCGCGGTTCAGACGCGTGCGAGACGTTTCAGCAGCAGGACGGAGGCGACCGGGCGGGCGCCCGCCTTGGCCACGCCGTCGGCGACTTCGCGGTCCGCGGAGACCACCACGATCTGCCGGCCGGGCGGTTCCGCCCGCACCAGCCGCCGGATCAACTCGTCAGCGGTCTCACCGGCCTTGCTGAACAGCACCCGCACCCCGCGCGGCGGCGCGAGCAGCACCGGCATGTCCAGGTCGGCGCCGTCGAAGACACAGGTGACCTCGGCGCCGCTCTGCGCGGCCAGCGCCGCGAGCCCGCCGAGCAGCCGCAGCCGCTGTTTCTCCAACGGCATCGACGGATAGCCGGTCTTGGTGACGTTGTAGCCGTCGACGACGAGGTGCGCCTGCGGCAGCGCGAGCAACTGGTCGAGCAGCGCCGGGTCGGTCTCGGACAGCGCGCGGGTGGCGATGTCGCGCGGGCTGAAGGCCCCGGGCGCGACCGCGTCCACCGTGTCGGCGGGGCGTACGCCCAGGGTGTCGCGCGGCGGCAGCGCCAGTTCACGGCGGAGCCCCGAGGCCGCGTCGAGGACGGTGTCCAGCAGCAGGCGCAGCCGTACGTCCTCGATACTGCGGCCCTCGCGGGCGGCGCGGCGGCCCGACTCGACCGCCGCCTCGGCCTCGGCGAGCCGGGTGCGCAGCCGCCGTGCCTCGCTCTCCGCGGCGGCCTTGTCCTGGGCGGCGGCGGCCCGCGCCTCGTCCAGTTCCGCCTGGATCTTGCGCTGGGCGGCCTCGGCGCGCTTGACGTCGCTGAGGGCGCTGCGCAGCTTGCGGTGCACCGAGTCGCCCTCCTTGCGGACGGCGTCCAGTTCGGCGCGGGCCCGTACGGCGTCCGAGCGCAGCTGCGTGTGCAAACCCTGGACCTCCTCGCGGAGCTTGGCCAGTTCGCGCAGCGTCTCCTCGTCGGCCCGCTCGGCGTGCGCCCGTTGGGCCTCCTCGCCCGCGGTGGTGACAAGCTTGGCCCAGCCCGCGGGGCGCAGCAGATAGGCCGCGGCGGCCACGTCGAGCGGGTCCGCGGCGGGCGGCGGGGTGCCGGCGTCCAGCGCCCCGGTCAGCTCCGGCTGCGCCTCGCGCAGTTTGCCCGCGACCTTGTGCCGGAAGGCCGGGTCGCCCTCCAGCGCGGTGGCCAGCGCGGTGGCCGCGTATTTCACACGTCTGGACGGGGTGAAACGGGCGTACGGCCGTAGCGAGACCGGCAGTTCGGCGAAGGTGAACCCGCCGAAGGCGTCGGCGGCGATGGCGACGACGCGGTGGCGTACGCCTTCGGGCAGCGGCCGGTCGAGCGCGGGTTCATGAGCGGCGTCGTCATGAGCGGCGTCGTCATGAGCGGCGTCGTCATCGGCAGTGACACCGGTGTCGGCGGGGTCACCGGGAGCGTCGGCGCCGGGGGCAGCGTTGCCATCGGGAGCGCTGCCGGAGACGCTGCCGGTAGAGCCGTCGGGAGTGCCGCCGCCGTCACGGCCGGGCGGTGCTTCGGCGCCCGGTTCGTCGTCGGCCCGCGGTGTGTCGGGGTCCTGCGCCGCGGCGCCGGACGCGTCGGCGCCCGGCCCGTCGGCGGCATCCGTCTCGGACCCCCTCGCCTCGGCCCGCGGAAAGCCGCCGATACCGTCCACCAGTCACTCCCGTCCGGTTACACGGCGCCTCCCCGGCCCCCTTCGATCCCTCCGGCCGCCGCCTCTTGCATCCATTGTCCCCGTAAGGAGGCTCAGTCCCGCGCCGAACCGGTCTCCGCGTCCGCGCCGGAGTCCGTTTCCCCGGCCGTTCCCTCGGACGTTCCCGCGGCCACGGCCGCGCCCGGCCGGTCGACCAGCTCGATCTGGTCCGCGGCGTTGCACCAGCGGCACCGCACGGACTCGACCGTCTCGGTCAGCACGTCGGTCTCCTCGATCCGCGGCTCGCCGCCGAGGTCGAGATGGACGTACTCCACGACCCGCGTGGAGCGGGTCACGTCGAACCGGGTCAGATTGCCGCACTGCGTGCAGCGCCACCGGGTGGTGGCGGTGGGCATGGGCACCGGCATCGGTCCTGCACCTCTTCCTCGGTCGGGCGTATCAGTGCTGACGGGCGTACGTCGGGGTCACCTTACGGCCTCCGACCCGCGACGCGCTGCGGCGAGGCGGCCTATGTCCGTTACGACCGCTGCGTCATCATCGGTCCATGGTCATCCCGGTGTACGACAAGAACCCGGTCCGCCGCACGCCGGTCGTGACGTATGCGCTGATCGCCCTGTGCACCGTGGTCTTCCTCCTCGGACCGCTGTCCGGCTTCAACCCCTCCTACGGCACGGGCGACAAGCTCCAGTGCGCGCAGGCCGTCTACTTCGCGCACTGGGGTGTCATCCCCAGTGAGCTGTTCCACGGCCGGCTCCCGATGGACCGGCTCGACCTGCCCGCGGGCTGCGCGGCCCCGCACGCGTACGCGAAGTCGCCGCTGCTGTCGGTGCTCACGGCGATGTTCCTGCACGGGAGCTGGCTGCACCTGATCGGCAACATGCTCTTCCTCTACGTCTTCGGCGACAACGTCGAGAACCGGATGGGCCGGGTGCGCTTCGCGCTCTTCTACCTGGTCGCGGGCTATCTGGCGACGTACGGCTTCGCGCTCGCCAACCCCGAGTCGACGCAGAGCCTGGTCGGCGCGTCCGGGGCGATCTCCGGGGCGCTGGGCGCGTATCTCTATCTGTACCCCAAGGCCCGGGTGACGAGCCTGTTCCCCTTCCTCTTCTTCATCCCGCTGCGCTTCCCCGCGTGGATGGTGCTCGGCTTCTGGTTCGTCCTCCAGTGGCTCGCCGCCCAGACCGGCAACAACGGTCCGGGGGTGGCGTATCTCGCCCATGTCGTCGGCTTCGCCTTCGGGTTCCTGTGCGCCTGGGTGTGCTACCGGCCGCGTCGTAAGCTGAGCGTCGTAGTCGGGTCGACCCAAGGAGACATCCAGCCGTGATCACCGCGATCGTGCTCATCAAGACTTCCGTCGACCGGATTCCGGAGATCGCCGAGGCCATCGCCGCGCTGGACAACGTCAGCGAGGTCTACTCCGTGACCGGCACGTACGACCTCGTCGCGCTGGTCCGCGTCGCCCGCCACGACGACCTGGCCGACATCATTCCGGGCCGGATCTCCAAGATCCCCGGCGTCGAGGCCACCGACACCCATGTCGCCTTCCGCACGTACTCGCAGCACGACCTTGAGGCCGCGTTCGCGATCGGCCTCGACGCCTGAGGCTGATTCCCTCTACGGATTCCGCCTACGGGTTCGTCCTACGGATTCGGCCTGCGCTCCCGGTACGCGGTCACGCGCGGGCCGCGTCGAGCAGCGGGCCCAACTCCCGTGCGGCGGTGGTGAGGGCGCGGACGTCGCGCTCCGCCCTGGCGATCAGGATCGCGCCCTCCAGGGTGCTGATCATGAGGGTCGCCAGCGGTACGGACCGGTCCTCGGGAACGCCCATGCCGGTCAGCGCCGCGGCCACCGGCGCGGTCCAGGCCGCGAAGGCGGCGGCGGTCGCCTTCCGGGTGGACTCGGTGGTCCGCGCGCAGTCCACCGAGGCGGCGGCGACCGGGCATCCGGCGTCGAAGCCGTCGGCCGCGTACTCGTCCGTCCACTGGCCGACCATCGCGGCGAACAGCCCGCCGGGGGTCGGCTCGGGCAGCGCGGCCAGGAAGCGGGCGACGCGCTTGGCGGCGTAGTTCCCCGCCCAGACGACCGCCTCGTTGACGAGCTGTTCCTTGCCGTTGGGGAAGTAGTGCTGGAGCGAGCCGCGCGGGGCGCCCGCGTGGGCGGCGACCTCGCGCATGCCGGTCGCGCCGACGCCCTCGCGCCGGATGAGCTGGGCCGCGCTGAAGACCATCCGCTCGCGCGGTCCGCGTTCTGACCCGGCCATCGTCGACACCTCCACGGAGCTACTGCGTTCCGACCCCTGCCGCCCGGGTCGTCCGGGCCACCTTATAGACGGCGGTCAGACCGTCCGGGGTGTACGACGCGCGGACCGGTTCCAGGCGGCGGCCGAGCGCGGCGAGCAGGCCCCGCCTGCCGTGCGGGACGTTCACCGTCACGTGCTCGACGCCCCTGGCCCGCGCGCGGGCGAGCAGCAGGCCGACCATGGCGGTGCCGACGCCCCGGCGCTGCCAGGCGTCCACGACCAGCACGCCCAGCTCGCCACCGGTTCCCGGCCCGGCGGTGTCGTCCGCCGCGAAGCCCGCGATTCCCACCAGGCGGTCCCGGCCGCCGCGGTACGCGACCACGGCGTCGTGCGCCGCGGGCGGTCCTGCCAGCAGACGGTCCAGGTGGGCGCGGGGGAATTCGCGCGCGCCGCCGAGGAAGCGCAGCCGGACCGTCTCCGGGGAGCAGGCCGCGAAGAGGGCGGCCACCGCGTCCGCGTCGGCGGGCCTGAGCAGGTCGATCCCGTCGGCGGGAGCGGCCGCCCGCCGCTCCGCACCCTCTATGACCACTGTCATAACGACCAGTATTATGACGGCTGTCATAAACGGCAAGAGAGGCGGCGGTGCGTCGTGGACATCGGTTTCCTGGGGCTCGGGGTCATGGGCCGGCCCATGGCGCTCAATCTCCTCCGCGCCGGGACCCCGCTGGTGGTGTGGAACCGCAGCGCGCCCGCCGCCGAGGCCCTGCGGGCGGCGGGCGCCGAAACCGCCGACAGCCCCGCCGACCTCTTCCGCCGCGCCGGGACCGTCTTCGTGATGCTCGCCGACGGCGCCGCCATCGACTCCTGCCTCGGCCGCGGCACCCCCGCCTTCGCGGCGAACGTCGCGGGGCACACCCTCGTGCACATGGGCACGACCTCGCCCGAGTACTCGCTCGGCCTCGAAGCCGAGGTCCGCGCGGCGGGCGGCCACTACGTCGAGGCCCCGGTCTCCGGCTCCCGCGCCCCGGCCGAGGCGGGCCGCCTGGTGGCGATGCTCGCGGGCGAGGACGCCGTCGTCTCAGCGGTACGGCCGCTGCTGGCGCCCATGTGCCACGAGACCTTCGTCTGCGGGCCGGTGCCCGGCGCCCTGCTCATGAAGCTGTCGGTCAACCTCTTCCTGATCACCGTGGTCACCGGGCTCACCGAGGCGTTCCACTTCGCCGAGCGGCACGGCGTCGACGCCCGTCAGTTCCTCGCCGTGCTCGACGCGGGGCCGATGGCCAGCGGCGTCTCCCGTATGAAGTCCCCCAAGCTGCTCGCCCGCGACTTCACCGTCCAGGCCGCCGCCGCCGACGTCCTCATGAACAACCGCCTCATCGCGGAGGCCGCCCGCGCCTCCGCCACCGCCACTCCCCTGCTCGACACCTGCCTCGCCCTGTTCACCGAGACCGCCGCCACCGACCCGGCCGCGGACATGATCGCCGTCCTGAAGGCCATCGAGTCCCGCACCGAAGGCGCCGTTCGTGTTCGGCCGGACAGGCGCTAGCGCCTGTCCGGCACGCAGCGGCCGTCCTCCGTGCGGTAGTTCCACTGGGCGCCGTCGCGCACGAGGGTGCGGACGGCGTGGACGAAGCGGTCGACGTGCTCCTCGGGGGTGCCCGCGCCGAAGCTCACGCGGATGGCGTTGAGGACGCGCTCGCCGGGCGCGGCCTCGGGAGCGCCGCACTCGCCCGGGTCGTCGCCCTCGGCGCCGAGGAGCGTACGCACCAGCGGGTGGGCGCAGAAGAGACCGTCGCGGACACCGATCCCGTACTCGGCGGAGAGCGCGGCGGCGAAGTGCGAGCTGTTCCAGCCCTGGACGACGAAGGAGAGCACGCCGACCCGGGGCGCGTCCTCGCCGAACAGGGAGAGCACCCGCACCTCGGGCACGGAGGCGAGCCCTTCCCGCAGCCGGGCGAGCAACCGCTGCTCACGGGTGACGAGTTGGTCGAACCCGGCCTCGGTCAGCGCCTTGCAGGCCGCGGCGATGGCGTAGACGCCGATGACGTTCGGCGACCCGGCCTCGTGCCGCGCCGCGGTGGTGTGCCACTCGACGTCGACTCCGCCGTCCGCGCGCCGCGCGACCTTGCGGCTGGCGCCGCCGCCCGCGAGGTACGGCTCGGCCTCGCGCAGCCAGTCGGCGCGGCCCGCGAGGACACCGGAGCCGAAGGGCGCGTACAGCTTGTGGCCGGAGAAGGCGACCCAGTCGACGTCGAGCGCGGCGATGTCCACCGGGTGGTGCGGGGCCAGTTGGGCGGCGTCCAGGACGATACGGGCGCCGTGCCGGTGCGCGGCGGCGGCCAGCTCCCGTACCGGCCACAGCTCACCGGTGACGTTGGAGGCGCCGGTGACGCAGACCAGCTTGGGCCCCTTGGGGGCGCCGTGCAGGGCCACGTCGAGCGCGGCGACGGCCTGCTCGGGCGTCCGCGGCGCGCCCAGGACGGTGACCCGCGCGTCGTCCCGCGTCTGCCACGGCAGCAGCGAGGCGTGGTGCTCGGTCTCGAAGACGAAGACGTGGGTGCCCGCCGGGATGACGGCGGCGAGCAGATTGAGCGAGTCGGTCGTCGAACGGGTGAAGATCACCTGGTCCTCGGCCCGACAGCCGAGGAATTCCGCGACCGTGACCCGGCTCTGCTCGAACAGGTCGGTGGAGAGCTGCGAGAGGTAGCCGGCGCCGCGGTGCACGCTGCCGTAGTAGGGGGCGTAGGCGGCCACGTCGTCCCACACCCGCTGGAGCGCGGGGGCGCTGGCGGCGTAGTCGAGCGCGGCGTACGTCACTTCGCCGCCCGTCACGAGCGGCACGAGGACGTCCCGGCCCAGAACGGGCAGCGGGGTACAAATCTCACGGTCGGTGGCAGCGATGGACACAGTCATGGCGATCTCCCGGATTACGGCAGGCGAAATCACCGCACATCTGAAGCCGAAAAGGAATGGCTCGCGGTACAGAAGCGCGGGATGGAAACGTCGAACGAAAGGCGGAACGGCGGAACCGGGCCGACAGGCCCTATCGCATTCGCTTGCTCATGAAAGAACTCCCCAAGTCCGGCTTGCCATGAGCCTCGCTGCTCACGGCCTGGTCATCACCCGGGGCACCCCGCCTCGGACGGAGGGTTGCCGGACAGCGAGCCGGGGCCTTGACGCTGTCACTCGTGACCTGGACAGCATTCTGCCACAAGGCGCCGAACGCACAAGACGCCGTCCAGAAATTGGACAGCGTCGTGTGCTCGGTCCCCGGGGGACCTATCCGAATTCCGCCACAGTGGCGATTACGCGTTGCTCGCCGCCGCCCACCGCTCCAGCGTCGCCGCCGCCGCGCCCGAGTCGATCGACTCGGCCGCCGTCACCAGACCGGCCGCGATCTGCTCCTCCAACGGCCCGCTGCCGGGCCGCAGGGCCACCAGCGCCGCCGCCGAGTTGAGCAGCACGGCGTCCCGTACGGGCCCGGTCTCGCCCGCGAGCAGCCGCCGGGCGACGTCCGCGTTGTGGGCCGCGTCGGCGCCGCGCAGCGCCTCCACGGGCACCAGGGGCAGGCCGACGTCCCGCGGGTCGAAGGCGGTCTGCTCCACCTTGCCGTCGCGCACCACCCACACCTGGGAGGTGGCGGTGGTGGTCAGCTCGTCCAGGCCGTCGTCACCGCGGAACACCAGTGCGGACGAGCCGCGTTCGGCCAGCACGCCGGCCATGATCGGCGCCATCCGCGGGTCCGCGACCCCGGTGGCCTGCGCCCGTACCCGGGCCGGATTGGTCAGCGGGCCGAGGAAGTTGAAGACGGTCGCCACCCCCAACTGGCTCCGGGCGGTGCCCGCGTGGCGCAGCGCGGGGTGGAATTTGATCGCGAAGCAGAAGGTGATGCCCGCCTCCTCCGCGACCTCCACGACCCGCTGCGGCGTCAGTTGCAGATTGACGCCGAGCTCTCCCAGGACGTCGGAGGCGCCGCTGGCCGAGGACGCGGCGCGGTTGCCGTGCTTGACGACCTTCGCCCCGGCGCCCGCGACCACGATCGCCGACATGGTGGAGATGTTGACGGTCTTCGCCCGGTCGCCGCCGGTGCCGACGATGTCCACGGTCGCGCCGGGCACCTCGATGGTGTTCGCGTGCGCGTACATCGACCGCACCATGCCGGAGACCTCTTCGACGGTCTCCCCCTTCGCCCGCAGCGCGACGACGAACCCGGCGATCTGCACGTCGCTCGCCTCGCCGCGCATGATCGCGTCCATCGCCCACGCGGTGTCGTCCCCACCCAGATTCCGCCCTGCCAGCAGCGTGGTCAGCACGTCCGGCCAGGACCGCGTCGCCGGACTCTCGCCGCCTGCCGGGGTCACAACGCTCATGGTCCACGCTCCTGGTGGTGGGATGGGGAACTGCGCGCTCAGCCTATCCGCGCCGCGGGGCCCGACGGCTCCCTGCCCGCACTGCGGACGGCGGACGCCGAAGGGCCGGGCCCGGGACTCCCCTGAGGGGGATTCCCGGGCCCGGCCCGTGGGTGGCTCAGCTCAGCGGCGGCGGCTCAGTGGTGGCCGTGTCCGCTGGTGATCTCCTCGTACTCCTCGGCCGTGGGCTTCGGAATCTGGCTGTGCTCGCCGTAGAAGCCGCGGGAGAGCTTGGCCCGCGCCTTCTCGATCGGGTTGAGCTTGCGCTCCACGCCGTTCTCGTCCACCTCGGGGCCCGCGTCGATCGGCTCCGGCTGGACGTGCGCGGTGAGGATGTGCCGCTGCTCCTGCGAGATCGGCTCGTGCACCTCGATGTACTCACCGTGCGGCAGCCGCTTGATGATGCCGGTCTCACGACCGTGCAGCACCTTGTCGCGGTCACGCCGCTGGAGACCCAGGCAGATCCGCTTGGTGATGATGAAGGCCAGGACCGGCGCGACGAAGAAGCCGACGCGGACGAACCAGGTGATCCAGTTGATCGACAGGTGGAAGTGCGTGGCCCACAGGTCGTTGCCGCCACCGATCAGCAGCACGAAGTACTCGGTCAGCCAGGCCACACCGAAGCCGGTGCGCACCGGGCGGTTGCGCGGCCGGTCCAGCAGGTGGTGTTCGCGCTTGTCCCCGGTGACCCACGCCTCGATGAACGGGTAGACGGCGATGGCCGCCAGCACCACCGGGAAGACCATCAGCGGGATGAACACGCCCAGGACGAGTGTGTGTCCCCAGGCGTTGATCTCCCAGCCGGGCATCACACGGATCAGGCCCTCGGAGAAGCCCATGTACCAGTCCGGCTGGGCGCCGGTGGACACTTGGTCCGGCCGGTACGGTCCCATCGACCAGATCGGGTTGATCGACACGGTCGCGGCGATGGCCGAGATCACGCCGAATACCAGGAAGAAGAAGCCGCCCGCCTTCGCGGTGTAGATCGGCAGCAGCGGCATGCCGACGACGTTCTTCTCGGTCTTGCCCGCACCCGGGAACTGCGTGTGCTTGTGGTAGAAGACCAGGATCAGGTGGGCGGTCAGCAGACCGGCCATCAGACCCGGCAGCAGCAGGATGTGGATCGAGTAGAACCGGCTGACGATGTCGTGGCCGGGGAACTCCCCGCCGAACAGGAAGAACGACAGGTACGAGCCGACCACCGGGGTGGCGAGCACCGCGCCGTCGGCGAACCTGATGCCGGTGCCGGACAGCAGGTCGTCCGGGAGCGAGTAACCGGTGAAGCCGGTGAACATGCCGAGGAACAGCAGCGTCCAGCCGAACAGCCAGTTGATCTCACGCGGCTTGCGGAAACCGCCGGTGAAGAACACGCGCATCATGTGCACGATCATCGCCGCGATGAAGATCAGCGCGGCCCAGTGGTGGATCTGCCGGATCAGCAGACCGCCGCGCACCTCGAAGCTGATGTGCAGGGTGGAGGCGTACGCCTCGGACATCCGCACGCCCTGGAGCGGCGCGTACGGGCCGTGGTAGACGACCTCGTTCATGCTGGGGTGGAAGAACAGCGTCAGATACACACCCGTGAGGATGAGGATGACGAAGCTGTAGAGGCAGATCTCGCCCAGCATGAAGGACCAGTGGTCCGGGAAGATCTTCCGCATGTTGGCCTTGGCCAACTTGTAGATACCGAGCCGGGGGTCAGTCCACTCGGCGGCCCGCTGGCCGACCGGCTTTTTGCCCCGACGGGTCGAGCTTTCCGTCGTAGTACTCATCCGCGCTCCCAGAATGCCGGACCGACGGGCTCATCGAAGTCGCCGAGAGCGACGAGATTGCCCTCACCATTGACGCTGATCCGAAGCTGCGGCAGCCGGTGCCCCGCCGGGCCGAAGATCACCCGCGCGCCGTCCGACAGGTCGAACGTCGACTGGTGGCACGGGCAGAGCACGTGGTGCGTCTGCTGCTCGTAGAGGCTGATCGGGCAGCCCACGTGTGTGCAGATCTTGGAGTAGGCCACGATTCCCTCGTGGGCCCAGTCACGCTCGCGCTTGTCCTTGATGTCGTCCGGCTTGATCCGGACGATCATCAGAGCCGCCTTGGCGATCTGCTCCTGGAAGTCCTCCTGGGACTCCTCCAGACCCTCGGGCATCGCGAAGGTGAGCGAGCCCACCACGATGTCCTCGGGGCGCAGCGGCTTGTTCGTGTTCTGGTTGATCAGCACCTTGCCCTTGGCCCACAGGGTGTGCCGGAGCTTGTCCTCCGGCAGCGGGCCGAGGTCGCGCAGGATCACGACACCGGCCAGCGGGACCAGGGTCAGGGCGCCGAACATCGTGTTGCGGATCAGCTTGCGCCGTCCGAACCCGCTCTCGCGGGCGCCCTGCGCCCACTGCTGCTCGATGTTCTCGCGCAGTTCCTCGTCCGCGCCCGCCGCGTGGCGTTCGTCGGCGAACTCCTCGTCGGACATCAGGGTGCGGGCCCAGTGGACCGCGCCCGCGCCGATGCCCAGCAGCGCCACGGCGAGCGTGAGGCCGAGCGAGAAGTTCAGCGCGCTCACGTTGCCGAACGGGAAGATGAAGACGATCTTGTCGACCGGGAAGATCACGAAGCAGGCGATGAACGCGACGGTGCCGAGCATCGACAGGCCGAACAGCCCCGCCACGACCCGCTCGGAGTGCTTCTCGGCCCGCTCGTCGATGTCCTGACGGCGGTACTCGTGGGGGGGATGGCCGGGGTTGGCGAACGGGTCGTCGGGGACCGCTGGTTCGCTCCCGTGAGCGCCGTGCTCACTTGGCAGGTTCTCTGACACGTCTTTGTGAGATCCAGTCTCGCTCATGACTTCTTGGCCTTGGTCGTCCGGGCGGCGATCCAGGTGGTGCAGACGAGCAGGAAGCCGAGGCCGAAGACCCAGGCGACCAGACCCTCGGACACCGGACCGATGCTGCCCAGCGAGAGACCGCCGGGGTTCTTCGTCTCGCTGCTGTTGACCTCGTGGAGGTACGCGATGATGTCCGCCTTCGTGTCCTGCGGCATCGTGCTGTCCGGGAAGGACGGCATGCTCTGCGGACCCGTCAGCATGGCCTCGTAGATGTGCTTGGGCGAGGCGCCCTGGATCGTCGGCGCGTACTTGCCGTTGGTCAGCGCACCGCCCTTGCCGACGAAGTTGTGGCACTGGGCGCAGTTGGTGCGGAACAGCTCCCCGCCCTTGCCGGCGTCCGCGCCCGCGGGGTTGTACTGGTCCTTGCTCGGCACGGCGGGGCCGGGGCCGAGGGACGCGATGTACGCGGCGAGCTGGTCGATCTCGGCCTGGTCGTAGATGACCTTCTTCTTCGGGATCTGCGCGCCGGGCTGCTGCGCGGGCATCCGGCCGGTGCCGACCTGGAAGTCGACGGCGGCGGAGCCGACGCCGACCAGGCTCGGTCCGTCGGAGCTGCCCTGGCCCGAAGTGCCGTGGCAGCTTGCGCAGCCGACGGAGTACAGCTTCTTGCCCTCAGTGATCGCGAGGGACTGGGCCGCGTCGTCGGCCTGCGCCTTCGGCGCCGGCGCGAGCGCGGCGTACAGCCCCCCGGTGACCGCGAGCGCGAAGAGTAGGACGACAAGCGCCGCCAGCGGGTGGCGCCGTCGTGCGGAGAGCTTTTTCACGGATTACCCCGGTGTCAGGATCTCTTGCGTCGATGCTTCTGGAATGTGTGTGCGGTGTGCGACCGGCTACTTGATCAGGTAGATCGTGGCGAAGAGGCCGATCCACACGACATCGACGAAGTGCCAGTAGTAGGACACGACGATGGCTGCGGTGGCCTGCTGGTGGGTGAACCGCTTGGCCGCGTACGTCCGCCCGAGTACCAGCAGGAACGCGATCAGTCCGCCCGTCACGTGCAACCCGTGGAACCCGGTCGTCAGGTAGAACACCGAGCCGTAGGGGTCCGAGCTGAGCGAGATGCCGTCCTTCTTGACCAGTTCGGTGTACTCGAAGATCTGCCCGCCGATGAAGATCGCACCCATGATGAAGGTCACGATGAACCAGGAGCGGAGCTTCTTCACGTCGCCGCGCTCAGCGGCGAAGACGCCCATCTGGCAGGTGAAGGAGGAGAGCACCAGGATCGTCGTGTTCGTCGCCGAGAACGGGACGTTCAACGCATGGGCGTGTTCCTTCCAGAAGTCGGCACCCGTGACCGACCGAAGGGTGAAGTACATCGCGAAGAGGGCCGCGAAGAACATCAGCTCGGAACTCAGCCAGATGATGGTTCCGACGCTGGTGAGGTTCGGCCGGTTGACCGACGGGTGCGCGTGCCCGGTATCTACTGCTGTTGCTGTCGCCACGTCCGACATTATGTCGGTCGCTTATCTGGCGCTGACTCCGGGGGGTGCCATTCGGTGTGTCAAGGCCCGCAGGAGACCCGCGTGGCCTAGCGCCGCCGTCCCCCGAAGGAGGGATGACGGTGCGTCGGACGACCGGGCCGCCGATCTTCGCGGGCTACGAACCCTCCTCGCGAAGGCGCTGGCGGGAGTAGCATCCGACGCACTTGAGAACGCCTTCACGAGGAGGAACCACGATGCAGGCGACCGCCACGGTGCTGGTCTACAGCGACGACGCGAACACCCGGGAGCAGGTCCGGCTCGCCGTCGGCCGCAGGCCCGCCGCCGACCTGCCGCCGGTGGAGTACGTGGAGTGCGCGACGATGCCCGCGGTTCTCACCGAGTTGGAGCGCGGCGGCATCGACGTCTGCGTCTTCGACGGTGAGACCTCCCCCGCCGGCGGCATGGGGGTGTGCCGTCAGGCGAAGGACGAGATCTTCCGCTGCCCGCCGGTGCTGGTGCTGATCGGCCGTCCCCAGGACGCCTGGCTGGCGACCTGGAGCCGGGCCGACGCGGCGGTCGCCCACCCCGTCGACCCGGTCGCCCTCAGCGAGTCCCTGGCGGGGCTGCTGCGGGCCAGGCTGGCGCCGAGGACCACGGCCGTGGCGACGACGGCGCACTGAGCGCCGCGGCGGCCGGTCAGAGCGCCTGGGGGCGCAGCCGGGCCGGGTTGGAGACGGTGGCGGTGGTGGCGGTGTTCTGCGTCGCCGCGGACTGACCCGCGGCGCCGAGGGCACTGCCCTTCTTCCACTGCGCCCAGCTCAGATTCCAGTCGCCGAAGCCGTTGTCGAACGGCGTCATCGTGTCGCCGAGGCTGTGAGTGACCTCGACGATGTCGCCCTGCCGCACGTTGTCGAAGAACCAGTGGGCGTTGTCCATGCTCATGCCGGTGCAGCCGTGGCTGACGTTGGCGTACCCCTGCGAGCCCTCGGACCACGGCGCGGCGTGCACGTATTCACCGCTCCATGTCACCCGGGTGGCCCAGTAGACCGGCAGGTCGTAGGAGTCGGAGCTGCCCGCGGCGATGCCGATGCTCTCGCTCTGCATCCGGACGAACTGCTCCTTGCCGAGCACCACCTTGACGCCGTTGCGGGTGGAGAAGCCGGGCTTGCCGGTGGTGACGGGGAGCGTACGGACCACCTTCCCGTTCCGCTTGAAGGTCATCTGGTGGGTGCCGGCGTCGGTGAGCGCCTCGACCCGGTCGCCGGTGTGCAGCTCCAGGGACTTGTCGGTGCCGCCGTAGAGCCCGTCCTGGACGCGTACGCCGTTCAGGGTGCTGGTCACGTCGATCGTGGCGTCCGCGGGCCAGTACGTACTGGGCCGGTAGTGCAGGGTGCGGTCGTCGACCCAGTACCAGGAGCCGGGGGCGGCCTGGGGGGTCGAGCTGACCTTGAGGTTGCCCTCGACCGCGGCGCGGGCCGCCGGGTCCTTGACCGGGACGCTCAGCTCGGCGGTGATCGGCTGTCCGACGCCGTACGTACCCGCGTCGGGGCCGAAGGCGACGTGCAGTCCCGCGTCCGCGGGCGTGGTGTCGAAACCGAGCGTCTTACGGCCGGGGCGGCCGTCGGAGTCCTCGGTGCTCACCCGGACCGTGTAGTGCGCGCCTGCGGCCAGCGCGCCGGTGGAGTGCCAGCTCAGGCCGTCGGAGCCGAGTTCGCCGCGTACGTAGCGCCCTGCGGCGTCCGTAGCGGTCACGTCGGTTATCCGGCTCCCGTCCTTCTTGATGGTCACCTGGAGTGGTTTGGACGGGTCGGCCTTGCCTCCGGCCGCGGAGCCGAACGCGACCTTGGCGGCGGCGTCGTGCGGCGTGGCGGCGAGCGGATTGCCGCCGCCGCCACAAGCGGTGAGCCCCACCGCGAGGGGCGCCACCAGCAGGGAGCAGCGCAGCGCGTTACGGCGTAGAGAATTGTGGCTCATGCACTCAAGTTAGGAACAACCGGGTGATTTCGCTCGGTGGATACGTGCAAAAGAGGTCGGGCGCGCGAACGGGCGGGCCCGGACACCTGAGTCGGTGTCCGGGCCCGCCCGTACTTCTGTTCCCCGGGTGACGCGGGTCCCGTGGGGGCCGCGTCACCGCCCTGCCCGGCTACTGGGTGCGGTTCTCACCGCGGTAGTACTCGAACACCCAGCCGTACACGCCGATCAGGATCACCGGCAGCGAGACGAACAGCAGCCACCAGCCGAAGATGATGCCCATGAACGCCAGCGCGCCGCCGGTGGCCAGCGCGAGCGGCTGCCAACTGTGCGGGCTGAAGAAGCCCAGCTCGCCGGCGTCGTCCGCGACCTCCGCGTCCTCCCGGTCCTGCGCGCCGGTGTCGGCCCTGCGCGCGGTGAACGCGAGGTAGAAGCCGATCATCGTGCTCAGCGCGAAGGCGAGGAAGAGCGCCGTGGTGCCCGCGGGCTCCTTGGACCACAGGCCGTACACGATGGCCGAGGCCAGGATGAAGACGGCCAGGCCGAGGAACATCTTGCCTTGGACCCTCACTGACCGGACTCCTTACGGTCGTGGTGCAGGTCGCCACTGACGCCCGAGAGCGCCTGGTCGGGACCCCGGTTGACGAGCGAGTCGATCGCCGAGATCTCCGGGTGGTGCAGGTCGAACGCCGGGGATTCGGAGCGGATGCGCGGCAGCGTGGTGAAGTTGTGCCGCGGCGGCGGGCACGAGGTGGCCCACTCCAGCGAACGGCCGTAGCCCCACGGGTCGTCGACTTCGACCTTCTTGCCGTACTTGGCGGTCTTCCACACGTTGTAGAGGAACGGCAGTATCGACAGACCGAGCAGGAACGAGCTGATGGTGGAGATGGTGTTCAGCGTGGTGAACCCGTCCGCCGCCAGGTAGTCCGCGTACCGGCGCGGCATGCCCTCGGCGCCCAGCCAGTGCTGGACGAGGAAGGTGCCGTGGAAGCCGAAGAAGAGCGTCCAGAAGGTGATCTTGCCGAGCCGCTCGTCCAGCATCTTGCCGGTCATCTTGGGCCACCAGAAGTGGAAGCCCGCGAACATCGCGAACACGACGGTGCCGAACACCACGTAGTGGAAGTGCGCGACCACGAAGTACGAGTCCGAGACGTGGAAGTCCAGCGGCGGCGCCGCCAGGATGACACCGGTCAGACCACCGAAGGCGAAGGTGATCAGGAAGCCGATGGACCACAGCATCGGGGTCTCGAAACTCAGTGACCCCTTCCACATCGTGCCGATCCAGTTGAAGAACTTCACACCGGTCGGCACCGCGATCAGGAAGGTCATGAACGAGAAGAACGGCAGCAGCACCCCGCCGGTGACGTACATGTGGTGCGCCCACACGGTCACGGACAGACCGGCGATGGAGATCGTCGCGGCGACCAGGCCGATGTAGCCGAACATCGGCTTGCGGCTGAAGACCGGGATGACCTCGGAGATGATGCCGAAGAAGGGCAACGCGATGATGTACACCTCTGGATGGCCGAAGAACCAGAAGAGGTGTTGCCAGAGCAACGCGCCGCCGTTGGCGGCGTCGAACACATGCGCCCCGAATTTCCGGTCGGCCTCCAGGGCGAGCAGCGCGGCGGCGAGCACCGGGAAGGCCAGCAGGACGAGGACACCGGTCAGCAGCACGTTCCAGCAGAAGATCGGCATGCGGAACATCGTCATACCGGGTGCGCGCATGCAGATGATCGTGGTGATGAAGTTGACCGCGCCGAGGATGGTGCCGAAGCCGGACAGGGCCAGGCCCATGATCCACATGTCGGCGCCGATGCCCGGCGAGCGGACCGCGTCCGACAGCGGCGAGTACGCGAACCAGCCGAAGTCGGCCGCGCCCTGCGGGGTCACGAAGCCGCCGACCGCGATGAGCGAGCCGAACAGGTAGAGCCAGTAGGCGAACATATTCAGCCGCGGGAACGCGACGTCGGGGGCGCCGATCTGCAGCGGCATGATCCAGTTCGCGAAGCCCGCGAAGAGCGGGGTCGCGAACATCAGCAGCATCACGGTGCCGTGCATCGTGAACGCCTGGTTGAACTGCTCGTTCGACAGGTACTGGTTGCCCGGCCGGGCCAGCTCCGCGCGCATCAGCAGCGCGAGCACGCCGCCGATGAGGAAGAAGGCGAACGACGTGATGAGGTACATCGAGCCGATCGTCTTGTGGTCCGTGGTGCTCATCCACGTGACGATGACCGAGCCGGGCTTGCGCCGGCGTGCCGGGATCTCGTCCGCGTAGGAGTCGTCCGCCGCGGCGGCGCCCTGCGGTTCGTTCAGAATGCTCATGTGGTCTTGGGCTCCGAGTTCTTCGCGTTGCCCGTGGTGGCGATGCCCGCCGGGATGTACCCGGTCTGGCCCTTCGCCGCCAGGTCCTTGAGGTGCTGCTTGTACTCCTCGGGCGAAACGACCTTCACGTTGAAGAGCATCCGGGAGTGGTCCACACCGCAAAGCTCGGCGCACTTGCCAAGGAAGGTGCCCTCCTTGCTCGGAGTCACCTCGAAGACGTTGGTGTGGCCGGGGATGACGTCCATCTTCATCAGGAACGGAACGATCCAGAAGGAGTGGATGACATCACGCGAGGTGAGGACGAACCGCACGCTCTCTCCCTTGGGGAGCCAGAGCGTCGGACCGGGGTTGCCGGTGTCCGGGTTCCTGCTGGCCGGCGTGCCCACGTCGTAGACGCCCTCGGCGCCGGGGGGCAGCAGCAGCTTGTTCGCGGGGATCTCGGACAGTTCCTTCGGCACGCCCGTGGGGGTCGCCGGGTTGCCGTCCACGTCCTCGACGTAGTTGAAGCCCCAGCTCCATTGGAAGCCGACCACGTTGATCACGTGCTGCGGCTTCTTGGAGGTGTCCAGGATCTTCGACTCGTCACGGGCGGTGAAGTAGAACAGCACCGCGATGACGATGATCGGGACGATCGTGTACAGGGCCTCAAGGGGCATGTTGTAGCGCGTCTGCGCGGGGACCTCGACCTTGGTCCGGCTGCGCCGGTGGAAGATCACGCTCCACAGGATCAGGCCCCAGACAAGGCAGCCGGTCACCAGCGCGGCGGCCCAGGAGCCCTGCCAGAGCGCGAGGATCCGGGGTGCCTGTTCCGTGGCAGGACTGGGCATGCCGAGGCGGGGATAGTCCTTGTACGAGCAACCAGTGGCGGTCGCAAGGACCAGGCCCGCGGCCAGCGCCCGCGGCAGCCATCGCCGCACCGGGCGCCGCGACGAGGGGGTACCTCCCACGCCGTTCTGGCCGTGGGGGAGGTCGGAGCCGTTGGGACTCACGTAGCGCCTTCCCGAGAGTCTCGCCCGAGCGTCCGGGTGCCCGGCCGCCTGCTGGTCGGTCGGTCCGTGCACGGGCAATTAGGTGTGGATGTTTATGCGGACCAAACCCTACTGGACGCTATTTGAGGTCACGCGGGGAGGGGGTACAACGCGCCGGGGCACACCCCGAAGGGATGGAATCCCGCACTCCGGGGGCCTTCTGACAGTGCGCCCGGCCGGTCGGCGCGGGCGGGTTGTAGCGTGCTGAGGTGTCCTATTTCGATACGGCTTCGGCCGCTCCGCTGCACCCAGTCGCCCGGCAGGCGCTGCTCGCCGCCCTCGACGAGGGGTGGGCCGACCCCGCGCGGCTGTACCGCGAGGGGCGCCGGGCGCGGCTGCTGCTCGACGCGGCCCGCGAGGCCGCGGCGGACGCGGTCGGCTGCCGCCCCGACGAACTGGTCTTCACTCCTTCGGGGACACGCGCGGTGCACACGGGTGTGTCCGGCGCCATGGCGGGCCGCCGTCGGACGGGCCGTCAGGTGGTGGTCTCGGCCGTCGAGCACTCGTCGGTGCTGCACGCGGCGGAGGCGTACGAACGGGTGACGGTGGGCGTCGACCGGTCGGGGCGGGTGGCCGCCGCGGACTTCGCGGCGGCGCTGCGCGCGGACACCGCGCTGGCCTGCCTCCAGTCCGCCAACCACGAGGTGGGTACGGTGCAGCCGGTCGCGGAGGCGGCGGCGCTGTGCCGGGCGGCCGGGGTGCCGCTGCTGGTGGACGCGGCGCAGTCGCTGGGCTGGGGGCGGGTCGAGGGCGAGTGGTCGCTGCTGACGGCGAGCGCGCACAAGTGGGGCGGGCCGTCCGGGGTCGGGCTGCTCGTGGTCCGCAAGGGCACCCGCTTCGCGCCTCAGGGGCCCGCGGACGAACGGGAGTCGGGGCGCGCGCCCGGCTTCGAGAACCTGCCCGCGATCGTCGCCGCCGCCGCGTCGCTGCGGGCGGTGCGCGAGGAGGCGGCCCGGGAGGCCGTCCGGCTGACGGCGTTGGTGGACCTGATCAGGTCGCGCGTGCCGCGGGTCGTGCCGGACGTGGAGGTGGTCGGCCACGGCACGCTGCGGCTGCCGCACCTGGTCACCTTCTCCTGCCTGTACGTCGACGGCGAGGCGCTGTTGACCGGTCTCGACCGGGCCGGTTTCTCGGTGTCGTCCGGATCGTCGTGCACGTCGAGCACGTTGACGCCCAGCCATGTGCTCAAGGCGATGGGTGTGCTGTCCGAGGGGAACGTACGGGTGTCGCTGCCGCCGGGGACCGCCGCGGAGGACGTCGAGCGCTTCCTCGCGGTGCTGCCGGGGGTCGTGGCCGAGGTCCGCTCGGCGCTGGGCGCGCCGTCGGCCGCGTCGGCCGGGCCCGGCCGACAGGGCGGGCGGGAGCCGCGGGAGTCCGCTCTGGTCGTGGACTCGCTCGGCAAGCTCTGCCCGATCCCGGTCATCGACCTCGCGCGGGTCATCGACGACGTGCCGGTCGGCGGCCTCGTCACCGTGCTGTCCGACGACGAGGCCGCCCGGCTCGACATCCCCGCGTGGTGCGAGATGCGGGCCCACGACTATCTGGGTGAGCGCCCGGCGGAGCGCGGCACCGCGTACACGGTGCGGCGCAGGGCCTGACGGGCGCTCATCCGGGAGCGTTCAGCGCGCGCCGAGGTGCGTGCGGACCTCTTCGGCGGCGGTGTCGCCGTACGCCTTGCTGAAGCGCTGCATGAAGTGGCCGCGGCGCAGCTCGTACTCCTGGGTGCCGACGGTCTCGATGACGAGGGTCGCCAGCATGCAGCCGACCTGCGCGGCGCGTTCGAGGCTGACGCCCCAGGCGAGCCCGGACAGGAAGCCGGCGCGGAAGCCGTCGCCCACTCCGGTGGGGTCGGCCTTGGTCTGTTCCTCGGCGCAGCCGACCTGGACGGGCTCCTCGCCCTTGCGGTCGATCCGGACGCCGTGGGAGCCGAGGGTGGTGACGCGGGTGCCGACCCGGTCCAGGATCTCCTCGTCGCTCCAGCCGGTCTTGGCCTCGATGAGGCCCTTCTCGTACTCGTTGCTGAAGAGGTACGCGGCGCCTTCGAGCAGGACGCGGATGTCGTCGCCGTCCATCCGCGCGATCTGCTGGGAGAAGTCGGCGGCGAAGGGGATGCCGCGGGTCCTGCACTCCTCGGTGTGCCGGATCATCGCCTCGGGGTCGTCGGCGCCGATCGAGACCAGGTCGAGGCCGCCGACGCGGTCGGCGACGGCCTGGAGCTCGATCAGCCGGGCCTCGCTCATGGCGCCGGTGTAGAAGGAGCCGATCTGGTTGTGGTCGGCGTCGGTGGTGCAGATGAAGCGGGCGGTGTGCAGCACCTCGGAGATCCGTACGGACGAGGTGTCCACGCCGTGCCGCTGGAGCCAGGCGCGGTACTCGGCGAAGTCGTTGCCCGCCGCGCCGACCAGGATCGGCGAGGTGCCGAGCTGGCCCATGCCGAAGCAGATGTTGGCGGCGACCCCGCCGCGCCGCACGTCGAGACCGTCCACGAGGAAGGACAGCGAGACCGTGTGGAGCTGGTCGGCGACGAGCTGATCGGCGAAACGGCCGGGGAAGGTCATCAGATGATCAGTGGCGATGGATCCGGTTACGGCGATACGCACGGCGGCAGGCTCCTGCGGGGGATCGACGAGAAGAGCAGGCGTCCCACGCTACCGGGTGCGGCGTAGCAGTCGGACACGGCGAAACTACCCGATAGTAGGGCTTTCTCGATGGTCCGCCCGTGCCTAGGGTCGAGGTATGAGGTCTACCCCCGCCGCACCCGTGCCGTCCTCCGCTTCCGCCCTTTCGGCCACGCCTCCGGTGTCCGCGTCGTTCCCGCTCGCCGAGCCCGAGTCGCTCGACCAGTTGCTCGGCGACTGCCGCCGGATGGCCGCGCACTGGCACACCCCGGCCGCCAAGGCCCAGGCCGTGGTCGCCCCCGCCAGCCTGCACGGCATCGTCGTCCCGCCCGCGTCCGCGCACGTGGTGCGCGGTATGGCCGAGTTCGGCGACTAGGGCCTGTCCGGCGTATCACGAACGGCCCCTTCGGCGGGGCCCGCGTCGCCGTTCCCCCGGACGGCGCAACGGGCCCGGCGGAACCGGAATCCGGCCCGCCGCGTCAGATCCGCATCTGACGTACGGAGCCGAAGGAGCACGCGGTGAGCACCGAACGCGACGACGACAACGCGGACCCGACGACGGAAGAGCCCCGCCCCGAGCGGTCCGCGCCCCGGCCACGGCTGTTGGTGGCGGCGGTGGCCGCCGCCGTCCTGCTGGCCGGTGGCGGCGGGGCGTACTGGGCGGCGACCGCGAACGAGGGCGGTCACCCGAAGGCCGGGCCGGCCCCGCTGCGGCTGAACGACGCCCCCGGCGAAGGCTCGGGCAGCGCGGACGGCGGCGGCGCGGACAACGGGACGAGCAGCGGTCCGGCGAGCGGCGGCACGTACACGCTGACCGGCTCGCTGCCCAAGGGCCCCGACTCCGCCGCGGTCTACCGCGGGGAGGGTCCGGTCGTCGCGGCCGACGCGGAACGGCTGGCGAAGCTGCTCGGGATGAGCGGCCCGGCCACCGCGCAGGGCGACTCGTGGCGGGTGGGGCCGGGCGACGGCGCGGGGCCGACGCTGCTGGTCACCAAGGCCGCGCCGGGCACCTGGTCGTACAGCCGGTACGGCGCGACCACCGTCAACCCGGCGGAACCTGCCTATCCCCCGCGGCCGGTGAACCCCGGCGGCCCGGAGAAGAGCGGCCCGGGGACGGACACCGGCACGGGCTCCAGCGATTCGAGCAACGCCGACAGCCCCGGCAGCCCCGGCACGAACGGACCGGTGTCCTCCGCCCCCGCGAGCGGTACGACCTCGACGCAGGCGCCGACGCCCGAGCCGCCGGTGTCCGAGCAGCGCGCGAAGGCGGTGGCCGCGCCCGTACTGGCCGGTCTGGGCCTGTCGGGCGCCACGGTCGACGCGCACGAGACGGCGGGCGCGCTCCGCGCGGTGACGGCCGACCCGGTCGTGGACGGCCTGCCCACGCACAACTGGAGCACCGGCCTCGACGTCGGCTCCGACGGGCTGATCACGCTGGCGCACGGCCGCCTCTCGGCGCTCGACAAGGGCGACAGCTATCCGGTGGTGAGCGCCGCGCAGGCGCTGAAGGACCTCAACGGGCAGGTGATGCACCCCGATCACGGGATCGCCGCCTGTCCGGCGAAGTCGGCGCCCGCGCCGAAGCCGAGCGCTCTGCCGACCACGCCCGGCGAGGACAGGACGCTCCCCCACACGCTGCCGTGCGTGCCGGGCAACGGCCATCCGATGGACGTGCGCGGCGCCGAGTTCGGCCTGTCGCTGGACTACGTGTCCGGCGCCCAGGTGCTGGTGCCGTCCTGGCTCTTCGAGGTCGCGCAGCCCGGTGTGAGCCGGTCGAGCGTGGAGGCGCAGCCCGCGGTGGACCCGGCGTACATCCAGCGTGACGCGCCCGGTACCGCCGTGCCGCCCTCCGGCGTGCCGGAGCAGCCGAGCGGGCCCGCCCAGCGGCACCACACGGTCGGTCTGACCACGTACCACGCGGACGGCGGCACGCTGTCGCTGACCTTCTACGGCGGGGTGTGCAGCACGTACAGCGCGAAGGCCGCGGAGTCGGCGGACGAGGTGCGGGTGACGGTGACCGCGGCCGACAAGGGCGGCACGTGCGTCACGCTCGCCAAGGAGTTCACCGAGAAGGTGACGCTGGACAAGCCGCTCGGCGGCCGTACGGTGGTGGACACCTCCAGCGGGCACCCGCTGAAGGCGCGCTGAGCGCACCGCCTAGGCCGGGCACACGTGAAGGCGGCGGCACCCCCTCGCAGGGGTGCCGCCGCCTTCGTGCTCCGGTGCGGCCGGGCGTGGGCCCGGCCGCGGACCGGTTAGCTGAACGAGTCGCCGCAGGCGCAGGAGCCGGTGGCGTTCGGGTTGTCGATCGTGAAGCCCTGCTTCTCGATGGTGTCGACGAAGTCGATCGAGGCGCCGCCCAGGTACGGGGCGCTCATCCGGTCGGTGACGACCTTGACGCCGCCGAAGTCCTTGACCACGTCGCCGTCGAGCGAGCGCTCGTCAAAGAAGAGCTGGTAGCGCAGTCCCGAGCAGCCACCGGGCTGGACGGCGACGCGCAGAGCGAGGTCCTCACGGCCCTCCTGCTCCAGCAGGGTCTTCACCTTGATGGCGGCAGCGTCGGACAGGAGGATGCCGTCCGTCGTGGTGGTCTCGTCCTGAACCGTCATGTGCTTCTCTCCCGGGTTGTACGGACTGCTGGCTACCGACTGCTAACCGGCAACCGCGCGGATTCATTCCGTGCGTGTCGAGGTCCGCTACGACTTATTCCCCTCCATGCTCGCACACCGCGGCGGCGGCGAGGGAGGGCGCGGGGAGCGGTGAGAGCGAATGCGTCACATTGACGAAACCGGCATCGTCAATCTGACACGAACGGGCTATCATAGATAACGTCAAGTAGACGAAAAGGTCTGCGCTGCAAAGAAAGGGCTACGGGCCCGTGACCACGACGCAACCGCTGGACGTACAGCCCACGCCTCTCGCACTCCTCCTGCTCGGCCGGGAGTCCGACCCCCGCAGCGAGCGCGGAGTCGAGTGCCCCGGGGACCTGCCCGCACCGTCCGACCCGGACCTGGTGGAGCGCGCCCGCGCCGCCAAGGCCCGCCTCGGCGACAAGGTCTTCATCCTCGGCCACCACTACCAGCGCGACGAGGTGATCGAGTTCGCGGACGTCACCGGCGACTCCTTCAAGCTCGCGCGGGACGCCGCCGCCAGGCCGGAGGCCGAGTACATCGTCTTCTGCGGTGTGCACTTCATGGCCGAGTCGGCCGACATCCTCACCTCGGAGCGGCAGCAGGTCATCCTGCCCGACCTCGCCGCGGGCTGCTCGATGGCCGACATGGCCAGCGCCGAGCAGGTCGCGGAGTGCTGGGACGTGCTCGCCGAGGCGGGCGTGGCCGACGTCACCGTGCCGGTGTCGTACATGAACTCCTCCGCCGACATCAAGTCCTTCACCGGCCGCCACGGCGGCACCATCTGCACCTCGTCCAACGCCCGGCGCGCGCTGGAGTGGGCCTTCTCGCGGGGCGAGAAGGTGCTCTTCCTCCCCGACCAGCACCTCGGCCGCAACACCGCCGTACGCGACATGGGCTTCTCGCTGGACGACTGCGTCGTCTACAACCCGCACAAGCCGAACGGCGGTCTGACCGTCGAGCAGCTCCGCGCGGCCAAGATGATCCTGTGGCGCGGCCACTGCTCGGTGCACGGCCGCTTCTCGCTGGAGTCGGTCGAGGACGTCCGCGCCCGGATACCCGGCGTCAACGTCCTGGTGCACCCCGAGTGCAAGCACGAGGTGGTCGCGGCGGCGGACTACGTCGGCTCGACCGAGCACATCATCACGATGCTGGATGAGGCCCCCGCCGGTTCCGCGTGGGCGCTGGGCACCGAGCTGAACCTGGTGCGCAGGCTCGCCAACTCCCACCCCGACAAGCAGATCGTCTTCCTCGACAAGACCGTCTGCTTCTGCTCGACGATGAACCGGATCGACCTGCCGCACCTGGTGTGGACGCTGGAGTCGCTGGCCGACGGCAAGCTCGTCAACCGCATCCAGGTCGACGCGGAGACCGAGCACTTCGCGAAGCTGGCACTGGAACAGATGCTGGCCCTGCCGTAACGCGCGGCGCGATGATGGACGCGTGATCCTTCGACCGGTACGTGACGACGAGGAGGACGCCGAAGTCGTGCGGGTGATCTCGTCCGCCGCCTTCGGCGCCTCGCACGTGCTGAAGGGCGAGGCGCCGCAAGGGCCGTTACCGGCCGCGGAGATCGCCAGACAGCACAGCACCACCCGGCACCTGGCGCGCAGCGACCCCGGCGGCTGCTGGCTGATCGAGGACGGGACGGCGGGCCCGGTCGGGGTCGCGCTGTCCACCCGGCGCGAGGGCACCTGGGGCCTGTCGCTGCTGGCCGTGGTGCCCGGCGCACAGGGCAAGGGCGTCGGAAAGGCGCTGCTCGCGCGGGCGTTGGTGCACGGCAGGGCGTGCCTGCGCGGCATCATCTGCGGCTCGCGGCACCCGGTGGCGGCCCGTACGTACCGCAGGGCGGGCTTCACGCTGCACCCCGCGATGCGGCTCACGGGCCCGGTGGACGCGGCCGGTCTCAAGCCGCCGGACGGCGCGGTGCATGAGGGCACCGCCCGCCACCGCGACCTGCTGGACTCCCTCGACCGCAGGACCCGGGGCGGCGCGCACGGCGCCGACCACGAGGAACTGCTGCGCCACCACCGGCTGTTCGTGGTCGACGACCTCGCGGGCAGCGGCTACTGCTACCTGCGCGGCGGCAGCGTCGAGCTGATCGCCGCCACCTCGCGGCGTCTTGCCTCCCGCCTCCTGACCGCCGCGCTGCTGAGCGTCCCCGAGGGCGAGACCGCCCGCGTCGACCGGCTGACCGCCGAGCAGGACTGGGCCCTGGACGTCGGGATCGCCGCCGGCCTGGAGATCGCCAACGCCGGATTCGTCTGCCTGCGCGGCATGCGCCCGCCGATGCCGTACATCCCCTCGGAGACCTTCCTCTGAGGAGTCTGACGAGGCGGCTCCGCTGCGGGCGGGCGGGCGGGCGGTGGCGGGGCGGGCGAAGGGCCCGGCCGGGGGCGCGGTCAGCGGGGGTGGGGGCGGACCAGGCCCGACTCGTAGGCGGCGACGACCAGTTGGGCGCGGTCGCGGGCGGCGAGCTTGGCCATGGTGTGGTTGATGTGGGTCTTGACGGTGAGCGGGCTGACGCCGAGGCGCGCCGCGATGGCCGCGTTGGACAGCCCGCCCGCCACCTCGATCAGCACCTCCCGCTCCCGGACGGTCAGCGCGTCGAGACCGGCGACCGTACGGACCCCGGCGTCGATCTGCTGCGACACGAAACGCGCGATCAGGCTCTTGGTCGCGGACGGCGACAGCAGCGCGTCCCCCGCCGCCACCGTCCTGATGCCGCCGAGCAGTTCCTCCGGCTCCGCGCCCTTGCCGAGGAAGCCCGCGGCCCCCGCGAGGATCGCCTGCACCACGTACTCGTCGGCCTCGAAGGTGGTCAGCACCAGCACCGCGACCCCGGTCAGCTCCGGGTCGGCGGTGATCTCGCGGGTGGCGGCGAGGCCGTCGGTACGGGGCATCCGGATGTCCATCAGCACCACGTCGGGGCTTGCGGTCCTGGCCAGTTCGACCGCCTCCGCGCCGTCGGTGGCCTCCCCGACCACCTCCATGTCGGGCTCGGACTCCACCAGGACGCGCAGCGCGCCGCGCAGCAGGGCCTGGTCGTCGGCGAGGACGACGCGCAGCGGTCCCCGCGCGCGCTCGTCGGCGAGGCGGCCGGTGCCGATCATCCGGCGCTCCCATGGGCGCGCGGCGGGACGGCCGGGGCGGCGGCCGGGTGCGGGGGCGTGGAGAGCGGGAGCCGGACCCAGACGCGGAAGCCGCCGCCGGGGCGGGCGCCGGTGCGGCACATGCCGCCGAGCGCGCTGGCCCGTTCGTGCATGCCGAGCAGGCCGTGGCCGCCGGGGGCGCCGTCGCGCGGATCGGCGGGACACAGCGGGCCGCCGTCCCCCGTACCGCCCGCGCCGCCCGTACTGCCCGTGCCGCCTGCACCGCTGCCGCGCCGGGGCCCCGGCAGCGCGCCGGACGGCAGCAGCGAGGCGGCCTCGCCGGGCGCGCCGTCGTCGTCCACCACGACTTCGAGCACGCCCGGCTCACGGCGGATGCGGACGACGGCGCCCGCGCCGGGGCCCGCGTGCTTCTGCACGTTCGTGAGGGACTCCTGGATCACGCGGTACGCGGTGAGGTCGACGCTGGCGGGCAGCGGCGGCACGGCCGGGTCGTCCGCCGCGCTCCCGCCCCGCTCCCCCGGCCCGGCACGCGCGTCCTCGCGCACCTCGTGGCCGTCGACCGCGCATTCGACGGTGACGCGCAGCCCGGCGCGCAGGAAGCCGTCGAGGAGCTGATCGAGGACGGCGAGGCCCGGCGCCGGTTCCATCGGCGCCTCGGGCTCTCCCGACTGGCGCAACAGGCCGACGGTGGCGCGCAGTTCGTGCAGGGCGGACCGGCTCGCCTCGCGGACGTGCGCGAGGGCCTGCTTGGCCTGGTCGGGCCTGCTGTCCATGACGTGCGCGGCGACCCCGGCCTGCACATTGACCAGGGCGATGTGGTGGGCGACCACGTCGTGCAGCTCGCGGGCGATCCGCATCCGTTCCTCCGCCACCCGCCGTCTGGCCTCCTCCTCGCGGCTGCGTTCCGCGCGCAGCGCCCGTTCCTCGACGGCGGCGACGTACGCGCGGCGGCTGCGGGCCGCGTCACCGGCCGCCGCGGCCATGCCCGTCCAGGCGAAGACCCCGAAGTTGGACTGCCCGTACCAGGGCCCCGGACCGCAGGACATGGCCAGCGCGGTCAGTCCGACGCTGACCAGCAGGCCGGTCACCCAGGTGGTGTGCCGGTCGGTGCGGGCGGCGACGGTGCACAGGGCGAGGGCCACCGCGAAGATCACCGGGATCCGGCCGTCCACCGGGCGCAGCGCGATGAAGACCGCGGAGAGCACACAGGTGAAGACCAGCACCGCCCACGGGACGCGGCGGCGCAGGACGAGCGACCCGCAGGCCAGCGCCGCGAGCGCGGTGTCGACCAGGCCGAGCCGGTACGTCTGGATCCCGGCCACCGTGCCGGCCAGGATCACCGCGAAGACGAGGGCGGCGAGACCCGCGTCAGCCGTCCCCTGATGCGCCCGCAGCCAGCGGCTGGGGCCCACGAGAGGATTCCTCGGCGGAAGCGGATACTGCACGGTAGGCAACGGTACGGGAAGCCCGGCGCGCCCCGTACCCGCCCGGTGCCCCGCCCTCAGCCCGGGATCAGTCCGTCGTCGTTGAGCAGTTCACGGACCTCTTCGAGGCTCGCGTCCGGCGACGGCAGGATCAGTGTCGACGGCTCCAGGGAGTCGTCGGGCACCGGCTCCCCGAAGCGGCGGACCGCGTCGAGCAGGGCGCCCAGCGTGCGCCGGAAGCCCTCCTCGTCCCCGTTCCTGACCTCGGCGAGCAGCTCGTCGTCCAGCTTGTTCAGCTCGCCGAGATGGCTCTCGTCGAGCCCGACCTGGCCCTCCCCCATGATCCGTACGATCATGACGGCCTCCTCCGTAACCCTGCTGACGTGCCGCCCGGCGGCCGAGCCTGCCTGTCCTGCGTACCCCTGCGGCGCGCGTCCCTGTCCACGTCCACCGCAGTCCACATCCACCGCTGGTCACGACCTACCGCCGGTCATGACCTCCTGCCGGTGAGACCTACTGCTTGTCGAACCGCGGGGTGTCCTGCGGTTCGGGCTTGGCGGCCTGACCGCCCTGCCCGCCCTCGATCGCCTGCGGCGCGCTGCCGCCGGCCAGCTCGGCCTTCATCCGCTGGAGCTCCAGCTCGACGTCGCTGCCGCCGGAGAGACGGTCGAGCTCGGACTGGATGTCGTCCTTGGCCAGACCGCTCGGGTCGTCGAGGGCGCCCGAGGCCAGCAGCTCGTCGAGAGCGCCCGCGCGGGCCCTGAGCTGCTCGGTCTTGTCCTCGGCACGCTGGATCGCCATGCCGACGTCGCCCATCTCCTCGGAGATGCCGGAGAACGCCTCGCCGATCTGGGTCTGCGCCTGGGCCGCGGTGTACGTGGCCTTGATGGTCTCCTTCTTCGTGCGGAAGGCGTCCACCTTGGCCTGGAGCCGCTGGGAGGCGAGCGTGAGCTTCTCCTCCTCGCCCTGGAGCGTGGTGTGCTGCGTCTCCAGGTCGGCGACCTGCTGCTGGAGGGCGGCCCGGCGCGACAGCGCCTCGCGGGCCAGGTCCTCACGGCCCAGCGCCAGCGCCTTGCGCCCCTGGTCCTCGTAGGTCGACGACTTCTTCTGCAACTCCGTGAGCTGCAATTCGAGCCGCTTACGGGAGGTGGCGACGTCCGCCACGCCCCGCCGTACCTTCTGCAGCAGTTCGAGCTGCTTCTGGTACGAGTAGTCGAGCGTCTCGCGCGGGTCCTCGGCCCTGTCCAGGGCCTTGTTGGCCTTCGCGCGGAAAATCAGTCCCATCCGCTTCATGACACCGCTCATGGGCCTCGCGCGCCCCCTTCTCCGGCAACTGCTCCAGCATGCCTCAGCACCTCTACAGACCCCAGCCTACGGGCCCTGGTTCCATTACCGCACTGTTCGGGTGCGGATGCGGTCATCCGTAGGGACGATCACGGTTCGGTGACCTCAGGCCCAAGGAGTAGGTGAGGGGCTGGGGCCGGGCCCGGGAACCACGTAACCTGGAGGTGTGTTCCGACGTCGTTCCGAAGATGAGCAGGTCTCGACCACCGCGGTGATCGAGGACCAGGTACGTGACCCGCAGGCTCCCAAGGGTCGCCCCACTCCGAAGCGCAGTGAGGCCCAGAGCCAGCGCCGCAAGGCCGTCACCGCGCCGACCGACCGCAAGGCGGCCACGCGGCAGGCCCGCGACGCCCGCCGCACCGAGATGGCCAAGCAGCGCCAGGCGCTGGCCGGTGGCGACGAGCGGTATCTGCCGGTCAGGGACAAGGGGCCGGTGCGCAAGTTCACCCGCGACTACGTCGACTCGCGGTTCCGGGTGGCCGAGTTCTTCCTGCCGGTCGCGGTCCTGATCCTCGTGATGAGCATCATCGGCTCCCTCCAGAGCCTGTCGCTGCTGCTGTGGCTGGTCGTGATCGTGGCGATCGTGGTCGACTCGTTCGTCACCGCGTTCCGGCTGCGCCAGCAGTTGCGCAAGCGGCTCCCCGACAAGAGCCACAAGGGCGCCGTCGCCTACGGGCTGATGCGCACCCTCCAGATGCGCCGTCTGCGGCTGCCCAAGCCGCAGGTGCAGCGCGGCGACCAGCTCTGAACGGCGGCGGATCCTGAACGACGCGAGGGCGGCCGACGCCGCCGGTTTCGGTGCGCCCGCTCCGGGCGGGGACGACCCGTCCGCCGGGTCCTTCGGCGCGGTGACGCCGTACGGGTCGGCGTATCCGGCCGGCGCGTACGGCTTCGGGACTCCGGCCGCCGGCGTGCCCGTCCCGCCCCCGGCTCCCGCCGCGGAGCCGCCCGGCGCGGGCGGCTTCTCCGGCGGCGCGGGCAACTGGCTGGCCGGGCTCGACGGCCTGCGCAACACCGTCAGGCAGGAGCTGGTCTCGCGCCAGCTCGACGAGCGCCTCACCGCGCACTTCCCGCCCAGCGGCGGCGCCCACGCCCGGCACCAGCGGTCGCTGCGCGTGCTGGACATCGGCCCCGGCCAGGGCACCCAGGCGCTGCGGCTGGCCCGCGCGGGCCACATCGTGACCGGTCTGGAGTCCGACCCGGCGATGCTCACCGCCCTGCGGGCCGCGGTCGCCGCCGAGCCGCAGGACGTACGCGACCGGATGGCGCTGCTGCGCGGCGACGGCCGCCAGACCGGCCGCCACTTCGGGCCCGCCTGCTTCGACGTCGTGCTCTGCCACGGCGTGCTCATGTACGTGCCCGACCCCGAGCCGCTGCTCGCCGCGCTCGCCAGGGTGCTGGCCCCCGGCGGCCTGCTCTCGCTGCTCGTGCGGAACGGCGACGCGCTGGCCATGCGGCCGGGGCTGCTCGGCGACTGGTCGGGCGCCCTGGGCGCGGTCGGCGCCACCGGCTACACCAACCGGCTCGGCCTGACCACCCGCGCCGACCGGCGCGAACGCCTCACGGCGACGCTCGCCGGGATCGGTGTGCCCCTCCAGGAGTGGTACGGGGTGCGGGTCTTCACCGACACCGCGCCGGACGGCGCGCGCCCTCCGCAGGACCCGCACGAGCTGGCCCAACTGCTCGACGCGGAGGAGGCCGCCGGGCGGACCGATCCGTACCGCGCGGTGGCCGCGCTGCTGCACCTGTGCGGCGTGCGCTGCTGACCGCGCCTGCGTGAAGGTTGTCCGCACGGAGGTCCGCGTGGAGGCCCGTACGGAGATCCGCGTTATGGCCGCGGGGAGGTCCGAGTGAGGTCCCGGGTGGGGGCCCGAGTGAGGTCCCGCGGGGAGGCCCGGGCGGAGGACGGTGTCCCGGCGGAGGCGAGACCCGTTTGGCCGTGCGGGCCGGGTCAAGGGCAGCTTCAAACGTGACAATTCAGGCATGAGTGGATCGCGTACCCCTTGGCACCGCACCCGGTTCCTGCTGCCCGGCGCCGCCGCCGTCTGCGCGACGGCGATGTTGGCCTCCGGTTGCAGCTCCGACTCCGGCTCGGCGGCGAGGTCGGCCCCCGCCACGGTGGCGCCCGCGGCTGACACGTCCTCGTCGGGGAGCAACGACCTCCAGACGTCGTACGAGAACACCGTGAAGAACGTGCTGCCGTCGGTCGTGCAGATCACGACGAACTCCGACCTCGGCTCCGGGGTCGTCTACGACGACAAGGGCGACATCGTCACGAACGCCCATGTGGTCGGCACCGCGAAGAGCTTCCAGGTCAATCTGGCCACCGGCGGCAAGGCGCTGGCCGCGACCCTGGTGGCGACCTACCCGGCCGAGGACCTGGCCGTGATCAGGCTGTCGTCGCCGCCGAGCGGTCTGCACCCGGCGAGCTTCGCGGACTCCTCGAAGGTGGCGGTCGGCCAGATCGTGCTGGCGATGGGCAATCCGCTGGGGCTGTCGAGCAGCGTCACCGAGGGCATCGTGTCGGCGACCGGCCGCACGGTCAGCGAGGGCGCCACGGGCGGCGGGACCGGCGCGACCATCCCCGACATGGTGCAGACCTCGGCGTCCATCAATCCGGGCAACAGCGGCGGCGCGCTGGTGAACCTCGCCAACCAGGTCATCGGCATCCCCACGCTGGCCGCGACCGACCCGCAGCTCGGCAGCGGCTCGGCGCCCGGCATCGGCTTCGCGATCCCGTCCTCGACGGTCACCCGGATCGCCGGCCAGATCATCAAGGACGGCAAGGTCGTGGACTCCGGCCGGGCGGCGCTCGGCATCACCGTGCGCGGCGTCGTGGACAACGGGCTCCAGCCCGCGGGCGCCGCGATCGTCTCGGTGACCAAAGGGGGCGCCGCCGAGAAGGCCGGGCTCACGACGGGCGACGTGATCACCAAACTGGGCTCGACGCCGATCACCACGGCGCAGACGCTGACCGAGGCGCTGGCCTCGTACAAGCCGGGCGACAAGGTGCGGGTCGGCTACGAGCAGGACGGGGCGGCGAAGACCGTGGAGGTCACGCTGGGCTCGCTGTGAGCGGTACGGCATGACGACGGCGGTGCCGCACCCCGTGCGCGGGTGCGGCACCGCCGTCGTTCCGGACAGGCCCCGAGGTCAGTCCTCGTCGCCGTGCAGGCTCATCGGGCCGTAGATCTTGGTGTCGCCGTCGAAGAGGTGGACCTGGTCGGTGCCGCCTTCCAGCAGTTCCTTCCAGACCTCGCCCACCCAGGACTCCGCGTCGCCCTGTGTGGTGAACTCCTCGGGCTGCACCGCGGGCTGCACCTCGGTGCCGTCGGCCTTCTCGAACCGCCACGTCCACGCCATGTGTGTCTCTCCTCGGTCCCGTCGGTCCACCGTGCCGCCCGCACTCCCGTTCCCGCCGCCGCGAGCTGCGGGGATCACCGGGCGCGTGCCGCCTGCACCGCAGCGTATCGGGAGTCCTCGCCGTATCGGGAGTCTCCGCATGGCGGACCCCGCGCGCTCGGCGCGGCAGGACGCGAGACGATCGTCCCGTGGAACTGACTCTGCTCGGCACCGGCGGCCCCGAGGGGCTGCCGCTGCCCGACTGCCCCTGCGCGGCGTGCGCGCTCGCCGTCGGCGCGGGCGCGCGCGGCGCGACCGCCGTTCTGGTGGACGGTGTGGTGCTGCTCGACCTGACGCCCGGGGTGGCGCTGGCCGCGGCGCGGGCCGGGCACACGCTCGGCGGGCTGCGCCTGGTGCTGCTCTCGCACCCGCACGACGGCCCGGCCGTGGAGATCCCGCCGGGGCTGCCCGCCCCGACCCGCGTCCCCGACGGGCAGCGGCTCGCGCTGATCACCGGGCACCATGTGCAGGCCGTCGCCATGGACGCGCCCGGCACCGGGTACGCCGTCGAGTCCCCCGACGGGCTGCGCGTGCTCTACCTCCCGCCGGGCGGCGCGCCCGCCGGGACGCCGGACGGGCAGGTGCCGTACGACCTCGTCCTGCTCGACGCCGTCGGACGGCCGGACGCCCTCGCCCGGCTGCGCGCCGCGGGCGCCGTCGGGCCGACCACCGACGTGGTCGCCGTCCACCTCGACCACGGGGCGCCGCCGCGGCCGGAGCTGGGCCGACGGCTGGCGGCCCTCGGGGCCCGCGCGGTCCCCGACGGTACGACGCTGACCGTCGGGGACTACCAGGAGGTGCCGGACATCCCGCGCCGGACCCTCGTGCTGGGCGGGGCCCGCTCGGGCAAGTCCGCCGAGGCCGAGCGGCGGCTGGCCGGTTTCCCCGGGGTCCTCTACGTCGCCACCGGGGGGTCTCGCGACGGCGACGACGAGTGGGCCCGCCGGGTGGCCGCCCACCGCGAGCGCCGGCCCGCCTCGTGGCGCACCGAGGAGACCTGCGACCTCGTCCCCCTGCTGACCGCCCCCGGCCCGCCCCTGCTCATCGACTGCCTCGGCCTCTGGCTCACGTCCGTCCTCGACAAGGCCGACGCCTGGGCGCCGGGGGCTTCCCTCGACGAGGTCCGCGGCCGTACCGCCGAGCTCGTCGCCGCCTTTCGCCGCACCCCGCGCACCGTCGTCGCCGTCTCCAACGAAGTCGGCTCCGGCGTCGTCCCCTCCCACCCCTCCGGCCGCCTCTTCCGCGACGAGCTCGGCCGTCTCAACGCCGCCGTCGCCGCCGAATCCGAATCCGTCCTCCTCCTCGTATCCGGCCTCCCCCTCCCCCTCCGCTGACCCCTTCGCCCGGACGGCGAACCGACCTTCTAGCGGCGTGGGGAACGCTCCCGCACGTCACCACCCGCCCCGGCGGGGCAGATCGGTCGTCCCCGGACCACCGGCCGGTGGGGGCTGGCCGCGCAGTTCCCCGCGCCCCTGACGGGGCGGGCCGTCCTTCGCGCGGACGGCGAACCGACCTTCTAGCGGCGCGGTGAACCCGTGAGGCCACGCCGGCGAGGCGACCGGTAGGGTTCCACGGGTGAGCGGCATCGACTTGGACGACTTCGGCTCCCTCGTGGAGCGGCCCGACGCTGGGGTTCGACGCGACTCGCAGGAGCGCTGGCAGAAGCTGGTGCGTCCGGCGGGAGGGCTGGGGAAACCGGCCGAGCTGGCGGACTGGCTGGCGGCGGTGCGCGGCGAGGTGCCGACCGGGCCGATCGCGGCGCCGCGTGCGCTGATCTTCGCGGCCGACCACGGCGTGGCCTCGCTGGAGGTGTCGGCGCGTAAGGCCGGTACGGCCACCGAGTTGGTGAAGGCGGTGCTGGACGGCACCGCACCGGCCAGCGTGCTGGCGCGCCAGTACGGCGCGCACGTCGACGTCATCGACATGGCGCTGGACTGCGACCCGTCCGAGCTGCCGGACTACGTGACGGCGCACCGCGTGCGCCGCGGCTCCGGCCGGATCGACATCGAGGACGCGCTGACGCGGGAAGAGGCCGAGCAGGCGTTCCGGGTCGGCATGACCGTCGCGGACGAGCAGGCGGACTCCGGCACGGACCTCGTACTCCTCGGCGACCTGAGCGTCGGCGGCACGACGCCCGCCGCCGTACTGATCGCGGCGCTGTGCGGCACGGACGCCTCCGTCGTGACCGGCCGCGGCTCCGGCATCGACGACCTCGCGTGGATGCGCAAGTGCGCCGCGATCCGTGACGCGCTGCGCCGGGCCCGCCCGGTCCTCGGCGACCAGCTCGCGCTGCTGGCCGCGGTCGGCGGCGCCGACTTCGCCGCGATGACCGGCTTCCTGCTCCAGGCGGCGGTCCGCAAGCTCCCGGTGGTCCTCGACGGAGTCGTCAGCGCCGCGTGCGCGCTGGTCGCCCAGCGGATCGCCTTCCGGGCGCCGGACTGGTGGCTGGCGGGTCACGCCAGCGGCGAGCCGGGCCAGGCGAAGGCGCTGGACCGGATCTCCCTCGAACCGCTGCTCGACCAGGGCGTGCACCTCGGCGGCGCGGCCGGCTCCCTGCTGGCCCTCCCCCTCCTCCAGGCCGCGGCGGCGCTGTCGGCCGAACTCCCGTACCCGGCGGAGAAGCCGGACCCGGAGCCGGAGAAGGACGCCGAGGACACCGAGGACGCCGAGGAAGCCAAGGACCCCGAAGAGGCAGAACCGCAGGCAAAGGCCGAGACGGAGCCGGCGCCGCAGCCGGAAGCCGACCCCGCCTCGTAACCGAAAAGCCCCTCGGCGGAACCGTCCCCGCCGAGGTGCGAGCGGCCCGGCGCGACCCTAAATCGGGCATTACGTCATAAAATCCCCTCCTATGGGAACGGGCAGCACCACCAGCACACAGCCGCGCCCTCACGCGTGTCCGGGACGCGCGGCCACCTTCGCCGTCCGCTACCTGCGCACCGTCGCGTGCGTGAATCTCCTCGGCGCCGTCTGGGTCTCCTTCGGCCAGGACATCCGCCGCCACAACGTCGAGGACTACTTCACCCCGTACCTGCTGAGCGCGGGCTTCACCTCCGGCGCCTTCGCCCTCTTCCTGGCCGTCACCATGCGCCGCCGCAAGCGCGCCGCGTGGATCCTCAACCTCGTGCTGTGCGGGCTGTTCCTGGCCGCGCTGTCGGTCAGCATGGTGTGGCCCGACATCCACCGGCACGCGCAGAACTGGATCTCGCTGGCGCTCACCGCCGCCTTCCTGGCGGCGCTGCTCGTCGGCCGCGGCGAGTTCCGGGCGAAGGGCGACCCCGCCAACCCGCGGGACGCGGCCCTGGTGGCCGCCGCCGGTCTGCCGCTGGCCGCGCTGCTCGGCACCGCGCTGGTCACGGTCACCAACGACGACCAGGGCGCGGGTTTCGGCGACTGCCTCGGCTACGCGGTCCTGCGGCTGGTGTCCCTGGTGCCGGACGACAGCGGCTCGCTGACCATCTCCACGCCCGGCTGGGTGGACGTCGTCATCAACGCCATGAGCGCACTGCTCTTCCTGCTCGTGCTCTTCGTCGCCTTCCGCTCGCCGCGCGGCCGGGCGCTGCTGTGCCCGGCGGACGAGGAGCGGCTGCGCGGCCTGCTCGACCGGCACGGCGACCGCGACTCGCTCGGCTACTTCGCGCTGCGCCGCGACAAGAGCGTCATCTGGTCGCCCAGCGGCAAGTCGGCCATCGCCTACCGGGTGGTGGGCGGTGTCTCGCTGGCGTCCGGCGACCCGATCGGCGACCCCGAGGCATGGCCCGGCGCCATCGAAGCGTGGCTGGCGGAGGCGGCGGGGCACGCGTGGGTGCCCGCCGTGATGGGCGCGAGCGAGGAGGCCGGTACGGTCTACGCCCGGCACGGCCTGGACGCGCTGGAGCTGGGCGACGAAGCCATCGTGGACACCGCCGAGTTCACCCTTGAGGGCCGCGCGATGCGGACGGTCCGGCAGGCGTACAACCGGGTCGCGCGCTCCGGCTGCACCGTACGCATCCGCAGGCACGCCGACATCCCGGCCGCGGAGATGGCGGCGCTGCTGGAGCGGGCCGACCGGTGGCGGGACGGCGGCACCGAGCGCGGCTTCTCGATGGCGCTGGGGCGGCTGGGCGACGCGGGCGACGGGCAGTGCGTGATGGTCGAGTGCCACGACGGCGACGGCGTGCCCCGGGCGCTGCTGAGCCTGGTGCCGTGGGGTCCGCGCGGGCTGTCGCTGGACCTGATGCGGCGTGACCGGGGCGCGGACAACGGGCTGATCGAGTACATGGTGATCGAACTCGTCCAGCGGGCGGACGAGGTCGGCGTGGAGCAGATCTCGCTGAACTTCGCGATGTTCCGGTCGGTCTTCGAGCGCGGCTCACGGCTCGGCGCGGGGCCCGTCCTGCGGGTGTGGCGGTCGCTGCTGACGTTCTTCTCGCGCTGGTGGCAGATCGAGTCGTTGTACCGGGCGAACGCCAAATTCCGCCCGATCTGGGAGCCCCGCTATCTGCTCTTCGGCAAGTCCAGCGAACTGCCCCGGATCGGAATCGCGGGCGCCCGCGCCGAGGGTTTCCTCGAAGCGCCCAGAATGCCGTCGCCGCTGCGCCGCAGAGAACGGTTCACCGCCAAGTGAGGGGCCCCGCGCGGGCCGCCGGGGAGCCCGGCCCCGCGGAGGCGCGGTGAGCGCGTCCGACAAGGTGCGGGAGTTCGCGCGCGCCGAGTGGGGGCAGATGGCGTACGACGTACGCGACCGGCTCTGGGCGCGCGGGCTGCGGGCGATTCCGCTGACGCTGTGGTCCTGCGTGGGCATCCTCTGCCTCCAGCTCGTCCAGCACGCGCAGGGGCCGAGCGACTGGGTGGACCGGCTCGGCGGCATCTACTGCACCCTGCCGTGGTGGAAGGCGCTGCTGCGCACGCCCCTGTCGCTGTTCATCCCCGATCCGACGCTGCCGATCTGGGGGCTTGTCATCCAGGTCGTGGTGGTCTTCGGGATCGCCGAGACGACGCTGGGCGCGCGCCGGACGCTGGCCATCGCGCTGTACACGACGCTGGCCGGCACGACCTTCGCCCGCTACTCGTACTGGGTCGGCCCCGACGGCTTCCTCGGGCTGCCCGTCGTCGAACTCATCGGCCGCGACACCGGGCCCTCCGCCGCGGTCGTCGCGCTCGGGGTGTACGTCGCCTGCCGGTACCACGCCTGGTGGACGGCGGCGGCCGTGGCCATGTCCATGGTCATCGAGGTGCTCGCCCTCGCCAATCTCGCCGGTTACGAGCACCTGACCGCGATCATCGCCGTCCTGCTGCTCTTCGCCGTCGAGACCTGGTGGGCGCGGCGGCGGCGCCGTACCGATTCCTCCGGGGACGGCCCCTCGGGGGCCGGCGGCGACGACCACGCCGACCTGGTGCGCTGAGCCCGCGGCCACGCTGACCTGGCGCGATAGCCTCACGCGGTGACCGAACCCGAACCCGAGGCCGTGTCCGGGCCCTTGCCCGAGCCCTTGCCCGAGCCCGGCGGCAGGGCGACCGTCGGCGACGCCCTGCGCTTCGCCTTCGGCACGCTCAGCGTGCTGCCGGTGACGGTGACGCGCTGGGACCGGGCGGCGGCGCGCGGCGGGATGCTGGCCGCGCCGCTGGTCGGCGCCGTCGTCGGTCTCGGCGCCGCGCTCGGCGGCGGCGTCCTGACCGCACTCGGCGCGAGCCCGCTGCTCGCCGCCGTCGGGGCGGTCGCCGTGCCCGCCGTCGCCACTCGCGGCCTGCACCTGGACGGGCTCGCCGACACCGCCGACGGGCTCGGCAGCGGGCTGCCCGCCGAGGGGGCGCTGCGCGTCATGAAGCAGTCCGACATCGGGCCCTTCGGCGTCCTCACCCTCGTGCTGGTCCTGCTCGCCCAGACCGCCGCCCTCGCCTCCTGCTACGCGCACGGCTGGCGTTACGGCTGCACCGCCGCCGTGCTGTCCGCCGTCCTCGGCCGCGCCGCCATGACGCTCGCCTGCCGTACGGGTGTACGCGCCGCCCGGCCCGGCGGCCTCGGCGCCGCCGTCGCCTCCGCCGTGTCCCTGCGGGGGGCCTGGTCGGCCGGCGTCCTCTGCTGCGCCCTCGCCTGCGCCGCCGGCCTCCCCTTCGGCGGCCTCACCCCCCTCCGCGCCGGCCTCTCCGCCGCCCTCGCCCTCCTCTGCGCCGAACTCCTCCTCCGCCACGCCGTCCGCCGCCTCGGCGGCACCACCGGCGACGTTTTCGGCGCCCTCTGCGAAACCGCCACCACCACCTCCCTCCTCCTCCTGGCCCTCCGCTGACCCCCTCCGGGGCGTGCGGTGACCCGCGGCAGCGTTCCCCGCGCCCCTCAAAAGACCGGCCCGCCGCCCGGACAAAAGACAGTGCGCCCCACCAGGGGCGCGAGGAACTGCGCGACCAGCCCCCACCGGCCGGTGGCCCGGCGACAACCGAACTGCCACGCCGAGGCGGGTGGTGACCCGCGGCAGCGTTCCCAGCGCCCCTGAAAAGACCGGCCCGCCACCCGGACAAAAGACAGCGCGCCCCACCAGGGGCGCGAGGAACTGCGCGACCAGCCCACACCGGCGGGTGATCCGGGAACAACCGGATTGCCCCCCGGGGCGGGTCATGACCTGCCGAAGCGTCGTGGGTGAGCGCGCGCACGCGGCGGCAGGTGGGGGGCGGGGAGGAGTGGCGGGAGAGGGGTGGGTGGGGGAGCGCGCCGCAGGCGTAGGGTCGGGGATTGGGCAACGGGCGCGTGCCGCCCCGCTGATGTGGCGGAATACGATGCCCGGGGCCGGGCCGGGCCAACCAACCGGCCGCAGCACAGGACCTCGACCGAATAGGACCCCCTCCACCGTGACTGCTCTGACACTCAGTACCTCCTCCGCCGCAGCGTTGCGTGCGGACGCCGTCGTCGTGGGCGTGACCAAAGGGGCCAAGGGCCCCAAGGTCGCACCGGGGGCGGAGGCGGTGGACAAGGCGTTCGACGGAAAGCTGGCCGCCGTACTGGAGACGCTGGGCGCCTCGGGTGCGGACGGCGAGGTGACCAAGCTCCCGGCACCCGCGGGCCTGAAGTCCGCGGTGGTGGTCGCGGTCGGCCTCGGCGACACCCCCGAGGACGGCACCGGCTTCGACGCCGAGGCGCTGCGCAGGGCCGCGGGCGTCGCCGCCCGCGCGCTCGGCGGCGCGAAGAAGGCGGCGTTCGCGCTGCCCGCCGCCGACCCGGCGGACCTGGAAGCGGTCGCCACCGGCGCGCTGCTGGGCGCGTACGCGTTCACCACGTACCAGGCCGAGAACGGCAAGGGCACGCTCGGCGAGGTCGCCGTGACCGGTGCCAAGCCGCGCGACAAGGCGCACAAGGCCGCGGCGGCCCGCGCCGTCGCGGTGGGCGCCGAGGTGAACCGGGCGCGCGACCTGATCAACACCCCGCCCAACGACCTGAACCCGAAGGCGTTCGCCGCCGCCGTACAGGCCGCGGGCAAGGAGCACGGCCTCAAGGTCGAGGTGCTGGACGAGAAGGCGCTGGCCAAGGGCGGCTACGGCGGCATCCTCGGCGTCGGCCAGGGCTCGGCGACGCCGCCCCGGCTGGTCCGGGTGGCGTACACCCACGCCAAGGCGACCCGTACCCTCGCCTTCGTCGGCAAGGGCATCACGTACGACTCGGGCGGCATCTCGCTGAAGCCGCCGGGGCACAACGAGACGATGAAGTGCGACATGAGCGGCGCCGCCGCGGTGTTCGCCGCGGTCGTGGCGACCGCGAAGCTCGGCCTCGAGGTCAATGTGACCGGCTGGCTCGCGCTGGCCGAGAACATGCCGGGCGGCGGCGCCACGCGCCCCGGCGACGTGCTGAAGATGTACAGCGGCACGACGGTGGAGGTGCTGAACACCGACGCCGAGGGCCGTCTGGTGCTGGCCGACGCGCTGGCCCGCGCCTCCGAGGAGGCCCCGGACGCGATCGTCGACGTGGCGACGCTGACCGGCGCGATGGTGCTGGCGCTGGGCGAGGGCCGGTTCGGCATCATGTCGAACGACGACGGCTTCCGTACCCGGATCCACACCGCGGCGCTGGCCGCGGGCGAGGACTCCTGGCCGATGCCGCTCCCCAAGGAACTGCGCAAGACCTTCGACTCCCCCACCGCCGACATCGCCAACATGGGTGTGCGGCCGGGCGGCGGCCTGATCGCGGGGCTGTTCCTGAAGGAGTTCGTCGGCGAGGGCATCACCTGGGCCCACCTCGACATCGCGGGCCCCGCCTTCCACGAGGGCGCGCCCTTCGGCTACACCCCCAAGGGCGGCACCGGCACCGCGGTCCGCACCCTGCTCAGCCTGGCCCACCAGGCCGCGGACGGCGATCTCCTCTGACCGCCGCGCCGCACCCTGCTCCGAACAGGTGAGATAGGTCACTTACGGCCCCGGACGGCGCGTCCGGGGCCGTATTCGACGGGTCTCACCCCACAGGCCGATGACCCGTCCGCCGCGAACAAGTGCGAAGATGTGGTTCGGCACGACAGGGCCCCCTTTTAGACAAAGCGGCCGAACCAAAGCCGCCGCCCGGTCATGGTGGACCGGCTCCGGCGAACCCATGCATGGAGGACGTGACGTGGCGAACGACGCCAGCACTGTTTTCGACCTAGTGATCCTCGGCGGCGGCAGTGGCGGCTACGCAGCCGCGCTGCGTGCCGCGCAACTGGGACTGGACGTCGCCCTGATCGAGAAGAACAAGCTCGGGGGCACCTGTCTGCACAACGGCTGCATTCCCACCAAGGCGCTGCTGCACGCCGGTGAGATCGCGGACCAGGCTCGCGAGAGCGAGCAGTTCGGCGTGAAGGCCACCTTCGAGGGCATCGACATCGCGGCCGTCCACAAGTACAAGGACGACGTGATCGCGGGCCTGTACAAGGGCCTCCAGGGCCTGGTGGCCTCGCGCAAGGTGACATACATCGAGGGCGAGGGGAAGCTGTCCTCCCCCACCTCGGTGGATGTGAACGGCCAGCGGATCCAGGGCCGGCACGTCCTGCTCGCGACCGGTTCCGTACCGAAGTCGCTGCCGGGCCTGACCATCGACGGCGACCGGATCATCTCCTCCGACCACGCGCTGGTCCTGGACCGGGTGCCGCAGTCGGCGATCATCCTGGGCGGCGGCGTGATCGGCGTCGAGTTCGCCTCGGCGTGGAAGTCCTTCGGCACCGACGTGACCATCGTCGAGGGTCTGCCGCACCTGGTGCCGGTCGAGGAGGAGAACAGCTCCAAGCTGCTGGAGCGCGCCTTCCGCAAGCGCGGCATCAAGTTCAACCTGGGCACCTTCTTCCAGAGCGCCGAGTACACCGACAGCGGTGTCAAGGTCACCCTGGCGGACGGCAAGACCTTCGAGGCCGAGGTGCTGCTGGTCGCCATCGGCCGCGGCCCGGTCTCGCAGGGCCTGGGGTACGAGGAGCAGGGCGTCGCGATGGACCGCGGCTATGTCCTGGTCGACGAGTACATGCGCACCAACGTGCCGACGATCTCGGCCGTCGGCGACCTGGTCCCGACGCTCCAGCTCGCGCACGTCGGCTTCGCCGAGGGCATCCTCGTGGCGGAGCGGCTGGCCGGTCTCAAGACCGTGCCGATCGACTACGACGGTGTCCCGCGCGTCACGTACTGCCACCCGGAGGTCGCCTCCGTCGGCATCACCGAGGCGAAGGCCAAGGAGCTGTACGGCGCGGACAAGGTCGTCACGCTGAAGTACAACCTGGCGGGCAACGGCAAGAGCAAGATCCTCAAGACGTCCGGCGAGGTCAAGCTCGTCCAGGTGCGCGACGGCGCCGTCGTCGGCGTCCACATGGTCGGTGACCGGATGGGTGAGCAGGTGGGCGAGGCCCAGCTCATCTACAACTGGGAGGCGCTGCCCGCCGAGGTCGCGCAGCTCATCCACGCGCACCCGACCCAGAGCGAGGCGCTCGGCGAGGCCCACCTGGCCCTCGCGGGCAAGCCGCTGCACTCGCACGACTGACCCTCCTCCACGCCACCCCATCCGCACAGATCGTTAGGAGTAACCGCAACCATGGCGGTTTCCGTAACCCTGCCGGCGCTCGGCGAGAGCGTGACCGAGGGCACTGTCACCCGCTGGCTGAAGGCCGAGGGCGAGCGCGTCGAGGCCGACGAGCCGCTGCTCGAGGTCTCGACCGACAAGGTCGACACCGAGATCCCCTCCCCCGCGTCCGGCGTGCTCGCGTCCATCAAGGTCGCCGAGGACGAGACGGTCGAGGTCGGCGCCGAGCTGGCCGTCATCGACGACGGCAGCGGCGGCGGCGCGCCCGCGGCTGCCCCGGCTGCCGCGGCCGAGCCCGAGCCCGCCCAGGCGCCCGCGGCTCCCGAGCCCGCCCAGGCACCTGCGGCTCCCGAGCCCGCTCAGGCGGCTCCGTCCACCGAGCAGGCGGCGCCCGCGCCCGCCCCGACCGCCGAGGCGGCCAGCGGTGGCGGCGGCGCGAGCGGTACCGACGTCGTCCTGCCCGCGCTCGGTGAGTCCGTCACCGAGGGCACCGTGACCCGTTGGCTGAAGGCCGTCGGCGAGAGCGTCGAGGCCGACGAGCCGCTGCTGGAGGTCTCGACCGACAAGGTCGACACCGAGATCCCGTCGCCGGTGGCGGGCACCCTGCTGGAGATCCTGGTCCAGGAGGACGAGACCGCGGAGGTCGGCGCGAAGCTGGCCGTGGTCGGCGCCGCTGGTGCCGCCCCGGCCGCGGCACCCGCGCCCGCGGCCCCGGCTCCCGCCGAGGCACCCGCCCCGACTCCGGCTCCGGCCCCCGCGGCTCCCGCCCCCGCCGCACCGGCTCCCGCACCGGCTCCCGCACCGGCCGCTCCGGCACCGGCACCGGCCCCCGCGCCTGTCGCCGCCGCTCCGGCTCCCGCGCCCGCCGCGCCCGCGCCCGCCGCTCCGGCACCGGCGCCCGCTCCGGTGGCCCCGGCCGCCCCGGCTCCCGTCGCCACCAGCGGTGACGACGGCGCCTACGTCACCCCGCTGGTCCGCAAGCTCGCCTCGGAGAGCGGCGTGGACCTCGGCTCGGTGCGCGGCACCGGCGTCGGCGGCCGCATCCGCAAGCAGGACGTCATCTCCGCCGCGGAGGCCGCCAAGGCCGCCGCGTCGAAGCCGGCGCCCGCCGCGGCCCAGAAGGCGGCGCCCTCGGTGTCGCCGCTGCGCGGCCAGACGGTCAAGATGACCCGGATGCGCAAGGTCATCGGCGACAACATGATGAAGGCCCTGCACTCGCAGGCGCAGCTCACCAGCGTCGTCGAGGTGGACCTGACCCGCGTGATGCGGCTGCGCAACGCGGCGAAGGACGCCTTCGCGGCCCGTGAGGGCGTGAAGCTGTCCCCGATGCCGTTCTTCGTCAAGGCGGCGGCCCAGGCGCTGAAGGCCCACCCGGTCATCAACGCCCGGATCAACGAGGACGAGGGCACGATCACCTACTTCGACTCCGAGAACATCGGGATCGCGGTGGACTCCGAGCGCGGTCTGATGACCCCGGTCATCAAGGGTGCGGGCGACCTCAACATCGCCGGTATCGCCAAGAAGACCGCGGAGCTCGCGGGCAACGTGCGGGCCAGCAAGATCACCCCGGACGACCTGGCGGGCGCGACCTTCACGATCAGCAACACCGGTTCGCGCGGCGCGCTGTTCGACACGGTCATCGTGCCGCCGAACCAGGCCGCCATCCTCGGTGTCGGCGCGACCGTCAAGCGCCCGGTGGTCGTCGAGACCCCCGACGGCACGGTCATCGGTGTCCGGGACATGACGTACCTGGCGCTCTCCTACGACCACCGGCTGGTGGACGGCGCGGACGCCGCCCGTTACCTGACGGCGGTCAAGGAGATCCTCGAAGCGGGCGAGTTCGAGGTCGAGCTGGGCCTGTAAGGCCGCACACGGGCCTGTACGGCGTGTATGACGGAGCCCCCGTCCCTCTTCCGGGACGGGGGCTCTTTCGCGTCCCGGCGGGCCCCCGCAGCGGCCTGCGGGGAGGCAGCGCCGCTTCCTGGTCGTATCGTCTATGTCACGCAAACCGTGAAGGAGCGCCCCATGGCCCCTGCCGTCGTCCAGCACCTGGTCGTCCACAGCCTGCGTGAGCAGATCCGGGAGCACATCCTCGAAGGCATCGTGAGCGGGCGCTGGAAGCCGGGCGAGCGGATCGTGGAGCGCCGGATCGCGGTGGAGCTCCAGGTCAGCCAGACGCCGGTGCGGGAGGCGCTGCGGGAGCTGGAGACGCTGCGGCTGATCGAGTCCGCGCCGAACAAGGGCGTACGCGTACGGAGCCTGACCGCCGCCGACCTCAAGGAGAGCTATCCGGTGCGCGCCGGGCTCGAACAGGTCGCCGCGGAACTGGCCGCGGCCCGGCTCGCCGCCGACCCCGCCGCCCTCGAGCGCGAGGTGGCCGCCCTGCGCGACGCCGACGCCGCCCTGGACAGCGAGGCCCAGGTCAGGCACACCGTCGCCTTCCACCACGAGCTGGTGCGCGCGGCCGACAACGCCGTATTGCTGCACGCCTGGGAGTCGCTGGGCATCGAGGTCTGGACGACGCTGTCCATCCGCTGGCTGAGCCCGGAGCCCCGCCCGTACGCGGCCGAGCACCAGGACATAGTCGACGCCTTCGTACGCCGTGACCCGGACATCTGCGGTCTCATCAAGTCCCACGTCCTGAGCTGCGCTCCCCAGGTCTGACGACATCCCCCGCGGCCCCGGCGGCCGGCGGTTTCCGTGACATGCAAGGCCACAAGGCCGAGGCACCCCGTGCCTTAAGGTCTGGCACCCCGTGCCGTCTTGGAATTACTGGCCCGGAAGCCATTGATCGATCATCGATCGTCGGCGTATCGTCGTCGGTGGGGAACAGCCCTGTCGTGCCGACAAGCGCATTCCCCACCCCCAACCTCCGTTCGAAGGCGGCACCCATGCCCGACGACGTACGCCCCCCGCGGGGCCAGCTCGACCAGATCCCGGACCGCGACCCGGAAGAGACCTCGGAGTGGCTCGCGTCGCTGGAGGCGGTCGCCAAGGCGGCCGGTCCGCACCGGGCCGCGTATCTGATGCGTCGCACCCTGGAAAGCGCCGGGGCGGGCGTCGGGCTTCCGTCGCTGCTCGAAACCGAGTACATCAACACGATCCCGACCTCCGCCGAGCCCGCCTACCCGGGCGACGAGGCACTGGAGGCGCGGATCACCGCGTGGAACCGGTGGAACGCGGCGGCCATGGTCACCCGCGGCAGCCGCCTGGGCCTCGGCGGCCACATCGCGACCTTCGCCTCGGCGGCCTGGCTCTACGAGACCGGCTTCCAGCACTTCTTCAGGGGCAAGGAGGGCGCGGGCAGCGGGGACCAGCTCTATCTCCAAGGCCACGCCTCCCCCGGCATCTACGCCCGCGCGTTCCTCGACGGGCGGCTGACCGAGGGCCAGCTCGACCGCTTCCGCCAGGAGGCGAACGGCGACGGCCTGCCCTCGTACCCGCACCCGCGGCGGCTGCCCTGGCTGTGGGAGTTCCCCACCGTCTCGATGGGCCTCGGCCCGCTGTCGGCGATCTACCAGGCGCGGTTCAACCGCTATCTGGAGCACCGCGGCATCAAGGACACCTCGGACTCCCACGTGTGGGCGTTCCTCGGTGACGGCGAGATGGACGAGCCCGAGTCGACCGCCGCCCTGGCGCTGGCCGGCCGCGAGGGCCTGGACAACCTCACCTTCGTCATCAACTGCAATCTCCAGCGGCTCGACGGCCCGGTCCGCCCCAACTTCAAGATCGTGCAGGAGCTGGAGTCCCAGTTCCGCGCGGCGGGCTGGAACGTGGTCAAGTCGCTGTGGGGCGCGGCCTGGGACGACGTGCTCGCCCAGGACGTGGACGGCGCGCTGCTCAAGCGGCTGCGCGAGGTCCCGGACGCGCAGTTCCAGACGTACGCCACGCGCGACGCGGCCTATCTGCGCGAGCACTTCTTCGGCGCGGACCCCTCGCTGCGCACCATCGGCGCCCGGCTGACCGACGCCAAGCTGACCGAGCTTTTCCAGAGCTCGCGCGCGGGGCACGAGCCGCGCAAGGTCTACGCGGCCTACCGCGCGGCCGTCGAGCACAAGGGCGCGCCGACGGTGATCCTGGCGCAGACCGTCAAGGGCTGGACGCTGGGCGCGGGCTTCGAGTCGCGCAACGCCAACCACCAGATGAAGAAGCTGACGGGCGCTCAGTTCCGTACGATGCGCGACCTGTTGGAGCTGCCGATCCCGGACAGCGCGCTGGACGCGGACGTGGTCCCGTACTGGCACCCCGGCGAGAACTCGCCCGAGGTGCGGTACCTGCGCGAGCGGCGGGCGGCGCTCGGCGGTCTCGCCCCGGCCCGCAAGGTGGTCGCCAAACCGCTGCCGCTGCCGCCGGACAAGGCGTACAAGGCGTTGGAGAAGGGTTCGGGCACGCAGGAGATCGCCACCACGATGGCGTTCGTGCGGCTGGTCAAGGACCTGATGCGGGAGAAGGAGACCGGCCGCCGCTGGGTGCCGATCGTCCCCGACGAGGCCCGCACCTTCGGCATGGAGTCGCTGTTCCCCTCCGCGGGTCTGTACTCGCCGAAGGGGCAGACGTACGACCCGGTCGACCGCGACCAACTCCTGTACTACAAGGAGGCGAAGGACGGTCAGATCCTCAACGAGGGGATCACCGAGGCCGGTTCGCTCGCCGACTTCACGGCCGCCGCGACCGCGTACGCGACGCACGGCGAGCCGATGATCCCGTTCTACATCTTCTACTCGATGTTCGGCTGGCAGCGGACCGCCGACCAGTTCTGGGCGCTGGCCGACCAGCTCGGCCGCGGCTTCGTGATCGGCGCCACCGCGGGCAAGACCACGATGACCGGCGAGGGCCTGCAACACGCCGACGGCCACTCGCACTTGATCGCCTCCACCAACCCGGCGGCGCTCTCGTACGACCCGGCGTTCGCGTACGAGGTCGCGGTGATCGTCCGCGAGGGTCTGCGGCGGATGTACGGGCCGGACGCCGAGGACGTCTTCTACTACCTGACGGTCTACAACGAGCCGAAGGTGCAGCCCGCGATGCCCGAGGGCGTCGAGGACGGCATCCTCAAGGGCCTCTACCGCTTCCAGCAGGCGCAGGACCCGGCGGCGGACGCGGCCAGGCTGCAACTGCTGGCGTCCGGCACCGCGATCCACTGGGCGCTGGACGCGCAGCGGATGCTGGCGCAGGAGTGGGGTGTGGCCGCCGACGTGTGGTCCGCGCCGTCCTGGACCGAGCTGCGGCGCGAGGCGCTGGAGTGCGACGCGGCCCGGCTGCGCGGCGAGGAGCGGGTGCCGTACGTGACGCGGGCGCTGGAAGGCGCGCCGGGTCCCGTGGTCGCGGTCAGCGACTGGATGCGGGCGGTGCCCGACCAGATCGCGCAGTGGGTGGAGCAGGACTGGACGTCGGTGGGCACGGACGGCTTCGGCCTGTCCGACACCCGCGACGCGGCCCGCCGCCACTTCGGGGTGGACCCGCGGTCCCTGGTGGTCGCGGCGCTCGCCGCGCTCGCCCGGCGCGGCGACATCAAGCCCGAGACGGTCAAGGAGGCCGCCGAGCGGTACGGCCTGTAAGGCCGATGGCGGACGGGCGCGGTACGCGTCCCGTCCGCGCCCCGAACAGCCCTGGTACGGCCGCGCGCGGACCTTCGCACCCCGCGCGGCCGTATCCGCCTCAGAGAATATTCATAGGTTTCAGCAGACGTTTCCGGCCACCCGCGAGTCACCCCGTGCCACCGGCCGCGGCGGCCCTCCGCAGAGCCCGCGAAACCGCACGCGGCCCGTACCGTACGGGATGTGCGGCGGTACGGGTGCGGCCCGGTGGAACGCGAGAGGTGCGTGAATCGGCTATCGCTCGCTCCCGTCCTGGCCGGAAAGAGATTGCGGGCGCATACAGCTACCGGCTACGTTCCCTCGGATGCCACCAAATCCCAGCCCTCTGACGGCTCCGACCGCCGAGGATTTCCGCGCCTGGCACCGGGTGCAGTCGGCCGCTCTCGCACACGACCGGCCAGGTGAGCCCGTGCTGTCCGCCACCGCCCTCCAGGCGAAGCTGACGACGACGGGGAACCGCAGCAGGCTGCTGCTGTGGCTGGTGCGCAACGCAAACGAGGAGCCGGTGGCCACCGCGACCCTGCGGCTGTTCAGCGAACCGGGGCGCAGCCACCTCGCCGAGGTCAGGATGACCGTCCACCCCGCCTACCGGCGGCTGGGCACCGGCTCGCGGCTGCTGTCCACGGTGACCGAGGCCGCGGCCGAGGCGGGCTGCCGCAGCGTGGTCACCGAGGTCATGGCGGGTACCCCGCACGAGGGATTTCTGGCCACCCGCGACTTCCATCCGGTCCTGCGGCTGACCTGGCAGCGGCTCGCGCTCGACGACGTACCCGACCGTATCCACAAGCTCCCCGACGTCCCGCACCCCGGTTACCGGCTGACGTCCTGGGACGGGGTCGTCCCCGACGCGCTCGCCGAGAGCTTCGCGGACGCCCGGCGCGCCATGGACGACATGCCGACCGGCGCAATGGACTTCGGCGAGGTGCGCTGGGACGTGGCCGCGGTCCGCGAGGCCGCCGAGGTGATCGCCCGGCGCGGCGAGCAACTGCTGACGGTCGCCGCGGTGGACGCGCTCGACGGCTCCGTCGCCGGTTACACCGAGCTGGTGATCCCGGCGGAGGGCGCGGGCACCGCCCAGCAGTACGACACGGCCGTCCTCCCCGCGCACCGCGGCCACGGCCTCGGGCTGTGGGTGAAGGCCGAGATGCTGCGCCGGGTACGGGAGGAATTCCCGCAGCTCACCGCCGTGCAGACGGACAACGCCGACGACAACCGCCACATGCTGGCCCTCAACACGGCGCTCGGCTTCCGGCCGCTGCGCCGCACGGTCGAGTACCAGCTCACCCTCGGTCGGCGCTGACCCCCCGGACCTCGTACAGTGGGCGACCCACCCCGCACGGATGGAGTCCGTAACGACACGGGCGCATCCGGGGCACTCCGCGTGCGGGTGCGCGCGGCAACCGGGAAGCTGGACCAGTGATGGACGAGACGGAGTTCTGGGAGATCGTCGACCGTACGCGAGAGGCGGCGGACGGCGATCCGGAGGAGCATGCCGACCTGCTGATCGAGCGGCTGGCCCAGCTCGACCCGGACTCCGTGGTGGACTTCGCCCGGCACTTCGAGACCCGGTTCGTCCGGGCCTTCCGCTGGGATCTGTGGGGCGCCGCCGACATCATGCTGGGCGGCGCGGACGACGAGTCCTTCGACTACTTCCGCTGCTGGCTGATCGGCCAGGGCCGCCATGTCTTCGAGGGCGGTCTGGCCGCCCCCGACGACCTGGCCTTCCTCGTCACCGAGTTCGACCCGGAGACGGACGGCGACGCGGAGGATCTGGGCTACGCGGCGGACGAGGCGTACGAGCAGCTCACCGGGGTCCGGCTGCCGGACCTCGAACTCGCGCAGCCGGAGCAGCCGGAGGGCGAGTCGCTGGACATGGACGACGAGCGGGCGATGGCGGAGCGGTATCCGCAGCTGTGGTCGCGCTTCGGCTGAGCCGGCTCTGGCGGCTCGGTTCTGTCGGGTTCTGTCGGCGCGGCTCTGTCGCTCGGCTCGGCTTTGTCGGCGGGGCTCTGTCGGCTCGGTTCTGTCGACGGGGCTCTGGCGGCGCGGTTCTGTCGGCTCAGACCGCCGTGAGGTCGACCGCCCGGCCCATCAGGACGTCGTCCACGTAGGCGCCGTCCAGCAGGAACTCCCCCGGCAGCACGCCCTCCACGGCGAAGCCGACCGACTCGTAGAGCCGTCGGGCCGGGGCGTTGTGCCCCAGCACCCGCAGGGTGATCCGGACGGCGCCCTGCCGCCGCGCCTCGGTGACGGCGGCGTCCATGAGCGTGCGCGCGATGCCGCGCCCGCGCGCCCAGGTGTCGACGGCCAGACCCTGTATCTGCCGCACATGCGCGTTGCAGGCCAGGGCGGTCGGCGGGACCAGCTTGAGATATCCGGCCAGCCGGCCCTCGGCCTCGGCGACCAGGACGTACCGGTGTCCGTCGGGTGAGCCGTAGAAGGCGGCGCCGGGCGCCGGGGCTGGCTGTACGGAGTGCAGCGGGGACCAGGTACGGGCGTCGAGCGCCGCGAGGGCGGAGTCGTCGGCGCGGGTCGCGGGCCGGACGGTCGCTGAGGTCATGCCGGTCACTGTGCCATGGCGCGCCGCGCGCCGGCATCGGACGTCCCGGGCCGTCGGCGGGCACAATGCGAATATGCGTATCGCAGTCACGGGTTCCTCCGGTCTGATCGGCTCCGCCCTGTCCCGCTCGCTCGCCGCGGACGGCCACGACGTCGTACGGCTGGTGCGGCGCGCGCCCGTCGGTCCCGCCGAGGTGCGCTGGGATCCGGCGCGCGGCACGGTGGACTCCGCGGGTCTCGAGGGCTGCGAGGCCGTCGTGCACCTGGCGGGCGCCGGGATCGGCGACCGCCGCTGGACCGACAGCCGCAAGAAGGAGCTGGTGGACAGCCGGGTGCTCGGCACTGGCGCCGTCGCCAAGGCCGCCGCCGCGCTCGACACCCCGCCTCGGGTCCTGGTCAGCGCGAGCGCGATCGGCATCTACGGCGACACCGGCGACACGGCCGTCGACGAGGACAGCCCGGTGGGCAGCGGCTTCCTGGCCGAGCTGTGCCAGGAGTGGGAGGCCGCGGCCGATCCCGCCCGCGCGGCCGGCATCCGTACCGTCCACCCCCGTACGGGCCTGGTCGTCGCCAAGGGCGGCGGCGCGTGGGCGCGGCTGTTCCCGCTGTTCAAGGCCGGGCTCGGCGGACGCCTGGGCGACGGACGGCAGTTCTGGAGCTTCATCGCCCTGCACGACGAGGTGGCCGCCATTCGCTACGCGCTGGACACGGCCGATCTGTCCGGGCCGGTCAACCTCACTGCGCCCGAGCCGCTGACCAACCGTGAGATCACCGCCGAGATGGGGCGCGTCCTGCACCGCCCCACCGTGGCCGCGGTCCCGGAGTCCGTCCTGCGCCTGGTCCTCGGCGAACTGGCCCAGGACGTCACGGGCAGCCAACGGGTCCGCCCCAAGCGCCTCTTGGACTCCGGCTTCCGCTTCGCCTTTCCCGAATTCGCGCAGGCCGTGACGGCGGCTCTCGCCGAATAGCCGCTGCCGCGGCGCCTACGACGGCGGGGCGGGGCGGCTCGCGGGCGGCGGGGCGTCGCGCGGGCGGCGGGGCGGCTCGCGAGCGGCGGCCGGATTGGCGACCGGGCAGGAGAGGTGACCGGGCCGGAGAGGTGACCGGGCCGGAGACATTCGGCCGGGGGTGCCGAAAAGCGCTGGATAAGGGCTGGAATCGGCGGGTTGCCCCGGCATCAGATGGCTTTGATGAGGGCATGACCTTTACCAGCGTTCTGCGACGCCTCGGGCGTGACGCCGACGTGAGCGGGGATTCGAACCCGACCTCGGGGAGGGGCACAGTGCTCTCACCAGCACGCCGTGACGTCGCGGGAATCGTGGACGTCGTCGTGATCGGCGCAGGCATATCCGGGCTGTCCGCCGCGCATCAACTCATCGGCGGCGGCCTGTCGGTCACCGTCCTGGAGGCCGCCGACCACGTCGGCGGCCGCATGGCCACCGACGTGGTGGACGGCTTCCGGCTCGACCGCGGCGCTCACCTGCTCAACACGTCCTATCCGGAACTGCGCCGCACGCCGGGGCTGCGGGGGCTGCCGCTGGCGCCGCTCGCGCCCGGCGCCCTGGTCAGAGCCGACGGGCGCGGTTACCGGGTCGGAGACGCGCGCGGCTCCCGTACCGTTCGCGGCTCGGCCCGTGCCCCGATCGGCTCCACGCTGGACCGGGCCCGGCTCGGCACCACCCTCAACCGCCTTGCCGCGACGCCCGCCTCACGGCTCGCCAGCCGCCCCGAGACGACCGCCGCGCGGGCGCTGAGCGCACGCGGTTTCGCGCCGCGGACCGTCGAGGGCTTCGTACGGCCGCTGCTGGCCGCCCTGTTGTGCGACCCGGAGCTGCAAACCTCCAGCCGCTGCGCCGACTTGGTACTGCGCGGCTTCGCCCGCGGCCGTACGTGCCTGCCCGCGACGGGCGCGGCGTCCGTACCGCGGCGGCTCGCCGCGGGGCTCCCGCCGGGCGCGGTACGGCTCGGCACGCGCGCGGTGCGGGTCGCCGTCAACTGCGTGCAGACCGAGGACGGCACCGAACTGCCCTGCCGGGCCGTGCTGGTGGCCACCGGGGCGCGGGCCGCGGCCGAACTCCTGCCGGGGCTGCGGGTGCCGTCCTTCCACGAGGTCACCGTCCTGCACCACGCGGCGCCCGTCCCACCCGTACGCGAGCCGGTGCTCGTCCTCGACGCCGACCGCATGGGGCCCGTCTCACACACTCTCCCGGTCAGTGAGATCGACCCGAGCCGGGCGCCGGCCGGGCGCGCCCTCGTCACGTCCGTCGTCCTCGGGCCGCCGCCCGACGGGGCGGGCGACAAGACCGTCCGCGCTCACCTCGCCGAGCTGTACGAGACCTCCACCGACGCGTGGGAGCTGCTCGCCGTCCACAACGATCCCGAGGCCGTGCCGGCCATGCCCGCGCCCCACGATTTGCGGCGTCCCGCCCGGCTCCTCGACGGTCTCTACATCTGCGGTGCCCATCGCACCACCAGCACTCCCCAGGGCGCCCTTCTCTCCGCCCGCCGCGCCGCCCACAGCATCCTCCGCGACGCCGTCCCCCACCCCGCCGACACCCCCACCCCCCGGGCCGCCTAGCCCCTGCCCCACCGGGGCCTCTTCTTCGCCCGCGCCACCGTCGGTGGCCGAGCGCGCACTTCCCCGCGCCCCTAAAAGGATCGGCTCACCGCCCCGACGAAAGACGGCCCGCCCCGTCAGGGGCACGGGGAACTGCGCGAGCAACCCACCACCGGCCAGTGGCCCGAACACCACCGAACTGCCCCGCCGGGACCGGTGGTGACCTGCGGTCTGGACGAAAGACGGTGCGCCCCGTCAGGGGCGCGAGGAACTGCGCGAGCAACCCACCACCGGCCCGGTGGACCGAACACCGCCGAGCTGCCCCGCCGGGGCCGGTGGTGACCCGCAGGAGCATCGTGGCTGAGCGCGCAGTTCCCCGCGCCCCTAAAAGACCGGCTCACCGCCCCGACGAATGACGGCACGCCCCGCCAGGGGCGCGAGGAACTGCGCGGCCCGCCCCCACCCGCCCGGTGGACCGAACACCACCGAACCGCCCCGGCGGGCCGGGGGAACGTCAGGGGACCGCGCCCCTGGGGGGGGACCCACTTGCGGGAGGTGGGTAAGGGACCGTGACCGGAGGTCGTCATGGGGCGACCAGCCCCAAGGCGACGGCGCGGTCGCGAAAGGCGCGAACGGCCGCGGCATCGCGATACGGCTCAAGGCGCCGCCCGAAGTCCCGCACGTACTCGACGGCGCGAGCCGACCGCATCTCGGCGGCCTGCTGCATGACCTCGATGCCGAGAGCACAGGCGACGTCCACCTCCCCGAGCCCGAGGCGAGCGGAAGCGAGCACGGTGCGGCAGAAGAGCCGGCTGCGGGCGTACGCGGGGGCGCGGAGCTGGAGGGAGCGCTCGGCGTGCTGCGCGGCGGCCCGGTGCAGTTGGAGGTCCCGGTGGCAGTGCCCGAACTCGTCGGCGAGCTGGGCCTCGTCGAAGAAGCGCGCCCAGGAGGGCACCTCGTCACCGGGGCGGGCCGCCCCGAGCGAGCGTTCGGCCCGCGCGAGCGCCGCGGAACACGCGCGGATCTCACCGAGCAGCCCGTGCCCGCGCGCCTCGGCACTGTGCAGCAGGGCCTGGACGACGGCGGGCGCGCCGGAGCCGACGCCCTGCTGGGCGACCCGGGCGAGCTGGACGGCCTCGCGGCCGTGCCCGAGGTAGACGGCCTGGCGGCTCATGGTGACGAGCACGTAGCCGCCGTAGACCCGGTCCCCCGCGGCCTGCGAGAGCCGTAGCGCCTGGACGAAGTAGCGCTGCGCGAGCCCGTGCGCGCCGATGTCGTACGACGTCCATCCGGCGAGCCGGGTGAGGTCGGCGACGGAGGAGAACAGGCGGCGGCCGAGTGCCTCGCCGTAACTACCGCGCAGCATCGGCTCGGCCTCGTGCTCCAGGTAACGGACGAGGGCCTGGCGGGCGTGGCCGCCGCCGTACGCGTGGTCGAGCCCCCGGAAGAGGTCGCCGACGGCGCGCAGGGCGGCGATGTCACCGGCACCGACCTTGGCGCGGGGCGGCCCGGCCTTGGCGGCGAGCCCCGGCGCGGGTCCGGGCGCGGCGGACGGCGGGAGCCCCAGGGGGCCGGGGCCGCGACTCTGCGCGGGCACCCGTACCGGCGCGGCGTCGGCGCCCCGCGCGACCCTCTCGTCGGCGCGGCCGATCAGCCAGTCGCGGCTGGGCACGACGAGCCCGGCCGCGGTGAAGGCGATCTTCCGCAGCTCCGTCTGGTTGCCGGTGTCCTTGCGCCACAGGCCGCTGACGATGTCCACCGCCTCGTCGGGCGACCCGGCGAATTCGAGGCCCGCGTAGACCGGCGCGCACGCGTCGAGCCCGAGGTCCTGGGCGGAGAGCCGGCGGCCGAGCCGTTGGGTGAAGACCTCGGCGATCAGCGCGGGTGTGGTGCCGCGTGGCTGCTGGCCGCGCAGCCAGCGGGTCACCGAGGTCTTGTCGTACCGCAGGTCGAGGCCGTGCTCTATGCCGAGCTGGTCGACCCGGCGGGCGAGCCCCGCGTTGGAGAAGCCTGCCTCCGCGATCAACGAGGCGAGTCTGCTGTTGGGACGGGTCGGGGTTCGCTGCGTGGAACGGTCCGTCATCGGCAGTGCGGTCCACTTCCTGGGACTGGGGAGGTAACCGGAACGGCGTGAATGTAACGGTCGGTACCGGGAAGCTCACCGTAAGACCTCGTTATTCGCCCGAATGGGCGATAAGGACCCTCAAGGGTCGGTAAACCGCCCCGGTCGGTCGGAGGCGCCGTGCTATGGCGCCGCCTCAAGCCCAGCCCCCACAGGACGGGAAGCTTCGGCCCCGCTCGGGCCCCACGGACCCGCCGCCGTACAGTGGCAGAGGCGCGAAACAAGCACCGCCGGGCACGCAGAGGAGTGGTCATGGGGTTTCCGCAGGACGCCGCGCGGACGGACGAGCTGCGCTTCGTCCACCTGGGGTTCGGGGCCGACGCCGTCGAGTACACCGAGGCGTGGCAGGAACAGCGCCGGGTGCACGCCGCACGCGTGGAGAACGAGATCCCCGACACCTGCCTGCTCCTCGAACACCCGCCGGTCTACACGGCGGGACGCCGTACGACCGACAGCGAGCGCCCCCTGGACGGCACCCCCGTGGTCGACGTGGACCGCGGCGGCAAGATCACCTGGCACGGCCCCGGCCAGCTCGTCGGCTACCCGATCCTGAAGCTGCCGCGCCCGGTCGACGTGGTCGCGCACGTACGCCGTCTGGAAGAGGCGCTGATCCGTACCTGCGCCGAATTCGGTCTGGAGACCACGCGCGTGGAGGGCCGCAGCGGGGTGTGGGTGCTCGGTGACCCGGTGGCGGACCGCCCGGCGGTCAACGGCCTGACCCTCGACCTCGACCCGCGGGTGGGAGCGGGCTCCCCGTCGAAGGGGGGCGAGGACAGCGAGTTCGACCCGCGGCTGAACGGCCCCGAGTACGCGCCCTCCAACGCCGGACAGCGCCGCGAGGACCGCAAGCTCGCCGCGATCGGCATCCGCGTCGCCAAGGGCGTGACGATGCACGGCTTCGCGATGAACTGCGACCCCGACAACACCTGGTTCGACCGGATCGTGCCCTGTGGCATCCGTGACGCGGGCGTCACCTCGCTCTCCAACGAACTGGGCCGCGACATCGGCGTCACCGAGGTGCTGCCGGTGCTGGAACGGCACCTGGCGGACGTCCTGGGCGCGGTCGTGCCGCTGCCGCGGGCCGTATAGCCGGGGCGGTGGGCCGTACGACGGGGGCTCACGGGCCGTATCGCCGGCCGTACAACCGGGGGCTGACGGCCGGGGCCGGTGGCCGTACCGCCGGGCCTCGGCGGTAGCAGGTATCCGGCCGGGAATGCGGCTACGACACGGCTGGTTGCTTCCAGAGGAAGCCGCACGGATCAAGCCGTACGAATCACGGGCGTACTCTGGTGTTCGCCGAAGAATCGAAGCTTTAGGGAGCCGGTCGTGTCCGCAGTCGCACCCGACGGACGCAAGATGCTGCGCCTGGAGGTCCGCAACAGCCAGACCCCCATCGAGCGCAAGCCCGAGTGGATCAAGACCCGCGCCAAGATGGGCCCCGAGTACACCCAGATGCAGAAACTCGTGAAGAGCGAGGGGCTGCACACGGTGTGCCAGGAGGCCGGCTGTCCCAACATCTACGAATGCTGGGAGGACCGCGAGGCGACCTTCCTCATCGGCGGCGACCAGTGCACGCGGCGCTGCGACTTCTGCCAGATCGACACCGGCAAGCCGCAGGCGCTCGACCGTGACGAGCCGCGCCGCGTCGGCGAGTCCGTCGTCACGATGGACCTCAACTACGCCACGATCACCGGCGTCGCCCGCGACGACCTGGAGGACGGCGGCTCCTGGCTGTACGCGGAGACCGTCCGGCAGATCCACGCCATGACGGCGGCGCGCGAGGGCGGCCACACCAAGGTCGAGCTGCTCATCCCCGACTTCAACGCCGAGCCCGCGCAGCTCGCCGAGGTCTTCGGCTCCCGCCCCGAGGTGCTCGCGCACAACGTCGAGACGGTGCCGCGGATCTTCAAGCGGATCCGTCCCGGCTTCCGCTACGAGCGCTCGCTCGAAGTGATCACCCGCGCCCGCGAGGCCGGTCTGGTCACCAAGTCCAACCTGATCCTGGGCATGGGCGAGGAGCGCGAGGAGATCAGCCAGGCGCTCCAGGACCTGCACGACGCGGGCTGCGAGCTGATCACCATCACGCAGTACCTGCGGCCGTCCGTGCGGCACCACCCCGTGGAGCGCTGGGTGAAGCCCGCGGAGTTCGTGGAGCTGAAGGAGGAGGCCGAGGAGATCGGCTACGCGGGCGTCATGTCCGGGCCGCTGGTCCGTTCCTCGTACCGCGCCGGACGGCTCTTCCAGCAGGCCGTGGACAAGCGGCTGCGGGAGGGCGAGCGGCTGGCCGTGGGCCCGGTGGCGGCGCCCTCCGTATGACGCCCTCCGTATGACCCCGGCCGTGACCCCCGTCATGGCCCCGTTCCGACCCTCGGTTCCGACCCTCGTCGTGTGAGTCCGCTCACCGCCGACGACGCCCCGCCGGGCGAGTGACCTGGCGGGGCGCCGTGCTGCCGGAGTGAGGCTTTCATGCGAGATTGACCGAGTGGTCACCGACTGGTAACACGTTGTGGCGACCCTGGTGTCACGCACGGGGCTCTTCGAGTCACCGGCGCTGCCCGCACCACGCGCGTCATCACGTACCGCCCCGCACCTTCCTACTCTCAGCTCTCAGCCGCATATGAGGGGGACGCCATGCCGTCCGAGTCCGTGCACATCCGTCCGGCCGTGGCGCTGCGCGCCGTGGAGTCCTTTCTGCTGCGCGGCGGGCAGCAGACAGCCCGCCGTAACGCCTGGGCAGCCGTCGTCGAGGACCGCCGCAGGGCCCGGGACCGGCGGGAGGCGCAGCACGAGATGGACGCCCTTGTGAGCGCCGCACGGGGAAGCGCCCTCAACGACTGAGCGGGCACCCCCCTCGCGTATCCTGAGCGGCATGGCGAGGAAGGAAACACCCGAGAACCCCGAGAATTCTGGACGACTGAAGCAGATCGTCCAGACCTACAAGATGACCAGGCAGGCCGACCCCAAGGTCGGGCTTGTCGTTGCGGCTGTGGGAATCGTCACCTTCGGTGTCATCCTCGCCCTCGGCTTCTTGATCGGTCACCCCATCTACGCAGGCATCCTTGGCTTCCTGCTGGCCTTCCTCGCGATGGCGGTCATCTTCGGCCGCCGGGCCGAGAAGGCCGCGTTCGGGCAGCTCGAAGGCAAGCCGGGCGCCGCCGCGGCCGTTCTGCAGAATGTCGGACGCGGCTGGACCGTCACCCCGGCCGTCGCGATGAACAAGAGCCAGGACGTGGTGCACCGCGCCGTCGGCAAGGCCGGTGTCGTCCTGATCGGTGAAGGCAACCCGAACCGCGTGAAGGGCCTGCTGGCCGCCGAGAAGAAGAAGGTCAACCGGGTCGTCTTCGACGTGCCGGTGCACGACTTCATCGTCGGCAACGGCCCGGACGAGCTGTCGCTGAAGAAGGTGCGCACCACGCTGCTGAAGCTGCCGCGCGTGCTGTCCGGCCCGAAGACGACCGAGGTGAACGACCGGCTGCGGGCGCTCGGGGATCTGATGAGCAACATGCCGATCCCGAAGGGCCCGATGCCCAAGGGGATGCGGATGCCGAAGGGCCGCTAGGCGGTCGGGGCACGGAGGTCGTTGTACGAAGGGGGTCCGGGGACAGCGTCCCCGGACCCCCTTTTTCTGTGTCCTCTTCCGTGCCTTCTTCTGTGCCTTCTTCCGTGTCTTCTTCTGCGTCCCGGCTGGGTCAGATCCGTACCTGTACGGACTTGGCGGCCTTGTCGTGCAGGCCGCGGGTGTCGCGGTCCCAGATGACGGCGGGGACGACGAGCAGCAGCAGCGCCGTACGGATGACGACGGCGACGGCTCCCAGACGGCCGCCGTCGAGGCGTACGACGCGCAGGCCCATCAGCCGCTTGCCCAAGGTGGTGCCGACGGTCAGCAGCAGGACGACGCTGACCACGCCGAAGACGACGAGTGTCCAGGTATTGGACTTGCCGGCGTCACGGTGCGCGATCAGGCCGTATGCGATCAGCAGGCAGAGGAACCAGTCGATGAAGAGCGCCACGACGCGGCGCCCCACCGGCGCGATGGAACCCGGCCCGTTCTCCGGCAGTCCGAGGCGCTGCCCGCGGTAGCCGAACTCCACGCCCATCTGCTCGGCGGCGGCACCCGGGCCCGACAGCCACGATCCGATTGCATCCCTGTTGTCCACCCGACCACGGTAACCCGGCGCCGTCCGCGGCCCTACAGCGCGGTCGCGGACGGGGCCTTCCGGACGCCCACCCGTACGGCGCTGCCCGGGTGCCGCCCCGGCGTCGCGGTTAACGCCTCGGAAACAAATGGGTCATGCTGGAGAAATCCCTGATCCCTATGGTCGGGGCAGTGTGCGCCACCGCACTGGCGCGCCTCGAGTTGTCAACCCGACCCGTGGGGCCGGGCCTAGGAGGAGTGGGATGTTCCAGAACGCCGACGACGTCAACCGGTTCATTACGGACGAGGACGTCAAGTTCGTCGACGTCCGGTTCTGTGACCTGCCCGGCGTCATGCAGCACTTCACGGTCCCGGTCTCGACGTTCGACCCGACCGATGAGCTTGCTTTCGACGGCTCGTCGATCCGCGGCTTCCAGGCCATCCACGAGTCGGACATGGCGCTGCGCGCCGACCTCTCGACGGCCCGCGTGGACCCGTTCCGCCGGGACAAGACGCTCAACATCAACTTCTTCATCCACGACCCGATCACCGGCGAGGCGTACAGCCGTGACCCGCGGAACGTGGCGAAGAAGGCCGAGGCGTACCTCGCCTCCACCGGCGTCGCCGACACCGCGTACTTCGGCCCCGAGGCCGAGTTCTACGTCTTCGACAGCGTCCGCTTCCAGACGTCGGCGAACGAGTCCTTCTACCACATCGACTCCGAGGCCGCGGCCTGGAACACCGGTGCGGTCGAGGACAACCGCGGCTACAAGGTCCGTTACAAGGGCGGCTACTTCCCGGCCCCGCCGGTCGACCACTTCGCCGACCTGCGCGCCGAGATCTCCCTCCAGTTGGAGGCCTCCGGCCTCCAGGTCGAGCGCCAGCACCACGAGGTGGGCACCGCGGGCCAGGCGGAGATCAACTACAAGTTCAACACGCTGCTCGCCGCGGCCGACGACCTGATGCTCTTCAAGTACATCGTGAAGAACGTCGCGTGGCGCAACAACAAGACCGCGACCTTCATGCCCAAGCCGATCTTCGGTGACAACGGCTCCGGCATGCACGTCCACCAGTCGCTGTGGCAGGGCGGCACGCCGCTCTTCTACGACGAGCAGGGTTACGCGGGCCTGTCCGACATCGCCCGCTACTACATCGGCGGCATCCTCAAGCACGCGCCGTCGCTGCTCGCCTTCACCAACCCGACGGTGAACTCGTACCACCGCCTGGTCCCCGGCTTCGAGGCGCCGGTCAACCTGGTCTACTCGCAGCGCAACCGGTCCGCCGCGATGCGCATCCCGATCACGGGTTCCAACCCGAAGGCCAAGCGCGTCGAGTTCCGCGCCCCGGACCCGTCCTCGAACCCGTACCTCGCCTTCTCCGCCCTCCTCCTCGCGGGCCTCGACGGCGTCAAGAACAAGATCGAGCCCGCCGAGCCGATCGACAAGGACCTCTACGAGCTCGCCCCCGAGGAGCACGCGGGCGTCCCCCAGGTCCCCACCTCCCTCCCCGCCGTCCTCGACGCCCTCGAGGCCGACAACGAGTACCTCCAGGCCGGCGGCGTCTTCACCTCCGACCTGATCGACACCTGGATCGACTACAAGCGCACCGCCGAAATCGCCCCGATCCAGCTCCGCCCGCACCCCCACGAGTTCGAGCTGTACTTCGACATCTAAAACGGGGGTGCCGCCCAGCTGCGGCGATCACCGATAGATGCCCGCTGAGCTGCGAAAACAGCTCTCAGCATCTCTCGCTGATCCTCACCCGTCCTCGTCCTCATGTGGACCAGATGTGGACCAGAGCCCAAATCGACTGATAGTTCGTCAGCTGACAGGCCCTCATAGGAGCCCCGCCACGCTCCCTCACGGAGCGTGACGGGGCTCCCGTGTGTCGCCCAACTGAGCGACCGCCGCCGATCACCCCCGACACTCTCGCCGGTCCCCTCGCGACGGCGGGACGAACCGGTCCGGTTGGTGGGCATATGCGCTGGCGTCCGGTTCACCCCCGCGCCTGCGGGACGGACCGGGCCTGGAAGACCCCCGAGGACACCGACCGCGGTTCACCCCCGCGCCTGCGGGACGGACTCCATCAGTTGCCGCCACGCACCCCCAGCGTCGGTTCACCCCCGCGCCTGCGGGACGGACCGTGAGGGCCTGACGGGTCATCGCCTGGGTGGCGGTTCACCCCCGCGCCTGCGGGACGGACCACCCGCACTGAGGCCAAGGCCGCATGGCTGGCGGTTCACCCCCGCGCCTGCGGGACGGACCCGGCGGATCCTGGCCGCAAGTGGTGGGGCTGCGGTTCACCCCCGCGTCTGCGGGACGGACTGATGGAGCGCGCGGCGGAGGTTCGGCGGGGTCGGTTCACCCCCGCGCCTGCGGGACGGACGTAGATCTCGCGGTAGATCCAGACGCGCCCGTCGGTTCACCCCCGCGCCTGCGGGACGGACGCGCTGCCGCCGACTGTCATGCCCGCCCCAGTCGGTTCACCCCCGCGCCTGCGGGACGGACGCGTCGACTACGGCCTCAACCTGGCCGCGTCCCGGTTCACCCCCGCGCCTGCGGGACGGACCTGGTTGTCCCGCACCCCCTCTACCGGCGCTACGGTTCACCCCCGCGCCTGCGGGACGGACTCGTAGTAGGAGAACCACTCGCCACCCGTCAACGGTTCACCCCCGCGCCTGCGGGACGGACTACCGGGCCATCGGCGAACTCCTCGGCATCCACGGTTCACCCCCGCGCCTGCGGGACGGACTTCTTGATCTGGTCGGGCTTGAGGCGGTAGATCGGTTCACCCCCGCGCCTGCGGGACGGACCCGGAGGTGTCAGTTGGCCGTCCAGCCCCAGGCGGTTCACCCCCGCGCCTGCGGGACGGACGTGTCGACGCCGGGGTGGAGGTTGCCAACAGCCGGTTCACCCCCGCGCCTGCGGGACGGACGGGCGGCTTCTGGGAGCCAGCTGGGAGTGGATCGGTTCACCCCCGCGCCTGCGGGACGGACCACCCTAGATCGCCCTCTCGTTGGATTCCGTGCGGTTCACCCCCGCGCCTGCGGGACGGACGTTCCGCCGTCGGTGATGCGTGCGGCCTCGGCCGGTTCACCCCCGCGCCTGCGGGACGGACCAGAAGGGCTGACCGATGGGTCGCCGACTCAGCGGTTCACCCCCGCGCCTGCGGGACGGACGCCTTCAGGGTGGCCTCACCGCCAGCGACGGGCGGTTCACCCCCGCGCCTGCGGGACGGACCTGCTCCTCGGCAGCGGCTCGACCTGGACCACGGGTTCACCCCCGCGCCTGCGGGACGGACGCAGCGGTCGCCTCGGCCATCAGCTCGGCGTGCGGTTCACCCCCGCGCCTGCGGGACGGACTCCGGAGAGTTGGTCGATCTTGATGCCGGTGGCGGTTCACCCCCGCGCCTGCGGGACGGACCACATCGACCCCCGCCACCCCGGCGCCCAGGACGGTTCACCCCCGCGCCTGCGGGACGGACGGCCCGTCGATCCGCAGTCAGATCGAGGGGCATGGTTCACCCCCGCGCCTGCGGGACGGACACTTCGCGACCTGCGGCTTAGCGGGGGCTTTGCAGTTTGTTTGCCTCTGCCCTTGGATCGACATGCGCGGTCATGCGCATCAGGGTGAGGCCGTCGAAGTCTTCGGGGACGCGGCGGCGGGTGCCGGCGGTGCGGATCTCGTAGCCCTGTTCGGTGGGGGCGGGGTGGACGAGGACTGCGGCACCGTCAGAGACGACTTCGGCGACGGATTTCCAGAGTTCGTCGCGGACGCGGGCGGAGACGGTGCCGACGAAGATGCCGGGGACGACTTCGATGGTCCATCGGCTGAGTGCTCCGCGCAGGTGGTCGGGGACCGCCGTGGTGGCGATGACGAGCATGGAGGGCATGTCAGTCCGTCTCGCGGGCGTAGTTGAGACCGGCGGGGAGGACGCCCGCGTGGGGGTCCCAGAGGTGGACCATGTCTACGTCGAGACGTTCAGACTCGTCGTCTTCGGCGACGCTTCCGGGAGCGAGGAGTTTCTGCACGTCCTGGACGATGCGGGGAAGCAGGCGGAGGAGTCTGAGTTCGTCGCGGAATTTGCGGCGTGCTTCCTGTTCCGGGTTGGTGGACTGGTGCAGGGAGAACGCGACGGGAAGCGTCGTCCGGGCTTTGTAGAGGTCGGCGATGTCGTAGACGAAGGCGTGTTGGGTGCCCGCGTGGACGAAGCCGAGTGCCGGGGAGCAGCCGAGGGCGAGCAGGGCGGCGTGGACGATGCCGTACAGGCAGGCGTTGGCGGCGGACAGCGCGAGGTTGACGGGGTCTTGCTGGTGCCACTGGTCGGGATGGTAGTCGCGGCGGAAGCGACCGATGCCGTGCTGTTGGGCGAGGATGCGGTAGAGGCCCTTCATGCGGTGGCCCTCCATGCCGCGGAGCTGCGCGAGCGTGACGCTGTCGGGAACGTCGTCGTCGAAGCGCATGCGGTACATCCGGATGGCTACGGCCAGGCGTTGTTCGGTGTCGGCCCAGGCCGCGGCTTGCTGTTCGAGCCAGTGGGTGGTGAGGGAGTCCGGGAGGATCCCCGCGTAGGCGCGTACGCCACCGTCCCCGGTACAGACGACGCTGGTGCCGTGCCGGGCGAGTGTGGCCATGGCGCGGGTGGTGACGGAGACGCCGGGGCCGAGCAGCAGGCAGGAGATCGCGGCGGTGGGGATGTAGACGGTGTCGATGCGGTCGTTGCCCGTTTGGATCTGGGCGCAGACGCCGGTGTCGTCCTGCACGAGCCGGACTCTGTCGAGGTAGAGGAAGGACAGCGAGTCCGCGACGCGCGGAAGCATGGCGAGCGTGGGCGCGGCCAGGCGTCGGCGTGCGTCGCTGCTTTTTCCGGGGGCGCTCATGCCGCGGTGGCAGGGGCGAGGCTGAGCAGACCGGCGCCGTAGGGCTTGCCGCGCCCGATACCCGTCAGGAGCGCGGTGACCAGCGCGTCGGGGTCGGTGACGGTGGCGGTTCCGTCGAAGCGGATGAGGCTGTGCTCTACGGACTCGGCGGCTCGGGGGCGGGAGCGTGCGGGGCTTTGCGGGGTGGCGACGGTGGTGTGCAGGTGGAGACCGGCTTCCCCGGCGCGGCGGGTCCACCACTGGTCGGCGTCCGCTCCGAACAGGGGGACGATCCTCCCGCGCTTCCTGTTGGTGCCCAGAGGGAGGCGTTCGGTCTTGGTGGGGCTGACGGTGATGCGGTAGCGGACGGCGCGTTGCTTGCCGAGCGCGGTGAACATCGGTGTGAGGTCTCTGGTCTCGGCGCGGCCGTATCCGGCGGGGAGCCTGCCGGGGTCCAGGGGGATGGTGGCCTGGACGAGGAGGGTGCTGGCGTCTTCGCCGTGGTCGACGCGGTAGAGGATGCCGGTGTCGCGCCGTGGGGTGTCGCCGAGATGGTCGGGGAGCATCCGCATGAGGGTCTTGTGCATCTCGGCGGCGTAGAGCAGGTCGCGCTGGACATCACGGTTGTGCGGGTTCAAGCGGATGCGGGCCAGGGTGGCGCGGGGGCTCATGCCTCCTCCTTGGCGTAGTCGATGAGCTGTTGGTGGAGTTCTTGCTGGCGCGTACGGGGCCGGTCGGGCAGGTGCTCGGTGGTGCGGTGGACGGTGCGTGTGCCGTGGCTGCGGCCGTGCGGGGCGAAGCTGCTCGGTACGTCGTAGGCCGTGGCGGTGGTGGCGCCGTCGGGCAGCGGTCCGCGGTGGTAGGTCTCCCAGACGAAGTCCACCAGGGGCTCGTTCGGGGATACGTCGGGGCGGTCCTCGGTGTTGCGGGGACTGAGCGGGACATGTCCCAGCAGTTCCCGTACGGGGTCGTCGGCGTGGGCGCGCAGGAGGAACGGTTCGTCGGGGACGCAGGAGCGGCGGCCGAGGTAGGGGTTCCAGTGCGGGCGGTGCAGGGCTCGCGCGATGCGGGCGGTGTCGGCTTCGGGTCCGGTGACTGCGACGACGAAGACGGCGTCGGCCAGGTAGTAGCGGCGGGTGATAACCGCGTCGCCTTTGCGGGCGCCGCCGCTGGTGGCCGCGGTGCGGTCCTTCGGCTGCCCGCCGCCGACGGTGTGAAAGTCCTCGATCCGCTGCCCGGGGCGGTCGATGCGGACAGTGAATTCCAGGTCGGCGTAGTAGCGGGGGTCCTCGTGACGGCTGCGTCCCTCCGCTGCGGAGAACATGCCGATGAGGCCGGAGCGGGTGGGGAACGCGGCGGTGTCACGTTCTGGGGAGAAGGCCGAGCGTTCCCCCCAGGACTGCAAGGGGCCAGCCAGCCGCAGGATCAGCCCGGTCACTGCTGCGGGCCGCTTTCGGGCAGCGCAGCCTCGACGGCGGCCTTGACCAGGCCGGGGTAGGAGTCGTGCACGGTGCCGAGTCCGTCAAAGGGGTCACGGCTGACGCCCGCATGACCGTGAAAGGGCCGGTCGCGGTCGCCGGTGAGCCGGTTGATGTCCTGCGCGTAGGTGGCCAGCGCCTGACGGGACGGCGTGGAGAAGCCGCCGGAGCGGTCGGCGGCGACGGGAGTCTCGAAGGCCGCGGCCAGCGAGACCGGGCGACGGGTGCGCACGGCGAGGTACGCGAGGTCGGGCAGGGTGTGCGGGGCGGTGCTGTTCTTCTTGGCCTGCGGGAGCGACATCAGGAACTGCTCGGCGAAGGAGGCCAGCACCTCGCGCGCGGTCTTGTGATCACCGTCAAGGTTCTTCAGCAGGTCGGTGATGTTGACGGTGGCGAAGCGGTAGAAGACGCCGGAGCTGAACTCAGCGGTGCTCAGGTGCCCGCTGCCGGTCTCGTCGGCGCTGAGCCAGTCGTCGACGGCGGTGAAGTAGTCCCGCTGCGGCTCGCTGGCGTGCGTGGTGAAGGCGTGGGCGACTTGCGCGGCGCCGTCGACGTTGGCTCCGGGCAGTTCGGCGAGCATGCGCCCCAGGAGGCTGATGGACACCGTCTTCCGCTTGAGGATCTCCTCGATACGGTCGGTGGGCAGCAAGGCCCCCGGCTTGGCCTTGCCGAGCCCCTTCTCCAGCGCCTCGCGGTTCTCGACACATACGGCGGTCAGTTCGTCGATGCCGTTGGAAGGAAGGAACAGCAGGACCGAGGTGTGCCCCTCCTTCTCTGTGCTGAGCGCCTTCTTCGCGCTGGCGCTGGCGGCGACCTGCGCTCCTGCGAACGCGGCCAGGTCCGGCGCCCAACCGGCTTTGACCAGCGCTTCCTTGACCTTGACCGGGACCAGTCGGGTGCGTGCCGCGGTTTCGCCGAGGTCCTCCTCGACTCCGTGACGGATCACGCGCTTCCAGGACTGGCTCGACACCCGGATACGGGAGGCATTGCCGTACTTCACCGTCTTCGGCGAACCAAGATCATCTCGATTGAGGTTGGCCGCCGGGACGGACTGCAGGGCGCTCAGGTCGAGGAACAGGGACATCAGCCGTTCTCCTTCGAGGATTCTTCTTCGCGGTCTTCGAGCGTGCGCACCCGGAAGTAGCTCTCCACCCAGCGGGTCGCGGTCCGGTCCCGGTCGCGGTTCCACCGGCTCAGGTCGTCCAGCAGGACGGCCCAGTCGACGCTGACGCCGCCGTTGAGCAGGCGAGTCGTCAGCGACGGCAGCCTGATCTGGATGGCCTCGCTGCTCTGGCGGGCCATCAGGTGCAGGTCGTCCTCGGCGGTACCGGGCTTGAGGAGTTTCTTGTTGACCGCTTCGGCCATGGACGCGCCGAGGTTGGGCCGCGTCCACCAGTCCGCCGGCGCGGCGGCCGGGCCCGGACTTGCTGAAGCTGACGCGGCCGCATCGGCGTCGCGGGCCCGACGAGGCCTGGCCGCGACGAGGGCGGCCACCGCGTACTGGGCGCGGCGGGTGTCGGAGTACCACTGGTCGGGGTGGTCCTGCCTGGGCAGGCGCGGTACGAGGTAGCGGTGCATACGGGTGCAGCTCTCCACCGGACGCCCGAGCCCGCTGCGCAGATCGGCCTGCGCCTCCTTGCTCTTGGCACACCAGTTGAGGATGTAGGCGATGAACTCGTCGTGCTGGTCCAGGCGCAGTTGTTTCGCGCTCGCGGCGGGCGCGGGGGCAGCGGTCATAGCGGGATCCCTAACGCGAAGGAGATACGGAGGGCGGCTGGGGGACGAGGCTGCGGATCGTCGCCCTGGCCCGGCTGCGCGCACGGGCGCCGGGGACATCGGCGCGCGCCGATCCCATCGCGGCGTCGAGCGCCGTCAGCGCGGCATCCACGAACGGCGGATACGGCGGGCTGTCCAGCCGTTGCGGGGTCGCCAGGTCCCAGAAGGCGCGCTCGGCGACCGGCCAGAAGTGGACCAACGCCTGTCGGGCCCACGGGCCGGGCCGCTTGGAGTCCAGTTTCACCTTCGCCGTCGGATCCTCGCCCGGGTCGGTGGTCAGCTTCCAGGCCAGCCGGGCCGCGTACTCCAAACGGCTGCCGACGTCCTCGGCCGCCCGGTGACAGCGCGCCACATGCAGGGCCATCGCCCCGTCGACATCCTGCTGCCAGCGCAGTACCGGCGGTGTGGTCGCCTCGAACCAGCCGCGGTCCCGCTGCTGCCCGTCCTGGTCGAACCCGTAGGCCCGTACCCGCAAATCCTTCAGCAGCCGGTGCGGCAGATCCTCGAACGCCAACGGCCTGCGCGACTGGGGGTCGTCCTTGAGCAGCAGCGCGTCCACGTCCCGCCATACGGCGCGCCTGCCGTCCGCGGGACGCGCGAACGGCGGCCCGCCGCCGTTCTTCGGCATGTCCAGCACCACATACGGATCGGGCGCAGCATGCGCGGGCTGATGCGTGGACCACGTCACGTACGCGTCCACGACCGACCTGCGGTCCGCGGAAGGCACCAGCAGAACGGCGTGCCGGGCGCGCCCCGTCAGCAGTCGCCCCGGCGAGGAAAGCGGCGGCAACGGGCCCAGCGGTTTGGGGAGTTCGTCGTCCTCCCACGGGCAGCGGTCTTCGACATCGGAATCCGCCGAGTCCCCGGGGACTGGCACCCCCAGCACCAGGCTGGTGTACAAGTCCGGTGCCCACACATGGAACGACACCGTCTTACGCAGCGGACCCGCGTCCCCGCTCCCCGTCCGCACCGACGTGATACGCCGTGGCGTGCACTGGCCGGACGGCCCGTAGTAGACCTGTGCGATCAGATGCCAGGCCGCCTCGGCAGCGCGGACCGGCACAGGAGCGCCATCGGTGAAGTGCCCAAACAACACAGCCCCATTGACCCCGGTCGGCCGCCCGAGCACCAGCTTGTTCACACCCGACGGGTTGGGCTCGCCCGCAGCGTCCCGGCACTCGGTCACAAGCCGCGGATCCTGAAGAAATGGCCGCAGCGGGTCGAAAAGGTCGAAGTGCCCGGCAGGCACCTCGTTGTCGAAGTACGCGTCGACCGCGGCAGGATCGAACCGCGACTGCGTCAGAATGCGATCCCGGACAGCGAACCACTCGTCGATGTCCTCGGCGAGACCTGCGTTGTCCAGCCGCTTGCCGCCGACGCGGGCGATCCGCGCGGCCATCGCCGCCAGGATTCGCAGCAGCCCGGACGCCGCCGGTGGCACCGGCACCTCCACGTCCTCGATCTCGTGGGCCCGGTGGAACAACTCACGCAGCCCCACCGCCCGCGGAACACCGCCGATCCGCACCGGAATCCACGACTCACTCCTCAGATCGAACCCTCCGGCCATCCCTCCCCCTCATCCCTTCAACCAGCCCCGTGTCCAATACCTTTGTGGAGCCCGGCCGCAGCACCGAGCCGTCGCGGTCAGTGAAACAGCCACCACTGACAACTCCCGCCCACATAGAGGCACTTGACTGTGGCAGTTTCAGTCGCGCACCAGAATCGGAAGACAGAACCTGGGCGCAATGGGCGACAGTTGACACTTGTTGACCGCATTCGGTCGCCAGCGGGACCCCGCACCGGCGACCGCCGTCTCAGCGGTAGACGAGTCCGAGGTCCGGGTCGAGCCACATACGCCGTTTACCGACGGCCACTTCTTGTGCCACGCCGTGGTGTACGGGTTGTTCGAGGACGATCAGGTCGCCGAGCATCGGATGGTCCATCCATGCGGGGGGCGGCTGGTGAGCTGACCAATCGTCCCGGAACAGATCGGCGCGGACCGGGATCGTCTTGCCCATCACGGTGCGCACATCAGGGATCGCGATCCGACCGTCCTCGCCGGCCTTTGGCAAGGACAGCTCGCCGTCAACGTCGAGCGTGAGGGTGCCGTCCGGCTGTGCGTAGAGGCACAGCAGCCGTACCGAGTCCGCTCCCAGCCGGGTGGCGGCCTCCCATTCGTCCTCGGTGCCCTGCAGGTGATGCAGGCCGCGCAGTTCGCGCGTTGTGCCTGCTCTGGGGATGACCAGTACATCGCCCACCGCGCGTTGGGCGAGGATCTCACCGGTGTACGCCGACCATGCCGCGGACTTCTCCGGGTTCGTCCAATCGAAACGGTCCGCACGGTTGCCGTGCACGGCTTCGACCAGGTCCTGGACCTCGTCGGGGATCGCGACGATCGGCGAGAGGCGTTCTGACAACGTTCCCGAAGTCTCCATCAGGAGGAATTCCGGATACACCGTCCCCCACTGCCGGGGCACCGCTCCGCCGTTCAGCAGCGGATCGAGCACCACCAGCCGGGCCCCTGTGTCCTGCGCCCACGCGGGCCGCTCACGGCCACCGGGCCGTCCGTGCTTGGCCCACCACGTCTCGTGGCGCCAGCACCGGCCGGCCCGCTGCAACAGGAGAGCCAGCGGCGCCAAGTCGCTGATCACCAGGTCGGCGTCGAGGTCGAGTGACTGCTCGACGACCTGAGTCGCCACGATGATCCGCCGCTCCGGCCGCGGACCAGCGCGCCCCATACCCGCCGTCACCTCCCCCGTTCTCTTCTCCCGCACGTCTCCTGGAAACCGCGCGTGCAGAAGCTGAAGGTCTTCCCCACCATTGCTCTGAAGGCGCTGCCGCAACCAGGTGTACGTGTCCTGGGCGTCGCCCACGGTGTTGCACACCACCAGCACACAGCCCTCGTCAGCGACGACCGGCTCCAAGAGCCGCTCGATGACCGCGAGCCGGTTCCGCCGACCGCCGGAGGTGCCGTGAACGACAGGTTCCACGTCCACCCGCAGGTCCATACGCCGCACAGCCGCCTGCTCATCCCGCTGCGGCTCGGAGATCTCCGTCGGCTTACCGCTCCGGCCGTCCACGAACAGCCATCCCGGATACGGGACGCGGAAGGGCTTCTCCCTGGCCTCCGTCGGGCATCCCGCACCTCGCAGGTACTCCTTGATCAGCCGGTCGCTGACCGACGCGGGCAACGTCGCGGACAACAAGATCACCAGGACGCCGTACGCGCCGAGCCAGTTCAGCAGCCGCCCCAGGAGCACCTGCATGTACGGGTCGTACGCGTGTGCCTCGTCCACGATGAACGTCTTCCCCGACAGCGCCAGCATCCGCAGCGCGTTGTGCCGTACCGGAAGAACCGCCATCAGCGCCTGATCGATCGTGCCCACGGCGAACTGGGCGAGCAACGGGCGCTTCGCACCCCGCAGCCACTGCCTCGGCCGCATCTGCGCCTGATGGCTCTCGGCGCCCTTTCTCGCTTCCTCGCCCTCGCACACCAGCACCCTCGGCCCGTCGGCCAGATCGTCGTCGGCGTACGCGCTACTCAGCCAGGCCATGCTGTGAGTCAGCGTCAGCCCGGCGCCCACCCCGCCCTGCCGGGCCAGAACTGCCGCGACCCTGCTGTGCATCTGATCGCTGGTGGCCATCGTCGGCAGCAGGAAGGCGAAGCCTCGCGTGCCGAAGACCGGGGACATCACCCGCTCGGCTTCCAGCGCCGTCTCGCTCTTACCGTCGCCCGGCGCCGCCGTGACCACCAGGATCCCGGCCCCGTTGGCTCCGTCGGTGCCTGCGGGGAGGGCCGCCGGAAGCTCTTCGGCGATGGAACGCTGCAACGGATTCGGCTCGCCCTTGATGTCGTATGCCTCGCCGAAGCCCTTCCTCTCCAACTCCACCTGCAGCAGGCCCGCTTCCCGCGCCAGTGCCTCGGCATCCGTGCACGACACGGCGAAATGGCGCTCCAGAGAAGCCTCCAACCGGCGCTGCCTGCGCAGGAGGTAGTTCTCCTGGCTGACCAGCCAGTCCGCCAGGATTACCAGACCCGTGACCAGGACCGCCGCAGGCGCCTTGAACTTCTCCGGCGGCCGAGGGGCACCGACAAGCCCGAAAACCGCCGCCGCGTGCGCCAGCCGCTCGCGACCCCATGCCGGGCCGCCCAGCAGATCCTGGTAAGCCGCGTTCTGTACCCGCATCGGGTCCAGCCGGTAGAACCGGCCGTGATGCCCACCGATGGTCTCCGCGATCCGGGCCACAGCCCCGCCCACGGACAGATCGTCGCCGAACCCCAGCGCGGCCAGCACCGCCGCAGCCGCCTCCATCCCCGCCACCTCGTGCGGCAGCACCTCAACGCCGATCTTCCCCTGGTCCCGCAGCAGTTCCCCGCTCAGCCGCTCCCGGCCCCGCGCATCACACAACTGGAACCCCGAGATCTTGCCGATGTCGTGCAGTCCCGCGCATAACCCCACCAGCGCCCGCGCCTCCCCCAGGCCGTCCCCCACCCCGAGCCCCGCCGCGATGCTCCGACGCTGGTTCTCCGACAGGTAGCGATCCCACAGGTACATCGCCATCGCCGCCGCATCCAGCAAATGCCGCACCAACGGATACGGCGGCAACGACGGATCAAGCCCCCGCGACTTCCCCCACAACGACCCGTCCGGCTCCCACACCGACCCTCGCACCATCCCGCCATCCCCTCGCAGGCCCACACCCCAACTCCCCCCGACTGAACCAGACACCACTGACAACGCCCGCCGACCACCGGCGGTACGGTGGCCCCATGACTCCCCGAGCGACCGTCAACCACAAAGCAAAGGGACTGCAAACCCGCTCCTAAGCCGCAGGTCGCGAAGTGTCCGTCCCGCCAGCGCGGGGGTGTTCCGGTGTTGTCCTCCTGCCGCCGCCACGCACGCTGGTCCGTCCCGCCAGCGCGGGGGTGTTCCGTCAGGCATGTAGGTGTTGACCAGGGCCTGCCCGTCCGTCCCGCCAGCGCGGGGGTGTTCCGCCTCGAAGCAACCGGGAGATCGACATGAACGTGTCCGTCCCGCCAGCGCGGGGGTGTTCCGTGACCGCCACCCTCGACGCGCCCGAGGCCGCGGTCCGTCCCGCCAGCGCGGGGGTGTTCCGTCGTAGCCGGAGGGGTTTCCGTCGAAGAGGTCGTCCGTCCCGCCAGCGCGGGGGTGTTCCGTGGACGCCCAGCGCTAGGGCGCATTCAGTGTTGTCCGTCCCGCCAGCGCGGGGGTGTTCCGGCACACGCCGCAGGAGAGCCCATCAGCCTCGCGTCCGTCCCGCCAGCGCGGGGGTGTTCCGACGGCGCGCAGTCCACGTCGCTGGCCTCGGCGGTCCGTCCCGCCAGCGCGGGGGTGTTCCGTCCTACAGGTTCTGGGGAGAGGTCTCCGCGTGGTCCGTCCCGCCAGCGCGGGGGTGTTCCGATGGAATCTGCCGCTTCCGTCGCATGGTGCTAGTCCGTCCCGCCAGCGCGGGGGTGTTCCGGCCACCTCCAGCGTGCGGGACTGGCACTCGATGTCCGTCCCGCCAGCGCGGGGGTGTTCCTCCACCGGGCGCACGACCCGTGCGCGGGGGAAGGTCCGTCCCGCCAGCGCGGGGGTGTTCCGGCCTCCTTCAGGCGGCGCATCGCGGCCACCTCGTCCGTCCCGCCAGCGCGGGGGTGTTCCGTAGCGACGCCCCGTCGGCGACCGGCCGACGGGGTCCGTCCCGCCAGCGCGGGGGTATTCCGCTGGACAAGAGCTTTTCCAGCGGCGGGCTGGAGTCCGTCCCGCCAGCGCGGGGGTGTTCCTCGGGGCAGCAGGCCGCGGGGTTGGGCGTGAGCGTCCGTCCCGCCAGCGCGGGGGTGTTCCGAGCGACCAGGACGCCAAGGGCGCCGACACCGAGTCCGTCCCGCCAGCGCGGGGGTGTTCCGAATGCCTGGACTTCGGGGCGTTCGAGGAGTCCGTCGGTCCCGCCAGCGCGGGGGTGTTCCGCTGTGATGACCCGCATCGAGATCAACCCGAACGTCCGTCCCGCCAGCGCGGGGGTGTTCCGTCGTCCGCCGCCTGACCTGCCCCCCGTGTGGCGTCCGTCCCGCCAGCGCGGGGGTGTTCCGTCGCGGCAACAGGCCAGCTTCGGAGCAATCCTGTCCGTCCCGCCAGCGCGGGGGTGTTCCGACGGGCACCATGCCGGTTCCCTCGCGCTGGCCGTCCGTCCCCCCAGCGTGGAAATGTTCCGGCGCTGAACGTTTCGGCATATTTACTGGCTTCGCCTTTTTCGACCGCCCAATTGGAACTGATACAGACAGTCCGTAAGCCGTCAGGCGCTGGAACGCGCATCGTGCAGTCCGGGGCTCCGGTCTACCAGCGTCTGATCAAACCAGCGCCCGCATCTTCGGCGGCGAACTACAGCCTGGCCGACTCGTCGTCCGTCGGCGAAGGGCGTGACCGGTGGATCTGGCCGCCGAGACGCAACTGGTGTGTGGCAAAGTTCGAGTAGCGCTTGAGCTGACGCGATGCCGTCTCTCTGCTGAAGGGACTGCCGGTCGAGTTGCGGAGCAGGGGGCCTGCCGTTTCGTCGGCGATCGCTTCACGTAGCACTGCCGCCGCACGCTCGCTGAAGGAGGCCGGGCCAGGGCCGCCCTTGGCCGGGAATTCCAAGTCCAGTGTCCGTGTGCTCAGGTCGACGTCGCGTACGTCGGCCGAGAGCAAGTCTGTGAAGCGCGCGGTCTCTTCCCAGAGAAGCAGCGCCATGGCCCGGATCGCCGGGGGAACTGTTCGATCGGCTTGGAGTCGGTCCAAGTCCTCAATGGTCGGCACCGAGCCTCTCGCGGCCAGGTCGCTTCGGTGGCCGCGGCCGGGCAGGGAGGCGCGGGCCCCGTCGGCGGCCTGCTGGTCATAGAGAAGCGCGCCGTCGGCGATGTTCCGGCCGACGGGTGCGACGCCCGCCAGTACGCGCCGGGCGTAGGAATCGCTCAGGCCCCAGGAGTTGGCGCACTGGCGAGCCGTGACGTGGGACATGGGCTCCTCCTTCGGAAGCGACCCTGTCCGACTTACGCACACCCAGTGCGTAAGTCCACTCTCTTCTGTAGCACCAAGCGGCGAGCGCGACGTCACCCGCGGATTTGCTGACCCGGCTCTTCCAGGCGCGGGTACTGCGCTGGTGGGGCGAGCCCCGGTTGGACGGGCTGCGGCGGTACGGGGTTCACCGACGGACGCTGGTTCGGAGTGGCCGTGGTCGCCTTCCGGGCGGAGCGTGGGAATTCGGTCGGGCCGTTGGGGGCTCCGTGCCGTTGGAGGAGCCTCTCGCGGTGGGCTTGGCGCTCGGCTTCGCGGCCGGCGCGACGGCGCTCGACCAACGTCGGAGTCCGTGTCATGGCCTCCGACGAGGCTGGCGGCTGGGCTTGTTCAGGTTGCGGACCGTCGGTGTCCGGGCGCAGGTGACCGCGCTCGGTGAGTGCTTCGGCGAGGTGGTCGCCGATGAGCGGGGCTCGCAAAGACGCGTCGTCCAGTTGGGCCGGGGCGGTGATCCACCCGGCACCCGTGCGGCGGGCGAGATCATCCACGACGCGTGCTTGCTCGGCGTCAGGAAGGGTCCGGAAGACGTCCGCCGCCAGCAGTCGGCGAGCCGTCTGGTCGGGACTCGTGGGGAAGGCATCACGCTGTTCGGGGTCGGCGGCGATCTGCTGGGCGGCTATGGCCGCCGCGTTGGCGTGCCAGTAGGCGGTGTGTCCCGCGCGTCCGGACTCGATGTAAGGCCCAACGGGCTGGTGGGAGTTGTCATCGGTGACTTGGTAGTGGTCCCGGTATGCCGCGACGGTGGCCAGGTGTCGCTGCCACAAGGCGTGGGCGGTCGGGTCTTGCGGAGCGGGACCAAGGTTTTCGGACCACCGTGGCCGGTTGGCGGCGGCGCGTTCGCCGAGTTCGCCGACGCGGTTGGCGATGAGTTGTGCGCTGTCGTCGAGGTAGGTGCGGTGGAGCGGCGGCATCCCGATTACGCCGGGCGCGGCGGTCCAAGGGGGCAGGCCGGCTCGGACCGTGGAGTCCGCTTCGTGACCGCCAAGCCGTGCTCGCCGCCGTACCGTCGTGAGCACGGTGGTGAGATCTGGGCCCGGCACATCCAGGAGTGTTTCCGCGGTGGTGCCGGAGGCTTCAGCGGCTTTGAGGGTCCATGCGAGCGTTCGCCAGGTCTCGGCTTCGCGTCCCGCCGCCGGGGCGGTGACGGCGGGCTCGGGGTTCCGGGCGAGGTGGCGGTTCAGGCGCCAGGCGAGGGTCAGGCTGATGTTGTCCGCGTCTGTGAGGGAGCGGCTGTCGGCGAGGTCGCGGAGCAGGTCGGCGGGTTCGTATCCGTGCTGTTCGGCTCGGCGGAGGGCGGCTGTCAGCGCGGGCCACTGTTGCTCGGCGCGGGCGCGGTGTGCGAGGTCGTCGCCGAGCGCACGATGGGCGGCGACCCGGTGGCGAAGGACGGCAGGTACGGGTTGCCGGTCGTCCGGCACCCCGTCCTCAACGAGTCGCGCGCGGGCGCTCACGGCCAGATCGGCGATCGGATCGCCGGTACCGGGCGGGGTCCGGCGTACGACGGCGTCGACGTCATGTCCGGCGTGCAGGGCGGCGGTCAAGGTTCCGGCCAAGTCCGGCCACGAAGGATGCGCTATGACCGTGTCGGCGGTCAAGCCCAGCTGCTCGGCCACCCGTTGCGCATAACGGTGGAGAACCTCATCAGCTACGTACGGATGCCCGCCGACGGTGGCACCTCCGGATGTCGTACGCAGCAAGTCCGGGATCTGCACAGCCGTCTCGGCAGTAAAACGCTCGGCGGAGATGCCGAGCAGGGCGGCGTACCGCTCGGCGTCCTGCTCGCTGGGCGGAGCCAGATGCGCGGTGGGTGCACGGTCGTCGGAGTGGTTGTTGACACGCCAGGCCAGGAGCTGAGCCGGGGAATCGGCTTGGGCAAGGTCGCCCTGGCGGGCTGCGGCGGCCAGGAGTTGCGCCTCCTGCCAGCCGCGCGTTCGCGCGGTGCGCAAGGCGCGCGTGACCGCGTTGAAAGCCGGGTCAGCGATCACCTGCTCGGCGAGTTCGGCGCCCAGGGAGTCGCGCACCAGCCGGGCGTAGTGGTCGCGGGTAAGGGTGTCGGCGGCGTGTTCGAACCGCGGTACGAGAGTCGCGAGGGAAGAGGCTTCTTCCTGGAGGGTGCGGATGGTTGCGGTGGCGGAGAGCTGTGCTCCTTCGCGGTGCAGGACGCGTTCCAGGACCTCGCGGGCGGCGAAGGTGTCCGGGTCGTGCCGGGTGGCGTCGAGTTGCTCGTCGGTGTCGAAGGGCAACAGGTCGTGCGTGACGGTGTAGAGGGTGGTGCGTTCCCTGGCGCGGGACAGGGAGACGTAGAGGTTCTCCCGGCTCATCTCCTCGGTGACCAAAGGGTGGGCGGTGTCCACGGTGGAGCCTTGGGAGCGCATGACGGTGGAGGCGTACAGGAGCTGTACGTGCTGTGCGACGTAGGCCGCGGGCAGGACGATACGACCGCCGTGGTCGAGGTGGCGCACCTTCAGCGATCCGTCGGCGCGGCGGGCCACGACCTGCCAGGCGTCGCCGTTCTTCACGAAGTCCCGGCCGCGGGCGGTGCCAAGCCTGCGGTCGTTCTCACGCGTGACGATCCAGTCCCCCGCCCCGGCGCGATTGCCCTCACGCAGCAGCGCACCGTCCGGTTCGACCTGGCCGGCCTCGACGCGGTCGGCACGGGCGCGTGCCGACATGGCGGTCACGTCGGTGCCGACGGCAGCGCTGATCAGGGTGGTCTTCCCCGCGAGCATGTCCGCCTTCCAGCCCTCGTACGCGGCCTCGACCATCGCCGTACGCGAGCCCCCGACCACCCTCTCCTCGCCGAGGTAGAAGTCCAGTCCGGCGTTGTCCCCGACGCGGATCCGGAGCGTGGCGTCGGCCTCGGCGGGATCGTTGAAACGGTGCAGGCTGGTGAGCTCAACCGCCCCGACGGCAGCAGCGATCTCGCGCAACGCTCCCCCGGACTCGACGGACGCGAGCTGCCGGAAATCACCCACCAGGCGTACGACCGCGCCCCTCTCGGCGGCGATGGCCATCAGGCGGTCAAGGTTGAAGGTGCCCGCCATCCCCGCCTCGTCCACCAGCACGACATCGCCCGGCCGCAGGACGAACGGCGCGCGGCTGCGGGGCACGGGCAGGCCGCGCCTGAGCCGGTTCGCGGCGGGCCCTTCGGTGTACTCCCACAGGAACTTGTGCAGGTTCTCCGCCTGCATGCCGAGGTCCTTGCCGAGGACGGCGGCAGAAGCGGCCGATGTCGCCAGCGGTACGACTCGCTGGCCTGCCTGGGCGGCGACGTGGACGTACGCCTGCATCGCGGTGGTCTTGCCCGAACCAGCGGGACCAAGGCCCACGACCACCATGCGGCGGTCGGTGGCGAACGCGGTCACCAGCGCCCGCTGACCGTCGTCCAGTACGCGGTGGCGGCCCTCGTAGCCGTCCAGCGCCGCCTTCGTGAACGGACCCGACAAACCCACCGCGGTTCCCGTCGTGGCCGCGGCCACCAGCCGGGCCTCGGCGGCCAGGACGGCTCGGCTGGTGTAGCGGATGCTGGCGTGTTGCTCGAAGACCGAGGTGCCGTCGGAGCGTCGCAGTTCTTCGGGCTCGACCAGCAGTGCGGGCGCGGAAACAGCCACGCTGTGGGCGGGCGATACCGCTGCGGCGAGGATCTGCTCGACAAGCCGACGGTGCTGTTCGGGGTCGCTGGTGGGGTGCTCGGAGCGGGCCAGTCGCTCGACCTGGGCGCGGACGTTCCATACGGTCCACGTCGCCCGCTCCTCGGCGACGGCAGCGATGACGCGCGCGGCAAGGGCCTCGGTATCTGTCTCCGGGGTCTCCCTTTCCGCGGCTCCGGCCACCGAATGGGGGGACGTAGGAACGGCAGCCATCAGTCGTTGAACAGCCTCGGCGCCGAAGGCGTCGGTAGCTGATTGGCGCCAGGCCGTACGCATCTCGGCGAGCGACCGGGCGGCCTTCTTGCCCTCGCGGGTGTCCAGATTGGCCTGCCGTGCCAGCTGATGCGCGACGCCTTTGGACGGATCACGGCCGTGCTCGGCGCGGTAGGTGTGCAGCAGTTGCTCGTAGCGCGCTTCGATCTCGGTACGCCGGGAGGAGAAGTGCGTAATGAATTCGCCGGGGACTCCGGTGATCTCCCGTACCGGTTCGCGCCCCGACGTGCTGGGCCGGTCGGTGAAGGTGACGCCGAGGCGAGCAGACAGCTCGACTTCGAACCGCGAATTGTAGAACTCGCTCGCCGCCACTGTCATCGCGTACAGCGCGCGGGCGTCCAGCGAGCGCCACTTCCCGTCGATGCCCTGGACCTTGCTGGAGACGGCGACGTGGGTGTGGAGGTTCGGGTCGCCGGCCCTGGAGTCGTAGTGATCGAAGGCCGCCGCGATCAGGCCCTTGGTCTCGATCTGGGCCTGGCCCGTACTGCCGGTCCGGGTGAACGCGGCATGCTCTTCCAGCAGCTCGAACGCCGCTTCACGAGCAGCTTCATGGGCCTGGCGCACGGCGGCCCGTACGCTCTCGCGCTCGTCCAGGGCCCACAGCACAGCCGCTGACTTGACCGGTGCGAAGACAATGTCGAAGCCAGCAACGGCGGCGCGCTGTCGGCCCGACTCCTCCTTCTGGATCTTCTTGACCTCAGCCTGTGTCGGCTCGCGCCGTACCTCCTTCGCGAGGTTCTCCAGACGCTGGTCGACACGTTGCTCGAACGGGGCCAGTGCCTCGTACTGAGGAAACGCGCGCCCCAGCTTCGCGGCGCCGATGGCGGTGGTCCGCACCGCTTCGAGCTGCTGATCACTCATGTCCGCGCGAACGTTGGCTGCCAGGTATGCCTCGATGATCCGGTCCGCCTCCGGGTGCTGGCCCAGGCCGAACAGGTGACGCATCTGGCTCTCGGTGACGGTCTGTTCGTGCAGGTCCAGCAGCGGGGCACCCCGGCCGATCCACTGTCCCGGAGGGTTCCCCTGGGCCGTGTAATAGTCGGCCGCCGACTGCCCCGCCTGACGCGGTACGTCGCCGCCCGCGACCTGCCGCGTCAGGTAGGTGTATCCCGTCCCGGACGTGAGCTTGTGGATGGTCATCATCGCGACGAACCCCCGCTCAGTGAATTCCATCCGGGTCGGCGAAGTGGCACTATTCGCGCTCCGTCGACTCGCTCCTCCCTGATCACGAGAGCACCTTAGCTCCGCGCAGCGGGCCATGCTCAGAATATCTGCAAGAGGTGTCTGGTTCTCTTCTCTCGGGCTGATCAGCACAGGTCAGATACTCTGGAGTCGATCATTGTCGAGTTTCTCCACTGCTTCATTTCTCAGCGCTTCTCACTGTTTCTTATATTCTCTCTACAGTCACCAGGAGGGGTTTATCACCTGGGATTCCTCCGTTATGGTGCAGCCATGAGTGGACGAATTTCCGCCACCCGCGCCACGGCGCTTCGGGCGGCACAACAGGCGAAAGCACGCCGAGACGCGGAGCGTCTGCGGCGTGAGGCGCAAGTGGAGTCGGTGCTCACCGACTTCTACGAGGAGACAGCCCGAGCGGAGCACATCCGAGCCACCGCCCGTCTCCGGGCGGAGAAACTGCTGGCCGACGCGGAGGTGGCCGCGACGGCGCCCGAAGAACAAGCACGCGCGGCCGTCGTCACCCTCCGCGACCTGGGCGAGACCCAACACCAGATCTCCGAACTAACCGGCCTGCCCCTGCCTGAAGTCCGCGCGCTGCTCCCCCGCCAGTCGGCTACTTCAGAATCGACAACGGCCTCCGCGCCGTAGCTGTGACCCAAAGCGTGACGGCTACCGCGGCGGGAAGCTCGACAGTCCCGTGGACCTAATCTCGACGTCGCGTCCGGTGGTGAGACGGGACCATGCTGGCCGGCTGCCGAGTGGACCGCCGCAGCGTGGGCAACGGAAGTCGGTCACGGCTGGTCCTCGGGGTGTTCGCGGGCGGATTTGAGGATGAGGTTCCAGACCGTGCGGGAGTACACCTTCTCCGTCTGATCCTGGAGCCCCGCGATCAGGACGGCGTTTTTGGCTCCTGGGTTCGCGGCGAGAGCGTTTCGGGCGAGCGTGAGCCGTTCGTCTCCCTGGTAGGGGTAGGCCAGTCCGCGGCGACCCTTGGGCCGTCCTCCGGCGTGGCCGCGGCCTTTGCGCTCGGCGACGTACTTCCACAATCGCCAGCGTTTCCACCTCGGGCGCCGGCGGGTGGGAAGTTCGTCCCAGCCGTCGGGTTCTGGCCAGCCTTCTGGTGGGTCATTGAGGTAGTGCGAGATGGCGGTGGAGTCGGCGAATCCGCAGACGCGCGCGGCTTCGGCTGGTCCGACTTCTTCGTCGGGGTCGCCGTCGAGCTTCGGCGGGTTCGTGGTGTTCGCGGCGGCGCGCTGGCGCTGGAGTTCGTGGTGCCACTTCGCCCACGCGTCGGCTTCCCAGTGCATGACGCCGTCGATGATCGCGGCGACGGGCGGGTGGCCGTTGTTCTCGCGGTCGCTCCATAGGTTCTGGAGCGTGGGCATGCTGATCGCGTGGACCTTGCGCAGGTCGGCCCGTGAGTAGAGCGTACGGCCGGGGTTGCTGGGCAGGGTCGTCTCCTGTTCCTGATCAGGCTCGTGATCGTCCGGTGGCGTCATCCCGTTTCCTCCGGTTCCCCCGCGCGGTGGTCGCCGTTCGAGCCGGGTAAGGACGAGCGTCCGTCGCGTAGCATGGTCTGGTCTTTCTGGTGAGAGACACCGACGGCCAGCGCCTTGTTGCCCATGTGCGCTGGCCGTCACTTCTTTGTCCGGGTGTCCCGGCTTTCGGGGTACGTCGAGTGTTCTGTTGGCGGCCGAGCCTGCTGGTTGCGCGCCACCAATGAATTAAACCACTTTTCTTCCGCTGGTGTTCTGAAGCCTGCGGATGTCTAGGCCGTGCTCGGATGACGTCGGGAGGACGTCGCAGTCGTGGTGCCCATTGCAACTCGCTGGCTCGTCGCGTCTGCGGTTACGGTTCATCGCCCTTGGGGCCGAGGACTCTCCACAGGGGATCGGCGAGGACGGTCTGTTCATCGGGGGCCTCAGAGAACCGGTGTCCGTAGGCGCGACGTATTGCGTGGCGGGCGTCTTGGTGGTGGTCGAGACACGGGTCGTAGGTCGATCGGGCGAGCACCTCGTAACCGTACTGAGTGAGCGTGTTGGCGATGAGCGTGCGGATTTTGACGCCGCTGAGGGTGTTGAGGGCGCCTGCCTCGGGGGTGGCGAGCAGCACGCGGATCAGTTCGGTCGCGCTGAGGCGTGGTTGAAGGTGGATGCTGATGCGGGCGACGCCGTCTTTGCTGGGCGTGGCGGCACCACGTCGACCCGGCGAGGTGCTTGGGTTCCGAGGCTTCTTCGTCTCGTACATGACGCACTGGGCTTTCCGTATTCGGTGTCGGTGTGGTCAGAGCGGGAGTTCGTCAGCACGGGCGGCGGCGCGAAATGCTCGCGCGGCCTCCTCGGCGGTGCGGCCGGGTTGAGCACTCCAGCGGTCGATCACGTCGCGATGTAGTTGTTTGGCGGCGGGGTTGTCGGCTTGGACGGGGTGACCTGCGAGATGTTCGGCCAGAGCGTGAAGGGCCTTGTCGCGGGCGAGCCGGATGCGCTCCCAGTCGTAGGTGCGCTGGCTGGTTCCTCGCCCGTTTCCCGCGGCGACTTCAATGGCCCCTCGTGGCCAACAGGCCAAGCTGGCGGTGCGACCGGGACCGGCGAAGAGGTGGCCGCCTTGGTGGATGCCGACGTGTTCGATGTGGCAGGCGGCCCATTCGAGGATCGCGGCCGGGGTGTCGGGGATGACGACGCTTTCGGGGCTGTAGCGGATTTTCATGGTGTCGTCCGGTTCGGGAAAGGGCGGCCCTCTCGGCGGCGCCGTTGATCTGCGGGTGACTGCGGGTTCCTGGTGCCTCCTTCATCCTTGTCGGACCCGGATGGGAGGCTTCGTCGCGTCCCAGGTCTACGGAGAGGCGGCGGCTGTCATGTGGAGTGGGAAGGATGTTTGGCAGCTTCGCCGGGCGGAAGAGGTCGTCGGCGAGATTGTCATCGAGGAGAGCGACTTTCCCTGGCTGTCCGGGCGCTTCGTCGCGGCGGAGGGCTTCGTCGAGGTGAAGTCGCTGTTCGACCGTGAGTTGGTGCTGCTCGAAGCGGAGGATCTGGAGGAGTGGGATGCGGTGGTCGGCGAGATCTGCGAGAGGCTTCAGTTGGTTGGCCCCGCTGGCCCGGTCGCGGAGTTCTTGCTGCACATCGACGGTGAGCGGGCCTGGTTCCGGTGGAGCGACGAGCCGTTCGAGTGACCACTGGCCTGCCGCTGCCGGTAAAACGAGTACCCCTCTGGTGAGGGTCTTTCGCTGTTCACGAAGGCCGGGGACCGCGGTGGACTCGGCCTGCACCACCGGGCGCGGGTCGTGAGGGACGATCGGCCCGCAGGCCGTCGCGCCCTGCGCGACGGCAGGGGCTGCCGCGCCCCCGCGGGGCGCGTCCTTTGGGCCGCCGAGTGGCCTGCCGGTCCGGAGGTGTTGCCCTCCCCCGGACCGGGGTTCAACCACGGGTCGATCAGGTCCGGGACTGCCCGGATCCCCGTTCCTGGGCGGCCCGGATGATCTCCGCTCGCAGGGCATTACCGTCCGCCCCGATCAGGGACCAGCCCTCGGGGAATCCGCGCTGGATCTCGGCGAACGCGTCGGCGTGCATGGTGGTCAAGGTGTCGTCCTGCGGCGTCAGTTCGTGGGGGAACATCGCCTGCACAGTGCGGCCTGCGGCCGGAACTCCGAGCGTCCAGAACCATACGAGCAGGTTGTGGCCCCACGGGCCGACGACGACACCGGGGCGGCTTGAGAGTTGTCGGGCCTCGCGCCAGGGGCGCGCGGTGACGAGTGATCCGGCCTGGTGGTCGGCGACGGTGGTCATGTCGATCCTTCGTGGTGAGAGGTCCGCCGGGGCCGGTCGGCCCCGACGGGAGTGCCGTTCGGGGTGTTGCCCTCCCCTCACGGAATAGTTAATTACGCCATGTTCTACTGGTTACTTCAACCAGTCGTGGCGACTTCGCGGCGGGACTCGGCGAACCTGGCGACGGCGTAGGCGATGGCGCGGCCGGTTTCGATGGCCCGGACGGCGGACCCGTGCACGGGCGGCTTCTTGTCCTCGGTGAGGATGCCCGCGAGCGGGGGCATCACGGCCGGTCCGGGGGTGATTCCGAGGATGAGGGCGGCGACGTGGGCGGCGGACGCGACTTCGGCCGCACGCTGGCCTGGCATCGGGGCGTCCTCCTCGGCGACGCGCCGCCATGCGTGGCCGTACAGCAGGATGCGTACGGCGTTGTCCGGGGCCTCGCGGCTGAAGTCGAATCCGCCGGACTGCTCGGGGTCCTCGCGGTAGGCGTCCCGATACTGGGTGGCCAGAACATCCCGGATGACCTCTGCGGCGAGCGGGGCGGCGGCGGGCGGCTGGTAGTCGTCGCCGTCCGTCTGGCTGATGTCGAACACGGGACCGGCCTTGAAGCCGGAGACCTTCCGGCCTTCCTCGGTGCCGGTTCCGCCCGGCACCACCGACTCACCATCGGCAGTCGTGGCGCCCTGTCCGTCTTCGGACCGCCGCTTGATCGGCGTCCAGATGCGGAGAGAGGTGGATCCCTTGGCGGGGTAGCGTCCGACCTTCCGCCAGTCTCCCGAGCTGAGTACGCGGGTGGCGTTCGGGCACTGGGCGGCTATGGCGATGGAGTTGACGGGGCTCCGGTCGGTCAGGGTCGCGGCCATGCGCATGACCATTGCCCAGAATTCCTCGCTGACGACCATCGTGTCGTACGCGCGGTCCATGACCGCTTCGAGGTCGCCGCGCATCTTCGCGCTGTAGGCGCGGCGCTCTTCGTCGGTCATCTTCGATTGGCGGGGCATATTGCAGTCCTCCGGGTGAGAGATCGAATTCCGGGGCCTTCCGACTTCCGGAGTGTCGTTCGGGGTGTTGCCCTCCCCTCCGACATGCATAATTAAATCATGTTCTATGGTGTTCGACAACCCTTTTAGGTCCAGGGCGTTCCCTCCCCGCGACGTGCCGCCCAGTACGCGGACATGACGTGGTCTTCAATCTCGGTCCAGCGTTCAAGGACGTCCGGGGCGGCGTTCTGGTCGCGGGCCGCGCGTTTGGCCCTGCGCCACTCGATGGCGATGGTGAGCGTGTGGAGTTGAGATCTGGTCAGCAACCATCGACCGGTATCGGGAAGTTCGCCATTGCAGACCATCACTACGGCGTTATTGACGTGCTCGGTGCTCGACCAGATGTTTTCGGTCGCCTGAAGCGCAAGCGCTCGCCTGAGCGTGCAGCGCAGGTGCGCGGCTTGAATCTTGGACTCGGGCGTGATGGGGAATATGTCAGCGCTCATCGGCTGGTCTCTCGTCGCTCTGGATTCGGTGGCGCACTGCGCGCAGTGCGCCACCGAATTAGGTCAGGATGAGGAGACGTGCTCCTCTTCGGGCTGGCCGCGCTCATCTGCGGGCGTCTGAAGGTCGGGCAGGAACCGACTCACGGCGAGCAGAACCGTATCGACAACGACCCTGGGCGCGTCATAGACCGAGATGTCGATCACGTGTCCGTCAATTCTGACCTGCACCTCCCCCGGCTCCAGGTTCATGGAGATCTGGGCTTTGGTTCCCTCTATCCTCGTTCGGGATCCGGGAAGCCATTCGGTGATGTCGCGGGCCGCTTCTTTGACGTCTCGGCGCGTCTTGGTTCCGCTTCGGTTGTGCCGCTTGACGCGTTCGTGAACTCCTCGATGCCGGGGAATCAGTTCGTCCGAGATCAACGCCGCGATGGCCGCAGGGTCCTGGTCCATGGCGACACGAACGCTGTCACGCTCACCCTTGCGGAACGGGTAATCCGTGGCGGGGAATGCACCCCTGACGTGCATGTGTCCGGGGTCGTCCCAGCTCTCGGAGAGGTGCAACTGTCGGCCGTCGACGTGAGTGAGGGTGGCGACGTGGCGCAGTTCCGTGACGCCGACATAGCCCGACTGCGGTAGCCAGACCCCTCCAAGCGCAAGAGCGATCGGATACACGAGGTCCGCGACGGTGGGTCGCTGTTCCATTTCCATCTCCTGGTGAGAGGTTCCTCCGGGCCCGTTCGCCCCGAGGTTCGTCGGTTGGGGTTGCCCTCCCCTTCCGACGTAAGTAATTAAATCATGTTCTAGAGTGCTGATCAACCCTGGAAGCTCCCCTGACCTGCGCTTTCCCTGTCGACTACACCCGCACCATTCGGCCCGGTCCGACCGCAACGGGCCTGTGCGGGGTTCCCTCCTCGGTCGGACAGCTCTGCCGGACCGGAGTTCCGGGCGCGGTGTCCGGGCTCGTGAGGAACGAACGACCGCGCAGCGGCCCGGCCTGGATACCGTGTGCGGGTTTCTGGTACGCCCTACGGGTGTCCGACCGAGGACGGAACCCCGCCCCACCACCCCAACCACACCCAACCCGCACCCGAACGACCTCCCCATCCCCCTCCGAGAAAGGACCCGCCGGAGGCACGAATGCTCTAGGGCTCGGGGCCAAACGAGAAGCGCCCGCGCACGGTTCGGATGGGTACGTGCGGCATGCGGTGTATCGCGCGGAGCGCGACGGACGGTGCCGCCGTGCTCGCAGAGCACGTCCTTCGGCCCGGCGGCCGGACGGAGCGGGAGGGCCGCCCGCGGGCCGGACGGTTCGGCCGGTGCGAGCCGGGCCAGGTTGAGCCGTCCCGGAGGGACGTCCTTTGCGCTGACGGCCGGCATTCGAGCGGGCCGCCGACGGGCGGGAAGTACCACGGCGGTGGGCGGAACGTGGCAAGGGCGGCTCGATGCCGTCCGCACCACGGCCCGGCGCTGAGGGTCCGGCCGGACGGAGATCTGCGTCCCCGCCCGGCCGGTTTCTCAGGCTGCTAGCGGCTGGTGCTCGGTGACGCGGCATCGGGCCAGTACGGTCTGTGCGGTCTCGCCGTAGATGCTGTGGTCCTTGACCGTGCCGGTCACCTCGACTTCGTCGCCCGTGTCGGGGACGGTCGCGGCGCTGCTGAACCACAAGTAGACGTTGCCCGTCTCGTCCTGGAATTTCACCAGTCGGCGCCGTTGCGGCTGGGTGCCGTAGGTGCGGCTTTCGAGTTCGATCACGCTGGTGACGGTGGCGGTCGTGCTGATGCGCTCGCCCACCGTGCCCTGGGGCTTGGAGTGTTGGGCGGCCCGTTCGCTGGCGTCCTTTTCCTGGTCGCGGTGCCATCCCGCGATGGCGGAGACCAACGTCGGGAGGTGGCGGGGGTCGACGGTCTCGCCCTTGGCCAACTGGCCCACCTTGTGGCGGTAGTCGGAGAGGCTGCCGTGTCCCCGGACCGCCCATTCCCGTACGGCGACAGCGGTGCTCGGTGCGTCGGGCTCGGCGTCGACGGCAGCCCGCCACTCCACGGGGGCCTTGCGGTCGAAGAAGTACGCCTCGACCAGATCGGCGGTCGGCATGATGGTGTGCCACTGCTCGGACCGACTATAGAAGCGACCCTCCTGCGTGACGATCGCGGCGGTCACCCGCAACACCTCGGCGACCGGCACCCTGAGATCGGCCGGGATACCGCCTTCTTCACCGTCCCAGTCGGAGTCCTTCAGCGTGCCGAAACGCCACAGCGCCTCAAGGCCCTTGACCGGAAGACCGGTGTACGGCTCCACGCACGTCGAGCCCAACTGCCGGAACTCACCGTTCTCGTGGCGGGCGAGGTAGGTGGCGGTGCGGTGCCGGGCGATCTTGCAGCCGTGGCAGACGTTCTCGACCGCGCGGTAGCCGCGTACGGCTTCGGCGTCCTTTTCGGGCAGTCCGGGGAAGAGGCTGAGCAGTGTCTCCCCCTCCTGGTCGTGGTCCAGTCGGGCCACGACGGTCCAGCCCCGGTGGCGGGGGATGTCTCCGGAGATCGTGACGGTGACGGTCGGGCGCTGGCCGATCAGGCGGCCGTCCGCGTCGTGGTAGTCGGCCAGGAACGGCGCGGATATGTCGAGCGAGTACGAGTTGAGGCGGTGGACGGCGGCGCGGGCGTTGGTGGCCCCGACAAGCTGACGGACGCGGGATGCGGCCGTGGCGGGGACGGAAAAGCGCATGGCTGCGCTGGTCATCGTGCGTGCTCCTGCTGGTGAGAGAGGAATCGGACGCCCGGCTGGGCGGGTTGCCCTCCGCGTACGGCCGGGGGTGGGGGCGCGGGCGGCCCCGGTGTCGGAGGGATGTTGCCCTGCCCCTCCGTGATGCTCAATTACGCCATGTTGTGTGCTGTGGGTGGGCACCCCGGTCGGGGGCGGGCGGTCCCCCGCCCCCGACGCGGGTCAGCCGTACCCGTCAGGCGGCGGATTCGAGGCCGCTCGTCGGATCGTCGTCCTCGGACTCCGGCCCGTCCGTGTCTTCGTCGGACCCCGGCTCCAAGTCGGCCTCCGGCTCGCCCCCATTGGTGATCGCGGCGGGCTTCTTCTTTGCCGGGTCGTACGGTTCGTCGTCCATAACGGACTGCTCAATAGGCGTGAGCGGGTATCCGAGCGATTCGAGGATCTTGAACCACTGACCGGTGGGCTTCCGGGTCCACGGGGCATGCTGGCTGTCGGTCCGCCACGCCGCCCGCGTGGCGGACCTCTCGCGGACGGCGGCGATGGCGGCGAACTGGAGTTGCGGGGCGCGGCGGGGGTCCTTGGCGATGTGTCCGGCGAACCTGCTCCGGTCCTTGGCCTGTTCGGCGTTCAACCCGAGGAATGCCGCCAGGATTTCGGTGGTGGGTTGCTTGTTCAGGTCGTCGGAGACCCCCCATGTGCCGCTGACAAGCGCCTCGTTGACGTGGCCGATCAGGGCGTTGGTGATGTTCTTCGTGAGGGTGCGGCGCTTGACCAGGTCCGTGATCCACTTCCGGCGCAGCGACTCGGCTGCGTCCCAGTCGAGGTTGCCCTTCTTCACGGCGGCACGGGCGGCCCGCTCGGCGTCCTGCTCGGCGGTGGACTTCGTACCGGCGCTGCCGGTCCTGGCCCCCTCGGGCACCGTGTGCCCGTACAGTCCTGGGGCAGTGCAGTAGGGGGTGTACCGGTCGCCTCGCTGCTCGTCGAACACCCATACCTGGCCCTGGCAGTCGGCGTGTTCCTCGGCCCTTACGTCGCGCAGTCGCCAGACGGGTATCGCGCGCTCGGACAGTTCCTCGGCGCTTCTGATCGGCCGCCCGGCCGCCTCCAGCTCGGCGCGGTGCTCCTCGGCCTTGACCCGCTTGTCGCGCTTGGTCCGCTCGACAGCAACGGCCCAGTCGACGTCCCTGGTGTCGGCGTCGTCCTCTGCGGCGGCCTCGGTGATCGCGGCCAGCGCTTCGGGGTCATCGGCGAACTCCGTGAGCGCGGCCAGGTGTTCGAACGTCCACTCGTAGTCGCCCGCCTCCGTGACGGCGGCGCTCAGCGCCTCGTCGGAGCGGACCTTGACCAGGGTCTTCACGTCCTTCTGGCGGACGCCCGCCGCCTTGGCGATGCGGCTCACCTGCGCGCCGACCTCGGCCGCGCTGAACATCGCGGCGTTCATCTCCGACGGGCTCAAGCCCTTCCGGTGGTGGGCGGTCGTGATCATGTCGAGGAACTGTCCGGCCTCGTCGCGGTCGTCGTCCTCCCACTCGTACGGCAGATGGGTCAGTCCCGCGTCCGTCGCCCCGAAGTAGCGGCGGTTGCCGTCGTTGACCTGGACGACTCCCCCGTCAATCCGCTGGATCTTGACCGGGATGCGGCACCCCTCTTCCCGGAGTGATTCCACGAACGGCGCGTTGATGTCGAGGTCTTCGCGGGCGTTCTTCGGGTGCGGGGTCAGCGCGTCGATCCGGATCACCGGACGGGGGGTGACCGGTACGGTCTCCAGCCCTGCGGCGACGGCGGCGGCCAGCCGCTGGAACCCGTCGATGATCTGCGGCACGTCGCCGTGGGTGCGCACGACGTACAGCGGCTCCCGTATGCCGTTCTCCTTCACGTCCGCCAGCACGTCGGCCGGAACGTCAACGTCGCGAATGTTGCCGGGGTGCGCGGTGAGTTCGGCGACGGCGAGGGTCGGCCACTGGACAGGAGGAGCCTGGGTGATGGTCATCGTTCGTCTTCTTCCTGGTGAGAGAGATGCCGCCGGGGCCGGTCGACCCCGGCGGCGGCGTCGGTCAGGGGTGTTGCCCTCCCATTCCCGGCACGTTTAATTAAATCATGTTTTTGCTGATGGGACAAGACCCATTGGCGTGACCCGCGCCCGCCGAACAGAGGGCTGCTGCCGCGCGTATCGTCGCGGCGGCCTCGCCGGTGGTCCGCTCGGGCGCGTCCCCCCAGCACCACAGCAGAGTGCGGCGGTAGGCATCTTCGGTGAGCCGGAGCTTCCGCCAGCGGACGGCGGGCACGGGGCGGCCGCTGACGTGGTCGCTGAGCACCACGAGGGAGTCGGCAAGGGCCCGGTGGAAGATGTCCCACGGTTCGCCGCGTACGGACCAGTGCGGCCGGGCGGCACGTACGCCTCGTTCCCATGCGTGCAGCACGGTGCACGGGGCGGTCTCCCCCGTCCGGCCGGGCTGCCAAAGGTGGTCGCCCCGATAAAGGCCGACGCGTTCGATGTGGTCTGCGGCAGCGGCGAGGATGCGGGCCGGAGTGGCGGGGGCTTTACGGCGGGGCATGATCGGACTCCTGTCGAAGTGGTCGAGGCGGAGCCGAGGCGGCGGGCAGCCGCCCCGAGCTGCTGGCGTGATTACGGCGCGATCGATCCGGCCGAGGTGGGACCGATCCGCTTCCCGCCGATGTCCGCGCGGCTCCCCGCGACCCAACCGGCTCCGTATCCCGTGCCGGTCATGGTCGTCCTGCCACCCGTGCGGGCACGGGGATACGCCTGCCGGTAGTTCTGCTCCACGACGGACTTACGATCCGCGAGGACTAGCGCGGCGCTTCGGCCGGTGGCGGTGGTCTCACCGCCGGCCTGCTCGCGTGCGCCGCGTTCGGCCTCCTCGATCCGGTTGCCGACACGGTTGATGAAGCCGAGCAGCCACGACCGACGCCATGCGCGCGCACCGTCGCCCATCGGCACCGTCTGAGCGGCGAGACCACCGTTCATCTGGAGCAGAAGGGAGGTGTAGAGCAGTTCCGCGCGCTGGAGATCGCTGGCATATCCGAAGACGTGGACACGGCGGGAAGGACCGTTGCCGTCGCGGCCCAGGTGGATGAGCTGGCAACCGAGCGCGAGCGCGATGCGGTTGATCAGCCGCACACGCTCCATGGCCCACGGGTTGTCCAGGACGATCATCCGGTCGGCAGGGGCGTCGCTGGCCGGATCGGCGTCATTCAGCATCGCCTGTTCGACGCCGTACTTCGCCATCATCTCGAAGGCCCGTTTCCGGGCCAGCTCGGCTTCCGCCTCGGGCGTACGGGGATCCTCCGCCTTGGCGAGCAGAGCCCGGATGGTTTCGAGCTTCAAGGGCTTCGTGGTGCTCACGTTCATTCTCCTGGCGAGAGAGATTCACGGCGGCCGGTCGGCCTACCGGTGCCGGTCGGGGGTTGCCCTCCCCTTCCGATATCGCTAATTAAATCATGTTCTGAAGTACGATTCAAGCCCTGGCCTGCGACTTCCTTCCCCAGTCCACCAGGCGCGGCTCGGCCGGGTCCTGGCCGCAACGGGCCTGGGCGGGGTTCCCTCCTCGGTCGGACAGCTCCGCCGGACCGGGGTTCCGGGCGTGGTGTCCGGGCTCGTGAGGAACGAACGACCGCGAAGCGGCCCGGCCTGGATACCGTGTCCGGGTTCCTGGTACGCCCCACGGGTGACCGACCGAGGAAGGAACCCCGCCCCACAACCTTCACCACGACGGTGCCGCACCCGAACGACGAGGCCCCACCCCTCCGAGAAAGGACCCGCCGGAGGCACAGAAAGCCCTGAGGTCAACCCGCGCCGCACACAACTGCTGGTGACGGCGGGTTGGGTCAAGCAAGCCCGACCAGCTCCTGGCCGGCGACGATGCGCCGTGCTCAGCGGCGGTGCCAGCGGCCATGTGCGCCCGGTCGGCTACTCGCCAGTGACGCCGTCGGTGGCCTCGCGGATCCATGCCGTCGCAGCGCTAGTGCCCCAACTGGGTATCGTCCGCCCAATACTCGACCAGCATGTCTGTGGGCCAACTCGGCGCACCCACCGGTCCACGGGGGCCCATCTCGGCGAAGTACGGAGCGAGGTCGAAGACGGGGCTGCCGTCGATGGCGTCAAGGTCGGCCACGTGCAGGTCCAATCCGTCGACCTTGAGCAGCCGCGGGAACGACTGGGCGAGTTGGTTGGGGCGCCGGTGGTTTCGGTGGACGAAGGTACCGCTGGGCGGCCACTCCGGGTTGTTCCGGGGACTGCGCGCGTGGAGTGCGACGTCGTCAGGAGAGGCTCGGTGAAAGTGCCAGACGACCAGGAGGTGGGAGAACTGCTCGATGCCCTGGAGCACTTCTGCGGGGAGGTCGGGGTTGAGCCGGATGATGGCCGTGCCGGCCCAATGGTCGTCCGTCAACTCGATGCGCCCGCCGATCACGGTGCCGATCGACGTGATCTCCAACGAAAACGGCTGGGTCATACGGCCTCGTCCCGCTCGGTGCAGCGTCAAGTCCGTGTGCTCGTCGCCGTGGAGCGGAGGATCTGCGACACGGCACTCGATCGTATTCCACGGACGTGGAGGGGCCAGGCGGTAGGTGCGTCGGATGCGAGAGCGTTTTCATCTCTGACATGTAGATCGATAGCGACCTCGAACCAGACGATCTTGCCGGAGGGACACGGTGTGACGTCCCAGTCCGCGGCCAGAGCCTCCACTAGTTGCAGCCCTCGCCCGGACTCGTCCTCCGTTCCGGCCTGCCGACGCTGCGGCAGATCGTCCGCGCAGTCGGTTACTTCGACCCGTACGCGGTTCCGTGTCCACCGGACGCATACCGCACACGGTGCGCGGGAGTACGTGACGGCGTTGGCGATAACCTCGTCGGCGAGCAGCGCCAGGTCGGCCAAGACGCTCTCAGTGACCGAGACGCTCGAACGACGCACCACATCCACTACCTGTCGACGAGCCTCTACGACACCTTGGGCCGTGGGCAACACCCTGAAGTCGCAAGGTTCAGGATCGCCCTTGAAATTGGGCATGTGAGTCTCACTCCGCTTCCTGTCCCCGCCCCTTTCGGCGGGCCTCCATAGCTTGTGGCCCGGACCGGGCTCTGCATCCGCCAGCGCTGCCGCTATCGCCGCGAACAACTCATCGGCGAAGACAAAGGCTTGGCCCGAAGCAGGCGTGGTGAGCCAGTAGGGGCCTGGCGGCGCAGAGCGATCCGCAGGCGGGAGAGGAAGACTTTCCGCCGGACTGTGTACACAGATGCCGGGAATATTCCGGCCAGTTACAGATCCGGTTGGCACAAAAAAGTACAGCGCCTTTTCAGCGGGGCTCACCAGCACCGGGCCCGGTCTGCGCAGCCTCCTGAGCACAGCGAGACCGATAAACCTGGCAACACGTATAGCGTCTCGGGCTTTCGTGGTGCGCCGGGGCATCGTCGCCTCTCCCGCACGTCGTGGCGACGTGCACTTCAAGGTTGGGGGAGGCGGTGACGCATCGCCCGGACTCTCAGTCCGGTTGGACCTTCAGTCCGGGTCGGAGAACGTCTACAGGCCTGTCAGGCCCTGGGAGCCGAAGTGATCCATTCGACTGTCTTCTCGGTGTCGGTGAGATCGGGCAGGACTCGCGGAGCGCCGGCGTTGCGCAGGTCCTGCTCCGTGCTTCGGCCGGTGGCAACGGCGATGACCGGCACGTTGACGGCCAGGGCCGCTTGGACATCGGCTGGAGTGTCGCCCAGCAGGACGATGTCGGCGGGCGAGACGGTACGGCCGAAGTGCTCGGTGGCGCGTCGCATGGCGATACGTACGAGGTCAGGACGCTCGTCCGCGTCCTCTCCGTAGGCGCCGATCTCCCAGACGATGTGCTGGTCGAGGCCGAAGGTGACCAGTTTGACCTCCGACACAGGCCGGATGTTTCCGCTCACCACCGTCTGGACGACACCGGGTACGTCCGCGAGGCGGTCGAGAAGAGTGGCGGCTCCAGCGAGCGCGTGCCCCCGCGCGCGCAGCTCTGCCGCGTGCGCGATGTGCGCGTCCGCCAGCGCCTCGGCGAAGCGTTCGAAATCGCTCCTGTCCGTGACCAGGCCGTGCAGTTTCGCGGTTTCCCGGAAGATGACGGGCTCGGTAATGCCGTCGATCTTCGCCTGCTCGCGCATCTCCAGTCCGGTCGCACGCCGGAAAGCCTGGGCGGACAGCTCACGTCCCACTCCCCGGGTGTCCATGAGCGTGTGATCGATGTCCCACAGCACGATCCGCTCAAAAAGCATCTGCACAAACCTCCTTGAGGCCCCGCCTCCGTTGGTCACGCGATCGTGGCGAGCCGCGTACGCCCAGACCTTACGGGTCTACCCTCGGTACACCGCACCACGGAGCGAAGGAGCGGCCACCGTGGAACCAGATCGACTCATCGGGCAGCGCATCCGCGAGCACCGCGACAGACAGGGCCGGAATCAGAGTGTCGTGGCCGGCCTGTGCGGAATCAGCGAGGACTATCTGTCCCGAATCGAGCGGGGCAGGAAGACGCCCACCCTGCCGGTCCTGATGGCCATCGCCCGTGAGTTGCGTGTTCCCGTAGCCGTTCTCCTTGGTGATACTTCGGGTCCTGAGACGACCTCACACGAGTCGTTCATCGAGCAGGACGTCGCTCACGCTCTGCTGGGGTATGCCGACGGCCACAACCGACCGTTGCTGTCGCCCAGCGCGTTACGCGAGGCGGTAGAGGGCGTCTGGCGCACCTGGCAGACGAGCAAGACGCGGTTCACCGACGCCTCTGCCGTACTGCCCAGTCTGATCACCGACGTGGAGAACGCGGTTCGCTTTCACCGGACGGGCACGGATATTGAAGCAAAGCGCGAAGTTTTGCGGTGCGCCGCGGATCTCTACTTCCTCCTTCGGTCCTACTGCCGCCGTACTGGTCGCGGTGACCTCTCGTTGATGGTTGCCGATCGCGGCATGCGGGCCGCGGAAGACGCCGATGATCCCCTACGAATCGCCGCCGCCCAATGGAACCTGGGCCACATATTGCTGGGCACCGATGAGCCGGAAGCCGCTGCCGAGGTGGCAGCGCGCGGCATCGAGCGGCTCGTCAGGACCCCACAAGCGGATACTGCCGCGATGGTCGGCGCTCTTCACCTCGTGGCCGTTGTCGCGGACTGCCGACGCAAGAACTTCTGGGCCGCTCGGGACAGGCTTCGCGAGCAGGCGGCACCGCAGGGTGAGCGCGTAGGCGATGGCAACGTCCTCCACACCGTTTTCGGCCCGACGAATGTGGCGCTGCACGCGGTCTCCCTCGACATGGAGGCCGGTGAATCAAGCGCCGCCCTAAATCTGGCCGACAGCATCGACACCAACGGCCTCCCCCTGGAACGCCAGTTCACCTTCCAGCTTGAGGTCGCCCGTTGTTGGGACCTCCGCAAGGAAGACGCCGCCGTGCTGGTGCACCTGCTGGACCTCGAAGAGTTGGCGCCGGAGGATCTCGCGCGAAGCCCGCTGGCCAGGCAGATGATCACCGATCTACGCAAGCGCGTCCGGGCGACCTACCGGAAGCAGGTTGTCGGACTCGCCGACCGGGTCGGGGTTCACTGACTCCGGACTGCTAGTCCACCCGGACCAGCAGTCCGGGTAGAGCCTCTGACCCGGCCCTAGCATCCATGGCACGTCGTTGTGGACGCGGTGGGAGGGGCGACAACCATGCGCAGGAGTAACTCGATCGCACGAGAATCTTCGTACGTCACTGCCCTACCCGCCGGAGAGATCACACAAGAGCGTCGGCATGTCCGCGCCTAGGAGAAATCCAGGCAGCCGGGTTCGCTGAGCAACTCGAATTCGCGACCGGCACTCTCTTTCGAGTGGATTTCCATCCAACGCGGCGTTTCCTGCGCATGGCACCCACGAAACCAGGTGCCCCGAACACGAAGTGCCCTGCTCGTACTAACGGAGAAAACCATCAACCAGGTTCCCAACTCTACGGTCATGACCGCCGCCGACAATGGTCGTCGGCAACCCGCGCCCTGGAGTACGCCGGGGATATGGACGATCGCCACGGTCAACGGCTTTGCGGCATCGGGCTATCTGCCTGAGTGGGCTGAGGACGATCCCAGTGAGGTCGACGTTCCCATGGACGCGCTCCCGATGCGGCTCACGGAGATCGGCCACCGCGTCCTGTACGACGGCCAGATGGTGGACATCGCGACCGTGCCGTCCGTACAAGAGGTTGAGGAGGAAGCCGTCTTCGAAGCCGCCATCGACTGCAACCCATATAGTCCGGACCCCGTCCAGCGCGAACCGGTCGTCAACATCCACATCGTTCCCGGACGGTGGATTCCCGGCCTCGATCCCGCGGGCGTTGCTGCTGTAGCTGCGAAGCTCCACGCTCAAGCCGACCTCCTCACTGCCGTGGTGCGCCCCGCACTCATCGCCGCCCGTGAGGACTGGTCCGCCCACCATCCCGGCAGGAGCTGAGCACCTTGCCGAAACCCACGGTTACACCGAGAGGAAATCCCCGTATGGACGGCGTTCCCGACATGACGCCCAAGATCGACCATGCCCCCGAGGCGGAGCAGCGATTGCGCGAGGCGTTGGTGCAGCAGCTCGTCGAGCTCGGTGCGGCGCGCAGCCCGAGGGTGATGGATGCCTTCCGCACCGTCCGTCGGCACTTGGCCACCCCGGATGCGGACATGGCCAGGACTTACCAGGCTGAAGTCGCGACGGTGACCAAGACGGACGAGTACGGAGTGGACGTCAGCTCGGTGTCCGCTCCGCGCGTCCAGGCCATGCAGATCGAGCAGGCCGATATCGAACCGGGCATGACCGTGCTGGAGATCGGCTCCAGCGGTCCGAACGCGGCCTATCTCGCGGAGATGGTCGGTGAGAGCGGCCGGGTCGTCACCATGGACATCGATCCGGAGGTGACGGACCGTGCCACGGCGTTCCTGAAGGCCACCGGCTACCGGAACGTCACAGTCGTCACTGCGGATGCGGAGCACGGAGCGCCGGACCACGCGCCGTTCGACCGGATCGTCGTCACCGTCCAGGCCGCGGACGTCCCGCCGGCCTGGATCGAGCAGCTCCGCGAAGGCGGACGTCTCGTCGTGCCGCTGCGGATGCGCGGCATGACGCGCACCGTCCCCTTCGTACGCGACGGCGACCACCTCGTCAGCGATGGCTTCGAGTTGTGCGGATTCGTACCCATGCAGGGCGTCGGAGAGAACCGGGTCCGCCTGGCGGTTCTTCATGACGAGCACGGCGAAGAGGTCGGTCTGCGGCTGGACGGGCATCCCGAACCGGACACCGCCGCTCTCGCCAAAGCCCTGGCGACGCCCCGGACCACCGATTGGTCGGGGGTGACCCTGGCGGGTGACGAGTCCAACGAGCACCTGGATCTTTGGCTGACGACCGCACTCGACAACCTCCCGCTGCTGGCCGCGAAGCCTGAGGCGCGTGCGCGCGGCCTCGTTGCCTCGGCCTCGCCTCTCGGCATTCCCACGCTCGTCGACGGTGGAAGTTTCGCCTATCGAACGGTGCGCGCCACGGACGTCGAGGACCGCTACGAGCTGGGCGCGGTCGGGCACGGGCCGCAGGGCCGGCAGCTCGCCGAGCGGCTGGTCGAGGAGATCCGCGCCTGGGATCGGGACCACCGCGGCGACCGGGCGCACATTGAGGTCTACCCGGCGGGTACGCCGGACGACCGGCTTCCCGCCGGCGGTCGCCGCGTCGAGCGGCGGCACTCGCGGGTCACGATCACCTGGCCGTAGCCCGTAGAGCAACGGCCAGGCAGCACATCCCTACAACCTCAATGAGGAGAGCGAGATGGCACCGCAGATCACTCACGCGTCCGGCACCGTCCTCAAGGCGGCGACCGATTTCCGCGCCGACGGCGGGGACTTCGACTTGAACATCGAGACGATCGACTCGGCCCCGGTCCTCGGCTCGTTGCTGAACGACACCAGCGACAACTGCACGTCCACGTGCAACTCCGCCTGCTCGAACAGCACCTGCATCGGCGGCTGATCCGGCCGAAGGCCAACCCCGCGGTTGACAAAGCATCGGGGCGAGCGAGCCCGAGATCGGCTCGCTCGCCCCCGGACCCCCGGAGCCCGCGATCGGAAGGAGCACGGATGTATCAACAGATTGACGCGGCCATGATCAGAATGTCGGTCTTTCCGCTTACCTCGACGACGCCTTCCTGGCCCGGCGAGAGCGCCACCCTCGAACAGATTCGTACGTGGCTGGAGGAAGTATGGGCGGACCTCCCTCGCGCGGAGGCGATCGGCCACGCGGCGCCGCTCCTCACGAACGCGGTTCGCACGGCGATCGACGGCACGGCACGCCCTGCGCGCGTGCGGCGGACCGGGCGGGCTGTGGCCCGCTATCTGGTGAGAATGCGGTACCGAGCCACCCCTTTCGGCCTCTTCGCCGGCTCGACCACCGTGCGTTTCGGCCAGGAGGCACATGTTCACCGGGGCAGTCGTCACCGCGCCTACGCCTGCGCCGACTCCACCTGGCTGCACGAGATCACCGCTGCCCTGGTGCACGACCCGGCCGTGCTACCGCATCTCACGGTCGTGACCGACCCGACCTGCACCGTGCGCGGGGCCCGGATCGTCGTCGCGAATCAACCCGGTACGGACGGGCCGACCGACACCAGCCTGCGGCGGACTCGCGCTGCCGAGACGGCGCTCGGGATCGCCCGCTCCCCCGTCCAGGTCCGCGACCTGGTCGACAAGCTCCACGCGGGCTACCCCGATACGCCGAAACCGGTCGTCCAGGAAATGGTGCGCGACCTCGTCTCGCACCGGGTGCTGCTGACCGGTCTCCAACCGCCGATGACGTGTACGGACACGCTGGGCCACCTGATCGCGCGTCTCGACGAAGCCGGTGCTACGACGAGGACTGCTCAACTCCGCCCGATCCACCGGCTTCTGCACCAGCACGACCACGCGCCCGCCGAGGACCAGCCGCGCCTGCGGGCGAAGGCGGCCGAAGCGATGACCGCGATCACTCGCGTCACCGCGAGCCCGCTCATGATCAATGTCCGCCCGGACTGCGACGTCGTCCTGACGTACGAGGTCGCCCGCGAGGCAGAACGCGCCTTGGCGGTGATGGCCCGCATCACGCCGTATCCACAAGGCTCTCCCGCGTGGAGCGACTATCGGGCGCGGTTCCTGGAGCGCTACAGCATGGGCAGCGTCGTTCCCGTACGTGAACTGACCGACCCCGACACCGGGTTAGGCTTCCCCGTCGGCTTCCGAGGCACCGTGCTTCCCCGCCCCGTACTCGCGACGACATCCCGCGACGAACACCTCCTCGCCCTCGCCCAGGACGCCGCGCTCACCGACAAGCGCGAGATCGTCCTCACCGACGCGGACATAGAAGCCCTGTCCCTCGGCGAACCCGCCCAAGTCCCCGCTCACGTCGAGCTGTGCTTCACCGTGCTCGCACCGTCCGCCCGCGCGTTGACCGAAGGCCGCTTCAACCTCTCCACCGTCGGCCTGTCGCTGGTCGCCGGCACCCTAACCGGCCGCTTCCTGCCCATGCTGGAACCCGCCGAACTCGCCCAGGTGGCGGCCGGTTACACCGCGCTGCCGACGCTGACCGACGGCGCGGTGCGAGCACAAATCTCCGCGCCACCGCTCAAGCGTCAGACGCACAACGTCGGCCGAGCACCTCTACTCGCCGCAGAAGCAGTGGCCATCGGCGAGCACAACACGGTCGCCGCTCTCGGCCTCGACGACCTGGGGGTCACCGCCGATTCCTCACGCCTCTACCTCGTCTCCCTCTCTTCCGGGCGGATCATCGAGCCGTCTGTGATGAACGCCGTCGAGCTGAGCACAGCGACCCATCCCCTGGTGCGCTTCCTCTCCGAGCTGCACCGTTCCCACGCCGCGATCCTCATCCCCTTCGCCTGGGGCGCTGCGGCCCGACTCCCGTTCCTACCCGAAGTCCGCTACGGCCGCACCATCCTGTCCGGCGCCTGCTGGCGGCTGCGCGCCCGCGACGTGGCCGAGCCACGGGAATGGACGAAGCACTTCACCAACTGGCGTATTCGATACGGCGTCCCACGCACTGTGACCGTCGGTTCCGACGACAAGCAGCTCCGCCTCGACCTCGATCTGGCCGCCGATCGTGACCTCCTGCGCGCCGAGGTCGACCGTCATGGCACCGTCGTTCTCCACGAAGCGCCGGAGGAAAGCGCCTTCGCTTGGATCGGTCACGCACACGAAGTGACCGTTCCGTTCGCCGCCAACCAGCGACCCGTGCCACCCCCGACCCGCGGTGCCGCGTATGTACGCGAGGCCGCGCGGATACCCGGCTCCACTGACTGGGCCTACCTGAAGGTCTACGGCAGCGAGGCGCGCGTCCCTGACGTGCTGACCGCCCATCTGCCCCGGTTGCTGGCCGAGTTGGAGGACGCCTCGGAGTCGTGGTTCATCCGCTACGCCGACCCCGACGCGCACCTACGCGTACGGCTTCGACTGCCCGACACCGACGCGTTCGGCCGGGTTGCACGAGAGGTGGCCGCGTGGGCGGCTGAACTGCGCGAAGAGGGCCTGATCCACCGTGTCCAATGGGACACCGACCAACCCGAGACCGGCCGCTACGGCACCGCCGCCGCGCTCGCCGCCGCCGAGACGTACTTCGCCGCCGACTCGACCGCCGCCCTGGCCCAGATGCGGCTCGCCGTACAGGCCGACCTGCGTCCCGGCGCCACTGCGGCGTCGTTCGTGGACATCGCCAGCGGCCTTCTCGGCTCGCGATCGGCCGGGCGTGACTGGCTGATACGGCACCTGCCACGCAGCGACGGCACGGCAGCACCTCGCTCCGCGCAGGCTCTCGCTCTGCGACTGACCGATGACGACGGCCCGAGAGCGGCCCTGGATGATCTCGCCGGAGGCGGTGCCGTAGGGAGTACCTGGACGGAGCGGCGCGAGGCCCTCGTCCGCTATCGCCAGGCACTCGACGCTCAGGGAATCACCCCCTCCACCGTCCTGCCGTCCCTGCTCCACATGCACCACAACCGCGTCGCGGGCATCGACCTCGACGCCGAAGCCACCTGCCGCCGTACGGCCCGCGCCGCGGCTCTGTCCTGGACCATTCGTTCCCAAGGAGCACCTCGGTGACCATCGCCCCGTCCGCCGACGCCTCGCTGTCTGCTCGGCAGTCCCTCGCACACGGTCCCCTCGGTACCGCTCTGCTGGCCGTCGAGCGGGCACGCCGCGGCACCGGCGACTGGCACGACGTGCACCGCGCACTTGCCAACATCGGCCCCCTGATAGGCAGCCCCGACACCAGCCTCTTCCTCGGCCCCCCTGCGATGGCCTTCGTCCTGCACCTCGCGGCCGACGGCACGAACCGATACGGCGGCGCACTGCGCACCCTCGACGGCATCGTGACCACCCACACGCATCAGAGCCTGGCCGCGGCACATGCCCGTATCGACGCCGGACGGTGCCCGTCGTTCGCGGAGTACGACCTGTTCCGCGGGCTGACCGGCATCGGCGCCTTGCTCTTGCTCCGGTCGCCCAACAGCCCCGAACTCAAGGGCGTCCTGGAGTACCTCGTACGCCTCACCGAGCCCGTCGTCCACCCCGCCAGCGGCGAGTCCCGGCCCGGCTGGTGGGTCGCACACGCCCCGGCCAGCGACCCGACGGCCACCCCCGGCGGACACGCGAACGTGGGCATGGCGCACGGCATCACCGGCCCCCTTGCTCTCCTCGCCCTGGCCAAACGCGCTGGCGTCACCGTGGCCGGGCACGACGGCGCCATGGTCCGGATCTGCCGGTGGCTCGACCAGATTCGCCAGAGCGACCACGGTGGTCCTCGCTGGCCGCGATGGATCAGTGCCCGTGGGCCCGCTCCAGCGCTCCCCTGTACGCCGTCGTGGTGCTACGGAACTCCAGGGCTCGTTCGTGCACAGCAACTCGCTGCCATCGCTCTTGGCGACAGTGATCGCAAACGGATGGCTGAACGGGCGCTGCTGCGCTGTCTGACCAATCCATCCGAACTCTCCAGGGTCGCCGACCGCGGTCTGTGTCACGGCGTCGGCGGCGTCCTCCGGACCGTCCAGCGTGTCGCAGAGGACGCCGACGACCCGACTGCTTTCGCCCGCCACCTCGGCCCCCTCGCCATCCGGTTCCTGATGGCCGAGACTCCGCAGGAAGGCGGATTCCTGGTCGGAAGAGCCGGTGCCGCCCTCGGCTTCCAGGACGCCGAATCCGGCGCCGCGCCCCAGGGCCGGTGGGACGCCTGTCTCCTCCTGACCTGAGAAGGAGCAGTGTGCCCCAGGACACGAACCGCACGGAGGACGCCGTCCTGGCCGTCCTCGGCGGGATCCCCGTAGCCGAAGCCGCCCGGGCAGCTCACACCACGCCCGGCCGCCTCTCCGAAGCGATCAAGCACTACCGCGCCGCAGGCCGAGCCTCCCTCGACGCCCAGCCCTCCGATTGGCACCAGGTCAACATCCGCTTCGCCGACTACCCCACGGCCGAAAGCGCCTTCCACGCCTACCTCCTGCCCGCCCTGCGGTCCGGGCCCGTGGGCGCCTGGTGGTTCGTACGCAAGCACCCCCACTGGCGGCTGCGCTACCACCCCGGACTTGACGCCACCACCGAAGACGCCACCAATCACATCAGCGCCGCGCTCGACAGCTCCGCCTCCTGGGGCGTCACCACGAACTGGCACCCCGCCCCGTACGAACCAGAAACCACCGCCTTCGGCGGCCCGACCGGCATGAAGCTCGCCCACGAGCTGTTTCACGCCGACAGCCTCGGCGTCCTCGACTACCTACACGCCGCGTCCGACAGCAGCGAGAGACTCCCGGACGCCAAGCTGGCTTCCCTTCTCGCCATGACACTGATGATGCGTGCCGCTCACCTGGAATACGGCGAGCAGGGAGACGTATGGGCGCGCGTGGAAGAACGCCGCCCACTCCCCCAAGACGTCACCCCGGACCAAATCAGCACCATGGTTGCCCCCGTGCGCCGCCTACTCCTGACCGACGCCCGCCCGCTTCTCGGTTCGGGCGCCCTCGCCCCCGTGAGCCCCTGGATCGCGGGCCTCGAACGCAGCGGACGGAACCTGGCAGACGCCGCCGAGAACGGGCAACTCAGCCTCGGCGTCCGCGGCATCCTCGCGCGCCACATCATCTTTCACTGGAACCGAATGGGCTTTACCGGCCGACAGCAAGCCGTCTGGTCCCGCAGCGCCCGAGAAACCATTCTCGGCAGCTTAGGTGAAGGTAAGATACGCGCCCAGAACACCCTTCTCTAAGGGCTGTCCCGTAAATGATCTCTTAGGGCCTTGGACTTGGTGGGCTGCTGTGCGGCCGGGGTGGTTTATCCGGCGAGGGCGAGGTTGTGCATCTGAGCGATGCCGAGCATGGCGTGGTGGACGCCGTCGCCTTTGAGGCGGCAGTCGCGGAGGATCTTCCAGGTCTTCATGCGGGCGAAGACGTGCTCGACGCGGGCGCGAACCTGTTTGTGGGACTTGTTGTGGGCCTGCTTCCAGCCGGGCAACTCTTCTCCCTTGCGGCGGCGGTGGGGCATCACGAGTCCGGTGCCCGGATAGCCTCCGTCCGCGATGGTCACCGTCGTGCCGACGGCAGCCTTCGCGCCGGATTCCTCCCATGCCTTGCAGTCGTTGCGGTTGCCGGGCAGCGGCCGGCCGACGACCACGACGAGCCGGGTGTCGGCATCGATGACAACCTGGTGGTTCGTGGAGTAGCGGTAGTTCTTCGACTGCTCGGCCACCGAGTGGTCGCGGGTGGGCACCAGGGTGCCGTCCACAATCAGGACGGTGTCCTTCGCGAAGCGCTGCCTCGGCTGGACTGCGAGTTTTGGCCCGAGATGGTCGATGATTCGGTCGGCGGCAGACTTCGAAACGCCGAACAACAGGGCGAGTTGGCGCAGCGTCAAGTTGGTGCGCCAATACGCCGCGACCAGCAGTGCCCGGTCCTCCAATGGCAGGCTCCACGGCCTCCCTCGCCGCGGCTCGTCCGAGACCTCACGCCGCACCACGGTCATCAGCTCGCCGAAGCAGCGCGGGCTCAGCCCGGTGAACGGGGCTATCCAGGACGGCTCCGACGCCGTGATCACACCAGCCACACCAAGATCATCTCATCGTATCCAACGTGACCGCCTTTACATCGAGCCAGACTTGGTGGATGGAGACGAACGCCCCGTGGTCGCTGGCAGATGCCTGGGACTGGGTGGAGGAATGCGCGCGGTCCGCCGACACCGCGGCGCAAGGAACCGACTCGTGGGTTCCTCCTGTCGCAGAGGAGTTGGTGCTGGCCGCCAGGGCGAGCGCGTTGGACCAGTGGTATCCGTTCACCAGCCACAACTTTCTTCGGTTCGTGGACGGCCCAACGTTCTGGATGCGTGGCGCACACAACGTGAACGAGCTGGCGGGGTCCATCTCTTTCGACACCGGCGAGCCGGAGGGCCGTCCCACTTTCCGAGTCTGGAGCGGCCTCCTCCTTCGGAAGCCCGACCCCGTACTCGTACTCGCCACGCCGAACGCTGGCGAGGCCGTAGACGCACTGGTAGGGCTGTCACCGGCTCACGCCGTGGAGAGCCGCCCGTAACGGCGTCTTCTCGCGCGGCATTTTCGGGACAGCCCTTAGTACAGACTGAGCTGATGGCTTAGGCAGGCACGGTACAGATGACGAACGCTCTGGATGCAGCGTAGGCAAGGAGTACTCGGTGGAAGATATTCTCGGTCGTTACCCAAAGTCGGGGACGGTACTTGCTCACCGAAACCTACGGCCATTCCGTAACGCTCGGCTGGTCTGGGAGGACGACTATCCTGCAGCGCAGCTCCTCATTGAGCGAATGTGCCAGGTGTGGGGCGGCGTCGGCGATCTATTGGTCCCTATTTCCCGCGAGGGCATCGTGGATGAGTCGTACCTACACCTTCTAAAGCACAGCGAACTTGATACGTTGAGCTCACGCGCGCTGGGCACGACAGAAGACGATATTCGGCACCAATGCGAGCAGTTGGCCGAGCGGGTCCGTTTGCCTCTACACCGACGCTTGCAGGAAGTCCCCGTCCTGCTGGTCGTTGCTACCCGGGAGCGGGACAAACTGCGGCCCGTCTCGGTGACCCATGTGCCGGACGATGATCGTTGGGAACTGGCGTACACCACGATGTTGGGCCGGCTGCCTGAGGAGCCGACTCCAGATCTGCTGAAGTTCTCCCGGGCCCGCGACGATTTGAGTTTCGAGGAAGTACTCGACGTACAACGGCAGACCGCGGACACACCGGGCCCGGAGGACTTGGCGGTACGGTGTCGGCAGGTAAATCCGGTGGGGCTGAGCCGCACTGGATTGTCGCCAAAGCGCTCTCCTTGGACATCCAACGCCGTGGACGGGTGGCTCACAGACTCTCAGCAGGCGGCGCGAGACCTGGGCCCTGGTTTGTGCGTGCTGTACGAGCCAGGGAATCTCGCCGATGCATGCTTGTTGTGGAATCTGCGCGCCGCCCACGGTTGGCGACCCATGCTGCCCATTGCCGTGCCTGTGCTGCGCCGCGACGGGGCAGTGGACGTCGATGAAATGCACACGCTGATCCAAGCCATGATCGAGCAACCTCTGGTGGGCGAGTCCCGCTGGCTCCCGGGAATGGCCCTGACCTCAGCAAGTCTGGCGGAGGAGGAACTAGCCGCCGTCGCGGCGAAGTTCCTGCCCCATCGCATGTACACCCTGACGCCGGGCGAGGCACTGGCGCCAGGGCCAGCGCCGCTCAGCCGCTCCTCGACCACCACTCTGACATTTAGTAGTGGCCGGGCGTTGGTGACGACGTTGACCAGCGAAGACCGAGAAGTGTTGGCATTGCTGGATTGCGATGCCTCCGTACGGCTGAATGTTAGCGTCGATCGGAATCCCATCCCGCCCATGGTGCCGCTACGCAAAGGACGCTGGTACGCGGGCTACGGCGGTGGCGGCGCAGTCATCAAGGCCGCCGAGACTGGTGTGGGCGAGGTGCTGTGGCCACAATCTTGGACATTGCTGGAGGCTGCCGCACTTGAACACGGCCTGACCGTGCGCGAGTCAGTATCCGGTCGGCATGCCCTGGCCCTGACGGAGTTGGCAGGCGGCCCGTCTGGCGTACGGTGGCTGGCTCACCGCCGTCTGCTGGAGTTGCTGCATGAGACCGCAGCCAGCACCTCGATGAGCTGGTTCAAGAAGCGGGCGAATTCGTTGGCGCAACAAGTCGCACAGGCACAGGAAGATCCCGAGGCGGCCATGGCGCAGTTCACCAGGCTGCTTCAGGACGTCAATATCAGCCATGATGCCGAGACGTCCGGGGTATTCGATCTAAGTGCCCTGAGTAGGACACTCAACAGCAAGAGATCCGCCGAAGCATGGCTGCGATGGGCGCTCCAGCAGCATCTCGTGGAACGTGTCGTCAACTTGCGCTGCCCGCAATGCGGTTGTAAAGTTCTGCGTCCGGTGGAAGAAATCAGCTCGGTCCGATGCCCTCGTTGCGGCCGGATGATGGACGATCCGTTCGATCTTACTTCGCTGACCTTCCGCTATCGATTGGCTGAATCACTTCGCCGATCACTCGATGATGATTCCGTATACCACGCGCTGATCATGCGCTGGCTGATTTCCGCCCTGGCAACACGGCCGGGCTATCTGGTGGGCGCGCATCCGGGAGTCGAGTTCTACCAGGACGGAAAGCAGATCGGCGAGGCTGACATCGTTCTACTGAGGGCTGATGGCAGCGTTATCCCTGCGGAAGTCAAACGCCACGGACGGCAACTCACCGATGAAGAGGTAAACAAACTACGCCGAATCGCCGAGCGACTAGAGTCTCCTGCCATCATCCTCGGTGCCGGTGACAGCAGTACAGACTGCCCCGACGCCCTAGGCTTCGATGACGATGAAGACGGCTCCAGCCGAGTGGTCACAAGTGACTTCTGGCTTGCCCCATACGCTCGCCCCACCATCGACGGCGGCGGGCTCCCTCGCTGGTCCAGGGCCGAGCAAAAAATTCCCAAGGCTGCCGACCACGAGAAGAACTTCTGTGAGCAGATCATTCACGCCAGCGATCGTGGCTTCGGCGCCGAAGACCCCGTACGAGATCTCTTCTAGCCGTCCCGCGCCAATCCGGCTTCCTGGGGGAATGCTCGCACGGGCACCGTCAGAGGTCGATCCGCTTCGGCCATGCGACTCGCCGCAGTCGCGAGGGCGGCCAGGACCGCTTCGTCTGTGATCTTGAACCAGCCGTCGCGGTCGCTCATCCACCACGTGGACTGGTAGACGGCGAACTGCTTGATCGTTTCGCTGAGGTATCGGGCGTCGCCTGCGGTCACGGCGGTGGTCATCTCGTCGTGGGTGATCTGCGCGGTGCTGCCCGGCGGGATACGGCCCGCTCGTGCGCGGAGGTACTCGGGGCGTTCCTCGGAGGTGGAGTTGGTCATGTCTGCTCCCCTCCTACGGCCGGATGTCGGGCTTGGGGGCAGGGGCGGCTGGACGTGGTGGAGGCTGGGTTGGCGAAGGGGTGGGCTGATCGATCCGGTGGTTGGCCGGGGTCGGGGAAGGCCCGGTTATCCGTTGTTCGCTTCCGCCGTGGGTGAGGCTCGCCGCTTCTGCGGAGAGGGTCGTAATGAGTTCGTCGGCCAGGAGTTCGCTGCCGATCTCCACCGCGAGGCCGACGGCAACGGCAGTTTTCGCCAGCCGCGACAGGTAGTCGGCGTGCGAGGTGGCATAGGTGTCCTGCGCCGACAGGTCGGGGCGCTGTCGTTCTATCTCCCAGATGACCGTCAGTTCCTCGACGGGCTCGCCGCGTTCCGTCACCGCGATGATGGCGGCGTAGATCTCCCGGCGCGGGCTCGGCTCGAAGGCCTCGGTCGTGAGCCACTCGACTTGGGCGACTTGGCTCGGGTACGTCATGAGGCAAGCGAGGAGCAGTTCCTCCTGGTGGGCTCTGGTGCCCGGAGTCGACAGGGGAACATCGGCCGGGACGTACAACGCTGGTGCGGGCTCGGCGAGTTCGGCGACCGCCGCTGTACGGGTCTGCTGCCGTAGTGCCCGAGCGAGCCGGTCGAGCTGGTGATCTGGGCGGGCTGCGGCTTCGGCGGTGACGGCGTCGGCGTAGGCGGCGAGGTCCCGTCGGACCGCTGCTTCCTCGACGAGCCGGCCGTAGACGGTGATGCTCGCGACCCCACGGCTCGCTTCGGCGAGCGTGCCGAGGTAGTCGGACGTAACGCTCGGGAGATTGACCCGCTCGGCGACGGCGGTGAGTACGTTCGCCACCTCGGGACCGAGGCTGCTCTGCTCCAACAGGGCCGCGTAAATCGCGCGGTTGGTCGGATGCGCGAACGCCGACGGCTTCAGATAGGGGACGTCCAGGAGGCGGCCCCGGTCGACCAGCGCTGCACCGATCAGTGCCTGCTCCGCCCGGAGCACGAGAGAGGGGTCGTTCACGGTGTGTCCCTTGTGTCTTGCTCATCAGCGTGAGCGAGTTCTTGGTCGCTGGTGAGCCTCGCGCGGACCGTGGCGTCCTGGGCAGCGCCCAACCGGTCAGCGGCGAGGTCGAGTTGGGCGGCAAACGTCGGCGTGGTCACCATCGCCCAACCCCCGCTCCTCTCCGCCAGCCACCAGGCGCCCTCGTAGCGGACGTACTCGGAGATTGACGGGCTGAGCGGTCGTGCTTCGCCCACGCTGATCGCCCGTTCCATGGCGTCGGCGTCCAACTGGTCCACGGAGGAAGGCGCGCCAGCGCCAGCGACGAGGGTCGAGGGCGGGATTCGGGCCCAGGGGTCGGCCCTCGCCCATCTCGCCTGGAGCTCGGGGGACTGCGACGCGAGGTCACCGGGCGGGACATGCCCCGTACGGCAACTGGCCGCGTAGTGGGAGGCGGCGCTGGCGATGACCGTACGCAGCTCGGTGTGCCAATAGCGCGCGGCTTGGCCGGAAGGCTGCTCGGCGGAGTAGATCTCCTGCCGCCAGAGCATGAGCGCCCACAGTTCCTCGATCAGTCCGGGGTGCTCCGCCCAGCAGTCGGGAAGCCGGGACTCGACGGAGAGTTCGTACCGGTCGTAGAGCCAGGTGACCCAACCACGCAGCTCTGTCCACGCCGTGTCGCGCTCGGCCACCGACATGCTGTGCCATTCCACCAGCGACAAGGACGGCTGGCCGGAACGGCGCCCGACGGCAGTCCGCACCCCCGTCGCTCCGGGCCGCGGTCGGGGACGACGAACACGTGGTCGGCGCTTCAGACGGCCGATGACCGCGAAGGGAGCGGCTCCCGGCGACATACCGCTGGAATCGACGGCGCTCATACGGTCTTCCCCCGGCGGTAGTTGTCGGCCCAGGCGACCGACTCGGCGTACGCGTCCCGGTCCGGTCCTTCGTAGTGGCGCTCCATACGGACCTTGACCGCGGGCGTCGTGGCGTGGATGACGAGGGCTTCGCGGTCCAGTTCGTCGAGAACGCGGATCTCCTCCGGAGTCAGCGTCTTGCGATCCTGAAGCGTGGTCTGCACCGTCGTGCCGTGCGGTCCCGCCTGATAGGTCGTCAAGAACTCGCGGTAGGTGCCCGCCAGATCGCTGAAGGCGTCGAGTTCTTTCCCGGACAGGCCGCCGAGGGCCACCTTGATCGTTGCCGAGCCCCAGAGCATCTCCGCGCCATCGATGCCCCAGCACTTCCGCGCCTGCGCCTGGCTCTGGAGGATGGCCAGCACGAAGATGCCGGTGCCGCCCGCGAAGGAGATCAGCTCCGGAAGATGCGGCAGCGGGCTGACGTTGGCGACCTCGTCCAGGAGCAGGCCGAGGGGTGGGTCGAGCCGACCGCCCGGTGACTCGTTCGCGATCCGCGTCGCTGTCTCGATCACCTCGTCCACAAAAGCCGAGGTCAGTGGAGCGAGGGCCTTCGCTTGCTTGTCCTTGACCAGCAGGTAGATGGTTCCGCCCGCCCGCAGCCACTGCTCGATGTCGAGCCCGTCACCTTCGTCGGGGACGAAGGTGCGCTTGGCCGCGCTGGAGAACAGCGGCGTCAGCGCCGTCTGCACGGTGGTGAAGAGGTTAGAGCGCGTCTCGCTCGGGTTTCGATACAGAGAGTCGAGCATTTTGGCGATGCCCGGTTCAGCGCCCGGCGCCTTGGCCAGCAGCTTCACCGACTCGTCCAGCGAGGCGTTGAAGCCCCACTCCAGGACGTGAGCCATGGTTCGCCCGGTGAGCGCGGCGGTGTGCAGCCAAGCTGCCAGCAGGGAGGTCGCGGTCAGTCCGAAGTAGCCCGCGCCGCTGGAGTCGGTCGACGTCTCCGACTTGCCTACGGTGACCATGACGTCGGCCCGTTCCATGGCCTTCCCGAAGTCCTCGCACCCTGAGGTGGGCGACCACTGGACCTGGTCGGGCCAGTCGACCATGCCGGTCGGAGCCATGACGAGGACAGGACCTCGGGAGCGACGGAGAAGAACGGTGTTCGTCAGAACGTCCGGCCTGATGCTGGTCACCAAGGCGGGGCCGTTCCAGGACCGCAGCCAGGGGATGACCACTTGGGACGTCTTGCCCTGCCGCGGGGCGGCGAGCACGATCACGCTGCTCTCGACCACGGCCCAGAGCAGCGTTCCGCTCACGGCCCGTCCGAGGAGTACTGCGACGTCAGGTGGTCTGATTTTCGCGCCTCGTAGGGAGGGGCGAACCGTTGCGCCGCGCCGTACGACGGCCCTGGCGGACATCGCGCGGTCCAGCTGTGCCGTCGAGGCGAAGCCGCGCACCGATCGCCCGCGGTTCGCGAGCCGGAACACCGCGACGGCCAACGCCACGAGGCCGGAGAGCACCAGGGCGCCGGAGACGGCGAATCCCGCACGACCGGGTAGATCGGCCTGCGCCGTTCGTGGCCACGCCAGCTTCGGGTTGTCGAGGTGGTGCGGCAGCTCTCGCGCCACGGCGAAGGACCGGCCGAAGGCCACGGGTGGCCATCGGGCGTGCGTGAGGAGCCCGGCCAGTTGGCCCGTGGCCCATGTACCGATCGTGATGAGCGCGACGCCGAGTATCAGCAGGATGATCAGGTAGTCCGCTGGCTCCGCGAGGAGCGGTCTACGTGCGACGGTGGAGTTGCTGGCGACCATTCAGACCGCCATGCGCTCGTTGGTGTAGTAGAGCTGGCGCTCCAGCGGCGACAGGATCGCCTGGACGACATGAGAACTGGACCGGCCGATCTTCCAGATGGCCCGCCCGATCTGCTCCCCGCTCCACGACGCGATGTGCGCGCACTCGGTGTCGGTCAGGCCGATGACTTCGCGCGTCATCGCCAGGGGCTCGGTGTCCTGGCGCAGGCAGATCCGTACGTCGCACGACGCGATCAGATTGCGCGCGATGCTGACCTCTTCGCTGCCGGCCGCGCCGACCGCCTCGAAGTCGGCCAGCCTGTGCGTGCTCAGCACCTGGATGGTGCCCTGGGCACGGCTCAGCCGAAGGTCGGAGTCCAGCTTGCGGACCATCGCGGGTACGCGCATGGCGCGCCAGAGCTCGTCGCGTACGACCAGGCGAACGGGACCGCCGGGTTCGTCGATGGCTGCTTGTCCCCAACTGGACACACAAGCCAGGGTCATGGCCACGGTGTCGTCACCACGGCCGTCGATCCTGCTGAGGTCGACGGTCTGGATCGGGGCGTCGAAGTCCGGTCGTACGGTCGTCGATCCGTCGAAGAGTCCGCTGAGCGAGCCGCGCACCATGTTGCCGAGGGCGTCGGCGGCCGGGCGGATCATCTCGCGGAGTTCGGCGATGCTGCGGTCGCGGATCCGCAGTTCCTCGGCCATCTCGGGAAGGGGATCCCGCAGGAGAGACCACACCTGCGGGATGGTCGGGTCGACCAGGGTGGTGTTGGCGGTCGCCTGCCCTGAGGCGTGATCAATGGCGAGGGAGAGCGCAGCCTCCTCCGTCGGGGTGAGATCGCGCCCGCGGCGCATCACCAGGAGCGAGGAGAGGAGGGTGATGCGGCGGCGATGGATCTCGTCAAGGCGCTCGCGGAGTGCTTCTGGGTCCGCGGGGAGATTGTGGCCCAACGGCCCGGAGTCCAGAGGGTTGAGGCGGTTGCGCAAGCCGGGGCCGAGTTCGACGGGGTCGACGCCGAAGGCACGCGCGAGCGGCGCGTACTCGTTCTTGATGTCCCCGAGCACGAACGTACGGACGCCGTACGCGGCGAGTCGCGTCACCAATGACTTCACCGTGGCGGACTTCCCCGCGCCCGGCACGCCGGTGATCAGCATGTTGGGATTGGTGATCAGCCCACGGTGGAGCCATTCGATCGGGTGGCAGGAGAACGCTCCGCCGCTGAGGCAGTCGACGCCGACGTAGACGCCAACGGGCGGCATCGACGCGCCGTACAGCCATGGGTAGAGACCCTGCACTTGGCCGGTGCTGCCGCGGAAGACGGGGACGGGCGGCGTGATCGGCGCCCGGCCTGAGAAGGGCCGGGCCCACCCTCGTCGCGGCGGGATCGGTTCCTTGCGCGCCTTCGGCGGTTTGGGCGGACGTGTCCGCTGGGGCGCGACTGCGGGCGTGCCGAGCACCTGACCGAGATCGAACGCAGGTAGGTCCGCGGCCCTCTTACGAGCCAGATTGGGGCTCATCGTTCACCACCGCTTCTTCGGCAGACCCATGCCGACCGGCAGCGCGGAGACGGCGAAGCCCAAGTCCTGGGCCCAGTACATGCGGTGGACGTCGATGTACGCCCCGGAGGCGTCCGCCTCCAGTGCAGCGCAAGCGTCTTCGAGGTCGGACGGATCGGTGACGGTGACGGTGACGTAAGCCGTATAACGCACGAGGCCGTGCCCGGCGGCGCGCTCGGCGTCCTGGGCCTCGGCTCGTTGAAGCGCGGCCTTCTCGTGCTCGGGCACGATCTGGCCCGTCTTGTTACGCATGCTCACCGCGACATGGCGGGACGTGCGCTCACGCATCACGTCGCGCTCGGCGGCGCGAGGCGCGAGCGGCTGGATGTGCATGGAGAAGGCGCGACGATGCGCGCCCTCGGCCAGTAGTGGTGCGAGCGCCGTCGAAAAGACCTTGTTGCGTGGCCAGTCGGCGACCCAGTACGTCACCGACACCGCGCCGTCGTGGACGTAGCTCGTACGAGTCGCCTCGGCGGCGACCGGTCCGGCGTGAGCGGTGGACACGCCGGGGGCTCCCCCAGGCTCCAGCCCGCGGGTCGCCGCCGCGATCGCCGAGGCGCGGCGCTCCGCGAGCATCCGAGAGCTGTGAGGGTCGAACGCTGTCCGCAGGACTTCCGCGAGGTCGCGCGGCGCGAGCCACCCTTCGACCTGAAGGTCCGCGGAGGCAATGGACGATGTGAGCGCCCGGAGATGACGGACGAGTACGGTCGCCGCGCCCGCGGTTCCACCGCCCGCTCCCTTGATGGCGCCGGCGGCGCGCGAGGTGTCGAGCGTGACGGCGAGGTACGCCTCGCGTTGCGATGTGGCGAGGGTCGCCGTGGACAGCAGGCTTTCGGTGATCTCCACCGCGGCGCTCGGCGCGTCGTCGTTGAGGTGATCGGCATGCCACCGGTGGAGCGCGGCTCCTGACTCGGGCACCAGCCTCTGCATCGTTTGGATGCGGATGATGGGACTGCCCTCGGTGCACAAGCTGGACAGCAGACTCCCCCACCCACCGACCCGTTGATCACGTCGCGCGGAGTCGACAAGGCCCAGGCCGGGGAACTTGATACGAGCGACAGCCGTGACCGTGCGGTCGATGCGGTGGTGGACGACCGCCATCGTGCCACCGTTGTCGACGGCGGCCTCCAGGATGGTGAGAGGCGCGAGGACGCCGGGCAGATCCATAGACGGCGCCGCTCCAGCCTGTCCTGTCTTGGCCGTTGGGGCAAAAGGACCCGACAGGAATTTGTGCTGGCCGCGGGCGCGGATGATGGAGAAGGACACGAAGGCGACCGCCCATTCGTCAACGGTGCGTCCGGCGAGGCGGACGAAAGCCAAAATGATCAGCAGGATGGAGACGGGCCAGGTGACGACACCGGCCTGGAGCCGCGAAGACGCGAGCGGCCAGATGAGGCAGAGGATCCCCGCTCCGAGCATCGCGACCCGCTGCGTGCTCATGCCGAACATGAACGGCGTCTTTTCCTGCTGCCAGCCGTAGTAGGTACGCGAGGCGCTCTCGGTGACGCTCATGCGGTGGGACCTCCTTCCTTCGGTTCAGCGGGGTTGGGGGGCGGCGACTGCTGAGGGGCCGCAGGTGGGGAGGGGCTGAAGGGCTCGGCGTTCTGCGAGCCGTCGTCGGGCGGGGCGGACGTGACCGGCAAGCTCGGCGTTCCGTTCAGGAGGGCCTGCTCGGTGTCCTGCTCGGCATGAACGTTCGTGCCGCCACCCGCGGGGGCCGCCGCGTACGGACTGTCGGCCCAGCCTGAGGTCTTCTCGCTGTTCTGGCCGCTGCCCGAGGATGCGGGGCTCGCACCGCCACGCACACCGGGGCCCGCCGCTGTCCCGTACTGCTGGGGCCCCTGATAGCCAGCGTGACCAGCCATCTTGTCCATCCCTCCGGCTACGGTCGCAGAAGCTTTCTGGGCAAGCTGGAGTCCGGCCATCGCTATCGCTCCGATCGGTCCGCCCGCTGCGGCTCCGGCCGCTTGGCTCGCGCCGCCTGCTCCCGCTCCAGCTGCCGCTTGTCCCGCGCCGCCCTTGCTGGCGAAGCTGGCCATGGTCCGGTCCGCGGTCGCTCCACCGAACTCTTCGGGTGACATGCCCGCCGGTCCGCCACCGCCACCAGCGCTCATTCGGCCACCGGCGAAGCCGAGCACCGCGCCGAGGCCAGCGGCGCCGCCGGCCTGCACGCTGGCGAATGAGAAGAAGCGCGCCACGGTGGGCCAGGCGACAGCGGCGAGAAGCAGAACGAGCATGCCGGAGAGCGTCGTCTCCAGATCTTGTGAGTCTCCAGCCAGGCTGAAGCCGAGCGCGAAGACGAGAGCGATGACCGGCTTCAGGATGATCAGCTGGACGGTGGCGGTGACCAGCTTCGACCACCACTCCTTGGTGCCCTCGGAGACCATTCCGGCCGCGGAGATCGGCGACGTGGCGATGAGGACCGCGATGGCCGCGTTGCGCAGCAGCATCTCGAACCACAGCACGGCCGTGAGCAGGATCCCGAGGATGCCGAAGATGAGGAGGAGTGATCCGCTGGTGCTGGGATCCCAAGCGATGAGCTTGGCCAGATTGTCGGAGAACTCCTTGGTACCGCCGAACGTGTTGTCCACGATGAATCGGGTGATCTCGTCGCTCGCAAGCAGTGCCGTCGAGGCGACCGTCAAGGTGAGCATGAAGGCCAGCGCGGCCTTCCCGACGCCCACCAGGCCGGTCGCGAGCGCCGAGCCGTCGTGGGTGATGGCCGTCCTGATCACTTGGCCCAGGAGCAGGAGCACCGCGACGAGGCTCGCGAGCCCGAGGGAGATCGCGTAGACGTTCCGGAGACCGGATGACGCGAGGTCGACGTTCGGGATCGAGACGAACGCCTTGGCGAAGGACTGCAGAATGCTCGTCGCCGCGTCGGCGAACGACTTGCAGATCGAGTCCCATGCGGAATTGACGATCCCGGAGGTCGCCGGGCCGAGGATCGGTCCCGCGACGCAGGCGACGGGGTTCGTGATGCTGCACGCCATAGCGCACCCCCATCGTTTCGATTAGCGCTTCAGCTCCTGCCAGCCCTTGGCGGAAGCGGTCGGTGAATCGGGCTCGGCGGAGAGGCCGGAATAGTCCGTGGAGTCGGCCGGAGCGAGTACCTTCCAGTCGCCGGCCGACCAGTGAAGGTCGACCGGGTACACACCCATGCGGGTCTGGGTCCCCTGGCCGGGCGAAGTGGTGGTGTAGGTCGCCAGCAGCAGGACCTTCGCCGTGTCCGCCTCCGCCGTCGGTACCTGGTACTCGACCGGGGCGAGGACGACCGAGGCTCCCGTTGGGACCTGGCCGCTCGTCGAGATGCCCACGCTCTTACGGGTCCCGGTCGGCCCCTTCGCGAACTGCCGCGGGGCGTCGGGCCAGGACGGGTCGGCGACGAGCCGTCCGACGGCGGCGGCACGATCGGGCGACAGGGTCGATCCGATCTGCCGCATGTATTCGGCGGCGGCCGAAACCGCCCCGACCGTGGAGTGCGGGTATCCCAAGCTAACGCCGTTGACCAGGTGCCGGCCTTGCACGAGCTGAAGCGCTCCGGTGAGCGCGGCCTTCGAGGAGGTTGGCACTGCCTTCGGACTCGGAGAAGACGAGCTGACGCCCGGCGGGTACTTCGGCTTCGGCGGCGCGTACGTCTTCGGCCCGTGCGGGCCGAGCTGCGACACGACACCGACGCCCACGGCGACGAAGGCGAGCGCCCCGGCGACACAGAGGAGTACGAGCGGCAAGGCACGCCTGCGCCGGCGTTCGAGGAACGGATTGGACACGACGATTCGCTTCCCCTCTTACGCCGCGGCACCGAATACGGTGTTGACGACGGGGATGGCGCACGCCGTGACGATGACTCCGCCCATGCTCCAGACAAGCGACCTCTTACCTTTGTCCGCATTGTCGGGCCTGTTGCTCAGGTGTCCAACGCCCATCAGACCGCCGGAGACGACCGCAGCTATGGCGCAAGCGATCAGCGAGCCCCATTTCGCGTACGAGATGAGCAGATTCGCGCCCTTGCTGCCGTTAGTGGGGTCGGCCGGGGCGGGGTTGTTAACCCCGTCCGCCAGAAGGCGCGTCACGGCATGCGCGACGTGTAGGGAAATCATGGGGGCTCCAATTGCTGCGGAGCGACAGGACCGCGGATGCACGAGATCCGCTGATAACCAGCCGGTTCCGCGCCTATGAACAGTCATTGAGGAAAGCCCAGTTGCTGCGGAGTGTGAGACCCATGGTTTGGCTGTTCACTCTGGCTAACGAGCTGTGGCAGAAGAATAGGCAGATGTTGCCTGCACACGTCAACGAGTTCAGGCGTGACCGAGGTCACACAAGCCACATTAGCCTCACCAGTCACATCGTTCACTCTGGATGACTTCAGTCACTGTGTGCGGCGAGGGGCGGACAGCGACCGCAAAGTGGGGGCCGACAGGCGACCTGATCTTGAGCCGCCCAGGCCATGAGCACCAGTGAGGCCAGGCGTCCGCAGTTGGCTGCACCCGCAGGCGACCTCCGCCGACGCCCCAGACGCTGAAGCCACCGCCACTCATCGTGACGTGCGTCACGGACGACTTTCGTTGACTGCTTTCTTCGACCTCTGCCTATTGTGAGCGCCTCAGTAATTGACTCACGTTGACGACCGGCATGCATTGCGGGCCGCTCGCCGACTGCCGCGCCTAGCGAGAAGGCCGGGAAAAGACGGGGGCTCATGAACAAGATCATTGTCGGCGTCCCGGTCGGATTCGCCGCTCTGGTGCTCTCCGTCGCGCTGGCCGGAGGCGGCGCGAATGCGATCACCCCAGCTACCCAAAGCTCGGACGAGTGTGCACCTCACGTCGCCGCCGGATCACCCATGGCCGACGGGACCACACTGACTTCGGAGCAGATCAACAACGGCGCCATCATCTACCAGATTTCGGTCGACCTGAAGCTTCCTCAACAGGCCCCGGTGATCGCGATAGCCGTCGCCATGCAGGAATCCTCGCTCATCAACTTGCCGAACGGGGACCTTGATTCGATCGGGTTGTTCCAGCAACGCCCTTCGCAGGACTGGGGAAGCCCAAGCCAGTTGATGGATCCGGCGTATTCAGCGAAATCCTTCTACACACACCTTCTCCAGGTGCCCAACTGGCAGAGCCTGCCCGTAACTCAGGCCGCCCAGGCGGTTCAGCAGTCAGCGATACCCGACGCGTACACAAAGTGGGAACCGCTCGCCCACCAGCTCGTCGCCACCGTCGGCGGAGGCGCGACCAACTGCTCGGGAGGGTCGCAGGACGGCGCGGGCGAGACCATCACGGACCCCGTGCAACTCCCCGCCGGCTTCAGCCTTCCAGCAGGCACCCCGGTCCAGATCGTCACCGCGGTCTCGTACGGAATCCAGAAGCTCGGCATGCCCTACCAATGGGGCGGCACCGGCAACCCCAGCTACGACTGCTCAGGTCTGATGATGATGGCCTACGACGCGGCCGGAGTGACCATCTCGCGCACCACGTACACCCAAGTGCTCGACGGCACCCCCATCTACAACGCCTCCGACCTCAAGCCCGGCGACCTCATCTTCACCGCCGGCTCCGACGGAACGCCCACAAACCCCGGCCACGTCGGCATGTTCCTCGGAAGCAACCTCGTCCTGGACGCGCCGCGCACGAGTAAGGACATCCAGACCACCCGATTCGACGACGGATACTGGAACAAGGAATCTGTGGCATTCCGCCGCATCGTGCACTGAGTACCGGCCCCGCGCCGACACCCGCCCCGACGGCCGCAAACGCTTCGCCTGGACCGACTACCGCGACCTCCTCCAGGCCGCCCACCAGCAACTCGGCGGCCCGATCGTCCTTGTGTAGGACAACTTCAACACCCACCTCGCCGCCGGAATGCGCCGCTACATCGCCGACCGCGACTGGCTCACCGTCTACTAACTACCCTCCTACGCACCCGACCTCAACCCCGTCGAACGCATCTGGTCCGTACTGCGACGCACCACCACGGCCAACCGCGCCTTCACCGGCCCCGACGACCTGATCCCCGCCGTCCGGCGGGGCCTACGCCAACTCCAGTACCGCAGCGACGTACTCGACGGCTGCCTCGCCGGCACCGGACTCGTCTGCACCCCACCATGACGACACCACACGTTCACGGTCAGTAGCCGCCCTTCGGCGTGCCACTTTACCGAGGGAGAAACAGGTGGTCCCGGGAGCCGCGAGACCGCCCGGCAGGCGTTCCCGCGGCCCCCGGAACCGGCCCGCGCTCGACTCAGTACCAGACCTGGTACGGGCCGCTGTTGCACGGGTACGCCCGCACCCCGTCGACGTAGTTGTCGTCGAGGCAGTCGGTGAAGCCCCCGAACTGCGCCCGGAACACCAGCCCACCGCTGACGTGGTCCACTCGCCAGCTCTGCTCCGTCGAGGAGTCGCAGGTCTGGGCGCCGTACACGGAGTACGACATGTTGTCGCGGGCTAGGCACACCCCGGTGGCGACGTTCTGGAACCGCTTGGTTCCGTCGGCCCAGGCGTGTACCCGCCACTGCTGCCAGGCTCCGCCGTTGCACCCTTGCGAGTGGACGTTCTCCCGGGAGTTGTAGTCCAGGCACCACCCGGTCTGGTTGTTCCTGTATGTCTCCACCGGATCCGCCGACGGGGCCGCCGAGGCGACCCCCGTCGTCCCGGCCAGGGCGATCGCTGCGCCCGCCAGAGTCCCCGCCATGCCCCGCTTGCCGATCATGTGAACCTCTCCCCTCGGTCTGTGCCCGCCTGTGGCGGTCACGGTAGGAGAGCTGGCCGCCGGCCCGCTCCTGACAGATGGCAGGGTGCGCCGGGCGGTCAGGCGGGACGGCGCCCGCGGGCGGACACGCGAAACGGCCCATACCCGGGGTGGTGCTGTGGTGTTCCGGGTACGGGCCGATCCGAGCGGAGGTCGAACTGAGCCCGGGTCAGTGAGCTTCTTCGAGGTGGCTACCGATCGAGTGACGGTCGGCGGTCTGCGACTGGTCGGGCGAATTCGACAGGCTGTCGCTGGCTTCCCCGGACCATGACGGGAGCTGGGCGGACGGTGCGCGGTAGGCACGGATCAGTTCTGCCAGGCGTTGTGTACGGCTGGCGTCGGCCACCGTCCATACCAGCAGAGCGAGTACCGCCACGACGAGCACACCGAGCACCGCTGCCGCCAGAGGCAGGCCGCCGACCAAGACTCCGCCCGCTCCGGCCATCGCTCCCGCCCCTGCCATTACCTTCGCCTTCACCCCGCCCACCAGAGTCAACCCTTACCCGGACGACGGTGCTGGCTCTCACGTATGCCGCATCGCACGGGCCACGCCCGGACGACCAGTCGCATGGCGTGACGGGTCTGTCTGCGCCGTCGAGCCGGCCCCTCGGCGAGATCCCACAGCTCTCCGCGCCACTCTTCGCTGTACCGCATCCGTTCGGCCGCGGGCAGGATGCGCAACGCCACCCGGACCAACCATCCGGCACACGCGGCAGTCCGTACCTGTCCCGTCGCCAACACCCCGTCAAGCGCGGCAACGGTTCCGAGCTCGACCACGATCTTCCGCGCCTGGGCTCCCGCTCTTTCCAGCACTACGACGACACGGCGGGCGCTGTTGAGGTCGAGGTCGTAGTCGAGACTGCGGACCAAGTCGAGATCAAGGTCGAGACCACGGACCGGGCCGATCTCGCCGACGAAATCGCGGACGAGGTCGAGGTGGACGGCAAGGTCGCCGACGATTTCCCGGGCTCGATTGAGGCGGGCCTGATCGAGAGCACCCTCCAACTCATGGGCGCGATCTCGGGCGAATTCGAGCTCGCGGGCGATGGCGAGGGCAGAGTCCCGAGCGCGGGCAAGGACGGAATCGGGGGCGCGGTGGTGATGGGTTGTCGCGCGGACCTCGGAGGCACCGGCATTGCTCATGAAGTGGTGCCTCCAGCCAGACCCGGGCGCAGCGCGCGCAGGGCACTGCGTTTGGCAGATGCAACTGCCAGGGCCATCCGAGCCCTCTCAGCACCTTCTGGGTTGAGCCGGTAATACCGGCGGCGTGGCCGACCCGCCTGACTCGCGTCGACCTCCTCCCAACGGGAGTCCAGCCAACCGGCAGACTCCAGCCGGGCAAGGATCGGGTGGATCGTCCCCGAGGGGAGCTCCGCCACCGCACAGATCTGCAATCCGTACAGCTCTTCCGTCGGCTTCACGAGCAGGGCCCGCAGCACGGCCTGCGTCTGGAGCGTCATCCGCGGTCCCCCGGAGTCCGGCGGATGCCCACTTCGCTTCATCATGCTTGAACTCTACCAAGCCCTAGGTAGAGATAGGGCACGTATGCCGCCTGAGGCCATCTTCCGCTCGCGTACTAGAAAAAGATCAAGTGCTGACCGGGCGTGGCTACGGGTCACGCTTGACCACCGCGTAGCAGCGCGATCAGCCAACCCCGCATCAGGGGAGCCGCTCAGCCTGGGCCGACACGAAGAATTCGGCGTCGAATCGGCGTCACCGCCTACACCCTCGGCATGCGTCACGCCTTCGACGCCGACCAGCGCGAGCCCGAGTGCAGCGGCGGCAGCGATATGCAGGGAACGGGCGGGATGCCCAAGGAACGGCTCTTCGGACCGTCCGCGCCACCCTGCGCGGATCACGTCGAAGTGATCCGGCATGGTCTCTGACGATTGGTCTACGCAGTACCGAGGGGGTCTCCCGGCGTTCGAAAGCCCCCACCGCGTGAGTCCCGTCGTACGGGGTCACTTCCGCATGTGCAGTCCGGCGCTTAGTCCGCTGAGGGTGCGGCCGAGCAACCGGGAGACGCACGTTCGCGAGTACGGTTGCCGCTGACGGGCCCCGCGGGGCGCCCCCCATCAGCGGTCCACATCGAAAAGCTTCCGTCCTGTCATAGGCCGGGCGACTTCTTGAATCCTTGGCCCGACACCGCTGGAAGCGGCAGCCGGTGGCCGCCACATCCAGCGGGTGGTCGCTAGGCCGAGAGGTCGGTGGGAGCCCGCTCAGAGGCTCTGACCAGAGTGCCCCTGTCGCGAGTGACCCATTCGTCGGCCCACTCCCGACGCCCGAGCCAGCGGACTTTGACGCGGCCAGGCGCAACGTCGAGGATCTGGCCCCACAAGTAGTGGCCGTTGGCGTCGCGGCAGGTCGAGATCCAGAGGCGTCCGACCCACTCGTGCGCCGGCTCCTGGGAGTAGCGGTCAATCGGTTGTGTGTTCATCGCCTTCTCCAGGTGGTTGCTAGGTGGCGGTCGGCACGACCGCTGTGACTGCGCTCGCCCATCCCCGTCGGGTCCGGCACGGATGGGCGGGGAATCTCCGCGTGGACCTGCGGGCCGAGTTGCGAGCGTCAGTCCGCACCGCGACGGCGATGATCTCCCGCAGCGGTCCTTGCGCCGGTGGAGCGCCAGGCTCGGACATCGACGCGGCGGTAGCGGCGCCCGCTGGCTTCTCGTACATAGCGAGGGCCGCGGCCGTCCGACCCCAATGTCAAAAGCCCTTGGACGGAGATGCCGAGGAAGTCGGCGGTTTCCGCTGCCGTCCACCATCGACGGCGATCGGGCAACGGCCGACGGACGTTCGACTTGCTCAACGGCCACGCTCCGGCTCCGAGGCGCGCTCGGAAAGCCAGGCCCGAACGGCGGCCGGCTCGTACCGACGGTGGCGTCCGACCTTGTACGAGCGGGGACCGGTCCCCTTCCAGTTCATCTGGTACAGCGTGTTTTGCGGGATTCCCAGAAACTCAGCGGTCTCCTTGAGGGTCCACAAGCGATCTTGTGTGTTCATGGGCACTCATCTCTAGCTCTCTGTCGATTCGACATCATTCTCTGTCGGATCGGCGACTGAGTTGAGCTTCCCCAGGCACTCCCCTCGCTGTCAATAAGACAGAATAAGTTGTCGAAACGACAGCAATGAGGGGTTCCGCCTTGAGTCGATGCCGCCGCTAGATGCCTTTGAGCTGGAAAGATGGTGCATCCGGCGCCGTACGATGGGATCTGTCGGCAGACCAAGAGCACCTAGACGGACACGACCCGGCACTGTCGATTGCACATCCAACCGTCTCTAGGTACAGTCGCCGATACGACAAGGCGAGGAGCCTGGATGACCAACCCCTCTGCCCAACAGCCCCCAGGGCTGTCGGTCAGCGACGTCGTCGTGCTTCGACTCAAGGAAGCCCGACTGCGGCGAGGCTGGTCAGCACAACAACTCGCCGAGGAGTGCGCGAAGCACGGGGCTTCAAAGTTCACAAAGTCAGTGATCAGCAACATCGAGAGCGGACGGCCGGGCCCTGATGGCCGCCGTCGGCGCGAGTTGACGGTCGATGAAGTCATGACGCTGGCGTACGTCCTGGACGTCGCGCCGATGCATCTGCTCGGACTGCCCGAAGGCGACAACGCCGCTCTCGGCGTACAGATCACCCCTGACTGCCTTGTTACGGACAGAGAGGCGCTGCTGCTGTGGATCCGCGGAGACAGAGCCTTGCCGGGAAGCGATACGCGTCACTTTTACGCCGCGTCGCTCCAAGATCTACCTTCGTCTGACCCGAACAAGCAGACGGCCGATTATGCCCGCTCAATTCTTCAGGACCGCGCGCGAGAGTTGTTGGACTCGTTCAACACCCAGACAGCCGCATTGGCCGCGGATGCCGCGACCCGGATGCAGTCGTTGCTGTCCGAGGTCGAGTCCGCCCTCGCGGCAGGCGCTGACACAGACGAGATTTTGACTCTTCTGCAGCGTGCAAAGAAGGACTAGCAGCGCGACACGGCCACGCCACTGGTGTGCCAATTCATGAGGCCGGAATCTCCGGCTCGCGACTCGCCAACAGAAAGCACTGACAAGGCGTTCGCCACTCCACTCTTTGGCATGCCCTCGTCAATATATAAGGGCACAAAACGGCATGTCCGAACCGTACGACAGATGGCACAAGACCCACCCACGGGCCGATGAGGCACAGTGTCGGGCGCATAAAAAAGTCCCTTCCGCACGCCACGGGCAAGGGATGCGATGGCTGGCCCGCTGGCGAGATTCCGATGGCAACCAAGTAACCGAAGCCTTCGAGAAATTCGACGATGCTCGCAAGCGGCTTTCCAAGGTCACCGTCGAAGTAGACGAAGGCACCTACATCGCCAAGGAGAAGGGCGACACTCTCCTCAGGTCCATCGCTGAGCAATGGCTCGATGACCAGAGCTTCCCCAACCCTCGGACCAAACCTCAGTACGAGTCACGGGTTCGACTCCACATCATCGAGCCGTTGGGTGACATCAAGATCCGGCAGCTTACGCCGTCAAAGATCGTCGCCTGGATCAAACTCCTACGCAAGACGCTCGGCGAACGGACAGCCGGCCTGATCTACTCGCACCTGAACTCCATTCTCGTCATGGCCGTGGATGACGAAGTCGTGCGCAAGAACCCATGCGATTCTCGGTCCGTCCAACGGGTGAAGCCTCGCCGACAGATCAGGGGGTCCAAGGATCTTGCCGTCGACTGGAACGACTCCGAAGGCATAAAGATCCACCTTCCAGACCCCTACAAAGCGACCGTCGACTGCGGGCGCGGGATCGGCATGCGCCAAGGCGAAGTGTTCGGCTTCAGTCCGGACGACATCAACTGGCTGCACAAGGAGAAGGTCGTCCACATACAGCGTCAGATCGCCCACGACCGTGGCGTGATGGTGTTCGCACCGCCGAAAGGAGGAACCGAAGAGGATCCGAAGGACAGGTACGTGCCCATCGGCGACGAACTCGCCTTCATCCTCGCCGAACACATACGCCTCTTCCCACCCGTCGAAATCACCCTGCCCTGGATGGAGCGTGACGGGCCGCCCGTCACCGTCCGCTTGATGTTCGCCTCGCGCGAGCGCAAGCCGCTCAACAAGAACTACTTCAACTACCTCTGGAAGGCCGCACTCGAAGCGATCGGCCTGATCGAGGCGCTCAACGACAAGCCAGTAGGTCGCGGGCGCGTGTGGGAGAAGTGCCGCGAGAAGATGATGCACTCGCTCCGGCACCTCTTCGCTTCCGAGGCCATCGCCGGTGGAGTGGACGTCTACACCCTCGCCGACCTCCTAGGACATGAAGACCCGGCATTCACTCTCCGCATGTACGTCCACCGGGTCACCGGCGCCGTCGACAAGGCACGGCAGGCGATTGGCCAGCGCTACCGGTCCGCGGCGTGAGCGAGCGCGCCCCGATGTGGACCAATTGTGGACTGGCGACCGAGGAGGCCCCGTATGGCCAGGTCAAAGCCATGTTCGAGCTGTACTTCGACATCTAAGCCCGGGCTGCCGCCCCGTGCGGCAACCCCCACCAGATGCACCGGAGCCCCGCCACCTCCCTCCCGGAGCGTGACGGGGCTCCCTCGCGTCGGCGGTGGGATCGATCCCCGGGACAGCTCCCGTCAGGCCGGAGAAGGCCAGGTGCTGCGAGGATGACGTCCGCGTGGGCATCGGGCCGCGCTGCCCGTGGCCGTGGTCGGCCGGGTGGCTTCTGCTGATGGTGGTGTGTGCGAGGGGCGTCGGCTATTCGCCGGTGGCGCCGTCGATGGCCTCGCGGAGGAGGTCGGCGTGGCCGAGGTGGCGGGCGTACTCCTCGATCACGTGCTCGAGGACGAAGCGCACGTCGGTGGCGCCGAATTCCGGGTTCGGCATGATGCGGGTGAGGTCGGCGGTCACCTTCGTGAAGAGCTGCCGCGACTCCTCGCACGACGTCAGGTAGTCCTCGTAGACGTCCTCGGCGGACGTGGCGTCCGACTCGTCGTACCACTCGTCGCCGTCGGGGGTGGTGTAGGTCCGGTAGGGGAAGAAGCGAGGCGCGGTGTCGGCCAACGTCCGCTGGAACCAGGCACGTTCGACTCCTTGCAGGTGGCGCATGAGCCCCAGCAGGGTCAACGCCGAGGATCGCAGCGGGCGTTGGCGCAGTTGGGCGTCCGTAAGGCCCTCGCACTTCCACAGGAAGGTCGCCCGGTGGTAGTCGAGATTCGAGGCGATCACCTCCAGCCAGGAGCCTGACAGCACGCGGTCGGGCCGCACGATGTTCTGCACCACGATGTCGCTCACGCTGGGGTCTCCCCTACCGGTCGTGCTCGGCCGAGTTCGTACGTCCCCAGGAAGACCTCACCGCGTGCCGGAACTCATCGCCCGCCCGCGATTCGAGGAGAAGCGGCCAGGTGTGCCCTCCGCCGATCTCCACCGCGAGACCGGCGGAAGGCTCAGTCCGCGTCCGTGTCCGCTGTTTCGCTGGACGTCGGCGGCCTCTTCTCGTCGACGGCTTCGCTGTATGAGGCCAGTACCTCGTCCATCACCTCGTCCTCCAGGGTCTCCCTCTGGTAGAGCGTCTTGTCCTCGGCGGGGGTGGTGCCCGGCTCATCCGTCATGACCTTCGCATGTCCGCGACGACGAGGTTGATACCGACCAAGGTCGCTTCCGATCCGCGGGAGACGCTTCGTAGGGGGCTCCCCACGCCGCCGGACACGGTCCGTGGCGGCGGGGTGGGGTTGGGGGGAAGGCGGGCGAGGGGGTGTATACCGTGTATACGATGGGGTGGGGCTTCTGGCCCATGGGTTTGAACTGATGACGGAAGGCAGGCACGTCAGCATGCTCACCACGGATTCCATTCTCGGATCGGCCACATGGATCGACATCGCGGCGAAGGACACGCTGGCCGCGGCCGGGTTCTACGGGGCGGTGTTCGACTGGACGTTCCACCCGGCGGGGCCTGACGCCGGGAGTTACGGGACCTTGCAGAAGGACGGGAAGATCGTGGCGGCGCTGGGGCCGCTGGTGGACGAGGGGGCGACCCCGGCGTGGACGGTGTACTTCGAGACGCCGGACGTGGAGGCCACCGCGAAGGCGGTCGCGCAGGCCGGTGGGGCGGTGCGGGCCGAGCCGTTCGACGCGCGGGACGCGGCGCGGATGGCGGCGGTCACCGATCCGGGCGGGGCGGAATTCGCGCTCTTCCAGCCGAAGGCTTTGAAGGGTCTGGAGACCACGTCGGTGTACGGGTCGCTGGGGTGGGTCGAGCTCCAGACGGCGGACCCGGCCGCGGCGCTGGAGTTCTACCGCGGGCTGTTCGGCTGGCGGGGGGCGGACACGCAGGTGGGTGACGCGCCGTACACGTTCGTCTCGACCTCGGAGGGCGACCAGGGGAACACGGCCTTCGGCGGCATCACGGCCGCGCAGGAGGGTGTGAGCCCGCGCTGGGTGCCGTACTTCGACGTGGCGGACGCGGACGACATCGTCACCCGCGTCCAGGGCGCGGGCGGGACGGTGCTGGTGCCGACCGTGGACGTGCCGGGCATCGGCCGGATCGCCTGGTTCGCCGACCCCTCAGGCGCGACCTTCGCCGTACTCCAGCCCGCCTGATCCCGGCTGTCCCGCGCCGCCCCGGGGCCGTACGCCCCGGGGCGGCGGTCTGTCCGGGGCGGGTCGGGCGGCGGCAGGGCAGACTGGGGGTATGCCTGAATTGCCGGAGGTCGAGTCCCTGAGCAGGTTTTTGGCCGAGCAGCTGGTCGGCCGTACGGTCGAGCGGGTGTACCCGGTCGCCGTGCACGCGCTCAAGACGTACGACCCGCCGATCGGAGCGCTGGAGGGGCGGACCTTCGACGCCGTGGGGCGGCACGGGAAATTCCTCGACCTCACGGCCGGGGAGCTGCACCTCGTGATCCACCTGGCGCGGGCCGGGTGGGTGCGGTGGACGGAGAAGATGGCGGACGCGCCGCCGCGCCCCGGCAAGGGACCGCTGGCACTGCGCGTACGGCTCGCCCCGGCAGGGGGAAACGGGGACGGGGCCGGGGCCGGAAGCGACACCGAAACCGGCGCCGGAAGCAGGGCCGGAAGCAGGGCCGGAACGACCGGCGGCGAGGGAACCGGCTTCGACGTCACCGAGGCCGGCACCCAGAAGGGCCTCGCGGTCTACGTCGTACGGGACCCGCTGGACGTTCCGGGCGTCGCGCGCCTCGGCCCCGACCCCTTCGCCGCCGACTTCACCCTCGCGGCCTTCACCGAACTGCTGGCGGGCAAGCGCAGCCAGATCAAGGGCGTACTGCGCGATCAGAGCGTGATCGCCGGGATCGGGAACGCGTACTCCGACGAAATCCTGCACGCGGCGCGCATGTCGCCGTACAAGCTGGCCGCCACGCTCACCGAGGACGAGGTGGCCACGCTCTACGACGCGGTCGGTACGACGCTGGCCGACGCCGTCGAGCGGTCGCGCGGGCTGCCGCTGCGCGATCTGAAGTCGGAGAAGAAGAGCGGGCTGCGGGTGCACGGGCGCAAGGGCGAGCCGTGTCCGGTGTGCGGGGACACGATCCGCGAGGTGTCCTTCAGCAACTCGGCGATGCAGTACTGCCCGACGTGCCAGACGGGCGGCAAGCCGCTGGCGGACCGGCGGATGTCCCGGCTGCTCAAGTAGGCGCACACGTGAGCTCGCGCGACCACTCCACCAGTCGCTCAGGCAGGCGCTCAAACAGGCGCTCAGGCGCTTGCCCACGCGGCTGCCCAAGCGGCCGGTCAACTGGCGCCGCACGGGCCCGCGTCGAGGTCTCGCCCGCTCAAGTGCGGTACGCCCCGCTCCGGTTCGGCGGACGCCGGGGTTCCGAGTTGGTTGACCGGTGACGTTAACCGTTGGTAGCGTAATGAGGCAAAAATGTGATCACCTGCTACCGGGCGTGGGCTCCTGCCATGCCAGGTGGATACCAGGGGAGTACCAGGTGTGATCGAACGCGATGGGGAACGCTCAGGCCCGTAAGTGCTCCCGCAGTCGCCCTCGTTGGCCCTTTTCGGCCAATCGGGGTGGCGTCGCGTTGTGGAAAGGCGCCCGCTCGGGGGCAGGCCGCCGATGTGGTTCTTACTCGGAAGAGACACGGGCGGATTTATGACTTCGGAAATTCTCCACCATTCGCGTCGCATGCCGTTTCCCGCGCGGCTCCGCGTGGTGTTGTTCATGGAGGACCAGATCCTGCGCCTCGGGGTGCAGGCGATCATGTCGGGTCTCGCGACCGGCGTGGAGACGTACTTCGCGGCGAACGAGTTCGACTTCATCGGCAAGGTGCGCGAACACGCCCCCGACGTGGCGGTGTTGACCGCGGCCAACCGGCGGCTGTGGACGGTCGTCGGGGAAGCCGGGAGCACCGGGGCGACCGGACGGGTCGGGGACGCCGGGGGTGTCGGGACCGCCGGGGGTGAGAACCCGTCACCACGGCTGCTGTTGGTGATCGAGCAGCATCAGACGGGGGACCTGGCGGGGCTGCCCGCCGACGGTTATCTGATCCGGCAGGACCTGTCGGCGGCCGGAATGGCCCGCGCTCTCGACCAGTTGGCGGCCGGGGAGATGGCGATTCCGGTGGAGCTGGGCCGCAGCCTCATCCAACAGGCGGCGGCAGCGGCCCCGGTGAAGCGGCGCGGGGCGCTGACGTCACGTGAGAACGAGACGCTGGTGCTGCTGGTGCGCGGCCTGAGCAACAAGCAGATCGGCAGGCGCCTGTTGATCTCCGAGCACGGCGCCAAACGGCTGGTGAGCAGCGTCCTGCTGAAGCTCGACGCCACGAACCGGACCAGCGCCGTCGTCAAGGCGATCAGGATGGGGCTGGTCGACGAGGCGACGCTGGCGGACACCGCGAACTGACGGCTGCGCCCGCCCGCGTGAGACGTGAGCCCGTACGGACAGGGGGCGTACGGGCGCGGGCGGCGCTACGGCCACAGGCGGCGCGGGCGCGGGCCGTACGAGCGGAGACGGCACCGGCACCGGCACCGGCACCGGCACCGGCACCGGCACCGGCACCGGCACCGACCAAACGAGCGGCGGCCGTACGCGCCCACCTCGCCCGGCAGCAGGCCCCAACGGCTCACCTCACGCGCCCGCCGCGAACACCCGCGTAAATTCCGTTGAACATTCGGCGTACGAGGCGGCCAACCCCGCCGTACCGCGCGGGCGCGCGGCTAGTGTCAGCGGCCGTGACCTCCGTTCCCGACATCGACGACGGCGCCGGGACCTCCGCGCGGCCGGCCCCCGGAACCGACCGGGCGCCGGGCCTGGACGCCCGCCCGGAAGCGGTCCCGACGCCCCACGGCCCCGGCGAAGGCGACCACGACCGCGACCGCGACCGCACGACCACCCCGTACCCCCTCCCCGTCCGCCTCGCCGCGGCCCTCCTCGGCCTCGCCGCCGTCGCCGCCATGTGCTGGAGCGGGCTCAACCACGATGTGCGGTACGTCCTCGGCGGCATGCGGGCGAGCGGGCGCGGCGGGATTCCGGCGTCCGGCACCTTCGTGCACCGGCCGCTCGCGTACCGCTGGCCGCTGTCGTGGCTCGACCACCTCACCGCCGGGCCGGTCGCCGTGCGCGAGGCGTCGATACGGCTGCTGGTGATCGTCGTCGCGGCGGCCGTCGTGTGGTGGCTGCGCCAGGGCCTCGCCCGCCATCTGCCGCGCCGCGAGGCGAACGCGGTGGCGGGAGCCCTGGGGCTCGCGCTGCTCTTCGCGCCCGCCTGGGACTTCCTCCAGCCGGAGTGGGTGGCCGTGCTGTGCGCGGTGGCCGGTCTCGCCGCCGCGCTCGCGCCGCGCCGCACCTGGGTGGCCGTCGGCCTCGGCGGCGTGCTGGTCGCGCTCGCGGTGCTGGTGAAGTACACGACCGCGCCCACGGCGCTGCTGCCGCTGGGCGCGCTCCTCGTCCTGGACCGGAGGCGCGGCTGGCTGACCACGGCAGCCGCCGCCGTCGCCGCCCCCGCGGGCTTCGCGCTGGCGATCCTCGTGCAGCCGCGCGAGTGGCGCTGGTTCAACGAACTGTCGGCGCTGAACCCCAACACCCCTTTGCAGAACGGCCTGCACTCCGCCGACGTGCACGCGCTGATCACCACGGTCGGCACCGAGGCGCTGATGAACCCGGTGGTGGCGCTGCTGCCCGCCGCCGTGGTGCTGCTCGCGCGCGGCAGCGCGTCCCGCGCCGCCCGCTGGGCGTGGCCGCTGCTGACGGCGGCCGGGGTCGCGGGCGTGCTGGCCGCGCTGGTGGTGCAGGGGCAGTGGTTCCAGTACCACCTGGCCGCGCTCCCGGTGCTGGCCGCCGCCCTGTGCGGTCTCGCCGTCGCCCGCCGCCCCGACCTGCCGCTGCTCGCCGGGGCCCTGCTGCTCGGCGTCGCCGTCCCCCTGATCGCCGGGCAGTCCTGGAACTGGCGGCACGCGCACGAGACGGCCGCGTACACGCTGGTCTCGGCGGTCGTCGTGGCGACGCTGCTCACGGCCTCGCTGCACGGGCGAGCACGGGTGCAGGCACGGGTACGCGTACGGGCGCGGGTACCCGGACAGGTGCCGGTACGCGCCCCCTCCCCCGGCCTCCTCCTCCGCTCCGTCCCGGCCCTCGCCCTGCTCCTCGCGCTGGCGATCCCGGTGTGGCCGACGACGCCGTACTCGTACGACACCCGGCACTCGACCTTCACCTCGCTCGAACGCGCCGACACCCGGCACGAGTTGACCCGGTGGCTGACCGGCGTCCGGCACCGAATCGGCGCGGACACCCCCGTCACGTACCTGGCGTTCGGCGACATCGGCTATCTGCTCGGCAACCCGACGCACTGCCGCTACCCGACGCCCGACTTCCTCCAACGCACGCGCTACGACCGGTCGATCACCAGTCAGGTCAGCTACCGCGAGAATCTGCGCTGCCTGAGCGACCCCGCCTCGCGCTACGCCGTGCTCGACACCTTCTGGTTCCCGCTGGGCCAGGTCGCGCCCGAGGCGGCGGACACGATCCGCGGCCGGTTCGACTGCCACCGGCCCGTCGCCGCCCTGCCCGCCTACCACTTGGTGATCTGCCCGCGCCGCTGACCCGCTGTCGGCGGCCCGGACCGGGGGTTGTCCCCACCGGGCGTTCGGGTGACAGCTCCATCGATCATGGTGCGCGGCGCGGGTTGGATGGACGCAGTCCGCACGGGGCGGGCCCGGGTCGTCCAACGGGGAGCCGTCATGAGGGTGTCGTTGTCGGGGAAGCGCACGATCGTGGCGGCGTGGTCGGTGGCACTGGCCGCGTCCGCGCTGGCGGCGGTGCCCGCGCACGGCTCGGGCGGCCGACACCACTACGGGCAGGGGGACTTGCGCGGCGACCTCGCCGCGGTGCGGGCCGCGGGGGACGGCCAGGTCAATGTCGTGGCGCGGGTCGACACCCCGGACGGGCCGCTGCGGGCGCGGTTCGGCACGGCGGGACGCGGCTCCAAGGAACCCGTCCCGTGGGAGCCGGAATTCCGCGCGGCGAGCACCACCAAGACCTTCACGGCGGTCGTGGTGCTCCAACTGGCCGCCGAGGGCAAGCTGTCGCTGGACGACACCGTCGAGCACTGGCTGCCCGGCGTGGTGCGCGGCCACGGCAACGACGGCTCGCGGATCACGGTGCGGGACCTGCTGCGGCAGACCAGCGGGCTCTACGACTACGTGGCCGACCCGTCCGTCCAGGACCGGCTCTTCCACCACTTCGACGAGAACCGCTACGACGTGACGCCCGCCCCGCAGCTCGTCGCCCTCGCGATGAGCCATCCGCCGCTGTTCACACCGGGACCGGCGGGTACGGCCCGGCAGTGGGCGTACTCCAACACCAACTACCTGCTGGCCGCGATGATCGCGGAGAAGGCGAACGACAGGGCGGAGCGGACGGCGGGCGGATCGGGCGCCACCTGGCGGGAGTTGGTCGAGCACCGCGTCATCGCGAAGCTGGGACTGCGGCACACGTACATCCCCGGCGACAATCCGTTCCTGGTCGGGCCGCACGAGCGGGTGACCGTGGACGCTCCCGACGGCGGGGTGCTCGACGCGACCGAGCTGAGCTTCCAGCACACGGCGGACTCCGGGGTGGTGAGCACGCCGGGCGACCTCAACACCTTCTTCCGGGCGCTCGCGACCGGCGAACTGCTGCCCGCCGAGCAGTGGCGGGAGATGCGCGAGACGGTGCCGTACGACGATCTGCCGGTGCCGCCGTCCGGCAGGCAGGGCGGTTACGGGCTCGGGCTGCGGGTGGTCCCGCTGAGCTGCGGCGGCGTCTCCTACCTGCACGAGGGCGACGGTTTCGGCGTGTACACCCGGCCCGCCGTGAGCGCCGACGGCCGCCGCGCGGTGACAGTGTCGGTGACCACCACCACCGCGCTGATCGACCAGGACAAGGTCAATCGCGCGGTGGAGGCGCTCACCGACGACGCGCTGTGCGACCGTCAGGCGCCGTGACCCGCGCCGACGGCATCACGAACGGCTCGGGTCGCACTCCGGTCAGGCGCTGTAGACCTCCAGTTCGGAGAGCTGCCCGGCGGGCCAGCCGGTGTTGGCGGTGAAGTTCAGCCGCACGTAGCGCGCGGTGACCGCCGACGGCAGGTTGATCGTCACGGAGTTCCCCGACGCGGGGTTGAACGTGTAGTTCTGCGCGGGGATCTGGGTGGTCAGCGGGACGCTGGGGCCGGCCTGTACGGAGATGGTCTGGGAGCGGGTGCTCCAGGCGGTGGGCGGCGGCAGCTTGAGCACCAGCCGCTTGACGGTGGTGGTGAGGCCGAGGTCGACCTGGATCCACTGCGGGAAGGCGTTGTTGTTGCTCTCCCAGTACGAGTTGGGATCGCCGTCGACCACGTTGCCCGAGCCGTAGACCTGGGTGTGGCTGCTCTCCGAAGTGGCCTTGCCCAGGGCGAGGTTGGTGCCCGGCGGCACGGTCGTCGCGTCGGTGGTGACGCTGACCTGGTTGGACGCGGGGGACACGTTGCCCGCCGCGTCGACGGCCTGGACGGTGAAGGCGTAGGCGGTGGACGGGCTGAGCCCGGTGACGGTGGCGGTCGTGGCGTTGCCCGCCGCGCTGCCCGCCTGGGTGCTGGTGGAGCCGGTGACCCGCATGATCCGGTAGCCGGTGACGCCGACGTTGTCGGTCGAGGCGGTCCAGGCCAGCGCGGCGGTGGTGTCGGTGTGCCCGGTGACGTGCAGCGTGCCGGGCGCGGTCGGCGGTACGGTGTCGCCGCCGCCGGAGACCAGCGGCTGGGTGGGGCGGACCGCGGTGAGGGCGATCTGGCCCTTGAGCATCTTGCCGCCGTCGCCGGTCAGCCGCAGGTAGTAGTCCGAGGAGCAGGCCGTACCGTCCTCGTCCAGCGCCAGGAAGCCGGAGTTGGTGGGCGTCCACGCCTGGGACTCGGCGGTCTTGGCGATCTGGTTGCCCTCGTTGTACTCGTCGAACATCGAGATGTAGATGCCCTGCACCCCGGCCCGGCAGACGTTGTAGAACTGCCGCCACATGAAGTCGCCGTGCGCGCGCTGCCGTCCGGAGACGTCACCGGGCAGGACGCACGGCTGGTAGTCGATGCCGTGCGCGGCGCAGTCGGCCTCGTCGCCGACGGTGTAGGTGTTGTAGGCGTTGTCGGAGTCGCCCGCGTTGCCGATCGCGCCGACCATCCACGGCGAGATCATGTTGAACGCGTGGTAGACGTCCGAGTAGCCGGTGCGCGTGCCCGCGCCGCCGGTGCGCCACTCGCGCGGCACCCCGCCGATGACGTAACAGCCCTGTCCCTTGAACCAGTTGATGACGTCGATGCAGGCGTCGGTGCTGAACGGGTGGTTGTTGTCGTTGAAGCCGAAGCCCCAGATGCAGACGACCGGCTTGCCGTTCTGCGTCGCGTACGCCGAGGAGGCCGTGTGGGCCTTCATCTTGTTGGTCCAGTCCGTCTTGATCTCGGACTGCATGTTCGTCCAGCCGGTGACGTCGTACATGATGTAGAACTTCCGGCTGTGCGACTCCGCGGCGCTGCGCACCTTGGTGGCCATCGCGTCGCGCGTCGGGCCTTCGCCGCCGGTGGGGTTGAAGCGCTGGAGCGCGGCGGTGTCGATGCCGTACTGCTGCATCCACTGGAAGTGCGTGTCGACGGTCTGCTGGTCGTAGGACGAGAAGAGCGTCGCGGGCTGGCCGTTGCCGAGGGCGGCGTATCCCGTCTGGTAGGTGTGGGTGTACTCGCGCATGTCCGGCCAGCTACTGATGCCGGTGTTGGACGGTGACGGGGTCTGGCCCCAGTTCTGCGTCCAGTGCCACCAGCCGTTGATCGGGGCGCCGTCGCCGATGCAGGCGAACCAGCCCTGATAGCCGACCGTGACCTTCCCGACCACGTCTCCCGGCCCGCTGGCCGCTGTCGCGCTGCCCGCGGCGGCGGTCTCCGCGACACCTAGGGTTCCTGCCGCAGTGGCCGCTATGGCGGCTTGCAGGAAGACCCGGCGTGTGACACCCATCTGGACTCCTCCGATCGGCTGTCAACTCCCGCCGCCCGCGCGGCCGTCGGGCACTCGGGTGAGTGCTCGGGCGAGTGCTCTGCGGCAGGGGCCGGAAGTCTGGTGCGGGGGATCGTAACGACAGGGTTACGTGAGCGCAATAGATCGCGCAGCAGGCGAAATAATTGACAGAGATGACGCAAGAACCGTTCTGTCGTGGTTTTCGGTGGTGCCGCGCGGGATGGGCGCAAAGGTTCACAAGATTGGAACCGGGATCTCAGCGGAATCCAAGAAACGATTCATACGGTCCTCCGCATGGATGACGAACAGACGTCCGGCGGAGCTGGGGGTGACGCCGGGAGCGGGGCCGGAGACGTGGCCGCGGACACAGCCTGGGACGATGCCGGGAACGAGACGGGGAGCGGGGCCGCCGCGCACTGGTGGACCCGGCGGCCCCTCGTGGTGTCCACCACGACACTCGCGGTGATCGCGGTGCTGACGCTGGCCACCGTCATCCAGTCGCCGTCCGCGCGGGCCGGGGCGGACGGAAAGGCGACCAGCGGCGCGACGGACAAGGCGTCCCCCTCCCCCGCCCCCACCACCGCGAAGCCCTTCACCCCGGCGCAGGCGCCCTCGACCGCCACGCCCTCGACCACCACTCCGCCGACCACCACTCCGCCCTCCCCCTCGGCCGCTCCCCCGCAGAAGACGACGGCCACACCCGCGCGGGACACCCAGGCCGAGCTGCGCACGGCGATCAAGGCCCTTTCCGACACCGGCTCCGGGCACTTCTCGGTCGCCGTGACCGAACTGGGCGGGGACAACGACGACAGCGGCAGCACGGTCGCCACGTACGACAGCGGCGACACGACGGCGTACGACACCGCGAGCATCGTCAAGGTCGACATCCTGGCGGCGCTGCTGCTCCGGCATCAGCGCGCGGGCACCCAACTGACCTCCGAACAGCGCGACTTGGCCACCGACATGATCGAGCAGAGCGACAACGACGCGGCGCTCGCGCTGTGGGAGGCCATCGGCGGCGGCCCGGGGCTGGCGTCCGCCAACGCCTCGCTCGGCCTGAGCCACACCACCCCCGGCAGCGGCGAATTGTGGGGCCTGACCCAGACCACCGCCGCCGACCAGATCACCCTGCTGCGCGCGGTCTACGGCGACGGCGACGACTCCCCGCTCAGCGCCGCCTCACGCGACTACATCTCGGACCTGATGCACGCGGTCACCGCCGACCAGCGGTGGGGCGTGTCGGCCGCCGACTCCGACGGCGGCGACTACGCGCTCAAGAACGGCTGGCTGCCGCGGAGCGCCACCGGCCTGTGGGACGTCAACAGCATCGGGAAGGTCGAGCACGACGGCCATACGCTGCTGGTCGCGGTGCTCTCCGGCGGCCATGTGTCGGAGCAGGACGGGATCGCGCTGGTGGAACGGGTCGCGGAGGCGGCGGCGCAGGCCGTGACGTAAGGAGAAGGCCCGTCCCGTAGGAAGCCAGGAAGCCGCCCAGGGGTGCCCGGGACTCCGGCGCTCAGCCCGCCGACCAGGCGATGACCGGCGGTACGACGCGGGCGCACAGCGGGTGCCCCTCGGGGTCGGTGAGGCCGAGGCGCCCGGTGAGCCGCCCGGACCGTACGGCGGCGGCGAGCACGTCCGGCTCGACGGCTTCGAGCAGCAGCTTGGCGCGGCGGAACACCGCGAAGGACCCGTCCGCGCCGACCCCGCCCCACGACAGATAGACGAAGCGCCCGCCCGGCCCGCCCTGCACGTACGGGCCGGTCAGCTCGGCGCCGTCCGCGACCGTCCGCGCGACGCACTCCAGCGTCCATACGGCGCGGTCCGCGTCGCCGGGGGTCGGGTCGAGCAACTCCCCCGGTTTCGCGCGCCGTTGAACGGCGACGCGGATGTCCGTGTATCCGGGGAAGCCGGGGGCGGCGGCGCAGGCGCGACCGGGAAGGTCGGTGCCTTCGATGCGGAGCGTGACGGGCGTGGAGGTGCCGGGCGTCGCTGGGGCCATGCGGTCATTCTGGCATTCCGCACATCCGGCCGGACGGGTTTGTCAGTTTGGATTGACGCGACATCGCGCGTCAGCCTAGCCTGACACCCATGGATACCAACAGTGTCTCCGCGGCCGTGAACTCGGACGACCCCGCGGTCGGCCTGCGGGCCGTCGGCGCGCTGCACCGGCTCGCCGAACAGGTCGAGGCCGCGCATGTGGCGCTGGCCCGCCGGAAGGGCTGGTCGTGGGAGCAGATCGGCGACGCCCTCGGGGTGTCGCGTCAGTCGGTGCACGCGAAGTACGGAAAGTGAGGCCCCCGATGCCGGAGAACACCGCTCACGCCCGGTTCAAGCTCGTCATGGAACAGGCGGGCGAGGAGGCCGCCCGGCGCGGCGACCGCCGGATCGGCACCGATCACCTGCTGCTCGCGCTGCTCCGCGACGAGTCCGGCCAGCCCGCCCGCGCCCTCGGCGTCACCCTCGCCGAGGGGCACGCGGCCCTCGAAGCGCTCGACCGGGCCGCCCTCGGCTCGCTCGGCATCCACCTCGACATCCCCCTCGCCCCGCCGCCGGTCCGCGGCCGGCGGCGTATCACCCTCAATTCGGCCGCCCGCGCGACCGTCGTCGCCGCCAAGCGCGAGGCCGAGCGCGAGCGGCGCGGACGCCGTATCGAGCCCCGCCATCTGCTGCTCGCGCTCCTGCCCGCCCCGCACCCCGACCCCGCCGCGACGCTGCTCAGCGCGCTGGACCTCGACCCGGCCACCGTCCGCGAACGCCTGGCGGGCTGCTGAGCCCACCGCCGCCGGGCGGTCCTACGCCTCCGCCGGAGCCAGATCGTGCGGCGCGATGCCCAGGACCCGGTGGAGTTCGCGCTCGCCGAGCGCCGTGACCTTCACCGCGCGGCCGGTGCCGATACGGGTGGCCCAGGCGCGGGTGAGGACGAGGCGGCAGAGTTCGGCGCCCGCGGTGCCGCCCAGGTGGGGGCGCCGCTCGGTCCAGTCGAGACAGGGACGGGCCAGCGGGCGGCGGGACGAGGGCGGCCCGGACAGATCCGCGCCGAGGCCGGTGAACCAGGCCACGCCGTCGTCGGTGAGGGCGAAGCCGGTGTCCTGCCGGAGCAGGCCGTTGCCGGTCAGCGCGTCGGTGAGGGCCACGCCCAGCCGGCCGGCGAGGTGGTCGTAGCACGTACGGCCGCGCGCCATCGCCCGGCCCGCGCTGTGCGCCCGCAGCCCGGCGCCGGTGGTCCGGGGTACGGCGACGGCCACCCGTTCCGCCATGTCCTCGACGAATCGAGCCGCTTCGGGGCCGGCCAGGCGTACGTAACGGTGCCGCCCCTGGTGTTCGCGGGCCAGCAGCCCGCCGTCGACCAGGCGGGTCAGGTGCTCGCTCATGGTGGACGGCGCGACCCCGCAGTGCCGGGCCAGCTCCCCGCTGGTCCAGGCCCGCTTGTCCAGCAGCGCCAGGCAGACCGCGGCCCTGGTCTCGTCGGCCAGGAGCGCGGCGAGGGCCGCGAGCCGGGGGACGGCGGGGTCGGCGAGCGCGGGCGTACGGGGGTCGCCGGTCCTCGGCGCCCCCGGGGTCCTGGTGCGGGTGGTCATGTCCCCATCCTCGCCCCGCGACGTTTCGGCGGCCACCGAAAGGCCGGGGGCGGGAGGGCGCGGGGTCCGAGGCGCTACGGGGACGGGCGTCGGTGCGGGGACGGGGGTGGATACGGGGTTGGGCGTCGGTGCGGGGACGGGCGGCGGTGCGGGTTCGACCGTCGGCGGGAACCGTCCTTCGGCCCCGAGCCCGGGCCCGCGCAACGGACGGCGGGCCCAGGCCGGTTGGACCGGCTGCTCGTGTGACGAGGCGTCAGCCGGTGGGCGCGGCCACGTCGATGAGCACCTTGCCGATGACGCTGTCCTCCACCGCCTGGTGGGCTCGGGCGGTCTCGGCGAGCGGGAAGCGGTGGAAGGGCAGCCCGGCGTCGGGGCCCGCGTGGAGGGCGTCGTCGGCGACGGCGGCCGTGACCGCCGCGACGGCGTGGGCCTTGGCGGCGGGCGGGACCGTGTAGACCAGGACGCCCTGCCAGCGGAGGTTGAGCGCCATGGAGGGGCGGACCGGCACGGCGGCCGAGGCGTCGTCGTCGGCGTAGAAGGCGATGACGGCGTCGGGGGCGGCGACGGCCCGGTCGAGGGCGGCGTTGGCGGCCGGGGCGACCTCGACCACGATGTCGACGCCGTCCGGGGCGATCCGGCGGATCTCGGCGGCGGCGTCCTGGGCGCGGTAGTCCACGACGTGATGGGCTCCCGCGGCCCGCGCGAGGTCGCCCTTGGCGGGTCCGCTGACCGTGCTGACGACGGTGGCCCCGGCCCAGCGGGCGAGCTGGATCGCGGCGTTGCCGACGGCGCCCGCGCCGCCCGCGACCAGGACCGTACGTCCGTCGAGGGCGCCGGGGGCGAGCCGCTCGGGGCCGCCGTCCGCGACGGTGAGGGCGCGGTGCGCGGTGAGGGCGGGGATGCCGAGGCTCGCGCCGAGGTCGAAGGAGGCGTGGTCGGGCAGGGCGACGGCCTGGCCCGCGGGCAGCGCCACGTACTCCTGCGCGGTGCCGTCCGCGCGGCCGTACGCGGCCTCCCAGATCCAGACGCGCTCGCCGATCCGCGTCTCGGGGACGCCGGAGCCGACCGCGTCGATGACGCCGGAGCCGTCCTGGTTCGGCACCTGCGCCGAGGCGGGGGCGGTGTTGCGCCGCGACTTCCAGTCCGTCGGGTTGACGCCGGAGACGTGGACGCGGACCCGTACCTCGCCGGGTCCCGGCTCCGGGACCGGGCGCTCGGTGAGCGTGAGGACGTCGGGGCCGCCGTTGCTGGTGTAAGTGATCGCCTTCATGCCGCGTACAAGTGACGTGCCCGCCCGTTTCTTCCCCGTGGCCGGAATCCACTGGTCCATTTGATCCGCCCGCCGCGTAAATCCCGGTGCCCGCCGGGCGGCCGGGTGATCCTTGGCCGCAAAGCACCGGCCAGGCCGACTCTGGCCGGGACCACCGGCCGGGCTGCCCCCTGGCCGCGGCTATGAGGCGGCCGGGACATCCCCGGCCGCGACCACCGGCACGACCTGGAGCGCCCATGACCACTCCGGATTCCCCCGTCGACCGCACCGGCACCTTCTACGAGGCGGTCGGCGGCAGTGACGCCCTGCGCCGCCTCATCGACAGCTTCTACGAGCAGGTCCTCGTCGATCCGCTCCTCGCCCCGGTCTTCGTGCACTTCACCCAGGCCCATGTCGACCATGTCGTCGTCTGGCTCACGGAGGTCTTCGGCGGCCCCGCCGAGTACACCGCCCGCCTCGGCGGCCACCAGGCCCTGCTCTCCCAGCACCTGGACCTGCGGATCACCGAGGAACAGCGGGCGCGCTGGGTGGAGTTGATGCTCGCGACCGCCGTGAAGGAGCTGCCCGCCGACGCGTTGCTGCGGCAGCGCTTCGCCGAGTACATCGAGTGGGGCACGCGGATCGCCATGTCGGTCTCCCACCAGGAGAGTTCCGATCTCGGCGACCCGGGTCCCGTACCGCACTGGGGCTGGGACGGGCTGACGCGGTAGTCCGGGTATTCCGTGAGTAAAAATTCGTCGCCGACGGCTCCGGCGGGCATATTCGGAATAGCCCCGTCCGAAATTCTCCCCGGCGGGAATCGGCAGGTGGACGTTTGCGCATTCACCGCTCAACCCCTTTAAGGGACGGCCGAGTTCGGAGTCGTAGCCCTTTTGGGCAGCTGTTCGCCCGGCGAGTGCGCTTGTTATGGTGCCGGGCATGAAAACCTCCGAAACGCTGACACCGTTACTGCTCGATCATTTCGGCCAGAACCAGCACGAGGAGAACGTCAAGCTGCGCGCGCTCGGCCCGGTGGCGCTGGTGGAACTGCCCGGCGGGGTACCGGCCTGGGCCGTCACGCACCACGAGACGCTGCGGCAACTGCTGGTCGACCCGCGGGTGTCGAAGGACCCGCGGCAGTGGCCGCGCAACACCGAGGGGCGGCTGCCCGAGGACTGGCCGCTGCTGAACTTCGTCAGCCTCCCCGGGATACTCACGCGGGACGGCGCCGAGCACCGGCGGCTGCGCGCGCTCGCGGGCCAGGCGATGACGCCCCGCCGAACCGCCGCGCTGCGCCCGCGGATCGAGGAGCTGGCGCACCGCCTGCTGGACGAAGCGGCCGCGCGCGGCGACGAGTTCGACCTGCGCGAGGATTACGCGCTCCCGCTGCCGGTCAAGGTGATCGCCGAACTGCTGGGCCTGCCGCCGATGGACGGCGAGCGGCTGCGTACGCTCTCCGACGCCGTGCTCAGCAGCCACCCCGCGGCCAAGGGCAACCAGACGCAGGAGGCCCAGGACCAGCTCCTGGTCCTGCTCGCCGAGGCGGCACAGGCCAAGCGCGAGAGCCCCGGCGACGACCTGACCAGCGCGCTGATCGCCGCCAGCGAGGAAGGCGACCGGCTGAGCGAGGACGAGGTCGTGGTCATCATGCTCACCGTGCTGGTGGGCGGCCACGAGACCACCGTCAATCTGATCACCAACGCGGTCAGGGCGCTGCTCGCCAACCCGGGACAACTGGCACGGGCCCGGTCCGGCGAGGTCTCCTGGGGCTCCGTCATCGAGGAGGTCGTGCGTTACGACTGCCCGGTCGGCCACTTCCCGCTGCGCTACGCCCTCGAGGACATCCCGGTCGGCGACGTGGTGATCCGGCGCGGCGAGGCCATGCTCGCCTCCTACGCCGCGGCCGGCCGTGACGACCAGCAGTTCCCCGACGCCGACAGCTTCGACGTCGCGCGCCCCAATTCCCGCCAGCTCTCCTTCGGCAACGGCCAGCACTTCTGCATTGGCGCCGGACTGGCGCGACTGGAGGGCGAGATCGCGCTGAGCGTCCTGTTCGAGCACTTCCCGAAACTGCGGTTGTCACGGCCGTCGGGGTGCCCGGTGCGGTCGTTCATCATCAACAGCGCCAGCGAACTGTGGGTTTCCGGTTCGGGCTCGGGTTCTTGACTCCGGTTCCAGCTCGGGTTCTTAACTTGTCGTTTATCCGTTTGTAGCGGTTCGTCGTGGCTTGGTGCCCTTCTTGTGATGGGCGGGCCGGGCGTACGCCTCGCCGGTGGCCAGGACTCTTCCCACCTCGTAGCGAGTGGCGGGCCGCTGATTCTTCGACCCGGGCGGCCGGCCCGGGCCGGGGCGGGTGGGTTTCGGTGCACGCGCTGGTGAGGGTGCCTTCGTGTGGAGGTTCCTGAACCCTCGGCGGACGCGGGCGGGGGTGAGTTTGTTCGGTTCCGCCGGCCGCTCCCAGGGCCGTCGAAGGTCGGCGACCAGCGGTCGGGCGAGGCGGAGCTGGGTGTGCACGGCGACGACGAGCCAGGTCCAACGATCAGCCGCCGTCGAGTCGCGGAGGCGGGGCCGGGTCCAGCCGAGAGTCTGCTTGAGCAGGCGGAACGTGTGCTCCAGGTCGAACCTGCGTAGGAACGACTGCCAGCAGAGGTCCACGTCGGCCGGGCTCGCACCGGTGCGCGACCACCACAGCCGGACTGGCCGGTTCACCCCACGGCTGGGCAGCTTCTCGACGGCCAGGCGGATCACCATGCCCTCGATGACTGGCAGCGGCCCGTCGTGCTCCAGCCAGGCCGCGCGGCGGGTCAGCCGGGGGTGGAGCCGGTCCCACGCCTGGGCGACGGCGGTGCCGTAGCGGCGGTTTCGGTGGTGGTGACCGCCTGCTCGTCGCCCCAGGTGGCGGGGTCGCCGAATACGAACTCCCCGCCGTGCTTGGGCGGGCGGCCCCCGGCCAGATCGGCGCCGGGCTCCAGTCGCACCGCGTCCAGGACGGCCGTCCACGAGGTGCGGCCGGTCTCCAGCGCGACGACGAACGAGTAGGGCCAGCCGGGGATCATCTGGTGCTTGGCGTCGCCGCGGCCGTAGGTGTGGCAGAACGACCGTCCGGGCAGGTGGCGGCGTCCGGCCGCAGCCACGGTGAGACGTCCACAGCGAGCACCAGGCGGCCGTCGGCGGCGCGCGGCAGCGGCAGGCCGGCCAGCGCGGTCCGCAGCCGGCCGACGTCCAGGCAGCCCCGGTTCAGCGCGCCGTACAGGGCGCCGTGTCCGCGCCGGTGCTCGGGCGCGAGCGCCAGGTCCACCAGCGTCCTCACCGGCCCGTAGGTGCACAGCACCGCGTCGGCGAGCTCGAACAGCGCGTCGCGCCGCCCGGTCAGGCAGTCGTAGAAGCCCCCCCGGAAGCGGGACAGCTCCGCGAACTGATCGCACCGCCCGCCCTCTTGCACCACACCCACCAGCACAGCCTTCGCGTCAAGTCCTGTTCCTCTTGGTCGAGTTCAGGATCACGTAGAGGCCGTATCGCCGTCCCCTGAGACACCCGGAGGAGTGATCATCTGGTCCGCCTGTCGAAGCCGAACGCAGGCGGGGGTCTGCTTCCGGCGTCAGGATTGCGGGGCCCATGGGTCGTCGTGCTCCAGCTGATCAGGGTGTTCGGGGTGTTCGGGGTGTTCGGGGTGAAGCATCTCTCGGACGCAGCGCCGCAGTCCCGTCTCGTTCGATCCGCTGGCGGCAGCCATCCAAGGCAGGTCGTCCATGGCGCGGGCGCGCTCATTGGTGGCGAGTTGGTCGACGGCTGAGCGCAGGTCGTCGGGGGCGGGTTCGTCGGTGAGGCAGAGCCAGCCGATCGCGGCGGCCAGCCGGGCCTCGGACGCTTGCGTTCGGTCCCCCCAGCGCTCGCGCATCCACACGGTGGTCGGCGGATGGGGTTGGGTGCGGGTGGCTTCGGCTGTGGCGAAGACCAGGGCGGCGTGGACGATCGGGTCCTGCTCGGCGTCGAGCCGGTCGCGGAAGGCTGCACGGACCGCGTGATCCAGGTCGGTGGCGGCGGCCAGTGCGTAGGCGGCACGGATCCGGATCGCAGGGTCGGGGTCGTGCAGAAGAGGCTTCAGGAGGGTGGCGTCGGCGGTGATCGCGGCCCGAGCGGCGGCAACCGACCAGCCCGCCGGGTAGCCGGTCACCTCGACGCCGTAGTCGTCGTAGAGGCGGTCGTTCTGGGGATCGGCGCGGTGGAGCAGCAGTTCGCCGCGGGTGGCGACGCCGAAGTAGCGGGCGCGAGCTGGAGAGGAGACTTCGGCGAGCGTGTCGGCACGGCAAGGGTGGTGGGTATCGGCAGCGATCCGGATCAGGAACGGCACGGCAAGCACGGCGGCCGCCCGCATGTCGTTGGCGCACATCCCACTCACAACACCCGTTCCGGCGCGAACGGGCGAGCCGCCGGTGTGGAGCAGCTGAATGGCCTCCCTGACGTGATCCCCCCGCGGAAAGTTCTCCCAGGGGACTTCGTCGAGCAAGAATCCGTCCTTGACCTCGGGCCGTACGGCGGCCACCACCGCACGTACATCGAACGGCCCGCCCACGAACGAGGACAGGTCTGCCCCGCCCGTCAAAGCCCGGCACATCGCGAACGTTGGATCGGTTTGCCACTCGCCCACGTCACATCACCCCACCGCTGAGTCCGATCGGAGTAGATCATGCCCGAGCGGACCGACATCGCTGTCGAGACACATCTCTCGCACGGCAGGGGTGAACGCGAGGCCGCGCGGACGCGTGATCGTCAGGCTCGTCTGTTCGAAGCTGGACGTTAAACGCCAAGCTTGACTCCGGTTCCAGCTCGGGTTCTTGACTCCGGTTCCAGCTCGGACTCCGACTCCGGCGAATGGGCCGTCATTCTCTCGGCTCCGCTGACGCCTTCGGTGGACACCAGGGTTCACCTCTGCTCGTAAACTGAAGGCGTGGCATTCATGAGCACCCCGCACCACTGCTTCCCGTGACCGGGAGACTTCGAGGGCGATGCCGGACGGCGTCGCCCTCCTCGGTGTGCCCATAACGCCGCCTTCTGGCTCGTTCCGCCCGCGGAGCGGGAATCCGGGCGCGCGCGGGCGCGGTCCCTTCCTTTCACCGTTGCCAGGAGTGCTCGCCATGCCCGTGCCGCTTCCGCCTGCCCTCGCACAGATCCTCGATGTCCTGCGCTGCCCGATCTGCCGCGGCCCCCTCCGGCCGGACCGGGGCGCGTTGCGCTGCCCCGCGGGCCACACCTTCGACCTCGCCCGCCACGGCTACGTCGGCCTGCTGACCGGCACCCGCGCCGTCAGCGCCGACGACGCCGCCATGGCACAGGCCCGCGCCCGCTTCCTGGCCACCGGCGCCTACCTCCCCATCCGGCACGCCGTGGCCCGACTGGCCGCCGACGCCGGGCCGGGCACCGTCCTGGACGTCGGCTGCGGCACGGGCTACTACCTGGTCGGTGTACTCGCCCGGCTCACCGACGCCCGCGGCCTGGGGCTCGACGCCTCGGTACGCGCCCTGCGCTCGGCCGCCCGCGCCCACGAACGAGCCGCCGCGGCGAGCTGGGACGTCTCCCGCCGCTTCCCGGTCGCCGACCGCGCGGCCGACCTCGTACTGAACGTCTTCGCGCCCCGCAACCCGGCCGAATTCCGCCGGGTCCTGCGCCCGACGGGCCGCCTGATCGTCGTCCGTCCGACCGACCGCCACCTGACCGAACTGCGGCACCGCGTACGGGCCATGGTCACCGTCGACCCCGCCAAGGAACAACGCCTGCACCACGCCCTCGACCCCCACTTCATGGCCGCCAGGACCGAGCGGGTCGACTACCTCGCCCCGCTCACCGGGTCCGACGCCCTGGACCTGGTGGGCATGTCACCGAGCGCCCGCCACGTGAGCCGCGCGGACGCCGTGAGCGGCCCGCTGCCAGGTCACGTGACCGTCTCCGTCCTGGCCACCGTCTACCGGCCGCGGTGACCGTCCGGCGGCGGAGTCGGCGCTGGCCTAGGACCTGTCCAGGGCCGACTCCGCCGCCGCCAGGATCTCGGTGACGCGCAGGCCGAAGCGGGCGTCGCAGGCGTGCGGAGTGCCGGAGGTGAGCGCGGTGATGGCGTGGGCCAGGGAAGCCGTCGCCTCGCCCGCGACGCCGTCGGGGTAGGTCACGACGCCCTGGCCGCCGCGCAGTTCGATGACCACGCCCGCGGCGGCGGGCGGCGCGGTCAGCGTGAGGGTGGAGGTGCTGGAGGCACCGGATTCGTGACGGAGCGTCAAATGTACGGTGTCGCCGGGGCCGTTGGCCGCGGTGACGGCGGTGACGTCCCCGAGTACGGGCAGCAGGACGGACAGCGCGTGCGGGCCGACGTCCCACAGGCCGCCCTTCTCCCGCCGCCACGGCGAGTCCGCGAAGGGGTTCTCGTCTCCGGTGAAGACGGCGCTGTACCAGTCCGCGCGGCCGGTGTACCACTCGCCGCGCGCCGCCTGCTCCTCGATCCACCCGGCTGTCGCCGGGTCGAAGCGCAGGGTGAAGAAGACCACCGACCCGACTCCGGCCGCCGTGACGGCCTCGGCCACCGCCTTCGCGTCCTCCACGGTCGTCGCCACCGGCTTGTCCAGCAGCACGTGGCGGCCCGCGCGGGCCGCCGCCACCGCCAACGGCGCCTGCAAATGCGGCGGCAGCGCGACCGCCACCGCGTCCACATCCGCGATCAGCGCCTCCGCGTCCCCGTACGCCCGCGCACCGAACTGCGCCGCCACCTCAGCCGCCGCCTCCGGCCTCCGGCCCCAGACCCCGACGAATTCCACCTCCGGGTGGGCGGCGAGAGCGGGTCCATGGGCGAGCCGGGCCCAGGGGCCGGTGCCGAGAAGTCCGAAGCGCATGGTCATGACGGCGAGCCTACCGGCGTCCCGCCCGGTCACGGCTACCCGGCGGGGTCCGCCGCCGGGGTGCGGCTGCGCGAGGGGGGCTGGGCTCCTGGGGTGCGGCTGCGCGAGGGGCTGCGCTCCTCCGGTACCGCTGCGCGGTGGGGTTCGCCGCCAGGTCACCGCCACGCGCCGGGGTTCGCTGCACGGGTGACCCTGCGCGGGGGGCTGGGCTCCTGGGGTGCGCTTGCGTGAGGTGGGTTCGCCCCTACGGCACCGCTGCGCGCTGGGGTTCGCCGGTGGGGTGCGTTTGCGCGGGGGGCTGCGCCCCTCCGGTACCGCTGCGCGAGGTGGGTTCGCCGGTAGCCATGGAGCCGAAGGCGGCGCCGGTGTCGAAAGGGAGAACGCGCACAGCGACCGAGGAACGAGGGAGCGAGCACGATCGACCGTCGACACCGGATTTAAGCCGCCGGAGGCGAGAGGGCGGCAAAAAAAGGGGATCGCGGTGAGCATAGGAAAGACGGCTCCCACGCACGGTCCGCCGTGACGCTGAACTGACGTATGAGGGCTCCCACCCGCGGTTCGCCGTAATGGTGACCTGACGCATACGCGGTGGGGTTTGCCGCACGGGTGCGGCTGCGCAGGGGGCTGCGCCCCAACGGCACCGCTGCGCGGTGGGGTTCGCCGCCAGGTCACCGCCACGCGCCGGGGTTCGCTGCACGGGTGCCCCTGCGCGGGGGGGCTGGGCTCCTGGGGTGCGCTTGCGTGAGGTGGGTTCGCCCCTATGGCACCGCTGCGCGGTGGGGTTCGCCGCTGGGTGCGGCTGCGCAGTGGGGTTGGCCGCTGGGGTGTGTTTACGCAGGTGGGTTCGCCGGTAGCCAGCGAGCCGAAGGCGGCGCCGGTGTTGAAAGGGAGAACGCGCACAGCGACCGAGGAACGAGGGAGCGAGCACGATCGACCGTCGACACCGGATTTAAGCCGCCGGAGGCGAGAGGGCGGCAAAAAAAGGGGATCGCGGTGAGCTGACGCAAGAGGGCTCGCACGCACGGTGAGGATGCGGGAGGCGGTTCCTCGCACGGTGGGCTCACGCAGGACGGCTCACACGTACGTGTTCGCCGTGGGTGGGTGCCGTCTCGCGTGAGGTCGCCGTGGGGTGCCTGCCCCCCGGGGTCAGTTGACCGTGGTGGGTGCCGACTCGTACCAGTTCACCGTCGTGCGAACCGTCTCGCGCAATCTCGCCCTGCGGGGGAGCCGTCCTTTCTCTGCGCACCCCGATCCCCTTTTTTTGCCGCCCTTCCGCCTCCGGGCGCTTAGACCCGGTGTCGACAGTCGATCGTGCTCGTTCCCTCGTTCCTCGCTCTCTGTGCGCGTTCTCCCTTTCAACACCGGCGCGCCCTTCGGCTCCATGGCTACCGGCGAACCCACCTCGCGCAAACGTGGCCCAAGGGCTTAGCCCCACGCACAAACGCACCCCAGCAGTGGACCCCACCTGCGCAGCCCTGACCCAAGGGCGCAGCCCCACGCCTAAACACACCCCAGCGGCGAACCCACCTGCGCAGCGGGGCCGCAGGGGCGCAGCCCCTCGTGCAAACGCACCCCAGCGGCGAAGCCCACCGCGCAGCGGTGACAGGCGGGGCTCCTGGGGCGTTGCCGCTGGTCACGTAGGGGCGTTCACAGTGGGTTAACACGGGGGCAACAGTCGGGAAAAGGGATTTTGCGACGCTGCGGGTGGCTCGATCAGCGCAGCTCGGCCAGCACCCGCGAAGACTGTTCGTTAAGGATGGCGTCCCGTGACCTACAAGGCTGAGTACATCTGGATAGACGGCACCCTGCCGACCGCGAAGCTGCGTTCCAAGACGCGCATCCTGGCCGACGGCGCCGAGCTCCCGATCTGGGGCTTCGACGGTTCCAGCACCAACCAGGCGGAGGGCCACGCGTCCGACCGCGTACTCAAGCCGGTCTCCTCGTTCCCCGACCCGATCCGCGGCGGGGACGACGTCCTGGTGATGTGCGAGGTCTTCAACATCGACGGGACGCCGCACGAGTCCAACACGCGGGCCGCGCTGCGCGAGGTGGCGGAGAAGTTCGCGGCGCAGGAGTCGCTGTTCGGCATCGAGCAGGAGTACACGTTCTTCCAGGGCTCGCGTCCGCTCGGGTTCCCCGAGGGCGGGTACCCGGCGCCGCAGGGCGGCTACTACTGCGGGGTCGGCGCGGACGAGATCTTCGGCCGTCCGGTGGTCGAGAAGCACCTGGAGAACTGCCTGGCCGCGGGCCTGGGCATCTCGGGGATCAACGCCGAGGTCATGCCGGGGCAGTGGGAGTTCCAGGTCGGGCCGCTGAGCCCGCTGGAGGTCTCCGACCACCTGTGGGTGGCGCGCTGGCTGCTGTACCGCACGGCGGAGGACTTCGGCGTCTCGGCGACGCTGGACCCGAAGCCCGCCAAGGGCGACTGGAACGGCGCGGGCGCGCACACGAACTTCTCCACCAAGGCGATGCGCGAGGGCTACGAGGCGATCATCGAGGCCGCCGAGTCGCTGGGCCGCGACGACAAGCCGCTGGAGCACATCAAGAACTACGGCGTCGGCGTCGAGGCGCGGCTGACCGGCGCGCACGAGACGGCTCCGTGGAACGAGTACAGCTACGGCGTCTCCAACCGCGGCGCGTCGGTGCGTATCCCGTGGCAGGTCGAGGTGGACCAGAAGGGCTACATCGAGGACCGCCGCCCGAACGCGAACATGGACCCGTACGTGGTGACGCGGCTCATGGTGGACACGTGCGGTACGGCGCTGGAGAAGGCCGGACTGGTCTGACCTGCGTCAACTCCGTTGTACAGGGCGCCCGTCACGGTCAGGTGACGGGCGCCCCGGCGCGTCGGGACCGCCGCGCGCGAGCGGTATCTCGTGACCATCGGATGATCCACTCGTTTGACGGGGCGTGAACACGCGCTCAGCAGAAAGCGATTCCGCCGATGACGAGCCCGGCCCGGTCGCTGTGGAAGAGGCGGAGGCGGCGCTCGTCGAGCACTACCCGCGCCTGGTACGGCTGGCGTATCTGGCGCTGCCCACCGCGCTCGGCACGCATCGCAGAGTGCTGACCGCGCACCGCCTGGTGCAGCGGTCGCTGCCGCGCGACCGGCGGTATCCGCCGGGGACGGCGGGTGCGACGGACGGGCCGCGCGCTGAGGCGTACGCGCTGCTGCGGCACGAGGTGTTGCGCGAGGCGCTGGCCTACGGGCGGCACGGCGGCGGCCGTTGGGGCTGGCGGGAGCGTGTGCGTACGGCCGCCGCCGGTGGTACGGCGCTGCCGCAGGTCGTCGGCTTGCGGCTGCATCCGCGGGCGGGCGGCAGCGAGGAGTTGGCGCTGGACCGGGCGCTGGCGGAGTTGGCGCCCGAGGCGCGGGCGGCGTTCGCGCTGCGCGGGGTCGAGGAGTTGGCCGACGCCGAGGTGCTGGCCGTGCTGAGGGCCGCGGGCGCGGCCGATCCGCGCGGCGCGATGCGGGCGGCGGCGGCCGTCAAGGGCGGCCAACACCTGCTGACGGCCGGTGAGTTCGATCCCTGCACGCTCCAGGTGGGGCCGACCGACCTGCTGCGGCGCAGGCAGCGCAGGCGCGCGGGGCTGGTGACCGGGGCGGCCGTCGCGGTGGCCGCCGTGCTGGTGTCCGGCTGGGCGGTGTGGGGCAGCGGCGGCGACGGCGGTACGGCGTCGTACGCGGCGCCGGGCTCTCCCGCGTCCGGGGCGGGGGACGCGGCCCGCGCGCTCGATCCGGCCGCTCTCGTACGGCCGGACGCGGCGCTGTGGGCGTCGACCGCGCGGATGGACTTCACGGCGTGGCCCGCGCGCGGCGGCCGGGCCGACGACAAGGCGCTGCTCGGCCGGGCGCTCGCGGTGTGGGCACGCCCCGGCGCGGACGTGGACGTCTCCTCGACGCCCGGCACTCCGCGCAACGCCCCTGCCCAGCCGCCGCAGTTGCTCTTCGCGGGGAATGTCGACGCGGCGGCGGTGGTGATCTTCTACGACGGTCTGCGGATCGTCCGTTACGCGCAGCCGCGCAGCGGTTCGGGGCGCGCCGCGCTGGACTTCGCGCAGGTGCAGGACGCCGATGTGACGACGGCGGCGGCGGTCGTGGTCGACCGGGCGGACGGCAACACCCGTTTCCTGACCGCCCCGTGGATCGCGGACGCGCAGACCCGCGATCTGATGCGGCCCAACGTCCTCGGCGCGCCGCTGCACCGCGACGCGGACGGGGTGACCGATCCGGTACGGATGCCGGGCGCGGGGGCCGCCGCGGGTGGGTGCGGCAGCGCCTGGCCGGTGGTGCAGCTCAAGTCGTCCTCGAGGATCGTGGAGAGCCACACCTTCCTGCTGACCGACCTCGGCGACCTGTCGCCGGTCCACCTCACGTACACCCCGCCTCCGGGCGGCGGTGTCCCGGCGCGGCAGCCGCGTGAGGCCACCGGGGCTCAGGCGCTGGTCAGTTGGGCGCACAACGCCTGCTATCTGGGCGAGTTGCGCGGGCAGGGCGTGAAGGCCGTCAACAACTGGGAGTTCGCCCGTACCCCGCTGCCCGAGGGCGGCGGCGAGGCGTCCTGGACCTGCGCCCGCGCCGACACCTGGCGCGGCCCGGGGCAGGCCACCGTGACCTTCGTCCCGCCGTCCTCCCCCGCCGCCGCGCCCGGCACCGTCGCCGGCCGGCAGACCGACGGCAACGCGTGCAGCCGCTTCGGCCAGCACGTCATGGCGGGCGTCATGTGGCAGTCCCCCCGCTCCCACTGGTACCTCGTCGCCGCGGGCAGCCGCGACGTCACCCGGATCACCGCCACCGCGGGCGTCCACGCCTCCGCCGACGGCCCCTACCTCTCCACCCGCGCCCCCCGCGGCACTCGCGCCACCCTCACCGCCCACCTCACCACCGGCGCCACCCTGACCCCGCTCCCCGCCTCGTAGCGGCCGGGGCCGGGCTATTCGTGGGCCGGTTGGGGGGTGGGGGCCGGGGTGGGGACGGTGAGGCGCATGCGGACGTGGTCGCCGGTGCGGCCGTCTTCCTGCCAGCCCTGGTGGGTGTAGAAGGCGCGGGCGCGGGCGTTGGGGGCGAAGACCTCCAGGCGGGCGGTGGTGAGGCCCGCGGCCTGCCAGACGGCGACGCAGGCGCGGTGCAGGGCGGTGCCGGTGCCGGTGCGCCAGACGGAGGGGTCGATGTGGAAGTGGAAGAGGGTGTCCTCGTCATGGCGGGCGGCGAGCACGGCGAAGCCGACCACCCGGTCGTCCCTGACCGCGCACAGCACGGTCCGGTCGTCCGAGGAGATGGCCCTGGCCGTCCCCACGCGCTGTCGTTCCAGCTCCGCGGGGCCGCTGTACTCCTCGGCCGGGAGGTGGCCCGCGTAGTAGCTGGCGCGGGCGCGGGCGTGGATGTCCGATATCGCGCTCAGGTCTTCGGGCGTGGCAGGGCGGACCCTGATGTGCGGGGAGCTCATATGGGCGTGGACGCATCCAGGGCAACATTGGTTCCCTCCGGCGTACGACCCGGCCGTAAAACTTGACGCGCCAAGGGGAGCCCGCGGTTCCCGCCGTCCGCGATTCAGTGCGGAAACGGCCGGATCGCGGGCTCCCCTCACGGGCGCCCGACGGTCCTCAGCGACCGGTCCTGAACACCGCCACCGTCCGCCCCGGCACGGTGAAGGTCCCGGTCCCCGCCGCGTACGTCGAGGTCCTGACGACCGGGTCGGTCCCGGCCGCCTGCACCGGGTGCAGGGCGTACGAGGTTCCGCGCGCCGCCTCCACCCGCTGCTTCTGCGTCGTCGGCGTCGCGTTGAAGACGATCACCAGGTCGCCGGCCTTCATGGTGATGACGCCGGGCGTCTCGTCGGGGCCCGACAGCGGGAAGGAGACCTGCTGTTGGACCTGGGCCGCGGTGCCGAGCCGGAAGGCGGGCTCGGCGGTGCGGATCCGCAGCAGATCCTGGTACGCGGCGGAGGCCGCGGTGATCTGCGCGCAGCCGGGGCTGAGCTGGGGCAGCGTCAACAGCGGCTTGGCGTACGGCCACTTGGCCTGGTTGTCGGCCGCGGGGGGAAGTCCCCGGCCGAAGCCGGTGCCGTCGGCGCACTGCCAGTGGATCGCGTTGAACCAGTCCCCGGAGTCGAAGGAGTTGCGGTCGAGGGACTTGGAGCGCAGCAGGTCCGAGCCCGCCTGGTAGAGCGCGGGCCCCTGGGAGAGCGCGGCGGTGGCCTCGGCGACGACCTGCATACGGGCGCGGTCGGCGGCCGAGGTGCCGACGGGGAGCTTGAAGGCGAGGGCGTCGTAGAGGGATTCGTTGTCGTGTGCGTCGACATAGGCGAGGGCGTCGCCCGGCGCGTCGGCGTATCCGGCGGGTGCGCCGTTGTAGTCGATCTCGGCTCCGGTGACCCGCCTGCCCGCCGAGTCGGTGAAGCCGAACTCCTTGAGGTTGCCGGTGAGTCCGACCTTGATGAGGTCCTGGTAGTGCAGCAGCCGGGCCTTCTGCTCGGCTGGCGTGCCGTTGTTCACCGAGGAGTTGGGGTCGGTGTAGAGGCCGGAGGCGAAGCCCTGCACGCCGGGGTCCTCGTCGAACGGACTGCCGCCGCGTACGGCGTCGCGCGCCCGGTCGGAGAAGGTCGCGATGCCGGTGCCCGCCATGTTGGCCTGGGTGGCCTGGACGAAGCGGGCGTCGTCGGCGACCTCGCCGAAGTTCCAGCCCTCCCCGTAGAGGATGATCTTCTTCCCGTCCACGCCGTCGTGACCGGGCGTCAGCGCGTCCAGCGCCTTGCGGACGGCGAGGATGTTCGCCTTGGGGTGGTGGCCCATCAGGTCGAAGCGGAAGCCGTCGACCTTGTACTCCTTGGCCCACGTGACGATCGAGTCCACGACGAGCTTGCCCATCATGGTGTTCTCGGGCGCGGTGTTGGCGCAGCAGGTGGAGGTGGCGACCGAGCCGTCCGGCATCAGCCGCTGGTAGTAGCCGGGCACGATCTTGTCGAGGACGGAGGTGTCGGCCTGGCCCGCCGCCGAGGTGTGGTTGTAGACGACGTCCATGACCACGCGCAGGCCCGCGTTGTTGAGGCCCTGCACCATCTGCCGGAATTCCGTGGTGCGCTGCGGCCCGTCGGGGTTCTTGGCGTAGGAGCCCTCGGGCACGGTGAAGTGGTGCGGGTCGTAACCCCAGTTGTAGGCGTCCTTCGCCGCCGCCGCGGTCACGCACGCCTGCTGCCGCTCGCTGTCGGGCGCGTACGAGGCCAGGTCGCAGGCGGGCTTCGCCTGGTCCCGCTCGCGTTCGGGCACCGTCGAGAAGTCGAAGGCGGGCAGCAGGTGGACGTAGTTGACGCCTGCCGCGGCGAGCGCCTTGAGGTGGGTCATGCCCGCGGACGAGGTGTCGGTGAAGGCGGCGTATTTCCCGCGGTCGGCGGCCGGGACGGTGCTGTCGGCCACCGAGAAGTCGCGGATGTGCAGCTCCTGGATCTGCGCCCGGCCGATCGGCGCCGCGGCCGGTTTGGCCTGCCGCTCCCAGCCCTTGGGGGCGAGCTTCGGGTCGTCCAGGTCGACCAGCAGGCTGCGCTCGGAGTCGGTGGTCAGCGCGACCGAGTAGGGGTCGGTGACCTTGTTGACCACGAGCTTTTGGACGCTGGGCGCCCAGACGGTGACGTCGTAGAGATACGTCTTCCCGGTCCACGACCGGCTGCCGGTCACCGACCAGACGCCGCTGGCCTTGTCCCGGCGCATCGGTACGGTCCTGCCGTCGATCTCCACGCTCACCCGGTGCGCGGTCGGCGCCCACAGCGACAGCCGCGGGGTGCCGTGCGTGAAGACCGGGCCGAGGGTGTCCTTCGCGGCGGCGGCGCCGTAGACCGCGTCGAGCACGCCCTGGGTCTGGACGCCCGTCGCGGCCAACAGGGCTCCGTTGGAGGCGCGTTGGGTGGCGATGATCTGGCCGCTGAGCGCGTCGGTGGCGCGGGCCCGGTCGCGCGGGTCGATCGTGAAGGCCGAATACCCCTTGAGCTGCGGGTACTTGGCGAGCTGGGCGGCGGTGAGACCGGTCGCGGTCTTCGTCAGCCGCAGCCACTTGCCCTCGCTCGACAGCGCGCCGTCCTTGACGGTGATGCCGCCGTCGGGCGCGTAGACGAGCTGCTGGGACGCGGCCGCGGCGGAGGTCTGCCAGGCGACGGTGTCACGGTCGATCCACTGGGCCTGCGACTTGGTGAGGTCCAAGTCAGCTCCTGATCCCTGGGGTTGCGGCAGGAGATACTTTTCCGTGCCGCCGAGCAGCCACACCTCGTGGCCGGTCCCGGTCAGGTCGAGCGACTGGTCGCTGGGCAGGTCCTTCGCGTCGCCGTTGTGCAGGATGTAGCTGAGCGAGGTGGCGCCCGCGGCGAGCGGCACCTCGTACACCGCGCCGTAGGAGTCGATCCGGGCCGGCCTGACGGGCGAGGACCAGTCGGTGGGGGTGGCCGCGCCGGTCCAGACGTGCAGGCCCCAGCCGGTGTAGTCGCCGTCCGCGCGGTGGTAGTGCAGGACGGCCTTGCCGGTGTCCTGCGGCGGGTAGGCGCCGTCCGGCGCGGTCGTGGCCACGTCCGGGCTGCCCTGCTTGATCCACACCTCGCCGGTCGCGGTGAGGTCGATCGCGCGGTCGCCGTCGGTGTCCTTGACGCCGTCCTTGTTCACGACGATGAAGCCGACATCGGACGCGCCGGGCTTGAGCTTCACATAGGCGAAGGCGCCGTACGCGTCACGGCCGGTGAAGGCGTGGCCCGCCGGGTACGTGGTGGCCTCGCCGTCGGCGATGTCGCCCCAGGTGTACAGGCCCCAGTCCGCGTAGTCGCCGTCGGTCCGCTGGTAGTGGACCACCGCGTAGTCGTGGCTGATCGCGGTGGGCGGCGGGGTGACCGGGGTCGTACCGGTGCTGGTCGCGGCGGTGGCCGCGGCCGTGCGTCCGGCGGCGTCCACCACAACGGCCTTGTAGCGTACGGGTGTTCCGGCCGCCGTCTTCGGGTCGATCGTCTGCGTCACCTTGTACGGGGCGTGGTCGGCCGAACCGAGCACCTGCCACGTGGCGTTGCCGGTCTGGGCGGCGAAGACGACCCGGTTGAGGCCGCCGCCGCTGACGTCGGCCGTCAGCTCGACGGTGCCGGTGGCGCCCGCCTCGGGTGCGGCCAGCGTGATCGTCGGCTTCGCGGTGGGCGCGGGCAGCGGCTTGGCGGCCTGGTAGACCACCGAACTCAGCGCGGGCACCGTCACCTTGAGCGAACCGTCCCCGCCCGTGGTGAGCGTCCCCGTCGTCCCGTACAGCGCCCGGTACGCGGCCTTCGCCGCGCCCGCAGCCGGGATCGTGACCGTCTTCGCGGCCGTCGCGTTGTTGACCGCCACCAGGTAGTCGTCACGCGTCTTCGCGTCCGTGCGGGAGTACGCGTAGACACCGGCCGCCGTGCCGGGCTCCGCGTACCGCTCGGTCTGGACCCCGTCGCGCAGCGCCGGGTGGTCCTTGGTGAGCTTCGACAGCGCGGCGATGGCGCGGTAGAGCGGGTGCGTCGGGTCGTACGCGTCGTCGGCGTGCGTGCGCGCCGTACCGATCTCGTCGTCGTCGAGGTAGTCGGCGACCTGGGAGGCGAACATCGTCTGCCGGGCGTCCTTGTCGCCGCCCGCGCCCGTGAAGCCCTGCTCGTCGCCGTAGTAGACGACGGGGTTGCCGCGGCCGAGGAACATCACCTCATTGGCCAGCCGGTCCCGTCGCACCAGTTCGGCGTCGTCCGCCGCCGGGTTGTCCTGCTTCAGGAAGGAGCCGATCCGGCCCATGTCGTGGTTGCCGAGGAAGGTGACCTGCTCGTACGCGTTGGCCTTGTCCGTCGTGTAGCGGTAGTCCTGGCCGTAGACCCCGGCGAGCTTCGCGGGCGCCGCGCCCTGCGAGGCGTAGGCGCGGACCGCGTCCTGGAAGGGGAAGTCGAGCGTCGCGTCGAGGCGGCCTTGCGTGACGTACGGCGAGGTGATCGCCGGGTCGGCGGAGTACGTCTCGCCGAACATGAAGAAGTTCGGCCGGCCGTGCCTGGCCGCGTAGTCGTCCAGCGCGGTCGCCCACTGCGTCCAGAACGGCAGGTCTACGTTCTTGACCGTGTCGATCCGGAAGCCGTCGATCGCGAAGTCCTTGACCCACTTCTCGTAGATCCGCTCCATGCCGCTGACGACCTCGGGCCGCTCGGTCCACAGGTCGTCCAGGCCGCTGAAGTCGCCCTGGTCGGCGCTCTCGCCCGCGAAGGTCGAGTCGCCGCGGTTGTGGTACATCGTCGGGTCGTTGAGCCAGGCCGGCACCTTCGCGTTCCTCTGGTCCGCGGGCACGATGGGCGTGCGCGGGAACGACGCGGTCGTGACCTTCGGGAACGTCGCCTTCCCGGCGCCGTTCCCGCCGTCGGCGTAGGTGCTGTCGTCGAAGGGGGTGCCGTCCGCGGCGAGGTACGGGAACGCGCCCTTGGACAGGTAGGTGTACGTGTTCTCCGCGTTGCCGATGACGTCGGCCGTGTGGTTGGTGATCACGTCGAAGAAGATCTTCATGCCCTTGGCGTGCGCCGCGGTGATCAGCCTGCGCAGGTCGTCGTTGGTCCCGAAGTGCGGGTCCACCTGGGTGAAGTCCGTGATCCAGTAGCCGTGGTACCCGGCGCTGGCGTCCGTGCCCGTGCCCTGCACCGGCCGGTTCTTGAAGATCGGGGCCATCCAGATCGCGGTGGTGCCCAGGCCCTTGATGTAATCCAGCTTCTGCGTCAGGCCCTTGAGGTCACCGCCCTGGTAGAACCCCTTGTCCGTGGGGTCGTACCCGGTGGTCAGCCTGCCGCCGGTCAGACCGCCCTTGTCGTTGGCCTTGTCCCCGTTGGCGAAGCGGTCCGGCATCACGAAGTAGAACTGCTCACGCGTGGCGTCGTGCCGCGTGGCCTGCCCGGCGAGCGCCTTGTCCGACGGCGGTGGCGGCGGGGCGGGCACGCCGTGTGCGGACGCGGCCGGTACGGCCAGCGCCACGAGCGCGGCGAGCGCCGTGGCGACGGCGGTGCTTCTGATACGTCTACCGGTCCGCGACCGGTACGCGGGCAGCCTGAACGGCAGGGCCACGGGCGGTTCTCCTTGCGACTACTCCGCCTGACGGCGGAAAGGGGACAGCCTCGCGCCGGGGCCCCACGCGCATGAAAACCCGGTGCAGCTCCGGCATCGGCGCCGGAACGAACTTGACCGGGACCGTATCCCCGCGGGGAGGCTTACAGCAAGACCTTGTAAGGGATTCCAGCATGCGATACGCCGGGTAACGCTCCTCAACTCCCCTTCCGTACAGGTCTTCCCGCCGTCCGGCACCCCCCGGCCGTCCGCGGTCCGCACCGCGTTCCGCCTCCCCGAGCGGGTGTCGCACGGTGGTAACGCGTTCGTCACATCGGAAGGGTTCTTGCAGAAAGTTGCTTGCAAGGACTTTCGCAAGGGATTGCATCGCTGTTACGTTCCTGCCCAGCCCGAGCAGTGGAGCCAGTCGGATCTGGGCGAACGGGCACTTCCCTCTTCAAGGAGTCAGGTATGCGACGCGGCATATCCGCCGTGGCGATGGCCGCGGCCATCGTTCTCGGGGTGACCGCCTGTGGCGGTAGCAGTGACAGCAAGGATGACAAGGCGTCGGCGGCGAAGGACCCGGCGGCGGTGACCGGGTCGATCACGTACTGGGACACCTCGGACGCGAAGAACGAGGCTCCGACGTACAAGGCGCTGATCGCGGACTTCGAGGCGAAGTACCCGAAGATCAAGGTGAACTACCAGAACGTGGACTTCACCACGGTGGAGCAGAAGTTCAAGGCGGCGGCGCAGAGCGGCAAGGGCGCGCCGGACGTGATCAGGGCGGACGTCGGCCTGATCCCGGAGTACGCGTCGCTGCACTACATCGCACCGCTGGACGGCACGGCCGCGCTGACGGACGCCGACGACTTCCTGGCGGGGCCGCTGAACACGACGAAGTACGACGGGAAGACCTACGGGGTGCCGTCGGTGACGGACACGCTGGGGCTGCTCTACAACAAGGACATCTTCGCGAAGGCGGGGATCGCGGCGCCGCCGAAGACGTGGGACGAGCTGATCGCGGACTCCAAGACGATCAAGGAGAAGGTGCCGGGGGTCGCGGGCACGTACGTGAACCCGGACTCGTACTTCCTGTTCCCGCTGCTGTTCGGCGAGGGCGCCGACCTGGCGGACCCGGCGGGCAAGAAGATCACGATCAACTCGCCCGAGGCGGTCAAGGCGGTGACCAAGGCCAAGGAGGTCTACGACACCTCCTCGCTGAAGGTCGACTTCGCGAGCGCGTACGACAACATGCAGACGTCCTTCAAGACCGGCAAGGTCGCGATGCTGATCCAGGGCCCCTGGTCGGTCAGCGACGACCTGGCGGGCAGCGCGTTCCAGGGCAAGGAGAGCAACCTGGGGTACGCGCCGGTCCCGGCCGGTTCGACCGGCAAGGCGCTGGCGCCGACCGGCGGTCACGACCTGGCGGTCTACCAGGGCTCGAAGAACCTGGACGCGTCGTACCTGTTCACGCAGTTCATGACCTCCTCCAGCAGCCAGCAGCAGATCGCGCTGAAGAACGGCACGCTGCCGACGCGCACGTCCGCGTACACCGCCGAGGTCACCAAGAACCCGCAGATCGCCGGGTTCAAGCCGATCATGGACACCGCCCGGCCGCGGGTGGCGCTGCCCCAGGTCGGCAGCCTGTTCACGCCGCTCCAGCAGCAGTACATCAAGATCCTTCAGGGTGAGACCTCCGTGAAGGACGGGCTCGACACGGCGGCGAAGGAGTTCGGCAAGCTGCTGCCCGGATTCACCGTCCAGTAGCCCCCTTTTCTCCGGGCCGGCCGGCCGGGGCCCCGCCACCTGAACAGGCGGGGCCCACGCGCCCGGCCGGCCGGTCCGGTCCACTCCTGAACAGCCACAAGACCCGACAGAGCCGAGGAGCGATGACCACCGCCACCATGGACACCCCCGCCCGGGGCAAGGCCCCCCGGCCGGGCCTCAGGACGTCGCTGCGGCGGTCCTGGGACAAGTACTGGTACGCCTGGGTGATGGTCGCCCCGGTGCTCATCGTCATCGGCGTGCTCGTCCTCTACCCGCTGGTGTACGGCATCTACCTGTCGCTCACCAACGCGACCGAGATGAACGTCGCCAAGGACATCGGCCCGGTCCACATCGGCGCCACGTACGACTTCGTGGGCCTGCACAACTACTGGCAGATCATCTCCGGCAAGGACGGCGACTTCTACCCGCGGCTCCAGTGGACGGTCATCTGGACCGTGTCCTGCGTCGCGATCACCTACGCCATCGGCCTCGGCATGGCGATGCTGCTCAACCGCCCGGTGCGCTTCCGCCTCTTCTACCGGCTCGCGCTGATCCTGCCGTGGGCGGTCCCCGCCTTCATCGGCGTCTTCGCCTGGCGGCTGATGTTCAACTCGCAGTACGGCGTCTTCAACGACATCATCACGCACATGGGAATGCCCGCCCAGGACTGGCTGGGCACCCCCTTCGCGCAGAAGATCGCGGTCATCATCGTCAACGTCTGGTGCGGCGTGCCGTTCATGATGGTGGCGACCCTGGGCGGCCTCCAGTCCATACCCAGCGAGCTGTACGAGGCGGCCGAGATGGACGGCGCGACGCCGTTGCAGCGGTTCCTCAACGTGACGCTGCCGGGCCTGCGGCCGGTCACCAGCACGGTGATCCTGCTGAGCACCGTGTGGACGTTCAACATGTTCCCGATCATCTTCCTGCTGCTCGGCAACAACACCACAGGGGACACCGACATCCTGGTGACGTACGCCTACGAGAAGGCGTTCACCGGAGTGTCCGACTATTCGGGCGCCGCGGCCTACGGCATCGTCATCCTCCTCATCCTTGTGGCCTTCTCCACCTTCTACCGCCGCCAGTTGAAGTCCGAGCAGGCATAGGAGCCGGATCACCATGAGTGCCACCACCCACAGCGGCCCGGCCGCCACCGCCCCCGCCGCCCGTACCGGCGCGGCCCCCGGGTCCGCCGCGCGCCGCAAGTACCGCCCGCGCGGCACCCGCAGCCGCGGCGCCTCGCTCGCGCTGCACGCCACCTTGCTGGTGGCGAGCGCCGTCGCGGTCTTCCCCGTGCTGTGGATCGTCTTCATCTCGCTGGGCCCCAGCACCTCGTGGCAGCAACCCGGCGAGGTCATGCGCCATCTGAGCCTGGGCAACTACCGGTTCGTGCTCTTCCACACCAACTTCCCCAAGTGGTTCCTCAACTCGGTGATCGTGGCCGCGGCCACCACGGTGCTCGGCGTGCTGATCGCCTCCAGCGCCGGATACGCGATCTCCCGGATGAAGTTCCCCGGGCACAAGTCGCTGATGTGGACCTTCCTGATCACGCAGATGTTCCCGGTGGCCGTGCTGATCGTGCCGCTGTACAACCTGATGGCGCAGCTCGACCTGATCGACACCTACCTCGGCCTGGTGCTGGTCTACTGCACGATCTCGGTGCCCTTCTGCGCCTGGATGCTCAAGGGGTACTTCGACACGATCCCGCGCGACATCGACGAGGCGGGCCGGGTGGACGGCCTGACCCCGTTCGGCACCTTCTGGCGGCTGATCGTGCCGCTGGCCCGGCCGGGCCTCGCGGTCACCGCCTTCTACAGCTTCCTCACCGCGTGGGGCGAAGTCGCCTACTCCAGCCAGTTCATGAGCAACAAGCACTCCACGCTGGCGGCGGGCATCCGCACCTTCGCCTCCGACCAGCGCGCCGACTGGGGCAGCATGACCGCCGCCTCGGTCGTGATCGCGATCCCCGCGGGCATCGTCTTCCTGCTCGTCCAGCGCCACCTGGTGGCCGGCCTCACCGCCGGAGGCACCAAGGGCTGAGGCCCGCGAGGGCCCCGCGAGGGCCCGACCGTCCGCACCGCACCACGTACGTAAGCCAGTTGTCGTTCCCCCGCCGCCGAAGGCCCGGAACAATGAAGGAAGCCATGAGCCAGCACCTCACCCACGCGCCCAGCTCCGCCACTGCCGACGCCGCTGGCGACGCCGGGGCGGAGCGCAGAGACTGGTGGCGCGACGCGGTCATCTACCAGGTCTATCCGCGCAGCTTCGCCGACGGCAACGGCGACGGCATGGGCGACCTGCCCGGGATCACCGCCCGGCTGCCGTACCTGCGCGAGCTGGGTGTGGACGCGGTGTGGCTGTCGCCGTTCTACGCCTCCCCGCAGGCCGACGCGGGGTACGACGTGGCCGACTACCGGGCCGTCGACCCGATGTTCGGCAGCCTCACCGACGCCGACGACCTGATCAGGGCCGCGCACGCGCTGGGCCTGAAGGTCATCGTGGACCTGGTGCCCAACCACTGCTCGGACCAGCACGAGTGGTTCAAGCGGGCGCTGCACGAGGGACCGGGCTCGCCGCTGCGGGACCGCTTCCACTTCCTGCCCGGCAAGGGCGCGGACGGCGAACTGCCGCCCAACGACTGGGAGTCCATCTTCGGCGGCCCGGCGTGGACCCGTACGCTCAACCCGGACGGCACGCCCGGCGAGTGGTACCTGCACCTGTTCGCGCCCGAGCAGCCCGACTTCAACTGGAACCACCCGGCGGTGCACGACGAGTTCCGCTCCGTGCTGCGCTTCTGGCTGGACCTGGGCACCGACGGCTTCCGGATCGACGTCGCGCACGGCCTGGTGAAGGCCGATGGCCTGCCGGACATCGGGCACGCGGAGCAGCTCACGCTGCTGGGCACGGCGGCGATGCCGTACTTCGACCAGGACGGTGTGCACGAGATCTACCGCGGCTGGCGCCGCATCCTGGACGAGTACGCGGGAGACCGGATCGCGGTCGCCGAGGCGTGGACGCCGACGATCGAGCGGGCCGCGCTCTACTTGCGCCCGGACGAGCTGCACCAGGCGTTCAACTTCGAGTATCTGAGCACCCCTTGGGACGCGCCGGAGCTGCGCAAGGTCATCGACAAGTCGCTGACAGCGATGAGCGCGGTGGGCGCGCCCGCCACGTGGGTGCTGTCCAACCACGACGTGACCCGGCACGCGACGCGCTTCGGCAACCCGCCGGAGCTGGGGACGCAGCAACGTGAGCCGGGCGACCGGGAGTTGGGGCTGCGCAGGGCACGGGCCGCGGTCGTGCTGATGCTGGCGCTGCCGGGTTCGGCGTATCTCTACCAGGGCGAGGAGCTGGGCCTGCCGGACGTGACGGACCTGCCGGACGAGGTACGGCAGGACCCGTCGTTCTTCCGCGCGGCCGGGCAGGACGGCTTCCGCGACGGCTGCCGGGTGCCGATCCCGTGGTCGGGCGACGAGGCGCCGTACGGCTTCGGTCCGGCGGGCGGGCCGAGCTGGCTGCCGCAGCCGAAGAGCTGGGCGGGCCTGAGCGTCGAGGCGCAGACGGGCGACCCGGCGTCGACCCTCGAGCTGTACCGGGCGGCCCTGGCGGTGCGCCGGGAGCACCCGGCGCTGGGCGCGGGCGCCGCGGTGACGTGGCTGGACGCGCCCGAGGGCGTGCTGGCCTTCCGCAGGGGCGGCGGGGACGAGCCCGGCGCCGGGAGCTTCGTCTGCGCGGTCAACCTGACCCGCGAGCCGGTGACGGTGACGCTTCCCGGCCCCGGGCGGATGCTGCTGTCCAGCGACGGCGGCCTGCACGCGGGCGCGGGCACTGGCTCCGGCTCCGGCTCCGGCTCCACCAGCGGCAGCGGTAACGTCAGCGGTGACAGCGATGTCAGCGGCGGCTCGACGGCGGGCGTCCCGAACACGGAGAATGGCAGCATTGAGCTGACTATCTCCGCAGACACGGCAATTTGGTGGGCGATCTGACGTGGTGGCGTTCCGTCCCCTAGCATCCGGTGCTGTGACCGCGCGGCTCGCTGACATCGCAGCCCAGGCGGGGGTCAGTGAAGCGACGGTCAGCCGGGTACTCAACGGCAAACCCGGTGTCTCCACGACCACCCGTGAATCCGTACTGGCCGCGCTCGACCTCCTGGGGTACGAGCGGCCGGTCCGGCTGCGCCAGCGCAGCGCCGGACTGGTCGGGCTGATCACCCCCGAGCTGCTGAATCCGATCTTCCCCGCGTTCGCGCAGATCATCGGACAGGCGCTGACCCGCCAGGGGTACACCCCGGTGCTCGCCACCCAGACGCCCGGCGGGTCCACCGAGGACGAACTGGTGGAGATGCTGGTCGAGCGGGGGGTCGCGGGGATCATCTTCGTCTCCGGTCTGCACGCCGACTCGGCCGCCGACATGGAGCGCTACGCCAGGCTCCAGGGCCAGGGCGTGCCGTTCGTGCTGATCAACGGCTTCTCGGAGAAGGTCGACGCGCCGTTCGTGTCGCCGGACGACCGGGACGCGGTCCGGCTGGCCGTCACCCATCTCGCGGCGCTCGGCCACCGCAGGATCGGCCTGGCCGTCGGGCAGAAACGGTACGTCCCCGTACAGCGCAAGATCGAGGGCTTCACGGCGTCCATGGCGGACGTGCTGGGCATGGCGGAGGACGAGGCGCAGACACTGGTCCAGCACTCGCTGTACACGCTGGAGGGCGGTCAGGCGGCGGCCACGGCGCTGATCGCCTCGGGCTGCACCGCGATCGTCTGCGCGTCGGACATGATGGCGCTCGGCGCGATCCGGGCGGCCAGGCAGCAGGGCCTGTCGGTGCCGGAGGACGTCTCGGTGGTCGGATACGACGACTCGCCGCTGATCGCCTTCACCGATCCGCCGCTGACCACCATCAGGCAGCCGGTCGCGGCGATGAGCCAGGCCGCGGTGAACGCGCTGCTGGAGGAGATCGGCGGCACGCCGGCGCCGCACAGCGAATTCGTCTTCCTGCCCGAGCTGGTCGTTCGAGGTTCAACAGCCGCCGCGCCGGCCGCGCGGAACACGCCCGTGCCCGCACAGAAACCCTCCTCAAGGGGGACGGGCGGCACGCAGGATCCGACCGAAGGCTGACCTGCGATACGGGGCGAATCTGGCAGACTGGTGTCCCATGGGGGAACCGACTGCGAAGACTATGGGCGGCCGTACGACCGCCTCGCCGCGCTCCACCGGTTCCACTCCCCCGGATGGAGCGACCGGCGTGGCCCGCACGGAGCCGCGCCACACCCTCATCAGGCGCATCCGCACACCCCGCAGACCCCGGCTCTGGTTCGAGATCCTGCTGATCGGCGTCAGTTACTGGGTGTACTCGCTGATCAGGAACGCGGTTCCGGAGCAGAAGACCGTCGCCCTGCGACACGCCGCGTCGGTGTGGTCCTTCGAGAACCACCTCGGTCTGGCGATCGAACGGTCCGTCAACCACGCCGTGAATTCGGCGACCTGGCTGATCGTCATCATGAACTACTACTACGCCACGCTGCACTTCATCATCACCATCGGTGTGCTGGTGTGGCTCTACCGCCGCCATCCGGGGCGGTACGGCCCGGCCCGTCTGGTGCTCTTCGTGACCACCGCCATGGCCCTGGTCGGCTTCTACTTCTACCCGCTGGCACCGCCCCGGCTGATGACGGGCGGCGGCTTCATCGACACCGTCGAGGTGCACCACACCTGGGGCTCGCTGTCCTCGGGCAATCTGGCGCATGTGTCGAACCAGTACGCGGCCATGCCGTCGATGCACATCGGCTGGTCCCTGTGGTGCGGGATCACCATCGCGATACTGGCCAAGCACACCTGGGCGAAGGCGCTGGGCGCGCTGTACCCGGTGTTCACCCTCACGGTCATCATCTCCACCGGCAACCACTTCTGGCTGGACGCGGTCGGCGGTGTGGTGTGCCTGGCGGTCGGTTACGGGATCTCGTACCTGGTCTACGGGCGCTGGCTGTACCGGATGCCGCGCCAGCCGGTGGACGCGGTGTCGGCCCGGGCGTCGGACCCTCAGACGGCGTGATGCGGCGCCACGTACAGCGTCTGGAGCGCGAAGCCGTGGTAACCGGCGGTGTCGGCGAGGCGGGTGCTGGTCGTACCCCCGCCCGCCCCGTCCAGGGCTGACACGGCGTCCAGTGCCACCCAGGGGCCGACCGGCGGACGCAGGAAGCTCAGCACGAGGTCGAGGTTGCTGAACAGGTGGGTGCGGAAGTCCAGCGCGGCGCTGAAGCCGCTGGCGCCGTCCGAGACGAGGACGGCCCGCTGGGTGCCGGAGGTCGTCTCGCCCGCGACGAGCGGGAACTTCGGGCGCACCCACACCGTGGCCGGTCCCGGCGTCGTGACGAATCCGGCGAGGTAGCGGTAGTCCATGGACGCGATCCAGCCATGGTCCAAGTGGCCGGGGAGCGGGTCGGCCGGGACGACGTCGTCGGGGTCCGGCAGCGGCGCGGCCTGGACGGGGACGTCCGGTACGAGGCCGGGTGAGCGGCGGCGCCACCAGGCGCGGGCCGACAGGACGACCCGGCCGTCGACGCTCAGCTCGCCCGCGAGGAGCTGGGCGCGCCTGCCGGGCTTGAGGACGGAGGCGCGGACGCGGACCGGGCCGACGGGGACGGGGCCGTGGAAGTCCATGGCGATTTTCGCGAGGTGGCCGTCGGGGTGGCCCTCGGAGTCGATGTCGGGGTCGCCGTCGGAGTCGCCGTCCCGTGCCGTCGCCGCGACCAGGGCCTCGAACTCGCGGACCAGCAGCGCGCTGGGCGGGCCGCCGTGCTGGAGGTCGGGCGACCAGGGGCCCTGGGTGGCGTCCGTCGCCACGAAGGACCCGTCCGGGTCGGGCTCGTAGAAAGCGGTCGGTTCGCCCATCCCTGCTCCTCCGGCTCGTGTACGTTTCGCATTCCGTAACGCCTGGCACCACCGTATGATTTCGGAATCAGAAGCGTCAAGGAGGGTCGGATGGAGGGTGGCACCGGTGGCCCCCGGCCGGGCGGCGAGGTCCGTGGCTCGCGCACCGGGCGGCCCCTGATGGCCGCGCTCGATCTGCTGGGGCGGCGCTGGGCGCTGCGCATTCTCTGGGAGCTGCGGGACGGGCCGGTCGGCGCTCGTGACCTGCGTGAACGGTGCGACGCGATGTCGCCCAGCGTTCTTTATCAGCGGTTGCGGGAGTTGGCCGCGGCCGGGCTGCTCGCGCAGGGGGATCAGGGGCGTTACGGGCTCACGCCTCTGGGGGCGGGGCTGGCCGAGGCCATCGCGCCGTTGGATCGCTGGTCTCGTACGTGGGCGGAGACGCTTTCCGACTAAGTGGGGTGTTCTTGCCCACCCGCCCACCCGTGCGGGTGCTTTGTCGTCTGCGGGTGCCGCTTGTGCCTGGTCGGTGCCGGTCCGGGGCACCTCCTCGAAATGCGGCTACCTGGCCCCGCGTATCCGGTGCCCTTCTTGTCACCGCATTTCTGCGGGGGCACCCCGGCCCGTCCCCTCCCGGTACGTCGGCGTCCGACGGGCCGGTGGGGGTGGCCGGGGTGGGTGGCAAGGACCGTGAGGGCGCCCCGAGCGTCCTCCTCCCGGGGCTGGGAGGGTGGCACCCTCACACGGTCCGCGGGTGGACGGGTGTCCAAGACCGTGAGGGCGCCCCGCCGTTCCACCCCCTCCCCCTCCCACATCCGGGGGTGGAGGGGGTTGGGGGCGGAGGGAGAGGGGTTCGAAATGCTGCCGGATATTTGTGGCGCAGGAGAGGTCACCGGATACGGAGTACCAGAAGCGCCGTAAATATACCGATTTCGAACCCCTCTCCCGCAGCCCCCGGCCCCCGACCCACGAACGGCCGAGCCGCCCCGACCCGAGCCCGCCCGACCCGAGCCGACCCGAGGCGGTCCGAGGCGGGCTACTCGTAGGCGTAGAAGAGGCGTTCGACGACGGCGCGGGCGCGGCGGGTGCGGCGGCGGTAGTCCTCCAGCATGTCGCCGACGTGGCCGGGCGGGTAGCCGAGGTAGCGACCGACGGCGGCGAGTTCGCGGCCGTCGCTGGGGAAGGTGTCGCCGGGGCGGCCGCGGACGAGCATGACGGCGTTGCGGACGCGGGTGGCGAGAACCCAGGCGTCGTCGAGGACGGCGGCGTCCTCGGGGTCGATGAGCCCGGCCTCGCGGGCGGCGGCGAGGGCCGGGCGGGTGCCGGTGGTGCGCAGGGCGGGCAGCCGCCCCGCGTGCTGGAGCTGCACGAGCTGAATCGTCCACTCGACGTCGGACAGCCCGCCGCGCCCGAGCTTGGCGTGCGTCGTGGGGTCGGCGCCGCGCGGCAGCCGCTCGGTCTCCATCCGGGCCTTCAGGCGCCGTATCTCGCGGACCGCCTCTTCTTCGAGGCCGTTCTCCGGGTACCGCAGCGGGTCGACCAAGGCGGTGAACCGCGCCCCGAGATCCGCGTCGCCCGCGACCGGCAGGGCGCGCAGCAGCGCCTGGTTCTCCCAGATCAGCCCCCAGCGCCGGTAGTAGGCGGCGTACGACGCGAGGCTGCGGACCATGGGCCCGCTCTTGCCCTCGGGCCGCAGATCGGCGTCGACCAGCAGCGGCGGGTCCGCGGTGGGGATCTGGAGCAGGCGGCGCAGCTCGTCGGCGACGGCGAGCGCGGCGCGGGTGGCCTCGCCCTCGTCGGCGCCGTCGAGCGGTTCGTGGACGAAGAGCACGTCGGCGTCCGAGCCGTAGGCCAGCTCCCGGCCGCCGAAGCGGCCCATGCCGATGACGGCGAAACGGGTGGGCAGCGGGTGCGCGTCGTTGCCGGTGACGTGGTTGACGGCGGCGCGCAGCGCGCCCGCGAGCGTCGCGGCGGTGAGCCCGTAGATGGCGGTGCCGACGCGGTCGACCAGCGCGGCGGGGTCCGGCGGCTCGTCGGGCGTCTCCTCTTGGTCCTCCTCGTCGTCGCCGTAGGTGTCGATGAGGTCGGCGGCGGCGGTACGGAACAGCTCGCGGCGGCGTACTCCCCGTACCGAGGCGATGGCCTGCTCGGGGGTGTCGGCGCGGCCGACGGCGGCCAGCACCTCCTGCTCCAGGGCGGCGTGGCCGCGCGGCACGAGACCGTCGGCGGCGCCGAGCAGCGCGACCGCCTCGGGGGCGCGCATCAGCAGGTCGGGGGCGAGCCGCCCGGAGGAGAGCACGCGGGCCAGCCGCTGCGCCGCCGCGCCCTCGTCGCGCAGCAGCCGCAGGTACCAGGGGGTCTTGCCGAGCGCGTCGGAGACCTTGCGGAAGCCGAGCAGCCCGGCGTCGGGGTCGGCGGAGTCCGCGAACCAGCCGAGCAGCACCGGAAGCAGCGTGCGCTGGATGGCGGCCTTGCGGCTCACGCCGCTGGCCAGCGCCTCCAGGTGGCGGACGGCGGCGGCCGGGTCGGCGTATCCGAGCGCCTGGAGGCGCTGGCGGGCCGCGTCGGTGCTGAGCCGGGTCTCCTCGCCGCCGAGCTGGGCGACCGCGTCCAGCAGCGGCCGGTAGAACAGCTTCTCGTGCAGCCGCCGTACCTCCATGGCGTGCCGCTTCCACTCCCGGTTCAGCTCGGCGACCGGGTCGGCGCGGAAGCCCAGGCCGCGGCCGAGGCGGCGCAGTCCCGCCTGGTCGTCGGGGACGAGGTGGGTGCGGCGCATCTTCTGAAGCTGGATACGGTGTTCCATCAGCCGCAGGAAGCGGTAGGCGTCGTCGAGCGCGGCGGCGTCGGTACGGCCGACGTAGCCGCCCGCGGCGAGGTCGGCGAGCGCGGTCAGCGTGGTGCCGCTGCGCAGCGACGGATCGGTGCGGCCGTGCACGAGCTGGAGGAGCTGCACGGCGAATTCGACGTCGCGCAGGCCGCCGGGGCCGAGTTTCAGCTCGCGGTCGATCTGGGCGGCGGGGATGTTCTCCACGACGCGGCGGCGCATCTGCTGCACGTCGGTGACGAAGTTCTCGCGCTCGGCGGCCTGCCAGACCAGCGGGCGGATCGCGGCCAGGTACTCCTCGCCGAGCGCCTCGTCCCCGGCGACCGGCCTGGCCTTGAGCAGCGCCTGGAACTCCCAGGTCTTCGCCCACCGCCGGTAGTAGGCGAGGTGGCTGGAGAGCGTACGGACCAGCGGCCCGTTCTTGCCCTCGGGCCGCAGATTGGCGTCGACCGGCCAGATCGTGCCCTCGGCGGTGGTGTCGGAGCAGATCCGCATCATCCGGGCGGCCAGCCGGGTGGCGGCGCGTACGGCGGTGCCCTCCGCGTCCTCCTGGCCCGCCGTCTCCTCGGCCGGTTCCGCCACGTAGACGACGTCGACGTCGGAGACGTAGTTCAGCTCGTGGCCGCCGCACTTGCCCATGCCGATGACGGACAGCCGGCAGACGGCGGCGTCCTGCGGGCTCTCGGCTGCGGCTATCGCCAGCGCGGCGCGCAGGGTGGCGGTGGCGAGGTCGGCCAGTTCCGCGGCGGTACGCACCAGGTCGCTGGTGCCGCACACGTCGCGGGCGGCGATGCCGAGCAGGCAGCGGCGGTAGGCGACGCGCAGCGCGTCGGGGGTGTCGGCGCCCGAGAGGGCCCGGACGAAGTCGGCGACGCCCGGGTGCAGGTCGGCGGACTCGTACATCACCAGCGCGTGCCAGTGGGCGGGGTGCCGGGCGAGGTGGTCACCGAGGGCTTCGGAGGCGCCGAGGATGCCCAGCAGGCGGTCGCGCAGCGGCTTCGCCGTCATGACGGTGTCCAGCAGCGTCCGCCGCTCCGCCGGGTCCAGCGCCTCCGTGAGGCGTACCAGGCTGATCAGCGCCTGGTCGGGGTCGGCCGTCGCGCCCAGCGCCTCCAGCAGCACCGGGTCCGTCCTGACCGTCGACAGCTCGGGCAGCTCCAGCAGCCGCTCGGCCGCCGCCGGGTCCGTGAAGCCGTGCCGCAGCAGCCGCGTGAACGTACTGCTCCGGCGTCCCTGCATCGGCCCTCCCGGCGGGTCATGTGGTGTGGCGGGGTGACGCTCGACTGGCTTGGTTGGCTTGGCTTGGCTTCGCGGCGGCGCGTGTCCCGTACCCCGGAACGGTCCCGCGCAAGCCCGGATCGATCAAGGCTTCGGTTTGAGCGTAACCCCCTGCGGGGGGCTCGGTAGCCGGAGTGCGGCCACCAGTCCACCCGACCCCGATCCCGCGCCCCGCACACGACCCCATCCACCGCCCCGCCCGAGCGGACAAGACGCCCGCACGAGCGTGGGCGTAAACACATGACCCGCACCACGCGGCGCGGCCCGGCCCCGTACGGCACGCATGGCATGGGCGCAACCGCACGACCCGCACCACGCGGCGCGCGCGCAGCGCCGACTCACCGACCACACCACCCCCCTCCCGGCCGGCGGCCCCCGCCGTGCGGGCGGACATCGCGGGCTTGGCCACGCGGGAGAGTGGCGCGGCGTGGTGGGCGGGGCTGCCCGGTAGGGGGCTGGGGGGCGGTGTCCCCGGCAGGAGGGTTGTGGGAGTCGGCGGCAGGCCGTACCTCGGTGTTCGCCTTCATTTCACCCGGCGCCCGCTCGCCCTGACGTGATCGGGCTCTTAAAATTTGTCATGTACAGCGGTTCCTCGTCCTTCCCCCCACTACCGGAGGTACGCCGTGCACGGCTGGACTCTGCCCCGCCGCAGCCGCACCGCTCTGTTGTCCGCAGTCGGCCTCGCCGCCGCGTCCGTCGGTCTGTGGACCGGTCTCGGCGGTTCGGCGCACGCGGCCGGTTCTGTGCCCACCCCCGACCACACCCTCGTGGTGGTCATGGAGAACCACGCGTACAGCCAGGTCATCGGCAGTTCGAGCGCGCCGTACATCAACTCGCTGGCGACCGGCGGCGCGAATCTCACGCAAAGCCACGCGATCACGCACCCGAGCCAGCCGAACTACTACGCGCTGTTCTCCGGGTCCACGCAGGGCGTGACGGACGACAGTTGCGTGAAGATCGGCTTCAGCTCGGCCGCGAATCTCGGCTCCGAGGTGATCGCCGCGGGCAAGACCTTCGGCAGTTACAACGAGACGCTGCCGAGCCAGGGTTCGACGACCTGCAAGAGCGGCAACTACGCGCAGAAGCACAACCCGTGGTTCGGCTTCGGCAATGTCCCGACGTCGACCGCGAAGACCTTCGCGCAGTTCCCGACGGACTACTCGACGCTGCCGCGGATGTCCTTCGTCGTACCGAATCTGTGCAGCGACATGCACGACTGCTCGGTGGCGACCGGCGACACCTGGATCAAGAACAACCTGGGCGCGTACGCGACGTGGGCGAAGACCCACAACAGCGTGCTGGTCGTGACCTTCGACGAGGACAACTCGCTGAGCGGCAACCGGATTCCGACCGTCTTCTACGGTCAGCCGGTCACCGCGGGCAGTTCGTCCGCGACCAACTACAACCACTACAACCTGCTGCGCACGCTGGAGGATCTGGCGGGCACCTCGGGGCACGCGGGCAACGCCGCGTCAGCCGCGGACATCACCGGCATCTGGACCAACTGACCGATGTACGTCAGCGAGAGCCGCGGCAGCACGCCCGCGACACCCGCACCGACGAGCGCGGCGGACAGCCCGACGACAGCGCCGACGACCGCCCGGGGCCCGCGTCCCGGGCGGTCGTCCGCGGTCACCTCGACGGTGCTCGCGCTCGGCGCGGTCAGCCTCATCACCGATGTGTCGTCGGAGATGGTCACCGCGGTGCTGCCGCTGTACCTGGTCACCGGGCTCGGGCTCTCCCCGCTCGGCTTCGGTCTGCTCGACGGCGTCTACAACGGATTCAGCGCGGTGGTACGGCTGGTCGGCGGTCATCTCGCCGACCGCGGCGGGCGGCACAAGGCGGTGGCCGCCTTCGGGTACGGGCTGTCCGCGCTGTGCAAGCCGCTGCTGCTGGCCGTGCACACGTTGCCGCTGATCGGCGCGGTGCTCGCCGTCGACCGCACCGGCAAGGGTCTGCGGACCGCGCCGCGCGACGCGCTCATCTCGCTGTCGGCGCCGCCGGAGTCGCGGGGCCGGGCGTTCGGTGTGCACCGCGCGATGGACACCACCGGGGCGCTTCTCGGGCCGCTGGCCGCCTTCCTGATCCTCCGTCAGGCGGCGGAAGGATACGACGCGGTCTTCACCGTCAGCTTCTGCGTGGCGGCGGTCGGCGTGGTCGTGCTGCTGCTGTTCGTGCCGTCGGGCGTACGGCGGTCAACTCCCGTGCCTGACAAGGACGTTGACCGGCCGTCCTTACGGGCCGCCGTGGGGCTGCTCGGGCGGCGGGAGCTGCGCGGGCTGGCGCTGTGCGCGGTGGCGCTCGGGCTCGCCACCGTCAGCGACTCCTTCGTCTATCTGCTGCTGCAACGCCGACTCGGCGTCCCCGACCGGTGGTTCGCGCTCCTCCCGCTGGGCACCGCCGCCGCCTTCCTGCTGCTCGCCGTGCCGCTGGGCCGCTGGGCGGACCGGGTCGGCCGCTGGCGGGTCTTCGTCGGCGGCCACTTCGCGCTGCTCCTGGCGTACGGGCTGCTCCTCGCCCACCTGCGGGCGGGCGTACTGCCGTACGCCGTACTGGCGTTGCACGGGGCCTTCTACGCCGCCACGGACGGCGTGCTGATGGCGGCCGCGGCCGGTTCCGTACCGGCGGCGCTGCGCTCCAGCGGGCTCGCGCTCGTACAGACCGGGCAGGCCGCCGCGCGCTTCTTCTGCTCCATAGCCTTCGGGGCGGCGTGGACCGCGTGGGGCGACCAATCCGCCCTGACGGGGGCCGCGTTGGCACTGACGGCGAGCGTCGCGCTGTCGGTCCGGCTGCGGCCGTCACGGACTCCCACGGCACCGGAGGCGACGGCATGAGCGGGCGGGTCGAGGGCGGTATGAGCATGCGCAACCGGCTGCTGGTGCTGCTGGCCAGCATCACCGTGCTGGCGTGCGTGGCGGGGGTCGCGGTCTGGCGGGCCGCCGACCGGGCCGACCGGAAGAACCAGGTGCAGGCGGGCGGCCCCGCCGTCCGCGCCGGTACGGTCTCGCTGGCCGCCGGCGGCCCCCGTATCGTCTTCCGCTCCATGGCGTGGGGGCCGCACCGCGACGAGTTGGCCTCGGTGCCCGCCTCCGCGCCGGACGGGCCCCGCGTCGCGTCCGGCGTGAAGTGCCTGCGCTTCTACGCGGCGGGCGGCACCGGCATCTGCCTCCAGGCCAAGCGCGGCGCGGTCAACGACTCGTACGACGCGGTCGTCCTGGACTCGGCGCTGCGCGCCACCCGCCGTGTGCCGCTCGCGGGCATCCCGACCCGTGCCCGTGTCTCGCCCAGCGGGCGGATGGCCGCCTGGACCGTCTTCGTCGGCGGCGACTCGTACGCGGGCACCGACTTCTCCACCCGCACCTCGATCCTGGACACCCGCACCGGGACCCTCCAGTCGTCCCTCGAGGACTACGCCGTCACCCGCGACGGGCGCCGCGTGCGCGCCGCCGATATCAACTTCTGGGGCGTCACCTTCGCCGACGACCGGCACTTCTACGCCACGCTCGCCACCGGCGGCCACACCTACCTCGTGCGCGGCGACGTCGCCGCCCGTACCGTCACCACGCTGCGCACCAACGTCGAGTGCCCGTCGCTCTCCCCCGACGGCACCCGGATCGCCTTCAAGAAACGCGTGCCCGGCCTGCCCGCCGACGCCCCCTGGCGCCTCTACGTCCTCGACCTGGCCACCTCGCGCGAGTGGCCGCTGGCCGAGACCCGCAGCGTCGACGACCAGGCCGTGTGGTCCGACAACGCGACCGTCGTCTACTCCCTCCCCGGCGACTACGGCTCCGACCTGTACACCGCCCCCGCCGACGGCACCGGCGCCCCCCGCCTCCTCACCCCCTCGGCCCTGGCCCCCGCCTGGCTGCCCTGACCCCGGAGGTGACGTCCTCCGGGGCGGCCCCGCCTCGGGGGGCGCGGGTCAGCAGACGCGGACGGACTGCGCGGAGGAGAGGTCGCTGTCGGTGTAGCCGGGCGGGCGGCCCGAGTAGTCCTGGGCGACGCTGCCGATGGGGTTCTTGCCGTCGCGGCCGTAGTAGAAGGTGGTGCGCACCCCGCCGACCTGGTTGTTGTTGATCCAGGTGGCCTGCTCGTCGATGGCGATGTTGTGGACCGCGCAGGCGTTCCACGGCCCGAGCCAGTACCACGTGTTGGTGTCCGTGTTGTGGATGTGCAGGCACATGTCGCCCACCGGGGGGAGGTTGCAGTCCACCGCCTGGGCGGGGGACGCGGCCACGAAGCCGACCGTGCCGACGCATTGCCGTTCACGGTCGCGCGTAAACGCGCACCGATTCTCCGGGCAGCCCCAAGTAGACGCCGACGTTGGATCCGTGGCCGCCTCGAAGCCGATATCAACGCCCGTTCCCAGCTCATGGCCCGGCAGGGAACCGGCGCGGTCCTGGATTCCCTGCATCCGGACACCGGTTGGCACGACGGCACACTGACCGTCCGCAGCCCGTTCCGCACCACGGTGCCGCACGCCCCGGCCGTCGTCATGATCCCCACCGTCACCGGGGACCTGACGCCGGGCCTCGACCCGATGTTCCAGCACGACACGATGCTCTGCTATCCGGTGCCCCGCGCTCCGTCAGGCCGCCGCGCCGTACAGGGCGGCCACCCGGCGGCCGACGTCCTGGGGGCCACCCGGCACAGCCTGCTGCTGTCGCTGGGCCGCCCCCTCACCACCACGGAGCTGGCCGAGCTCCACCATCTGGACCCGTCGACCGTCTCCTACCACCTCACGCGCCTGCACCGGGCGGGTCTCCTCACCCGGACCCGCCACGGCCACCGCGTCTACTACCGCCGCACCCCGCAGGCCGAGCAGCTCCTCTCGGCTACAGGTTCGGGAGGTTCTTCCGCAGCTCGAAGGCGGTGACCTCGGAGCGGTACTCCTCCCACTCCTGCTTCTTGTTGCGCAGGAAGAAGTCGAAGACGTGCTCGCCGAGGGTCTCGGCGACGAGTTCGCTGCGCTCCATGAGGGTGATGGCCTCGCCGAGGTTCTGCGGGAGGGGCTCGATGCCGAGGGCGCGGCGCTCGGAGTCGGACAGGGCCCAGACGTCGTCGTCGGCGCCGGCCGGGAGTTCGTAGCCCTCCTGGATGCCCTTCATGCCCGCGGCGAGGAGGACGGCGTAGGCGAGGTAGGGGTTGGCGCCGGAGTCGATCGAGCGGACCTCGACGCGGGTGGAGCCGGTCTTGCCGGGCTTGTACATGGGGACGCGGATCAGGGCCGAGCGGTTGTTGTGGCCCCAGCAGATGTACGAGGGGGCCTCGCCGCCCGCGCCCGCGGTGCGCTGGGAGCCGCCCCAGATCCGCTTGTAGGAGTTGACCCACTGGTTGGTGACCGCGGCGGTCTCACCGGCGTGCCGGAGCAGGCCCGCGATGAAGGAGCGGCCGACCTTGGAGAGCTGGAACTCCGCGCCCGACTCGTAGAAGGCGTTGCGGTCGCCCTCGAAGAGCGACAGGTGGGTGTGCATGCCGGAGCCGGGGTGCTCGGAGAACGGCTTGGGCATGAAGGTGGCGTGCACGCCCTGTTCGAGGGCGACCTGCTTCATGACGAGCCGGAAGGTCATCACATTGTCGGCGGTGGAGAGCGCGTCGGCGTAGCGCAGGTCGATCTCCTGCTGGCCGGGGGCGCCCTCGTGGTGCGAGAACTCCACCGAGATGCCCATGGACTCCAGCATCGTGATGGCCTGGCGGCGGAAGTCCATGCCGACGTTCTGCGGGGTGTGGTCGAAGTAGCCGGAGTTGTCGGCGGGGGTCGGCCGCCCGCCGTCCATCGGCTTGTCCTTGAGCAGGAAGAACTCGATCTCGGGGTGGGTGTAGAAGGTGAAGCCGAGGTCGGAGGTCTTGGCGAGCGCGCGCTTGAGGACGTAGCGCGGGTCGGCGTACGACGGGGAGCCGTCGGGCATGAGGATGTCGCAGAACATGCGCGCGGTGCCGGGGCTCTCGGCGCGCCAGGGCAGGATCTGGAAGGTGCTGGGGTCCGGCTTGGCGATCATGTCGGACTCGTACACCCGGGCGAAGCCCTCGATGGCGGAGCCGTCGAAGCCGATGCCCTCGTCGAAGGCCTGCTCCAGTTCGGCCGGTGCGACGGCGACCGACTTCAGGTAGCCGAGCACGTCGGTGAACCACAGGCGGACGAAGCGGATGTCCCGCTCCTCCAGGGTGCGGAGAACGAACTCCTGCTGCTTGTCCATATCCATCCATCCTTGCCGGTCAGGCCACCTGCTCCCCGCCACTGGCCATATCGGGGACGCACATCCGGGATTGCGAGCCGAGCATCCCATCACGCGATTTCCGGCGCGTTGCGGGGGCCCTCTCCCCCATAGTGCCTGCCCGCGACGAGTCCTTCATCATCGCGCGGCGCCTGATCGCGGCGCCTGATCGGTGATGGCGCGGAAAGGTCAGCGTTTTGATAAGGGTAGCCTTGCCTAAGACGTACGTCTGTTCGCCACAGCTGCGTACCCGTACGAGGAGCCGTATCCGTGGGCACACGCACGCGTGGCGGCGGCCGTCGCGGGGCCCGCCGTCGTCGGCTATCTGCTGGACGCCGGCTGGCGACTCACCGACCGCTGGCCGCGACCGCTGATCGTGGGGTCCTCGCTACCCGAAGGTGTCGATGCTCGCGATCTTCCAGGTGCCGTCCTGGTGCACGGCGTCCACCGCGAACATCGCCGCCGCGTAAGTGGTCGCCGCGTTCGCGGACTTGGCGGTGCTGGTGTTGCTCTGGTCGGCGAAGACCAGGACGCGGGCGCGGTCGCCGTCGAGCAGTTCCACGCCGGTGTCGGTGACGGTCGTGGTCAGCACGAGCTTCTGCGCCGGCGCCTGGGCGCGGACCTGGGCGAGCATCGTCGCGTACTGCTGGACGGCCTTTCCGGTCAGTACGCGCTTGGCCGCGTCGTCGGTGCGGGCGGTGTCGGCGTAGTTGTAGGAGAAGACCGCGTTCACGGCCTGGGCGACGGTGCCTTTGACCTCGCTGGTGCGGGCGGTGTCGGTCAGCGCGGTGTTGCCGGAGGCCACCGAGTCGCGCAGGTCGGACGCCTTGCCCGCGGACCAGGCGGCGAGGCCGCCGAGCAGCACGGTCAGCAGGGCGAGGCCGACGGTGAGGACGGTGACAGGCCGCGGGCGCCACGTGCGCGGGCCGCTCCCGGCCTCGGGTTCAGCGTCGGCGGCCGTGCCGGTGGCAGTCCCGGCGGTGACGTCGGCGGTGACGTCGGCCGCCCTGTCGGACGTACGCGGCGGCCGTGCAGGGCGGGTGCGGACGGCGGTCGCGGCGCGGCCCCGGCCGGAGCGCTCCGAACGGCCGCCGCCCTCCGCCTCGGTCTCCGGGCCGGAGTCGGTGTCGGAGTGGGTGTCGGTGGCGGTGTCGGAGTCGGAGTCGGAGTGGATGTCGGTGGCGGCTTCCGCCGTGCGGGTCACGCGCTCGCGCGGCGGCGCGGTGGCCGCCAGGCGGCGTTGGCGGTTGATGAGGTGGCGGGTGGTCGACATGGGCGGCGGTCCTCTCGCGGACGGCGGGGCGGCTTACTGGCCGTCGGTGGTGGACGGGGACGGCCTCGCGGTGGCGGTGCCGCCGCTCGGGGGCGAGGACGCGGACGGGTCCGCGGCGCTGTCGCCCATCGGGGCCTGGCCGAGGGCGCTGAGCTTCCAGCCCGTGTCGGTGCGGGTGAGTTCGCCGAGCATCCGGCTCTCCTTGACCGCGGGCTTGGCCTTGGGCGCCTCGACGGTGATCCGCAGCGCGATCATGACGCTGGCCTTGCCGGTCCTGGTGTCGAGTTCGGTGACCGCGCCGGACAGGATCTTCGCGGTGCTGACCGTCTGGGCCTGCCGCACCTGCTTCTCGAACGCGGCCCGCCCCTGGACCAGTTGGCTGTGCAGGTCGCCGGTCGTGGAGCTCTCCCAGATGTCGAGCCCGTGGTCGACATCGGAGTGGTCCAGGGTGTTCATGTTCTGCACCGCCTGCTCCCCCGCCGCGAGCACCGTGTCGCGGGTCCGGGCGAAGGCCGCGTCGTCGTCGTGCGCGGCCCCGTACCAGGACCAGCCGGTCAGGGCGGCGGCGACCGCCGCGGCGACGGCGAGCGCGACGGCCGTGGCGAGCAGGGACCGACCCGGCGCGCGCAGCCGCGCCCCGAGCCGGTCCCGCGACCCGCCGCCACCCTTGAAGGGCATCCGTGCCATCCGTCTTTCTCCTACCGGGCCTTGAGATCGGTGATCCGCCAGTGGTCGCCGTCGAGCCTGGCGGTGACCGAGAGTTGGGCCGCCGCGCTGGTGGCCGCGGCGCCCTTGCGCTGGGCGGTCTGGTCGAGGAAGACCAGCAGCCGGGCGTGGTCGGCGGTGAGCCGGACGACCCCGGCGCGCACCACCCGTGTGGTCAGGGTGAGTTGCTGCTCGGCGACGCGCTGCCGGATCTGCCCGAACAGCGCCTGGTACTGGTCGGCCGCCGCGCCGTCCAGCAGGTCGCGGGCGGCCCGCTCGGTCGACCCGGTGTCCTCCGGCGTGTACGCGAAGATCTTGCCGAGCGCGTTGCTGACGTCCCCGACGACCCGGTTGGTCGCCTCGGTGTCGGTCAGCGCGCGGTTGTCCGTCGCGGCCGGGTCGGTCAACCGGTGGGCCGCGTAATCGAATCCGCCGCCGCCGAGGAGCAGCAGCACGATCGCGGCGACCGCCGCCGTACGCCGCGCACCGTACGGCCACCGCCAACGCCGTCCGGCGGCGGCCTCGTTGGCCTCCGCCTCGTCCGGAGCGGCGGCCCCCGATGCGTCGGTCTGCGGCGCCTCGGCCTCCGCCGCCTCGGCCTCGGGCTCATGCGTGGTGCTCACTGGGCCGCCTCTCCTAGCTCGCGCCGACGGGCACCGCGGTGAGCGCCGTGAGTTTCCAGCCGTCCGAGGTACGGGACAGGCCCGCCTCGAACCGCTTGCGGTCGGTGGTGGCCGCGCCGCCGCGCGGCATGACCCGGACCTGCACGGTCGCGATGAGCTTCGCCGTACCGGCCCTGGTGTCGAGTTCGGTGACCGCCGCGTCGGTGACCGTGCCCCGGGTGGAGGTGCCGGACTGCTTGAGCGCGGCGGCGTCCGCGGTGTGCGTACGGCTCATGCGGTCGTGCAGCGGCCCGGTCGTCGTGTCCAGCCAGGCCGCGAGGTCGCGGTCCAGGTGGGCCGCGTCCACCGTGTTCAGCCGGGTGATGTCCCACTGCCCGTCGGTCAGTACGGCGTCGCGGGCCTTGGCGTAATTGAGCGTGCCGTCGCCGCGCGTGTCCGCGTACGACCAGGCGCCGAGCGCGCACACCACGGCGGCGACCGCCCACGCGGTGACCCAGACCAGGGTGGACCGGCGGGCGCTCATCGGGTGCCCCCGAAGCCCGTGTGACCGGAGCGCGTGTCACCGAACCGCGTGTCGCCGAGGCCGAGCAGATCCGCCATCGTGCCGCCGCTGGGCCCGGTCGGCAGCGAGGGCAGGCCCAGCGCTCCCGGCAGCACGCTCGTGCCGTACGTCGTCGTCCCGGTGGACGGGCCCGCGGCGGACGGGGTCCCGGCGCCGGTCGGCAGCACCGAGCCGGGCTGCACGGGGTTCGGGACGCCCCCGCCGCTCGGGGCGTTGGCCGAGCCGCGCACGTCGGTGCCGGAGGAGGCGGGGGCGGTGCAGCGGGCCGCGGTGTTGAGGGCGGTGGCGGGCGCCTTGGTGTCCAGGCCGTTGCGGTACGTGGTGCCGCCGTATCCGGAGGTGCAGGGCAGCGGGGAGAAGAAGGTGACGGCCATGCCGAAGTGCAGGCCCTTGCCGTCCACCGCCGTCGATCCGGCGGCGGCCACCGCGGGCACCTTGACCAGGAATTCCTCGATGCCGTGCTGTCTGGTGACGGCCACGTCCGAGGTGGTCAGCAAGTTGGCCAGGACGACGCTGAGTTGGGGTCCGACGTCCCGCAGCAGCGCGCTGACCTGTCCCGCCGCGTCGGGCGCCGCGGCGATGAGCCGTCGCAGGTCGGTGTCGGAGTCGTTGAGCTGCTTGGCGAGCTGACTTGCGCTGCTGGCGAAGGACTTGAGTGCGTCGCCCTCGTCGGCCTGCGTGCGCAGCACCGTCCGCCCGTCGGCCATCAGCGTGATGTTGCCGGGCAGGTTCATGTCCGCGGCGGAGATGAACTCGCCGCTGGTGTCGAGCAGCGACTGGAGGTTGTCGCCCTGTCCCGCGAACGCCTTGCCGAATTCGTCGACGACGGTCTGAAGGGACTTCAACGGGACCGATCCGGCCAGGCTGTTGACGCTGGTGAGCAGGTTGGTGACGGGCGCGGGGATGGTGGTGTCGGCGCGTTCGACGCGGGAGCCGTCGGCGAGATACGGCCCCTGGTCGGTGGTCGGCCGCAGGTCGATGTACTGCTCGCCGACGGCGGACAGGCTGGCGACGACGGCCTTGAGGTGGGAGGGGATGTGCGGCGCGGAGTCGTTGATCCGCAACGACGCCTCCACTCCGTCGTCGGTGAGTCTGATCGGGCCGACCCGGCCGACCGAGACGCCGCGGTAGGTGACGTTGGCGTGCTCGAACAGGCCGCCCGCTTCGGGGAGTTCGACCTTGACGGTGTAGTAGCCGCGCAGGCCCACGTACCGGCCGAGGTCGGCGTAGCGGACGCCGATGAAGCCGAGCACGAGCCCGGCGATCAGCAGGAAGGCGATGTTCTTGGCGATGGTGACGCGGGTCAGCATCAGCGGCCCCCGGTCCTGGTCGAGCCGGTGACCGACGGCAGCGGCAGCGGGATGCCCGCCTCCCGCAGCTTCTTGTCGACCGTCGTCGTCCGGTCGGCCTTGGTGTGCGCGGACATCGGGTTCTCGGGGTCGGGCGGGTAGACGTTCCCGGACGCGGGCATCTCGGGGATGAGCTGCGTGCCGGGTACGGCGGTCAGGTCGAGGTAGACGTTGAGGTAGTCGCCCTTGACGCCGTTGAGGACCTCGTCGGTGAACGGGTAGGTGACCAGCACCTGGAGCGAGTCGGGCAGCGCGTCGCCCGCGTCGGCGAGCCGTCGCAGGGTGGGCGCGAGGGCCTTGAGGTCGGCGACCATGTCGTCCTTGCTGCGGTTGACGGTGTCCACCGCGACGCCGGAGAGCGTGTCCAGCGAGCGCAGCATGGTGACCAGCGAGCCGCGCTGCTGCTCCAGCACCTTCAGTCCGGGGCTGAGGCCGGTCAGTACGGTGCCGATCTTCTGGTCGCGGGCGGCGAGGGTGGCGGACAGTTCGTTGACGCCGTCGAGCGCGTCGGTGATGTCCTGCTTGTGGGCGTCGAGGTCGCTGACGAGCGTGTCGACCTGGTGGAGCATGGAGCGGATCTGCGGTTCGTTGCCGGTCAGGGCCTTGTTCAGCTCCACCGAGATGGTCTTGAGCTGGGCGACGCCGCCGCCGTTGAGCAGCATGGACAGTGCGCCGAAGACCTCTTCGACCTCGGGGTTGCGGTTGGTGCGCGAGGCGGGGATGACGGCGCCGTCGCGCAGGGTGCCGCTGGCGGCCCGCGTGCCGGGCGGCGCGGAGAGCTGGATGTACTTCTCGCCGAGCAGGCTGGACTGTTCCAGGTGCGCGTACGCGTTGGCGGGCAGTCTCACCTTGCCGTTGACCTTCATGGTGACGGTCGCGGACCAGCCGTCGGCGCCGAGGCCGATCTTGGTGACGCGGCCGACGGCGACGTCGTTGACGCGTACGGACGCCTGCGGGACGAGGTCGAGGACGTCGGCGAAGTCGGCCTTCACGGTGTAGGGGTGGCCGCCGAGGTCGGCGCCGCCGGGCAACGGCACGTTCTGGACGTTCAGCGAGCAGCCGGCGAGGGCGAGCGCGAGCAGCGCGGTCCCGCCGACGGTGGCGGCGCTCCCCCGGGTGTGCGGACGCTTCATCGGGCCGCCCCCTTGGTGTAGACGGTGCCGACCGCCGGCAGGGGCAGCGGCAGGGTCTTGGCGTCCTTGGCCGCGGGCGTGAAGTCGGAGCCGGTCCTTGCGGTGTCCTTGGCGGCGGCGGGCGAGATGTCGCCGCCCATGCTCAGTTCGTTGATGTTGGCGCGCCCGTCGATGGTGCCGTACTGCGGGTCGTAGGCGTTGAGGAGGTTGTCGGCGGCCAGCGGCGCGGTGTCGAGGAGTTCGGCGAGTGACGCGCGCTGGTCGACCAACGTCTGGGTGATCGGGGCGAGTTTGCCGATGCTGGTCTTCAGCCGGGCCCGGTTGTCCTGGATGAAGGTCTTCACCTGGCCGAGCGCGGTGGACAGTTGGTGCAGCGCGCCGCCCAGGTTCTCCTTGTCCTCGGCCAGGAAGCCGCTGACGGTGGAGAGTTGATCGGTGGCGGCCCGTACCTTGCCGTCGTTGTTCTTCAGCATGGTGGTGAAGGACTGGAGGTAGGACAGGGTCGCGAAGAGGTCGTCGCTGTGGCCGTTGAGGGTCTTGGTGGCCTGGCCGAGCTGGTCGATGCTGTCGCCGATGGCCTTGCCGTTGCCGTCGAGGTTCTTCGCGCCGGTGTCGAGGAGGTTCGACAGGGCGCCGGTGGCGTTGGCGCCGTTCGGGCCGAGGGCGTCGCTGAGCCGGGTGATGCTCTCGTAGAGCTGGTCGACCTCGACGGGGGTCGCGGTGCGGGTGGCCGGGATGACGGTGCCCGCGGTGATCCGGGGGCCGCCGGTGTAGGCCGGGGTGAGCTGGATGTAGCGGTCGGCGACGACGCTGGGCGCGACGACGACGGCGCCGGCTCCCGCGGGGACCTTCACCCCGTGGTCGAGGACCAGCACGACCTTGACCTGCTTGCCCTGCGGCTTCACCGAGTCGACGGTGCCGACCTTGACGCCGAGCACGCGCAGGTCGGATCCGGCGTAGACGCCCACGGCGTGGTCGAAGTAGGCGGTGATCCGGGTGCCGTCGGGGCCGCCGAAGAGGCGTACGCCGCCGTAGGCGAGGGCCGCGAGGACGACGGCGAGCACCGTGCCGAGGGCGATGGCCCGCCGCCCTCGCGCGGCGCGGCCGATGGATGCCTTCACGATGTGCCTCCCGTCGCCTTGGGCGGCTCGCACCCGGTCGTCGGCTGGGTGCCCGGGGGCAGATAGCTCTTGGGGACAAGGCCGCACAGATAGCTGTCGAACCAGCGGCCGTTGCCGAGGGTGTTGCCGACCAGCCGGTAGTAGGGCCCGGCCAGGGCGAGCGCCTTGTCGAGGCTGGACTGGTTGGCGAGCAGTACGCCGGTGACCCGGTCGAGGGCGTCCAGGGTCGGGCCGAGCTGCCGGTTGTTGTCGGCGACCAGGCCGTTGAGCTGGGTGCCGAGGTCCTGGGTGCCGGTGAGCAGCGCGTGGATGGCGTCGCGGCGCTTCTGGATCTCGCCGAGCAGCAGGTTGCCGTCCGAGATCAGCGTCTGGAAGCGGCTGTTCTGGTCGGAGAGGGTCTTGGTGAGCTGCTTGCTGCCCGCGAGCAGGTCGGCGAGCTGGGCGTCCCGGCTGGAGATGGTCCGCGACAGCGACGACAGGCCGGTGGCGGCGCTGCGCACCGAGGCCGGGGTGTCCTTGAAGGTGTCGGAGAGGGTCTGGAAGCTGGCGGCGAGCTGCGTGGTGTCGATCGACCCGAGGGTGTTGCCGAGGCCGTCGAGCGCCTGCGTGACGTCGTACGGCGAGGTGGTGCGGGTCCTGGGGATGCGCTGGCCGGGGTTCTGCGCGCGGCTGCCGAGCGGGTCGACGGCCAGGTACTTCTCGCCGAGCAGCGTCTTGATGCCGATGGCGGCGGTGCTGGCGTCGCCGATCCAGGTGTCCTTGACGCGGAAGGTGACCTTGACCTGGGCGCCGTCCAGCGACACCCCGGTGACCTTGCCGACCTTGACGCCCGCGACCCGCACCTCGTTGCCGGACCTGAGCCCGGCGGCCTCGGTGAAGCTCGCGCTGTACGTGGTGCCGCCGCCGATCAGCGGGAGCGCGTCCGCGTTGTACGCGACCAGGCCGGCCAGGGCGAGCACGAGCAGGCCGACGGTGCCGACGAGGACGGGGCTGCGTTCGCGCAGCGGCCGGAAGAGGGGGCGGCCCCGGCGCGCGGGGGCGCGGAAGCGGAGGCGCGGGGTCGGTATGCGGGGGCGGTTCATGACCGGCACCTCGATTCGGTGATCGCTATGCCGGTGGGCGGCTTGCTGCCGTCGGAGGTGGTGACCCCGGCGACGGTGGCCTGGCAGAGGTAGAGGTTGAGCCAGGAGCCGTAGGAGGCGAGCCGGCCGATGGTCTGGAGCTTGGCCGGGGTCTTGGTGAGGAAGTTCTCCAACTGCGGTGTGTTGTCGGCGAGGTTGGTGGACAGCCGGCCGAGCTGGGCGATGGAGTCCTTCAGCGGCTGGCGGCCGTCGGTGAGCAACCCGGCGGTACTGGTGGTGAGTTGGGAGATCGCGGTGATCGACTGGCCGATCGGTTCGCGGTCGGAGGCGAAGCCGCTGACGAGCTGCTGGAGCGAGGTCACCAGGTCGTTGAACCCGGCCTCGCGGGTGTTCACCGTGGTGAGCACCGAGTTGAGGTTGTCGATGACCTGGCCGATCACCTTGTCCTTGGCGGCGAGCGTTGTGGTCAGCGAACCGACGTTGCTGATCAGGCTGTCGACGGTGCCGCCCTCGCCCTGGAGCACCTGGACGATCTCGCCCGCGAGCTGGTTGACGTCCTTGGGCGACAGGCCCTGGAACAGCGGCTGGAAGCCGTTGAAGAGCTGGGTGAGGTCGAGGGCCGGGGTGGTGCGCTGGAGCGGGATGGTGTCGCCGGGGGCGAGCGCTTGGCCGACCGGTCCCGTGCCCTGCTGGAGGTCGATGTACCGCTGGCCGACCATGTTGAGGTACTTGATGGTGGCGGTCACCGAGCCGGGCAGCTTCCGGGCGCGCTGCACCGAGAAGTGCACCTGCGCGACGCGGTGGTCGACGACCTTGATCGAGTCGACCTGGCCGACCTTGACCCCGGCGATCCGGACGCTGTCGCCCGAGGTGAGGCCGGTGGCGTCGGTGAACCGGGCGTTGTAGCCGGAGGTGTCGCCGACGTCGGTTCCGCCCGCGATGCTCACCGCGAGGACGGTGGTGGCCAGCGCGGTGACCAGGATGAAGATCAGCGACTTGACGATCGGTCCGACGAGGCTGCGGCGCTTCACCGCACCGTCACCTCCGCCCCTCGGTAGACGGGACCGGTGAGCAGGCTGCTCCAGTCGGGGAGCGAGCCGGGGTCGGTGCCGATGCCCGGCGCGAGGAGTTCGTTGATCAGCTCGTTCTCCTGCGGGGAGTTGGCCGGGGAGTCGGTGGTGGTCACGGTGGACATGGACGCCGTGGACGTCGTGGACGTCGTGGCGGTCGGCGAGGTCGCGGACTTCGTGGAGTGCGTCGCGGCCGGTGCGCCGCCGCGGCCGGTGTACGGGACCGGGTAGCACTGCGGGCCGCCGCTCGCGTCGTACACCGGGGTGTCCTTGCCGGGTACGTACTTGCCGCGGGACGGCACGCTGGTGAGGTCGACGTGCAGTCCCGGCTCGTGGGTGCCCTTGCCGAGCGCCTTGTCCATGACGGGGACGAAGGCGGCCAGGGTGCGCAGCGTGCAGGGGAAGGACGGGGAGTACTTCGCGAGCAGCCCGAGGGTGCCGCGGCTGTCGGCGGTCAGCCGGATGATGGTGTCCTTGTTCTGCCGCAGATACGTCGTCAGGTCCTGCGCGGTGGCGGTGGTACTGCCGTACACGCTGCTGAGGTCGGCCTGTTCCTCGGCGATGGTGCCGCTGGTCCTGGTGAAGTCGGTGAGGGCCTGCACGATGTCGGGCGCGGCGGCGTTGTAGACGTGGCTGACGGTGACGAGCTGCTTGATGTCGTCGTTCAGCACGGGCAGTTCGGGGTTGAGCTTGGTCAGGTAGCGGTCGAGCTGGACGAGGGTGGTGCCGAGCTGGGTGCCGCGGCCGTCGAGCGCGGTCGCGACGGCGTTGAGGGTCGCGGCGAGCTTCTGCGGCTGGACGGCGGTGAGCAGCGGCAGCACGTTGTCGAGCACCTGCTGGAGCTCGATGGCGTCGCTGGAGCGGTCCTGGGCGATGGTGCTGTCGGCGGCGAGGGTGGGGCCGCCGCCGGTGGTGTCGGTGCCCGCGGGGGGTACGAGGGCCACGAAGCGTTCGCCGAACAGCGTGGTGGGCAGCATCTGCGCGGTGACGTCCGCGGGGATGCGCTTGAGCTGGCCGGGGTCGATGGCGAGGTTGAGCCGGGCGCCGTCGCCGTCGGCGCTGATCGAGGCGACCCGGCCGACGACGACCCCGCGCAGTTTCACGTCGGCGCCCTGGTGCATCTCGTTGCCGACGGTGCCGGTCTCCAGGTGGACGGTCGCGGTGTCGCTGAACGTCTTGTCGTAGACGGCGACCGCGAGCCAGGCCAGCAGCGCGGGCACCAGCAGGAAGACGACGCCGGCGGTCCTGCGACGGGCGGTGGCGCCGCCGGTCGGGCGGCGGCGCGGGGCCGGGGGCGCTCCGGCGGGACGGGTGTCGGTGGTGGTCATCCCGCCACCCGCACCGTCGTGGTGGCGCCCCAGATCGCCAGGCTGAGGAAGAAGTCGGTGATCGAGATGATCACGATGGCGTTGCGCACCGAGCGGCCGACGGCGATGCCGACGCCCGCGGGGCCGCCCTTGGCGGTGAACCCGTAGTAGCAGTGGGCGAGGATCACGATGACGCTGAAGATCAGCACTTTCAGTCCGGAGAGCAGGACGTCCTGCGGGGACAGGAAGAGGTTGAAGTAGTGGTCGTAGGTGCCCGCGGACTGGCCGTTGAACATGACGGTGACCATCCGGGAGGCGACGTAGCTGCTGAGCAGGCCGATGCCGTAGAGCGGGACGATGGCGACGACCCCGGCGATGATCCGGGTGGTGACCAGGTACGGCATGCTGCGCAGGCCCATGCCCTCCAGCGCGTCGATCTCCTCGTTGATCCGCATCGCGCCGAGCTGGGCGGTGAATCCGGCGCCGACGGTGGCCGACAGGGCCAGGCCCGCGACGAGCGGGGCGATCTCGCGGGTGTTGAAGTAGGCGGAGATGAAGCCGGTGAACGCGGCGGTGCCGAGCTGGTTCATCGCCGCGTAGCCCTGGAGGCCGACGACGGTGCCGGTGGCGAGGGTCATGCCGATCATCACGCCGACGGTGCCACCGATGACGCCGAGGCCGCCGCTGCCGAACACGACCTCGGCGAGCAGGCGTTGGACCTCTTTGAGGTAACGGCGCAGGGTGCGCGGTATCCACAGCACGGCGGTGATGTGGAAGATGAAGTGGTCGCCGGTCTCGTCCAGCCAGTGCAGCCAGCGGCCGGTGTTCCGGCGTCGGCGCGGCCGTGGTCCTTCGGGCGGCGGCTCGGCCTGCGGGGTGTCCTTGTCCAGGAGCGCCATCGCTCAGGCTCCCTTCTGCGGGACGAGCTGGAGGTAGATCGCGGTCAGGACGACGTTCACCAGGAACAGCAGCAGGAAGGTGATGACGACGGACTGGTTGACCGCGTCGCCGACGCCCTTGGGGCCGCCCTTGGGGTGCAGGCCGCGGTAGGCGGCGACGATGCCCGCGATGAAGCCGAAGATCACGGCCTTGATCTCGCTGATGTACAGGTCGGGGAGCTGGGCGAGCGCGGAGAAGCTGGACAGGTACGCGCCGGGGGTGCCGTGCTGGACGATGACGTTGAAGAAGTAGCCGCCCGCGGTGCCGACGACCGAGACCAGGCCGTTGAGGAAGACCGCGACGAGCATCGTCGCCAGGACGCGCGGCACGATCAGCCGCTGCACCGGGGAGACGCCCATCACCTCCATCGCGTCCAGTTCCTCGCGGATCTTGCGCGAGCCGAGGTCGGCGCAGATGGCGCTGCCACCCGCGCCCGCGATGAGCAGGGCGACGATCAGCGGGCTCGCCTGCTGGATGACGGCCAGCACGCTGGCGCCGCCGGTGAACGACTGGGCACCCAACTGCTGTGCCAGTGAGCCGACTTGCAGGGCGATGACGGCGCCGAAGGGGATCGAGACCAGGGCGGCGGGCAGGATCGTCACGCTGGCCACGAACCAGAACTGCTCGATGAGTTCGCGCATCTGGAACGGCCTGCGGAAGGTGTCGCGCACGGTGGTGGCGGCGAGCGTCATGAGCTGCCCGGTCTCGCGCAGCGCGCCGGTGCCGGGGATCGGGCGGCGCGGCACGGTGACGCGTTCGGGGCGCGGCGGGGTCGGCTCGGGTCCCGGTCCCGGGACCCGTACGGGCGCGGTCATGCGGGCTCCCCCTGGACGGGGACGAGTCCGGCCTGTACGGCTTCGCGGGTCGCGGCCGGGAGCTGGTCCCACATGGCCAGGACGCGGGCCCTGCGGCGCTGTACCGCCTGCCGGGGCGGCAGTCCGGGTGACGGTTCGAGCTGCGGCGCGACGCGGCGCGGGGCCGCGGGCAGCTCGCGGCCGTTCAACTGCTCGCGGGCCAGGGCCGCTTCGTCCTTCTCCTCCGACATCCCGATCGGTCCGTCGCGGCGTCCGCTGAGGAACTGCCGTACGACCGGCTCGTTGCTGGTGAGCAGCAGCTCGCGGGGGCCGAAGGCGACCAGTTCGCGGCGGAAGAGCATGCCCATGTTGTCGGGCACGGTCGAGGCGATGTCGAGGTTGTGGGTGACGATCAGCATCGTCGCGTCGATCTGCGCGTTGAGGTCGATGAGGAGCTGCGAGATGAACGAGGTGCGGACCGGGTCGAGGCCGGAGTCGGGTTCGTCGCACAGGATGATCTGCGGGTCGAGCACCAGGGCGCGGGCGAGTCCCGCGCGTTTGCGCATGCCGCCGGATATCTCGCCCGGCAGTTTGCCCTCGGCACCGAGGAGGCCGACCATGTCGACCCGCTCCATGACGATGCGGCGGATCTCGGACTCCTTTTTCCTGGTGTGCTCGCGCAGCGGGAAGGCGATGTTGTCGAAGAGGTTCATCGACCCGAAGAGCGCGCCGTCCTGGAACATCAGGCCGAACATCTTGCGCGCCTCGTAGATGTCGCGCTCCGGGCTGTTCACCATGTCGACGCCGCCGACGAGCACCCGGCCGCGTTCGGGCTTGAGCAGGCCGATGAGCGATTTCAGGAATACCGTCTTGCCGGTTCCGGAAGGGCCGAGCATCACGCTGACTTCACCGGGCGGCAGTGTGAGCGTGACGTCCTGCCAGACGTTCTGCGTACCAAAGGACTTGGTGAGTCCTTCGACGATCACTTCGATTCCCATTGCACCTCCCGGAGCTGATCAGTGGTGGGGCGGTTCGGGAAAGGCGATCTCCGGATCGCATCCCGAGGCCGCGATGGGCACGCACAGCGGTCCCTGGATGAGATTCAGTGAGTTGCCGTGCCCCGATATCGCCGAGGTGAAGAGGGAATTCAGGTTCTCTCCGTGGCTGCCGCAGCCGGTGAACGGGGGAATGTAGAGGTCGTCCTGGGCCAGCGGCCCGCCGTCCTGCACTCCGTAGTCCGTGGGTCCGGTCGGGCGGCCGGTCAGTGAACTGCGGTCGTAGCCGACGAGTTTGATGTCCAGCGGCGCCGAGGCGCGGCAGTCGGCACCGACGTCCAGCGGTACGCCGTTGACCTTGACGTCGGACAGCCGCAGTTCCTGCTTGCCGTAGATGGTGCTGGTGGTGATCGTGCCGAGGTTGCTGGTGCCGACCGTGACGACGGTCATCAGGCCCTTGGGGAGCAGTTCCATCCGGGCGGTGACCGGCACGAACCCGAAGGTCAGGAAGGTGGTGTCGGACGGCGGCAGGGCCAGCTTCGCGATCGAGTCGATCTCGAAGTACTGCTTGAGCGGGTCGGGGTCGGTGAACTCCGTCCAGATGCTCTTCTGCACGACGGTGACGCGGGTCGGCTTCTTGGTCAGGTCGTTGATGACCGCGGCGCCCTTGAGCTTGAAGACGTTGGAGTAGCCGGTGACGTAACCGCACTGGGAGTACGGGGGGAACGGCGGGTCGCCGGGGCCGGGGCTGCGGACGGCGTTGGGCGGCCGGGGAATGGAGTCCATGACCGCGGGGTCGGTGTCGCCTTCCGGCGGGTCCTCGCAGTCGTGCACGCCGGAGTGCGGGGGCGAGGCCAGCGTGATGGTGTTGCGGCCGTCGGACCGGGCGGCGTCGGGGGCTCCGTCGCCCGCGCCCTCGCCGGTCTTGCCGACGCCCGCGCGGGAGCCGGTGCGCGGCGTGGGGGCGGCGGCCGAGGAGCCGCCGGGCGCGGTGGCGTGGCCGGGTCCCGAGGAGCCGCCGGGGGTGCCGGGGACGGAGACGGTACCGAGGAGGTCGCCCTGGTCGGGCTTGGGGGCGCAGGTGCCGATGATGTCGGCGGCGTCCTTGGCGGCCTGGCCCGTACCGGCGGAGTCCGCGGCCGTGCCGGTCGCGCTGTCGGCGCCGGTCGCGCTGTCGGCGCCGAACGCGCTGTCGCTGTCGGTGCCGGTCGCACTGTCGGTGCCGGTGCTCGGGGAGTCGGGCGGTGCGGACGCGGGGTCGGTCACGGGGCTGAGCTTGAGGTCCAACTCCCCTGCGGTGAAGCGCACTTCGCCGGAGGCGGTGACCGTCAGCGGCGGCACCGCGCCGCCGAAGGTGAGCACCAGGTCCCCGTCGCCCTTGAGCGGTGTCGAGGGGGCGGTCAGTCCCGGCCATACGGCGTCCGCTCGCGAAGTGCCCTGCGCGACATGGGCGGTGAGGCTCGCGGCGCCGGTCAGGGCTGTGGCGCCGGCGGGCAGCAGCGCCTCGGCGCCGGCCCGCGGCATGGTGACCGTCGCCGTCAGGTCGCCCGGCTGGATGGGCTTTCCGACCACGGCGGTGTCCGGGTAGTTCTGCACCAGCGCGACGGTGACGTCCTGGACGACGGCCTTGTCGGTGCCGCCGGTGCCGCCGGAGCCGTCGGCGGCCGTACCGGCGGGGAAGGCGCACGCGTATCCGAGGGTCACCTTGCCGTCCGGGCCGCTGGCCGCGGAGTCGGGTCCTGGCAGCAGTCCGGCCAGGAGCGCCGCCGCTGCGACAGCGGCGAACCGCACCGCGCGGCGCGGCTTCACGGCACCCCTCATTACGGAACTCCTCAGGAAGGCGTCGGCGACGCAGGACATTACGGTCGAGTAATAAGGCCCCACAAGTGATCGACCGGACGAATATTCGACGGCGTGGACCGGGGCGGATTTCCTGTCACCGAATGACAAAACACAAGCGGAGTTTTGTCCTCCAGTGCGTGTTCGGGACCCCGGCCGCCACTGCGGCGGTCCGGGGTCCCGGTTCGGCCGGCGCGGGCTTCAGCGGTCGCGGCGGCCGGTGTTACGCGAGGGGCGGGGCTCAGGGAGAGACGACCTTCAGCGTCGTGGGGGTCACGACGTAGCCGGCCGAGTAGGTGGCCAGGTCGTTGTTGTTGATCAGGCCGAGGCACAGACCGGAGACGTTGTACGCCTTGAGGGTGCCGCCGGTGATGGCCAGCGTGTGGGTGGAGTTGGTGTACGTGGCGTTGAGGGTGGCGCCGTTGCCCACGCCGCTGGGGTCGGCGAAGGTCGCGTTGCACAGACCGGACAGGGTGGCCTTGACGCCGGTCAGCGTGCCGGTGGTGACGCCCGCGGACGTGGTGGCGGCGGTGCCGGTCAGCGTCCACGGGGTGCCCTGGGCGGCGACGGAGAAGGTGATGCCGCCGACCTTGCAGGTGTTCCACGAGACGGTGTTGATGGTGCCGAGGGTGCCGCCGTGCGAACCGTTGGTCACGGTGGCGGTGGCCGCCGACGAGGTGCAGGTGAGCTTGGTGCCCGTGGTGGTGTCGGTCAGCGTGGGCGTGGTGGCCGTCGCGGTGATCGCACCGGTCGACGAGCTGCCCGAGACGGTGTACGTGACGGCCGAGGCCGGGCTGACCGCGAGGCCGAGCGCCGCCGCCATCGCGGCACCGGTGACCATGGTTCCCTTGGCGGTCCTGGAGAGCTTGTGCACGGGCTGATCCTTCCTGGGAGATGACGTACCTGATAAACCGGCTTCCGCGTCTTCCATGTGTGGCGGGAAGGGGAATTCGGTTACGACTCACTACCTGGAACGTGGCACCGATTCCGCTCGGTTGCCCTTGCGGAGCAGGACGTTACGCACGGGTAACCCGGAGGCGCAATAATCCCGGCCAAGATTCTCCGGCGGACCCTACTCTCGGGTATTTTTCTGTCACGGAAGCAACAGTGCGCCGGGATTTTTTATAAGCAAGTGAGCAAGTCGGCCGCGCGGTGCGCGCATCGGCCGGCCCGACGGGCGATCACCCGGAGTGCAACCATGGCCATCGGTCACCGTCGCCCACCGTCGCGGGCCTGACACGTTTCCGTGTGCAAGGTGCTGCGTTCCGTACGCGATTGGTCTATGTTGCAGCGAGGTTGCCCGCGACTACCGTGCGTGGCACACCACTTCACCGGTTCACCGGCCAGCAGGGCCGTCGCGGGAGGGGGGTACGGACATGACCGTAACGCGGCAGACGCCGGAGCAGGCGGAATCAATCGGTCCGATTCCACGGGAGTTCGCCGCCATCATGCGGCCGGAACTCCCCAGCCTTTTAAAAGAGATGGCCACGGAAATCGTCACCACGATCCCCGAATACGGCCACTTGCTGGAGGGCCCGAACGCCCGGGTGATCAAAATCGGTATCGAGCAGAGCATCGCCACTTTCGTCGACCGGGTGGCCGCGCCGACCGCGACCACCGCGCTCCGCGACGACCTGTGCCGCCAGTTCGGCCGCTTCGAGGCGTACGAGGGCCGCAGCCTGGACAACCTCCAGGCCGCGTACCGCATCGGCTGCCAGGTGGCGCTGCGCCGGGTGCGCAGCGTGGGCCGCCGCTACAACCTGTCGGCGTCCTTCATGCTGACCTTCGCCGACGCGCTCTTCGCGTACATGGGCGATCTCGCCGAACTCTCCCGCGAGGGCTATGTACAGGCGATGGCGGAACTGGGCGAGGAGCCCGACAATCGCCGCCGCCGACTGCTGCGGCGGATTCTCAACGGCGCCTCCGTGGCCCGCAGCGCGCTGGCGGAACTGGCCGAGCACTCGGCGTGGCCGCTGCCGGAGGAGGTGACGCTGATCGCGGTCGCCCCCGACACGCGTCCGGCCGGGGCGGCGCTCGACAAGGACATCCTGATGGACTTCGCGGACCCGGAGCCGCATCTGCTGGTGCCGGGACCGTTCACCGACGAGCGGCGGGAGCGGCTGCACGCGGCGCTCAACGGCTGCCGGGCGGCGATCGGGCTGACCACCTCGCTGAGCGAGGCCGCGGATTCGCTGCGCTGGGCCCGGCACACGCTGGCGCTGGCCGACGCCGGGATCATCGACGACGACTCGGTGGCGCTGAGCGAGAACCATCTGCTGCCGCTGTGGTTATTGGGCGATCCCGCGCTGGTCGCGCAGATCGCCAAGCGCTATCTGGGGCCGCTGGTCGGGCTGACCGCCACCCAGCGCGCCCGGCTGATCGACACCCTGCGGATCTGGCTGACCACCCGAGGCACCGCGGCGCAGATCGCCGACCAGCTCGGCGTGCACCCGCAGACCGTGCGCTACCGGATCCGTATCCTCGACCGCGCTTTCGGCGACCAACTCGCCCGCCCCGACGACCGGTTCGCCACCGAGATCGCGCTGCGCGCGCTGCACCTCCAGGAGAACGGCGAAACGCCGGACGGCGGCCTCCTGTCGGAGGACCGCCGCCCGGCGCGCGACCCCTCACGCTACGAGGAGTAGACCTCGAACTCGGAGATCTGGCCCGCGGGCCAGCCGGTGTTGCCGGTGATGGTCAGCCGTACGTAGCGGGCGCTCGCGGGAGTCACCGGGATGGTGACGGTGTTCCCGCTCGCGGGGTTGAAGGTGTAGCCCGCGGACGACTTCAGCGTGCTGTAGGTGTTGTTGTCGGTGGAGCCGAGGACGCTCAGCGTCTCGGTACGGGGGGCCCACGCCGTGGCGGGCGGGAGCTTGAGGACGACCCGGCCGACGGTCCTGGCCGCGCCGAGGTCGACGGTCAGCGACTGCGGGAAGGCGTTGTTGGTGCTCTCCCAGTAGCTGTTGGCGTTGCCGTCCACCGCGTTGCCCGCGACGTAGACATCGGAGTGACCGGTGTCGGAGGCCGGGTGCCCCTGGGCCAGGTTGCCGGAGGCCGGGGTGGTGGGGGGCGTGGTCGGCGGGGTGGTCGGGTTGCCCGAGCCCGGCTGCGGCCAGGTGGAGCAGTCGTTCCAGTTGCTGTCCCAACCACTGTTGCCCGCACCGCGGTTGATGGTGAAGGCGGGCAGGTTCGCCGGGTAGGAGCAGTTGTACGTACCCGTCGCGCCGGTGCCGGTGGCCGTCACATTGGTGAAGGTCGCGGAGCCGGGCGTCTCGGCCTGCACCACGACCGTGCCGGTGTTGCTGGCCGTCGCGCCGCTGACGGTCACGCCGTTGATGGTGTAGCCGTGGCCGCCGCCGGAGACGAACTCGAAGTCGCTGTACGGGCTGCCGATGAAGGTCGTGTTGCTGATCCGGATGTCGTTGTTGATCGCGTAGTCATAGCTGTCCACGCGCAACGCACCCATTGGGTGGCCCCAGTTGGGGTTCAGCGCGCCGGTACGGATCAGGGTGTTGCCGGAGACCGTGACGGTGCCGGACAGCGGGTTGAAGGGCTGGAGGAACGCCTGGTTGGAGATGGCGATGCCGCCGCCGAGCGCGTTGGTGTCGGCGATCACGTTGTTGGAGACGGTGTTGTTGCTGCCGCCGTAGATCGCGATGCCGTTGGCCAGGTTGGGCTGCACGATGGTGTTGTTGCTGAAGGTGTTGCCCGTGTCGGGCGCGCCGAGCGACCACATGGCGAGACTGTCGTCGCCCTGGTTGCGCAGGAAGTTGTTCTTCACCTGGACGCCGTTGGCGCTGCCGTCCAGGTTGAGGCCGTCGGCGGTGGTGCCGAGGATGCGGTTGTTCTGCACCACGAGGTTGTTGTTGTTGCCGGTCAGCCACAGACCGCACTTCTCGCGCTGCACCCAGATCCCGGAGACCACCGAGTTCGGCCCGAGGCTGCCGGTGACGAAGCTGTCGGGCGAGCCGTCGTTGCGGACGCTGACCTCGCCGAAGACGGCGAAGTCGTACAGCTTGGTGTTGCCGCTCGCGCTGGTCTGGTCGATCAGGTGCGAGCTGTGCAGGACGGAGTACCAGTTGCCCGCGCCGCGGATGGTGACGCCGTCGGCCTGGATGGTGGAGCCCAGCTTGAAGTCGCCGGACGGGATCCAGACCTCCTTGCCCTGCGACTTCGCCTGGGCGATGGTCGTGTTGAAGGCGCTGGTGGAGTCGGCGCTCCCGGTGGCGTCGGCGCCGTTGCTGACGACGGATATGGAGTTCGCCGGGGCGCTCGCCGCCCCCGCCACCTGCTCGAAGTCGGCGACGTCGATGGTGGCCTGGCCGGTGTCGCCCGCGTCGAGCTGGAGCTTGACCTTGGCGCCGACGGCCAGATTCTGGCCCAGCTTGATCCGCGAGTCGTCGAAGAAGTGGTGGGTCTTGGAACCGGCGATCCACGACGTGTCGACGTAGCTGTACTGCGCGGTGACCGCCAGCTTCTGGCTGATCTTGGTGCCGTTGACGTAGACCGAGACGGTGCCTGAGGCGCCGCGCGGCAGGTTGTAGGCGACATCCACCGCGTTGGCCGGGGCGGTCAGGGTGAACTCGACGTACTTGCCCTGGCCGTTGAGGCTGACCGCGCGGCGGCCCGACGCCTCGGAGGCGACGGTGGACTGGGTGTAGTCGGGGCCGACCGCCGAGCCGTTGGTGGCGGCGGCCTCGGCCTCGTACTCGGTGAACGGGACGCTCGCGCCTCCGCTCACGGCGAAGGGCGAGACGGTCGATACGGAGGGGGCGGCGCTGGCCGACTGGGCCGTCACGGCGAGCGCGAGCCCGCCCGCGACGACCGCCGCCGCGGTGGCGGAAGCCAACCAGGCCGTGGAACGACGTCTGTTGTCCATGGGGTGGGGGGTGTCCCTTCTGACTGGAGTCACAGAGGTGACGCACACCCTAGAGATGTCATGCATGAGACAGCAAGATGTCGATTGGATTTCGCAAAATTTGGATGGCTTGCAGAGATCTCGCAAATTCACCGCAAGAAACTTGCGCCACCTGTACTAGAATCGACGCCATGACACGACGACTTGCCGAGGTGGCAAAGAAGGTCGGGGTGAGTGAGGCCACCGTCAGCCGCGTGCTGAACGGGAAGCCTGGCGTCTCCGACGGAACCCGGGCAGCGGTCCTCACCGCTCTTGACGTGCTCGGTTACGAACGGCCCACCCAGCTCCGGGGGGAACGCGCCCGGCTGGTCGGCATGGTCATGCCCGAGCTGCAAAATCCGATCTTCCCGGCTTTCGCCGAGGTGGTCGGCGGCGCGCTGGCGCAGCAGGGCTTCACCCCGGTGCTGTGCACCCAGACCGCGGGCGGCGTCTCCGAGGCCGACTACGTGGAACTGCTGCTCCAGCAGCATGTCTCCGGCGTGGTCTTCTTCGGCGGGCTCTACGCCCAGGCCGAGTCACCGCACGACCACTACGCGCGGCTGGCCGAGCGCAATCTGCCCACCGTGCTGATGAACGCGGCCATCGACCATCTCGACTTCCCGCGCGTCAGTTGTGACGACGCGGTCGCGGTCGAGCAGGCGATGAACCACCTCATCTCGCTCGGCCATCAGCGGATAGCCCTCGTGCTCGGCCCGCCCGACCACGTACCGTCGCGCCGCAAGCTCGCCGCCGCCCGCCGGGTCGACCCGTCGGTGACCGTCGAGCACGCGCTGTTCACGTTGGAGGGCGGCCAGGCGGCGGCCAGCCGGCTGCTCGCGCGCGGCATCACGGCCTTCATCTGCGCGAGCGACCTGCTGGCGCTCGGCACCATAAGGGCGGCTCGCAGACGGCGGCTCTCGGTGCCGGAGGACGTGTCGGTAATCGGTTACGACGACTCGTCGCTGATGAACTGCACCGAGCCGCCGCTGACCACCGTCCGGCAGCCGATCGAGGCGATGGGCCGGGCGGCCGTGGACCTGCTGGCCGGAGAGATCAGCGGGGCGTCGGTCGACCACGACGAGCTGTTCTTCGAACCGGAACTGGTAGTACGCGGTTCCACCGGTCCCGCCCCGCACCCCTCCCGCCTCCCCCACCCGGAGGCCCGCGCCAACGTCTGACCCCGCACCACGATCACCCGCGAACCCGGACCTGAGCCAGGGCCCGAGCCAGGATCAGGGCCAGGACCTGGGCTGAGCCCGTCCCGGGCTCGGCCCGAGCTCAGCCATGCCACCGCGGCGCAGGGGCGGAGAGCCGTGCTCCCGCCCCGGCGCCGCCGTCCGCTCCCCCGGCGACCCGCCGGCCGCGGCCCGACCCGGCACCCGGCCGCCGCTCCCCGTCGCGGCAGCCCGCGACCACCCGCGGCCCCCTGGGGCCCGCCGGGCGACCCTCCCGGGCCCGTGGGCACCCCCTCCGGCCCGGCCCGCGCCGGGCCCGCGGAGGGGCCGTCACGGGCCGTCCGCGAGCACACGGCCGGTGACCCCGCTTCCACTTGCGAGCCGTCCGACGTCGTAACCAAGTCGTGTCTTTGCGAAATTCGCGCGACATCTTGCGGACATCTATCGGGTTAAGTACGTTGAGCCAACCCGAAACGGCGGCGTGCAACTGCGCCGAGCATCACGTGCACCATGTGCCGCGGGGGTCCCAGATCGCAGTCCAACGACGCGCAGTGGTTCAGGGGAAAGGGTTTTGAACATGAGCAGAATCGGCTACCGCAGACTGGTGGCGGTCGCGCTGGTCGCGGGCATCGGATTGTCCGCTGCCGCGTGTTCCAGCAGCGACGACAAGAAGGATGACCCGGGAACGAAGGCCAGCAGCAGCTCCAGCAGCGCCGGCACCCCCTTGGACCCGAAGACCAAGGTGTCGATCACGGTCGACTGTGAGCCGCCGACCACGAAGAAGGCCGAGCGCCAGCAGTGGATCGACGACGTCGCCGAGTTCAACAAGACGTACCCGAACGTCACGGTCAACAGCAAGGACGCGTTCCCTTGCGAGGACCCGGCCAAGTTCACCGCCCAGCTCCAGGGCGGTAGCCAGACCGACGCGTTCTACACGTACATGACCGACCTCCAGCAGGTGCTGGACGCCGGCCAGGCGGCCGACATCACGGAATACGTCAACGACAAGACGGTCCCGAACCTCAAGGACATCGACCCCGGTGTCCTCGACGTCCTCAAGGACGGCGGCAAGCTGTACGGTCTGCCCACCTCGAACTACCAGATGGGCCTGATCTACAACCGGAAGATCTTCAAGGACGCCGGTCTGGACCCGAACAACCCGCCCACCACGTGGGAAGGCGTCCGCGCCGCCTCCAAGCAGATCGAGGACAAGCTCGGCAGCAAGGGCATCCACGGCTTCATCGAGAACGCCGGCGGCAACCAGGGCGGCTGGCACTTCACGTCCGAGCTGTACGGCCTCGGCGGCACCATGGTGTCCGAGGACGGCAAGAAGGCGACGTTCAACGACGACAGCGCCAAGACCCTGCTGACCACGCTGCACGACATGCGCTGGACGGACAACAGCATGCCCGCCACCCCGGGCAAGGAGTGGGGCGACGTCCAGAAGGCGATGGGCACCGGCGTCGTCGGCATGTACGTCGGCGCTCCCGACGACATCCCGCTGGTCGTCCAGCAGTACAAGGCCAAGTTCGAGGACCTCGGCATGGCCCCGATCCCCGGCGGCAAGACCTCGCTGTTCGGCGGCGCCGACTACATGTTCAAGAAGTCGGCCTCCCCGGACCAGATCAAGGCCGGCATCGCCTGGATCAACTTCAAGTACCTGACCCTCGAGAAGGGCCAGTTCAACTACCCGCGGAACAAGACGGACGGCCTGCCCGTCGGTCTCCCGCAGCCCTTCTTCTTCACCGGCGCGTCGAAGGAGAAGGACAACTCCACCAAGGCCGCGAACGCGACCGTCCCGGTCGAGAACTTCAAGACGTACGTCGACGCCCAGGTGCCCGTGAAGCCCGAGCCGCCGAACGCCCAGAAGATCTACACCGTGCTCGACACGGTGATGTCCGGTGTTCTGACCAACAAGAACGCTGACATCTCCAAGCTGCTCTCCACTGCCGAGTCCCAGGTCAACAGCCTCCTGGCCGCCTCTCAGTAACGACAGCCCGCGGGGGCCGGTCCGGCGACCGGCCCCCGCTCAGCGGTACCGGCCCGACGCATCACTTCAGTCGAGGAGCACCCATGGCGGCGACAACCGTCCCCGAGAAATCGAGTAGGCGCCACGCCGGGCGTCCCGTTGGTCAGCCCGATGGAACGCAGCGCCGTTCCGGCCTGAGCCGTAAAGTCCGGCAGAACGTCCAGGCGTACGGCTTCCTGATCGGCGCGGTCCTCTGCTTCGGGTTCTTCTCGTGGTACCCGATGGTCCGCGAGTTCATCATGAGCTTCCAGAAGACCAAGCGCGGTGTCACCACCTGGGTGGGCTTCGACAATCTCAAGCAGGTCTACCACGACCCGTATTTCTGGACGGCCTGGCGCAACACCCTGCAATTCACGGTGTACGCGCTGGTGATCGGCTTCATCGTGCCGTTCTTCGTGGCGATCCTGCTCAATGAACTGCGGCACGCACAGGCGTACCTGCGCATTCTGGTGTATCTGCCGGTGATGCTTCCGCCGGTCGCCGGTGTGCTGCTGTTCAAGTACTTCTACAACCCGGAGTACGGGCTCTTCAACCACATTCTGAAGACCCTGCACCTGCCGACCTCCGCATGGCTGGACTCGTCGCACACGGCGATGATCTCGGTGGTGATCGCGGCCACCTGGATGAGCATGGGAAGCGCCACGCTGATCTATCTGGCGGCGCTCCAGAACATCCCCGGCGAGCTGTACGAGGCCGCCGACCTGGACGGAGCCGGGCTGTTCAGCAAGATCTGGCACGTCACGATCCCGCAAACCCGCATGGTGCTCTCACTCATGCTGCTGCTCCAGATCGTGGCGACCATGCAGGAGTTCACCAACGTCTATCTGCTGACCGGCGGCAACGGCCCGGAGAACTCCACCACGACGGTCGTGTACATGGTCTACCAGTACGCGTTCCGCTACAACAATTTCGGAAGCGCCGCGGCGCTGGGCCTTTTCCTGCTGCTGGTGCTGGCCGGATTCTCCGGTGTGTACGCGCGGCTGAGCCGGAACAGCGACTAGGACGGAAGACGGACATGGCAGCGTTCACCCAGCAAAACCGGACCCTGATCTCGTCGGCCGCTTTGAGCCGACCGCGGGCGAAATTCGTCTACTGGACCGTGCTGAGCCTGGTCATCCTGGTCTTCACCCTGGTGTTCCTCGGCCCGCTCTACTGGATGGTGACCGGCGGCTTCAAGTCGGCCCAGGAAGTCCTGGCGAATCCGCCGACGCTCTTCCCGAAACACCCGAAGGCGAGCAACTACTCGGACGCCTGGAGCGAGCTGAAGATCGCCCGGCTGCTCTTCAACACCTTCTATTACGCGTTCGGCGCGCTGCTGCTGCAACTCGTCTTCGACGTGGCGGCGGCGTACGCGATCTCCAAGCTCCGGCCGGTGCTCGGCAATCTGATCCTCGGCATGATGCTCGCCACCCTGATGATCCCGGCGGCGGTGCTGATCGTGCCGCAGTACATGACGGTCCTCGACCTGCCGCTGCTGCACGTGAACCTGATCGGCACCCCGTGGGCGATCTGGCTGCCCACGGTGGCCAACGGCTTCAACATCTTCCTGCTGAAGCGATTCTTCGACTCGATTCCCGAGGATCTGATGTCCGCGGCGAAGATCGACGGCGCCGGGCCGCTGCGCACGCTGTGGTCGATCGTGCTGCCGATGTCGCGTCCGATCCTCGGCGTCGTGTCGATCTTCGCGGTGGTCAACGTCTGGAAGGACTTCCTCTGGCCGATGCTGGTGGAGCCCGACCCGAAGAACCAGCCGATCAACATCGGCATCAACTCGCTCTCGCAGGGCGTACCGCAGAACGTGCTGATCGCCGCGCTGGCCATCTCCGCGGTGCCGACCCTGCTGATCTTCCTGCTCTTCCAGCGCAACATCATGTCCGGCCTGACCGCGGGCAGCCTCAAGGGCTGACGGGTCACCGGACCGCAAGCCTTCCGTAACGCACCCCCAAGCACTCCGCCGCCGGCCTCTATGCCCACATCCCCGCCTCCGGGGCCGGCGGCGGGGTCCCACCTGCCCGAAAGGACGTTGACGTGGCAGACACCCCTCAGCCCGAGGCCGACGAGAACTGGTGGCGCGGCGCGGTCATCTACCAGGTCTATCCGCGGAGCTTCGCCGACAGCAACGGCGACGGCACCGGAGACCTCGCCGGGGTGCGTTCCCGGCTGCCCTACCTGGCCGAGCTGGGCGTCAACGCCCTCTGGTTCAACCCCTGGTACCCGTCGCCGATGGCCGACGGCGGATACGACGTGGCCGACTACCGGGACATCGACCCGGTCTTCGGCACGCTCGCCGAGGCCGAGAAGCTGATCTCCGAGGGCCTGGCGCTGGGCATCAGGACGATCATCGACATCGTGCCGAACCACATATCGGCGGCCCACCCGTGGTTCCGCGAGGCGCTGGCGGCCGGTCCCGGATCGCCCGCGCGCGACCGCTTCTGGTTCCGCCCCGGCCGCGGCGACGACGGCGAGCTGCCGCCGAACAACTGGCCTTCGCAGTTCGGCGGCCCGGCCTGGACGAGGACGACCGACCCGGACGGCACGCCCGGCGACTGGTTCCTGAACCTCTTCGACTCCGAGCAGCCCGACCTCAACTGGAACCACCCGGACGTCCGGGCCGAGCACGAGGACATCCTGCGGTTCTGGTTCGACCGCGGCGCGGGCGGCGTACGGATCGACTCCGCCGCGATGGTCGCCAAGGACCCGGAGCTGCCCGACCTGAGCAGCGACCCGGCCGCCCCGCACCCGTACATCGACCGGGACGACCTGCACGAGATCTACCGCGGCTGGCGGCGGATCGCCGACGGATACGACAACACGCGGATCCTGGTCGGCGAGGTGTGGCTGCCGGACGCGGTGCGTTTCGCGCACTATCTGCGGCCGGACGAGATGCACACCGCGTTCAACTTCGACTTCCTCGCCTGCCCCTGGGCGCCGGAGCAGCTCCGCAAGTCCATCGAGACGACGCTGGCCGCGCACGAGCCGGTGGGCGCGCCCGCCACGTGGGTGCTGTGCAACCACGACGTGACGCGTACGGTCACCCGCTACGGGCGGGTCGACACCGGCTTCGACTTCGCGACCAAGGCGTTCGGCATCCCGACCGACCTGGAGCTGGGCACCCGCAGGGCGCGGGCCGCCGCGCTGCTGACCCTGGCGCTGCCCGGATCCGTCTACCTCTACCAGGGCGAGGAGCTGGGGCTGCCCGAGGTCGAGGACATTCCGGCGGCCAAGCTCCAGGACCCGATGTACCTGCGGTCCGGCGGCACCGACCCCGGCCGGGACGGCTGCCGTGTGCCGCTGCCCTGGTCCGGTGACTCCTCGCCGTTCGGCTTCAGCCCCGAGGGTTCGGCGGAGCCGTGGCTTCCGCAGCCGGCCGACTGGGCGGGGCGCACCGCCGAGATCCAGTCCGCCGACCCGGCGTCGATGCTCTCGCTGTACCGGGCGGCGCTGCGGATTCGCAGCGCCGAGGCCGGTCTGGGCGACGGTCCCATGCACTGGCTCGACTCCGACCCGGGCGTCCTCGCCTTCAGCCGCACCGACGCGTTCGTCTGCGTCGTCAACCTGGCCGACACTCCCGCGGAGCTGCCCGCGCACAGTGAGCTCCTGCTCACCAGCGGACCTCTCCTCGACGGCCGTATCCCCGCCGACACCGCCGTCTGGCTGCGCCGCTGAAACGATTTTCTCGCGAGGGACGGTAAGCCGATCTTCTCCGGGGCGCGGCCCCGGCCGGTTCCCTGACCGGGGCGGTACGCCGAATTTGTGAGGGGCGCGGGGAACCGCGCGGCCAGCCACCAACGGGCCGGTGGCCCGGAGACAACCGATCCGCCCCGCGGGGGCCGGTGGTGACCTGCGGGAGCACGGTGGCTGAGCGCGCGGTTCCCCGCGCCCCTTGGGGTCTGCCCTGCACCGCGAGGTGGCCGGGCGGTGGCCGCGCGGTTCCCCGCGCCCCCTCGGGGCCGACCTCCTGGGCACGGGCACCCCGGGCGACATCTCGTCGCATTGACGATTAAGATGAGGCCATGCCTCAACTACGCCTCGCCCTGAATCAGATCGACTCCCGCGTCGGCGACATCGCCGGGAACACCGAGACCGTCGTGCGCTGGGCCCATCACGCGTCCGCGCGCGGAGCGCACCTGGCGGCGTTTCCCGAGATGATGCTCACCGGGTACCCGGTGGAGGATCTGGCGCTGCGCGCCTCGTTCGTGGACGCGAGCCGCGCGGCCCTGGTGGCGCTGGCGAAGCGGCTGGCGGACGAGGGCCTGGGCGAGCTGCCGGTGGTCGTGGGGTATCTGGGCCGCAGCGAGAACGCGCGGCCGAGGTTCGGGCAGCCCGCGGGGGCGCCGCAGAACTGCGCGGCGGTGCTGCACGGCGGTGAGGTGGCGCTGCGCTTCGCCAAGCACCACCTGCCCAACTACGGGGTCTTCGACGAATTCCGGTACTTCGTGCCGGGCGACACCATGCCGGTGATCCGGGTGCGGGGCGTGGACGTGGCGCTGGCGATCTGCGAGGACCTGTGGCAGGACGGCGGCCGGGTCCCGGCGGCCCGCGCGGCCGGCGCCGGTCTGCTGCTGTCGGTCAACGCGTCGCCGTACGAGCGGGACAAGGACGACACGCGCCTGGACCTGGTGCGCAGGCGCGCGCGGGAGGCGGGCTGCACGCTGGCGTATCTGGCGATGGTCGGCGGCCAGGACGAACTGGTCTTCGACGGCGACACGATCGTCGTCGGCGAGGACGGCGAGGTGATCGCGCGGGCCCCGCAGTTCGCCGAGGAGTGCGTGCTGCTCGACCTCGACCTGCCCGCCGCGCCCGGGCGGGCGCCGTCCGGGCGGGTGGCCGACGGCCTGGAGATCCGCCATGTGACGCTCTCCGAGGCGCCGGTCGAACCGTATCCGGCGGAGTTCACCGGCGGCGAGGCCGAGCGGCTGACCGACGACGCCGAGATCTACGGCGCGCTGGTCACCGGCCTGCGCGCGTACGTCGAGAAGAACGGCTTCCGCTCGGTGCTGATCGGTCTGTCCGGCGGCATCGACTCGGCCCTGGTGGCCGCCATCGCGGTCGACGCGATCGGCGCGGCGAACGTGTACGGCGTGTCGATGCCGTCGGCGTACTCCTCGGACCACTCCAAGGGCGACGCGGCGGAGCTGGCCCGCAGGACCGGCCTCAATCTCCGTACGGTGTCGATCGCCCCGATGTTCGACGCCTACATGGCGTCGCTGTCGCTGACCGGCCTCGCCGAGGAGAACCTCCAATCGCGGCTGCGCGGCGTCACGCTGATGGGGATCTCCAACCAGGAGGGCCAGATCGTGCTCGCGCCGGGCAACAAGAGCGAGCTGGCGGTGGGGTACTCGACGCTGTACGGCGACTCGGTCGGCGCGTACGGCCCGATCAAGGACGTCTACAAGACGACCGTCTTCCGGCTGGCGCGCTGGCGCAACGCCGACGCCGAGGCGCGCGGCGAGACCCCGCCGATCCCGGAGAACTCGATCGCGAAGCCGCCGAGCGCGGAGCTGCGCCCCGGCCAGGTCGACACCGACTCACTGCCGGACTACGACGTCCTCGACCGGGTCCTGGAGATGTACGTCGACCGGGACCAGGGCCGCGAGGCGATCATCGCGGCGGGCTTCGACGCCGAGTTGGTGACGCGTATCCTCAAGCTGACCGACACCGCCGAGTACAAGCGGCGGCAGTACCCGCCGGGCACGAAGATCTCCGCGAAGGGCTTCGGCAAGGACCGCAGGCTGCCGATCACCAACCGCTGGCGCGAGGGCGAGCAGAGCTGACCAACACCGCCCGGTGACCGCCGCGTTCGGCGCGCCGGAGCCGCGGGCGGCCGGATCACGCGCAGGATCGTCCTGACGGAGCCGAGCCGCGCCCCAGCGCCCGGCGCACCGGGAAGGGGACGCGGAAGTGGACGACGAACGCGAGCACCCGGCCGCGAAGGGCCCGGCGCCCCAGCCGGGCGCCCAGGGCCCGCCGCCCGGCCCGTACGCCCGTCCCGCCGACGACGGCGCGCCGCCCGGTCCGGCCCGGCGGCGCGTGCTCCACGCGGCCGTCGCCGGGGTGGTCGGCGCGGCGGCGGCCGGGTGCGACAGCGGCTCCGCCGCGGTGCGCCGCACCCCCACCAGCGGCCCCACCCCCGTCCGGCGGGCGGGCACCGACGACTGGCGGATCCGCTCGCTGGGACCGCCGGACGCGATCGAGGGGTACGCCGACAGGGTCAGCGTCCGGCCCGGTGAGCGCGTGGGGCTGTACGTGTCGACGACCGCGCCCGGCTTCCGCGTCGCCGCCTACCGGGTCGGCTGGTACGGCGGGTCCCAGGCCACACGGGTGTGGACGTCGCCGCGGACGGCGGGGCACCGGCAGCCGGGGCCCAGGACGTCCGGGTCCACCAGGACCGTGACGGCGGGCTGGGAGCGCGGCCTCGACGTCCCCACCGACGGCTGGCCCGAGGGCGCCTATCTGCTGCTGCTCACCTCCGACGACGGCCATCAGCGGTACGTCCCGCTCGTGGTCCGCTCGGCCGCGGCCACCGGCCGGACCCTGATCATGCACGCGCCCGCGACCTGGCAGGCGTACAACGACTGGGGCGGCTACAGCCTCTACAACGGCCGGGACGGCGGCTACGGAGACCGGTCGCTTGCCGTGTCGTTCGACCGGCCGTACGCGAAGAACGGCGCCGAGAAGTTCCTGGTGTACGAACGCGCCCTGGTGGTTTTCGCCGAGCGGCTCGGGCTGCCGCTGGCGTACACGACGGGGATCGACGTCCACCGCGACCCCGGCGTGCTGCGCGGCGCGACCACGGCCGTGGCGCTCGGCCACGACGAGTACTGGACGCCGGAGCAGCGCGCGCACGTCACGGCGGCGCGGGACGCGGGCACCAATCTGGTCTTCCTCGGCGCGAACACCTGCTTCCGGCGGGTCCGCCTCGAAGCCGTCCGGGGCGGCGAACCGCGCACCGTGGTCTGCTACAAGACCGACTATCAGAGTGACCCCGGCCTCGCGCGCGACCCGGCGAAGCCGACCAACGACTTCCGCGCCCGGCCCGCCCCCGACCCCGAGTCCTCGCTGACCGGCGTCATCTACGAGGGGTATCCGACCGACGCCCCGTACGTGGTGGAGAGCGCCGACCACTGGCTCTTCGCGGGCACCGGCGCCGCGCGGGGCGACCGCTTCGCGCACCTGGTCGGCGTCGAGTACGACCGGGTGGACCCCGGCTACCCGACTCCGGCGCCGATCGAGGTCGTCGCCCACTCGCCGCTGGTGTGCGACGGCCGCGCCAGCCACTCGGACTCGGCGTACTACACGGTGCCCGGCGGCGCGGGCGTCTTCGCCACCGGGACGATGCGCTGGGTCGAGGGGCTGATGGCGGGCACCGGTCTGATGGGCCGCGACCACGGCATGGACGAGCGCACCCGGACGTTCGTCACCAAGGTCACGGAGAATCTGCTGACCGGCTTCGCCGCGGGGCGGGCCGCCGCTTCCCGGCCCGCCCCGCGGGCGAACGTGAGCCGGCTGTACGGGACCTGAGGCGGGCTCCGCGGGAGCGCGCCGCGCGGGCCGGGGGCGGGGACTCGGTGCGCAGCGCCGTGGTCACCACGCGGCCCGCGACGGCGAGGAAGGCGAGCCCGGCCAGCGGGTAGCAGGCCGCGAGGAGCATCTGGGCGGGGTTCTCGCGCAGTTCGGGGCGTCCCCGGCCGTGCGGGAGGGCCCAGAGCGCGTACGAGCAGAACACCAGGACGGCCGCCGCCGCGCCCCAGACCCACCGCCGGTCGTGGCGGCGTACCCCCTCGGCGACGAGCAGCACGGCCATGGGCACCGCCCAGACCCAGTGGTGGGTCCACGACACCGGGCTGACCAGGAGGGCCGTCACACCGCAGGAGACCGCGGCCCAGGCGGCGGCGAACGGCAGCCGGTCCCCGGCCGTGAGCGCGCCCACCGCGACGGCCAGTCCCGCGAGAGCGACGGCGAGCGCGACGCAGAGCCAGAGCGTGCCGGGGTCGCCGCTGTGCGTCAGCCGGGCCAGGACGCCGCGCAGCGACTGGTTGGCGACCTCTTCGGCGTAACCGGCGCGGTCGGGCGAGAAGACGTCCTGGGTCCAGTAGCGGACCGAGTCGTGCGGGAGGGCCAGCGCGGCGACTCCGACGGTGGCCGCGAAGGTCCCGGCCGCGACCGACGCGCGGCGCAGATACGGGGTGCCGCGCCCGCGGGTGGTGAAGGCGGCCAGGGCGAGCAGCGCGACGAACAGCACCGGGGTGAGCTTGATGCCCGCGGCGATGCCGATGCCGACCCCCGCCCACCTGCGGTCGGCCCGGCAGGTGAGGTCGGCCAGCACCAGCACGGCGAGCAGCAGATTGACCTGCCCGTAGCGCAGGGTCGCCCAGACCGGCTCGCACCACACCACCAGCGCGGTCAGGAGCAGCGCGGACGCCACGGTCGGCCGCCGGTCGACCAGCCGCAGCGACAGGGCGGCGAAGGCCACCGCGAGCAGCAGATTCGCCACGGTCGCGGCGGTGCGCATGGCGCCCACGTCCAGCCAGGTCAGCGGGACGAACAGCAGTCCCGCGAACGGCGGATACGTCATCGGCAGTCCGTCGGCGCGCAGCGAGTACAGGTCGCCGCCGGTGCGTACCGTCCAGCCCGCCGCCCGGTAGACCATCACGTCGATCATCGAGACCCGCACCAGGCGCTGCACCAGCCACACGCCCGCGACGGACAGCAGGCACCACCCGGCGGCGACGGCGGCCCGGGCGGGGGAAAGCCACTCACGCCACCCGCGTCTGCGCGCGGCGGCGGACATCGGTTCTTGCATGGCGACACCCTCACGGCAGCGGACCGGGCGCCGGCGACGAGCACCTGCGGGTCACGCTCGCGCAACCGCCGCCGCGCCGCCACCTCGGTGCGCCATCCGGCGGAGCGCGCCGAGCCGCGGGAAAGCCGTGTGCGGAGGGGCTACGGCACCTGGAGGCGGGCGGCGACCGGGAGGTGGTCGCTGCCGGTCTTCGGCAGGGTCCAGGACGCCTTGGGCTCGATGCCCTTGACCATGATCTGGTCGATCCTGGCCATCGGGAAGGACGCGGGCCAGCTGAAGCCGAAGCCGTTGCCCGCCGCGCCCTGCGTGGAGCGCATCTGCGAGGTGACCGAGGCCAGCGCCCGGTCGTTCATGGTGCCGTTGAGGTCGCCGAGCAGCACCACGCTGTGCAGGTTCTCGTCCGCGATGGCCCGGCCGAGCGCGTCGGCCGCGTTGTCGCGCTGTCCCGCGGTGAATCCGGCGTTGAACTTCACCCGCACGGACGGCAGATGCGCCACGTACACCGCGACCTGGCCGTCCGGGGTCTTCACCGCGGCCCGCATGGCGCGGGTCCACCCCATCTTGATGTCCACCGTGCGCACCCCGGACAGCGGGTACTTGCTCCACAGCCCGACCGTGCCCTGCACCGAGTGGTACGGGTAGGCGGCGGCGAGGTCGCGCGCGTAGCGGGGCGCCTGGCTCTCGGCCAGTTCCTCCAGGGCGACGATGTCGGCGCCGGCCGCGATGACGTCCTTGGCGGTGCCGTCGGGGTCCGGGTTCTCGGCGTTCACATTGTGGGTGAGCACCGTCAGATCGCCGCCGGAGGACGTCTTGTCGGTGACCAGGCCGCCGAAGAGGTTGAGCCAGATCACCGACGGCAGCAGCAGGGCGATCAGCGCGGTCGTGGAGCGCCGCAGCACGGCGGCCACCAGCAGCAGCGGCACGGCCAGGCCGATCCAGGGCAGGAAGGTCTCCAGCAGACTGCCGAGGTTGCCGATCCGGTTGGGCAGGTCGGCGTGCACGAGCAGCAGGACGGCCACGAGGACGGCGACGACGGCGAGAATGACGCCGCGCCGCCACATGCCTTCGGGCTGCCACCAGTGACGGAACCGGGCGCGGGCTCCGGAGGCGTTCCTGGGCGGCATGGCGCTGCCGTCCGTGGTCGCGTCCGTGCCGCTCTGCGCCTGGGTCATGAGGGTCCTCACTGCCTTGCCGGGTGCTCTGCCGACCTTAGGGGATCGTTATGAGAACCGACGGACAGCGGGGTGCGGCGGGTTCCTTCACCCACCGCATCGGCCCCACCTGTGACACGACGGGGACACGGAGGACATATGTGGGGGGCGCGGTGGAGATCCCCCGCGCCCCCGTGTACTCCCGTACGCCCCGCCGCTGGTCAGCCGCGTGGGCGCATCCCGTCGAGCAGCAGATCGACCAGCCGTTCGGTGAGGTCGGGCGACAGTTCGGCGTCCGGCCGGAGCGTGGAGCGCGCCAGCATCGGTCCGGTCACGAAGTCGACCAGCAGCTCGACGTCCCTGCCCAGTTCCGGCCGGATGTCGCCGTCGGCCATGCCGCGCCGCAGCAGTTGGGCCAGCGCCTCACGGCGGGTGGCGATGACCGTGTCGTGGTAGCAGCGCCACAGATCGGGGCTGCTCTGCGCCTCGGTCAGCATCGTCCGCATCAGCGCGGACTCCCGCTTGGCCACACCGCGCCGCCGTATCGACTCGACCGCGACGATCAGGTCGTCACGGAAGGACGTGCCGGGCAGTTCGGGCAGCGGGTGGGAGTCGACCGTGGCGAGCACGTCGATCAGCAGCGCCTCCTTGCCCGGCCAGCGGCGGTAGACCGTGGCCTTGCCGACCCCGGCCTCCCTCGCGATGCCCTCGATGGACAGCTCGGACAGCGAGGTGCCCTCGGCGATCAGCCGCAGCACGGTCTCGATGACCGCGCCGTCGACGGCCGCGGAGCGCGGGCGACCGCGCCGCGCGGCCGACGTACTGGGAGGGTCGATCACTGCTCGGCACCCACCTTCTCCGGCTCCGCCGCGGCGTCGGGCGCCTGTCCGACCCGCTCCTTGGCGGGCAGGAAGACCAGGGTGACGACGGCGCCGACCAGGGCGACGGCGGCCGAGCACGCGGCGGTGATGTGCATGGCGTGGATGAAGGCGTCGTTCGCGGGCTGGATCAGCGACTGGCCCTTGGGGCCGAGCTTCTCCGCGATCCCGATGGTGGCCTGGATGGACTCCCCCGCCGAGTGCCGCGCGCCGGCGGGCAGGACGTCGAGGTGGTCGTCGATGCCGTTGCGGTAGACGGTGGACAGCACCGAGCCGAGGACCGCGACGCCGATCGCGCCGCCGACCTGCCGGAAGGTGTTGTTGACCGCGGACCCGGAGCCCGCCTTCTCGCGCGGCAGCGACGACATGATCATGACGGTGGCGGGCGGCATGACGTGCGCCATCGCCGTACCCATCAGGAAGAACAGCACTTCCAGCACCCAGATCGGCGTGGACTGGCCGAGCAGCAGGAAGCCGAGGAAGGAGATCGCGGTGAGGGTCAGGCCCGCGGTGCACACCGCGCGCGCCCCGAAGCGGTCGACCACCAGCCGGGCGCGCGGCGCGAAGACCATCTGCGCGGCGGCCAGCGGGAGCAGCAGCAGACCGGTCTTGAGCGGGCTGTAGCCGCGCACGGTCTGGGTGTAGAAGACGATGAAGAAGGTGACGCCCATCAGGGCGAAGAAGACCAGGCCGATGGCCGCGACGGAGGCGGAGAAGCGGCGGTCCTTGAAGTAGGTGACGTCGAAGGCCGGGTGGTCGCTGCGCTTCTCGAACAGCACGAAGGCGCCGAGGACGACGAGGCCGCCGACGATCGTGGCCCACACCTCGGGCTTGGTGAAGTCGCCGAACTGGCCGCCCTTGATGATGCCGTAGATCAGCAGGACCAGGCCGACGATGGAGAGCACCACACCGACCGGGTCGAGGCGGCCGGGGCGCGGGTCGCGCGAGTCGGGCACCAGGATGAACATGGCGATGAGCGCGGCGATCACGATCGGCACGTTGATCAGGAAGACCGAGCCCCACCAGAAGTGTTCGAGCAGCGCGCCGCCGGTGATCGGGCCGATGGCGATGGCGAGGCCGACCACGCCGGTCCAGATGCCGATCGCCTTGGGCTGCTCCTTGCGCTCGAAGACGTTCATGATGATCGCCAGGGTGGCGGGCATGATGAAGGCGCCGCCGAGGCCCATCACCGCGCGGTAGCCGATCAGTTCGCCCGCGGAGCCGGAGAACGCGGACAGCGCGGAGCCGGCGCCGAACACGACCATGCCGAAGAGCAGGACCTTCTTGCGGCCGAGGCGGTCGCCGAGCAGGCCGGCGGTGAACAGCAGGCCCGCGAAGACCAGGGTGTAGGAGTTGATCGCCCATTCGAGCTGGCTCTGCGAGGCGCCGAGGCCGGTGGGTGAGGGCTGGGCGATGGTCTTCATCGCCACGTTGAGGATCGAGTTGTCCAGCACCACCACGAGGAGGCTGAACAGCAGCACGGTGAGAATCGCCCAGCGGCGGCGGTGGATCGCCTCCGGCACGTGGGACGGCGGGGCGGTTATCGAGTTGTCGGCCATGAGGGTCAGCCTAAGGTCTTATTCGATACGATCCCGTCTCGTATCGTAAAGGGGCGGCAAAAACGTGCCCCCTCTTTCCGGACCGGGCGAGCCGTGCCAGCATGGAAGGGATCCGGGGACGCCGTCAGGGCGCCTCGAGATGACTGAAGGAGCCGTCACCATGACGCAGCTTTCGGCTGCCCGCGCGCAGGGCCGTGACTCCCAGGCCGGCCAGGGCACGACCGCGACCGGCACGTCCGGCGCCCAGCCCGCCGACCACCCCAAGGCGCTCTACGGGGGCACCGGCACCCGTCGTATCACCGTCCGCGACCTGGCCCTGGCCAAGGAGCGCGGCGAGAAGTGGCCCATGCTCACCGCCTACGACGCGATGACCGCGTCGGTCTTCGACGAGGCCGGTATCCCGGTCATGCTGGTCGGCGACTCGATGGGCAACTGTCACCTCGGCTACGAGACCACCGTCCCGGTCACCATGGACGAGATGACGATCCTGGCCTCCGCCGTCGTACGCGGCACCAGCCGCGCGCTGATCGTCGGCGACCTGACCTTCGGCGCGTACCAGGAAGGTCCCGTGCAGGCCCTGCGCAGCGCCACCCGGCTGATCAAGGAGGCCGGGGTCGGCGCGGTCAAGCTGGAGGGCGGCGAGCGCTCCCTGGCCCAGACCGAGGCGATCGTCCGGGCCGGTATCCCGGTCATGGCGCACCTGGGCCTGACCCCGCAGTCCGTGAACACCATGGGCTACCGCGTGCAGGGCCGCGGCGACGAGGCCGCCCACCGGCTCGTCCAGGACGCTAAGGCCGCGCAGGAGGCCGGCGCCTTCGCCGTCGTCCTCGAACTCGTCCCCGCCGAGGTGGCGGCCGAGGTCACCCGCTCGCTCCAGATCCCCACCATCGGCATCGGGGCGGGCCCCGACACCGACGCCCAGGTGCTGGTCTGGACCGACATGGCCGGGCTCACCGGCGGCAAGGTGCCGCGCTTCACCAAGCAGTACGCCGATCTGCGCCGCGTGCTCGGCGACGCCGCCAAGTCCTTCGCCGAGGACGTCGTGGGCGGCGCCTTCCCCGCCGAGGAGCACACCTTCCACTGATCCCCTTCCCCTGATCCCCGCGCCCGTCAGCGCAGGGCGGCGCCCCGGTTCTCCCGGGTGCGCCGCCCTTCTCGTTTCCGTCCGAAAACCTGCCCGCGTTCCTGCCCGCGTTCTTGCCCGCGTTCCCGTCCGGAACGGTTTTGTCCGGAACGGCCTGAGTCATCCGGGCCCGGCGTCCGTATACGGGAGGGGAGCGGCGCGGAACGGGAGGAGGTCGGCATGGGTCCCGGCACGGGCGAACTCGACCCACGGCAGCGGGTACGGCAGGATGCCGCCGTGGACGGACCACCTCCCGGCGCCCCCGGGCCGCCGGAACCGCCGGAACCGCCGGTGTCGGCTCCGGAGGAGGAGCTGATGCGGGCGCTGTACCGCGAGCACGCGGGCGCGCTCTACGCCTATGTGCTGCGGCTCGTCGCGGGCGACCGGTTCCTGGCCGAGGACGTGGTGCAGGAGACGCTGCTGCGGGCCTGGAAGAGCGCGGCCAAGCTCGACCCGGCGGCCCGTTCACTGCGGCCCTGGCTGGTGACGGTGGCCCGGCGGATCGTGATCGACGGCCACCGCAGCCGCGGCTCCCGGCCGCCGGAGACCTCGCCCGCCGCGCTCGACCTGCTCCCCGCCAGGGACGAGCTGGAACGGTCGCTGCGGCTGATGACCATCTCCGACGCCCTGCGGGACCTGTCGGACGCGCACCGCGAGGTGCTGGTCGAGACATACTTCCGCGGCCGTACGGTCAACGAGGCGGCGGACGAACTGGGACTGCCGCAGGGCACCGTACGGTCGCGGGTGTTCTACGCGCTGCGGGCCCTGCGGAACGCGCTGGAGGAGAGAGGGGTGACCACTTCATGACACCGCACGTCGATGTGGGCGCCTATCTGCTCGGGGCGCTGGACGAAGCGGAGATGACCCGCTTCGAGGAGCACCTGGCCGAGTGCGAGAGCTGCGGCCGGGAGCTGGACGAGCTGAGCGGGCTGCTGCCGGTGCTCCACGAGATGCGCGAGGACGGCGTCGCCTTCGCGCACCCGCCCGGCGGTGACGCGATGCTCGGGCGGCTGCTGGACCAGGTGGCGCGCGAGCGCGGGGCGCGCAAGCGGCGGCGGCTGGCCGCGGTGGCCGCCGTGGCGGTGCTGGCGGTCGGCGGACCGCTGGTCGCGGTGCTGGCCACCGACGACGGCGGCGGGCGCCCGGCCGCCGGGGCCTTCGCGTCCGACCAGCGCTCCGCGACCAACCCGGAGACCGGCGTCAGGGCGACCGTCGGCATCGCGGACAAGGGCTGGGGCAGCGTGGTGGACCTGCGGCTGACGGGCGTACGCGGCCCGCAGACGTGCCGCCTGGTCGCGGTCGCGCTGGACGGCAACGGCCAGACGGTGGCCACCTGGGCGGTGCCGGAGACCGGTTACGGCACGGACGCCCAGCCGCGACCGCTGACCGTGCACGGCGCCGCAGGACTGCACAAGGACTCGATCAGCCGCTTCGAGATCCGGGCGGCGGACGGAACACTGCTGGTCAGCGTGCCGCTCTAGCGTTACCGACCGATCGGTGACCGGTCGCTGACAGGTCGCTGACACGCCACCGATACGGTCGGTCCCCGGCTGTCGGCGCGATGTCGGCGCGGTGTCAGCGGCGCCCGCCATTGTTGTCGGCATGACGAAGCGACTGACTGACGGCGGCGGGCACTCCGCCGTAGAGGTACGGGGTCTGGTCAAGCACTACGGTGAGACCAAGGCCCTCGACGGGGTGGACCTCGATGTCCGCCAGGGCACCGTACTCGGCGTGCTCGGCCCGAACGGAGCGGGCAAGACCACCCTGGTGCGCGTGCTGTCCACGCTGGTCCAGCCCGACGCGGGCTCGGCGTGGGTCGCCGGATACGACGTGCTCAAGCAGCCCCGGCAGCTCCGCCGGGTGATCGGCCTGACCGGCCAGTACGCCTCGGTGGACGAGAAGCTGTCCGGCCGGGAGAACCTGTACATGATCGGGCGGCTGCTCGACCTGTCCGGCAAGGACGCCAAAGCCCGCGCCAACGAGCTGCTGGAGCGCTTCTCGCTCACCGAGGCCGCCAAGCGCCCGGCCCAGGAGTACTCGGGCGGCATGCGCCGCCGCCTCGACCTGGCGGCCAGCATGATCGGCAACCCGGCGGTGCTCTACCTGGACGAGCCGACCACCGGCCTGGACCCCCGCACCCGCAACGAGGTGTGGGCCGAGGTCCAGCGGATGGTCTCCGAGGGCGCGACCGTCCTGCTCACCACCCAGTACATGGAGGAGGCCGAGCAGCTCGCCAACGAGCTGACGGTCATCGACCGCGGCCGGGTGATCGCCAACGGCCGGGTGGAGGAGCTGAAGGCGAAGGTCGGCGGGCGCACCCTGGTGATCCGGCCGAGCGAGCCCTCGATGGTGGCGGCGATGGCCGAGGCCATCTCCGGCGCCGGACTCGACGGGGTGGCGGGTGCCACCGCCGACCGCGAGGACGGCGTGGTGAGCGTGCCGATCCTCAGCGACGAGCAACTGACCGCCGTGGTCGGCCTGCTGGGCACCCGCGGTTTCTCCATCGCGCACATCGGCACCCACCTGCCCAGCCTGGACGAGGTCTTCCTCGCCATCACCGGCAAGAAGTCCGACGACGGCGCGGGCCAGCCCGACGCCCGGCCGGACGAGGACACCCGGATCGACGACAAGAACGAAGTGGAGGTCGCGGCATGAGCGCGGCTACGGCGACGGTCACCGCGCCCGCGAAGGCAGCGGCCACCGGCGAGGGACGGATCGGCCTGCGGGCCAACCTCCGGCACATCGGCGCGCTCGCGCGCCGCAACATGCTCCAGATCAAGCAGGACCCGGAGTCGATGTTCGACGCGGTCCTGATGCCCGTCATCTTCACCCTGCTGTTCGTGTACGTCTTCGGCGGCGCGGTGGCGGGCAAGGGCAACCAGCAGGAGTACGTGAACTACGTGATCCCCGGCCTGATGGCCATGATGGGCATGAACATCTCCATGGCCGTCGGCAGCGGGGTCAACGACGACTTCCGCAAGGGGGTCATGGACCGCTTCCGCACGATGCCGATCGCGCGGTCCTCGGTGCTCATCGCGAAGATCGTCGTCGAGATGGGCCGGATGATGATCGCCATCGCGATCCTGCTGGGCATGGGCTTCGCGCTCGGCCTGTCCATCCACACCGATGTCCTGCACCTGTTCGGGGCCATCGCCCTGTCGGCGGTGTTCGGCGCCTCCCTGATGTGGATCTTCATCCTGCTGGGCCTGGCCATGAAGACGCCCCAGGCGGTCCAGGGCGTCGCCATGCTGGTGCTGATGCCCCTTCAGTTCGGCAGCTCGATCTTCGCGCCGCCGACCACCATGCCCGGCTGGCTGGAGGGCTTCACCAAGGTCAACCCGCTGTCCAACCTGGCCGACGCGGCCCGCGGACTGATCAACGGCGGCTCGGTCACCCACCCGGTGCTGATCACGCTGGCCTGGTCGGTCGGCATCACCGCGGTGACGATGCCGCTGGCGGTGGCGCGCTTCCGCAAGAAGACCTGACCCGGCCGCCGGGCCACCCGGCACCGGTTCGCGTCAGTCCACGTCACGCATGAGAGCGACGGCCTCCTCCAGGGTGAGGCCGTCGCTCTCCGCGTACGCGGCCTCGTACCCGGCGTCGGTGAGCAACTCCCGCAGCCGGCCCTCCGCCTGCTCCATGTCCTGCCGCTCGGCCGGGGCCATCACGGACGGCCGCAGGCGGCCGTTGGCGTTGAGCAGCGCCACCGCGCGGCGCGCCCTGCGCAGCGCGCGCTCCTGGTCGGCGCCGTCGGCGGTGGCGAGCATCGTCAGCAGATCCACCACCCCGGGCGAGAGCATGATCGCCAGCCGCGGGGTGATGACGGTGGCCAGCGGGTGGCGGCTGAGCTCCGCGACACCGTCGTCGATCAGCCGCAGCCCGGTCTCCGGGTCGCCGGCCCGGCCGATCAGGGAGCCGCGCATGGCGTGCAGCAGCCCCTTGATGAAGCCGGGCACACCGTTGGCGTGGCGGACCGTCGCGTCGAGGGCGTCGTCGATCAGCTCCAGCGCCTCGTCGAACCTGCCGCGGCGGCTGAGCACCTGGGCGAGCAGCACCCGGCCGAAGAAGCCCGCGCCCTCGCTGGCCGCCGCGTACTTGTCGGCGTCCGCGACCCCCTCGCGCAGCAGCCGCTCGCCCTCGTCCTCCTCGCCCGAGTGGAACAGCGCCTCGCCCATCCGGACGGTGAGCACCGGTACGTGCTGGTGGGAGCCGATCTTGCGGGCCAGCGCGATGCCCTCGCGGCAGCATTGCGCGGCGCGCGCCCACTCACCGCCGTTGGAGGCCGCCTCCGCCTCGGCGGACAGCGTCTCCGCGGTGCCCCACTCGTCACCGAGCCGCTGGAAGAGCCCGCGGCTCTCCGCGATGTCGGCCAGCGCGTCGGCGAGCCGTTCACTGATGTCGTTGTTGATCTTCGCGCGCAGTTGCAGCGCGAAGGCCAGCTCCCACTGCCGCCCGTGGACGCGGCAGCTCTCCACGGTCTCGTCCATCAGCGGGCCGAGCCGGGAGAAGTCGCCGGAGAAGAAGGCGCCGTAGGGCCGCAGGATGCCGGGGAAGCGGGCGGACTGCGGCAGATGCGGCGGGTAGGTCTCTATCAGCGCGCGGCCGATACGGGCCAGCTTCGGGTGCTCCCACCAGTCGGTCTCGCCCTGCATGGACGCCATGTCCTCGATCCGCACCCAGCGCCTGGCCTCCAGCAGCCGCTCGCCCTCCAGCGGCGGCGGATCGTCCAGCGGACCGCGGTCCAGCGGTTCGAGGGCGGGCGGCGTCTCGAACGGGTCGGGACCCATCGCGGCCACCGCCGCGGGCCAATGGCGGCGCTCCGACTGGTAGTTGCGGACCTCCCAGAACCAGCAGCAGCTCAGCACCAGCAGCAGCGCGTCCTGCTCGTCGCCGGTCTCCACCGCCCGGCGCAGCGCGGCCCGCAGATTCTCGTGCTCGCGCTCCAGCCGTTCCAGCCATACGAGTTGGCCCACGCCCTCCTCGCCCGCGCCCCGGTGCTGACCGCGCCCCGCGCCGCGCAGCATCGGGTCGGCGGTGCGCACGTACTCCCTGAAGTACGTGAGGTGCCGCCGCTCGACGGCCGCGCGCTCGCCGGACTCCTCCAGGCGCTCGGTCGCGTACTCCGAGATCGTCTCCAGCATCCGGTGGCGTACGCCGTCGTCGGTGAGGTCGGCCAGCACGAGGGACTTGTCGACCAGGGAGGCGAGCAGCGCCGCGGCGTCGACGGCGTCGATGCGGACGCCCTCGCGGGCGCCGTCCGCCGCTTTCGCCGGGCCGGCTTCCGCGGGGCCGGCCCCTTCGGGGTCCGGGCAGATCGCCTCGACGGCCTCCAGGGTCCAGCCGCCGCGGAAGACGGCCAGGCGGCGGAGCAGGACGCGTTCGGCCGGGTCCAGCAGGTCCCAGCTCCAGTCCACGACGGCGCGCAGCGTCTGCTGGCGGGGCAGCAGCGTACGGCTGCCGCCGGTCAGGAGGCGGAAGCGGTCGTCGAGGCGGTCGGCGAGCTGGCGCGGCGAGAGACTGCGCAGCCGGGCCGCGGCCAGCTCGATGGCCAGCGGCAGCCCGTCCAGGCGGCGGCACAGCTCGGCGCAGGCCACCGGATCCTCGTCCACCGAGAAGCCGGGCCTGGCCGCCGCGCCCCGGTCGGCGAGCAGCCGCAGCGCCGTCGGATCCGGCAGCGGGTCCAGCGGCCGTACCAACTCGCCCGGCACGCCCAGGGGTTCGCGGCTGGTGGCGAGCACCGAGACGCCCGGGCAGTGCGCGAGGAGCTGTTCGGTCAGGGTCGCGGCGGCGCCGATCACGTGCTCGCAGTTGTCCAGCACCAGCAGCAGCTCGCGGCTCGCGCAGTAGTCGGTGAGCTGCCGGGCCGGGTCCTTGGTCTTGGTCTCGACGGACAGCGCGGCCTCGGTGGCACTGCCGGAGTGCAGCAGCGTCTCGCGCAGCCCCAGCGAGCTGATCACCGCCTCGGGCACCGTCCGCGGATCGCTGACCGGCGCCAGTTCGACGTACCAGACGCCGTCCTTCCAGCGCGGCGCCACCAGGTCACCGGCCTCCTGCGACAGCCGCGTCTTGCCCGTGCCGCCGGGTCCGGTGAGCGTGACGAGCCGGGCGCGCGACAGGTCGCCGCGCACCGCGGCCAGGTCGGCCTCGCGGCCGACGAAGCTGGTCAGCCGCGCGCGGGCGTTCCCCGGTACGGGCCGGGCCCCGCCCGCAACGGCCGCGCCCCGACGCCCGAACGCACCGCCGTCAGCCGCCTCGCCCGCGGCGGCGCCCATGACGGCCCCGCCGGGGCCGTACTCGGCCGGGCCGCCCTGCCCGTCTCCGCCCGAAGCGGGTCCGGTCCGGTGGTCCTGGCCGACCTGTCCGTGATCGGCCGGGCGTGGGCCGGGGGCCGCGGTCGGGCCGCGGGTGTCGGATCCGGGGGTGGGCGTTCGGGTGCCGCGGGCCCGGCTCTGCGCCCTTCCGGCCGCGGAACCGCCCGGGCCGGGCGGAGTCCCGACCGGACGGTCACCCGGCAGCGGCGGGGGGTTCAGCAGTTCCGCGTGCAGGGCGCGCAGTTCGGGGCTGGGGTCGGCGCCGAGCTGGTCGGCGAGATCACGGCGGACCGCCTCGTACGCGGCCAGGGCGTCGGCGGTACGGCCCGCGGCGCGCAGGGCGCGGATGTGGAGGGCGCGCAGCGGCTCGTCCAGGGGGTGCGCGGCGGCCAGCTCCGCCAGCTCGGGGAGGATCGGACCTGCCCTGCCGAGGGCCAGTTCCGCGGTGAGCCGCTGCCGCTGGGCGTCCCGGCGCAGCGCCTCGCTGCGGACGGCGGCCGTGCCCCGGTCGGGCAGGTCCGCGAGCGCGGCCCCGCGCCACAACGCGAGCGCGTCGCCGAGCAGCCCGGCGGCCTTGACCGGGTCGCCGTCGGCCAGCGCCCGCGCCCCCTCGTCGGCCAGCCGCTCGAACCGGTAGAGATCCACGTCCTCGGGCACCGCCTCCAGCCGGTAGCCGCCGTCGACCGAGCCGACCGCGTCATGGCCGATGGCCCGGCGCAGCCGACCGATCAGCGCTTGCAGCGCGCCGGTCGCCCCGGCGGGCGGGTCGCCGTCCCACACCTCGTCGATGAGCGCGTCCGCGCCGATCACCCGGCCGGGCCGCAGTGCGAGCGCCGTCAGCAGCGCGCGCAGCCGACCGCCCGCCAGTGCGGCGGGCGTGCCGTCGTCGCGCAGAGCCTGGGTGGTGCCGAGAATCGCGTATCGCACGGCCCCATTGTTACGGAGCCCGCACGGTCACCGCGCCCCGGTCGGCCCCGGTCCGCCCGCGGCGGCGAGGGCGTACGGTCCACGCGGGGGCGGAGGCGTGGCGTCCGCTCGCGCGCCTCCGTACAGCGGTGGCCCGGGGTGACGCGGCGTTGGAACCTGGTCACGCCGCCGGACGTTTCCCGGGCACGGCCTGTGTCGTTTCCGTCCCGGATGGCATGATCGGGCGGCTGCCTCAGGCCGCGTCCGTCCCCACCACCGTCGGTCCCCCACCGTCGGGCCGCCGGGCCCGCGCACGACCTCCCGTAGCCTCAGCGCCCCACCGCCCACGCCAGGAGCCCGTCCATGAGCGTCACATCGATCCGCAGGGCCGACCGTCGCGGCGACAGCGACCGGAGGATCAGCCCGGTCTTCCTCGCCATCGTCGCGGTGATGGCCGTGTCCGGCTGGGCGGTGTGGAGCCAGTTCGCCTCCGACCACGGCTTCGCGGTCTTCCTGTTCGTCGTGTCCGGCTGGGTCGTCTCCCTATGTCTGCACGAATACGCGCACGCCCGCAGCGCCCTGCACAGCGGTGACATCTCCATCGGCGCGAAGGGCTATCTGACCCTCAACCCGCTGAAGTACACGCACGCGCTGCTGTCCATCGTGCTGCCGGTGGTCTTCGTGATCCTGGGCGGCATCGGCCTGCCCGGCGGGGCCGTCTTCATCGAGCGCGGCCGCATCCAGGGGCGCTGGCGGCACAGCCTCATCTCGGCGGCGGGCCCGCTGGTCAACGTCGCCTTCGCGGTGCTGCTGATGCTGCCGTTCGCGCTCGGCGCGCTGGACTCCTGGCCGACCGAGTTCCTGTGCGCGCTCGCCTTCCTGGCGATGCTCCAGGTGACCGCCGCGATCCTGAACCTGCTGCCGGTCCCGGGCCTGGACGGCTACGGCATCATCGAGCCGTGGCTCTCGCCCGCCGCCCGCCGCCAGTTCGAGCCCTTCTCACAGTTCGGCCTGCTGGCGGTCTTCGGTGTGCTGTGGATCCCGGCGGTGAACGTGAAGTTCTTCCACGCCATCGACACCGTGATGGGCTGGCTGCACGTGCCGCGCGACTACGTGGACTACGGCTACACGCTGTTCCAGTTCTGGCGGAAGTGACGTCAGCTCTGCGGCTGGCCCGTCGCGTCGGCGGCAGCGGCGGCGTCCATCTTCGCCTTGCGGAAGTAGTACCAGCACATGTTGCTGGTCAGCCCGGCGAGCAGCACCCACACGATGCCCAGGAAGCTGCCGTGCGCGAAGGACACCACCGCGGCGGCGACGGCGAGCAGGCACGCGATGAGGGCGTAGAGGGCGAGGCGGGGCATGGGGTGCGGCTCCTGTCCGGGCGGACGCGTACGGTCGTCCGCCATTGTCCCCCATGCCCCGGACCGCTCGGGACGGGCTCGTACGTCTCGGACGTACGGCTCGCGTGGCCGGCCCGTGTGGCCGGCTCGGCTACGGCTCGGATGCGGCGCGGCTACGGCTCGATGCGGCTCAGACGTCGGTGAGGCGCAGGCCCGCGTGGGCCTTGTAACGGCGGTTGACCGAGATGAGGTTGGCGACCAGCGACTCGACCTGGTGGGCGTTGCGCAGCCGGCCCGCGAAGACACCGCGCATGCCGGGGATACGGGCGGCGAGCGCCTGGACGATGTCGGTGTCGGCGCGGGCCTCGCCGAGGACCATCACATCGGTGTCGATCTCCGCGATCTCCGGGTCCTGGAGCAGCACCGCCGACAGGTGGTGGAAGGCGGCGGTGACCCGCGAGTCCGGGAGCAGGGCGGCGGCCTGCTGGGCGGCGCTGCCCTCGTCGGGCTTGAGGGCGTACGCGCCCTGCTTGTCGAAACCGAGCGGGTTGACGCAGTCCACGACGAGCTTGCCCGCCAGTTCCTCGCGCAGTGACTCCAGGGTCTTGGCGTGGCCGTCCCACGGCACCGCGACGATCACGATGTCGCTGCGGCGGGCGCACTCCGCGTTGTCCGCGCCCTCGACGCCGAGGCCGAGTTCGGCGGCGGCGGTCTGCGCGCGCTCGGCGTTGCGGGAGCCGATGACGACCTTCTGGCCCGACCTGGCCAGCCGGTAGGCGAGCCCGCGGCCCTGGTCACCGGTGCCGCCGAGCACTCCCACCACCAGGCCCGACACGTCGGGCAGCTCCCAGGGGTCCTTGGCCGGTGCCTTGGCCGGGGTCTTCACGTCCTCAGGGGTAGTCATACCGGCGATCCTGCCAGGTGCGGGCGGTGTTCGACGGCGTTCGGTGGCGCGGATCACTCCGGGGGCGCAAGGATGCCGTGCCATGGACGCCGTACGGGTCGCGCTGCTGCGCGAAGTGCTCGCCGGAACGGAGTGGCCGCGCGCCGCCCGCGCCTTCGGCGGGACGCTCAGAACCGCGGTCCAGCGCGGGCCGGGACCGCTGTTGCTCGTCGGCACCGACGCGTACGAGCCGTGGCATCTCGCCGCGCACCTCGACGACGAGGCCGCCTGGAGCGGGGTGCCCGAACTCTCCCCCACGCTCCTGCGGTTCCGCGTGCCGCCGGGCGCGCCGCCGCATCTCGCCGTCGGTCTGCGGCGGCTGGCCGCCGCCGGGCGCGGCGAGACCGTGCTGCTCGTCGCCCCCGACCGGCCGGGGGCCGGCATCCTCGAACGCGTCCACGACGCCAGGCGCTCCGGCGCCACCGTCCTCGCCCTGTCCGCTTCCGCGGAGGGGCACCCTTTCGACGGCCTCGCCCACGACGTCCTGAGCCTGCCCTCGCCCGACGCGCCCGCGCTCTCCCTCGACGTCCTCCAGCACCTTGTCAGCTCCGCTGCGGGTGAGGCCACGGCCCCTCGCCGCCCCCCTTTCCGCGACCCCCTCTCCCGCCTGGCCGACCACCTCTCCACCCCTCCTCCCCGCTGGTAACCCCACCCCGTTCACAAGCCCTCCCGCACCTCACCACCGGCCGGTGGGGGCGGCCCGCGCTCCCGCACGTCACCACCCGCCCCGGCGGGGCAATTCGGTTGTCGCCGGACCACCGGCCGGTGGGGGCGGGCCGCGCAGTTCCCCGCGCCCCTGACGGGGCGTACCCACTTTCGGCCGGACGGCGAGCCGACCTTTCCGGAGCGCCGGGAACGCTCCCGCACGACACCACCCGCCCCGGCGGGGCAATTCGGTTGTCGCCGGGCCACCGGCCCGGTGGGGGGCGGGTCGGGCGGGGGGAAAAAGGCTTTGCGGGGGGAGGCCGGGCCGGGGAGCATCGCCCTACGTGACAGTGACCGTGACCGATGACCCCCCACCCCCGCGGAAGCGGAAGAGGGCGTTGCTCCCCGACATGACGCCGTGGCGCACCTCGGCGGACTTCCGGCGAATGTGGCTGGCGGGAGCCATCACGACGTTCGGAAGCTTCCTGACGTTCGTGGCCCTGCCGGTGCAGATCAAGGAGCTGACGGGCTCGGCCGTCGCGGTGGGAGCGATCGGCGCGGTGGAGCTGGTGCCGCTGATCGTGTTCGGGCTGTACGGCGGGGCGCTCGCGGACGCGATGGACCGGAAGCTGCTGATCAACGCGACCGAGGCGGCGCAGGGCCTGCTGGCGTTGGGGCTGCTGGTCAACACGGTGGTGCCGCACCCGGTGGTGTGGCCGCTGTACGTGGTGGCGGCACTGTCGAGCGCGCTGACGGGACTCCAGCGGCCCGCCCTGGACGCGATCGTGCCCAGGATCGTCCGGCGCGACCAACTCGCCGCCGCTGCGGCGCTCAACGCGCTGCGCTGGCAGGTCGGGGCCATCGCGGGCCCGTCCGTCGCGGGCCTGGTGATCGCGTACGCGGGCCTTTCGTGGGCGTACGCGGCCGACGCGGCGACCTTCGCGCTCTCCGTCGCGCTCGGCCTGGGGCTGAGCCGTTCACCGGCCGCGCACGACGCGAAACCGCCGTCGCTGCGCTCGATCGCGGAGGGCGCGCGCTACGCGTGGAGCCGCAAGGAACTCCTCGGCACGTACGCGATCGACCTGGCAGCGATGTTCTTCGCGTACCCGGCGGCGATCTTCCCGTTCCTCGCGGACGACCTGCACGCGCCGTGGTCGCTGGGCCTGATGTACGCGGCCGGGTCGGTCGGCTCCCTCGCGGTCAGCCTGACCAGCGGCTGGACCACCCGGATCCACCGGCACGGCCGGATGGTCGTGTACGCGGCCGTGGGCTGGGGCCTGGCCATGGCCGCGGCGGGCTGGACCGGCCGGATCTGGCTCGTACTGCTGTGCCTGGCGGCGGCGGGCGGCTGCGACATGATCAGCGGCGTCGGCCGCTCCACGATGTGGAATCAGACGATCCCCGACGAGCTGCGCGGACGCCTGGCGGGGATCGAGCTGCTGTCGTACTCGGTCGGCCCGCAGCTCGGTCAGCTCCGCAGCGGCGGCGTGGCCGCCCTCACCACCGCCCGTACCTCCGTCTGGACCGGCGGTGTCGCGTGCGCGGCGGCGGTCGTCGCCCTAGCCGCCGCTCTCCCGAAGCTGATGTCGTACGACGCGCGGCAGCACCCGGCGGCGGCGGAGACGGAGAGCGGAGCGGAAGGCGGCACGGAAAGCGGTACGGAAACGGCACCCGCGACCGCGTCCTGACGACCGGCCCCGCCCGACTGCTCCGTCAGGAGGCCCCCGGCCTGTCGTTCCCGGCGTCCTGGCCGTCACCGTCGGCGGTGTCGTGCCACTTCGGATCGGTGTCCCACTGGAGATTGCGCTCGGCGGCGGTGTCCATCGCCCGCTGCGCCTCCTCGCGGGTGGAGTAGGGGCCGAAGCGGTCCTTGGCGGGGCATTCGGGCCCCTCCTCGACCTTGTGGTGCTCGATGCAGTAGAACCATTCGCCGGGCTTTCCGGCCGGCTTCTTCGCCCTGAACAGCGCCATGATCGTCTCCTGTGGTCGGGGGTGCCGCGGGTGGCCGCCTGCGGCCATGTTCCCCGATCGGGCGCGGATACACTCGTCGGCATGTCTGGTCAGTCGCTGCTCGTTCCCGGCAAGCTCTCCCCCACCCGGCACGTGCCGGCCTCGATCCCGCGCCCCGAGTACGTGGGCAGGCCGGGGCCGGCGCCGTACACCGGGCCCGAGGTGCAGGACGCGGAGACGGTCGAGAAGATGCGGACCGCCTCGCGGATCGCGGCGCGCGCGATGGAGGAGGCCGCGAAGGCCATCGCCCCGGGGGTGACGACCGACGAGCTGGACCGGATCGCGCACGCGTACATGGTGGACCATCAGGCGTACCCCTCTGACCTGGGCTACCGCGGCTTCCCCAAGTCGCTGTGCACGTCGGTGAACGAGGTGATCTGCCACGGCATCCCGGACTCGACGGTGCTGCGCGACGGCGACATCGTGAACCTGGACGTGACCGCGTTCATCCACGGGGTGCACGGGGACTGCAACGCCACGTACTTCGTGGGCGACGTCGCCGAGGAGTCGCGGCTGCTGGTGGAGCGCACACGGGAGTCGCTCGACCGGGCGATCAAGGCGGTACGTCCCGGGCGGCAGATCAATGTGATCGGCCGGGTCATCGAGTCGTACGCGAAGCGCTTCGGGTACGGCGTGGTGCGGGACTTCACCGGGCACGGCATCCACACCGCGTTCCACTCGGGGCTGATCATCCCGCACTACGACGACCCGCGGGCGACGACGGTGATGCGGCCCGGCATGACGTTCACCATCGAGCCGATGCTGACGCTGGGCACGCACGAGTACGACATGTGGGACGACGGCTGGACCGTGGTCACCAAGGACCGCAAGCGCACCGCCCAGTTCGAGCACACGCTGGTGGTCACGGCGGACGGCGCGGAGGTGCTGACCCTGCCATGAACCGTCGGAGCCTGTGTCTGGCGGCGGCGGCGACCGCGCTGGCGGTGCCGTTGGCCGGTTGTGTCACCGTGCACGGTGAGCGCGCGGACATCGCGTCGGTGCGGCCCGCGGAGGCGGCCGAGGTGCTGGCGAATTTCGCGAAGGTCAACAACGCGGCGACGAAGGCGTACGACGAGTCGCTGATCGCCGAGGTCGAGTCGGGTGCGCTGGGCGCCATCGACGAGGCGGGGGTGCGGGCCAAGCACGCCAACCACCCCGAGGGCAACGCGTCGTTCACGCCACTGGCCTTCTCCGACTCGCGCTTCCTGGTGCCGAGGCAGCGCGGCTGGCCGAAGTTCTTCGTGGCGGACACCGCGACCAACCGCGGCGGCGACTCGCGGTGGCTGCTGGTCTTCCGCCGGTTCACCGCGGGCGACCCGTGGAAGGCGTCCTTCCTTGCCGTCATGGCACCGGACGCGCTGCCCGCCCTCGCCACCGACAAGGACGGTCTGGTCGAGGCGTTGCCGGCCGCGGGCACCGATCTGCTCGTGCAGCCGGGCCGGTTGAGCACGGCGTACACCTCGTATCTCCAACAGGCTCCCGCCGCACCGGCGTTCGCCGACGGTCCGGCGACCTCCGAGCTGCTGGCCGGGCGCGACAAGAACCGGCGTACGGCCAACTCCGTGACGCAGTACGCCGATCAGCCCGCCGACGGCGGCGACTTCACCCCGGTCGCGCTGCGTACCAGGTCCGGCGGCGCGCTCGTGCTGTTCGCCAGTCGGCATCAGACCCGCGCCACGTACCGCGAGGGCTACCAACTCAGCATCGACCAGGACACCAAGGCCCTGATGACCGGCACCCCCCGCACCTCCGTCACCCTCTCCCGCATGTCCCAGCAGGCCGCCACGGTCCCCGCCCGCAGCGCGGGACCGGACGCGAAAACGGCCGTCCTCAGCCGCCTGGCGGGCCTGGTCTCGGCGACGGGCGCGTAGGGACTCAGCGGGGACGGGTTCTGCGGGGACGGGCCTCAGCGGAAACGGGCTCTGCGGGGACGGGCTCAGCGCGTGCGGGCGACCGGTTCCGGCTCGGGTTCGTAGGCGAACTGAGCGCAGGCGTCGGTGAGGATGTCGAGGACGGGGAGCGGGTCGGGCAGCGGGAGGTCGGGGCCGAGGTCGGGGAGCCAGACGACCGTGCCGCCGGACGGCAGCCGGGCCGGGGGCAGCAGCACATAGCTGCCGCGGCAGTGCCAGCGGATGCCCGGGTGCTCGTCGGCGGTCTCCGGGTTGCAGTCGAGGGCGCAGGGCCACCACTCGTCCTCGTCGGCGGGGGTGCCGCGGGTGGCGGTGAAGAACAGCATCCGGTCCTCGCCCTGGAGGGCGACCGGGCCGATGGTGGCGCCGTCGGCGGTCAGCCGTTCCAGCGCGACGCGGCCCGCTTCCGCGGGGACGTCGAGGACGTCGTGGTTGAGCCCGGTGGCGGTGATGAAGTTGGCGAGCGGCTGGCCGCTGAGCCACTGGGCGACCCGCTGCGGGTCGGTGCTCGCCTGGGTCTGCCACGCCTGCGAGACGGGGTGCACACCGGGGATGTGACAGCCGATCCGGTCGCACGAACAGCCGAAGCCCTCGGGGTGCACGGCCGGTGCGACGGGATACGAGGCGGCGACGGCCGCCTGGATCAGCTCGTCACGGCGCAGGTCGTCGGCGGCAGCGGCGGCTGCCGCCCTGGCCGCCCGGCTGTTGCCCGAAGCGCTCTCCGTACGGCGGCGCAACCAGTCGGACACCCTGCTCTTGCCTGCCATCGGGCTCCTTTCCTCGCCACTCCCGTCCCGCGGACCACGGTACGCGGACGGTGGAGCACATCCTCCCTCTTGCCAGGAATGAACACCCACCCGGGGTGGAAGTGTTCCCGTGGCGGCCGTTTCCGACATCATGTCGGCAACCTATTGACTTAGGTAAGCCTAAGTTGGGAGGATCGAGGTCGGCGCACAGCCTTGACCAGGAGGTTCCTTTGACCACGTCGATTCCGTCGGCCACTTCGGACACGTCGGCCACTCCGGACGCACCGTCCGCCGCATCCCCCTTCTCCGCCGTGATCCGCGCCGCGACCCGGGCCCAGCACCAGGAGGCGCACGACTCGACCTTCATGGACGACCTGCTCGGCGGGCGGCTCGGCGTGGACGCGTACGCGCGCTACACCGAGCAGCTCTGGTTCGTGTACCGGGCGCTGGAGGAGGGCGCGCACCTGCTGGCCGACGACTCGGTGGCCGCGCCCTTCACCCGCACCGAGCTGCTGCGCGTCGCCTCCCTCGAACAGGACCTCGACCACCTGCTCGGCGAGGGCTGGAAGGACCGCGCGACCGCGCTGCCCGCCACCGCCCGGTACGCGGCCCGGGTGGCCGAGGTCGCCCGCGAGTGGCCCGCCGGGTATGTCGCGCACCACTACACCCGCTACCTCGGCGACCTCTCCGGCGGCCAGGTCGTCCGCGGTGTCGCGGAGAAGACCTGGGGCTTCGCCCGCAAGGGCGACGGTGTCCGCTTCTACGTCTTCGAGGGCATCGACAACCCGGCCGCCTTCAAGCGCGAGTACCGCGAACTGCTGGACGGCCTCGCGGTCGACGACCTGGAGAAGCAGCGGGTGGTCGAGGAGTGCAGGACCGCCTTCGCGCTGAACATCGCGGTCTTCCGAGAGCTGGGGGACGCCTTCCCGCTCTCCGCGTGAGGGCGCGCTGTCCGTACGACCCCCGCGAAGCCGGGCGGCCCACCTGAACTCACGGTGGGCCGCCCGGCTTTCGGCTGTGCCTGAGGTCTTCGCGGCGGACGGTGCCGCGTCAGACGGGGTTGCGTCAGGCGTCTTCGCGTCGGACGGGGTTGCGTCAGACGGTGTTGCGGCGGCGGGCCACGGTGACGGTCGCGGCGGCGCCGGTCACCAGCAGGGCGCCCGCGGCGGCGAGCAGCGCGGCGGACGGGGTGCCGGAGCCGGTGGAGGCCAGCTCGCCGTCGGTGGTGAAGTCGTTGCCGGTGCCGCCGACCGTGCTGCCGGAACCGCCGGTCGTACCGCCGCTGGTGGAGCCGCCGGTCGTACCGCCGTCGGAGGAACCGCCCGACGAACCGGCCGACGGGCTCGGCGAACCGGTCGGCAGGGTGGCGCTGTCGTCCAGCGAGACGGCGACCGTCACCGGGTCGAGCGCGTCGCCCGCCTTGTAGAAGCCGCTGAACGCCTTCGCGCCGTCCTCGGTGAGCACGGCGGAGGCGCCGGAGACCGTGACGACGTCGCCGTCGGCGGTCGGCGCGACACCGCTCAGGGTGGCCACGGCGATGCCCTTGTAGTCGGTGACCTTGCCCGAGGCCATGTCCTTGGCCGACACGTCGGCGGTGAGGGTGCCGGTGGCGCCCTTGGTGGCCACCGCGAAGTTGCCGAACTTCAGGTCGAGCGCGTACGTGCCCTGCTGGAGGTGGCCGAGGAAGCGGACGCCGCCGGAGAAGGAGGCGTTGAGGGTCTTGGTGTCGGCGTCGTAGGTGCCGGCGCCCTTGGGGAAGCGGTAGCCGGAGGCGGTGCCGGTGGCGCCGTCGGTGAGCTCCACCTTGCCGTCGGCGATCGGTCCTGTGACGTAGGAGCGGAAGGACTGCTTGACGCCCCAGTCGAGGTTGCCGTCCACGACGGCGGCGGGCCCGCCGGGCGCGGTCGTGGTGGGCGTGGCGGTCGGCTCGCCCGTGGGCTCACCGGTCGGCTCGCCGGTCGGCGGGTTGGTGGTCGGCGGGGTGGTGGTCGGTGCGGTGGTCGGCGGGGTGGTGGGCGGCGTCGTCGTCGGGGCGGCGCCCGGAGTGACGGACAGGTCCGCGGCGTCCAGCGCCGTACCGGGCTGGTACATGCCGTTGAAGGCGCTCGACCCGTCGGCGGTCAGCGTGGCCGGGATGCCGTTGAAGGTCATCGCGCCGCCCGCGCCGCCGCCGGGCCTGACGTTCGACAGGTCGAGCGTGGCGAATTCCACGTCGTTCGACGTGCTGCCCGCGGCGGTCACGTCGGCGGTGATCCTGCCCGTGGTGCCGACGGTGACGACCTTGAGGTCGGCCAGCTTGATGTCGAAGCCGTGCAGCGTGGACGCGAACTCGACGCTGCCGTCGAAGCCGACGGTCACGCCGTGCGTCGACGTGTCGTACGAGCCTTGGCCGTTGGTGAAGTGGAAGGTGCCGTTGGAGTTGGCGGTCGCGCCGTCCGCGGTGGTGATGGTGCCCCCCGCGGGGCCGGTCACGTACGAGCGGAACGACTGCTTGACGCCCCAGTCGAAGGTGCCGCCGGCGAGCGGTACGGCCGGGGACGACGGCGAGTCGGCGGCGGCGAACGCCGGGACCAGCAGGGCGGTGGCCGCCCCCGCGGTGGCGGTGGCTATGGCCAGGGCGAGCGCGCGGGAGCTGAGGCGGGCGGTCATGGGGTGGTGTGCTCCTTGTGTTCCTCGGAAGGTGGTGCTCGGTGCGGTGGTGCCCAGTGCGGGCATGCGGCCGTACGGAGGGCGTACGGACCCTGCGGCCACACGCTGCGTGCGGCCGTACGCGTCCTGCGGTGCTGCGGTTCGAGCGGGTGGTGCGAGGTGCGGGGGGAGGTGACGCGCCGTCAGCCGACGTCTGGGTGACGCGCCGTCAGCCACCGTCTTCGGTACGGCGTTTGCGCCGTACGACGGTGAAGACGACCGCCGCCGCGGCGAGGACCGCGGCCGAGCCGCCGGCCAGCAGGCCGACCGGCGCGCCGTCGTGCGAGCTGTCCGCGGCGGACTCGGTGCGCGGCGCGGCGGGTGCGGTGCTCGGCGCCGGGGACGCCGCCGGGGTGGCGGACGCCGTGGGGTCGGAGCCGATGTCGGGCAGCGCGGGCAGGGCCGCCGCCTTGTCGAGGGCGACGGAGAGGGTGAGCGGGTCCATCGAAGTACCCGCGGTGTAGAGGCCGTTGAACGCCTTGGCGCCCTGCGCCGTCAGCGTGGTCGGGACCTCGGTCAGGGAGATCAGGCCGTTCTTCGGCGCGAGCGCGGCGGGCGCGGCGAAGGTGATGAACGGCTCGCCGTCCGCGTACAGCGTGCCCTTGCCGTCGGTGACCGTGACGCGGACCGCGCTGATCGACAGGTCGAGCCCGTACGTGCCGTCCGCCGCCTTCATCCCGACGAAGCGCACCGTCCCGCCGAACCGGGCGTCCAGCGAGTGGTGCGAGGCGTCGTACGTGCCGCGGCCCGCGCCGAAGCGGAACAGGGCGCCGCCGTCCCGCGCGCCGTCGGCCACCGTCCAGCGGCCCTTGGCGATGTCGCCGGTCACGTACTCGCGGAAGGTACGGCGTACGCCCCAGTCGGCGGCGGCGTCAACGACCGTGCCGGGCACGGCCGTCGAGGTGGCGGTCGGCTTCCCCGACGCCTTGTCGCTCGCGCCGCCGGTCGGGGTCCGCGGCGGGGCGGTGGTCGGCGAGGCGGGCGCGCGCAGGTCGACCGAGAGGCTGACCGGGTCCAGCGGGGTGCCGGTGGTGTAGTAGCCCGCGAAGGCGCGGGCGCCCTGCGAGGTGAGGGTGGCCGGGATGCCGCTGAGGGTGATCTGCGACCCGGTGACCCCGCGGGTGTTGACGCCGCCGACGGCGAGCGAGGCGAGCGGCACCTGGGCGGTGGTGGTGACCCGACCGGTGTTCTTGTCCTTGCTGCGCATGTCGGCGTAGAGCGTGCCGCGGCCGCCGGAGATCTTGACGGTGGGACGGCTGATGGTGAGGTCGAGTTGATAGGCGCCGCTGGTCTGCCGGTGCCCCAGGAAGTGGACGCCGCCCGCGAAGGCGGCGGTCAGCGCGCCGCTGCCCGGATCGTACGAGCCCCGCGCCGAAGGGAAACGGAACTGGTTGCTGCCGAAGGTGCCCGCGCCGCCGGTCATCGCCCAACTGCCTTTCGCGATGGGCCCGGTGACATAGCTCTGGAACGACGCCTTGATTCCCCAGTCCAGCCGTCCCCCGGCGACCGTACGGCTCGTCGCGGCGTCCGCCCTTGACGCGGGCAGCACCGCGGTCAGCGCGGTCAGCGCGACCGCGCCGAGCAGCGCGGTGCTCACGGCCGTGAGCGAGACGGCCCGGCCGCCGGTACGGCGCACGCGGGCATGACGGAACAACGGCATGGACCCCTCCAGGACTGGCAAACTCAGGTAAGGCTAACCTAAGCTAATCACCGACCGGCGGGGAACCCTCCCGCGACGTCGCCGAACGCGCTGGCGCGCGGGCACAGCGGCATCACGACATGACGGCACCACGGCAAGGGACGGGTTGGCAGTGCGAACAGGTTCCGAACGACGTCCCGACCGAGCGGATGCCGAGCCGCATGCCGCGGGCTTCCCGACGACGGCCTCGCAGGCCGGGCGCTCCCTGGACGCCCCGGACGCCGACACTCCGCAACGCAGGCATGCCCAGGCCGACTTGTGCGACCGCGCCGCGCCGGAACGCACCCGCCCACCGGCCGCCGGTCCACAGCCGACAGCCGTCCGAGCCGCCCCGGACCTCGCCGCGTCACCAACCCCGCCTTCGTCCCCCGCCCGTTCACAGCCGATCAGCCTCCGGGCCGCCCCGGACCTCGCCGCGTCACCAACCCCGCCTTCGTCCCCCGCCCGTTCACAGCCGACCGCCGTCCGAGTCGCCCCGGACCTCGCCGCGTCACCAACCCCGCCTTCGTCCCCCGCCGGTTCACCACCGACCGCCGTCCGGGCCGCCCCGGAAGCCGGCGGCTCGGGGCGCGGTCGCTCGCGGCGCCGCGCTTCCCTGCGGCGGAACGCGTGCGCCGCGCGGGGCGTGGCCTTCTCGCTGCTCGGCGGGCTGCTGGCGCTCGCGCTCACCGCGTGCGGCGGCTCGGCGGGGAAGGCGGGGCCGTCCGCGAGCGGTTCGGGGGCGACGTCGAGCGCGGGAGCGGACGCCGACCGGATCGAACCGCTGGCCGGTGCGGCGCCCGTGCCCGTACTGCCCGCCACCGTCACCTCGGCGGACGGCCGGAAGGTCACCGTCACCGCCGCCGACCGGATCGTGCCGCTCACCGGCGGGCTGTCCGAGATCGTCTTCACGCTGGGCCTCGGCAAGAACGTCGTCGCGCGCGACATCACGGCGACCTTCGCGCAGGCGGCGAAGCTGCCGGTGGTGACCCGCGCCCACGACGTCTCGGCCGAGGGCGTCCTGTCCCTGCACCCCACCCTCGTCCTCGCCGAGGACACCACGGGCCCGGCCGAGGCGATCCGCCAGATCCGCGACGCGGGCGTCCCGCTCGTCGTCGTCAAGACGGCGACCTCGCTCGACGACGTGGGCCCGCGGATCGACGCCGTGGCCGCCGCGCTCGGCGTGAAGGCCGCGGGTGACACGCTGCGCGCGCGTACGGCGCAACGGATCGACGCCGTCCGCGCGACGATTCCGAGCACGTCCGACAAGCCGCGCGTCGCCTTCCTCTACCTGCGCGGCACCGCGTCGGTCTACCTGATCGGCGGGCGCGGCTCCGGCGCCGACTCCCTCATCGCGGCGGCGGGCGGCGTCGACGCCGGGACCGCCTCCGGCCTCGACAAGGACTTCACCCCCATCACCAGCGAGGCCCTGGTGAAGGCCGCGCCCGACGTCATCCTCGTCATGACCAAGGGGCTCGACTCCGTCGGCGGGGTCAGCGGCCTCGAAAAGGTCCCGGGCGTCGCCCAGACCCCCGCCGGTCTCGACCACCGTGTCGTCGCCATCGACGACGGCACCCTCCTCAACTTCGGCCCCCGCACCGACTCCGTCCTGCGCCGGCTCACCACCGGCATCCACCAAAAGGCCCGGTGACCCGGCCCATGACGACCACGGCCTCCCCGAACGAGGAACACACCGCGCCCGCCGGGACGGACGACGACACCCGGCCGACCACGACTGCGGCTCCCGCTCGGGACGTCGGCCCAGGAGCTCCGGACTCCGTACCGGCGCACGATGACGCGGCGCATACGTACACGGGGCCCAAGGAAGCGAGCGGGCCCGGGGGGATCGCGGACGACGGGCCGCGGCCGACCGGCCGTCAGGCCAACCGGCGTGGCCGGGCGACCGTGTTGATCGGGGTGCTGGCCGCGGGGCTGGTCGTGCTGAGCGTCGTGTCGGCCGGGATCGGGGCGTACGGGATTCCGGCGGGGGACGTGCTGGCGTCGGTGGCGCACCGCTGCGGCCTCGGGGGCCACCGGCTGGACCGGGTGGCGGAGTCGGTGCTGTGGGACGTACGGCTGCCGCGCATCGTGCTGGCGCTGCTGGTCGGCGGCTCGCTGGGGTGCGCGGGGGCGCTGATGCAGGGCGTGTTCGGGAATCCGCTGGCCGAGCCGGGGGTGATCGGGATCTCGTCCGGCGCCGCGGTGGGCGCCGTCGGGTCGATCGCGCTCGGCCTGACCTTCGCGGGCACCTGGTCGGTGACGGTGTGCGCCTTCGTCGCCGGGCTGCTGACCGTCCTCGTCGTGTACGGCCTGTCCCGGTCCGGCGGCCGGACGGAGGTCGTCACCCTCGTCCTCACCGGCATCGCGGTGAACGCCTTCGCGGGCGCCCTCATCGGCCTGTTCGTCTTCTTCGCGGACAACTCGCAGCTCACCCAGATCACCTTCTGGCAGCTCGGTTCACTGGCCCAGGCGAGCTGGCCGAAGGTGCTCGCGGTGCTGCCCTGCGCGCTGGCCGGTCTCGCCGTGGCGCCGTTCTTCTCCCGCCGCCTGGACCTGCTGGCGCTCGGCGAACGCCAGGCCAAGCACCTCGGCGTGGACGTCGAACGGATGCGGATCGCGGTGATCCTGATCGTGGCGCTGCTGACGGCGGCGGCCGTCGCGGTCGCGGGGATCGTCGCCTTCGTCGGGCTCGTCGTGCCGCATCTGCTGCGGATGGCCGCGGGGCCGGGACACCGTTTCCTGGTGCCGGGCAGCGCGCTCGGCGGCGCGCTCGTCCTGGTCGCGGCCGACCTCGCCGCCCGTACGCTCGCCTCGCCCGCGGAGCTGCCGCTGGGCGTGCTGACCGCCCTCGTCGGGAGCCCCTTCTTCTTCTGGCTGCTGCGCAGGACCCGCGGCCGGCAGGGGGGTTGGGCATGAGGCCGCTCGCGGTACGACGCCGCGCCCGTACGTCCCTCCCGCCGCCGCCCGCCCCCGGCGACGTCCTGGCCGAGGCCCGCGACCTGGTCGTACGGCTCGGCGGGCGCCCCGTGCTCGACGGGGTCGGCGTCGCCGTCCACGCGGGCGAAGTGCTCGCCCTGGTCGGGCCCAATGGCGCGGGCAAGTCCACGCTGCTGGGGGCGCTGGCCGGTGACGTGCCCGCCGACTCCGGTGAGGTGCGGGTCGGCGGCGCGCCCCTCGGCCGCTGGACCGCCCGGCAGCTCGCCCTGCGCCGGGCCGTGCTCCCGCAGTCCTCGCCGCTCGCCTTCCCCTTCACCGCCGACGAGGTCGTACGGATGGGGCGCGCGCCGTGGGCCGGGACCGTCCTCGCCCACGAGGACGAGGCCGCGGTGGCGGCGGCCATGCGTGCCACCGAGGTCACGGGCTTCGCCGAGCGGGCCTATCCCGCGCTCTCGGGCGGCGAGCGGGCCCGCGTCGCGCTCGCGCGAGTGCTCGCCCAACGCGCGCCGCTGCTGCTGCTCGACGAGCCGACCGCCGCCCTTGACCTTCACCACCAGGAGCTCGTCCTGCGCGTCTGCCGCGAGCAGGCCGCTCTCGGGTGCGGGGTCGTCGTCGTCCTCCACGACCTCGGTCTCGCCGCCGCCCATGCCGACCGCGTCGCCGTCCTGTCCTCCGGCCGCGTCACCGCCAACGGTTCGCCTGCGGCGGTGCTCACCGCCGAACGGCTCTCCGCCGTCTACCGCCACCCCGTCGAAGTCCTCCCCCACCCCCGCAGCGGCACCCCCCTGATCCTCCCCCTCCGCTGACCCCCCACCCACCGGCCCGGTGGTCCGGAGACAACCGAACTGCCCCACCGGGACCGGTGGTGACGTGCGGGAGCGTCGTGGCTTGTCGCGCAGTTCCCCGCGCCCCTAAAGGATCGGCTCACCGCCCGGACGAGAGACGGTGCCCCGTCAGGGGCGCGGGGAACTGCGCGGCCAGCCCCCACCGGGCCGGTGGTCCGGAGACAACCGAACTGCCCCACCGGGGCCGGTGGTGACCCGCAGGAGCGTCATGGCTGAGCGCGCAGTTCCCCGCGCCCCTAAAAGGATCGGCTCGCCGCCCGACGCGAAGGAACCGTACGGGGGGAAAGGGGGGAACCCTTTGGGGTACTTGGTGGTGCGGGACCCCAGCGGGAGGCGCAGAATCGGGGCGTACGTACGAACTCCGGGGGGCCGACCGTCCGCCGGAGGCGGCCCTTCACCACCCCCCGAGGAGCCCTCTTTGCGCACTGCGACACCCCGCCGGTACCTGATGTGTCCACCGGCGCACTTCCGAGTGACGTACTCGATCAACCCGTGGATGGACCCGACGAAGCCGGTGGACCCGGCACTGGCCCTGTTCCAGTGGGAGGACCTGCGCGACAGGTACCGGGCGCTGGGCCACACCGTGGAGCTGCTGGACGCGGTGGAGGACCTGCCGGACATGGTGTTCGCGGCGAACGGCGCGACCGTCGTGGACGGGAAGGTGCTGGGCGCGAGGTTCGCGAACCCCGAGCGCGAGGCCGAGGCCCCGGCGCACCTGGCGTGGTTCAGGAGCAACGGCTTTCCCGATCCGCGCGAGCCGGTGCACATCAACGAGGCGGAGGGCGACTTCGCGGTCACGGCGACATGGATCCTGGCGGGCCAGGGCTTCCGGAGCAGCCCGCTGTCGCACTCGGAGGCGCAGGAGTTCTTCGGCCGTCCGGTGATCGGCCTGGAGCTGACCGACCCGCGCTACTACCACCTGGACACGGCGCTGGCCGTGCTCGACGACGTGCGGGACGAGATCATGTACTACCCCGGCGCCTTCTCCCCCGGCAGCCGCGCCGTGCTGGCCCGGCTCTTCCCCGACGCGCTGCTGGCGACGGCGCAGGACGCCGCCGCGCTCGGCCTCAACGCGGTCAGCGACGGCCGCAACGTCCTGCTGCCGCGTACCGCCACCGGCCTGCTCGGGCCGTTGCGCGACCGGGGCTTCGAGCCGGTCCCGGTGGACATGTCGGAGCTGCACAAGGCCGGCGGCAGCGTGAAGTGCTGCACGATGGAGCTGCGCCCGGCCGTCGGCTGACCGGCGCGTGGCCCGAGCCCGCGCACGCCACGCCGCGGGTCCTCCCGGCCGGGGGCCTCGGCGTGGTGGCGGCTCGGCAGCCGACCAGCTGAACCGCCCGGTCCCGACCGCCCCATGCCGTGCGCCGCCGCGTCATAGGGTGCGGGGATGGACGTTTCGAGCGGGGCACGGCATGACGTGGTGATCGTCGGCGGCGGCCACAACGGGCTGGTCGCCGCCGCCTATCTGGCCCGCGCGGGCCGCCGGGTGCTGCTGCTCGAGCGGCTGCCCGCGACCGGCGGCGCGGCCGTGTCGACCCGGGCCTTCGCCGGGGTGGACGCGCGGCTGTCGCGCTACTCCTACCTGGTGAGCCTGCTGCCCGCGCGGATCACCGACGAGCTGGGGCTGCGGTTCGCGGTGCGCCGCCGCCGGATCTCCTCGTACACCCCGCGCGGCACCGGCGGCCTGCTGGTGGACGCGGGCGACGCGGCCCGTACGCGGGAGCAGTTCGCCGCGCTGACCGGCGACGACCGGGACTTCGAGGCGTGGCAGCGGTTCTACGCGATGACCGGGCGGGTCGCGCAGGCGGTGTTCCCGACGCTGACCGAGCCGCTGCCCTCGCGGGCCGCGCTGGAGAGCGCGATCGGTGACTCCGCGGCCTGGGAGGCGCTGTTCGAGCGGCCGCTGGGCGAGACGGTGGAGGCGGCCTTCGCGGACGACCTGGTGCGGGGCGTGGTCCTCACCGACGCGCTGATCGGCACCTTCACGCACGCCCACGACCCGTCGCTGCGGCAGAACCGCTGTTTCCTCTACCACGTGATCGGCGGCGGGACCGGCGACTGGGACGTGCCGGTGGGCGGGATGGGCGCGTTCACCGACGCGCTGGCGGACGCGGCCCGCGCGGCGGGCGCCGAGATCGTCACCGGCGCCGAGGTCACGGGCATCGCGGCGGACGGCGTACGCGCGGAGGTGACGTACGAGCGCGACGGGCGGCAGGTGACGGTCGGGGCGCGTGACGTGCTGGTCAACGCGGCGCCGCACACGCTGGCCGGGCTGCTGGGCGAGGCGGCGCCGGGTCCGGCCCCCGAGGGCGCGCAGCTCAAGGTCAACATGCTGCTGCGCAGGCTGCCGCGGCTGCGCGACACCTCGGTGGACCCGCGCGAGGCGTTCGCCGGGACCTTCCACATCGCCGAGGGCTACGAGCAGTTGGCGACCGCGTACGAGCAGGCCGCCGCGGGGCGGCTGCCGGACGCGCCGCCGTCGGAGATCTACTGCCACAGCCTGACCGACCCGTCGATCCTCTCGCCGGAACTGGCCGGGCGGGGCGTTCACACGCTGACCCTGTTCGGACTGCACACGCCCGCGCGGCTGTTCGCGGCGGACCCGGCGGGGGCGAAGGACGCGCTGCTGGAGGCGACGCTGGCGCAGCTCGACGCGGTGCTCGCCGAGCCGCTGGCGGACTGCCTGCTGCTGGACGGCGACGGCAGGCCGTGTCTGGAGGCGAAGTCGCCGCTGGACCTGGAGCGCGAGGTGGGCCTGCCCGGCGGCCACATCTTCCACCGCGACCTGTCGTGGCCGTACGCCGCGCCGGACGCGGACCAGGTGACGTACGCCACAGGCCGCTGGGGCGTCGGCACCCCGCATGAGAACGTCTTCCTCTGCGGCGCGGGCGCGGCCCGCGGCGGCGGGGTGAGCGGCGTTCCCGGGCACAACGCGGCCATGGCGGTACTGGAGAAGGCACGATGACCACCGACGAACGCGGCATCACCCCTGGCCGGCGTCTGGACCCGCGGCTGATCGACCCCATGCGGCTCGCCCGCCGCACGGTCGGCCGCAGGCAGTGGCGGCGCGGCGGCACCTGGCACACCCTCGGCGAGGACGGCACGGTGCCCGAGCAGCGCCGCCGCACCGCGGACGTGGTGGTCGACTGCGCGGTGTACGCGGACGGCTCGCGGGTGGCGTCGCTGCCGCCGCGCGAGGCGCTGGCGGAGGCCAGGAAGCACACCGGCGGCTTCGCCTGGATCGGGCTGCACGAGCCGGAGGCGGAGCATCTGACCGAGATCGCCGAGGTGTTCGGGCTGCATCCGCTGGCGGTCGAGGACGCGGTGACCGCGCACCAGCGGCCCAAGCTGGAGCGGTACGGCGACTCGCTGTTCATGGTGGTCAAGACGATCGTCTTCGTCGAGCACGAGAAGCTGACCGCGACCAGCGAGGTGGTCGACACCGGTGAGCTGATGATCTTCCTCGGCGCGGACTTCGTCGTGGTGGTGCGGCACGGCAGCGCGCCGGGGCTGACCCGCGTACGGCACGCCCTCGAAAGCAGCCCGGAGATGCTGGCGCACGGACCCTCGGCGGTCCTGCACGCCATCGTCGACCAGGTCGTGGACGACTACCTGGACGTCGCCGACGAGGTCGAGCTGGACGTGGACGACCTGGAGGCCGACGTCTTCGCCGACTCGCACCGCGACGACGCCGAGCGGATCTACCAGCTCAAGCGGGAGCTCATCGAGTTCAAGCGGGCCGTGCACCCGATGGCCAGGCCCTTGCAGCGGCTGAGCGAGGAGCCGGACCGGCTCATCGGCGCCGAGGTCGCCCGCTATCTGCGCGACGTCGCCGACCACCTGACCCACGTCCGCGAGCGGCTGGTGGGCTACGGCGAGCTGGTCGACGGTCTGCTGGCGGCCAATCTCAGCCAACTCGCCGTGCAACAGAACGTCGACATGCGGCGGATCAGCGCGGGCGCCGCGATCCTCGCCGTCCCGACGATGATCGCGGGCTTCTACGGCATGAACTTCGACCACATGCCCGAGCTGCGCTGGTCCTTCGGCTACCCGCTGATGGTGGGCGTGATGGCCACGCTGTCCTTCCTGTGCTACCGCGCCTTCCACCGCTACGGCTGGCTGTAGGACGCTAGCTCCAGGGGTCGCCCCAGGAGGCGTCGCGGGCCGCGCGGTAGGTGTCGCCGTGCCGTTTGCTGACGGTGTCGCGGACCAGGCCGCGGTCGGCGGTGCACAGGTCGAGCAGGACCAGGCCCTTGCGGATCTGCGGGTGGCGCACGACGCGGCCGGGGGCGGGGGCCGCGGGGAACCGCGCGGCGGCCACGTAGCTGAACTTCTCGTCCTCGTAGGGCAGTGAGCCGCCCTTGACCTGCCGGTGCAGCGAGCTGCGCTGGACGCGGGCGGCGAAGTGGCACCAGTCGTCGCCGGTGACCGGGCAGGCCGCGTCGTGCGGGCAGGGCGCGAGGACGGTGAGCCCGGCGGCGAGCAGCCGGTCGCGGGCGGCGATCGTGCGCGCGTACCCCTCGGGGGTGCCGGGCTCGACGACGAGCACCGCCCCGGTGGCCGCCAGCGCGGCCGCGTCGATCAGCGCGGTGCGGTCGGCGGCGGTCAACTCCCCGATCACGTACGAGACGGTGACCAGGTCGGCGGCGGGCAGCGCGGGTCCGCCGCCGAGCGGCGACCGGGTCCAGCGCGCGGCGCGCAGGGCGGGCGACTCGGCGGTGCGCGCCAGTTCACTTCCCAGGTCGAGGGCGGACTGCGACCAGTCGAGGACGGTGGAGGTGTGCGCGCTCGCCGAGGGATCGCCCGGGAACGCGTCGGCCACCGCCCACGTCGCCGCGCCGGTCCCGCCGCCGAGGTCGAGATGGGTCGCGGGCGACCACTGCCCGGCCTGCAAACGGAATGCCTCGAGCGCGGCCCTGACGGCCGCGTACGTGGCGGGCATACGGTAGGCCGCGTAAGCCGCCACCGACGCCGCGTCCCGCAGAATGGGCGCTGACGTCGGCGACTTGCCACGATATGTTTCGATGAGGCGTTCCACCTCGGCGGAAGCCCTGGTGGGGGCCGTGGCGCTCAGTCGCGCCGACAGGGCTGTACGCAGGTCGTCGGGTAGGTGCACAGTGGACACAAGTCCCAAGGGTAAGGGTCGTGCACACCCGTAACGGCCTCCTTACACTCTGTGGCCATTCGATATCCATACTTGTGTTAACTCGGTCATAACAACGGCTCGAATCTGCGTAAACCGCAGCGGAAAGCCCTCGTGTTGGCCTAGCGTTCGCTCTTATCCAGGCGCACTACCCCTTGGGGAAGTGGTAGAGCGCCTCGTCGGTCGCGATGTGCCAGGGGGGTCCATGCGGCGTGTCGAAGCAAACCGGGTTCTACCGGTCATACCCATGAGTGCCGATACGAGACCCGTGCGCGCGAAAGCCGCGCACGCGTTCGGCAGGAGGGCATCGGGTTCCACCGGTGCCCTCGCTGCGCCCGGCCCTTACGGCGGGCACGGCAGGTTCAGTGACAAGGCGCGGTGGTATCTGCCGCTCGCGCTCACCGTCGACGTGCTCGGGATCGCGTTCCCGGTCGCGGCGATCTTCCATGCCACCGGCCAGCCGCACCCGCTGGTCTGCGCCGCCGTGGCGGCGCTCGCCTGGGTCGGTGTCCAGGCGGTCAGGCGGCGTTACGCGGCGGACGTCCTCGGCGAGCACCGCGGCGCCGGGGCGGTGCTCCGGGACTGGCTGATGCTGCTCGGGGTGCTCGCCGTGCTCAGGACCGCCTTCGATCAGGTGGCGGAACCGTCGTACGCGCTGGCCGGGCTGACCGCCGGTCCCGTGCTGACGGCGGCCTGCCGGATGCTCACCCACCACCACCTGATCGCCGCCCGGCGCGAGGCCCACGCCGTGCGCAGGGTCCTGGTCATCGGCGAGCCGAGCTCCGCCGACCATGTGGTGGGCCACCTCGCGGCCCGTACCGAACACGCGTATGTGGTGGTCGGGGTGGTCCCGGTGGGCAACGCCAAGCTGGAGTGCGGGGCCCCGGTCACCGCACGGCTCGGCGCGGTCGCGCCGTCCGGTCTCGCCGAGGACGCGGGCATCGTGCTGGGCGCCGCCCGTGACCACGGGGCGGAGCTGGTCCTGGTGGCGCCGGGACCGCGGCTGTCCGCGGAACGGCTGCGCAGGCTGTCCTGGTCGCTGCACGACGCGGGCCTGCCGCTCGCGGTGCTGCCGGGGCTGATCGATGTGGCCGTGCGCCGGGTGCAGTTGGACGCGCCCGCGGGCCTGGCCATGCTGCACATCGCCCCGCCGTCCAGGCGCGGCGTCCAGCCGGTGCTCAAGTCGGCCCTCGACCGGGTCGGCGCGGGGCTCGGACTCCTGCTGCTCTCCCCGGTCTTCGGCCTGGTGGCGGCGGCGGTCCGGCTGACCTCGCAGGGCCCGGCCTTCCACCGGCAGATCCGGTACGGGCAGGGCTGTGTGCCGTTCACCATGTGGAAATTCCGCACGATGGTGGTCGACGCGGAGCAGCGCAAGCCCGATCTGCACGGGTCGAACGAGAACGACGGCCTGATGTTCAAGATGCGCCGTGACCCCCGGGTCACCCGCGTCGGGCGGCTGCTGCGGCGGCTGTCGCTGGACGAGCTGCCGCAGCTCGTGAACGTGCTGCGCGGCGAGATGTCGATGGTCGGCCCGCGTCCGCCGCTGCCCGACGAGGTGGCGCGGTACAACGAGGTGGAGGTCAGGCGCCTCGCGGTCAAGCCGGGCATCACGGGTCTGTGGCAGGTCAGCGGCAGGTCGGAGCTGTCCTGGGACGAGACCCTCGCGATCGATCTGCGGTACGTCGACAACTGGTCGCTCTCGGGCGACGCGGATGTGATGGCCCGCACCCTGCGGGCCGTGGTCGACGGACGCGGGGCGTACTAGTGAGTCACTGTTCCGGCCACAGACCCGGCGGTCGCCCGCCAGTCCGCGTACACCGCGGCGATCCCGTCCCGCAGCGCGATCTCCGGCCGCCAGCCGAGCGCCTGAAGACGGGACACGTCGAGCAGCTTGCGCGGCGTGCCGTCGGGTTTTGTGGTGTCCCAGCCGATCGTGCCGCGGTAGCCGACGACGTCCCTGACGGTCTCGGCCAGTTCGCGGATGGTCAGGTCCTCGCCGCAGCCGACGTTGACCGGCTCGGCGCCGTCGTAGACCCGCAGCAGCAGCGCGCAGGCCGCCGCGAGGTCGTCCACGTGCAGGAATTCGCGCCGCGGTGTGCCGCTGCCCCACAGGGTCAGTTCGGCCGCGCCGTCCCGCTCGGCCTCGTGGAAGCGGCGGATGAGGGCGGGCAGCACGTGCGAGGTGGCGAGGTCGAAGTTGTCGCCGGGGCCGTAGAGGTTGGTGGGCATCGCGGAGATGTACGAGGCGCCGTACTGCTTGCGGTAGGACTGCACCTGGACGATGCCGGCGATCTTGGCGAGCGCGTACGCCTCGTTGGTCGGCTCCAGGGGGCCGGTGAGCAGCGCGTCCTCGTGGATCGGCTGCGGGGCCAGCTTGGGGTAGATGCACGAGGAGCCGAGGAAGAGCAGGCGGGCGACGCCCGCCTCGTGGGCCCCGGCGACGACGCTGAGCTGGATCCGGAGGTTGTCCTCCAGGAACTGCACGGGGTAGGTCGAGTTGGCCATGATCCCCCCGACCTTGGCCGCCGCGAGCACCACCGCGTCGGGCCGGGTGTCGCGCAGATACGCGGCGGTCGCCGCCGCGTCCCGCAGGTCCAGTTCCGCGCGGCCCCGGGTGAGCACCTGGTGGCCGTCGGCGGTGAGGCGGCGGGCCACGGCGGAGCCGACGAGGCCGCGGTGGCCCGCGACGAAGATCCGGGCCGCGTCCGGCAGTAGGTCTGTCATGGAACGGCATTCTGCCAGCACACTTCACCCGATCGGGTGCCAACCCATCTTTACGTACGAAATACAGCACAACCCGACCAGTTGGGGGGACTCACATGGGCAAGACCGCGCTCATCACCGGCGTCACCGGCCAGGACGGCTCGTATCTCGCGGAGCTGCTGCTGTCCAAGGGCTACACCGTGCACGGCCTCGTGCGCCGCTCGTCGACGTTCAACACCGAACGGATCGACCACATCTACCAGGACCCCCAGGAGAAGAACCGCTCCTTCGTGCTGCATCACGCGGATCTCACCGACGGCATCGCGCTGGTGAGCCTGCTGCGTGACCTGCGGCCGGACGAGATCTACAACCTGGGCGCGCAGTCCCATGTGCGGGTCTCCTTCGACGCGCCGCTGTACACCGGGGACGTCACCGGCCTGTCCGCGCTGCGGCTGCTGGAGGCGCTGCGGGCGAGCGGCATCGAGGCGCGGATCTACCAGGCGTCGTCCTCGGAGATGTTCGGCGCCGCCCCGCCGCCGCAGAACGAGCGCACCCCGTTCCACCCGCGCAGCCCGTACGGCTGCGCGAAGGTCTTCGCCTACTGGGCGACGGTGAACTATCGCGAGGCGTACGGGATGTACGCCGTCAACGGCATCCTGTTCAACCACGAGTCCCCGCGCCGCGGTGAGACCTTCGTCACCCGCAAGATCACCCGCGCCATCGCGCGTATCCAGGCCGGCCTCCAGGACCGGCTCTACCTGGGCAATCTGGACGCGGTGCGCGACTGGGGCTACGCGCCGGAGTACGTGGACGCGATGTGGCGGATGCTCCAGCGCGACGAGCCGGAGGACTACGTGGTGGCGACCGGCGAGGCCGCGACCGTGCGGCAGTTCCTCGAGGTGGCCTTCGAGCACGCGGGTCTGGACTGGGCCGAGCATGTCCGGTACGACCCGAAATACGAGCGGCCCAGCGAGGTCGACGCGCTCATCGGCGACGCGAGCAAGGCACGGGACCTGCTGGACTGGAAGGCGCAGGTCAGGGTGGCGGAGCTGGCCCGGATCATGGTCGACGCGGACATCCGACAGGTGGCGGACCAGTTGTCGGGGGCCACGATTCGCATCGACAGATGATGTGATGTCACTTTATTCGTCAAAAAGGCAGACCGGGCTAAGCGGAACCCCCTACTCTGCCGTGCATCACGACGGCCGTATCGGCCGTTGCAACACATCAGGGGCCTGGGGGGCAACTCATGCGTAAATTGCCGGTGTTCTCGGCTGCCATATTGCTGGCAGCCGCGACGCTGGGAGTGATGTCGTCGCCATCGGCGACCGCGCTCCAACCACCGGTCGGCATCACCGCCGACAATCTCAGCACGTACCAGACCAACGGGATCGTGTGGGCCATGGCCCAGGCGAACGGCGTGGTCTACACAGGGGGCACCTTCTCCGCGATCCGGCCCGCCGGGTCCGCGGCCGGGACCAACGAGACGTCCGTCGCGAACTTCGCGGCCTTCGACGCCGCGACCGGCGCGCCCACCGGCTGCCAGCTCAACTTCACGGTGGGCTCCAACAACGCCACCGTGCGCGCGCTGGCCGTCTCGCCCGACGGCCAGACGCTCTACGCGGGCGGCTTCTTCGGCGCGGTCAACGGTGTCGGGGTGAGCAGCCTGGCCGCGATCAACCTGGCCACCTGCGCGGTCAGCACGACCTTCCACCCGGCGGCCTCGGGCACGGTGCGCACCATCGCCGCGACCTCGGACGCCGTGTACTTCGGCGGCGACTTCACGTCGGTCGGCGGCCAGTCCCGTGGCAAGTTCGCCGCGGTGAACACCGCCGGCGCCCTGCTGCCGTGGTCGCCCAACGCCGACCTGCCGGGCCGGGCGCTGGCGATCACCCCGGACGGCCAGAACGCCATCATCGGCGGTGACTTCAACTACGTCGGCGGCACCTACTCGCACTCGCTCGCCGTGGTCGACACCACGACCGGCGCGCTGACCAAGGCGTACCCGCCCGGGTTCCTCGACGCGACCTCGGTGACGAAGTCGATCATCGTGGACCCGGCGAGCAACGCCTTCTACACCGCCAACGAGGGCACCGGCGGCGGCGTGTTCGACGGCCGGGTGGCGCTCAGCCTCACCGACTTCAACCAGATCTGGCGGGACACCTGCCTGGGCGCCACGCAGAGCCTGGTGGTCCACGGCACCGTGCTCTACAGCGGCTCGCACGCCCACGACTGCTCCAGCATGGGCGAATTCCCCAACTCGACGCGCAAGCACCTGGTCGCCGAGTCGGTCACCGACCCGCACCTGCTGTCGTGGTACCCCGACACCAACGACGGGATCGGCGAGAAGATCGGCCCGCGCGTGATGGCGATCTCGTCGTCCGGCGGACACGACTACATGTGGGTCGGCGGCGAGTTCACCACCGTCAACGGCGGCGCGCAGCAGGGCCTGACCCGCTTCGCCGACGGCCCCGACACCGGCGCCCCGACGCTGCCGCAGACCGCGGTGAGCAGCATCGACCCCAGTGCGGTGAAGGTGACCTGGCAGTCGAGCACCGACAACGACGACGGCACGCTGATCTACAACGTGTACCGCAACGGCGCGGCCACCCCCGTCTACACGGTCAGCGGCGACTCCAAGCCCTGGATCCGCCCGCAGATCACGTTCACCGACACCAATGTCACACCCGGCGTGAAGTACACCTACCGGGTGTCGGCCAGTGACGGCGTCAACACCAGCGCCCAGTCGCCGAATGCGGCGGCCACCGTCCCGGCCACGGCCGAGCCGTACGCCACGCAGGTCCTCGCCGACGGCGCGAATCTGTACTGGCGCTACGACGCCGCCGCCGGTTCGTACAACGCGGACGCCTCCGCGGCCGACGACAGCGGGATCAGCGTCGGCGGCCCGGTGCACGCCGTCTCGCCGGGCGCGGTGCCCGGCTCGAAGGCGTACACCTTCAACGGCTCCACCCAGTGGACGTACAGCGACCGCTCGCACCCCACACCGTCCGCGTACAGCGTCGAGACGTGGTTCAAGACCACCACGACCTCCGGCGGCAAGCTGATCGGCTTCGGGAACCTGGCGACCGAGACCAGCGGCAACTACGACAAGCACGTCTACATGACCGACAGCGGTCAGCTCATCTTCGGCGCCTACACCGGCAGCACTCGCATCGTCTCCACGCCCACCGGCGGCTACAACGACGGCAACTGGCACCAGGTCGTCGCCACGCAGGGGGCGAACGGGATGCGGCTGTACGTGGACGGCGTCCTCAAGGGCAGTGACGCCACCGTCACCACCAGCCAGAACTACGACGGTTTCTGGCGGGTCGGCGGCGACAACCTGAACGGCTGGCCTTCCCAGCCGAAGAGCCAGTTCTTCGCGGGCTCGATCGACGAGGCGGCCGTCTTCCCGACGGTCCTCAGCCCGGCCCAGATCGCGAACCAGTACGCGCTCGGGACCGCCGGGTGACCCGGAAACACCGCTCCGCCACTGCCGCCGCCGTCCTCGTGACGGCGGCGGCGGTGCTGCTCGGCGCCTGCGGCGGCGGGGGTGGCGGAGGCGGTCACGACACGGCGAAGAACGACGCGAAGGCGTCGCCCGGCGTCTCCGCGACGGCCACGGGCGGCACTTCGGGACCGTCCGCGACCACGAGCCCCGACGCCGGTGCCGGTTCGGACGACAGCACCGAGGCGCCGGGGTCCGCGGCCGACGCCCCGAAGGTGCCGGACGCGCAGCTCACCCCGCCCGGCGGCGGGACCTTCAGCAAGCCCCAGAAGTCGTATCTGTCGGGGCGGGTGCCCAAGGGCACCGACCCGGTGGCCGTCCTCGAGGGCGGCCAGGAGATCTGCGACCGGCTGACCCGTACCGCGAAGATCGACAAGGACGCGGCGGCCGGGGCGATCGTCACCGGCGACATCAGCGGGTCCGGCGCGGCGGCGGCCGTCCGCAGCCTCTGCCCCGACCAGCAGCCGGTGATCGACGCCGCCGCGCGGGGCTTCGCCGACGGGACGTTCACAGTGGCGGCGAAGGCCGTCCCCGGCACGTCGGTCGCGCCCGGCACCTACCGCGCGCCGCACCCGTCGACGCACTGCACCTGGCGGGTGACCAGCTCGAACGGCACCCTGTCGGCCGGCAGCGGCGCCCGGATGACCGTCCCCGCCGCCGCGCGCGGCGTCACCTCCAGCGGCTGCTACGTGTGGCTCGCGGGCACGGGGTGAGCGATGCGCCGTGAGCCGCAGGACGAGACCGAGATGAACGGAGGGACCGCATGAGCAAGCTCCCGATCGTGGTGGCGATACCGACCAAGAACGAGGCGGAGAACATCGCCCGTACGGTGTCGTCGGTCATCGACCACGTCGAGGCCGTGGTGGTGGTCGACTCGGCCAGCACCGACGACACCTGCAAGATCGCCGAGGGCCTCGGCGCGGAGATCGTCGAGTACGCGTGGGACGGCAAGTACCCCAAGAAGAAGCAGTGGTGTCTGGACCATGTGCGCACCGAGATCCCCTGGCTGCTCTTCCTCGACGGCGACGAGACGCCGAGCCCCGAGCTGCTGGCCGAGCTGAAGGCCGCCTTCGCGGCCGGGCCGCCGTCGGTGGCCGCCTTCGACATCCCGCTGGGCTACTGGTTCGCGGGACGGCGGCTGCGGCACGGCTACACCATCGTCAAGCGCGCGCTGCTGGACCGCACGCGCTGCCACTTCCCCGAGGTCGGCGACCTCGAAGCGCCCGGCATGGGCGAGCAGGAGGGCCACTACCAGCCGGTCGCGCCGTCGGCCGCCCGGCTGCGCTCACCGATCGAGCACGAGGATCTCGACCCGGTGCGCACCTGGTTCGAGCGGCACAACCGCTACTCCGACTGGGAGGCGTGGCTGGAGCTGAACCCCCGGGTGAAGGAGGAGATCCGGCAGGTCAAGACCCGCCAGGGCCAGCTCTTCCACAAGGCGCCGTTCAAGCCGCTGGTGTCCTTCACCTACGCCTACGTCTACAAGCGCGGCTTCCTCGACGGCCGGGCGGGCTTCGACTACGCGCTCGCCATGAGCTTCTACCGCTGGCAGATCGGCCTCAAGACGCGGGAGGGGCGCAAGCCGTGACCCGCAGTCGGCCGTGACCCGCAGTCGGCCGTGACCCGCAGTCGGCCGTGACCCGCGGTCGCTGATCGCGCCGCCCGAGGCCGGCCCCGGTCCTCCCGGGGCCGGCCCGCGGACCGCGCTCCGGGACCCGGGGTCCGGAAGCGCACGCGGGGGCGTCACCCGGCGCGGGTGACGCCCCCGTACACCTCCATGAGCGTGTCGACGACGGCGCCGATGGAGAAGCGGTCGCGGATGAGCCGCCAGGCGGCGTCCGACGCCTCCTCGTTGGCGGCCGGGTCGAGCAGTTCCAGGATCGCCTGGCCGACCAGCGGGCCGTTGTCCGCGTCGGGGTCGCTGTCGGTGATCCGCCCCGCGCCCGCCGCCTCGACGTCGGGCGACAGGCCGCCGGTCCGGGTCACCACCACGGGCAGGCCGACCGACATCGCCTCCAGGATCGAGACGGCGAACGGCTCGACCACCGACGGCAGCACGTACACATCGGACTTCCTGAGCTGCTCCAGCACCTGCTCGTGGCCGAGCGCGCCGACGCACTCCAGCGAGTCCGCCACGCCCAGCTTCGCCGCCAGCTCCCGCATGGGGCCGGTCAGATCGCCGGTGTCGGGGCCCGCCAGCACGAAGCGCGCGTCCGGGTACTTGGCCAGCACCACGGGCATCGCCGACACGAAGTCCTCGGGGCGCTTGCGCTTCTGCACCCGCGCCAGATAGAGCACGGTCGGCGGGCGGTCGGCCCGCGCGGGCCTGCGGTCCTGCAACGTCACGCCGTTGACCAGCCGGTGGAAGGTGGTCAGCGGAGTGTCGGGCACCACCGCCTGCACACCGTCGCGTTCCATCCGCGTCAGGTGCAAGATCGCGTCCGCCTTGCGCAGCACCCGCTTCATGCCCAGGACGTCGACGGCCTTCGCGAACAGCTTCTCCGTCGGGTCGATCATGCCGTGCGTCTGGATCACCAGCGGCACCCCGGCCTCCAGCGCGACCAGCGCGAACGGCAGCGTGATCAGGTCCCGCATCAGGTGCACATGGACCACGTCCGCCGACTTCACCATCCGGCGCGCCTTCGCCAGCAGCCCCGGCGACGTGATGCCGCTCACCTCGAACGGCAGCACGTGGCGCGCCTGGTGCACGAACGACGGCACGCCCTCCAGCTCCGTCGGCAGCGGGCCCGTGAAGCCGTCGCCCAGCGTCGCGATCCGGGCGTCGACACCCTGGGCCCGCAGGCCCTTGGACAGATTCAGCGCCACCCGTGTCGGGCCGCCGAAGTCGTTCGTCGGCGTATGCAGCGTGACGACATGCAGCACCTTCATATGACTCCCCACCCCTGTTTTTCGGCGCCCCCGCGCCTCGGGTTCACATTATCGACACCGAACCCTCATCGGGGCACTTCCGGCCCCGGACGCCCTGATCCTCCCGGCCGGAGGCCATAGACTCGGCGCGGGGAGCATGAAGGGGGTGGGCCATGGCCCTGGACGTGGCACAGGACCAGGCCGGTGCGGGCGGGCCGCTGGAGCGGCCCGGCCCGGACGAGGCGCAGGCCACGACGTCGGTGCCGCGTGCGGCGCTGTCGCGGGCGCTGGCGGTGCCGCTGGTCATCGCGTTGGTGGGATTCCTGCCCGCGTACGTGGCGGCCCAGCCCGGCACGGGCGTGCGGGACACCGCGTACTGGCTCCAGTTGACGCTGACGGTGTACGGCGGCGGCCGGCTGGCGGCGATGGTGCTGACCCGGCGACGGCGGCTGATCCAGGGCGCGTTCTGGCTGTTCGTGTACGTGGCGATGGGCGTGGCCCCGCTGGCGCAGGCGGTCATCGGGCAGGTCCCGACGCCGGTGGTGGGCCCTCGCTCCGACACGACGACGGCGATCACGCTCGTCCTGATCGGCTGCGTGGCCTTCGACGTCGGCGCGCTGCTGGCCCGGCACCGCCCGGCGGCCCGTATCCGCAAGGCCCGCCCGCAGGCGTCCGTGTCGCGGCGCCGCCTGTGGCTGCTGATCGTGGTCGCGTACCTCGGCAGCGCGCTGTGCATCATGAAGCTCGGCGGCCCGACCGTCTTCTTCTCCAGCCGTCAGGGCATCAGCGAGTCGGTGCAGGCCAGCGGTCTCGCGGGCAGCGGCGGCGACAGCCATGTCGGCTCGGCCTTCATCCGCGGCTTCGGCACCGTACCGGCGCTGCTGGCCATGCTCTTCCTGATCCGCTGGATGATCACGTCCCGGATCGCCCGCCGCAGGCCGCTGGCCATCGCCGCGCTCACCGGCCTGGTGCTGATCAACGTGATCGTGAACAACCCGATCTCCAACCCGCGGTACTGGTTCCTGACCGTCGTGTTCTCGCTGCTGTTCACGGCCTTCCCCAAGAGCCCGGTGATGTACCGCACGGCCCTGGTGACGGGCGTGGTGGCGGCGCTGCTGCTCTTCCCGTTCCTCGACCGCTTCCGGTACGACTCGGGCGGCTACCACCCGGTGGAGACGACATCGGCGCTGGAGCCGCTGACGCTCAAGGACTACGACCAGATCGGGATGTTCGCGAACACCATCACCTTCGTGCAGTCCGGCGAGGGCCACTCCCACGGGCGGCAGCTCGCGGCGGACGTCTTCTTCTTCGTGCCGCGTTCGATCTGGCACGGCAAGCCGCTGGACTCCGGTGTGCAGGTCGGCCAGTGGATGGGCATGACCAACACCAACCTGTCGTCGCCGCTGTGGGCGGAGCTGTGGCTGGACTTCGGCCCGGTCGGCATGACCGGCGGCTTCCTGCTGCTGGGCTACTTCTGCGCCCGCGGCGACCGCAGATACGCCCAGCGCACGCTGGAGGACGGCCGCCCCGGCACGGTGATGGCCGTGGTGATCCCGCTGGTGTGCGGCTACTCCTTCATCCTGCTGCGCGGCCCGCTGCTCCAGGCGTCGGGCCGGATCGGCATCGCGGCGGTGTGCCTGCTGCTGGTGACGACCTTCAGCGCGGACCGGCGGAAGATCCTGCGGTGACGCCCTCGGCGGAGGCGTCCGGGGCCTGAGGGTCGGTGGCGGCGGCGGGCGCGCGCTTGACGGCGACGATCCGCAGCCACAGCGCCACCGCCTTGAGCGCGGAGCCCAGGGCCAGGCCCCAGGCGGCGCCCATCACGCCGTCCCACTGGTAGCCGGCGAGCATGAAGACCACGGACGCGAGCGAGAAGACCACCTGGATCGGCAGCGTGGCGCGGGGCCGCAGCACGCGCAGCGTCAGCAGGGCGCTGGTGCCCAGCGCGATGCACGCGTACTGGCTGCCGGAGGCGGCCAGCAGCGCGGACGACGACGCCCAGGTGTCACCGAGCAGTTGGCGGCCCACATGGGCGGGCAGCAGCATCAGCACGACCGTCCAGGACACCGCGATCCAGGCGAGGACGGTGGCGAGGACGGCGGTCGCGCGCACCTTGTCGTCGGAGCCGCGGACCCGGTTGAGCAGCGGCGGCCCGAAGGCGGTCGCGGAGTTGAAGAGCACGTTCATCGGGCCGAAGAGCGTGGTGGCGCCGCGCAGGGCGCCGACGGCCAGCGGCGCGGCGAACAGGCCGAGGCCGACGACCGCGAGCTGACTGGTGGCGTTGCCGACGCCGAACTCGATGACGAAGCGCTGCCCGAGGTGCCCGCGGCGGACGAATTTGCGCAGGTCCACCGGCGCGCCCTTGACCTTCGGCCACAGCAGGGCGGCGCCCACGAGCAGCGCGGGCACGGCGGACACGCCCCAGACGGCGACGAGCCGGACCGCGCCCGCGCCGTGCGGCTGCATGGCCAGCGCCGGTACGGCGACGGCCAGTCGTACGGTGTCGGCGGCCAGCGCGTAGTGCGGCAGCCGCAGGGCGGAGAAGCAGTACCGCATGCCGTCCTGGGTGAGCACGATCGGCAGCACCAGGCCGAGGACCGCGAGGCCGCGCGCGGTGCCGCCGGGCACGAAGGCGAGCCCCGCGGCCATCGAGAAGCCGATCACGGTGGACGCCACGGCGGTGAAGGTGGCCGCGCTGCGGCAGGCCGCCCGCACCTGCGCGGCGCCGCGCTCCAGCACCAGCGCCTGTCCCACGTAGGAGACGCCGACGCCCAGCAGCACCGTGAACACCATGTAGACCATGGAGAACACGGAGAATCCGGCGGCGCTGGACAGCCGGGCGGCCACGACGAGCACGATGATGTTGGTGAAGGCGGCGACGCCCTGGTCGGCCACCGAGCTGATGATGGCGGCCTTGGTGCCGGGCCCGCCCTTGGACGTGCCGGACCCGGCCGGGTCGCCGGACTCGTCCTCGCCGTCCGCCGACGCGTCGGTCGGGCCGGACGGCGCTGAGGCGCCCGGGGGATCGGGCGGGCCGCCGTACGCGAACTCGGCCCCGGGGCCCACGGCCGCCGTCGTGACCGGGTGGGTGACGGGGCGCCGCGGGTCGGGGCCCGTCAAGGGACCGGGTGTCGTTCCGGAGCGGCCGGGCTGTGGGACTGGGCGGACGGCTCCCCGTCGTGGTGCCGGGGCTGCTGCGGTATCCCGCCGCCACCGCCGGAACCGCCGCTCCCGGTGCGGCCGGTGGCGGCCCTGCGGCGGCCGAGGCGGAAGCGGCGCCCGCCGCCGGTCTCCGCGGCCGAGTGCAGGACCACGCCGAGCACGGCGCCGCCCGCCGCGTTGACCAGCTCGCGGACGCGGACGAGGTCGGCGCGGTGCACCTCGCGCGGGTCGCAGACCACGACCACGCCGTCGACCCGGTCGGCGAGCGCCAGCGCGTCGGCGTAGGCGAGGACCGCGGGGGCCAGTACGACCACGGCGGCGCCGGGGGTGTCGGCCTCGGAGAAGAGCCTGGTGGCCGGGGCCGAGGTGAGCGCGCGGGCCACATTGCGCACCCGGCGGCCGGGCACAAGGTCGAAGGAGCCGGACTCGCCCGCGTCGATGGAGACTTGCAGCCCGGCGGGCCAGCCGCCCTCGCCGAGGCCCGGCGAGCGGGCCCAGCCGGGGCGCGCGCCGCCGTCGGCGGTGCGCAGCCGGGCCGACAGCGACGGGGTGCGCAGATCGGCCTCGACCAGCAGCACCTCCATGCCCATCTCGGCGAAGGACGCGGACAGGTTGACCGCGACGCCCGCCGCGGTGTCGCTGCTGCCGCGCGGGGCGACGACCAGCAGCCGCCGCCGGTCGGCGAAGCGCTTGTCGTGGGCGAGCCGGAAGCCGACCGCGCGGTACTCCTCGGCGAGCCGTCCGCCGCTCTGCCCCTCGGCGAGCAGCGACGCGGGGCCGCTGCCGCGCCGGCGGCGGCCGCGCGGCAGCGTGCCGAGCACCGGGGCGCCGAGCGTGCGCGTGACCTCGCCCTCGGAGCGGACGGTCGGGTCGAAGACCAGCCTGACCCAGGCGCCCAGCAGGCCGAGCGCGATACCGACGCCGCCGCCGAGGCCGAGCATCATCGGCAGTCCGGGACCCGCGGGGGCCTTGGGCGCCACACCGGGCCTGATGATCGAGCCGGGCGTGGTGTCCAGGGCGCGCAGGCCGCTGATGTTGCCGTTGAGTTCGAGGATGCGCGAGAGCAGGTTGGTCTGCTGGGTGGTCAGGGCGCTGATCACCTGGGCGTTGACGGTGTTGTCGATCTGCTTGAGCAGGTCGTCGCGCTGCTTGTTGAGCGGGTCGAGCTGGGCCTTGTAGCCGTTGACCATCGTGTTGATGGTGGATTTGGTCTGCGCCTGCCGGTTCTCCAGATACGCCTTGGTGAAGGCGTTGACCCACAGCGCGGACTTGGCCGCGTTCCCGGTGCTGCACGTGAAGCGCAGGACGAGGGTGTTGGGCGGGTTGGTGACCTGGAGGCAGTGCTCCATGGCGTCGGCCGGCGCCTTGACGATCTTCGCCGCCGCGTCGGAGACGGTGCTGCTGACCGCGGTCTGCCGCTCGGAGCCGATGTCGATGCCCTTGTCGGCGGAGGCGCCGGTGGCGAACGGGTCGACGGTGGCGGCCCTGATCCGTACCTCGCTGGTGGCCGCGTAGGAGTCGGCGCCGGTCAGCGCGAGCCAGGCGCCGCCGAGGAGGCCGACCAGCACACCGGCCACGATCAGCGCCCGGTAGCGGATGAGCTGGCGGAACTGGTCGCGGAGCAGATCCGGTTCGTCCTGCGCCTCGGTGGCGCGCGTCGTGTCGCTCACTTGCCCACTGCCCCCTCGATCTCCCCGGTTCCCCCGGCCGTCCCGGGCTCCCGGGCCTCCCCGTCCTCAGGAGGCGTCTCGCGGGGCGCCCCCAGCGCCTCCGCGAGCAGTGCGTCGATCCGCGCGAGACCCGCCTCGCGGCTGAGATGCGCGTCCACGTACTCGGGCCCGCGCGCCCCCAGCGCGTCGGCCCTACCAGGATCATCGGCCAGAGCGCGTACTACGTCCAGCAGTGCACGCGGATCCTCCGGCGGTACGACGATTCCCGCCTCCGAGCGTTCCACTTCCTGGGCGGTGCCGCCCTCGGCCGCGACGGAGGCGACGACCGGCCGCCCGGCGGCGAAGTAGGAGGTGAGCTTGGAGGGGATGCTCATGTCGAGCACGGAGGCGCGCTGGGTGACCGCGAGCGCGTCGGCGGCGGCCAGCATGTCGGGGAAGTCGTCGTCATCGGCGGGGGGCGCGAATTCCAGGTTGGGCAGGCCGCCGGCCAGCGAGCGCAGGTGCTCGCGCTGGTTGCCGTCGCCCATCAGCACCACGCGCAGCGCCGGGTCGAGGCGCGCGGCCTCGACGAGCACTTCGAGGCCCTGTTTGAGGCCCATGTTCCCGGAGTGCAGCAGCACCGTCTGGCCCGGACGCCAGCCCAGCCTGGCGCGCATCTCCTCGCGCGGCCTGCTCGGGCGCTTGACGTGCGACCAGTTGGGCACCAGCCGTATTCGCTCCTCGGGCACGCCCATCGCGGCGACCTTGGCGACGAAGCTCTCGTGGATGACGCCGACCAGCGTGGCGCGCTTGAGCGCGTACGCCTCGACCGCGCCCGCCGCGGAGGCCGCCCTGCCGCCGCCGCGTATGCCGCTCTGCGCCGCCGCCGCGCCCATCAGGTCCTGCACGACGGGGATGTACGGGACGCCGTGCCGCCGGGCGATCCGGGCGCCGACCAGGCCGCCGCCGAGGCTGGGCATCTGGGCGATCACCGCGTCGGGGCGGTTCATCGCGGGCGGCGCGAGCAGGCCGTGGCCGAGCACGGTGGCCTCGAACAGGGCGCGGGTGACGGCGCTCTGGCGCGGCGGCACGAGGTGCTTGCGGCGGTGCACGCTGACCCCGGCGCGCCGCTCCTCGGTGCGCCACACCCGGGCGTACTCCGGGTCGAGCCGCCAGGCCGGGTAGTGCGGCATACCGGCCAGGACGTGCACCTCGTCGCCGTTCGCCGCCCAGTGCTCGGCGATCTGGGTCGCGTACGGACCGATCCCGGCGTGCTCAGGCGCGTAATTCGTGGAGACCAGCAGCAGACGGCGGCGCGCGCCGGACTCAGCCACGGAGTGTTCCCTTCCCCCGGCGTCCCCAGACCCCCCAGAGACCGCCAATGACGAACAAGTGCCCACCCTAGCTGTTCACCAGGAGAGCACACGCCCGCTTACCATCGGTTGTACTTTCGCTAATCGCCGCTTGACCGCAACACGGCACGGCTATCGTCTGAGACTCCGCGACGCTGGGGAGCGTCGCACAGCTCACCGTACGACCGGGGGGTCGTTTTATGTCACATCGGGTCGGTTACGCGCCTGGGGTCTACGACCTCTTCCACGTGGGGCATCTCAACATCCTGCGGCACGCCCGCAGCCAGTGCGACTACCTGGTCGCGGGCGTCGTCTCGGACGAGATGGCGCAGCTCGCCAAGGGCCGCAGTCCTGTGGTGCCGCTGGTGGAGCGGCTGGAGATCGTCCGCAGTGTGCGCTTCGTGGACGCGGCCTTCGTCGAGACGGTGCCGGACAAGCTGGAGACCTGGCAGCAGGTCCGCTTCGACGTGCTGTTCAAGGGCGACGACTGGCGCGGTACGGACAAGGGGCGCCGTCTGGAGCGGGACTTCGCGACGGTGGGCGTGGAGATCGTCTACTTCCCGTACACCGTGCACACGTCGAGCACCCAGCTCCGCAAGGCGCTCGACGTGCTGACCGAGCCGGCGCAGCCCTCGGTCAGACCCTCCGAAGCTCTCTGAACCACTTGGTGAGGAAGGCCGCGAGGAAGAGCGCGTGCACGGCGAAGAGGACCAGGTATCCGGTCCTGAAGGCGCTCTGGCTGCCGAGCAGCAGGAAGACCAGGCAGAAGACGCCGTAGTCGACGGGCAGCAGGGCGACCGCGCGCAGCCGTGAGGGCGGGGGTGACGGCGCGGGGGCCGCCCCCTGGCTCTTCGGCTCCTTCGGCTCCTTCGGCTTGAGCTTGTCGGTGAGCAGGCCGCCGAAGAAGATCAGGACGGCGGCGAGCTGGAAGCCCAGCGGCAGCAGCAGCCAGCCGTCGCCCGGCAGGTCGAAGTGCCGGTAGAAGGTGATCAGCACGGCCGCGTGCACGGCGGTGATCTTCGCGCAGTCGACGACGTGGTCGAGCCACTCCCCCGCCGGGCTGCCCGCGCCGAGCAGCCGGGCGAGCTGTCCGTCGGCGGAGTCGAAGGCGAAGCCGACCACCAGGCCCGCCCACACGGCGAGGGCCAGCGGCCACGAGGGGCGGCCGAGCGCGAGCGCGGCGACGGCCGCGCCGCTGAACACGGCGCTGACCAGGGTCACCTGATTGGGCGTCAGTCCGATCCGGTACGCCCCCGCGGCGAGCACCCGGCCGACCGGCCGGTTCACGTAACGGGAGTAGAGCGACACGCCCTTGGCGGTCTTCTGCGCGGCGCGCAGCCGCCGGACGGCGGTCAGGAATCCGGCGTCGCGGACAGGCGCGGTACGCGTGCCGCGCGCCACCACCGGGCCCCCCGCACCGTCGTCCGTCGCGGCGGCCGGACCTTCGCCCGCGCCGCCGTCCGTCCCGGCGGCCGGACCTTCGCCCGCGTCGCCGTATGTCCCCGGCGCGGTCCCGGCGCCCGGGGCGCTGCCCGCGTCCATGCCGACGCCGCTGGCGGCGCCCGTGTCGGCGCCGTCGCCCGCACGGGCATCCGTGCCGCCGTCCGTCCCGGCACCCGTCCCCGCCGTTGTCCCGGCCACGCAGCCCCCCACGCACCTCTTCGCGGTCACCCGCGGTCCACCCCCCGGTCACCGCGGCGCGGTGCCTTCGTCGGCCCATGATGGCAGGCGGCCCAGCGGACTGACTCATCCGTGCGACTCCGCGCGACGCGGGCCCGGCGACATGGGCCGAAAGTGGCGTTACGTCATAAGGTGATGCCCGATGTCCATCTCCCGCCGAAATCTGCTGCAAGTGACCGCGTCCGGGGCGCTGCTGGCCGGGTGCTCCGACGGCCGTCCGTCCGGCGCCGCACCCGCCCCCGCGCCCGGCACGTCGTCCTCGCCCTCGTCCCCCGCGTCCCCCGCCCCCACCGGCGCGCCCTCGTCCCCGCCGCACGCGCCCGCTGGGGAGCCCGCCACGTCCGCGCCGCCGCTGCCGCCCGGCCTGCCCGACCAGATCGAGCACGGCCCGCGCGACCGCGAGCGGCTCGCCCTCACCTTCCACGGCCAGGGCGAACCGGCGCTGGCCACGGCGCTGCTGGCCGAGGCGGAGAAGGCCGGGGCGCGGGTGACCGTGCTGGCGGTCGGCGCCTGGCTCGACACGTATCCGCGGCTCGCCCGCCGGATTCTGGACGGCGGTCACGAACTGGGCAACCACACCCAGACGCACGGCGACATCGGCGCGATGGACGCCGCCGCGGCCACCGCGGAGATCGAGGGCTGCGCCCGGCGGCTGACCGAGCTCACGGGCTCGCGGGGCCGCTGGTTCCGCCCGTCCCGGGCGCGGATGGCGACCCCGCTGGTGGTGAGACTCGCCCGCGAGGCGGGCTACCCGCACGTGCTGTCGTACGACGTCGACCCGCTCGACTACACCGATCCGGGGGCCGACCGGGTGCGCGCCGCAGTGGCCGCCCAGGCCCGCGCGGGCTCGGTGGTCTCCCTGCACTTCGGGCACTCCGGCACGGTCGCCGCGCTGCCCGGGATCCTCGACGACCTGCACCGCCGGGGCCTCCGCGCGGTCACGACCTCGGAGCTGCTGACCTGATGCGCCGCATCCCGTTCCGTTCCCCGCACCCGGCCCCCGGCCACTCCCGGCCGCCCGCGGTCTCCGCCCGCACGCTCCTCGTGGCGGGCGCCGCCACCGTCGCCGTACTCGCGGGCGGTGTGCTCACCGCGGGCTGCGGTACGACGGCCACCGGCGGGCACCCGCACGCGACCGCCTCCGCCAAGGCCGCCAAAGCCGCCGCCGGGGCGACACCGCAGTCCGCGCCGCGCGTCCCGGCCGCCGGGCAGGGCCTGCCGGGCATGCCGCCGCCGCTCGACCCGAAGGACGTCTACGCCGCCGACCGGCCGAACGCGCTGTCCCCCGTGGTGCGGAACTTCCCTTCGCGGGTCTACGTGCCGAACACCGACTCCAACACGGTCTCGGTCATCGACCCGAAGACGTACAAGGTCATCGAGACGATCCCGGTCGGCGAGCAGCCGCAGCACGTGGTGCCGTCGTGGGACCTGAAGACGCTGTGGGTCAACAACGACGTCGGCAACACCCTCACCCCGCTCGACCCGGCCACCGGCAAGGCGGGTCCGACGGTCGACGTGCACGACCCGTACAACCTGTACTTCACGCCGGACGGCAAGTACGCGGTGGTGATGGCGTCGCTCGACCGCGAGCTGGTCTTCCGTGACGCGCACACGATGGCGGTCAAGAAGACCGTGCCGGTGAGCTGTTACGGCGTGAACCACGCGGACTTCTCGCCCGACGGCCGGTACTTCATCGTGTCCTGCGAGTTCTCCGGCGAACTGCTGAAGGTCGACACGGCGGAGATGAAGGTCGTCGGCCAGCAGCGGCTGCCGTTCGAGGGCGCGATGCCGCAGGACGTGAAGATCTCGCCGGACGGCAAGACCTGGTACATCGCCGACATGATGGCCGACGGCGTGTGGGTGATGAACGGCGACACCTTCTCCAAGCCGACGCTGCTGCGCACCGGCAAGGGCGCGCACGGCCTGTACGTCTCGCGCGACTCGAAGGTGATGTACATCTCCAACCGCGGCGAGGGCTCGATCTCGCTGCTCGACTTCGCCACCGGCAAGCTGGTCCGCAAGTGGCACATCGAGGGCGGCGGCAGCCCCGACATGGGCGGGGTGTCCGCGGACGGCAAGGTGCTGTGGCTGTCCGGGCGGTACGACGGCGAGGTGTACGCGATCGACACCGCCGACGGGCGCACCCTGGCGAAGATCCCGGTCGGCTCGGGACCGCACGGCCTGGCCGTCTACCCGCAGCCGGGCCGCTACTCGCTCGGCCACACCGGCATCTTCCGCTGAACGGCCGCACGGGCGTCGTCCGTTGAACGGCCGCACGGGCGCCCCGCATTGAACGGCCGCACGGGCGTCTCATGTTCAACGGCCGCACGGGCGGCCCCGCGTTGAGCAGGCCCGCTACACCGGCCCCGCGGTTCCGGCCTTGAGGATCGCCCTGGCCAGTCCGGTCGCGGCGGCGGCGCGTGGCGCGCTGCCGTCGCGCCAGGTCCTGGTCGGGTGGACGGAGTTGGCGAGCAGCACGAGAAAGCTGTCGCTCTCCGGGTCGACCACGAGGCTCGTGCCGGTGAAACCGGTGTGCCCGTACGCGCCGCGCCCGGCCAACTCGCCCATGAACCACGCCTGGTCGGTCTCGAAGCCGCCCCAGGGCCCGCCCCGGTCGAGCAGCGCCCGGCAGAACAGCGCCAGGTCCCAGGCCGTCGAGAACAGCCCGGCGTGCCCGCTGACCCCGCCCATCGCGTACGCGTTCTCGTCGTGCACGCTCCCGCGCACCATGCCGCGGTCGAGCCTGCCCCACGGCCGGCGCTGGTCCTCGGTGGCCGCGATCCGCGACAGCGCGGCGGACGGCGGGTTGAAGCCGGTGTCGAGCATGCCGAGGGGGCCGGTGACCTCCTCGCTGATCAGCACCGCGAGCGGGCGGCCCGTGGCGGCCTCCAGCGCGTACTGGACCGCGATGAGGTTCAGGTCGGAGTAGACCCGCAGGGTGCCCGGCGGGTGCACCGGCTCCTCGTCCCACAGCATCCGCGCCCGGCCCTGCGCCGTCGGCCGGTCGTAGAAGGGCAGTTCGGGGCGCAGGCCCGAGGTGTGGTCGAGGAGCTGCCGTACGGTGATCGCGCCCTTGCCCGCCGCGCCGAACTCCGGCACGTACGCGGCGACCTCCCGGTCCTGGTCGAGGTGGGTGGCCGCGACGGTGGCCGTGAAGAGCTTGGTGAGCGAGGCCAGGTCGAAGACGGTGTCCTCGCGCATCGGCACCCACTGCCCGGGCGGCAGCTCGACGCCGACGTCCGCGCTCTCGTCGTACGCGCCGTAGCGCACCGCCCAGCCGACCGCCTCGTGCAACGCGACGGTCCTGCCCCGGCCGGCCAGCACGACGGCGCCCGCGCACCAGGGGTGCGCGGGCGCCGGGCGCGTGTACGCGGCCAGCGCGGGGACGATACGGCTCAGCTCTGCGGCGTCGAGACCCGCCTCAGGGCAGGTACCTCTCGACAGCGGCGGCGCCATGTTCCTCCAGTGCTCTGCGGGCCTTCTCGATCCGTTCCGGCGTGGGCTCACGGCCGGAGAGCAGTACCAGGTCCTCCGGGCTCACCGAGCCGTCGGCCGCCCCCTCCGCGCCCGTGCGCAGGGAGCTGTCGGCGCTCTTGAACGCCCATGTGCGCTCGTCGTCGCCCGGCTCGGCGAGCCGGTCGGTACGCGCGCCCACGCTCTGTCCGGGGCTCTCGTCCGCGGTATCGGACATCGCATCCTCCTGATGGCCCGCGGGCCTCCTGATGGTCCGCGCCGCGAGCCGCCTGATGGCCCGCGTGCCGCCTAGGGTCCCTCCACGGTACGACGCCCGCGCACGCACAGCCCGACGAAACAGGCGACGGCCACGAGTGCGCAGGTCAACTGCACGAGGGCCATCGGCACCGCGGTGCCGTCACCGGCCACTCCGGCCAGCGGCGACGCGAGGGCGCCGATCAGGAAGGACGAGGTGCCCACCAGCGCGGACGCCGAGCCCACGTCCCGCTTGACGCGCAGCAGCGCCAGCGTGTTCGCGGTGGGCAGGGTCAGGCCCATCGACGCCATCAGCACGAAGAGCGCGGCGGAGACGGCGGGCAGTCCCGCCCGGCCGAAGACGCCGGTGGTCAGCAGCACCAGGGCCACCGAGGCGGCGGTGATCAGCGCGAGCCCGATCGTGAGGATCTTCTCCATCGCGACCCGGCCGACCAGCACCTTGCCGTTGAGCTGGCCCACGCCGACGATGCCGATGGAGTTCAGCCCGAACAGCAGGCTGAAGGTCTGCGGCGAGGCGCCGTAGATGTCCTGGATGACGAAGGCGGACGCGGACACGTAGGTGAACAGCGCCGCGAAGGCGAAGCTGCCCGAGAGGACGTACCCGGTGAAGATCCGGTCGCCGAGCAGCCGCTTGACCGCGCCGAAGGTGCCCAGCAGCCCGCCGGAGTGCCGGCGCTCGGGCGGCAGCGTCTCGTGCAGCCAGCGCCACACCACCAGGGTGAGCAGGACGCCGATCACGGTGAGGACGGCGAAGACGCCGCGCCAGTCGGTGATCCGCAAAATCTGGCCGCCGATCACCGGGGCGACGATCGGGGCGACGCCGGAGATCAGCATCAGGGTGGAGAAGAAGCGGGCCATCTCCACGCCGTCGTAGAGGTCGCGGACGACCGCGCGGGCGATGACGATGCCCGCCGCGCCCGCCAGGCCCTGGATCAGCCGGAAGGTGATCAGCAGGCCCGCCGAGGGCGCGAAGGCGCAGACGGCGGTGGCGAGGATGTAGATGACCATGCCGGTCAGCAGGGGACGGCGGCGTCCCCAGCGGTCGCTGAGCGGCCCGACCACGAGCTGGCCGAGCGCCATGCCCGCGAGGCAGGCGGTGAGGGTGAGCTGCGCCGTCGCCGCGGTGCTGTGCAGGGCGTCGGTGACCTGGGGCAGCGCGGGCAGATACATGTCCATCGACAACGGCGGCACCGCGGTGAGGCCGCCGAGAACGAGCGTGACGAGCAGGCCGGTACGGCGCTGCGTGCCGATGGTCGGGGTAGGGGTGGTGGTGTGGGCGGTGGTGACATCGGTGATGTCAGCGGTGTGCGCGGGTATGGGCGGCCCGGCGTCCTGCACGGCACTCTCCGTAGGTGGTAGTTGAACCGTTCTCTATCCTTCCAGTGATCGCGCACGACCGAGACCACGTTTTGACCCTGACCGACGAGTGGGAGACCGACCGATGAGCGACGACGGCGTACGGACCATCCGCTGGGGCATCCTGGCGACCGGCGGGATCGCCGCGACCTTCACCGAGGCGTTGCTGACGCTGCCGGACGCGGAGGTCGTCGCCGTGGGCTCGCGCACCCTCGAGGGCGCGAAGGCGTTCGCCGAGCGGTACGGGATCGCGCGCGCGTACGGCTCCTGGGCGGAGCTGGCCGCGGACGACGGGGTCGACGTGGTGTACGTCGCCACGCCGCACTCCGCGCACCGCGAGGCGACCGGGATCTGTCTGGAGGCCGGGCGGGCCGTGCTGTGCGAGAAGGCGTTCACCATCAACGCCCGTGAGGCGCACGAGCTGGTGGACCTCGCCCGCGACCGCGGCCTGTTCCTCATGGAGGCCATGTGGATGTACTGCAACCCGCTGATCCGGCACATGCTCGCGCTCATCGCCGAGGGTCTGATCGGTGAGGTTCGGGACGTCTCGGCCGCCTTCGGATTCTCCGGGGACTTCCCCGCCACCCACCGGCTGCGCGACCCCGACCAGGGCGGCGGCGCCCTGCTCGACCTCGGCGTCTACCCGGTCTCCTTCGCCCAGCTCCTGCTCGGCGAGCCCGACGAGGTCCGGGCGTGGTCCCACCTCACGCCCGAGCGCGTGGACGACAACACCGGCATCGTCCTGGGCTGGAACGACGGCGCCGTCGCCACTTTGACCTGCTCCATCACCGCCGACACCGGCGCCCGCGCCGTCGTCACCGGCAGCGCCGGCCGCATCGAGCTTCCCGAGGGCTTCTTCAACCCCGAGCGCTTCGTCGTCCACCGCCAGGGCGAGGAGCCCCGCACCGTCCTCTTCTCCGACGTCGTCGCCGACGGCCTCACCCGCGGCACCATGGCCTACGAGGCCGCCGAAGTCATGCGCTGCCTCCGCGCCGACGAACTCGAGTCCCCCCTCGTCCCCCTCGCCGGCTCCCTCTCCATCATGCGAACCCTCGACACCATCCGCGAACACACCGGCGTCACCTACCCCGGCATCGACTAGGGCCTGTCCGGGACGTGCCCCGTCACGGGCGCCGGGGCACCTCCCGGCCGAAGGCCGGGGGAGGAACCGCGCGAGCAACCCGTCACCGGCGGGTGGTCCGGAGACCACCGGGCTGCCCCGCCGGGGCGGGTGGTGACCCGCGGGAGCGCCGCGGCTCAGGCGGCGGAGTGGGCCGGGGCGATGCCCTCGATGCGGGCGGCGAGGTCGAAGTCCTTGGCGGTGAGGCGCCCGCCGGCGGCGTGGGTGGTGAGGGCCACCGTCAAGGTGTCGTAGCCGAGGGTGAGTTCCGAGTGATGGTCGAGCTCGGCTTGGATCCCCGCGATGTGCAGCGCGAAGATCGCGGCGGGAAGGTGCGCCAACCGGTAGACCCGCCGGAGCGAGGCGGCCCCGTCACCACCGGGCAGCACTTCCCAGCCGGGAAGCCCGGCGAGCCGCGCGGCCACCTGGTCGGACGAGAGCGGTTCGGCGTAGGGCATCCGGGGGCCTCCACGGAAAAGGGGCGGGCGGGCGAATTCATCCTCGCACCGCCCAGCGCATAACCTGCGGTGCCATGAGCGAGAACGAGCGAGTCGCGGTCGTCACGGGTGCGGGTTCGGGCATCGGCCGGTCCGTCGCGGTGGAACTGGCGGCGGCGGGCTGGACGGTACTGCTGGCGGGCCGCCGTGAAAAGGCGCTGGCCGAGACGGCGGAGCTGGCGGCGGCCGGCCCCGGACGGACTCTGACCGTACCGACCGACGTCACCCGTCCGGCGGACGTGGAGCGACTGTTCGCGCGGGACACCGCCCCCGGCCGCCTGGACCTGCTGTTCAACAACGCCGGGATGTTCGGCCCGCCGGTCCCGGTCGAGGACCTGTCGTACGACGAGTGGCGCGCCGTCGTGGACGTGAATCTGCACGGCGCGTTCCTGTGCGCGCAGGCGGCGTTCCGGCGGATGAAGGACCAGGACCCGTCCGGCGGCCGGATCATCAACAACGGCTCCGTCTCGGCCCACGTCCCGCGCCCGCACAGCATCGCGTACACCGCGACCAAGCACGCCATGACCGGCCTGACGAAGTCGCTGTCGCTGGACGGCCGCCCGTACCGCATCGCCTGCGGCCAGATCGACATCGGCAACGCGGCGACCGAGATGACGGCCCGGATGCGGACCGGGATTCTCCAGGCGAACGGCACCACGGCCGTCGAGCCGGTGATGGACGTCGCCGACGTGGCCCGTACGGTGCGGCACATGGCCGAGCTGCCGCTGGAGGCCAACGTGCAGTTCGCGACGGTGACGGCGACGACAATGCCGTTCATCGGACGCGGCTGAGGGCGCGCCGCGCCCGGCGGCGACAGCCACGGGAATACGCGCGGGACGGCGCCGGGTTGGAGCGGTCATGACGACACCCACGGGGCCCGACATCCTGCGCTACACGGCCTTCTCCGACGACCCCGAAGGCGGCAACCCCGCCGGGGTCGTCCTCGACGCCTCGGCGCTCGACGCCCCCGGCATGCTGGCCGTCGCCGCCGACGTCGGCTACTCCGAGACCGCCTTCGTCACGGCGACGGACGGCCGCACGCTGACCGTGCGGTACTTCAGCCCGAAGGCGGAGGTCTCCTTCTGCGGCCACGCCACCCTCGCCACCGCCGTGGCGGTGGCGGACCGACTCGGCGCGGGCGACCTGCTGTTCCGCACCCGGGCGGGCGACGTCCCGGTCACCGTCTCGACCGGCCCGGACGGTACGCCGCTGGCGACGATGACCAGCGTCGAGCCGTACGTCGAGGACATCGCGTCCGACGCCCTCGCCGAGGCGCTGGCCGCCCTCGACTGGCCCGCCGCCGACCTCGACCCGGCCTTCCCGCCCCGGGTCGCGTACGCGGGCGCCCGCCATCTGGTGCTGGCCGCGGCCACCCGCGAGCGGCTGGCCGACCTCGCCTACGACTTCGACCGGCTCGCCGCGCTGATGACCGCCGTGGACCTGACCACCGTCCAACTCCTGTGGCGCGAGAGCCCGTCGGTCTTCCACGTCCGCGACCCGTTCCCGGTCGGCGGTGTGGTCGAGGACCCGGCGACCGGCGCCGCCGCGCTGGCCCTGGGCGCGTACCTGCGCGACCTCGGCCTGGTCGCCCCGCCGGCCACCCTCACCCTCCACCAGGGCCACGACCTCGGCCGCCCGGCCACCCTCACGGTCACCGTCCCGCCGCCCGCGACCCCGTACATCCAGGTCACGGGCACGGCCGTCCCGATCCCGGCGTAAGGCCACCGTCCCGGCGGGTCAGACCGCTTCCTTCTCCCATACCGAGACGTGCCGGGTGCTGTCCTGCGTGAACGGTTCGCGCGACCAGCCCGCCCACCGCTCCCGCAGCCGCATGCCCGCCAGTTGGGCCATCAGGTCCAGCTCGGCGGGCCAGACGTAGCGGAACGGCGTCGAGGTGACCTGTCCCCTGCCGTCCTCGGTGACCGTCACGTAGTGGCAGGTCGCGTCCTGCGTGACCGTGTCGTAGACGGTGTACGAGCAGCCGTCGGGGCCGGTGTGGAAGGGCACGACGTTCTGTCCGTGCGGGATCTTCCGCAGTTCGGGGACCATGACCTCCACGACGAACCGCCCGCCGGGGCGCAGGTGCGCCGCCGCGTTGCGGAAGCAGGCGACCTGTGACTCCTGCGTGGCGAGGTTCATGACGGTGTTGAACACCAGGTAGGCCAGCGCGTATCCGCCGCCGTCACCGTTCCCGTTCCCCTCCGCGGTCCCGTCCGTGCGCGCGTTCCCGCCCGCGATCCCGTCCGTGCTCGCGTTCCCGTCCGCGGTCCCCGCCGCGTACCCTTCCGCCGTCGTCGTCGCGATGTCCCCGATCGTGACGGGGATGTCCCGTCCGCCGGGCTTGGCCCGCAGCCGGGCCACCATCGCGCGCGACATGTCGATGCCCGCCACCGGCACACCGCGCTCGGCGAGCGGCACCGCGATCCGGCCGGTCCCGATGGCCAGTTCCAGCGCCCGCCCGCCGCCGGCCTGGTCCGCGAGGAAGTCCACCGTCCGCCGCACCACGCCCGGATCGAACTCCTCACTCGTGTCCGCGTCGTACCGCCCGGCCACGTCTTCGCCGAAGTACCCGTCGTCATGTCCGTCGTCGTGTCCGTCGTCATTGCTCACGCGCCGGACGCTAACCCGATCCCCGGGACGGCCGCGCCCGATTATTCCCGGCCACCGCGGCCTGCACCGGCCTGCACCGGCCTGCTCCGCCGCCCCGGCCGCCCGCGCTGTCCTGGCCGGGGGGCCGTGAGGTGGGCGGATACGGCGTGGATAGAGTGCTGGACGGTCCGCGCGAGCGGGCGTCCGTCACGACGAGGGGGAACTCGCGCATGCGCAGCACGACCGGGGCACGCAGGGCCGGAATCGGGGCCGAGGCCGGGCGGCGGGTGCGGCTCGGGGCCGCGGTCGTGGTCACGGCGGCGCTGGGGCTCGGGCTGGCCGGGTGCAACGGGTACCAGAGCACGTCGCCGTCGGCCGCGCGCAAGCATGTGGCGGCGGACGGCAGGACGGCCGCCTTCGCGCAGGGTGCGGACGGGCCCGTGGACTGCCGGAAGGCGAAGTGCGTGGCGCTGACCTTCGACGCGGGGCCGAGCGTGCGGGCGCCGCAGATCATGAGCATTCTGCGGAAGTACCACGTGCACGCGACCTTCTTCACGCTCGGCAAGAACCACGTGATGAAGCACCCGCAGATGGTGCGGGACATGGTGGCGCAGGGCGACGAGGTGGAGACGCTGACCTGGTCCCACCAGATCCTCACCAAGATCAGCTCGTCCGAGATCCGCAAGGAGATCACCGAGGGGCGGGACGCGGTGCAGAAGGTGACCGGCGTCCGGCCGATGCTGCTGCGCCCGCCGCAGGGCCGTACGAGCAGCAAGGTGACGGCCATCGCGCGGGACCTGGGCATGGCGGAGGTGGTGTGGAGCGCCAACGGCCAGGACTACCGGACCACCGACTCCGCGCTGATCGCCAAGCGCATCCTCCAGCAGACCAAGCCCGACGGCATCATCCTGCTGCACGATCTGGTCGACCCGACGAACAAGGGCTACAACGGCACGGTCGCCTCGATCGCGCCGATCATCTCCACGCTCCAGGCCCGCGGCTACACCTTCGTCACCGTCTCCCAACTCCTCGCGCCGGGCACACCGCAGCCCGGCAAGGTCTACAAGTAGCCACGCCCCGAACGACGTTCACAGCGAAGCCCTGACTGACGAAGGCGGACCCGATGGCCCTGTTCGACCTGCCCCTCGACGAACTCCGCGCGTACCGCAGCCGGTCCGCGGAGCCCGCCGACTTCGACGCCTTCTGGTCGCAGACCCTGGAGGAGGCCCGCGCGCACCCGCTCGAGGCGCGGTTCGAGCCGGTACGGACCGGGCTCTCGACGGTCGACGTGTACGACGTCACCTTCGCGGGCTTCGGCGGCCAGCCGGTCAAGGGCTGGTTCGTGGCGCCCGCCCACGCGGCCGAACCCCTGCCGCTGCTGGTCGAGTTCGTCGGCTACGGCGGTGGGCGCGGCCTGCCGCACACCCATCTGCTGTGGGCCTCGGCCGGTTTCGCGCACCTGGTGATGGACACCCGTGGCCAGGGAAGCGGTTGGTCGGTCGGTGACACCCCCGACGAGGCGGGCAGCGGGCCCGCCGTCCCCGGTTTCATGACCCGTGGCATCGAGGACCCGCGATCCTTCTACTACCGCCGGGTGTTCACCGACGCGGTGCGCGCCGTCGAGGCGGGCCGCGCGCACCCGTTGACCGACGCCGCGCGTACGGTCGCGCTCGGCACCAGTCAGGGCGGCGGGATCACGCTGGCCGTCGCGGGCCTCGTACCGGACCTGGCGGCCGTCGCCCCCGACGTCCCCTTCCTGTGCGACTTCCCGCGCGCGATCCGGCTCACCGACCGCGACCCGTACCGCGAGGTGGGCCGCTACCTCAACACCCACCGCGCGAGTGTCGACCGGGTCACCCGGACGCTGTCCTACTTCGACGGCGTCCACTTCGCGGCCCGCGCCAACGCCCCCGCCCTCTTCTCCACCGCGCTCGAAGACCAGACGTGCCCGCCGTCCACCGTCTTCGCCGCCTTCAACGCCTACGCGCACGCCGACAAGCAGATCGAGATCTACGACTTCAACGGTCACGAGGGCGGTGGTCCTCACCAAGAGGCCACCCGCCTCGACTGGCTCCCCAACCACCTCACCCCCCGCCACCCGGCCTCGGAGGACGGGAACCCCGCCCCGTCGGGGCCGTGAACCCTCGCCTCAACTGCGCGCAGGAGGACGACCTGCGCGACGCCCCGGACCTCGGCCCGCTGGAGGAGTAGCCGCTCCACGGAGAAGAGGCAGCGCGACGACGAGCCCGCGCACCGCGGTCGCGGTGGCGCGGGCTCGTCGTCGCCGCTGTCGGCCGCGGTCAGCCCGTGCAGGTCAGGGTCGGATTGGCCCAGTCCCCGTGGTCGTTGCCGTTGCCGTCGCCTCCGTCGCCGACGCCCAGGTCGATGACCTGGCCGCCGGTGACCGGCACGTCGATCGCGACCGGGGCCGAACCGCCGTTCAGCACGGGCGTGGTGGTGAGCGCCTTGCCGTCGAGGGTCACGGAGAAGGTGACCGTGCCCGGATCGCCGTTGTCGACGCCGACCAGGGCGGTGAACCTGGTGCAGCGCCCGTCGAGGTAGATCTGCACGTCGCTGGGCGAGTTGGTGCCCAGGCCCTTGGCGTAGGTGACGCCGCCCAGCTTCAGCGGGGTGCCGTCGCCGGACGCGGTGTCGCCGACGCTCTGGTCGCGTTCCACCGGTCCCCAGCCGTTGGTCGTGGACAGGAACTCCAGGTCGCTGACCTGGTTGTCCCCGGCCGGCGGCGGCGCGGGCACCGCCCCGACGATCCGTACGTCACGCGGGGCCTTGGTGGACCGGCCCTGCGTCAGACGGGCCTTCACTGTCAGGGAGTTGACCTTGGCGGGGCTCTGCGGCGCGGTGACCTTCCAGGTGAAGGCGGCCGAGGAGCCGCCGCGTATCCGGTCGACGGCGGCGGGCGCGGACCGCGGGCTCACGGTCCACCCCGGCGGTACGTCGAGTGCCGCCGTGACCTTGGTGGCGGTCGGGCCGCCCTTGGGCACGGTGACCGTCGCGGTCGCGGTGAACGTCGCGCCGCCGCCCACCGATCCGGGGACCTGGAGGGAGACCGCGGAGGCCGGGGCGCCCGGCATCGCGTAACGGGCCTTGTCGTAGCGGGGGCTCTGGTTCCGGGCGACGGTCAGCGAGGAGGCGTAGCTGCCGTAGTCGGTCAGCGCGACCTTGCCGAGTCCGCCGGTCGTGCCGTCGAGATTCCACACGGCGAGGCTGACGGTGTTCCTGCCGTGCGGGTCGATGACGCCGTTGGGCAGCGGGAAACTGTGCTGCGGGCCCACGTAGTTGACGTAGTTGCCCATGTTCCAGCCGTTGACGTAGATCTCGACGCGGTACTTGCGGGACGGGTCGTCGGTGAAGGTGAGGCCGAGCGAGGTGTCCTGGCCCTTGGGGAGGTCGAGGTTGACGTCGGTGGTGTACCAGGAGACGCCGGGCGTGGTGTCGGTGGTCGGCAGGGTGACCGGCGTCCAGCCGTCGGTGGGGTGGCCGGGCAGCGGGTATCCGGCGCGCTCGCCGTACAGGCCGCCGGAGTTGAGCGGGCCGCGCACGGTGTCGACGGGGGTCTCGCCGCCGCGTACGCCCTGGAGCCGCCAGGTGATCGTGTCCAGCGGCGCGCCGGCCAGTGAGGCGCCGGTCAGGCCGCGGGCGGCCTTGTTGCCGTTGGGCGGGTTGTAGTCCTCCTCGTGGCCCATGTTGACGGTGAGCACCGAGACGACGTTGTCGCCGGTCGTCTTGAGCACTCCGGCCGGGAACGCGTACGTCTTCTGGCCGTCCGCGGTCGCGCTGCCGAGGAAGGTGCCGTTGAGCCAGACCGAGGAGGCCGCGGCGCCGCCGCCGCTCTGCGCGGACAGCGTGATGCCGGTCTCCTTGCCCGTGGCGGTGAACCGGCCGCGGTACCAGGTGCTTCCGGTGTGGAAGCCGTAGTCGTCGGCGAACAGCACCGGCAAGGTGGCGGGCGTGGTGCGGCTGTTCGAGGTGGTCTTGTCGGCCACCTGCCAGGTCGAGTCGTCGAAGCCGGCGGCCGACTCGGGCGACTCCTGGATGTGCTTCCAGCCGGTCAGGGCGGGCAGGCTGACGGCCGCCGCGGTCGGTACGGTGCCGGTCCTGCTGCCGGTGGCCGTGGTGGCGGTACGGACGCTCTTGCCGTTCCACGTCACGGAGTCGGCGGTGCTGAAGACCTCGATCGCGCCGTCGGTGGCGACGTCGCCGGTCAGGGCGAGCGCCGAGCCGTTCGAGACCGCGCCGCGCAGCAGGTGGGTGCCGCGCACCAGCACGGGCCCTGCGGCGGTGTCCTGCCGCCAGAAGGTCTTGGCGGTGTCGGTGTCGGCGAGCAGCAGGAGCAGCGGGTGCGCGCCGCCGCTGATCCGCACGCGGGTCAGGCCGGTGTGGGCGTAGTTGAGCCGCAGGTCGCCGGTGGCCGGGTCCCAGGCGGAGGTGACGGCGCCGCCGGTGGCGGTGACCGTCGGGCGGGTCGCGTAGTGCAGGACGGTCTCGCCGTCGGAGCCGTGGTCGCCGTAGAGCACCGCGACATCACGGCCGCCGATGGTGGCGTTCGTCATGATCTCCGAGGTGCTGTACTGGAGTTGGTTACCGCCGAGGCTGTAGTCCGCGACGATGATCTTGCTCTGGCGGCCGTTGAGGGTCAGCGCCGTGCCGGGCTGCTGCGGGACGGTGTAGACGGGGGCGGTGGAGCCCTGGCCGTTGTCGACGTCGATCGCGTCGATGGTGACGAACTGCCCTGACGCGGCGGTGTTCTTGGTGCCGGTGGCCACGATCTTCAGGGTGTGCGCCCCGGCGGCGAGCCCGGTCGCCCGGTAGGCCACGTACTGGTTCTGCTTGGTCGCGCCGTACAGGTCGACGGTCTTGACCTTGGCGCCGTCGAGGTAGACGTCCGCGATGCCGTGGTTGCCGTCGAGGTTGGTGACCCACTTCACGCCGGTGCCGGTGAAGCCGACCGAGACGCTGTCGCCCGCGGTGTCGGAGAACGACTCGGTGTGCTGGTAGTCGCCGCCGGTGTAGTTCTGTTCCGCGCCGACGTGCGACCAGGCGCCGGTGTACGCGAGCGCCGGGTCGACGTCGTCGTACGTGTAGCCGGGGTGCGCGCCGAGGTCGATCGTCACGTGCCCGCTGTCGGTGGTCGTCGCGGTGGAGTCGGAGTGCCGCAGCACGTGGAACTGCGTGCCGGTGTCGGGGTTGCGGCGCGCGGTGTCGACGATCTTCGCGTTGTCGGTCGGGGTGGCGGGCAGCGCGTCGGTCTTGGTGAGCGGCGCGAGCGCCTGCGTGAAGTAGCCGATCAGCTTGTCCTGGTCGTACTTCGGGTCGAGCTGCCGGCTCTCGCGGATCGCGGCGCCGTAGTCGTACGACGTGTAGTTCTGCGGCTCGCCCAGCCAGCCCCAGTTGGTGCCGCCGTAGAGCATGTAGAAGCTCTGCGAGGTGGCGCCGACGGCGATGTTCTGCTTGTAGAACACGTCCGCGAACTGGTCGTTGATGAGCTGCGCGCACTTGTCGTAGCCGGGGCCGCCCCACGGGTCGAAGGCGCCGCCCTGGAACTCGGCGGTGGCCAGCGGCTTGCCCGGGACGTGGTCGTAGCTGATGTCGGGCACGCCGTTCCACCGGGTGGGGTTGGAGCAGTTGAAGCCCTGCGGGTAGGAGTCGGCCGCGTCGACGGCCAGTTCGGCGTCACCGGAGTTGAAGGTGCCGTTGTTGTTGCCGACCAGCGGCACCTTGATGCCGTCCGCGGTGGCCTTGTCCTCCAGGTGCTTCATGTAGGCGCGGCCCGCCGCGCTGCCGTTGTAGTACTCGTTCTCGACCTGGTACTCGATCACCGAGCCCTTGCCGTCGGTGAGTTGGTGCCGGGCGATGATCCGGTCGATCTGCGTCTGCCACTCGTCGCTGTACTTCAGATACGCCGGGTCGCCGGTGCGGGTGTCCCCCGCCTTGGTGGAGAGCCAGCCGGGGAAACCGCCGCCGTCCACCTCGGCGTTGATGTACGGGCCGGGTCGGGCGACCACGTAGATGCCGAGGTCGTCGGCCATGTCGAGGAGCTTGTCCACGTCGCGGACGCCGGTGAAGTCGTAGACGCCCGGGGCGGGCGAGTGATAGCCCCAGTCGAAGTAGAGGGAGACGGCGTTGAATCCGGCCGCCTTCATCTTCTGGAGCACGTCCAGCCACAGATCCTGGCTCGGCAGCCGGTAGTAGTGGAACTCGCCGCCCCACAGGTAGGTGCGCTTTCCGTCGATCATGAACGAATAGCCGTCGTAGGTGACCGAGTGGGTGGCGTGCGGGGCGCCCGCGTGCGCCGTGTCCGGCGCCCGCCCCGGCGGTTCGGCGGCGGCCCCCACGCCGACGCCGAGACCGACCATGAGCGCGGCGGTGACCCCCAGGGCCAGACAGCGCCGCAGCACCCATCGGTACGTGCGATGAACAGCCATTCCTACCTCCACGTCACGTGCGGGAGTGGTCGCGAGCTTCAGCGGTCGCTCATGAACAGCCAGGAAAGAGCAGATTCCCTGTTGATATATGTGCGAACGAGTCGCATAGCGACGGGAAGTGTCGCAGTCTCCGATGGGTAACGCAACCATTCGGGCCGAAACGATTCAGCCGGATTCGGAGGAGGGCGGCGCCACGCGGGGCGGCCCCCGGACGGCCGTGCGTCCGGGGGCGGAACAGTCCCTGATCGGCGGCTGACCGGCGGGCGGGCGGCGGTCGGTCAGCGGCGTGGCGGCGGGCGGGCGGCGGCCCGGCGGCGGCGGGGCGGTGGCCGGTCAGCGGTCGGTTGGATGCCGGGTCAGCCGCGGCGGGCCACGCTTCTCGCCCGCAGCCGGTCGGCGGTGATGGCCAGCCCGAGCACACAACCCAGCACGATATTGGTGTAGTTGGAGTTGATCTGAAGCGTCGTCAGGCCGTTGTTGATCAGTTCGAGCAGGATCGTGCCCGCCACGATGCCGAGAATCCGGCCCTGTCCGCCGACCAGGCTCACCCCGCCGATGACGGCCGCGGCGATGGCCGACAGCTCCCACCCGACCCCGACGCCGCTGGCCGAGCCCACACCCATCCGGCCGAGCACGAAGATCCCGGCGAAGCCGGACAGCAGCGAACTGGTCACGTACATCGAGACGATGCGGCGGTCGCCGCGGATGCCCGCCAGCCGGGCCGCCTCGGGATTGCCGCCGACCGCGTACACCTGGCGGCCGGTGTAGGTGCGTTCCAGGAAGAACCACGCCGCCACGGCCACGACCGCGAAGACGATCAGCGGGAGGGGGATCTGCGCCACGTACGTCTGTCCCAGGTCGCCGAAAGTGCCGTCGATGCCGGTGATGGAGGTGCCGGAGGTGATGGCCAGCGTGACGCCCTGCGCGACCGTGTAGGTGACCAGGGTGACGACGAAGGGCGGCATTCTCAGCCGGGTGACGGCGAGGCCGTGGACGAGGCCGACCGTGCCGGTGACGGCCAGCGTGAGCAGGATCGCGAGCGGCGCGGGCAGTCCCGCGCGGACGTTGAACCAGGACATCAGGATGACGCTGGTGCCCAGCAGCGCGCCCACCGACAGGTCGATGCCGCCGGTCAGGATGACCAGGGACTCGCCGATCGCGATCAGCCCGTACTGGGACAGGTCGAAGCCCATGCCCTGGAGGTTGACGGCGCTGGCGAACGTCGACTTGTCCAGCGCGAGCGCGACGAAGACCACGACGCAGGCCGCGACCACGCCGACCTCGGGCGTCTCGGCCAGGCGGCGGACCGGCGACGTACGGCCGCCGCTCGCGGCGTCCTCCGTGGCCTCGATCGGTGCGGTGCTGGTGGTCATGGCCTCGCCTTCCCGTGAGTGCCGACGCCGACGGCGGTCATCGGCAGGGGCCTGTTGTCGTTCATGCGCGTGCCTTCCCCTGACGGTCGGCGACGTCGCCGGCGCCGGTCCGCGGCCCGAGCGCCCCGGCCTGTTCCCCGGTTCCGTCCCGCGCCCCGTCCCTCTCGCGCGTGCCGGGCGCGCCGTTCCGCGTACCGGCCGCGGCGGTCATGATCGCTTCCTTGCCGAACCGGTCACGGGGAAGGTCGGCGACCACCCGGCCGTGCGCCATCACCACGATCCGGTGGCAGATCCACAGCAGTTCCTCCAGCTCCGAGGAGGCCACCAGCACCGCGAGGCCGTCCTGCGCCGCGGTGTCGATGAGGCTGTAGATCTCCGCCTTGGCCCCGACGTCCACGCCGCGGGTCGGCTCGTCCAGGAGCAGCAGCCGGGGCTCGGTCGCCAGCCAGCGCCCGAACACCACCTTCTGCTGATTGCCGCCCGACAGGTCCGAGATGAGCTGTTCCTGGCTGCGCAGCCGCACCCCGAGGTCCTGGACGATCCGGGCCGCGTGCGCCTTGTCCGCCCTCGGCCGCAGGACTCCGTGCGCGCTGATCCGGCGCAGCGTGGCCAGCGTGACGTTCCAGCGCACCGAGTGCGCCGGGAGCAGCGACTGGACCTTGCGGTCCTCGGGCACCAGTCCGATCCCCGCCTCCACCGCGTCGGCGGGGCGGCGCGGGCGGAAGTCGGCGCCGTCGAAGACGACCGTGCCACCGGTACGCGGCTGCGCGCCCATCAGCGTGTGCAGCAGGCGGCTGCGCCCCGAGCCCATGAGCCCGGCCACGCCGACGATCTCCCCCGCCCTCACGTCGAGGTCGACGGGCCCGAGGCCGTCCGCGGTCAGCCCGCGTACCGACAGGGTCGTCGTGCGCTCGACGGAGGACGGCGGGGCCAGATCGGCGCGGGCCAGCTCACTGCCGACCATCTCCCGGATCATCCGCTCCTCGCTCATCTCCGCCGGGGCCAGATCGGCCACCATCCGGCCGCTGCGCAGCACGATCACCCGGTCCGCGACGGCCTGGACCTCGTCCAGGCGGTGGCCGATGAACAGCACCGCCCCGCCGGCCGCCGCGTGCGTACGGGCCAGGCCGAGGACGCGCTCGGCCTCGACCGGGCCGAGCGAGGAGGTGGGTTCGTCCAGGATCAGCACCAGCGGATGGTGGCCCCACGCCTTGGCGATCTCGATCATCTGCCGTACGGGGACCGGGAATCGCTCCACCGGCCGGTCCACGTCCACCCCGCTGACGCCGACTTCGGCGAGCAGCGCGCGCGCCTCCGCCCTCGTACCGGCGCGGTCGTAGACGACCCGGCCCAGGGTGCGGGACGCCGCCCGCGCGGGACGGCGGCCCAGCAGCAGGTTCTCCGCCACGCTCAACTGCCCGACGAGCGGGAACTCCTGGGCCACCAGGGCGACGCCCAACTCCTTGGAGTGGTCGGGCCGTCCGGCGTGGAGCGGCGTACCGGCGATCTCGATGCTGCCGGTGGTGGGCGTGACCGTGCCGGACAGCACGCCCATCAAGGTGGACTTGCCCGCGCCGTTCTCCCCCACCACCGCGACGATCTGTCCACGGGCCAGGTCCAGGCTCGGGATGTCGAGCACCTTCACCGGCCCGTACGACTTGCTCACCGACCGCAGCCGGACGGCGACCTCGGGTGCCGGGGCCCCGTCCGGGGCGGAGGCCGGGCCGGGGGCCGGGGTCTGAGCCGGGGCCGGGACCGGGGTCGGGGACCGCGGAGCCTCGTACGGGGCCGGACCCGAAGCCATCAGCCGATGCCCAGGTCGGTCAGCTTGGTCTGGTACGCGGCCAGGTTCGCCTGGGTGACCAGGCCGACGCCCGAACTGAGCGTGGTGCCGTCCGACTCCAGATACGGCTTGACGATCCGGAGGGTGGCCTCCTTGCCGAGCACCTTGAACGCGGCCAGCAGATAGGCGCCGGTGTAGCCCTGCTGGTAGGGCTGTTGGAGGACGGTGGCCTGGATGACACCGGCCTTGATGAACTTCAGCGTCTGCGGGTCGCTGTCGTCCGAGATGATCTTCACCCGGCCCGACTTCCCCGCGGCCTGCACCGCCTGCCCGGCTGACGGTCCGTCATAGGAGTAGACGCCGTACAGGCCGTTGATGTTCGGGTTGGTCTGGATCGCGGTCTGCGCGTTGGTGAGCGCCTTCGCCGCGTCCATGCCGTCGCTGAGCTTCTGCGCGACCTTGATGCCGGTGCCCTTGAGCGCGTCCTCGAAGCCCTGGATCCGCTCCACCGCGTTCGACGTGGTCAGCGAGCCGACGAGGACGACGACCTGGCCCTTGCCGCCGAGCGCCTGCTTCATGGCCTCACCGGCCTTCTGGCCCGCCTGGTAGTTGGGCGTGCCCAGATACAGGTCGGCGCCGTCCTCCGGCGGCAGCGGGGAGTCGATCGCCAGCACCGGTATCCCGGCGCTCTTCGCGGACGCGATCGGCGCCTTGATCGCCGTCGGGTCGATCGCCGACACGCTCAAGCCCGTGATGCCCTGGCCGCGCAATGTCTGGATGAGGGAGAGCTGCTGGTCCAGACGGCCGTTGGCGGGCGCCTGGTAGACACCCTTCACGCCGAGGTCGGCCAGGCCCTTGGTGAAGCCGGACTTGCCCGCGTTCCAGTAGTCGACCGCCACGTTGACCACCATGGCCTCGTGCAGCTTCGACAGGTCCTTCCCGGCCAGCGCGGCCTTCAGCGCCGCGTCCAGCTTCGCGAGATTCGCGTCGTTGAACGCGATGTCGCCCTTGATCGTCACCGCGGCGGGGCTCCCGCCGCTCGCCGCGTCCGCCGCGGACGAGTCACCGGCACCGCTCTTACTGCACGCCGTCGCGGACAGGGCCACCGCCAGCGTCACCGCTGCGGCTCCCCATCGTCCGTGCCGGGCAAGGGCCTTTCGGGCGTCGCGCATGGCTGCATCCTGTTCGGGCAGTGGCCTCTCAGCCAGTTTTGTGAGCGCTAACAAATAGTGGGAACAGAATCACGCAGAGCGGGACATCTGCTCTCTCCTCCCGGTAACTCGCCGATCTCCTACGGCACCAACGGGTGTTCCGGCTGCTGAGCGGGCCGCTGAACAGGCCGGACCCACTGACCCGATCGCCAGGCGCGCCGTCAGCTGTCGCCTATGAGTGTTAGCGCTCACTGATCGGTCGTCAAGACGTTGCACAGAGAAAAACCCGCCTCCGGTGCGGTGGCGGTCGCGGTGCGGCTCCCCCCGCGGCGGGGCGCGCGGACAGGGCCGCGCCCGCGGACGCGGTCGGCCGTGCGGCGCGGGGCGGGTGCGGGGGCGAGGGCAGCCCCGACGGTCAGTCAGAGGCCGCCCGCCAGGCGGTAATACGCCTGATTCCAACGGATCTCCTGGGTGAAGCGGCGCAGTTGGGTGTCGTGGTCGATGAGGAGGAGTTCGGTGCGGAGCATGTCGGCCAGGTCGGCCAGTTCCTCGGCGCCGACGGCGCTGGAGAGCACGGTGTGGTGCGGGCCGCCCGCGGTCAGCCAGGCTTCGGTGGAGGTCCGCAGATCGGGCGCGGGCCGCCACACCGCGCGGGCCACGGGCAGTCGGGGCAGCGGTTCCGCGGGCGCGACGACCTCGATCTCGTTGGCGACCAGCCGGAAGCGGTCGCCCATGTCGGCCAGGCCCACGACGACCGCGGGCCCCGGCCGGGCGTCGAAGACGAGCCGTACCGGGTCCTCCCGGCCGCCGATCCCCAGCGGGTGGATCTCGCACGAGGGCCGGTGCGCCGCGATCGTCGGGCAGACCTCCAACATGTGCGCGCCCAGGATCACTTCACCGCCCGGCGTCAGGTCGTAGGTGTAGTCCTCCATGAAGGAGGTGCCGCCCGGCAGACCGGCCCCCATGACCTTCACGGTGCGCAGCAGCATCGACGTCTTCCAGTCGCCCTCGCCGCCGAAGCCGTAGCCGTCGCCCATCAGCCGCTGCACCGCGAGGCCCGGAAGTTGCCGAAGGCCGCCCAGATCCTCGAAGTTGGTCGTGAAAGCGGAGAAGCCGCCCTCGGTGAGGAAGGCGCGCAGGCCCAGTTCGATCCGGGCCGCGTACCGCAGCGCGTCGTGGCGCTCGCCGCCCGCCGCCAGCTCGCCCGCCAGCCGGTAGGCGCTCGCGTACTCCTTGACCACCTCCGAGACGGCCGCGTCGTCCACCTCGTCCACGACGGCCACCAGGTCGTTGACGCCGTAGGTGTTCACCGAGACGCCGAACCGCAACTGCGCCTCCACCTTGTCGCCCTCGGTGACGGCGACGTCGCGCATGTTGTCGCCGAAGCGGGCCACCTTCAGACGGCGCAGCGCGTCGTGTCCGAGGGCGGCGCGCATCCAGGTGTGGACGCGGGCCACGACGGCGGGATCGGAGACATGGCCCGCGACCGTCTTGCGGGCGATGCCGAGCCGGGCCTGGAGATAGCCGAACTCGCGGTCGCCGTGGGCGGCCTGATTGAGGTTCATGAAGTCCATGTCGATGGTGGACCACGGCAGTTCGACATTGGCCTGGGTGTGCAGATGCAGCAGCGGCTTGCGCAGCAGGTCGAGGCCCGCAATCCACATCTTCGCGGGCGAGAAGGTGTGCATCCACGCGATCAGACCCACGCACGCCCGGCTGGAGTTGGCGTCGACGACCGTGCCGGTGATGCCGGAGGCGTCGGTGAGCACCGGCTTCCACACGATCCGCACCGGGCCGCCGGGGGTGGCGGCGAGCCGGTCGGAGATGGCGCGCGACTGCTCGGCGACCTGCCGCAGCGTCTGCTCGCCGTACAGGCCCTGGCTGCCGGTGAGGAACCAGACCTCGCGCTCGTCGGACGGTGTCATGCCAGGGCTCCTCGGTCGGCGGGGGCGGCGGTATCCGCGGGATCGGCGGTGTCAACGGGGGCGGCCGGACCGTCGCGCACGACGGCCCGCGGCTCCTGGCCGGCGGGGGGCGGCCCGGCGGGGCCGCCGGAATCGACGCTATCGGCGGCATCAGCGCGATCGGCCGCCGCCTGCTGCCCGTAGACGTTCTGGTAGCGGTCGTGGAGCCGGTCGATGTCGGCGCGGGTGAGGGGCAGCGGATCGCCCAACTGCCGGGAAATGTGCACGGTACGGGCCACGTCCTCGCACATCACCGCCGCTTTCACGGCCGCGCGGGCGTCCTTGCCGATGGTGAACACCCCGTGGCTCTTCATCAGCACCGCCGGCGAGCGGTGCCCGGCCAGCGTCTCCACGATGCCCCTGCCGATCGAGTCGTCACCGATCAGCGCGAACGGCCCGACCGGGATCTCGGCCCCGAACTCGTCGGCCATCGCGGTCAGTACGCACGGCACCGGCTCGCCGCGCGCCGCCCACGCGCACGCGTACGTCGAGTGGGTGTGCACCACCCCGCCGACCTCCGGCAGGTGCCGGTAGACGTAGGCGTGCGCGGCGGTGTCCGAGGACGGCGACAAGTCGCCTTCCACCACCCGCCCTTCGAGGTCGCACACGATCATCGCGTCCGGTGTCAGCCGGTCGTAGTCCACACCGCTCGGCTTGATCACGAACAGGCCGTGCCCCGGCACGCGCGCCGAGACATTGCCCGCCGTCCAGACGACCAGCCGGTAGCGGACCAGCTCCTGATGCAGGTCGCTGACCTGCTGCCGCAGACGTACGACGGCCTCTGCGGCAGGGGGCGGAAAGGGGTGACTGCTCATACGGGACCTCGGCAGGGAGTGAGCGTTAACATTCGGGGTGAGCGCTAACAAAGAGCGGTGCCACGAGACGCCGCCCTACGGCTGAGCCGGGGTGTCCGCCTGCGCCCGCCCTCGGAGCGCCCGCAGGCGGTGCATGACATCGCTGACGCCCCGGCCGAAGTGGTCGTGCAGGGCGCGGTATTCGGCGTAGAGGTCGTCGTAGGCGGCGGCGCGTGCGGGGTCGGGCAGATAGGCGTTGCGGTGCAGGCGGCCCATCGCGGCCGAGGCGGTGCGGATGTCGGGGTGGGCCCCCGCCGCGACGGCCGCGTGGATCGCGGCGCCCAGCGCCGGGCCCTGCTCCGAGGACAGCACGTTGACCGGCCGGTTCAGCACATCGCTGTAGGTCTGCATGAGGAAGGTGTTCTTCAGCAGGCCGCCCGCCGCCGTGAAGTCGGTGACCGGCACCCCCGCGCCCTCGAACGCCTCCACGATGGTCCGCGTGCCGAAGGCCGTCGCCTCGACCAGCGCCCGGTAGATGTCCTCGGGGCGGGTGTCCAGCGTCAGCCCCACCAGGAGCCCCGAGAGGTGGTGGTCCACCAGCACGGAGCGGTTGCCGCTGTGCCAGTCGAGCGCCAACAGCCCGTGCGCGCCGACCGGTTGGGCGGCGGCCTTCTCCGTCAGCAGCTCGTGCGGGCTGATGCCGCGCTGCCGGGCCTCCAGCGCGTACGGCTGCGGTGTCGCGGTCCGCACCGCCCAGGCGAAGATGTCCCCCACCCCGCTCTGGCCCGCCTCGTAGCCCCACAGGCCGGGGACCACGCCGTCGCGGACCACCCCGCACATGCCCGGCACCTCGGCGAGCACGTCGGAGTTCATGATGTGACAGGTCGAGGTCCCCATGATCGCCAGCAGATGGCCGGGGTCCAGGGCCCGCGCGGCGGCGCTGGTGACATGCGCGTCGACGTTTCCGACCGCCACGACCGTGCCCGCGCGCAGCCCGGTCAGCGCGGCGGCCGAAGCACTCAAACCCCCGGCGGCGGTGCCCAGTTGGGACAGCGGGTGGTCCAGCTTCGTCGTGAAGCCGGCGAAGTCCGGGTGCAGGGAGGCCAGGAACGTGGCGTCCGGATAACCGCCGTCCTGGTGGATGCCCTTGTAACCGGCCGTGCACGGATTGCGGTTCTCGGCCCCGGTCAACTGCCAGACGATCCAGTCGGCCGCCTCGATCCACCGGTCGGCCGCCGCGTAGACCTCCGGGTCCTCGCGCAGCACCTGCAACGCCTTGGCGTACTGCCACTCGCTGGAGATCCGCCCGCCGTAGCGGCCGAGCCACGGCTGCCCGGACTCCCCGGCGCGGCGCACGATCAGCTCCGCCTCCGGCTGGGCCGCGTGGTGCCGCCACAACTTCGGGTAGGCGTGCGGGCGTTCGGCCATGTCCGGCAGCTCGCACAGCGGCGTGCCGTCCGCCGTCGCGGGCAGCACCGTACAGGCGGTGAAGTCCGTCGCCACCCCCACGACCTGCTCCGCCCGCACCCCGGCGGCCTCCAGCGCGCGCGGCACGGCGAAGCGCAGCACGTCCCGCCAGTCCTGCGGAATCTGCAACGCCCAATCGGGCGGCAGCTCACGGCCGTTCGGCAGCGCGCCGTCCACCACCCCATGGGTGTACTCGTGGACGGCGCTGCCCAGCTCCTTGCCGTCGTCGACCGCCACGACCAGGGCGCGCCCGGACAGCGTGCCGAAATCGATGCCGACGGTGACGGCGGGAGGATCGGTCATCATGCGTGTCTCCCCATGCGCCGGGGGCTCCGGCAGCCGGTCGCGTACCGATTGCCCTGCGGTGTGAACTCTGCGGCGGTGCGGTCCTGTTCTGTCCTGCGGGACGTGCTGCGAGAGGTGCTGCGGGATGTGCTGCGGGGCTTCCTGCCGGACTCGGTGCCGGTCCGGTGGCCGGACCTGTGGCGACGCGTGCTGCGATCCGTGCCGCGGTGCCGTGCGCCGCCCGTACGGACCGCCGCCCTCAGGACGGGTTGCTGCTGCTGCGGACGATCAGGCGCGGTTCGATGACGACGCGTTCGCCGCCGCGGGTGGTGCCGGACTCCAACTGGTCGACCAGCAGGCGGATGCTGGCCTGGCCGACCGCGGTGAAGTCCTGCCGGACGGTGGTCAGCGGCGGCGCGAAGAACTCGGCTTCAGGGATGTCGTCGAAGCCCGCGATGGCGACCTGGCCCGGCACCGAGAGACCGGCCTCGCGGAAGGCCCGCAACACCCCCAGCGCCATCTGGTCGTTGGCGACGAAGACGGCCGACACCTCGGGTGAACCGCGGCGCCCGGAGCCCGCCGAGACCCGGCCCGCCAGCTCCTGTCCCGCGCGGTAGCCCGACAGCGGTGTCCAGTCCCCCACCAGCGGCGACGGCACCTCGACGCCCGCCTCCTCCAGCGTGGCGCGCCAGCCTTGCACGCGGGCCTCGGCCTCCAGCCAGTTCTGCGGGCCCGCGACATGCCAGACCGTGCGGTGGCCGCCGGCCAGCAGATGGCCCGTGACCAGCCGCGCGCCCAGCTCCTGGTCCACCGAGACGCCGGGGATCGGCAGGCCGTGCCCGCCCTCCACCGTGACGACGGGGAACGGCAGCTTCAGCTCGGCCAGTGCGGCGACGGCCTCCCGTTCCGGCACTATCACCACGATGCCCTCCACCCCCCAGTCGCTGAGGTGGTCGATCGCGTCCGCGAGCGCCTTCGGGGTGTGCCGCCGCAGGGTCACCGCGGAGACCATGTAGCCCTCGTCCCGCGCCGCTTCCTCCAGCCCGAACAGCGTGCTCGCCGGGCCGAACAGCGTCGGATTGCACGCCACCACCCCCAGCGTCAGCGTCCGCCGCGTCACCAGCGCCCGCGCCGACGAGTTGCGCCGGTACCCCAGCGCCTCGATCGCCCGCAGCACCTCCGCGCGCGTGGTGTCCCGCACATTCGGGTGATCGCTCAGCACCCGCGACACCGTCTGATGCGAGACGCCCGCCACCTGGGCGACATCCGCCATGGTGGGGGCCCTGCGGGGCGCTGCCGGGTCCGCGGTGCGAGACATGGCTCTCCGTTCCGTGATGCTGCTAAGTGTTAGCGCTCACAGTCCCATCCGTCAAGGCCGTACGCTCGCGCTTGGCGGAGGAAGACGGCCCTTTACCAGGCCCCCCGCGGGGGGCGACCCTCCCAAGGGCTTGGGCCCCTGAGGCGCACGGGGAAGGCGCGCCGCGCTGGCGCAGGGCCTGCTCTTCAGGGGCGCGGGGAACTGCGCGCTCAGCCGAAGCGCTCCCGCACCTCACCACCCGCCCCAGCGGGGCAAACCGGTTGCCTCCGGACCACCGGCCGGTGACGGGTTACCCGCGCAGTTCCCCGCGCCCCTAACGGGGCACCGTCTCTCGTCCGGACGGGGAGCCGATCCTTTCGGCGGCGCGGGGTCCCGCACCTCACCACCCGCCCTAACGGGGCAATCCGGCAGTCCCCGGACCACCCGCCGGGGGGCGCGGGCCCCGGGCGCACGGGGAAAGCGCGCCGCGCTGGCGCAGGGCCTGCCTTTAAGGGGCGCGGGGAACTGCGCGCTCAGCCGAAGCGCTCCCGCACCTCACCACCCGCCCCAGCGGGGCAATCCGGCTGTCCCCGGACCACCGGCCGGTGATGGGTTACCCGCGCAGTTCCCCGCGCCCCTAACGGGGCCCGCCCTCTTTCGTCCAGACGGCGAGCCGACCTTTTCAGGGGCGCGGGGAACGCCCCCGCACCTCACCACCCGCCGGAGGGGGCGGGCGGCGCGGACGGCGCGACTGTGGGGATACGGTCACAGAGGGAACCTCACGGCGAGAGGCGGGACGGCGCGTGGTGGAAGTGGACGGGCACGGGCACGTGACGGCCGACGCGGAGGTCGTGCGGTGGCTGGTGCGGGAGCAGCACCCGGACCTGGCGGAGCTGGAACTGCGTCCGGTGGACGGCGGTTGGGACAACCAACTGTGGCGGTTGGGCGAGGAGTTGGCCGTACGGCTGCCGCGTACGCCGCGCGCACCGGCGCTGCTGGCGAAGGAGCGGCGGTGGCTCCCGCTGCTGGCGCCGCGCCTGCCGCTGCCGGTTCCGACGCCGGTACGCGACGGTGAGCCGTCCGCGCGCTTCCCGCGGCCGTGGGCCGTCACGAGGTGGGTGCCGGGGAGCCCGGCGGACCTCACGCCGATCGGCCGGGGCGAGCACGCGGCCGACGCGCTCGCGGGGTTCCTCACGGCGCTGCACCGGGAGGCACCCGCCGACGCACCGGCCAACCCGGACCGCGGTGTCCCGCTGAAGTCCTTGGCCGACGGGTTCGACCACGGCGTGGCCGCCCTCGCCGAAGGCGGCCTCGACGCGCGCCTGGCCGACGGCGCCCGGCGGGTCTGGGCGGACGCCGTCGCCGCCCCCGAGAGCACCGCCCCGCCGACGTGGCTGCACGGCGACCTCCACCCCGCGAACGTCGTCGTCACGGACGGCACCCTCGCGGGCGTGATCGACTTCGGCGAGCTGTGCGCGGGCGACGCGGCGAACGACCTCGCCGCCGCCTGGCTGCTCCTGCCCGCGGGCGCGGCGCCCCGCTTCTTCGCCGCCTACGGCCGTACGGACCCGGCCACGATCCGCCGCGCCCGCGGCTACGCGGTCCGGGCCACGCTGGGTCTCATCAGCGTCGGACAGGCGGCCGAGAAGGGCCTGCCTGGCGGAAAGCCCACCTGGGGAGTCGCCGGGCGCGCGGCCCTGGAGCGCGTACTGGCCGACGTCTAGGCCCGGTTGACCAGTCCGATTGACCAGTCCGGTTGACCAGGACCGGTCGACCAGCCCCGGTACGCCTACGCCCGGTCGGCCGGTTCGTCGTCGCGCCGCCCGCCCGGCTGCCGAGACCCGCGGACCTGGTGGCTCGCCCACCAGGTCCGGAAGTCCACTTCCCGGAGGCTGAGTTCACCGACGAGCGCGGTCAGCTCGGGATCGTCGGGATCGCGGCCCGTGTCCATCGGCAGCGCCACGACGCACTCGTGGGCGACCCGCGACCAGTCCGCGTACAGCGCAGCGGTCTGAACAGGGACCGGATGTCGGACGTGGACGGCGTGACGTACACCTCGGACGGCGGCCCGGTGTCGATGGTGCCGTAGGTGGTGTACGACAGGGAGCCGGGCCAACTCCCGCCGCCGATCTGCACGGTACGGCTCGACACGAGCTTGCCGGTGCGCAGTTCGAACACCTTCACCGGGATCGCGATCTTGCGGAATTTCACCTCGCGGGGGAAGTCGGGCAGCAGCTTGTTCTCGTACGGGCAGGTCGTGACCGTCGTGCCGTAGTCCTTGTCGCCGACGCAGACCACGAGTACCGCCTTGGTGACGTCGTCGGCCGACCAGGAGCCGGGCAGTTCGCGGGTGAACTCGTCGTCGCCGTAGAACAGCGCGTGGTGGGTGCCCTTGCGGTAGGGCGCGGCGGCGCTGTACTTCGCCGGTTCGAGCAGTAGTCGGGCTCGGTGTCGGTCGAAGTGCCCAGCAGCGTAAGGACGTTGTCCAGCTCGATGGTCAAGGTGGCCTGCTCGACGCCGCTGCTGGCCTTGGCGAGCCGGTCGCCGGGGTACTGGTCGAGCTGCTGCTGGTAGCGGTCGCGGGCCTTCGCCCACTCCTTGGCCTCCATGAGGTCGTCACCGCAGCCGCCGAGCGCGGCGGGCGCGGTCTTCGGGACGACGGCCGCCGCCCGGCCCAAGTTGCCCTGGCCGGGCTTGTGTTGGCGGAGCCAGTCGGTGACCGTGACGGTGTCGCAGGGCACCTTGGTGGGCAGTCGGCCGAGGAAGCCGTTCAGCACGGTGTCGACCATCTTCTCGTGGCCCGGCAGATCCGCGAGTACGGCGGCCAGGCCGTCGAAGCCCGCCGTCAACGCGTGGGTGTCACCGCTCAGTCCGGTGGTCAGCTCGTGCCGCGCCGCGCCGAGCCGGTGGCAGGCCCGTACCGTACGGTCGCCGCTCGCGGTCAGCGGCGCGTCGGCCACGCGGGGGCCGAACCAGAGACCGTCCTGGGCGCGCAACGCCTGGGCACAGTCGCCGCTCCGGCGCGCGGCGGCCACCTTCCCCTCGGTCCGCGAGGCGTCGAGCCGCAGCAGCCCCGCGACCAGCAGCATCGGCAGGAGGACGGCGAGCGCGATCACCCGCTGCCGAAAGACCACGCCCCGGCGGCCGAGCAGCAGGTAACCGGCGCTGAGGAGTGAGGCGTTGGCGAGGGCGACGGCCAGCGGGTCGCGCGAGCGCCCGCCGTCGCCCGCGCCCCTGACGGCTCCGGTGACGGCCCGGCCCGCGCAGCCGTCCCCGTTCCCGTCAACGGGGCCCGGACGCTGCCCCGGCAGATAACCCGGCGGGGGCCCCGGCAGCGGTCGCAGCGGGGGCCCCGGCAGCGGTCCCGGCGGCGGCTTCGGCACGCCGTCCTGTTCGGATACGTGCCGGGGCTCGGGGTCCGGTGCGGCCTGGGGCGGGTGGTCCCTCTCGGTCCCCTTCGTCGGGCGGTGGGCGGCGGCCGTCGCCCATTGTCACCACCTGCGCCGGGAGGGGTCCCGGACGCACATCCGCCCTGTTCAGGGGTACTGCTACCGGCTCGCGGCGAAGGCGCCGCTCTCCGCGAAGACCCGCTCGGCGAAGCGTTCGCCGATACGCCGGTGGGTGGCGGCGTCCGGGTGCAGCTCGTCGGGCAGCGGCAGTTCGGCGTAGTCCGCCTCGCCGTAGAGTTCGCGGCCGTCGAGGTAGTACAGGTGCGGGTCGGTGGCCGCGCGCTCGGCGACGATCCGCTCCAGTTCCGCGCGGATGACGGTCAGGGTCAGCTTGCCCGCCGCCAGCTCCGCCGGGTCGCCGGTGGCGCGGAACCGCAGCTTCCCGGTGCTGAGCGCTTCGAGGTCGAAGGCGGCGGGGCCCGGGGTGTTCTCGTGGATCGGGCTCAGGATCGGCGAGACGACCAGCAGCGGGGCGTCCGGGTGGCCCTCACGGATGGTGTCGAGGAAGCCGTGCACGGCGGGGCCGAAGGCGCGCAGCCGCATCAGGTCGGCGTTGACGATATTGATGCCGATCTTCACGCTCACCAGGTCGGCGGGCGTGTCGCGCAGGGTGCGGGCCGTGAACGGGTCGAGCAGCGCGCTGCCGCCCAGGCCCAGATTGATCAGCTCCACACCGCCGAGGGAGGCCGCGAGAGCGGGCCATGTGGTGGTGGGGCTCGCCGCGTCGGAGCCGTGGCTGATCGAACTGCCGTGGTGCAGCCAGACCTTACGGCCCCGGTCGGGGACCGGCCCGACGGGCGCGTCGGTGCGCAGCGCGACGATCTCGGTCGTCTCGTTGTGCGGCAGCCAGATCTCGATGTCCTTGTCCGCGTCGGGCAGTTCGGCGAAGCGGAGGGTGCCGGGGTCGCCGGGCTTGTGCTCGGCGGTTCCGGTGCTCATGTCGACGGTCAGGGTGTGGCCGCCGGCCACGCTGCCCTGGCCCGCGGGGCGGCCGTCGACCAGCAGGTCGTAGAGGCCGTCGGGGCGCGGCGGCGCGCCCGCGTACACGCGCTTGGTGGGCAGCGTGTCCAGCTCCACGGTGGTGGCGCGGGTGCGGAACACCAGCCGTACGCCGGAGGGTTGGGACTCGGCCATGGCGAGCTGGGCGTCGGCGCACTGGGCGCGGGCCCGCGCGGGCAGCCGGTGCGGCAGTACGCCGTGTCCGGTGGGCTCCAACTCCAGCGCACCGCGCACCAGTTCCGCGCCCTCGGGCGTGGTGAACAGGGTCGTGGTCCAGTCGCCGTGCTCGGTCCGTGCGTCGTTCTCGGTAGGCATTGCTTTTCAACTTCCGTCTTTTTCCGGCCAGTTCTTCAACAGGGCGTCGAGGGCGTCGATGACGCGTTCCCAGGTGTCCTGGGTGTCGGGCGCGCTGTGGCTGAACCCGCCGCCCATCTCCAGGCCGACGTAGCCGTTGAACACGCTCCCGAGCAGCCGCACCGCGTGCGTCTGGTCCGGCTCGTCGAGGTCGTAGCCGCGCAGGATCGCCCGTGTCATCTCCGCGTGCCGCCCGCCCGCGCTCGCGGCGGCGGCCTGCGGATCGAGGCGGAACTGGGCCGCCGCGTACCGTCCGGGGTGCTCCCGGGCGTAGTCGCGGTACACGTTCGCCAGTCCGGCGAGCGCGTCCTTCCCGGCCCGGCCCGCCAGGGCGGCGGCACCGCGATCGGCCATTTCCGCCAGTGCGAGCTGCGCGATCCCGGTCTGGAGATCGTGCGAATTCCGCACGTGCGAATACAGGCTCGCGACCTTCACGTCGAACCGCCTGGCCAGCTCGGAGACGGTCACCGCGTCGAACCCGACCTCGTCGGCCAGCTCCGCCCCCGCCCGCACCAAACGCTCCCGTGTCAGCCCTACGCGCACCACAGCCGTCCTCCTCATTACCTAAGTCCATCATGCACATACCTAAAGCCTTTAGGCAAATGACCACAGCCCGATGTGACGGCGCCCCCCCGCTCATGGTCGGACCGCCGCCGTAAGGCCGCGCGGCGTGGGACCGCTCGGGGTGGGACCGCTCGGTGTCGGGCCGCTCACCGCGGGGGCCGCTCACCGCGGGGGCCGCTCGCCGTAGAGCCCACTCGCCGTGGGACAGAAAAGCCCGGGGCCCGGCTAGTCGATCGGGAAGCGGTAGACCGTCGACTCGCGGGCCCGGAAGGCCAGCCGCGCGAGGGGCCGCGCCGTCGCGGACAGCTGCGGCAGCAGCCGGGCGAAGGTGTCGACGAGTTCCTGACCGGTCTCCGGGCTGATCTCCCGGACGATCTCCACGCGGGCGTCCATGCGGGGAGCCTATCCATCCGTTCCGGCCGCACCGACGCGCCGGAGCCGGGGCGGGCTTGGCCGTAAAACCGGTTGGGCGGGCGATGCGCCGTTGGTAGCGTCCGCAGGACCGTCACACCAGGCGAGGAGGTGGAACCCGTGAAGGCCGGTTCTGACGGGGTGCTCCCTGTCCTCCTCACGGCGTGGACGGCTCGCGTGGACGTCACCGGAGGTGCCGGGATCGCCCGGTCGCTTCCCGAGCGCAACACCGCCTGTCTTCTGTGCGGTTCACCGCGCGGACGACGTCAAAAGGCGTCCGTGAACGAGACGTCGCCATGGGTGAGGTCAATGGCCCGCTCCGGCCGCCGCTTTCCCGCCCAGAACAGCCGGCGCTCGTGCTGCTGGGCCACCTCGGCGGCCCGCACAAGAAGGCGCCGCGGACGCTGGGGCGCGCGCAACGCCCTGTGACCGACGCCGGTTCACCCGCGCCGGCCCCCGTACACCCGCATCGACACCCTGCGACCTCAGGCCCTAGCCCTCGTCGGGCAGCAGCGGGAAGAGCCGTGCGACGACCGCGACCGGACGGGCCGCGGCGGGGCGGGCCGCCGGATTCGGCTCCCGGTCGCGGTAGCGGGCGAGGGTCTGCCGGATCGCGTCGGCCACGGCGGCCATCTCCTCCGGGGTCAGATACGCGACCGCGCTGAACGCCTCGTCCTGCCGCCACGGGGCGGGAGCGCTGTCGCGCTGGGTCTGCCAGCGCCGGTAGCTCTCGTCCTCCAACCCGCGGGCCAGCTCCCCGAATTCCGTCGCGGGACCCTCCCCCTTCTCCGGCTCCCCCGCCTGCCGGATCCGCCACGGCCGGGCGCGGCCACCGCTGTGCGGGGCCTCCTCGATGTAGCCGTAGCGCGCGAGTTGCCGCAGATGGAACGAGCACAGGCCGGAGCTGTAGCCGAGCCGCCCGGCCGCCTGTGTGGCCGTGACCGTACCGACCTCGGCGAGCAGGCCGAGCAGGTCGCGGCGTACGTCGTGGTCGGGCAGACCGCTGTCCGCCGAGGTTCCCGTCTCCGCTTCTTCTTCTGTCACTTTGCAAAGCCTGCTACTTTGCAAAGAGCTTTGCAAGCTCCTGGCCGACGCCACCGCTCCGAGGAGAGTGAGCCCCTTGGTCTCCCGCCCCTTCGACGTGTCCGAGCGCGCCGTCGTGCGCGCCATCACCGTCACCGGCGACGACATCCTGCACCGCCCCTGCCGCGAGGTGACCGAATTCGGGACCACGGAACTGGCCGAGCTGATCGAGGACATGGTGCTCACCATGCACGTCGCCGACGGCGCGGGCCTGGCGGCCAATCAAGTGGGCGTCGGCCTGCGGCTGTTCGTGTACGACTGCTGGGACGACGACGGCGTCCACCACACCGGGCACCTGGTCAATCCCGTGCTCGACGAACCCGCGCCTGCCGACCGGCGGCTCGTCGACGACGCCGAGGGCTGTCTGTCGGTGCCGGGCGCGACGGTGGACGTGCCGCGCACGGACCACGCCGTGGCGCGCGGCTTCGACCAGTACGGCGAGCCGGTCGTCATCGCGGGCAACGGCCAGTTCGGGCGCTGCCTCCAGCACGAGACCGACCATCTGGACGGCCGCCTCTACCTCGACCGCCTCTCACGGCGCGACCGGCGCGAGGCGCTGCGTCAGATGGCCGACCGCCGCGAACACGTCTTCGCCCTGCGCGCGGCCAGGGCCGCCGAGTTGGGCCGCTGACCTCCGCGCACGGGGCTCGGGGGACGCGTCAGGCCGGTCGTCACACCGCCGGGCCGTCGCCGTCCTCCTCCTGGTGGGTGTAGCGCTGCTCCTTCCAGGGGTCCGCGAGGTTGTGGTGGCCGCGCTCCTCCCAGAAGCCGCGCCGGTCCGTCGTCATGTACTCGATGGCACGGAGCCACTTGGGCCCCTTCCAGCTGTACAGATGCGGTACGACCAGGCGTACGGGGAAGCCGTGTTCCGCGGTGAGCTGGTCACCGTTGTGGTGGGTGGCCAGCAGGGTGCCGTCGGCGGTGAAGTCGGCGAGCCGGAGATTGGCGCTGTAGCCGTACTCCGCCCAGGCCATGACGTGGGTGGCGTGCGGCGCCGGGGGTGCCAGGTCCAGCAGGGTGCGGGCGGTGACGCCGAACCACTCGTGGCCGGTCGAGGTCGTCCCGGACGCGCAGTGCAGGTCGGCGGCGACCGTGGCGCGCGGCAGCGCGCTGAACTCCTCAAGGGTCCACGTGTGTTCGCCGCCGGCGGCGGTGGCGCCGAACACCTTCAGGCTCCACCGGTCCGCCCGGAATCTGGGCACGGGTCCGTAGTGCGAGACGGGCCAGCCCCTGACCTTGCGCTGTCCCGGGGGAAGCTCGTCGTTTCCGCCAGGGTGATCGTCCTTCCCTGCGGGTCGATGCGGGTCGATGGCACGGCGGCGGTCCCGGTGGTGCGGTGGAGTTCCAGTGGCGCGCTGGAATCCGGTGGTGCGAGGAGATCAGGCGTCCGCTCATGCGAGGCCAGACACCGTTAACGATTATCACATGCGGCGGCATCCGGCCCTTTCGCCTCGCATTCGCCGGGCGCCCCACGAAAACCGTTCCCTGGACCCGCTCGCCCCCGGACACGCCCTAGCGCCGCAGCCCGAGCGCCTCGCGGCCCGCGTACCGCGCCTGCGTCCCCAGCTCCTCCTCGATCCGGATGAGCTGGTTGTACTTGGCGGTGCGGTCGGAGCGCGACAGCGAACCCGTCTTGATCTGGCCGCAGCCGGTCGCGACGGCCAGGTCGGCGATGGTGGTGTCCTCGGTCTCGCCGGAGCGGTGCGACATCACGACGGTGTAGCCCGCGCGGTGCGCGGTGCCGACGGTCGCCAACGTCTCGGTGAGCGTGCCGATCTGATTGACCTTCACCAGAACGGAGTTGGCGACGCCGTCGCGGATTCCCTCGCGCAGCAGCGTCTCGTTGGTGCAGAAGACGTCGTCGCCGGTGAGCTGGCAGCGGTCGCCGAGCCGCGCCATGAGCAGCCGCCAGCCGTCGCGGTCGTCCTCGGCCATCGGGTCCTCGATGGACGCCACGGGGTAGTTCGCCACCAACTGGGCCAGGTAATCGGCGTGTTGCTCGACGCTGCGGCGTACGCCCTCGCCGGTGTAGTCGTAGACCCCGTCGCGGAAGAACTCCGACGCGGCGGGGTCCATGACGACGGTGATGTCGGTGCCCGCCTTGTACCCGCTGCGCTCGACGGCGCGTACGACGAAGTCCAGCGCCTCTTCGGCGGTCCGCAGGTCGGGGGCGAAGCCGCCCTCGTCGCCGACCGCGGTGCTGTGCCCCGCGGCCAGCAGGTCGCCGCGCAGGGTGTGGAAGACCTCGGAGCCGATGCGTACGGCCTCGGCGAAGGTGGCCGCGCCGATCGGCGCGATCATGAACTCCTGGAAGTCCAGCGGATTGTCGGCGTGCGCGCCGCCGTTGACGATGTTCATCATCGGCACCGGCAGCAGCCGGGCGTCCACGCCGCCCACGTAGCGGTAGAGCGGCAGCCGGTGCGCGTGCGCGGCGGCCTTGGCGGTGGCCAGGGAGACGCCGAGGATCGCGTTCGCGCCGAGCCGGGACTTGTCGGGCGTGCCGTCCAGCTCGACCAGCGCCGCGTCCACGGCGGCCTGGTCCTCCGCCTCCAGGCCGACGACGACGTCCACGATCGACTCGTTGACGGCGTCGACGGCCCGCCGAACTCCCTTGCCGTGGAAGCGGGCCGGGTCCTCGTCGCGCAGTTCCACCGCCTCGCGGGCGCCGGTCGAGGCTCCGGAAGGTACGGCCGCGCGGCCGGTGGAACCGTCGGCCAGCTCGACGTCGACCTCGACGGTCGGATGGCCCCGGCTGTCGATGATCTCGCGGGCGACGACGCGGGTGATGGTGTTCCTTGCGGCCATGGCGGTGGTGCTCCTCACGTGCGGTGCGGACGACAACGACGCGGACGACGACGACGCGAACGGCGACGACACGGACGGCGACGAATAAGTTCCGAGCGAGAACAAAGTGAGTTCAGAAAGTGAATGTACTCTGTGCGGATGAGGATGCACAACGCCGACGAGGACTGCGGGATCGCCCAGGCCGCCGTGGTGATGGCCGACTGGTGGAACGTGCTCGTGCTGCGCGAAATCGCGCGCGGCCACGTGCGGTTCGACGCCCTGGCCTCCGGACTCGGCCTCTCCCGCAAGGTGCTCACCGAACGGCTCGGCGCGCTCGTCGCCCGCGGCGTCCTGCGGCGCAGCCTCTACCAACGCCGCCCGGTCCGCTACGAATACCTGCTCACCGACTCGGGACTCGCCCTGCTCCCGCTGCTGGTGGCGATGCAGGACTGGGGCGACCGCTGGGTCCTCGGCGACGGGACGACCACGGCGACCGCGCCGCCGGACGGGGCGGAGCACGCACGCGTGCACGCCCTGGCGGGCGGCGGTACCGATACGGGTACGGGTACGGGCGCGCGGCTGCCCGCGGATCTCCGACTGCCCGCGAGCGACGGCGCCGAGCGCCCCGTCGTCGCGCCGGACGCCGCCGCCACCGTCCTGTTCACCTACCCCGGCACCGGCGTCGACTGGGGCGAGGACCCGATCCCCGGCGCGCCCGGCTGCACACTGGAGAACCGGCTCTTCCGCGACGCCTACGCCGACTTCCGCCGCGCCGACGTCGCCGTCCACGGCGTCAGCACCCAACTCCCCTACGAACAGGCGGCCTTCGCCACCGCCGAAGCCGTCCCGTACCCGCTGCTCTCCGACGCCCAGCAGCGTCTGGCCGCCGCCCTGCGGCTGCCGACCTTCCGCGGGGCCGGGCGGCTCCGCCTCAAACGGCTCATCCTCGTCCTCGCCCCTGACCGCACCGTGCGGCACGCCCTCTTCCCCGTCGAGGACATTCCGGCGGCCGTCGAGGAGACGCTGCGCCTGGCGACGGCCGGTCCCTGACCGTCCGCGCAGGAACTATCCGGCCTGGTCCCGCGACTGGTGGGCGCCCGGCGTATGGCCGAAGGTGCGGCGGAAGACGTCGATGAAGGCGCTGGCGGACGACCAGCCGCACCGGTGGGCCACGGCGGTGACCGGGGTGTTCTCGGCGAGCAGCACCAGGGCGTAGTGGAGGCGGAGTTGGGTGCGCCACTGCGGGAAGGTCATGCCGAGGTCGCTCTTGAAGAGCCGGGACAGCGTACGGTCGCTGGCGCCGACCTGGCGGCCGAGGGCGGTCAGCGTACGGTCGTCGGCCGGGTCGGCGCGCAGGATCGCGCACAGGGACCGGAGTTGGGGCGCGGCCGGCCAGGGCAGGTGGAGCGGCTGCTGCGGTGAGGCGCGCAGTTCGTCGAGCAACACCGCGCGCAGGCGGGCCCGTTCGGGGCTGCCGTCGTCGGGGGTGCGGGTGTGGGCGAGGAGCAGTTCGCGCAGCAGGGGGGCGACGGCCAGGACGGTCGGGGTGTCGAGGCCGAGCGGGTTCTCGTTCTCCGGGAGGCCGACCAGGTGGAGTTCGAGTTCGCCGTGGGCCTGGTGGGCGTGGACCGTACCGGCGGGGACCCAGATGGCGCGGGTGGCGGGGGCGACCCAGGAGCCCGCGCTCGTGGTGATGGCCAGCACTCCGCGTCCGGCGTAGACGATCTGGTGGTCGTCGTGCCGGTGCGGGTCGATCTCCGCGCCGGGGGCCAGCCGCTCGGTACGGGTCGGCGCGACCGGCTCATGGCGGATTTTCGTCATTGGTTGGCAGTTTATCGGAAGCCCGACATATCACCGCCTGAAGACCATGGGTGACGTGCCGAAAAACACCTCGATCACGCTGCTGTCCTTCGGGCATGCCTGCGTCGACATCTACCAGGGCGCCGTCGCGGCCCTCGTCCCCTACTTCGTCGCCGAACGCGCCTACAGCTACGCCGCCGCCTCCGGCATCGTGCTCGCCGCGTCCGTCCTGTCCTCCGTGGCCCAGCCGCTGTTCGGCCTGCTCACCGACCGGTGGGCGATGCCGTGGCTGCTGCCGGTGAGCACCGTCCTCGGCGGTGCGGGCATCGCACTCAGCGGCGTCAGCGGCTCGTACGCGCTCACGCTCGTCTTCGTCGCGGTCTCCGGCGTCGGCGTGGCCGCGTACCACCCGGAGTCCGCGCGCGTCGCCCGCCTCGCGAGCGGGGGCAGCCACAGCGCGATGGGGTGGTTCTCGGTGGGCGGCAACATCGGCTTCGCGCTGGCCCCGCTCATGGTCGCCGCCGTCGTCGCGACGGGCGGCCTGCGCCTCACCCCGCTGCTGGTGCTGCCCGCGCTCGTCGGCAGCGTGCTGTGCCTGCCGGTGCTGCGCGAGCTGGAACGGCGGCGCTCCACCGGGACCTCGGCCGCCGTCGCCGTCGGGCGCGACGACAGGGCGTCCTTCGTGAAGCTCTCCGTGGCCGTGGTCTTCCGCTCGATCGTCTTCATCGGCCTGAGCACCTTCATCTCGCTGTACGCCAAGCAGCGCATGGGCGGCAGTGACGTGGCGGGCACCGCCGCGCTGTTCGTCCTCTACATCGGCGGCGCGATCGGCTCCGTCCTCGGCGGCTCGCTGGCCGGCCGCTACGACCGCGTCACCGTCACCCGCTGGTCGTATCTGGTCTCGATCCCGTCCGTCGCGGGCGTCGTCCTCGTCCCGGGACCGGCCCTCTACCTCTTCGTCGCCCTCACCTCGATCGGCCTCTACGTCCCCTTCTCCCTCCAGGTCACCCTCGGCCAGGACTACCTCCCCACCCGTGTCGGCACCGCCAGCGGCATCACGCTCGGCCTCACCGTCAGCATCGGCGGCCTCGCCACCCCCGTCATCGGCGCGGTCGCCGACGCCACCTCGCTGCGTACCGCTCTCGCCCCGCTCATCGTCATGCCCGCCCTGAGCTGGCTCCTGTTCCGCTCCCTCCCCGAGCCCACCGCGCCCCTCTCGTCCCCCGCCGCCGCGCCGGAGGACGCGGCCACCGACCCCGCCCTCGCGGGCTAATCCGCGACACGTCGAGCGGGCCGCCTCCCGCGCCCCCGGGCCACGGCCCACCAGACTGTCCCCATGTCATCCCCCCGCCGCCGCTGCCCCCAGTGCGGCCGAGAGATCGCCGTCGTGGCGGGCCGCATCGCCCGCCACGACCCACCCCCCGGCCCCCGCACCGCCACCCTCGTCTCCTGCCCCGGCTCCAAATCCCCCGCCGCCCCCACCGCCGCCCAACACACCCTGGACGGCTACACCATCCCCGACTTTCCCGGTCAACTCCCCTTGTTCTAGACATATCGCCGCACCCACGGAAACGGCCGGTCCGCACGGGCCGCTGAATCCGGTCGAGTTGACCGGTCAGATCGGCGAATTCCTCGACATAGAGGTCGAAACGGTCAATGTGGAATCCGGACTTCCGTTTCGGGGAGAGGGACAATACGGTGATACGGCGCCGTCCGGGCGCCGGGAAGGGGGTGCGGGATGAGCGTGTACATGTGGCCTCCCGCCGTGGTGCCGGGGCCGTACACCATCACTACCGAGGAGATCCTCGCCGAGGTCAACGGCCGTCACCCGGGGGCGAGTTGGCTGAAGCGCGCGGACGGGATGGCCAAGAACACCGGGATCGGGGAGCGGCGGTGGATGCAGCCCCTGGAGGCGATCACGGCGCCGAGCCGCAGCGGCTTCCCCGGGCCCGCGGCCTCAGCGGCGGGCGAGACGGGCGAGACCGGCACGCCGGCCGAGGCGGGCCCGCCGGTGCCGCAGACCGTCGAGGAGCGCACCGCGTCGGTGTGGGTGACGGTCCAGGACTGCGCGGAGCGGGCGGCCCGCCAGGCGCTGGAGACCGCGGGAGTCACCCCTGACCAGGTGGATTACGTGGTCACCAGCAACTCGACCACCCCCGCCCTGCCGGGCCTGGACATCGCCTTGTTCAACCGGCTCGGGCTGCGCGAGGACGTGCTGCTGCTGCCGTTCTCGCAGTGGGCCTGCATCGCCGGTACCCGGTCGCTGGCCACCGCTTCGAAACTGCTGGCCGCCGACCCCGGCGCGACGGTGCTGATCGTCATCGCGGAGGCGCTGAGCACCACCTACCAGCCCGACGACACCGGCATCGACTCGCTGCTGATGCGGCTGCTGTTCGCCGACACCGCGGTCGCCGCCGTCGTCCGCGGCCGGCCGGACCAGGGCGCGTTCCTGCGGCTGGACGCCGCGTGGCACCGCACGGTGCCCGGCACCGCCGACATCCACCGGCTGCACACCCGCGCCGACGGGGTGCACTACGAGATGGACCGCTCGGGGCCCAAGTGGGTGCAGTCGACGCTCCCGCCGATGTGGGAGTGGGTGCGCGGCCGTCACACCGACCCGGACTGGCACCCGGACCTGCTGGTGGCCCACCCGGGCGGCACCCGCGTCCTGGAACTCATCCAGGAGAGCGTCCCGAGCTCCTGGCCCGACGTCCCGGGGCCCTGGCCCGACCACCTGCTGGACCACTCCTGGAGCAGCATCGTCACCGGCAACCGTGGCGGCGCCGCCGTATTCGACGTCCTCGACCGCGCCCTCAGCGCGGGCGTACCCGCCGGAGCCCGGACCGTGCTGTACGGAGCGGCGCCGGGGCTGACGGCCACCGCGATGGACGGAGTGTGGCTCTAGCCCGCCGTACGGGACGCGCGGATCACAGGGCCGGTCCGCGCCCAACTGCCCGCCGCCGACGGTCAGTCCGGGGGACACCTACTCGCCGCCAGCGTTCAGTCCGGGGCGAAACTGCCCGCCGCCGACGGTCAGTGCGGATCACGCCCACCCGCTGCCGACAGTCGGCCCTGGTCACAACTGCCCGCCCGTGACGGCCAGTTGTGACCACACCGTGCGCTCCCCCGCGGTCTCGCCGAGCCGCGTCCCCCACGCGGCACTCGTGTGCTGGACGACGAGGAGCCCGCGTCCGCTGGTCTCGGACACCGCGGGGCGGGCGGCCCGCGGCCTGCCGTGCGAGGAGCCGGTGACCTCGCAGATCAGACGGTCGGACAGGTGCAGCAGCCGGAGGGTCACCGGGTCGCCGGTGCCGAACCGCAGGGCGTTGGTGACGAGTTCGGACACCACCAGGGCGCTGCGGCCGTGGGGGTCGGCGATGCCCCACTCGGCGGTGCGGGCGCCGGTCCACGCCCGTGCGCGGGCGACCGCCGTGAGATCGCCCGCGGGCAGGCGGAGTGCGGGCATGTCGGCCGCGGGCAGGCCGTCCATGCGCGCCAGGAGCAGCGTGAGGTCGTCGTGCTGCGGCGGCGGCCCGGTGACGTGGTCGACGACCGGGCCGACGACGGCGCTCAGGTCGCCGGTCGCGTAGTGCCAGGACAGTGCCTCCAGCAGGGCGGTCATCCCGTCGTCGAGGTCGCGGCCCGGGTGCTCCACGAGGCCGTCGGTGTAGAGCCCGATCAGGGCGCCCGGCTCGGCGGTGACCTCCAGGGCCTCGTACGGTTCCTCGCGGGCCGTGCCCAGCGGCGGGTGCAGCGGCGGGGCGAGCAGTTCCGCGGCCCCGTCCGGGTGGACCAGCACCGGCGGCAGGTGCCCGGCGCTGACCACGGTGAGCCGCCGGGCGGCCGGGTCGTACACGGCGTAGCAGCAGGTCGTGCCCAGCGCCGCCGCCGCGGCGCCCAGTTCGCCGTCGGTCTCGGCGGTCGCGTGCAGGCTCCCCACGAGGGTGTCCAGGTGGGTCATCACCTCGACCGGCGGATGGTCGGCGGCGGCCAGGGTCTGGGCGGCCTGGCGCAGTGTGCCCATGACGGCGGCGGCTGCCAGGCCGTGTCCGACGGCGTCGCCGATCACCAGCGCGATCCGGCCGCCCGACAGGCCGATGACGTCCATCCAGTCGCCGCCGAGGCCGGCGCTGTCGGGTGCGGCGGGCCGGTAGGCGCCCGCGGTGTGCATCGCCCGGCTCGGCGAGTGCGGCGGGCGCAGCCTGCGCTGGAGCGCCAGGACCTGCCGGTGCTCCCGCTGATGACGGCGCCCGTGCTCCAGATTCATCGCGGCGCGGAAGGCCAGTTCCTGGACGGCGAGCTGGTCGTCGCCGTCGAAGGCCCCGCGGGGGTTGTCCTCACGCCGCCAGACCGCGACCGTGCCGAGTACGCGCTGCCGCCGGTCGGCGTCGGGGACGGTCAGCGGCGCGAAGGCCACCGCGAGCGGGCCGTGGTCCGGCACCAGGGCCCGTATCAGGTCCGGGTCGTCGCCCAGGGCCCGCTCGATGGCGGCGCGGTCGGGCAGCACGGTGACGCCGGGGTGACCGGTGGTGTCGGAGGCGGGGTGGGCGGGCAGGTCCGGCAGGCGCTCGCCCAAGCGGAGGAAGCCGCGCGGCCACGGCCGGTTCCCCGCGCGGGCGTACGCGGCGCGGCACAGCGGCTCGGTCCGATCGGGCAGGTCCCCGCTCCACAGGCACTGCGCCAGCGACACCGTGACGGCGTCGCCCCAGGGCAGCAGCCCTTCGGCGAGCTGGCGCGCCGTCGTTTCGATCTCCAGGGAGGTGCCCAGGGTCGAGGAGGCGGCGAAGACGTCGAGCTGGGCGCTGACGTCGATCAGGCTGATCACCACCCGGCCCGGAGCCGCCGGGAGGACCGAAAGCGACACCACCGCGGGCGTTCCGTCCGGCCGGATCATGCGCTGGACCCGCGCCAGCAGCGGGCGGCCGGTTGCCAGTACCCGCTCCACCCGGGCGGCGATCGCCGCCGCGTCCTCGGTCGGGAAGAGGTCGGTCGCCCGCGCGCCCGATCCGTCGACCACCCCGTCGAGCCAGGTCCCGGCCAGATCGGCCTCCAGCACGGTCAGCCGCTCGTCGACGACGATGATGCCGAGCGTGTCGTCCGACCCCGCCCCCGACGGCGCGCTCAGCGCACTGGGCGGCTGCTGCGGAATCATCTCCGTCAGCACGGCACCGACCCGGCCGCCCGCACCGGACGCACCCTCGGAAGAAGCGTGGCTGGAGTTGGGGCTGGTCATCACGGCAAAGTCCGATCATCCGCCAACGGTTGATTTCAGACATTACGGACAATTAGCCAATAAAAACATAAAGAGCAAGTAAAGCGACTCTTTGTTCACCATGACTCACACGGTGTACGGGCCGCGCGATCAGCCCCTCCCGGTGGACCCGCACGCCCCCACCTGCGGTCCAGGACCGCGTCCCGGCAAGAGCCCTCGCGGCACCCAGGGAGCGCATCAACGATGCACGACGCGGCTCACCCGACCGCGCTCGCGCCCCGGGCGAACCCAAGGGGGCGGTGGCGGCAGACGAGTCGAGCTGTACGCCGGGTTCTGTCGCCGGGCGGCCTCGCGGCCGGCCGGGAGACGGCCATCCATCTAGGGCCGGCGTTGCCACCGGCCTCGTGCGGTCTACCCGCGGACTCGGGCGGGCAGCCCTCGAACGTCCGCGCGGGTGCCGTATCGCTACGACGCCCTCTTGACCTTGCTCCGGGTGGGGTTTACCTAGCCGTCCAGGTCACCCTGGACGCTGGTGGTCTCTTACACCACCGTTTCACCCTTACCGGGGACCGAGATCCCCGGCGGTCTGTTTTCTGTGGCACTGTCCCGCGGGTCACCCCGGGTGGCCGTTAGCCACCACCCTGCCCTGTGGAGCCCGGACGTTCCTCGGGAAGCCCCCGAAAGGGCTCCACGCGGCCGTCCGCTCGGCTCGTCTGCCGTGTGGACCATGGTAGTGGCTGCGCGGGGGCGAAGAGCACCGCGGGGTCGGCGGCGAGCGTACGGCCGCCCGCCGGGGCCGTCCGGCCGGGCGTGGGCGGACAGGTCCCGTGGGCGGCCCGCCCAGGTCCTACTCTGGTGCGGGCCCCCCGACCAGGCGCGGGCGGCCCGAGCGCGAGCCGTACGACCCCGCGCACCGTACGACCGCCTGGACCGTACGAACCGCAAGAACCGTATGAAGGAGATGCCGTGCTCGTCCTGTTGCCGCCGTCCGAGGGGAAGGCCACCGGAGGGACGGGGGCCGCGGTCGCGCTGGACTCGCTGTCGCTGCCGGGGCTGAACGAGGCGCGGGCGACGGTCCTCGACGAGCTGGTGGAGCTGTGTTCGGGCGACGAGGAGAAGGCGGCGGAGGTGCTGGGGCTCAGCCCCGGCCTGCGCGGCGAGGTCGCCAAGAACGCGGCGCTGCGGACGGCGCCCGCCATGCCCGCGGCGGAGCTGTACACCGGAGTGCTGTACGACGCGCTGGGCCTGGCGACGCTCGGACGGGCGGCGCGCCGCCGCGCCGAGGAGTCGCTGCTGGTGTTCTCCGGGCTGTGGGGCGCGGTACGGCTCGGCGACCGCATCCCCTCCTACCGCTGCTCGATGGGCGTCAAGCTGCCGGGCGTCGGCGGCCTGGCGGCGTACTGGCGGCGGCAGATGGCCGATGTCCTGCCGGCCGAGGCGGGCGACGGCCTGGTGCTCGACCTGCGCTCGTCGTCGTACGCGGGCGCCTGGAAGCCGGCCGGGGAGGTCGCCGGGCGTACGGCGACGGTCCGCGTGCTCCAGGTGACGGTGGTCGGCGGGGTCGAGAAGCGGACGGTCGTCAGCCACTTCAACAAGGCCACCAAGGGCCGTCTGGTCCGCGCCCTGCTGGAGTCCGGCGCCCGGCCGAAGGACCCCAAGGGCCTCGCGCGAACGCTGCGGAAGCTGGGTTTCACGGTGGAGGAGCAGCCGGGTACGGGTCGGCTCGACGTCCTGGTGCGCGAGATCCACTGAGGCGCGCGGCGCGACGGTACGGAGCAAGGCCCTCGTTGCATCCTGCGCAACGGCCGTTGCGCACGCTGGCGCCCGCCAGGCAGGATGACGGGCATGACTTCCGTGCTCGGCCTCGCCCCCGTCATCCCTGTGGTCGTCCTGGAGGACGCGGCGGACGCCGTACCGCTGGCGCGGGCGCTGGTGGCGGGCGGGCTGCCCGCGATCGAGATCACGCTGCGGACGCCCGCCGCCCTGGACGCGATCCGGGCCGTCGCGGACGGCGTCCCCGGCGCGGTGGTCGGCGCGGGCACGGTGCTGACGCCCGAGCTGACGGACGCGGCCGTGGGCGCGGGGGCCCGTTTCCTGGTCAGCCCCGGCTGGACGGACCGCCTCCTCGACGCGATGCGCGGCGCGGGCGTGCCGTTCCTGCCGGGCGTCTCGACCGCCTCGGAAGCACTCGGGCTGCTCGAACGCGGCGTCACCGACATGAAGTTCTTCCCCGCCGAGGCGGCGGGCGGCGTCGCGTACCTCCGCTCCCTGGCCTCACCGCTCCCCCGGGCCCGCTTCTGTCCGACGGGCGGCATCGACGCGGCCCGCGCGCCCGAGTACCTGGCGCTGCCGAACGTGGGGTGCGTCGGCGGTACGTGGATGGTTCCGGGCGACGCGGTGCGGTCCCGGCGGTGGGATCTCGTGGAGAGCCTGGCGCGCGAGGCGGCGGCGCTGCGGGGCTGACGCCCTCAACAGCCGTACGGAGAAAGCCCGTACGGAGAAAGCCCGTACGGGGAAGGCCCGCACGGAGAAAGCCCGTACGGGAAAGGCCCGTTCACCGCAGGTGGGCCGTCTCGTTCAGCGACCGCAGCGACGCGTTGCCGTCCGCGTAGTACGCCACCTCCGAGAGCGACGCCGGGGCGAGGTACATGCGGAAGAGCGCTTCGGGCGGCGCGTCCAGGGCGAGGCGCGCGAGCGTCTTGATCGGGGTGACGTGACTGACGAGCAGGACGGTACGGCCGCGGTGGGCGGTCAGCAGCGCGTCGCGGGCCGCGGCGACGCGGGCGGCGACGTCGGTGAAGCTCTCGCCGCCGGGCGGCGGGACGTCGGGTGAGCCGAGCCAGGCGGTGAGTTCGGCGGGCTGCCGGTCCCGTACCTCGGCGAAGGTGAGGCCGTCCCAGGCCCCGAAGTCCGTTTCGCGCAGGCCCTCTTCGAGGTGGACGTCCAGGCCGAGGCGGTCGGCGGCGATCCGGGCGGTCTCCCGGCAGCGGGCGAGCGGCGAGCTGACGACGGCCTCGATGCCGTGGCCTTCGCTCAGTCGCCCCTCGGCGCGCACCAACTCCTCGGCGCGCACCAACTCCTCGGCGCGCACCGGCCCTTCGGCACGCACCGACTCCTCAGCGCGCACCGGCCCTTCGGCGCGTACGGCCAGCGCCGCCGCGGCCCGTTCGGCCTGGCGCCGCCCGGCGGCCGACAGCGACGGATCGCTTCCGCCGCTCCCGGAGAACCGCTTCTCCCCCGTCAGCGCGGTCTCGCCGTGCCGCAGCAGGACGAAGGTGGTGGGCGCCGCCATGTCGGGCGCCGCACCCTCGTGAACCAACGCCACTACAGGCCGGACTCGGCCGTACGCACCAGGATCCGGCGGCAGTTCTCGCACCGTACGACGGTGTTGGCGGGCGCGGCCCTGACCTCGTTCAGCTCGGTGATGTTGAGTTCGAGGCGGCAGCCCTCGCAGCGCTTCTGGTAGAGCCGCGCCGCGCCGACGCCGCCCTGCTGCCCGCGGAGCTTGTCGTACAGCTTGATCAGGTCGTCGGGCACGGTCCCGGCGATGACCTCGCGCTCCTTGGCCGCCGTGAAGCCCTCCGCGTCGATGCCCTCGATGGCCGCGACCTTGCGGGCCTCGGCCTCGGCGACCTTGGCCTGGACGGACTCGACGCGCGCGGCCAGTTCCGTGGCGCGCTCCTGGGCGCCCTCGCGGCGCTCCATGACGTCCAGCACGACGTCCTCCAGGTCGCCCTGCCGCTTGGCGAGCGAGGTGATCTCGCGCTGGAGGTTCTCCAGGTCCTTCGGCGAGGTGACCGCGCCGGAGTCCAGACGCTGCTGGTCGCGGGCGGAGCGCTGGCGTACCTGGTCGACGTCCTGCTCGGCCTTGGTCTGCTCGCGCGCGGTGTCGCTCTCCTCGGTCTGCGCGGCGACCAGCAGGTCACGGAGCTGCGCGAGGTCGGCGCCGAGCCGCTCCAGCTCGGCGTGCTCGGGCAGGGTCTTGCGCTTGTGGTCGAGTTGCGCGATACGCGAATCGAGGGCCTGGACTTCGAGAAGTCGGATCTGGTCGGCGGGCTCGGCGTTCAGCGGGGGGCTCCTGTGCGGCTGGAAGGGCGGGAAGTGGATTGCGGGAGTTCCCGGCCGCCCCGGAATTCCGGGGTGTCCGAGCGCTCCGGGGCGACAGCGTGCGCTGTCCACGGGTCGGTGACCGCGTACGAGACATGGGTGCGCAGCGCCCAGCCGTGCCGGTCGGAGATCTCGTCGAGCTGCGCGGCGGCCTGCTCGCACCACGGCCACTCGGTGGCCCAGTGCGCGGCGTCGACCAGCGCGGGCGGGCCGGACTCGCGCGCCTCGGAGACCGGGTGGTGGCGCAGGTCGGCGGTGACGTACGCGTCGACGCCCGCCGCGCGGACCTCGGCGAAGAGGCTGTCGCCCGAGCCGCCGCAGACCGCGACCGTACGGACCGTGGCCTGCGGGTCGCCGGCGATCCGCAGCCCGGTGGCGGTACGCGGCAGCCCTCGCGCCGCCCGCTGCGCGAATTCGGCCAGCGTCAGCGGTGCGGCGGTCTCGCCGATCCGGCCGAGGCCGCGGCGGCCCGCGGGGTCGGTGGGGTCGGGTACGAGCGGGCCGGTGATCCGCAGGCCGAGCGCGGCGGCCAGGGCGTCCGAGACGCCGGGGTCGGCGCGGTCGGCGTTGGTGTGCGCGACGTGCAGCGCGACCCCGTTCCTGATCAGGTCGTGGACGGCGCGGCCCTTGAAACCGGCCGGGCCGGTCGGCGCCACCGTCGTCGTACCGCGCAGATAGAGCGGGTGGTGCGTGACCAGCAGGTCCGCGCCGATCCGTACCCCCTCGTCGACGACTTCCCGCACCGGGTCGACGGCGAACAGCACGCGTCCGACCTCGGCCTCGGGCTCGCCGCAGACCAGGCCGACGGCGTCCCACGCCTCGGCCAGCTCCGGGGGCCAGAGGGCGTCAAGCGCGGCGATGACGTCGGACAGTGTGGGCACGGTAGGAAGGTTACCTGGCCGCCCGTGTCCGCCGGATGCCGTACGCCGTGACCGCGGGCGCCGGGGGTGCCACGACGGGTGCGCGGGCCGGTCCGTCACCCGTGCGGCACCCGTTCGGCACCCGTGAGTCAAGGGCGCGCGGGGCGCATCCGATGTCCGCGGGGAGCGCGACCGCTCGCCGGGCGGAGCACATCTGCCCCTTCGCGCGGAGCAGAACGGGAAAACCCGCACTCTTACGTGTGAACCGCACCGAGTCGCGTTGATCGTCCGGAAAAATGAAAACTACGGTCCTGTGCCGGAGGTGGGTGAGTCATATGAGCGCCAGTACAGATGCCAGTGCCCGTGCCATGGGGATCCCCCCGGCCGTCCGCGTACTGCGCCGGTCGGGCTTCACGATCGCCGCGGACGGGTCGTACGCGGCCTGCCTCGCCGAGGCTCGCGTACCCGCGCCGGAGGGGGACGGGGACGTGGACGAGTACGGCGGGGGCGGCGTCAGCGGCTGGTTCCCCGAGCGGTGGACGCTCGGGCCCGAGCCGTACGCGGTGCCGCTGCCCGGCGCCCAGCCGGAGGAGGCCGGGACGCAGGTCGTACCGCTGCCCGACGGGCGCGTCCTGATCCGGCGGCGGGTCGCCGACCGCCACGACCTGGCGCTGCTGTATCCGGCGGGGGCCGGTACCGGGGAGGTGCCGATCGGGTCGCTCGGCGGGGATGCAGTAACGCTTCTTCCCCCGTGCCCCTTGGGCGGGGCGGCTTTCGCGCTCGTGTACGAGGGGGGTTCCGGCGAGAGGGGCTCCGCTGGTGGGGGCTCTGGCGAGGGGGGTTCCGGCGAGGGGGACTCTGCTGAGGGGGACGGGGTCACGACCGTCTGGCAGGTGTACGGCGCCGGGAAGGACGGGCCCGTCGCCGTCATGCGCGTGCCCGGCCGCTGCACCGGCGGCGTCTGGCTCGACCGTACGGGGCGGCTGCTCGCCGTCGACCGTACGCTCGCCGGCCGCACCAAGGCCGTCGCCGTCGACCTGCGACTCGGCGAGGCCAGCCCGCTCCTCCAGATCACCGAGGACAGCGACGACCGGCTCGTCCTCGCGGAACCCGACAGCGGGCTGCTGCTCCTGCGCAGCGACGCCACCGGGGAGGCGCGGCTCGGCTGGGGCGTCCTCGGCAGCCGTCGGCCGGTACGTTTCCCCGACGCGCTCCAGGTGCCGGGCATCCTGCTCACGCCGGTCGCCGCGCAACCGGGGCAGATCCTGATGCCCGAGGCGGCGGTGGTCGCGCTCCGCGCGGAGGCGCCGGGCGGGGCGGAGTCGCTGGCGCTGTGGCGGCCGGGTGAGCGGCGGCTGCACTGGCGGGCGTCCCCTCCGGGGTGGCTGGGGGCGACGGGGTACTGGGGGGCCGACGATTTGCTGCGGCTGCCGTGTTCGGTGCCGGAGTGGCCTTGCGGGGTGGCGCCGTACGAGGCGCCACGGGTGCGGCCTGCGGCCGGGGCTTCGGGGTCTCGGCGTGGGCGGGGTGCGGTGCCCGCCGCTCTGCCCGGGCCTGGTTCTTCCGCCGGCCGCGGCTCTTCCGGTGCTCGCGGCTCTTCCGGTGGCCTCGGCTCTTCCGGTGCGGCTCTGCCCGCGCCGACGCGGCTGCCCTGGCGGGTGCTGCCGCTTCAGCAGGCGCCGCTGGCTGCCGCCAAGGCGGGGTGACCCCCATGACCGTGACGTCGGCCCCGCCAGTAGACTCACCCGAAGCCGCGCATCCGGGCACTCCGCGTGACCACCGCGGGGCGGCTTCGCCGCAGTCCGGGTCGAGTTTGTTCGCGCGCTTTCGGCGTAGGCCGGTTCGTTGTTCCACGGGGATTTCGGGGAGATTCAAGAAGATGTCGTCCGACGCGCGTTCCTCTCACGACCACGGGGGGTCCGGGGACAGCTCGGGGCGCCACCGGGGGCCTGCTTCTTCCTCTGAGGAGGGGGAGGCTCAGCCTCAGGGGAAGCATCGGCGTCCTTCGGACGATTAGCGGGTTTTTCTTTCCCGCCCGCCCACCCGTGCGGGTGTTTTCTTCGTCTGCGGGTGCCGCTTGTGCCTGGTCGGTGCCGGTCCGGGGTACCTCCTCGAAATCCGTCTCACCTGGTCCTGCGTATCCGGTGCCGTTCCTGTTGACGTATTTCTGCGGGGGCACCCCGGCCCGTCCCCTTCCGGTACGTCGGCGTCCGACGGTCGGTGGGGGTTGCCGGGGTGGGTGGGTGGGCTGAGGTGCGGGGGCGGCCGACGGTCCGCTGCGGTGCCGGGGCGGGGGTGGGTGGGCTCGGGTGCGTCGGCGGCCTGCTGTCCGGTGGGGGTGCCGGGAGGGGGGTGGGCTCCGGTCCGCCTGTCCGCCGTCGACCCGCCCGCGTAGGCGGGAGGGGGGCTCGGGTGCGTCGGCGGCCGGGGGTGGGGGCGCCGCAGGCTTATGGAAGCCCCGTCCTCGGCGCGCGGGGGCGGGGCCGACTCAGCTCGCCGACTCAGGCTTTGGCTTTGGCTTGGAGGCGGAGGCCGGTCAGGGTGAGGTCTAGGGCGGCGCGGAATTGGTCGATGTCGTCGTGGCCGTCGAATTCGTCGACGATTTCGTGGACGAAGGGGAAGTCGGCGGGGTCGAGTTCGCGCCAGGTCTTGGCGAAGCGGCCGAGGAATTCGTCGCGGTTGACGGCGCCGTTGAGGACTTCCGGCGGGGGCTCCTGGCCGAGGTCGACGGCGGAGCCGACGACGACGCCGACGATCGCGGAGACGGCGTGGAAGCGCTGCCGGGCCGTGAGGTCGAGGCGGAGGGTCTGTTCGCCGAGCTTCTCGTAGACGAGCAGGGAGTTGGCCTGCACGTCGGTGTTGCGCATGAAGTAGGCGCCGAGCCAGGGCCGGCGGACGATCGCGTCGAAGAGGCGCAGGGCCATGGCGCGAAGGTCGTCGATCGGGTCGTCGCTCCGCGGAAGGGCCTCGACGTCGGCGAGGATCGCGCCCATCGCGTGGTCGGTGGCGCGGTCGAGTAGTTCGTCCTTGCTCTCGACGTACCAGTAGATGCTGGCGACGCCGCCGCCGAGGCGCTGCGCGAGGGCGCGGAAGGTCAGGCCGGGCGCCCCGGCCTCGTCCAGGAGGGCCACGGCCTCCGTGAGGACGGACTCCATCGAGTGAGAGGCCCGTCGGCGCCCCTGGGTCGAGCGGTCTTGCAGGCGTGCCATGGCTCACATCCCCATCGCGATCTTGCGTCGTATCGAACGTTGTTCTATCGTAGCGGATCGTACGTTGTTCGATAACCGAATGACGTTCGATTGGAGGACTGCCATGACCACTCCCACGCTTGAGAAAACGTCACACACCTACCCGTCCCTGAGCGCGGCGTGGATTCCGCTGGCCGCCCTCTGCCTGGCCTTCTTCGTCGAGATGGTCGACAACACGCTGCTGTCGATCGCGCTGCCGACGATCGGCCGCGACCTCGGCAGCGGGACGACCGCGCTTCAGTGGGTCACCGGGGCGTACTCGTTGACCTTCGGCGGCCTGCTGCTCACGGCGGGGTCGATGGCCGACCGGCTCGGGCGCCGCCGGGTGCTGCTGGTCGGACTCGCCGTGTTCGGCTCGCTGAGCCTGTGCGTCGTCCTCGTCACCACGGCGGGCCAACTCATCGCCCTGCGGGCCGCGCTCGGCGTCGCCGCCGCGGCGATGGCGCCGATCACGAACTCACTGGTCTTCCGGCTGTTCGACGACAAGGCCCTGCGCATGCGCGCGATGACGGTGATGATCGTCGTGGGCATGTCCGGCTTCGTCCTCGGACCGCTGCTCGGCGGCACCGCGCTGGCGCATGTGCGCTGGGAATGGCTGCTGGTCGTCAACGCCCCCATCGCCGTCATCGCGTGCGTCGGCGTCCGGCTCGGCGTCCCGGCCGACCGGCCGGAGGACCTGACCCACGACAAGCTCGACCTGCCGGGCGCCGTCCTGAGCGTCGCCGCCATCGGGCTCGCCTGCTACTCCCTGACCAGCGGCGTCGAGCACGGCTGGCTCTCCGCGATCACTCTCGCGTCGATCGCGGGCGCCGTCGTGGCCGCGATCGCCTTCGTCCGCCACGAGCGCGGCACCCCGGCGCCCATGCTGGACCTCAGCCTCTTCTCCAACGGCACCGTCCGCGGCGCCGCCATCGCCCAGATCGGCACGTCCATCGCGATGGCCAGCGTGATGTTCGGGCTGATCCTCCACTTCCAGTACGCCTACGGCTGGAGCCCGGTACGCGCCGGACTCGCCAACCTGCCGATCATCGTGACCATGCTCGCCGCGACCCCCTTGTCCGAATGGCTCGCCCGCCGCTTCGGCCACCGCATCGCCTGCCTCGTCGGCGCTGCCTGCCTGGCCGGCGCGCTCGCCGGTCTCTCCTGGGGCGTCGACCACGGCTACGCCGCCATCGCCGTCTGCATGGTGATCATGACCATCGGACTGCGCACCGTCATGACGATCTGCGCCGTCGCCCTCGTCGACGCCATGCCCAGCAACCGCACCTCCATCGGCGCCGCCCTCAACGACACCGCCCAAGAAGTCGGCTCCAGCGTCGGCACCGCCCTGGTCGGCACCCTCATCGCCGCCCTCGTCACCACCCAACTCCCGCCCGGCACCTGGAGCAGCGACCTCGTCGCCTCCTTCTTCCACGGCGAACGCGTCACCTACGCCCTCCTCTCCCTCCTCGTCGGCCTCATCGCCGCCGGCGGCGCCCTCACCCTCACCAACTCCCACACCCTCGAAGACCCCCCCACCGATTCCCCCGCCTGACCCCCCAGCCCGCTACCGACAGCAACCAGCACCACAGCGGCCCGTCGAACGCCCCCGCACCCGAGCCGACCCCCCACCCACCCCACCGGCGGCCGGACGCCGACGACCTCACCCCCGCCCCGGCACCGCAGCGGACCGTCGGCCGCCCCCGCACCTCAGCCCACCCACCCCCCTCCCGGTAACCCCCACCGGACAGGCGGACGCCGACGTACCGGAAGGGGACGGGCCGGGGTGCCCCCGCAGAAATACGTCAACAAGAACGGCACCGAATCCCCAGGACCAGGTGAGACGGATTTCGAGGAGGTGCCCCGGACCGGCACCGACCCAGGCACAAGCGGCACCCGCAGACGAAGAAAACACCCGCACGGGTGGGCGGGCGGGCGGGCAAAGAAAAACTACGAGCGGCGCAGCCCCAACACCTCAACGGCAGCGAAAGACCCCCGCTCCCCCCCTTCGAAATACGGCGTCAACACCCCATCAAGCTCCCCATACGAAAACACCGACTTCGCCGTCTCGAACCGCGCCGCCACCACCGGCCGTTGCAGAACGGCCACCATCCCCCCGTGCACAACGAAAACCTGCCCGGACACCCCCGCGGCAGCGGGCCCGGCAAGGTACCCGACCAGCGGAGCGACATGCTCGGGGGCCAGCGGATCGAGCCCCCCGGGCTCGGCAGAGCCGAACACATCAAGAGTCATCCGCGTCCGCGCCCGCGGACAAATGGCGTTGGCGGTGACCCCGTACCGCCGAAGCGCCTCCGCCGTGGACGTCGTGAGCCCGACGATGCCCCCCTTGGCGGCAGCGTAATTCGGCTGTCCGGCCGACCCGGCGAGAAACGCCTCGGACGCGGTGTTGACGATGCGCCCGAAGACCGGAGCCCCGGAGGACTTGGCGCGCGAGCGCCAATGCGCGGCGGCGAACCGAATGGTGTTGAAGTGGCCTTTGAGGTGCACCCGGATGACGGAGTCCCACTCGTCCTCGGTCATGGAGAAGACCATGCGGTCCCGGAGAATCCCGGCGTTGTTGACGAGGATGTCGAGCTGCCCGGTGTGCTCGACGGCCAACTGGACGAGTTGCGACGCCTGTTCGTGGTCGGCGACATCGCCGTGGTGGGCGACGGCGCTGCCGCCGGCGGCGGCGATCTCGGCGACGACCTCCTGCGCCGGGGTGGCGGAGGAGGCGCCGGAGCCGTCACGGCCGGGCTGGCCGAAGTCGTTGACGACGACGTGCGCCCCGAGCCGGGCGAGTTCGAGCGCTTCGGCGCGCCCGAGTCCGCGCCCGGCCCCGGTGACGACGGCGGTCCGTCCGGCGAGCGGGAGTTCACCGTTCGGCATTGGCTGATCCCCCATCAGATCGTGATGCTCGTACGCAGCGCGACGCCCGTCCGCATCTGGTCGATCGCCTCGTTGATGTCCTCCAGGCGCACGCGGTGCGTGATCAGCCCTTCGAGGTCGATGCGCCCGGCGCGCCAGAGCCGGATGACGCGGTCGTAGGAGCGCAGGACGTCGCCGCCGCCGTAGAGGGACGGCAGGATGCGCTTCTCGTCGAAGAACAGCTCGAACATGTTGATCTGGAGGTTGTCGTCCATGGCGCCCGCGCCGACGATGCACAGGGTGCCGCCGCGCCGGGTGGCGTCGTACGCGGCGCGCGCGGTCGCGGACTTGCCGACCACCTCGAAGACGTAGTCGAAGCCCTCGCCCGCGGTGAGCCGGTTCTTGGCGTCGGCGAGGCCGTCGGGGTCGACGGACTCGGTGGCGCCGAAGCGGACGGCGGCCTCGCGGCGGGACTCGACCGGGTCGACGGCGACGATCTCGGCGGCGCCCGAGGCCCGCGCGCCCTGGATGACGCTGATCCCGACGCCGCCGCAGCCGATCACGGCGACCGACGAACCCGCCTCCACCTGGGCGGTGTTGAGGGCGGCGCCGATGCCGGTGGTGACCCCGCAGCCGATCAGCGCGGCGATCTCGTACGGCACGTCGTCGGGGATCGGCACCGCGCACCTGGCGTCGACCACGACCTCCTCGGCGAAGGTGCCGGTCCCGGCGAAACCGAAGACGTCGGGTGAAGCGGCGCCGGGGCGGCGGTAGTTGGCGGTGCCCGCGTTGAGGAATCCGGCGATGCACAGCTCGGTCTGGCCGCGCTTGCAGGACGCGCACTCGCCGCACGCGGGCAGCCAGCAGACCAGGACGCGGTCGCCCGCTGTGACGGACGTGACGCCCTCGCCGACCTCAGCGACCTCGCCCGCGCCCTCGTGGCCCGGCACGAAGGGCGCGGGCTGCGGCAGGACGCCGCTCATCGCGGACAGGTCGGAGTGGCACAGTCCGGTGGCCTTGACGCGGATACGTACCTTGCCGGGCCCGAAGCCCGCGGTCTCGATGTCGTCGACGACTTCGAGCTTGTCCTGGCCGGTCTCCTGCTGGATGGCTGCGCGCACGGTACGGCTCCCCTCGGATGGTGCGAAGACGGTGGTCGCTACGGAGGCCCGGCCGACGACCGGGCCGAAAGCTGCTGAGCCGAGAGCCGCCGGGCGCGCGGCCCGGTGTGCCCCACGGGCTCAGGTGTGCTCGATGACGGTGTCCGCCAGGACCGGCGCCTCGTCCCGCTCCACGGCCGACACCGCGGCCACGATCCGGCCGGAACCCGCGCCGCCGCCGTCCCCGTCCGCCCACATCCGTACCCGCAGCGTCTCGCCGGGGTAGACGACGCCCGCGAAGCGCGTCGCGTACGAACGAATCCGGGCGACGTCGCCGCCGAGCAGCGTGTCGGTGACGGCCTTGAGCGTGGCGCCGTACGAGCACAGTCCGTGCAGGATCGGGCGGTCGAATCCGGCGGTGGCGGCGAATTCGGGGTCGGCGTGCAGCGGGTTCCAGTCGCCCGACAGCCGGTAGAGCAGCGCCTGGTCCTCGCGGACGGGTACGTCAACGGCCTTGTCGGGCACGCGGGTTGGCGGTTCCGGACGGCGGGAGGGACCGCGTTCGCCGCCGAAGCCGCCTTCGCCGCGGACGAAGATCTCGTTGTCGGAGGACCACAATGGCCCGTCGTCGTCGGCCACTTCGGAGCGCAGCACGATGACGGCGGCCTTGCCCTTGTCGTAGACGGCGGCGACCGATCCGGTCCGTACGGCACGGCCGCTCACCGGCAACGGCCGGTGGAGTACGAGGCGTTGGCCGCCGTGCAGGACGGCGGCGAGGTCCACGTCGATGCCGGGGCCGATCGAGCCGTCCACCGAACCGGGCCCGCCGCCCGCGACGGTGGCGAAGCTCGGCAGGACGTGCAGCCGGCTCTCCAGCGTGTAGCGCAGTTCGTCCGCGTCGGTGGCCGGGCGCCCGGCGCCGATCCCCAGGTGGTAGAGGAGAACGTCCTTGTGGTTCCAGGCGATTTCGGTGCGGCGCGGCTCGGCCGCGAGGGCCTTGGCGACGTCGATGGGCATGGTCCCTCCGGGGCACTTCCGGTGGCGGCTACTTCCGGTGACGGGTATTTCCGGGGCGCTGGCTAGAACATGTTCTAGAGATGGCCCCTGTATAACGCAAAGCCCAGGAAGTGAGAAGAGCTGACACATCGTCAGCTGAAGGGATTCCCGGCCCTTCCCGCCCGCCGACGCGGCGGATTCCCGGCCGCCCCGCCCGCCGGGGCACCGCACCCGTGACATTTGTCCTGCCCCCCTGCGGACATTCCCCTCTGCCCGCCGCCCCTCCCCCCTCCGTAGCGTCGTGGCCATGGAGAAAACCCCGTCCACGCCCCGGCCCGACACCCCGCCCGACACCTCGTCCGGCGCCCGGCCCGACGCCTCGCCCGCCGTACGCTTCACCGCCGTCCACAAGAGCTTCGGACCGGTCAGGGCCGTGGCCGGGATCGACCTGGAGATCGCGCGCGGCGGCACGATGGCACTGCTCGGCCGTAACGGAGCCGGGAAGTCGACCACCATCAGCCTGCTGCTCGGCCTGGACCGGCCGGACGCGGGCGAGGTGCGGCTGTTCGGCGGCCCGCCGCAGGAGGCGGTCAGGGCCGGGCGGGTCGGCGCGATGCTCCAGGACGGGCGGCCGATCCCGCGCGCCACCGTCAAGGAGCTGGTGACGTTCGTGGCGGCCACGTATCCGCGGCCGATGCCCGTCGCCGAGGCGCTGTCGCTGGCCGGGATCACGGAGCTGGCGGGCCGCCGCGTGGACAAGCTGTCCGGCGGCCAGACGCAACGGCTCCGCTTCGCTCTGGCCGTCGCGGGCAACCCCGAGCTGATCGTGCTGGACGAGCCGACGGCCGCCCTCGACGTGGAGGCGCGGCGGGTGTTCTGGCGGTCGATGCGCGGTTACGCGGCGCGCGGCAACACCGTGCTGTTCTCCACGCACTACCTGGAGGAGGCGGACGAGCACGCCGACCGCATCCTGGTGATCGACCAGGGCCGTACCGTCGCCGACGGCACCGGCGAGCAGATCAAGCAGGCCGTCGGCGGCACGCTCGTCTCGTTCGACCTCGCCGGGTCCGGCTCCGCGGGCCTGCGCACGCTGCCCGGTGTGACCGCCGTCGAGATCCGCGGCGACCGGGCCCTGCTGCGTACCTCCGACTCCGACGCCACCGTCGTCGCCCTCGCGGCGAGCGACCGCGTCCGCCGTCTGGAGGTCGTCCCGGCCAGCCTGGAGGACGCCTTCCTGACCCTGACCGCACCTCACCCGGCGACCGAATCCCCGGCGCCGCGCTCCACCCCCGCCCACCCCCTCACGAAGGAAGCCGTCCGATGACCGAGTACGTGAAGCTCGAAGTCCGGCGCGCCCTGCGCGACCCCGGCTTCATCGTCATGGGCTTCGCCATGCCCGTGCTGATGTACCTGCTCTTCACCAACCTCGGGGTCGGCGGCGACGGCCAGGACAAGATCGACTACGCGCGGTACTACATGGTCGGCATGGCGGCGTACGGCGCGCTCGGCGCGTCGATGGGCATCGGGACCGGCGTCGCCGAGGACAAGGGTCTGGGCTGGCTGCGGCAGCTCCGCGTCACCCCCCTCAGCCCGTTCCGTGTGGTGGTCGGCCGGGCGCTGACCGCCGGGGTGACCGTCCTGCCCGCGATCTGCGCCGTCCTGCTGGCCGGGGCGCTGGTGAACGGCGTGCACCTGGCCGCGTGGCAGTGGGTCGCCACCGCCCTGCTGCTGTGGGTGGGCACGATCCCCTTCACCCTGCTCGGCCTCGGCAACGGCTACGGGCTGACCGCGCAGACCACCGGCGTCACGAGCATGGCCTGCATGATGGGCCTGTCGATCGTCGGCGGCCTGTGGATTCCGGTCGACGCCTTCCCGCGCTGGCTCGCCCGGATCTCCCAGTGGACGCCCGCCCAGCGCTTCGGCCAGCTCGGCTGGAGCGTGCTTGACCGGCACGCGCCCGGCGCGGGTACGGTGGCCGTGCTCGGCGGATGGCTGGTCGTCTTCGCCGGTTACGCCGTCCTCTCCTACCGGCGGGGTGCGCGGACCGCATGACGACGACGCGGCAGGCGACCTCCCGCCGGGACACGTACAGCGCGTACCGAACGGGGACGGTGACCGCCATGACGGCGAACAGCGGCATGGCCGACGGCGTGACCGACCGCCCGGCCGGCGGGGCGGACCACCCGGTCGAGAGCACGGACAAGCCGTGCGGCAGGGCCTGGTGGCGGCGCGGCACACCGCACGACTTCGCCCGCGAGATCGAGCACATCAAGTCTCCCGACGGCAACGCGCTCTACCCCTGGCTGCTGATGGTCATCGGCCCCGGCACCGACATCGCCCAGGGCCAGGTCCCCGCCCCCTGGCTCGCGGGCTGCGGCCTCGCGCTGTTCTGCCTCCTGTACGTGTTCACGGTCCGTTCGGCTTTCCACGAGCGGTGGCGCGGGGGGCCGGTCCCGTACCGTCTGCTGGGTGCGCTGGCCGTCTGTACGGCCACGCTGGCCATCGCCTACGGCGGGAATTTCCTGCTGCTGTACACGCTGGTCTCGCTGAGCGTCGGGGCCGTGGCCTCCACCCGCCGCGGCCTCGGCCTGATGCTGACGCCGCTGAGCGCGACCGCCGGAGTCACCGCGAGCACGCACGGCCAGGGCTTCTGGGGCACGGCGGGCCTGGCGTACGGCACCTTCCTGTCCGGCCTGGTCGTCTCGGTGATCATCACGCTCTCCTACGCCGTCGCCCAGCTCAGGGAGACCCGGCAGGAGCTGGCGCGCAGCGCGGTCGCCCAGGAGCGGATGCGGTTCTCACGCGACCTGCACGACCTGCTCGGGCACACCCTGTCGGTGGTCGTGGTGAAGTCCGAGGCCGCGCGCCGGATCGCGCCGCGCGACATCGACGCGGCGCTCGCCCAGGTCGCCGACATCGAGGCGGTCGGCCGCCAGGCGCTCACCGAGATCCGTGAGGCCGTCACCGGCTACCGCGAGGGCAGCCTGTCCACCGAACTCGACCGGGCCCGGTCCGTCCTGACCGCCTCCGACATCGAGGTCGTCGTCCAGGAGTCGGGCCCGCCCCTGCCCCCGCAGACCGAGGCGCTGCTCGGCTGGGTCGTCCGCGAGGGCGTCACCAACGTCGTCCGGCACAGCGGCGCGACGCTGACCCGTATCGAACTCGCCACCGGGCGCGGCCGGGCCCATCTGACCATCAGCGACAACGGCCGCGGGTCCTGTCCGCCGCCGTCCGGTCAGGACGGCGACATCAGGACCCGCACCGGTACCGGCCTGCGCGGCCTGACCGAACGCCTCGCCGCCGCCGGCGGCTCCCTCACCTCGGGCCCGGCCGCCGACGGCGGCTTCCGCCTGACGGCCGCCCTCCCGGTGGAGGAGGACGCGGCCCCGGCCGGTCACGCCGTGTCGGCGCGCTGACCGGCCGGGGCCGCCGTCCGCCGGGGTCAGCCGTCGATGACCGACGTGATCTGGTCGGAGTCGGTCATCGCGCCCGACCAGACGCGGATGTCCTCGATCTGGCCCGCCAGGTAGTGCCCCCAGGTCGCGCCGACGTAGGCGCGGCCGCCGGTGAAGTCGCCCGCTCCCTGGACGGCGGTGAAGGGCTGGGTGTCCTGGAGGTTGTCGCCGAGGTAGAGGCTGACCGTGCCGGACTGGGCGTCGAGGACGCCGGTGACCTGGACGGTGCCGTCGGCGCTGCCGCCGCTGGGGTCGTCGTTGGGCGAGACGGCGCCGGTGAAGGTGCCGTCGGTGGCGACCCGGCCGAAGAGCCACTGGCCCTGGGGGACGGTGATGACGTTGCCGTCGTCGTCCAGTGTGGTGGTGGTGCCGGTGTACTTGAACCACACGCCCCACGAGGAGCCGTCGGCCGAGCGCTGCCCCGCGATCTGTTCGGTGTAGCCGACGGGGTGGGTGACCAGGGCCGCCGCGTCGAGCTGGGTGCGGGTGGTGACCGTGAAGGAGCCGGTGTCGTCCACGACGGAGCCGGGCGTGGAGACCGAACCGGTGGCGCCGTCGAGGGCGATGGTGTCGCCGTCGAGGGTGGCGCCGCCCGAGGTGGTCAGGGTGCGGCCGTAACCGGAGGCGGTGTCGGCGAGGGTGGTGCCGGAGGCGCCCGACGGGTCCCAGGCCGCGGTCAGTTCGACCTGGGCCTTGCCGTCGGTGCCGAGCAGCCGCGCCTCGTCGGAGGCTTCCTGCGAGGTCAGCGTCCGCTGCCAGACCTTCACCTCATCGATGCTGCCGGGGAAGTTGTACTGGTACGTCCCCCACTTGTACCGCCCGATCTGGAAGGCGCCGGTCGCCGACCACGAGCCGGTGGTGGTCGCGGTGCCCTGGAGCACGCCGTTCACGTACAGCGCGCTCTGCGAGGTGGCCGGGTCGTAGCTGCCCAGCAGGTGGGTCCACACCCCGGTCCTGGGCGGGGACTTGGCCGCCACTCCGTAGTACGCGGTGCCGGTGTTGGCGTCCTGCTGCTTGACCCCGAAGAACCAGGTGCCCAGGCCGTGGTCGTAGGCGAGGATGAACGGGCTGTACGTCACCCCGTCCTGGGAGAGCACGATGCCGTTGGGCGTGGTGGTGTCCAGCTTCACCCACGCCGAGACGGTGTACGCCGAGCGGGTCTCCAGTACGGGCCCCGCCGTCGAGGCGTACCCCGACGTCCCGTCCAGGTGCAGGCCCTTGTCCGGGGTGCTGCCGCCGTTGCCGTCCGGCAGGTCGCCGCGGCGGCCGTTGGCGTCGCGGACCGCGCCGGTGCCGGACAGCGTCGCGTTGTGCTGCTGCGCCGCCACGGTGGTCGAGGTGTCGACGGCCTGGCCGCCGCTCTCGTCGAAGCTCCACTGCCCGACCGGGCCCGCACCGGCCGCGACCAGGAAGTCCTTCACCGTCTCCGCGCCCCACCGCCCGACGACGTCCTTGGCGCGGACGTCCAGGTGGTACGTGCCGGAGGCGGGCGGGGTGATCGTCGCACTGGTGACCCCGGCCGCGAGCGCGATCCACGCGTCGGACGAGGACAGCTTGTACTCGTAGGCGGTGTTGGTGTCACCGGACGCGGGCCCGAAGACGACCTTGCCCTCCACGCCGGGACCGCCCGCCGGAACACAGGTGTTGGGCAGGCACTCGCTGTAGGTTCGCGCGAAGGTGACCGTCGGCGCCTTGGGGGCGGTGGAGTCGACCTTGAAGTAACACCAGCCGGTGGTCGAGCCGTTGGACGGTCCCGCCAGATAGCTGCTCTGGTTGTCGTAGTACGAACGGGTCCATGTGCGGTAGCGGTACAGCGTGCCGTCGGTCAGGGTCGGTGCGGTGGCGACGCCGGGTGAGACGTTGTCGCCGACGAATCCGGTCGCGGGCCGCACGATGTCGCTGAACGCGCTCGACCAGGTGGCGCTGGAGGCCGTGTACTTGTCCATGCTGAAGACCGAACGCAGCCGCGCGCCCGACTCGCCGCCCGCCGCCGTCTGCGGTACCGACGACAGCGCGGGCGTCGGGTCGGAGATCACCGACGGGTCGGCGCTCTTGGTCGAGCACACCACGCCGCTGCCCGTGACCAGACCGATCTTCGTCGGGAGCGCGGGGTTGGCCACGTAGTTGACGGACAGCGCCGCGTTGTTCTTGAACCGCTTCCACGCGGAGGTGTCGGACTCGTCGTGCGCGCGCAGTTCGAGGGTGAGCTTGGCGAATTTGCCCGCGGCGAAGTCCGCGACCGTGGGCGTCAGATTCTCATTCGTCTCGTCCGGGTTGTCGGCGAATTCGATCGGCGCGTCAGGGGAGTTGGGGTCGCAGGTCGAACCGCGGCCGGCCGAGAAGGAGCGGTCGACCATCAGGTCGAGCTCCTTGGGGCGTGACGACCAGGTCGTGGACGACGAGAAGTTGTTCGTGCGCTCCAGGTCCGTCCAGCGCGCGTCGCACTGGAACGCCCAGGGCGAGGTGACGCGGAAGGTCGCCTTCAGGACCTTCTTGCCCTTGAGGGCGCCGGGGGTGAACTGGAAGTAGAGCCGCTGCGTGTAGCCGGGACCGCAGTAGTAGCCGTTCCAGGAGCCGCAGTGGCCGTCGCCCTCGCCGTTGGTGCCGTTGCCCCAGCCGTAGCTGCTGTAGCCGTCGCTGCGCAGGAGGGTGCGCTGCGGGGCGCCCGAGGCGAGCGACACGTCGGGGTCGATGTACAGCGGGTACGCGGCGGTGTCCTTGGCCGCGAGGAGGTGGGGGTCGGGGACGACGGCGACGGAGGTGCCGGTGACGTCCAGCGGGGTGGTGGCGGTGGTGGCGCCGGGGGCCGGGCCGTCTTCGGGGGCGAGGGCCTCGGCGGCCTCGGCGCTGGGCGCGGCCTTTGTGGTGGGCGCCGTCTCCGCCGTGGGCGCGGCCTTTGTGGTGGGCGCCGTCTTCGCCGTGGGCGCGGCCGGGTTGTCGACCGGGGCGGACGCCGTACCGAGCGAGTCCCACATCTGGGCGGCCGAGGACGTGAACAGCTCCTGCCCGTCGGGGCCGACCGCGCTCAGGCCGCCGCTCGCGGTGTCACTGACGTCCAGGCCGGAGGCGCGCATCCCGAACTCGATCCGCTTCAGCGCCGGATTGGCCGCCGCGGTCGGCGTCTTGACCACCAGCACCTCGCGGTAGCCCTGCGTGGTCGCCGTCATGCGCAGGTCCACGCCCGGCAGCACGTCGGCGTACACGGCGCTCTCGCCGTCCAGCGTCGGGGCGGGCAGCGTGCCGGGCCAACTGAAGGCCAGCGTGCGGCCGTTGCGCCCGATCGTCACCAACGGGGCGGTGCCGCCGCCGGAGAAGGCCAGGTCCACCACGGCCGCCTTCGGAGCCAGGCTCCCGTCGGCCTTCCTGGCCAGGGTCGCGTCCGGCTCGGCCCAGGAGCCGTCCGCCCGCGCGACCCGTACCGGGGCCGTGAACTGGTCGAGCCGCATGGTGATTCCGTCGGGATTCGCGTACGTCGTCGTGTTCTCCGTACGCGCCCCCACCACCTCCACCGGCTGCCCGGACGCCTGCGCCTGGTCCAGGTCCCGCTGCGCCTCGGTCTGCGGTGCGGGCGCGGGGTCCGCCGTCGCGTCCAGGGGCGTCAGCCCCGCCCACGCCACCGTGGCCGCCGCCCCCACCGCGACCCCCCGCCACGCCAGCTTCCGCGCTCTGCGCCGCATACGAATATTCACAGTCCGCCCCCACCCCGTTCCACCCGAACTCCCCTATGAGCGAAGTGGATTCTGTGTCCATCTAACGAAGCGCGTCAATCCTTTCAGGAAAAAATTAAGTGGAATCCCGCCTTCTGCACCTGCCGCCACCTGCTCCGATACGTACCTCGGGGTTCACGAACCCCGAGGTACGTACAGCCTTTTCCCGCCACTCTTTCCGCCGGCCGGATTCCGGGACGAATTCCCCCCGCAGCCCCTTTATCCGCTTTTCCTCCGGTCAGTCCGCCGCCACAACCCCCGCCCAGTCCAGCCCACCCCGCGCCCCGACCCCGGACGCATAGCCGCCGCCGGTGAAGAACGGGGTCGATCTCTAGGACCTGTCGTCGGGGGCGGGAGGGGGCGGAGGGGTGGAGGAGGTCGCCTCGGGTGTCGGGGTGGGGGTCTCGGAGGAGACGGGGGGCTCCGCAGGGGTGGGGGTCTCGGAGGAGACGGTGGGCTCCGCAGGGGTGGGGGGCTCGGAGGAGGCGGCGGGCTCCGTAGGGGTGGGGGGCTCGGAGGGGGTGGATGCGGGTGGGGTGGTTTCGGCGGGGGTGGCCTTGCGGAGACGGGAGCGGGTGGGGGCGGGGGCCGGGTCGTCGGAGAGTTCCTGGATGTCGTCCATGCCCTCGTCGTGGCCGGTGAGGGGGGCGGTGGGGCGGTCGGCGCCCACGCCCGGGGCGCCGGACGCCTGGCCCTCCGGCGGGAGGAGCCCGTAGTGGGCGTACAACTCCTGCTCCTGGTCGAGTCCGAGGTGCTGCTCGGCGTCCTCGCGCGGCGCGGCCTTGATCGTGTCGAGGTCGTACGCCACCCGCAGCACACCGCCGCCCGTGTCGCGCCCGATCTCGTGCTCGGCGCCTGCCAAGGGGACGAACGTCTCCTCGAAGCCGTGCATCCCGGTCCTCACCGTCACCCACTGCGGCCGACGGTCCCAGTCGTCCACGTACACATGGCTGACCCGGCCGATGAATTGCCCGTGCCGGTCGTGGATCGTCAGTTCCCTCAATGCCTCGGAACTCCCGAAGACGTCATCCGTCATACGAATTCACTCCTCTACGACGTGCCTGCGGCCCAACCGGAAAAGGTGCGGCACCGTCCTCCCGCGAACCGCGTGCCCGACGAGGCCACCTTCTCCCATCCCGACCGCTACCCCGTGGCGGGACACCTAGGGCTTTTCTTTCAGATCATCGGATCTGCGCGCGAGGTCGCCCCGCCAAGGCGGCTTCCGGCGAGGCGGCTTCTTCCGGCGAGGCGGCCGATCCCGGTGCCCTCCCCTGTCACGACGTCCTCGCCGAGGTCACGTCTTGGGGAACTCGGGGGCGGCGGGGGAATCGGCCTACTTGATCTCTCCGGCGAAGACGATGACCTGGTCGATGAGGCTCCGCCGCAGATGGACGACGTCGGTTCCCGTCAGGCGGGGGCCTCCGTCGGGAGTGGTGAAGACCCACTCGTACCGGGCCCACTCGTCGGGCATGTCCACCGCCGAGCAGCGCTCCATCGTGCCGGCCCCCGCCGGATGGCGCCGGATGTCCAGCACGAAGCGCTCGACCGCCTCGATCCCCTCGCTGCGTCCCAACGGCCCCCAGAAGAGGACATCCGAGGTCAGGGCCTGGGAGAGCAGCCCGGTCACATAGGTGTCGTCCGACGCGTTGAACGCGGAGATGAACGTGTCGATCGCGGACTGCGCGGTCTCTTCATGCATGTACCAGTAGTACCAGCCCACTCGCGGCAATAGTCGCCGTGCGAGCCATGTCCCGGACACGGCGGGCGGACCGCGCGGGCGGGGGCTGTCTAGGGTGGCGGCTGCCTAGGGCGAGGGCTGTCTAGGGTGGGGGGATGACCGACGGGGAGACAGGGCAGGGCGGGGAGCGGGGCGGCGAGCACGGCGCCCGGCGGGACGGGGCGCTGACGCGGGTGCTGCTCGCGGAGGACCAGGGGATGATGCGGGGCGCGCTCGCGTTGTTGCTGAATCTGGAGGACGACCTGGAGGTCGTCGCGCAGGTGGCCGCCGGGGACCGGATCGTGGCGGAGGCGCTGGAGGCGCGGCCGGACATCGCGCTGCTGGACATCGAACTGCCGGGGCGCAGCGGCCTCGACGCGGCGGCGGAGCTGCGCGAGCGGCTGCCGTCGTGCCAGGTGCTCATCCTCACCACGTTCGGCCGGCCGGGGTATCTGCGGCGCGCCATGGAAGCGGGCGCGGCCGGATTCCTGGTCAAGGACGGGCCCGTCGAGGAACTGGCCCACGCCATCCGCCGTGTCCTGCGCGGCGAACGCGTCATCGACCCGGCGCTGGCCGCGGCCGCGCTCAGCGCGGGACCCAGCCCGCTCACCCCGCGTGAGCGCGACGTGCTCAACGCCGCCGCGGACGGCTCCACCGTCGCCGACATCGCGGCCCGTGTCTTCCTCTCCGAGTCCACCGTGCGCAATTACCTCTCCGCGGCCATCGGCAAGACCGGCACCCGTAACCGCATCGAAGCCGTACGCCACGCGCGCCAGAACGGCTGGCTCTGACCCCTCACGCCAGCGAGGCGAGGAACGCTTCGGCCGCGTCGTCGACGCGGGCGCGGTCGCCGGTGGCGAGGAGGTCGAGGAGCAGGCCGCGAACGGTGGCGATGACGAGGGTGGCCGTACGCACTGCCGACTCGGGTGATACGTCGGGCCCTTGGGTGGCGCACAGGGCGTTCATCCAGTCGGTGACGACGTGGTCGAGGAAGTCGGAGAACTGCTCGGGCGCCTGGAGCGCCCGCCCGTAGACGGCGAAGAAGAGCCGGAACTCGGCGCCTTGGCGCGGGTCCGAGGCGCGTCGCCAGACGGCGCGTACGGACGTCGCCAGATCGGGCTGGTGTCCGGCCGTCTCGTTGGTGGCCTGGAAGATGCGTTCGCGGAGGCGCCCGAGGACGGCCTGGAGCATCTGCTCCTTGGTGCCGAAGCGGTGGACGAGGGTCGTGGGCGACACCCCGAGGGCGGCGGCGACCGGCCGCCACGACACCTCGGAGAAGCCGTGCTCGACCGTGTAGTCGACCACCGCGTCGAGCAGTTCCGCGCGCCGCTGGTGGTCGACGGGGCGCCCCGCCATCGCTGCCTCCGGTTGATCGTCACGGTCGTTCGTGATCATCGCGGTCCGTCGCGACCGTCACGGTCCGTCCTGTTCGTCGCGGTCCGCCCTGTTCGTCGCGGTCCGCCGTCGTCCATCCTCCCTCGCGCACCGGCCGCCGTCACCGCTTGACTTTTCTTGCACGACCGTACAAAGAATAGAGGGTGACCGCAAGGCCGCCCGCTACGGATTCGCCGGACGGGCGCGCCCCTTTCTGGAGGTTCCCCATGCGCGTTTTCGTCACAGGAGCGTCGGGCTGGGTCGGCCGCGGGCTCGTACCCGAGCTGATCACCGCGGGTCACTCGGTCGTCGGGCTCGCCCGCTCCGATGCCGCCGCCCGGACCCTGCGGGCCGCGGGCGCCGAGGTCCTGCCGGGCTCGCTCGACGACCTCGGCACGCTGCGGGAGGCCGCCGCGTCGTCCGACGGGGTCGTCCACCTGGCGTTCAAGCACGACATCGCCTTCGCGGGCGACTTCGCCGGTGCCACCGACGCCGACCGCGCGGCGATCGAGACCTTCGGCGAGGCCCTGACCGGTACGGACAAGCCTTTCGTCATCGCCTCCGGCATCCTCGGCGTGCTCGGGCTGGCGCCCGGCGTCGTCGCCACCGAACGCGACGGTCTCGCGCGGGCCGCGAGCACGGAGGGCGACACCGATAGCACCGACGGCGGTGACGGCACTGACGGCACCGGTGCCACTGACAGCACCGACGCCCCGATCAGCGGCTCCGGCGGCCGGATCGGCAACGCCCACTACGTCCAGGCCCTCGCCGGCCACGGCGTCCGCTCCTGCGTCGTACGCCTCCCGCCCGCCACGCACGGCACCGGCGACAACGGGTTCATGCCGGTCGCGATCGGCTTCGCGCGCGAGAAGGGCGCCGCGGCCTACGTCGGCGACGGCGCCAACCGCTGGCCGTCCGTCCACCGCGACGACGCCGCCCGGCTGTTCCGCCTCGCGCTCGAATCGGCGCCCGCCGGTTCCGTGCTGCACGCGGTCGCCGACGAGGGCGTACCGATCCGCGAGGTCGCCGAGATCTTCGCCGCGCATCTCGGCGTCCCCGCCGTCTCCGTCACGGCCGAGCAGGCCGGGGAGTACGTCGGCTGGCTCGGCCGCTTCTGGGCCGTCGACGGCCCCGCCTCCGCGCGGATCACGCGCGATCTGCTCGACTGGCGGCCGACCCGCCCCGGCCTGCTCGCGGACCTGAAGGACGGCCACTACTTCGGCTGAGCGCCGCGGGATTCCCGCGATGTCCGATTCGTTCAAGAAAACGGCGCCGGTCGGCCGTAGCGTCGCGGTCATGGACAACAGCAACGGCACGGACAGCACAGGCAGGGACGGCGCAGGCAAGGACGGCGCAGGCAGGGACGGCTCAAGCAGGAAGGGCGCAGGCAGGGAATCCCGGCACCTCGGCATCCGTATCGACCGTCCCGTCAAGGACGTCTACGACTACGCCTCGGACCCGGCGAATCTGCCGGAGTGGGCGCACGGGCTGGGCGGCTCGATCGAGGAGATCGACGGTCAATGGGTCGCGCGATCCGCCCCCTTGGGGCGGGTGACCGTCGCCTTCTCGCCCGCCAACGAGTGGGGCGTGCTCGACCACGACGTCACGTTGCCCTCCGGGCAGACCGTCTCCAACCCGGTCCGGGTGATCGCGGACGGCCCGGCCAGCGAGGTCGTCTTCACGCTTCGGCGACAGCCGGAGACGAGCGACGACGAATTCCGGCGCGACGCCGAGTCCGTCACCGCCGACCTGGCCCGGCTCAAGAGCCTGCTCGAAGCGGCCGGACGGCCGTAAGGCGCCCCCGCGGGTGTCAGTGCCGTGCGATAGACAACTCCTCACAGACTCCGGCGGTAGCGGGAACGAGCGATGAGGGGGCCACCATAGCGGTCGAGGACGCGGCGGCGGATACGGAGGCCGGGCTGGCCGGGCGTACCGAGGTGGTCGGCGGGATCGAATCGCTGGTCCTCGACGGCCGCCGCCTCTGGTTCGGCTTCGACTTCACCTCCGACCAGGTGCTCTCCCCGCTGATCGACGACGCGGGAGCCATGGCGCGGTTCGCCGCGCGGCACATGCGGCAGCGCACCGGCGCCCACGACGAGGCGTACTGGGCGGAGCTGGTCGCGTCCGCCGTCGACAGCTCGGACCTGGTGTGGCGCGACGAACAGCGCGCCTTCACCACGAGCGCCTTGGAGGCCGGGGACGCGGGCCCGGCGGCCGGACACCTGCTGTACCTGCTCGACGCGGCCACCGAATGGGACGGCCACGCGCCCGCGGACCTCCCAACAGCCGGCCTCCCGGCCGATGTCCCCGCCGACCTCCCCGCCGACGCGGAAGAGGCCGAACAGACACTGCGCGCCCACCACGCCGTGGGCAACTGGTCCCTGCTCTTCGCCCCCTACATCCGCGGCCTCCCGCACAAGACGTCCGCCCGCGAGCGGTAGCCAGGGACAGGTTCTCCCTGGCTAAAAGGGCGGCGGGCTCGGAGGATGGGAGGGTGATCGACAGGACAGGGCTGGCCGACTTCCTCCGCCGGAGGCGGGAGGCGCTGCGGCCCGCGGACGTCGGCCTGGCCGAGGGGGTACGGCGGCGGACGCCGGGGCTGCGGCGCGAGGAGGTGGCGCAGCTGGCGGGGGTGTCGACGGACCACTACACGCGGCTGGAGCAGGCGCGCGGCTCGGCGCCGTCCGAGTCCGTCGTGGCGGCGCTCGCGCGTGCGCTGCGCTGCGACCCGGACGAGCGGGACCACCTGTTCCACCTCGTCGGACTGTCGGCGCCCCCGCGCCTGGCCGGGAACCGGATCCGCCCGGGGCTGATCAGCCTCGCGAGCCGTCTGGTGGACGTGCCGGTGTGCATCTACACCGACCTCGGCGAGGTGGTGTGGACGAACGCGCTCCAGGACGCGCTCACCGGCCGGGACATCACGGGCCCCGGCCGCGAGAACAACATCTTCTGGCAGTGGTTCACCGATCCGGCCTGGCGCGCGCGGGTGCCGGAGGAGGACTGGCCGCGGATGTCGGCGGCGCACGTCGGCGACCTCCGCTCGACGTACTCCCGCCGCGCCGGGCACCGGGGCCTCGCCGACCTGGTGCGGGATCTGCTCGACAGCAGCGCCGAATTCCGCGCGCTGTGGGAGCGGCACGAGGTCGCGGTGCGCCGCGCGGACCGCAAGAACGTCCTGCACCCGCGGGTCGGGCTGGTCCGGCTGCGCTGCGAGGTGCTGCTCACACCCGAGGACGACGTACGGATGCTGGCGTCGTTCCCGGTCGAGGGCACCGACGCCGCGGAGAAGCTCGCGCTGCTCCGCGACGACGCGACGGCGGCCCCGACCACAGGCCCGGCTACGGCTACGGCCACAGGCGCGGCTACGGCCACAGGCCCGGCTACGGCTACGGCATCTGCTACGACACCGGAACGATCTTCGGAGTCGGCTTCGGCAACAGCGCCGTGAGCGCGGTGCCCACGACCAGGAAGGCCGCGCTGATCAGGAAGGCCAGGGAGTAACCCGAGGTCAGCGCGCGGGCCGCCGACGCTCCCGCGTGACCGCGGGAGGAGATACGGCTGGCGGCGGCGGTAGCGAGGATCGTGAGCCCGAGTGCCCCGCCGAGCTGGCGGGAGGTGTTGAGGAGGCCGGAGACGAGCCCCTGTTCGCTCATGCCGACACCGGAGGTGGCCGCCGCCGCGATGGGGGTCATCATCAGGCCCGCGCCGAACATGGTGAGGACGCCGGGCCCGAGGATCGAGGTGAGGAAGGCCCCGTCCACGGTGAGCCGGCTCTGCCAGGCCAGGCCCGCCGCCGAGATGAGCCCGCCCGCCGCGCCGACGATCCGGCTGTCCACGTAACTCATCAGCCGGGGCGCCAGCTTGGAGCCGACGATGATGCTGACGGTGTGCGGCAGGAAGGACAGACCGGCCCGCACCGGGCTGTAGTGCAGCACATTCTGCATGTACAGCGACAGGAAGTACCAGGTGGCGAAGGTCGCGGCCCCGGCCGCGAGCAGGACGGTGTTGGCCGCGGACACCGAACGGATACGGAACAGGCGCAACGGCATCAGCGGCTGGGCGGTCCTGGCCTCGACGGCGACGAAGCCGCCGAGCAGGACGGCGCCCCCGATGATCGGCAGCAGCGCGGTGGCGGACGTCCAGCCGTGCGACTCGCTCTCGGCGATGCCGTACGCGAGGGCGGCGACACCGCCGGTGACCAGGACGGCGCCGGGTACGTCGAGACGGCGGCTCGTACCGCCCCGGCTCTCGGTGAGCCACAGCGCCGCGCCGACGATCACCAGCGCGCCGATCGGCACGTTGACCAGCAGCACCCAGCGCCACGACAGGTAGTCGGTCAGCAGGCCGCCGACCAGGCCGCCCGCCGCGCCGCCGCCCGCGCCGACCGCCGTCCAGGTGCCGATGGCCCTCGTCCGCTCGGGGCCCTCGGGGAAGGACGTGGTGAGAATGGCGAGTGTGGTGGGCGCCAGTACGGCGGCGCCGATGCCCTGGAGGGTGCGGGCGGCGATCAGCAGCCCCGAGGACTGCGCGAGGCCGCCCGCGAGGCTCGCGGCCGTGAACAGGCCGAGGCCGACGAGGAAGACGCGCTTGCGGCCGAAGAGGTCGGCGGCCCGGCCGCCGAGCATCAGCAGGCCGGCGAAGGTGATCGCGTACGCGTTCACCACCCACTGCTGACCGGCCTGGCTCAGCGCCAGGTCCGTACGCATCGACGGCAGCGCCACGTTCACGACGGACACGTCGAGCACCACGAGGAACTGGCCCGCGCACACCGCGACCAGCACCGCCCATGCGGGCGGCGCCGGGCGCCCGGTACGGCGGGGGGTTCGTTCGCGCTGTCCGAGGAGATCGCTCATGGGGACCATGCTGCCGTCCCGACTGTCACGAAAGCATCGGGATTTTGGCCTACGTCCACCCCCGCCGGGGCCTAGGCCGACTTCCGGGGGGTACGTGCTTCGGGACCGGTCCCGGGACAGGTGGGTTTGGCTGTACGCATGAACCATCAGCCTTCCGCGGGCCCGGCCCGTTTCCGTCCGCTCGTCCGTGCCGTGCTGTTCGCGGCCGTGGCCGCCGTCCTCGTATCGTGCGGCGACGGCGGCGCGGGCGGCTCCGGCCGCTCCGACGGCGCGGGCCGGGCCGTACCGGCGTCCCGCACACCGACGACCGCCACGCCATCCCCGAGTCCCACGACCCCCAGCCCGTCGCCCGCCCCGACGCTGCCCGTGCCGTCGGACGGCACGGACACGGAGCTGTGCAGGGACGGGCGCTGCGAGGTCCGGGTGACCGAGGGCGACACGATTCCGGTGCCCGCGCGGTCCGGTGTCGGACGGCTCACGGTGACCTCGGTCGGGGGTCACACGGTCATGCTGACCGCACCGCTGATCCAGTCGCAGTTCGACTCCGACGGCGGCTGCCAGATGAGCGTCACCGGCCCGTCGGACGAGGACTCCGGCTCCACCGACCTGACCTGCGAGGCGGGCACCAAGGGGAGGGTGAACAAGCTGAGTCTCCAGGTGCTCGGCGTCGTGGGCAGGGCCGCCGTGCTGCGTATCGGCCTCGCGGCCTCGGGCACCGGCGCATAAGGCCCCGGCCCGGCCCGCGTCCCGGCGGAAATAAGGTGAACCCCATGACGGATGTGGTGGCGGCGTTCGAGGCCGCGAAGGGGTTCATGCCACGGGACGAGGGCCTGGCCCTGTACGCGGCGGCGAAGGAGGCCGCGGCCGGACTCGGGCTGCCGCTGCTGGAGGTGGGCACGTACTGCGGGCGGTCGACGATCCTGCTGGCGGACGCGGCCCGGGGCGCGGGCACGGTGGCGGTGACCGTCGACCACCACCGGGGCAGCGAGGAGCAGCAGCGGAACTGGGGCAACGGCGAGTACCACGACCCGGAACTGGTGGTGGAGGAGGCGACGGGGCTGATGGACACGCTCCCGGCCTTCCGCAGGACGCTGTACGAGGCGGGCCTCGAAGAGCACGTGATCGCGGTGGTCGGGAGGTCACCGCAGGTCGCGAAGGTGTGGCGGCAGCCGCTCGGGCTGGTGTTCATCGACGGTGGGCACACCGACGAGCACGCGGGCGGCGACTACGAGGGGTGGGGGCCGCTGGTCGCCGAGGGCGGGCTGCTGGTGATCCACGACGTGTTCGCGGACCCGGCCGACGGAGGGCAGGCGCCGTACCGGGTGTACCGGCGCGCGCTGGACTCCGGCGCCTTCGCCGAGGTCTCGGCGACGGGGTCACTGCATGTGCTGCGCAGGCTGCCGGGCCCGTTCGAACCGTAGCCCGCGCGTCCTACGGCCGGACAGCCGCACGAACCGCGGCCCCTTCCCGCCGCCCCGCGCGAACCGCGGCCCCATCCCGCCGCGCCCCGCACAACCCGCGCGGCTTACGGCCGAGCGGCCCACGCCACCCGTCGCCGTCACGACCACCTCGCCCTCCGTAGCTCCCCGGCCGCGCCGCGCGACCGCCCTTCAGGGATGTCCGCGAGGCCGATAGAGTCGCTGGCGTGTTCAGGAACGAGTCGTACGGGGGCGGCAAGCGCCGCTCTCTGATCATCGCCGTCACCGTGGTCGTACCGGCGTGCCTGGCAGGCGGTCTGGTGTACCACGCGGTGGGCGATTCCGGGGGCTCGGAGCAGGACAGCGCGGTACGGGCCGCGCCGACGTCCTCGCCGTCGGCCTCACCGACCTCGGCGGGTACCGGCGACGACGGCCAGAAGGGCTCGGCGCCGCAGGCGGACCTGGCGGGCACGGCCCCGACCGCGCAGGCGACGGCCTCCCCCCGACCGCTCAACACCGCAGGCGCGATGAGGCCGTTGGCGGGAAAGGTCGTCGTCCTCGACCCCGGCCACAATCTCAACAACGCCAAGCACACGGCGGAGATCAACAAGCTGGTGAACATCGGCACCGCCCGCAAGGAGTGCGACACCACGGGGACGGAGACCAACTCCGGTTACGCGGAGGCGACGTACACCCTGGACGTCGCGCACCGGGTGCGGGCGATCCTGCTGGCGCGCGGCGCGCAGGTGAAGCTGACGTACGACGGCGACCGGGCGTTCGGCCCGTGCGTGGACGAGCGGGCCCGGATCGGGAACGCGGCGCACGCGGACGCGGCCCTGTCGATCCACGCGGACGGCGCGCCCGCGTCGGCGTCCGGCTTCCATGTGATCGCGCCCACGTCGGTGCACGTGGGCATCGCGGACACCCGTAAGATCGCGGCGCCCTCGTATCTGCTGGCCACGACGCTGCGTTCGCGTTTCGCCGCGGCGACCGGCGAGCACTTCGCCGACTACCTGGGCGGCGGTACGGGGATGACGGTCCGCGACGACCTCGGCGGGCTCAACCTGTCCACCGTTCCGAAGGTGTTCATCGAGTGCGGGAACATGCGCAACGCTCATGACGCCAAGTCGTTGACGGACTCCGCGTGGCGGCAGCACGCTGCCCAGGGGATCGCCGACGGCCTCACCGCCTTCCTCGAAGGGAAGAGGTGACAGGGCTGTAGCAGTCCGGTATGGATCGTGCACCAATGGTCATACCTGGCTGTCCGGACATGATCACACCCGTACGATGGGGCACCGCCCGATTGAGTACGGCCGAGTTAACCGAACTGACAAAGGACAGGACCTGACGTGAACATCCGCTCCCTGACCCGAGGAGACGGCGCGGTGATCGGAGCAGCGGTGCTGCTGCTGATCGCCTCGTTCCTGCCGTTCTTCAGCTTCAAGTCGCCGTTCAACGGCGCGGAAAGTTCGCGGAACCTGTGGCACTCGGACTACTTCCCGATCCTGCCTTCGGTGACGCTGGCCGCGCTGATCGCCGCCGCCGCGGTGGTGCTGGCGCGTACCGGTCCGCTCGTCGGGCGGCAGATCCTGGGGCTCTCCCTTGAGCAGTGGGCCGTCGCGATCTCGCTGTTCGTGGGCTGGACCGCTCTGTGGGCGACGCTGTTCGACAACCCGGACGGCGTCGACAAGGGCGCGGGCAACTGGCTGACGCTGCTGTTCGGCGTCGTCATCGCGGTGGCGGCCCCGCTGTCCAACCGTCTTCCCGCGCTGAAGGCCCCGCTGCTCGGCGCCCCGCGGCCCGCGGCCCAGCCGTACGGTGTCGGCCCCGGCCAGCAGCCGTACGCGGCGGGTCCGCCGCAGGCCGGTTACGGCTACCCGGGCGGCGCGCAGTCCGTCGAGACGCCGTACGGTCAGCCGCAGCAGGCCCAGCAGCCGTACGGTGCGCAGCAGTCGGCGCCGCAGCCGGCCGCCGCGCAGGGTCCGTCGTCGGACTTCACCGCTTTCTGGTTCGCGGTGCCGGTCCCGCGCCCGTTGTTCGCGGAGGACAACCCGGGCGCGCAGATCGCCGAACTGACGCCGGGTACCTGGTACTTGGCCGTGGACCAGCGCGGCTCCGCGCTGATCGCGCAAACCCAGGACGGGCGGCGCGGTGTGCTCCAGGACAGCAGCGGCATCCAGCGCGGCTGATCGTTTCTCCTTCCGGTACGCGACAGCGGCCGGTCCCGCTCCGGACCTCCGGACGCCGGGACCGGCCGCTGTTCTTTTCCGCCCGCCCGCCTGCCCGCCCCCCAGCCCGTCACCCGGCCCCCAGCCGCCCGCTGCCTGCGAACGGCCCCGCGCCCGGCCGCCGGTCTTCCGGCCCGCGGCGGGCGCGCGTACCCTCCCATTATTCCTGACGTACCGTCAGATCACTTGCCCCCAGGAGGCGTTCATGCGGCTCGGACTCGCGCTCGGTTACTGGGGCCGCGGCCCGGACCCCGGCCATGTGGGGCTGGCACAGGAGGCGGAACGGCTGGGCTACGACTCGGTGTGGACCGCGGAGGCGTGGGGCTCGGACGCCTTCACCCCGCTCACCTGGATCGCCGCGCACACCAGCCGGATCAGGCTGGGCACGGGTATCGCGCAGATGGCGGCCCGCTCCCCCGCCGCCACCGCGATGCAGGCACTCACCCTCGACCACCTCTCCGGCGGGCGGATGCTGCTCGGCCTCGGCCTGTCGGGACCGCAGGTGGTGGAGGGCTGGTACGGCCGCCCGTTCCCGAGCAGCCCGCTGACCGCGACCCGCGAGTACGTGGACGTGATCCGCCAGGTGCTGCGCCGCGAGGCGCCGGTACGGCTGGACGGCCGTTTCCACGCGCTGCCGTACGCCGGTCCCGACGGCGCCGGGCTCGGCCGCCCGCTGAAGCCCATCACCCACCCGCTGCGCGCCGCCCTGCCGGTGCTGCTGGGCGCCGAGGGTCCCAGGAACATCGCCCAGACGGTACGGATCGCCGACGGCTGGCTGCCGCTGTACTGGTCGCCGTTCCGTACCGACGCCTACGACGCGCCGCTCGGCGAGGCGTCGAAGGACTTCATGGTCGCCCCGTTGGTCCGCGCGCAGGTCTGCGCGGACCCGGCCGACGGGCTGCTCCCGGTCAAGGCGATGCTCGGCTTCTACATCGGCGGCATGGGCGCGCGCGGCCGTAATTTCCACGCCGAGCTGATGGGCCGGATGGGGTACGAGGAGGAGGCCGGGCGGATTCAGCGGCTCTTCGCCGAGGGCCGCCGGGAGGAGGCGGTGCACGCCGTGCCGGACGCCTTCGCCGACGAGATCTCGCTGGTCGGGCCGCGTGAACGGATCGCCGACCGGCTCACGGCCTGGCGGTCGGGCCCGGTCACCGACCTGCTGGTGACCGCGCCCGACCGGGAGACGCTGCGGGTGCTGGCGGAGCTGAACCCCTAGCGGGCGGCCCGGCGGAGGGCTCCGAACGCGTCAGCCGACGATGTCCTCAGCCGACGATGTCCTGAGCCGCCGCCGCCCTCAGCCGCCGCCCTCAGCCGCCGCTGCCCTCAGCCTCCGATGTCCTTGAGCGACGGCACGTTGTCGGTGACGTCCGCCCCCGCGCTCTTGCCCGCTTCCTTGACCTTGTTGATCACGTCGTCGAAGCTGTTCGCCGCCTGGTCGGCGGAGTCGCCCTTGCGGAGCTTGGCCGGCAGGTCCTTGAGCGCGTCGATGCCCGCCGTCAGCGGTGCCACCGCCTTGCTCAGCGTGGGGTCGGCCTTGGCGTTCCCGGCCGCCGCCTTCAGCCTGTTGTAGGCGAAGGTGCCCGCGAGACCGGCCTTGACCAGCGCGAAGGTCCGGCCGCTCGCGCCCTTCTTGAACTTGCCCGCCTTGTACGGCTTCACGATCCACTGGTACGTGGCCCCGGCCGCGAGGCCCGCGTTGGCGACGAAGCGCGTCTTGGCCAGCTTCTGCTTCTCGACGGTGCTGGTCGGCGACGCGCTCGGGTCCGAACTGCCGGTCGACATGGAGTCCGTGGACTTGCCGCAGGCGGTCGCCGTGAAGAAGGTGACGGCGAGCAGGAGCGCGACGATCGTCCGGCGCAACGGGATGCCTGTCGGCACGGGGACCTCCGGGGTGGCATACGGGCTACGGGTGCGGGGCGTGCGTGATCTTTGGCAGCATCACCCGGCCCCGGTCCGCCCGCCACTCGGGAGTTCTGGCCAGATCCTCACGCTTCGCGAGGGCGCGCCGTCACCGCGGAATCGAAAGGAGTTTCAATCGCCGGAGCCGGGCAATGCGGTTGTCATGGCCAGACGGTATGGCGGTAACCCCGCCGCGGCGATCATCCTCATCGTCGCAGACATCGCTGCACTGATCCTGATCCTGTGGATCTTCTTCTTCGTGTTCGACGCCAACCGGGCGAACGACCTGGTCAACTGGGTCCATCACTCGGCGAATTGGCTCGCGGGCTGGTCGAAGGACCTGTTCACGGTGGACAACGCCAAGTGGCGCACCGTGCTCAACTACGGTCTGCCCGCAGCCGTCTACCTGCTGGTCGCGCACGCGGTGGCAGGCCGGGTCAACCGCGCCTGACGTACGGCACGCGTCTCAGCAGCAGCCCGTCCTGCCGGACGCCTCGGGTTCCAGCCCGACCGGCAGCCGTTCCCCGCTGAATACGGCGGTGGTCGCCTCGTCCCCCCCGAGCGCGGCCACCGCCAGCAGCACGGCGGCGGCGGTCCACGCGGTGCGCTCCACCGGCCAGACGGCGTCGTCGTCGTAGACGTACCCCGTCCAGTACAGGCCGTCGTCCGCGCGCAGGTGCCGCATGTCGGCCAGCAACTGTACGGCGCGGTCGGACTCGCCCACCGCCCAGAGCGCCAGGGCCAGTTCGGCGGTCTCGCCGCCGGTCACCCACGGGTTGGGCACCACGCAGCGGACGCCGAGGCCCGGCACCACGAAGCGGGACCAGCCCTCCTCGATCCGCTCCAGCGCGCGCGGCCCGCGCAGCGCGCCGGACAGCACCGGGTAGTACCAGTCCATGGAGTAGCGGCTCTTGTCCAGGAACCGCTCCGGGTGGCTGCGGATCGCGTGCCCCAGCGCGCCGGTCGCCAACTCCCAGTCCGGCTGCGGCTCTTCGCGGTGCTCGGCGATGGCCAGCGCGCAGCGCAGCGCCTGGTGGATCGACGAACTCCCGGTCAGCAGCGCGTCGGTGACGACTCCCCCGCCGTGCTCGGCCGCCTCCCGCTTCCAGCCGATCTGGCCGCCGGGCTGCTGGAGCCCCAGCACGAACTCCACCGCCGCGTAGACCGTGGGCCACAGCCGGTCCACGAACGCGTCGTCCCCGGTGGACAGATAGTGGTGCCACACGCCGACGGCCACGTACGCGCAGAAGTTGGACTCCTGGCCGCGGTCGGTCGGCCGCTGCGGGTCGCCGTCCTGGTAGGCGGCGTACCAGGACCCGTCCTCGTTCTGGTGCCTGGCCAGCCAGTCGTACGCGGCCCGCGCGCGCTCGTGCTCGCCCGCCGCGTCCAGCGCCATCGCCGCCTCGACGTGGTCCCAGGGGTCGAGGTGGTGGCCGCGGAACCAGGGGATCGCGCCGTCCTCGCGCTGGACCGCCGCGACGGCGTCCACCGTCTCCGCGGCCTGCTGGGCGGTGAGCACACCGGGCAGCGCCAGCCGCTCCGTGCGGTCCGGCCTCCGGCTGGGATACGTCACTTGGCGGCGCCCGGGGCGGCTGTGACGTCGGTGTCGTCCGCGGACGGCGAGACGGCGTCCACCGGCAGGTGCGGCTTGGTCGCGTAGGCCACGAAGCTCTTGCCGATCAGCGGGTTGAGCGCCTGTTCGGCGACCCTTGTGGCCAGCGGTTTCTTCATGATGTCCCAGACCAGCAGCTTGTGGTACAGCTTCACCGGCAGCGCCTTGTCGTTGTCCACGCCGACCGCGCACTTGATCCACCAGTACGGCGCGTGCAGCCCGTGCGCGTGGTGCGTGCCGTACGGGCGCAGGCCCGCCTCCCGCATCCTGCCGAGCAGTTCATCGGCCTTGTAGATGCGGATGTGGCCGCCCTCGACCTCGTGGTAGGCGTCCGACAGCGCCCAGCAGACCTTCTCCGGGCCGTAGCGCGGCACCGTGACCGCGATCCGGCCGCCGGGGCGCAGCACCCGCACCATCTCGGCGAGGACGCCCTTGTCGTCGGGGATGTGCTCCATCACCTCGGAGATGATGACGACGTCGAAGCTCTCGTCGGGGAAGGGGAGTTGGAGGGCGTCGCCCTCCATCGCCACCGCCGACGCGCCCTCCGGCGCCTCGCCCTCCTCCTTCATCGCCGCGAACCAGCGGGCGACTTCGCGGATCTCCTCGCCGTTCCTGTCCAGCGCCACCACGTGCGCTCCGCGCCGGTAGCACTCGAAGGCGTGGCGCCCGGCGCCGCATCCGAGGTCCAGCACGCGGTCGCCTGCGGCGAGCGGGAAACGGGTGAAGTCGACGGTCAGCATCAGCGGTTGCTCCCTACCGGGCCGGACTCGGTCTCGGGGGGCACGTCCCCCATACGTTCACCTTGCGCGAGGGCGCGCCCTTCAGGGGCGCTGGGCACCGCGCGCTCGGCCGGTGCGGCGCCGCGGCTCACCGACCGCCCCAGCGGGGCGGACGCGGTCGGTTCCGCGACCACCGGCCCGGTGGCGGCTTGCTCGCGCCCACGCGGCGGCAGCCGCACATCGGACACAGGCCCGCGAGCCCGCGGGGCGGAGGCGATCGCTTCGCGGTACAGGGCCACCGTCGCCTCGGCGGCCCGCTCCCACGTGAAGTGGGCCAGGACGCGGGCGCGGCCGGCGGCGGCGAGCCGCTTGCGAAGGCCGGCGTCGTCGAGGACACGTTCAAGCCCAGCGGCAAGCGCACCGGCGTCGCCCGGGGGCACGGCGAGGCAGGTCTCGCCGTCGGGCCCTGCGACCTCGGGGATGGCGCCGCCGGTGGTGGCGACCAGCGCGGTGCCGGTGGCCATCGCCTCGGCGGCGGGCAGGGAGAAGCCCTCGTAGAGCGACGGCACGCAGGCGACCTCGGCGCCGCGCAGCAGGTCGACCAGCTCGGCGTCGCTGATGCCCTTGACGAATTCGACGGCGTCCGCGAGGCCGAAGTCGGCGATGGCCTCGGCCACGGGCCCCTTCTCCGGCCGTTTGCCGACGACGACGAGATGGGCGTACGGCCGCTGCGCCCGTACCTTGGCGAGCGCCTCGATCAGGAAGACCAGGCCCTTGAGAGGCACGTCGGCGCTCGATGTGGTGACGATCCGGCCGGGCACCTCGGCCACGGAGGGGTCGGGCGAGAAGAGCCGGGCGTCGGCGCCGATCGGGACGGCACGGATGCGGTCCGGCCGTACGCCCAGGTCCTCGATGATCTCGTCGCGCGAGGAACCGGAGACGGTCACCACGGACGGCAGGCGGCGGGCCACCCGCTTCTGCATCTGCGTGAAGCCGTACCAGCGGCGTACCGACAGCCGTCGCTTCCAGCCCTGCGCGGCGGCCAGGTCCAGGCGGCGGTCCACGGTGATGGGGTGGTGGATCGTGGTGACCAGCGGCAGGCCGAGGCCGAGCAGCCCGTAGCCGAGCGTCTGATTGTCGTGGACGACGTCGAACTCGGCGCGGCGGGCGGCGAGATGGCGCCGGGCACGCAGGCTGAAAGTGAGCGGTTCAGGGAAGCCGCCGGTCCACATGGTGGCGACCTCGAGGGCGTCGACCCAGTCGCGGTACTCGCCGCGCTTGGGGGTGCGGAACGGGTCCGGCTGCCGGTACAGGTCGAGGCTGGGCAGCTCGGTGAGGGTGACGCCCTCGCCGACCGCGTCCAGCACGGGGTAGGGCTGCGCGCCGATCACCTCGACGCTGTGGCCGAGCGCGGCCAGCTCGCGGGACAGGTGCCGGACGTACACGCCCTGGCCGCCGCAGAAGGGATTTCCCTTGTAGCTGAGCAGGGCAATCCGCAGCGGCCTGGCCTGTGAGGTCACTCCGGCCCCCTTCTCGGTCGCGATTGAGCCGGAGCGTAACCGCTGTCGCGCTAATCTAGAACAAGTTTCAGACTTGATGGTACAGAAAGCCAGTCCACCGGCCGCCGGACGGTCGGATCACGCCGCCGGGGGCGGGGCCCGGTGCGGGCCGAGGGTGACTCGCACCACGTCACCCGCCCTGCCATCATGCACGCAGCGCGGGACACCGGCGGCACGGGCCGACCGGCCCGCGGACCGGCACGCAAACGGGTACGGGAACGGCACGGGATGGGACACATGAGCACTGACTCCAAGCCGTCCAGCCCGCCGCTGCCGCGCGTACCGTCGCACTCCCCCGCGCCGCACTCGCCGCCGCTGACGGAGCGGCAGGAGGCCCGGCGCCGCCGCATCCTGCACACCAGCGCGCAGCTCGCCTGCCGGGGCGGTTTCGACGCCGTGCAGATGCGGGAGGTCGCCGAGACCTCGGGCGTCGCGCTCGGCACGCTCTACCGCTACTTCCCCTCCAAGATCCATCTGCTGGTCGCGACCATGCAGGACCAGCTCGGGCAGTTGCACGGGACGCTGCGCAAGCGGCCCCCGGTGGCGGCCGAGCCGGCCGACCGGGTCGCGGAGACCTTGATGCGGGCCTTCCGCGCGATGCAGCGCGAGCCGCATCTGGCCGACGCGATGGTGCGCGCCCTCACCTTCGCCGACCGTTCGGTCAGCGCCGAGGTCGACACCGTCTCGCGGCTGACCACGGCGATCATCCTGGACGCGATGGGCCTGGACGCGCCCCCCACGGCCGAGCAGCTCTCGGCCGTCCGGGTCATCGAGCACACCTGGCACTCCGCGCTGGTCACCTGGCTCTCCGGCCGGGCCTCGATCGCCCAGGTGAAGATCGACATCCAGACGGTCTGCCGTCTGATCGACCTGACGTCCCCCGAGTAGCGCCCGCGCGGGCGCGGCCCGGCGCGCTCCCGGCCGAGGGTCACGGGCGAAGATCGCGGGTGAAGATCACGGGCGAAGATCACGGGCGAAGATCACGGGCGAAGATCACGACCGTGGCTGGCCGCCACCGCCCGGCGACCGGGGACCCACGACCCCTTCACGGGAACTTCACCGGGCCCTCGCCGACCCGTCGCCCGTCGTACCGTCGGAGCGGGATCGCCGGTAACCGGATACCCGGTCAACACACTTACACCTTAAGGGAGTTGACTGTCCGCGTGCGCCTAAGCGCGCGCAGCATATGGGGCAATAATGCCCCACTGCAACCTTGTCTCCGAAATTTCCAGAAACGATCTGGACCCCGCGTGAGCGGAACGGCAGACTCGGAACCACCATTCAGAAGGGACACCATGCCGCTCAGAAGCACCGCAACCGCCCGCCAGGAGCGCCTCGGTGCGGAGCTACGGAAAATGCGGGAAGCCGCAGCGATCACCGCGCGGGACACCGCGCGGCTGCTCGGCACCGACCCGGCGAAGGTGAGCCACATCGAGGCCGGGCGGCTCGGCGTGAGCGAGGAGCGGTTACGCAGACTCGCGGCGTTCTACGAGTGCGGCGACACCGCGCTGATCGACGCGCTCGTGGTCATGGCCAACAGCCAGGGCCGCAAGGGCTGGTGGGAGACCTACCGCGGCGTCGTACCGGCCGGGCTGCTGGACATCGCCGAGCTCGAACACCACGCCACCCGGCTCCGTACCATCCAGATCACCCACATTCCGGGTGTGTTCCAGACCGAGGACTACACCCGTACGGTCTTCGGCTACGCCATCCCGCCGTTGCCGGACAACGAGCTGGAGGCGCGGGTGGCCCAGCGCATGGAGCGTTCGGGAGTGCTCTACCGGGAGACGGCGCCGCCGTACGAGGCGCTGATCCACGAGGCCGCGCTGCGTATGCGGTTCGGCGGCGGGAAGGTGGCGCGCGCCCAGCTCGAACACATCCAGGAGCTGAGCCATCTGCCGCACATCAGCGTGCGCGTGATCCCCTTCGCGGTGGACGGTCACATAGGTTCCGGCCACGCGATGCTCTACGCGAGCGGTCCGGTACGGCCGCTCGACACCGTTCAGATCGACTCCGCACACGGCATCAGCTTTCTGCACGCGGCACCGCATCTGTCCAATTACCGCGTGCTCTACAACACTCTCGCGGAGGTTGCGCTGGATCAGTCCCGGTCACGGGACTTCATCCGCGACATCTCCCAAGACCTCTGAAAGGCCCGCCGATGATCGCGCCCGCGCCGCTCGTTTGGCAGAAGTCCACGTACTCGCAGGAACAGGGCGAGTGCGTCGAGCTGGCCGAGGACGGCGGCGCGGTCCTGCTCCGCGAGAGCGACGACCCAGGGGTCGTGCTGTGTACGACGCCGACCGCGCTGGCCCGCTTTCTGCGGGCCATCAAACGCGGCGGGTGAGGCGGGGACGGTTCCGGGCCGCCGCGCCCGGTCCGGGCCAGTCCGGCCCGGCGGCCCGGCGGCCCGGCGGCCCCGCCCGCAAGGGTGACGACGGGTAGCCCGGCCGGGTGATTCCGGCCGGGCGGGCTGTTCACACCGTCCGTCCGGTCACTCCTCCGGCGGGAAGACCGGCTCTCCCGACCCCTGCACGGTCAGGGTGATGGCCTCCACCGGGCAGCTCTCGGCCGCCGCGAGGAGGCCCTCCGAGGCGTCCGCCTCCGCCTCCACCGCGCGGGACTGGCGGGGCACGCCGCCCAGCACGAAGGCGCCGGGGGCGCCGATCGCGCACAGTCCCGAGCCGATGCAGACGGAGCGGTCCACGTCCACGTGCCAGCGGTCGCCCATCAGTCGGTGCCGCCCGCCGCGCCGCCCGCCGCGCCCGCTGCCCCGGCGGCCTCCCGCGCCGGGGCGGCCGGGTAGTCGGCCGGGAGGTGGATCATCTTGTGCTCCAGGTACTCGCTGAACCCCTCGGGCCCGAACTCCCGCCCGAGACCTGAGTCCTTGTAGCCGCCGAAGGGGCCGAGCATGTCGAGGCTGAAGGTGTTGACGGAGTACGTGCCGGTACGCACCTGGCGCGCGATGTCGATGCCGTGCTCGGTGTCGGAGGTCCACACGCTGCCGGACAGGCCGTAGTCGGAGTCGTTGGCGATGCGTACGGCGTCGGCCTCGTCGTCGTACGGCAGCAGGCAGATCACCGGGCCGAAGATCTCCTCGCGGGCGATCCGCATCCCCGGCGCGACGTCGCCGAACAGCGTCGGCTCGACGTACCAGCCGGTGTCCAGGCCGCTCGGCCGGCCGCCGCCGGTCAGCACCTTGGCGCCCTCGCGCTGGCCGATCGCGATGTAGTCCAGGGAGCGCTGCCGCTGGCGTTCCGCGACCAGCGGGCCGACCTCGGTGGCCGGGTCCAGCGGGTCGCCGACCACCAGCGCGGAGGCCGCCGCCGCCAGCCGCTCGGCGATCTCGTCGTAGTGGGTACGGGGGGCCAGGACGCGGGTCTGGGCCACGCACGCCTGGCCGTTGTTCATCCACGCGTTGGGCACGATCCCCGCGACGGCCGCCGTCAGGTCCGCGTCCGGCAGGATCACGGCCGCCGACTTGCCGCCCAACTCCAGTGTCACGCGCGTGAGATGGCGCGCGGCCACCTCCATCACCCGCTTGCCCGCCGCGACCGAGCCGGTGAACGACACCTTGTCCACGCCGGGGTGGCCGACCAGGTACTCGCTGACCTCGCGTCCGGCGGGCACGATGTTCAGCACCCCGTCAGGCAGCCCGGCCTCCCGCGCGATCTCCGCCAGCAGATAGGCGTCGAGCGGCGACTCCGGCGACGGCTTGAGCACCGCCGTGCACCCGGCGAGCAGCGCGGGCCCGAGCTTCGCCGCCGCCGTGAACTGCGGTACGTTCCACGGCACCACGGCCGCGACGACGCCGACCGGCTCGCGCCGTACCAGGATCGGCCCGAGCGCTCCGGCCCGCCGCTCCTCGTAACGGAAGTCGCGCGCCACGGTGATCGCGGCGTCCCAGACCATCATCGCGCCGAGCGCCTGGGCCAGGACGCTCCAGGAGACCGGTGAGCCGTTCTCCCGGCTGATCAGCCGGGCTATCTCCTCGTGCCTGACCAGGACGGCGTCCTTGATCCGGCCGACGACCTCGATCCGTTCCGCCAACGTCGAGCGGGGCCAGGGCCCTTCGTCGAACGCGGTGCGGGCCGCCGCCACCGCCCGGTCCACATCCGCCCGCGACGCGTGCGGCACCCGTCCGAACACCCGCTCCGTGTGCGGCGACACGACCTCGATCGTCCCCCCGTCCCCCGCCGGATCGACGAACGCCCCTCCGATGAACAGCTTTCCGTGCTCGATGAAGTCGGAACCAGGACCGGGATCGTTCATCGCTGTCGCCTCCGCCGCTCTCGCTGTCTCCGCTCGAACCATTTCTGACGCTCAGTCAGAACTGATACCAGTTCTCGTTATAGTGGGCAATGGACGCGGCACGCCCAGCGGCGGCCGGAGAGGAGCCATCCCATGGCGGACCACGGCACGGCTGGCCGGCGGGAGGACCGGGGGCGGGTGGTCGACCACGGCGGCGGGGTGTGGAGCGTGCCGGTGCCGATTCCCGACAACCCGCTCGGGTACACGCTGGTGCACCTGCTCGACACCGACGACGGGCCGGTGCTGGTGGACAGCGGGTGGGACCATCCGGACTCGTTCGCGGCGCTGGAGCGCGGGCTGCGGGAGGCGGGCACGTCGGTGGGTGACGTCCTGGGGGTGCTGGTGACGCACCACCATCCCGACCACCACGGGCTGAGCGCGCGGGTGCGGGAGGCGTCGGGGGCGTGGATCGCGATGCACGCGGCCGACATCGACGTGGTGCGGCGCACGCGGGAGGCCGAGCCGGGTGTGTGGGTGGAGTACCTGCTGGCGCGGCTGGCGGCGGCGGGCGCGCCCGAGGAGCACCTGGCGCCGCTGCGCGAGTACGGCGGGCAGGCGCTGCCGGGACGGCCGCCCGCGCTGCCGGACCGCGAGATCGTCCCCGGCGAGCGGCTGCCGCTGGCGGGCCGCCGGCTGCGCGCGGTGTGGACGCCAGGACACACGCCGGGGCACGTCTGCCTGTATCTGGAGGAGAGCCGCCGGCTGTTCTCCGGTGACCACCTCCTGCCGGAGATCTCGCCGCACATCGGCCTGTACGAGGACCCGGACGCCGTCGTCGAGACCGACCCGCTCGGCGACTACCTCGACTCGCTCGAACGCATCGCCCGCCTGGCCCCCGCCCAGGTGCTCCCGGCGCACCAGTACGCCTTCGCGGGCGCCGCCGGCCGGGTCGGCGAGCTCCTGGAGCACCACGCCGCACGCCTGGCCGAGCTCCTCGCCCTCATCACCCCCGGCCCCCGCACCCCCTGGCAGCTCGCCGAGGCGCTGCCCTGGAACCGTCCCTGGTCGCGCATCCCCGCGTCCTCGCGGACCATCGCCGTCTCCGAGACCGAGGCGCATCTGCGGCGGCTGACCAAGGCGGGGCGCGCCGAGCCCGTGCCGGGGTCCGACCCGGTGACGTACCGGGCCGTATAGCGCGGCACCGGGACGTTAGGGTGTTCCTCATGCTCCTGCGCCGCCGCGCCACCACCGTGGCCACCGTCGCCGTCCTGGCACTGGCCGCCCTGACGGCGGCGCCGTCCGCCGTCGCCGCGTCGCCCGACACGCGGTCGCGCGTGACGGCGGCGAGCGCGACGGCCTCGCCCAGCCCGACCGGCGACACGAAGAAGGACGGCGGATCGGCGGGCACCAGTACGTGGCTGATCGTCAGCATCTTCTTCGTCGCGAGCGTCGGCGTGGGCTTCCTGCTCAGCGGCCGCAAGGGCCGCAGGCAGCGCTGACCCCCGCGCGGGGCTCGTCCGGGCGGTGCTTCACAGCCGCTGGATGATCGTGCCCGTGGCGAGCGCGCCGCCCGCGCACATCGTGATCAGGGCGAACTCCTTGTCGGCGCGCTCCAGTTCGTGCAGCGCGGTGGTGATCAGCCGGGCGCCGGTGGCGCCGACGGGGTGGCCGAGCGCGATGGCGCCGCCGTTGACGTTGACCTTTTCGAGGTCCTGGTCGAAGACCTGGGCCCAGGACAGGACGACGGAGGCGAAGGCTTCGTTGATCTCGACGACGTCGATGTCCCGCAGCGTCATCCCGGCCTTGCCGAGGACGGCGCGAGTGGCGTCGACGGGTCCGTCGAGGTGGAAGTGCGGGTCGGAGCCGACCAGGGCCTGGGCGACGATCCGGGCGCGGGGGCGCAGGTGCAGGGCGCGGGCCATCTTCTTGGAGGCCCACATCACGGCGGAGGCGCCGTCGGAGATCTGCGAGGAGTTCCCCGCGGTGTGGACGGCGGTGGGCATGACGGGCTTGAGCCCGGCGAGCCCGTCCATGGTGGTGTCCCGCGGGCCCTGGTCGCGGTCGACCAGCCGCCACATGCCGAGCCCGGCGTGCTGCTCGACCTCGGTGGTGGGCACCTGGACGGCGAAGGTCTCGCGCTTGAAGCGCTCCTCGGCCCAGGCGCGGGCGGCGCGTTCCTGCGAGATGAGGCCGAGCCGGTCGACGTGCTCGCGGGTGAGTCCGCGGCGGCGGGCGATCCGTTCGGCGGCCTCGAACTGGTTGGGCAGGTCGACGTTCCACTCGTCGGGGAACGGCTTGCCGGGCCCGTGCTTGGAGCCGCTGCCCAGCGGCACCCGCGACATGGCCTCGACTCCGCAGCCGATGCCGATGTCGATGACGCCCGCGGCGACCATGTTGGCCACCATGTGGTTGGCCTGCTGCGAGGACCCGCACTGGCAGTCGACGGTGGTCGCGGCGGTCTCGTAGGGCAGGCCGACGGCGAGCCAGGCGTTGCGCGCGGGGTTCATGGACTGTTCCCCGGCGTGGGTGACGGTGCCGCCGACGATCTGCTCGACGGCGTCGGCCTGGATGCCGGTGCGGCCGAGCAGTTCGCGGTAGGTCTCGCCGAGCAGATAGGCGGGGTGGAGGTTGGCGAGCGCGCCGCCGCGCTTGCCGATCGGGGTGCGTACGGCTTCGACGATGACGGGTTCAGCGGCCATGAAGCTCGTCCTCTTCTCAACTAAACTAGTACGCGTTCTAGTTCTTCCCGCAGTCTTATTACCCGCGGTACGGCGCGCGCAAGAGTCGCGCACGGCCCACGTCGTTCCCGTACGTGATCCACACGCCCGCGGCCCTTGCGACTTGTGGAACTCGTTACTACCTTCGGTCGTATATCTGATGGACCGTCAGACAACTTATGACACGTCAGACCTGGAGTGCCGATGCCCTGTCCCGCGCTTCCCGAAGGCTTCGACTTCACCGATCCGGACGTCTACCAGGACCGCGTCCCCCTCCCGGAACTGGCCGAACTCCGGCGGACCGCCCCGGTGTGGTGGAACGCCCAGCCGCACAACACCGCGGGTTTCGGAGACGACGGCTACTGGGTGGTGACCCGGCACGCGGACGTCAAGGCGGTGTCGACCAACCCGGAGGTCTTCTCCTCGTACACCAACACCGCGATCATCCGCTTCAACGACCGGATCAGCCGCGACCAGATCGACGTGCAGCGCTTCATCATGCTCAATATGGACCCGCCCGAGCACACCCGGCTGCGGCAGATCGTCCAGCGCGGCTTCACCCCGCGGGCGATACGGGCCCTGGAGGACGCGCTGCGGGCCCGCGCCCAGCGGATCGTGACCGGCGCGGCGGAGGCGGGCCGGGGGAACTTCGTCACCGACGTCGCGTGCGAACTCCCGCTCCAGGCCATCGCCGAACTCATCGGCGTGCCGCAGGACGACCGGCTCAAGCTCTTCGACTGGTCGAACAAGATGGCCGCGTACGACGACCCGGAACTCGCCATCACCGAGGAGATCGGCGCCGAGTCGGCGATGGAGCTGATCTCGTACGCGATGAACATGGCCGCCGCCCGCAAGCAGTGCCCGGCCGCCGACATCGTCAGCAAACTCGTCGCCGCGTCCGACGAAGGCAGCCTGACCTCCGACGAGTTCGGCTTCTTCGTGCTCGTGTTGACCGTCGCGGGCAACGAGACGACGCGCAACGCCATCACCCACGGCATGCACGCGTTCCTGACCCACCCCGAGCAGTGGGAGCTGTTCAAGGAGCGGCGCCCGGACACGACATCGGACGAGATCGTCCGCTGGGCCACCCCGATCGTGTCCTTCCAGCGCACCGCCACCCGGGACACCGAACTCGGCGGCGCGAAGATCAAGGCGGGCGACCGGGTGGGGATGTTCTACTCCTCCGCCAACAACGACCCCGAAGTCTTCGACGACCCGGGCACGTTCGACATCCTGCGCGATCCCAACCCGCACCTCGGGTACGGCGGCGGGGGCCCGCACTACTGCCTCGGCGCGAATCTCGCCAAGCTGGAGATCAACCTGATGTTCAACGCCATCGCCGACAATCTGCCGGACATCCGGCTGCTCGGCGACCCGCGGCGGCTGCGCTCGGCGTGGATCAACGGCGTCAAGGAACTGCGAGTCGACTACGGGGGCCCTCACCGTAGGTGAGAGCCCCCGTCCGTCCGCTGTCGTCAGCCGTCGGCCGCGCGCCTGCGCCCGCGCGCGGTCCGGTCCGGCTGCGGCGTCAGATGCCGGTCGTCAGCAACTGCCGTGTCATGTCGCGGTACTTGGTGAGCGCGATCCGCAACTCCTCGGTCCCGGTGCCGTCGCTTCCGTCGTCACCGTGCCACGACCCGCGCAGCGCGGTGCGCCGCTCCTCCAGCAACCGGGTCAGCCGCGCCGCGGCCTCGTCCAGTACGGCGTCCGCCTCGCGCACGGCGCGCTTCGGGTCGTCCACGAAGCCGCCGACCGCGCGGTCCATCCGTCGGCTCAGCCGGTCCACTTCCTCGGCCCCGCCGTCGGCCGCTCCGGACGTGCTGTCCGTCGCGGTCGTGGACGTGTCCGTGTGTGCGGACGTGTCCGTACGTGCGGACTCAGGCGTGGAGGTGTCCGTACGTATGGACGCGGGCGTGGACGTGTCCGTACGCGTGGCCGTGGTCTCCGTCTCGGAGGCGGTGCCGGGCTTGGTGGCGAACGCCGAGGTCCCGGTGCCGGGACCGGACGTGCGCTCGGCCTCCGGCTCGGTCGCGGTGGTCCCGGTCGTCGACTCGGCGGGCGTACGCGGCGCCGGTACGGACGTGCTCGCGCTGGTACCCGTACCCGTGCCGGTCGTCGCCCGCCCGGTGTCGGAGCCGGAGGTCCCGGCAGCCTCAGCGGTTTCGGCGGCCTCAGCGGTCTCGGAGGACTTGGAGGCCCCCGAGGTCCAACGGGCCGACGTGCCCGAGCCGGTGGAGGAAGCCGCTTCGGGCTCCTTCTCCCGCTGTTCGGAGAACTCGGACCTGTCCAGTCTGCCGGGCCGGTCGGTCCCGGACGACGCCTTGGAGGCGGCCCGGCTCCCGGTGCCGGTCTCGGCCTTGTCGGCCTCGGACTCGGACCCGGTCCCAGTGCCGGTCCCGCTCCCGCTCCCGTACGTGGTCGTCCGGGTCTTGCCGGACCCGATCCTGTCCGTGCCGTTGCGCTCCGTGCCGGTCCGGTCCGCGCTGCTGCGGTCCGTGCCGGTCCTGTCGGTGCCGGTCGCGGCCTTCTCCGCCTCGGTCTTCTCGGCCTCGGCCCGGTCGGTACCGGTCTTCTCGGTGTCGCGGTCACTCATCGCTTCATCTCCCTGTCCGTGGTCCTGCTGAGCCGACTCGTCCGGCCGGCGCAGGGTGGTGCACCCCGCTTGGGGGGTCGAGCGGCGCCCAGCCGAACGTCACAGACGTTCGTCCGCGTCGTCGTGCTCCCGCCGCCCGCCGCTAAGGGCCGCGAACCGGCCGCCGAGCGCACCGCGCCGACCGCCCGCCTTCGCGTCCTCGTCGGCCGCGGCGTCGTGCTCCACGACGGGCTCGTCGGCCTCGTCAGCCCGCTCCGTGGTGTTCTTCGTTCCGCGCGCGCTCTCGGTCATCAGCTCGTCGAAGAGCCCTCGCGCGCCCAGCAGCGCCTTGCGCAGGTCTTCCGTGGACTGCCGCTTCTGCGGCGCCGCGGAACCGGGGGCCCCTACGGAGTCGACCAGCGTGTGGGCCTGGCGGTAACCGTGCACCGCGTGCGGGTGGTGGACGGACAGCGCGTCGAAGTGCTCCGGCTCCCGCGCGGCCGGGAAGCCCCGGTCGGCGGCGATCTCGCCGATCAGCGCGTCGGCCTGGCCGACCGCCGCGACGGGCTCGTCCACGAACCGCGCCTGGAGGGCGGTCCAAGCGGCGGTGTACCGCTCCCGCTCCTGCTCGGAGACGGGTCGCAGTTCGAGGTCGCCGTGGCGCTTGACCCGCTCGGCGAGTTCCGCCCGGGTGGCCTTCACATCGCCGTCGTGCCGTTCGAGCACGCGGTCGTACTCGGGTCCGAAGCGATGCTTCAGCCGCGCTCCCGAACCCACACCTCCCGTACCGTCGCCCCTCATCACCAGGGTCGCGATCAGCGCCAGGACAATCAGCGCCACTACGACGATGGCTACAGTCGCTCCGGTGGACATGGCGTGCCTCCCGTTCCTACGGGTCGTCAGACAGTGACGTTCTCTCCCTGCTCGGCTTGCCACTGCCAGGCACCGCAAACGGACGGCTTCAGGACGACGGGCTCGAACCCTCAGGCCGGAGGCGTACCGCCGGCCGCCGACTGGTGCCGCGTACGGCCCTCGGGGCGGTCCCCGTCGCCGCCGCACAGTTCGCCGCTCAGCTTCGTGACCAGGGCGGCCAGGTCGGCGTGGGCGGCCGGGTCCCAGTCGCCGAGCAGATCGGCGAGGACCGTGCGCCGCGCCTCGGTCAGGCGTCCGGCCAGCGCGTGTCCGGACGCGGTGAGGACCAGCGGACCGCCGTCGCGTACGGCGAAGCCGCGGGACAGCGACTCGTCGGCCGCCGCCTCGATGACCTCGGCGGGCACGGTGGTACGGGCGGCCAGCTCGACCGGGTCGCCCTCGCCGTCGTGGGCCAGCCGCAACAGCAGCCAGCTCGTGGCGGGGTGGATGTCGAGCCCGGCCAGACCGGTGATCCGGGTGTAGAGGTCGCGGCGGGCTTCCCGGCTGCCGAGCAGCGAAAGGCAGCGGGCGATCTCGTCGAGCGAGGACCGCTCCACCGGGTTGGTGCCGAGCGTCTCGCTGGCGTCCGGCACGGTCACCGTGCCCCGCAGCGGCTGCTCCTTGAGCAGCCACGCCAGCAGGAAGCCGACCAGCACGATCGGCACCGCCCACAGGAAGACGGTGGTGATCGAGTTCGAATACGCGTGCAGCACGGGCCCCTTGACGGCCGCGGGCAGCTTGCCGACCGCCGTCGGGTCGGCCTGGAACTGCGCCGGATTGACCCCGGCGGGCAGCGACTTGCCCGCGAAGGCCGATGTCAGCTCGTCGGAAAGGCGGTTGGCGAAGATCGTGCCGAACAGCGAGACGCCGAAGGACGCGCCGATGGAGCGGAAGAAGGTGGCGCCCGAGGTGGCCGAGCCCAGGTCCTCGTACCCGACGGCGTTCTGCACGGCCAGCACCAGCACCTGCATCACCAGGCCGAGACCGAGGCCGAAGACCAGGAAGTACAGGCTCATCACCCAGGTGCTGGTCGTCTCGTCCAGGGTGTGCAGCAGGATGAGTCCGACGGCGATGACGCCGGTGCCCGCGATCGGGAAGACCTTGTAGTGGCCGGTGCGGCTGACGATCTGCCCCGACACCGTGGACGACAGCAGCATGCCGATCACCATCGGGATCATGTGCACGCCGGACAGCGTGGGCGAGAAGCCGTGCACGACCTGGAGGAAGGTCGGCAGGAACGTCATCGCGCCGAACATCGCGAAGCCGATGATGAAGGAGATCACCGAGCAGAGCAGGAACGTACGGTTGCGGAACAGCTTCGGCGGCAGCACCGGCTCCTGCGCGCGGCGCTCGATGGCCACGAACAGCCCGATGAGGACGACTCCGGCGACCGCGAGGCCGATGATCCCGGCCGAACTCCACGCCCATGTGGTGCCGCCGAGCGAGGTCATCAGCACCAGGCAGGTCGCCGCTGCGGCGATCACCGCCATGCCGAGGTAGTCGATCCGGTGGGCCGTACGGCGGACCGGGATGTGCAGCACCGCGGCGATCACGGCGAGCGCGATGATCCCGATGGGGAGGTTGATGTAGAACACCCAGCGCCAGGAGAGCTGCTCGGTGAACACCCCGCCCAGCAGCGGCCCGAGGACGCTCGCCGCGCCGAACACCCCGCCGAACACGCCCTGGTAGCGACCGCGGTCGCGCGGCGGCACGATGTCGCCGACGATGGCCATCGACAGCACGATCAACCCGCCGCCGCCCAGGCCCTGGAGGGCCCGGAAGGCGATCAACTCGCCCATGTTCTGGGCGATTCCGCAGAGTACGGAGCCGATCAGGAAGATCACGATGACGGTCTGGAAGAGCCGCTTCCTGCCGTACATGTCGCCGAGCTTGCCCCACAGCGGGGTGGCCGCGGTCGACGCCAGCAGATAGGCCGTCACCACCCACGACAGGTGGTCGATGCCGCCCAGTTCGCTGACGATCGTGGGCAGCGCGGTGGACACGATGGTCTGGTCGAGGGCGGCCAGCAGCATGCCGAGCGCCAGGGCGCTGATCGCGATCCGCACCGCTCGCTTGTCCTGGTGCTGCCCCGGCTCTGCCGCCGCCGGGCCCGCGGCGGTCGTGGTGTCCTGGGCCATGGAACGGCTCCTCGCGTCATCCCCCGACGGTCGGAACCTTATATTCCCACCATTTGTACGACTTTGGCCTCCGATACTCGCCCACTTGTGCGGTCAGCGGGCTGCGCTCGCCGCCGGAGGTCGGCATAATCGGCACGTCTTTGCGAATATGCGAAATGCGAACGACGGCCGGGAGGGGAACCAGTGGCGCCGCAGCCGGACGCTGCCCGCGAGGGGGACGCCGAGTCGTCCTCGGCGGGGATACCGGTCGTGCCCGGGGTGCCGCACGCTTCGCCCGAGGTGACCGCCCCGCGGCCGACGCCGCCGCCGAGCGAGCTGGTGCCGCCGGGGGCCCTGGTCACCTGGGACGACTCGGCCGAGCCGGGCCCGCCCGGCCTCCCCGGCGAGCAGGACGAGGGCGGGGAGACGCGGGCGGCGGAGCGTTCCGCCGCGCGGGCCGCCGCGCTCGCCGCCACCGAGGGCTTCCACCCGCTGCGGATGCGCCCCTACGTCGCCGAGCCGGACGGCGAGGCGGGCGAGACGACCGTACGGCCGCTGCTGGCGCCCGGCGACGGCGGTCCCGAGACCGCCGATGTCGGGCTGTTCGCCGCGCTGTACTCCGGCGTGGAGTACGCGCCGAGGGGGGACGCCGAGGCCGGGACCCCGGCCGCGTTCGCCGGGGCGGCGGCCGGGACCGGGCTGTACCAGGACCGGGGCAGGCACCGGCGCCGCAGACGGGGCCTGGTGGTGGCCGCGGCCGCGGTCGCCGCCTCCGCGCTGGCCGCGGGCGCCGTCGCCGTCACCGGACAGGTCATGGGCGACGAGCCGCGCACCGACCGGGCGCTGCCGCCGGACCGGACGTCCTCGATGCCGGACGTCGAGCTGCCGACGGAGTCCACCGCCGTCGTGGGCACCGTGGCCGTCGGCGCCCCGCGCCACACGCCCGCGCCGACCACGACCTCCGCCGCGCCGGTGGTGCCCGAGACCGCCACGGCGCCGCCGTCCCCATCCACGACGGCTCCCGCCGCCACCGGCTCCACCCCGTCGGCCCCCGCCGCGCCCGCCACGACCGGCTCCACGCCGTCCGCGCCCACCGCACCGGCCGACCCGGCCCCCACCACGCCCCCCGTCACCCCGACCTCCCCCGCCTCCAAGATCCTCCAGTTCGGCGACACCGGCGCCGCCGTCTCCGATCTCCAGCAGCGGCTCCGCGACGTGTGGGTCTACCACGGCCACGTCAACGGCTCCTACGACCAAGGGGTTCGCGAGGCCGTCGCCATGTTCCAGATCTGGTACGGCGTCCGCGGCGACCCCATCGGCGTCTACGGCCCCCAAACCCGCACCACCCTCGAACACCAAACCAGCTAGCGCCGCTTTCCGAAGGTCGGGCGCCCCCTCAAGACCCCGGGCTCCGCCCCGACGCTCCCGCACCTCACCACCCGCCCCAGCGGGGCAATCCGGTAGTCCCCGGACCACCGGCCGGTGGGGGCTGGCCGCGCCGTTCCCCGCGCCCCTAACGGGGCGCACCGCCTTTCGTCCGGACGGCGAGCCGATCTTTTGGGGGCGCGGGGAACTGCGCCACCAGCCACGACGCCCCCGCACCTCACCACCCGCCCCAGCGGGGCCGGCCGGTTGTCCCCGGACCACCGGCCGGTGGTGGGTTACCCGCGCAGTTCCCCGCGCCCCTGACGAGGCGCACCGTCTTTCGCCCGGACGGCGAGCCGATCTTTCAAGGGGCGCGGGGAACTGCGCGACAAGCCACGACGCCCCCGCACGTCACCACCCGCCCCAGCGGGGCAGACCGGTTGTCCCCGGACCACCGGCCGGTGGGGGCGGGCCGCGCGAGCCCGCGCGGGCGGCGCCCCGCCTGGGGGGCGGAGGTTCTAGGGTCGAAGGATGGTCACGCAGGCGTTCGGGGTCGCGGAGTTCCAGCTGATGCTGCTGCGAAGAATGGCGGACCACCAACCGGAATTGGTGGACGAGGCGCTCCGGTCGCTGGGAGCGACACACGCCCAGGCGCGCGAGGCGCACAAGAGATGGCAGGCGAGAGTCCACTCGCGCACGTTCCCGACCGGTGAGCGGAGGTACAGGACGGCGCTGGGCCCTCCGGAGACGGAGGAGGAGCGGCGGATCGGCGACCTGACGTGCCGGGCCCTGCGCTGGCCGACGCCCCTGTGGCCGGACCTGAGATTCGAGGTGCTGTGCGCACCGGGCGGCGGCTCGGCGGTGTGGAACGAGTGGCTGGTACGGGCCCCGGAAGCGCCCGCGCCAAGGCTGCGGGAGGTGGCCGACCTGACGCCGTGGTCGTGCACGGTGGACGACGCGGCCAGGGCCTTCCCGCCCGCGGAACCGCTGCCGCCGGACGCGCCGAGCCGTACCCGCGTGGCGCTGACACCGCCCGGCGGCGGCGCGAGGGTGGTCGCGCACTTCACATGGGGCCTGTTGCAGTACGTGGACCAGGGGGACTGGCGCTGAGCGCCCCACTTTTGTACCGTGAGGGAACAAAGTGGTTCCGCCCGCTTCCCTGACCGGCGGGCGGAACCACGTTGCCGTTGATCACCGATGTGCCGAGGAGCCCCAGAACATGCCCGTCCTCTCCGCGAAAGCCCTGCTGCTGGACATGGACGGAACGCTGGTGAATTCGGACGCCGTCGTGGAGCGCTGCTGGCGCGCCTGGGCCGGCCGCCACGGCCTGGACGCCGACGCGGTGCTGAAGGTCGTGCACGGCCGCCAGGGCCACGCGACGATGGCCGTCCTGCTCCCCGACCGCCCGATGGCAGAGAACTACGCGGAGAACGCGCTGATGCTCGCCGAGGAGACCGCCGACACCGACGGTGTCGTGCAGGTGCCCGGTGCCACCGCCTTCCTGGCCTCGCTCGACGGCCGCCCGCACGCGCTGGTGACCTCGGCGAGCGAGGAGCTGGCCACGACCAGGATGGCCGCCGCGGGCCTGCCGCTGCCGCCCGTCATGGTGACCGCGGAGCGGGTGAGCGCGAGCAAGCCGGACCCCGAGGGCTTTCTGAAGGGCGCGGCGGAGCTGGGCTTCGCGCCCGAGGACTGCGTGGTGTTCGAGGACGCCGAGGTCGGCATCGCGGCGGCGCGGGCCGCCGGAATGCGCGTGATCGGCGTCGGCCCGCGCGCCGCGGTCCACGCGCCCACCGCGCACGTCGACTCACTGGAGCGGGTACGGGTAGAGGCCGTCGCGGACGGCGGCCTCCGTATCGTCGTCGACTGAGACGTACGGACGCGACGAACGGGCCGGACCCTCGTCAGGGTCCGGCCCGCCGTGCCGTACGGCCCCGCGGAACGTCAGCCCGCGGCGGCCTCGTACAGGCTGAATCCGGCGAGCACCACCATCACAGCTGCCGCGATCTTCGTGATCAGCGCCAGCGGCACCCGCTTCATGAGCAGCCGCCCGCCGAAGATGCCCAGGGCCGCGACCGCCCACAGGCCGAGGACGGCGCCGATGCCGACCGAGACCGGGTCGTCGTAGCGGGCGGCGAGGTTGGCGGTCATGATCTGCGTCAGGTCACCGAATTCGGCGACCAGGATGAGCATGAAGCCGGTGCCCGAGACCTTCCAGAAGCTCTGGTTGGCGGGCTCGCGCACCTCCTCCTCGTCGTCGCCCTTGGAGAAGAGCAGCATGGCCGCGCCGCCGAGGAAGAGCAGTCCGACCACGCCCTGGACCCAGCGGTGCGGCAGCAGGGTGAGCAGGCTGCCCGCGGCGATGGCGAGGGCGACGTGGACGACGAAGGCGGCGGCGACGCCCACGAAGACGTACGAGGCGCGGTAGCGGGTGCCGAGCATGAGCCCGGCGAGCGCGGTCTTGTCGGGGAGTTCGGCGAGGAAGATCACGCCGAAGACGACGGCGATGACGGTCAGGCTGAGCACGGGGTCTGGTCCTCAATCGGTCGGGCGCCGCACCGAGAGATCCAGGGGAACGTCAAGCCGTATCTGAGATCGCTTCGGCACGGCAGCGTCGGAACACTGCGGCCGAAGGTCTCGCTGGCGGGCTGTACGCGCATCGCGCGGCACATCCGCCTCCGGGCGCCGGCTCAGAACAGCGAACTGCGGCTGAACTGAGCAGTATGTCGACGGTCCGGCGAAGAGCTACTCCCCTTCTGCTCCGACGAGTCTACGCGACGCCCGAACGGGGTACCGCACCGCGAGGTCGCGGGGCCAGGTCCCCCGGTCCGAAGGCCCGGTCACAGGGCCGGAACGCGGGTGATGCGGCCCCGCGCGACCAGTTCCAGGACGACGGAGACCGCGACCGCCTGGACGGCCATCAGCGCGATGAGGACGAAGAACTGCACGGCCCCGGCCGACACGGGGCTCGCGCCGCCCAGCAGCATGCCCACGAAGGCGCCGGGCAGGGTCACCAGGCCCACCGTCCTGGTCTGGTCGAGGCCGGGGACCAGCGCCCCGGAGGCGGCCGGTCTGGCGATCTCCAGGCGCGCGTCGCGGTCGGAGAAGCCCAGCGCCATCGCGGCCTCCACCTCGCCCGCGCGCAGCTTCAGCTCCTCCAGGGCGCGCCGCCCGCCGAGCACGGTGGCGGTGAGCGCGCCGCCGATGAGGATTCCGGCCACGGGGATGAGCGCGATCCCGTCGATCGGCACCAGGCCGGTCAGCACGAGCACGACGACCACCGGCAGCGCGCCCGCCGCGACGGGCACCGCGGCCCACCACCAGGTGCGGTTGCGGGTGATCCGGCGCCCCGCGGTCCGCGACGCGACCGCGAACATCAGCGCCACGAAGCCCAGCAGCGCCGCCTGGTGCTTGACGACCCAGCCGATGAGGGCGGCGACCACCGCGAGCTGTACGGCCGCCCTGAGGCCCGCCAGGGCGATGCCGCGCGCGTAGTTGTCGTGCTCGTCGGCGAGCCTGGCGTACGCGGCGACCCCGGCGGCCGCCACGAGCAGCGCGGCGAGAACGAAGCCGAGGGTCTTGTCGACCGGCAGCAGGGAGGAATTCGAGGCCAGCGACGTGGACAGCGTCTCGTGGGTGGACACTGGAGGAGCGGGTGCGGAAGCCACAGCGTCACTGTAGGCGGGCGCCCGCCCGGCGCCCCCGCCGATTCCCGCGCGGATCGTACGGATTTCCGATCAGTTCTCTGATCAGCGATGAACGGTCCCGGCGGAAAGTATTCTCGTAGTGATGTCTACTACGTCACGTGCCCTCGCCGGTTCCGGCGGTGCCCCTTGGCGTACGCTGTACGGCTGACGGTGGATGAAGATCTTCGACCACCGGACAGCACCCCTTCAGGACCCGGTTCGACGAGGCGGAACGCCGACGGAGAGCCGGACAGCACGGCAAGTACGAGGTGCCCGGCATCAGACGGGCGCTCCACGGGTACGAATTCGGCCAAGGACGAGGAGGCGCGGTGCTGCAAGGCCTGGGCTCCCTTTTCGACTGGCCCTGGATCTACGTGCTCGTGGCGAGTTCCGTGATCCTCGACGTCTTCGTGCCGGTGCTGCCGAGCGGTGTGCTGGTGATCAGTGCCGCCACCGCCGGGACCGCCAGCTCACGCGACGACATGCTCGACGTCTTCGCGCTGCTGGTGTGCGCCGCCGTCGCGTCCTGCCTCGGCGACCTGCTGGCGTACCGGCTGGCCTTCCGCGGCGGGGACTGGTTCGACCGGAGAGTGGCGTCCTCGCGGCGCCTGGCGGGCGCGCACGAACGGCTCGGACAGGTACTGCACCAGGGCGGCGGCGCCCTGGTGATCCTCGCCCGCTTCGCACCGGCCGGCCGCAGTGTGGTCAGCCTGGGCGCGGGCGCCGCCCGCCGCAGCCCGCGCGAGTTCCTGCCCTGGTCGGCGCTGGCCGGGGTCGCCTGGGCGACGTACAGCGTCGGACTCGGCTGGATCGGCGGCAAGTGGCTGGGCGCGAGCTGGCTCGGCACCCTGATGTCGTTCGTCGCGCTGCTGGGCGCCGGCGCCTTCGCCGCGTACGTCTTCCGCCGGGAGCGCCGCAGCGCGCTGGCCGCGGCGCTGGCCGCCGTGCCGCTCACCATCCCGCCGCAGGTGACGCCCCCGGACCGCGGCTCGGTCGTCGAGGCGCTGTAGCCGCCGCGGCCACCGCGAGCGGTGGTTCCTGACCGCCGCGTGGCCGCCGCCTCACCTCGGGTGCGGTCCCGCACCCGGTCAGCGGCGACGACGCCGTCTGCTGGGGACCGCCCAGCCCGATCCGACGCCCGCCAGGTGCAGTGCGACGAAGACCAGTCCCGCGAGCAGCAGACTGATCGGCGTGAAGCCCGCGTCCGTGCTCGTGCTCGTGGCGTTGATGATGTACGCGATGGCGAAGATGACTGCCCCGATTGCGGCGAACATCCCGGACCTCCTGTAAGCCGGCCCTCGGGGCCGGCGGTGCTCGTGCGGTGCGGCGGCGCCGGGTGGCGTCCCCACCCACCGGTTGCCCCCGAACTCCCCCCTGACGCACACGGGTTCGAGCGCGCGCGGGGTCGCGCGCCCCGTGCGCCCCACCAAAAGCCGCGATCCGGATTTTCGGAAAGTATTCTCACTCGTTTCGGCAATAGGCAGCACTCTGCGTCACGGAAAGAATGAGGCCGTATCACCCGCTTACGGGAAGGACAGCACATGTCGGTTGATGCGGGCCAGGACACCGCACTCGGCAATCCGCACGACGACCAGGCGCGTACGAGTCTGGACACGTCGGCCGCCAGGAATCTGGCGACGACCACCAAGTCCGCCCCGCAGATGCAGGGCATTTCCTCCCGGTGGCTGCTGCGCGTACTGCCCTGGGTGCAGGTCAACGCGGGCACGTACCGGGTGAACCGCCGGCTGAGCTACTCGGTCGGCGACGGGCGCGTGACCTTCGTGAAGACGGGGTCCGAGGTCCGGGTGATCCCGCAGGAGCTGGGCGAGCTGGCCGCGCTGCGCTCGTTCAACGACGTCGGCGCGCTGACCGCGCTGGCGGACCGTTTCGTCCAGCGTGAATTCGCGCCGGGCGAGGTCATCGCCGAAGCCGGGACGCCCGCGGACACCGTCTATCTGCTGGCGCACGGCAAGGTCGAGAAGCTCGGCGAGGGGTCCTACGGCGAGCCGACCCGGCTCGGAGTCCTCGCCGACGGCGACCACTTCGGCGACCAGGCGCTGCTCGGCGCCGACGGCGAGTGGGAGTACACGGCCCGCGCGGCCACCGTCACCACGGTGCTGGCCCTGCCCCGGCAGGAGCTCGAACCGCTGCTCGGACAGTCAGAGGCGCTGCGCACGCACCTGGAGGCGCACCGCGCGATCCCGCGGCAGCGGGTCAACAAGCGCGGTGAGGCCGCGATCGAGCTGGCGTCGGGCCACAAGGGCGAGGAAGCGCTGCCCGGCACCTACGTCGACTACGAGGTCAAGCCGCGCGAGTACGAGCTGAGCGTCGCCCAGACCGTGCTGCGCGTCCACAGCCGTGTCGCGGACCTCTACAACGAGCCGATGAACCAGACCGAGCAGCAACTCAAGCTCACCGTCGAGGCGTTGCGCGAGCGCCAGGAACACGAGCTGATCAACAACCCCGAGTTCGGGCTGCTGCACAACGCGGACTACGACCAGCGCATCCAGCCGCACGCGGGCCCGCCGCTCCCCGACGACCTCGACGAGCTGCTCAGCAGGCGCCGCGGCACCAAGTTCTTCCTCGCCCACCCGCGGGCCATCGCCGCCTTCGGCCGCGAGTGCACCAGGGCGGGCCTCTACCCCGACCCGGTGGAGGTGCACGGCCACACCGTTCCCGGCTGGCGCGGTGTGCCCATCCTGAGCTGCAACAAGATCCCGGTCAGCACCGCTCGTACCAGCGCGATCATCGCGGTCCGCAGCGGCGAGGACAACCAGGGCGTCATCGGTCTCAACCAGACCGGGCTGCCCGACGAGTACGAGCCGGGGCTCAACGTCCGTTTCATGGGTATCGACGACAAGGCGATCATCAGCTACCTCGTCAGCACGTACTTCTCCGCGGCCGTCCTGGTGCCCGACGCGCTCGGCATCCTGGAGAACGTGAACGTGTCCAACTGGCGCTGACCGCACGGCGGTTCTCCTGAAAGCGGCTCCCCTGCCCGGCCTGGCAGGGGAGCCGCTTCGTTGTGTCCGCCGGGCGCGTTCCCAGCCGCGTCCGCCGTGCGCGTTCCCGGCCGTGTCCGCCGGGGCGCGCGCCCTGGTCAGCGGCGCAGTACCAGGTCCCGGAAGACGTCGGCGGAGACGGCGAGTCCGCCGCCGAAGGGATCGTCGAGGTCCCAGATCAGGAACAGCAGGAAGGCGATGAGCGCGCTGAACAGACCGGCGAGCAGCAACTCCTTCGGTGAGCGCCGGATCTGGAGGGTGAAGATCAGTCCGACCGTCACCAGCGCGCCGGTGATCAGGCCGAACCACACCATCCCCGGCATCGTCGCGCCCACGCTCTGGCTGCGCGACGTGCGGGCCTCGTCGACGGCGGCGACCTCGTCGACCAGCGGCTGGTACGCCTGGGCGCCGAGGTCGGACGTGGGCGCGTACTGCGAGACGTCCTTGCGGAGCGTGTCGAGCAACGCGTTGCCCCGCGGATCCAGTTCGCCGTGGTTCTTCATGTACGGCCACTCCTTGTCGGCCACGAACGCCGCGTAGGCGTTCACGTCCGCGCGGATCCGGTCGCGTACGTCAACGGGATACACCTGCGCCCGCGCGCTCACCTCGTGCAACGCCTGTGCCTCGGCGAGGACTTCGGCCTGTGCCCCGCTCCTCCCCTCCCAGACGCCGGCGATGGCCAGACCGAGCACGATCGCGTAGACCACGCCGATCATCATGACCATGTACTCGATGACGTCGGGTGTCTCCGACGGATCGTCGTCCTCGTGGACCTTGCGCGTACGCAGCACGACCACGCCGAGGACCACAGCGCAGACCGCGGCCATCGCGATCACCAGCGCCAACCACTGCGACATGCGGAAATCCCCCTTGTTTCACGTTCAGTTGTTCCTGCTGCGACCGGAGTTGGAGCCGGAGGAGCCGGGCCGCAGGACGGCGACGGCCAGCACGGCGGGCACGGTGGTGAGCATCATCGTGATCATCAGCGACCGGCGGTGCTCCTGCGGCGCCGCGACCGGCGCCGGCGCCTTCTCCGGCCAGTGCACCGCCACCGGGGCGGCGGGCGGCGCGGGTTGGGACCGCGGCACCGGCGCGGGAGCCGGTACGGGTGCGGCGGTGGGTACGGGCTGCGGTACGGGTGCGGGCGCCGGGGGCTTCGGCGCGGGTCTGGGACGTGGCGTCACCGCGGCTTTCTGACTCGGCGTGGGAGTCGGGGTCGGAGTGGGTGTCGGCGTGGGGGTCGGAGTCGGGGTCGGTGTCGGTGTGGGCGTGGGCGTAGGAGTCGGTGTGGGGGTGGGAGTCGGCGTGGGGGTCGGTGTCGGGGTCGGGCACGGCTTCGGATGGTGGTGGTGGCGGTGGCAGAGCCACGTCCAGGGCCACTGGTCCGGCCAGTACCCGCACCAGGGCACATACGGGTCGGGGTGGTGGTAACCGGGCCCGTGATGATCGGGCCGGTGCCGTCCGGGGTCGTGGTCCGCGGGGTCGTGGTGCCCGGGGTCGTGGTGATCCGGGTCAGCGTGGTCCGGGCCGTGATGACCGGGGTCGTGCCGTACGGGCTCGTGGTGCGTCGGCTGGTGCCGTACGGGCTCGTGGCGGTCGGGCACACGGCTGGGCGCGGGCGAGGTCGTCGGCGCGGCCGTGGGCTCGGGATCGGTCCTGTGGGTGGGAACAGACGTGGGCGCGGCCGTACGCGTCGGTTCGGGCGCGGGCGCGGTCGTGGGAGCGGGATTGGGTGTGGGTGCCCGGGTGGGCGGGGACGTGGGATCGGGCCGGGAGGGCCGCGTCCGTGTCGGTGCGGGTGTGGGTGTCGACGTCCGGGTCGGTTCCGGACCGGGCGACGCGCGGTGCGACGGCGCGGGCGACGCGGCCTCGGACGGTACGGGCGACGCGTGGTGCGACGGGTGACGGGACGGCTCGGCGGGGCATGACTCCGCTCTGCCGTGGCCCGCTCCCGCCGGGCACCGCGCGCGCGGCTCGGCCGAGGCCACCGCGCCGAGTCCCCACGATCCTGCCGCCATCGTCACGACAAGCAGCGCCGTCCAACCGCGGACGCGCCTCCCCCTAGAAGTGGTCACCCTTCATGGTCAGCATGCGCGCGGCACGTGCCGACGCTTCCCGCGACCGTTCCCCCAAAGGAGTAACGAAGGCGTCAAACCCTCGATTTTCCGCGCGAATCAGGGCCGCCCGCACCGGCCGCCGCGCGGGCGTGACCGGGCCCGACTCACAGCGGTTGAGGACCAGTTGGGCGCGGTCGCGGGCGCCGGTCCCCCGCGCGGCGGGGCGCGTCAGGCGGGGTCGTGCGGTGCGGCGGCCCCGTCCGTACACGCGTGCGCGCGGGGGGTCAGCGGGAGGTCGGCCGCGACCCGGAATCCGCCTCCGGCGAGAGGGCCCGCCGTCAGGGTGCCGCCGACGCTGCGGACGCGTTCGCGCATGCCGATCAGACCGAAGCCGGGGCCGAGGTCGGGCCCCTGGGCGGGGCCGTGGGCCGGGCCGTCGTGAGGGCTGTCGTGAGGGCTGTCGTGAGGGCCGAGGTGGAAGGTGGGTCCGGGGCCGGGCCCGGGCCCCGTGCCGACGGCCGCCCCGCCGTCGTCGGTGATCTCGACCAGCAGCGAGCCGGGGCCGACGCGCACGGTCACCTCGGCCCGCGCCCCGGCCCCCGCGTGCCGGGTGGTGTTCGTCAGGGCCTCCTGCACGATGCGGTACGCGGCGGCCTCGACGGCGGGCGGGATGTGCGGGTCCGCGCCGCCGGAGGAAGCACCTCGCGCCGTAAGCACGTGGAGCCGGGCCCCGGCCGGGCGGGCGAGGTCCGACAGCGCGGCCAGACCGGGCAACGGCCCCTCGTCGGCGGCCCGTTCGCCGTACCGCAGCACCTCCAGCGTGGTGCGCACCTCGACGCGGGCCGCGCGGCAGGTGTCCGCGATGCCGTCCAGCGCCTTGGACACCGCCGCCCGGTCGAACTCCTCGGGCGCCACCGTCATCACGTGCGCGGCCACCGCCGTCTGCACACCGATCAGCGTGATGCTGTGCGCGAGCAGGTCGTGCAGGTCACGGGCGATCCGCAGCCGTTCCTCCGCCACCCGCCGGGCCGCCACCTCCTCCCGCGTCCGCTCGGCGCGCTCGGCCCGCTGCGTAGTCGCGGCCACCAACTGGCGGTGCACGCGCACGGTCGCGCCCGCCACCAGCACCGCCGCGATCCAGCCCGAGGTCCGCAGCGTGTCCACCGCTCCCCCGGCGTCCGAGACCCAGTCCGCCGCCACCGTGCCGCCGACGACCACCGTCCCGATGGCCGCCGCCCGCCACACCGGGCTCGTGGCCGCCGCCGTGAACAGCAGCGTCATCGAGCCCAGCACCGGCGCCGCGTGCGGATACCCGAGCGCGTGGTACGGCCCGAGGAAGGCGACCGTCACCACCAGCGCAGCCGTCGTGTGCGTCCGCCGCCACAGCAGCGGGATCTGGCAGCAGACCAGCAGCGTCCAGCCCAGCGCGTCGGGACGCGTCCCCGGCGTCAGCAGGGCCAGCGGCACCGACAGCGCCGCCAGCCCCGCCGCGAGCGCCGCGTCCTGGCGCGTCACGCGGCGCCCTCGCGGGCTCACCCCCGTTCGCCCGGCGCCGGGCGGCTCAGGGCGCCGGGCCACCAGACCCGGCGGCGCAGCAGCAGCGCGGCCGAGGTCACCAGGAAGGTGCGGACGAGGAAGGTGTCGAGCAGGACGCCGACGGCGATGACGAAGCCGAGTTCCGCGAGCTGGACGAGAGGCATGTTCATCAGGACGGAGAAGGTCGCGGCCAGGACGACACCTGCCGAGGTGATGACGCCGCCGGTGGAGTGGAGCGCGCCGAGGGTGGCCTCGCGTGGCCCGGCGCCGTTGAGCGCTTCTTCGCGCATGCGGTGCATGAGGAAGATGCCGTAGTCGACGCCGAGGGCGACGAGGAAGACGAAGGAGAGCAGCGCGAGTCCTGGATCGGTGCCGTGGAAGCCGAGGACCGGGCCGAAGACGAGGCCGCCGATGCCCAGGGCGGCGCCCCAGACGGCGACGACCGCGACGACGAGCAGCAGCGGCGCGACGAGGGACCGCAGCAGGAGGACGAGGATGAGCAGGACGGCTGCGAGGGTGATCGGGATGACGATGCCGCGGTCGCGCTGGTTGGTGTGCTGGAGGTCGAGCTGCTGGGCGCTGGGGCCGCCGACGTAGGAGCCGGGGAGTCCGGTGCGCAGGGCCTTGATGGTGGCGGTCTCGGCCGCGGTCTGCGGCGGGCCCGCGGTGGTGACGAAGAATTCGCTCCAGCCGTCGGCGGTGCGCCCGGCGCGCACGTCGGTGACGCCTCGGGTGGAGCGGGCGGCGGCCCGCGCGGCCTCGGCGCGGTCGGCGGGCGCGATGACGGCGACGGGACGGCTGCCCTGGTCGGGGTAGGCCGCGCCGAGAATCCGCATGGCGGTGATCGCGTCGGGCTCGCTGCTGAACATGTCCTGCTGCTTGACGCTGCCGGGCAGGTTGAGCACGCCGACGGCGAGGGCGCCGAGCAGCAGCACACCGCCGACGAGCACCGCGACCGGCCTGCGGCCGACGCCGTCGCCGATCGCGACGAAGGCGCCGCGCCGCTGCTTCGGCTCGCTGCCGTGGGCGGGGATCAGCGGCCAGAACACGCGGCGGCCGAGGACGACGAGGACGGCGGGCAGCAGCGTCACCATGGCGAGCAGCGCGCAGACGACGCCCACGGCGGCCGTCGGGCCCATGCCCCGGCTGCTGTTGAGGTCCGCGGCCAGCAGGCAGAGCATGCCCGCGGCGACGGTGCCCGCGGAGGCCAGGACCGCGGGCGCGGCTTTGCGCAGGGCGGTGCGCATGGCGTCGTACGGGCGCTCGGTGCGGCGCAGTTCCTCGCGGTAGCGGGCCACGAGCAGCAGCGCGTAGTCCGTGCCGACGCCGAAGACGAGGATGGTCATCACACCGGAGCTCTGGCCGCTGACGGTGACGCCGAACGCCTGGTTGAGGCCGTAGGTGACCGCCATCGACAGCACGTCGGCGGCGCCCGCGCAGATCAGCGGGATCAGCCACAGCACGGGGCTGCGGTAGATGAGGATCAGCAGGACGGCGACGACGAGGACCGTGGTGTAGAGGAGCGGGCCGCCGAGCGCGCTGTAGACCTCGGCGCTGTCGGTGTCCAGGGCGCCCTGTCCGCCGACCTTCACCGTCAGCCCCGAGCCGCCCTTGGCGACGTCCCTGACCCCGTCCACGAAGTCGGTTCTGGCCTGGGAGTCCTGGCCCGGCGCCGTGGTCGACATCGGGTACATCAGCGTGGTGCCGTCCTTGGACGGCACGGCCCGCGGGGCGTCCCCGGTGAGCCGGTTCGTACGGGCGATCTCGGCGGTCTGCCGCGCGGCGGTGGCCCGGTCGGCCGCGGTGAGGCCGCCGTCGCGGTGGTAGACCACGACGATGTCGGTCGTCTCGCCGCCGGGCAGCGACGCCTGGATCTTGGCCGCCCGCGTGGAGTCCGCGCTGTTCGGCAGGTAGTCCACGACGCTGTCGCGCTGGACGTCACCGAGCCTGGCGGACAGCGGTATCGCGACCGCCAGCACCCCGACCCACAGCGCGAGCATCAGCCACGGCAGCTTCCGCGCCCGGCCCCCGCCCGCCCTTGCGCCCGGCGGCGCGGCGCCCCCGTCACGTACCCCGCTGACCTGCTCCGCGGTCCTCATCCCGGCCTCCCCTTGCGACGAACGACTGATCGCCTCCATCGTCAAGGCGTGACAGCCACGGAACGTCGCGCCAGCGGCGGACATCGCCGTACCCCCGCGGGCGGTACGGGCCGCGCCGTTACATCCATGGGAGTACGGACGCGGGCCGGTCGGCCGGTGTCCCCGGCCCGGTGTCAGCGCAGGTGATCGGGGAGTGCCGCCTTCGCCGCCTCGAACAGCAGGGGCCAGGGGAAGTCGTCCGGGGCGTCCTGGCCGGGCGGGTGGGGGACGAAGCCGCCCTCGCCGTAGAGGACCCTCACCCCGGCCACGCGCAGTTCGTCGACCGACCGGTCGAAGGCGGGGTGCCGGGCGGTGGCGGTGTTCACGCACGGCATCGTCACCAAGGGGATGCCCCTGCCGATGGCCTCGGCCGCGACGCCGACGACGAAGTGGTCGGTGATCCCGAGCGCCCACTGGTTGATCGTGTTGAAGGTGGCCGGTGCGACGGCGATCACGTCCGCGGGCGGCCAGACGTCCGGCTCACCGGGCTTCTTGTACCCGCTGCGCACCGGGTGACCGGTCAGCTTCGTCAGCTTCTTCGTCTGGGTGAAGAGCCAGTCGGCGGCGGCGGGCGTCAGACCGAGGCAGACGTCCCACCCGGCTCGTTGCGCGCCCTCGACGACCGAGGCGATATCCAGTACCGGGGGTGCGGCGGAGCCGAACAGATAGAGCACGGGGCGCGTCATGACCCCACCCAACCCCGACCGTGACGGGCCACGCAACCGCCCCCGGCCGCCGCGCACGGGCCGGGGCGGCACACGGAGCGGGACAGGGAAGAGGCCCCTGTCCAAGGACGCTGGACAGGGGCCCGGGGGCTTCCGAGGGTGGGCGTGGACGGTTTCGAACCGCCGACATCCGCCTTGTAAGGGCGGCGCTCTACCACTGAGCTACACGCCCTCGGTGAGTTCGACGTCACAGGTTACCCTGCCCTGGGGCGTGATCAGCAACCACGGGGCCGTGGGGACCGGGCGGTGTGTTCGGGGCGGCCTGGTGGGAGGATGGGTCCGACGGTGGTCGGCGGCGATCTGCGGGGAGAGAGTGTCACGGTGACGACGGCACGTTCGTGGTGGCGACGCGGCGACAATCACCGTGCGGAGGCGCAGGCGGCGAAGGACGCCGCGTCACAGGCGTTCTACGAGCTGGACACGGCGCAGCGCGATCTGGAGATCTCGATAGAGACGATCTCGGCGGTGGACGACTCCCCCGAGGCGCGCCGGGCGCTGGCCGGATTCCGGTCGCTGGGCGAGCGCATCGACCAGGTGAGCGCGGCCTACATCAACACCGTGGACGCGCACGACATCGACCGGGACGAGCTGGACGCGGGCACGGCGGCGCGGGCGCGCACCGAGCTGACGAAGGCCAAGGACGAGCTGGACAGGGCCAAGACCGAGCTGGAGCGTTTCTCCGCGGGTCTCGCGCCGCTGCTCGGCAAGGCGGAGACGCAACTCGCCCGGCTGGCGCCCGCCGTGGAGCGGGCCAAGCAGTCGCTGCTGGCGGCGACGAACGCGCTGGACGGGGTCCGCGCGGTCGGGCTGAAGGCGGACGACCTCGCGGCCCGGCTGGCCGCGCTGGCACCCGAGCTGACCAGGCTGAACGAGGGCGCGAGCAAGCACGGCGTGCAGGAGACCGTCCAGCGGGCCGACGATGTGCGCCGCAAGGCGGACGCGGTGCGGACCGAGGCGGAGCGGCTGCCCGAGCAGGCCAGGGAGATGGACAAGCGGCTGGTGTCGCTGCGCACGCGCGTGCAGGCGCTGGCGACGCGGGCCGAGGGCGTGGACCCGGTGCTCAGCGAATTGCGGCGGCGGTTCTCGCTGGCGTGCTGGCAGGACCTCCAGCAGGTGCCCGAGCGGGCCGCGCAGGCGGTACGGCAGGCGGAGACGGCGCTGGCCGAGGCGCGCAAGGCGCGGGACGAGCAGCGCTGGCCGGACGCCACGTCACGGCTGGCGACGGTCAGGGCGCTGATGGACGACGTGGAGGGCGCGGTGTCCGCGGCCGGTGACCGGCTGCGGCAGCTCAATGAGGTGAGCAAGGACCCGAAGGGCGAGGTCGAGAAGACCCGCTTCGCGATCCGGGACGCGCAGCGGCTGGCCATGCAGGGGCGTTCGACGCCGGAGCCGCGGCACGCCCGCCCGCTGGACGACGCGGTGGCGCGCCTCGACCGCGCGGTGGCCGCGCTGGAGGGCAGGCACCCGGACTACTGGGCGTTCCTCACCGAGACCGCAGCGGTGCGCGAGACCGCGAACCGCGTGGTGGCCAACATCCGTGAGGACCGCGCGGCCGGGCGCTGAGCACCCCTGGCCGGTCTCCTGCTCCGGCGACCGGCGGTACGGCCGGACCGGCGTTGTACGGCCGGACCAGCGTTCATACGGCCGGACCGGCATACGTACGATCCGACCGCCGCCCGTACCGGCCCCCGTCCCGTCCGTTCAGCTACAGCAGCCGCCACCGCAGCATCCGCCGCCGCCGTTGCCGCTCGCCGGGGCGGGACCGGCCGACGACGAGGACGAGGACGACGAGGAGCCGACCGCGACCGTCGAGAGCAGCTTCACGGTGTCGTCGTGACCCTTGGGGCAGACGGTCGGGGCGTCCGACTGGGACATCGGGCGGCGCAGCTCGAAGGTGGAGCCACAGGTCTTGCAGCGGTACTCGTAGCGAGGCATGGGCCCAGGGTAGCGGGGACGCGGCCCGCGGAGGGCGTTCCTCCACAGGTCACCCGGCGTCGCCGGGGTCCGGGAACGATGCGCCGGACTTCGCGCACTGCCGCCCGCTGCCGCAAGCCCCGCGCCGCCGGCCCGTGACCCGGGGTGACCCGCGCGGAGCGCCGGATTCCGGACCCCGGCCTATCCTGTAGGAGCAGCGGCCTCGATTCCCCTTCAGCGAAGGAGGCCGGTCATATGCGACTCGACGATCATCTGCCCGTGGACCACAAGCTGAGCCAGATGTACCGCTTCGGCGCCGGTCTGATGGGCCTGATCCTGGTCGTCTTCGGGATCCTCGGACTCCTCAACGGCGTGTCGTTCCTGTCCAAGGCGGGCGACCGGATCGCCGGGCTGAACTCCAACGGCGCGCTCAGCACGATCTCCATCGTCATCGGCGTGCTGCTCTTCGCCGGGATGGTGAAGGGCGGCAACTTCGCCTCGACCCTCAACATCGTCGTCGGCGTCGCCTTCCTGCTCAGCGGGTTCGTCAATCTCGCCCTGCTGGACACCGGCAGCAACCTTCTGGCGTTCAAGATGTCGAACGTGCTGTTCAGCTTCGCGGTCGGCGTGATGCTGATGTTCTTCGGCATGTACGGGCGGGTGACCGGCGGACTGCCGCACGACAACCCGTACTGGCGCAAGCGCCACCCCCAGCAGGCAGCCCGCGAGGAGGAGGCCCGGGCGGCGGTGACCACCCGGCGGCCGCCTCCCCGCGGACTGCCGCAGCACTGACCCCGTGACGGTCCTGCCGGAGTGACTACTTCTTACGGGCCAGCGTCAGGCCGTCCGCGACGGTGAGCAGGACGTCGTCCACCCGGTCGTCCGCGCGTACGTGGTCGTTGAACGCGCGGATGGCCGCGGCGCCGCCGGTCGCGTCCTCGTCCACGACCTCGCCGTGGAAGAGCGTGTTGTCGACGACGAGCAGGCCGCCGGGGTTCATGCGCGGCACCAGCTCCTCCCAGTAGTCGGTGTAGGACCCCTTGTCGGCGTCCAGGAACACCAGGTCGATCCACTGGCCGCCGGGCAGCGCCTTGAGCGTGTCGATGGCCGGGGCGATCCGCAGGTCGACGCGGTCGGCGACGCCCGCCTTGGCCCAGGCGTCCTGGCCGACGGCGGTCCACTCCTCGGAGACGTCGCAGGCGATGAGCCTGCCGTCGGCGGGCAGGGCCTGGGCCATCGACAGGGTCGAGAAGCCGGTGAAGGTGCCGACCTCCACGATCTGCTTGGCGCCGGTCAGGCGGACGAGGAAGGCCAGCAGCGGGCCCTGCTCCTCAGCGGTCTGGAGCCCGGCCACATCGGCGAGGCGGGCGTGCGTGGTCTCGACCAGTTCCCGCTGGACGGCGTCCAGCGGCGGGTTGTGCGCGAGGACGTATCCGTACAGCTCGGGTGTGAGCTGCGGGTTCTTCGTTTCGGACAAGGGTCTTCTCCCTGGTGCGGCGCTCAGGGCCCGTCCGGGCCCTAGGGTGACGGAATGCTCGTGGATGACGCGGTCGCCTTGGTCCCCAGCATTCCAGGCCGGAGGGCTCTGCTGGGGCTGGCGGGCGCCCCGGCCGCCGGGAAGTCGACTCTGGCGCGGCGGCTGGTGTCCGGGGTGAACGACCGGGTGGGCGCGGGGACGGCCGCGTATGTGCCGATGGACGGGTTCCATCTGTCCAACGCGCAGTTGGACCGGCTGGGGCTGCGGGACCGCAAGGGCGCGCCCGAGACGTTCGACGTGGACGGCTACGTCCACCTGCTGCGGCGGCTGCGCGGTGACCGTCAACACCCGGTCTACGCGCCCGACTTCGACCGGGGCCTGGACGAGCCGGTGGCCGCCGGGCTGGTCGTCGCGCCCGGTGTCCGGCTCGTCGTCACCGAGGGCAATTACCTCGCCGACGACGGTGCCGGGTGGGAGCAGGTCCGTGACCTGCTGGACGAGCTCTGGTACGTCGACGCGCCGCGTCAGCTGCGTGAGCGGCGGCTGCTGCGACGGCACGTGCGCGGGGGGCGCAGCGAGCTGGAGGCCCGGGCCTTTATCGCTGCGAGCGAGCGGCCCAACGCGCGACGCATAGAGCGCTCCCGCGCCTATTGCACCCGGGTGGTGGCCCCGGGGCACTGACCCCGGGCCCCGGAGCGGTTCCTCTCCGCCGGGGGCGCCGGCCACGCGCTTTTTTTGGGGGCGCGGGGAACTGCGCGCTCAGCCACAGCGGTGGTGCGCCTTCGAAAACCGGCCCCAGCGGGGCAGATGCTGTTGTTTCCGGGCTGACAGCCCGGTGGGGGCTGGTCGCGCAGTTCCCCGCGCCCCTAAAAAACAGGCCCTGCGCGACGGCAGCGCACCAGCCCCACACCCCCAAAAAACAAGGCCCTGCGGGGGGCGGCGTTAGAGGGCGTTGCGCATCCGCAGGATGATCTCTTCGCCGGCGGCGACACCGACCGTGGGGAGGCCGGTGACGTGGGGGGCGGTCCAGCCGGAGTCGGCCAGCTCGCCGTGGCCGGGGCGCCAGCCCTCATCGGCGGCGAGGAGCAGATCGGCGTCGAGGAGGGAGTCGCCGGCGGCGAGGACGCGGTCGGCGCCGGTGCGGCGGACGACCTCGGCGAGGGCGGCGGACTTGCTGAGCGGCAGCGGCACGGCGTAGATCTTTCGGCCCTGGAGGGAGACGGTCCAGCCGCGGGGTTCGGCCCAGGCGGCGAGTTCCTTGACCCAGCCGGCGGGGAGGCGCTCGCGGTCGACCACGAGGTAGGCGAAGAGGTCTTCCGCGATGCGCTCCTTGCGCAGCCACGCGGGGTCGGCGGTCGCGGCGAGGTGGGCGCGTACCTCGTCCAGCGGCGCGGAGCCGTCGGCGAGACGACGGCGGATCTCGGCGTTCCAGTCGTGGTCGGTGCGGCCGTCGACCAGGAGGTGGCCGCCGTTGGCGCAGATGGCGTACCGCGGCTGGGGTCCGGGCAGGCTGATCCGGCGGTACTGCTTGCGGGTGCGGGTGGTGGAGGGCACGAACTGCCCGGCCTCCGCGGCGAGTCGCACCAGCAGCGCCGCGGCGGTCTCGGTCATGTAGGACAGCGGCTTGGCCTCGTGCACCTCGACGCAGAGCAGGCGCGGCGCGTGCTCGTCGGCCATGGTGAGGGCGAGCGCCGCCGTGGAGTAGATCAGGGTGCGGTCGAGGTCGCTGGCGACCAGCGTGCGGTTCTGACGGGTACTCACTTCGCGTCCACCGCCTTGCCGTCGGTCCCGGTGGCCCCTCGGGTGTAGCGGGGGTGGATGAGACCCACGCAGGAGTACGGCAGCCCGTCCACCTCCTCGACCGGTACGCCGCGCTGTGCGGCCAGCAGGCGGACGTGGTCGAGGTCGGCGCCGACGCCGCGCTGGGCGAGGATCTTCCAGGGCACTCGGCGCAGCAGCACGCGGGTGGTCTCGCCGACGCCGGGCTTGACGAGGTTCACGTCGCCGATGCCGTACTCCTCGCTGATCCGCTCGACCGCGGCCCAGCCCGCCCAGGTGGGTGAACGGTCGGCGGAGCGCAGCGACTTGACGTCCTCGGCGACGGCGTCGCCGACCCGGTCGAAGGCGGCGGTGACGGTGTCGAGGAAGAGCCCGGAGACGTCGGCGCCCGCCAGCTCGCGGTAGAACTTCGCGCCGTGGTAGTCGTCGGGCCCGGTCAGGTCGGCGCGCAGCACGGTGCGCGAAATGAGGCCGGAGACCGTGGAGTTGAGGCACGCGGAGGGGATCAGGAAGTCGTCGCGGGTGCCGTAGGTGGACACGCAGCCGCCGGGGTCGGCGAGCACCGCGATGTCCGGGTCGAAGACGCCTTCGCCGTCGAAGTCCTTGACGGCTTCGGCCAGTTCGCGGGTGATGGCGCCCTTGCCCGTCCAGCCGTCGACGAACACGGCGTTCGCCGCGTCGTGGTGGGCGGCCAGCCAGCTCAGCGCGTTGCGGTCGATGCCCCGGCCGCGGACGATGGAGACGGCGTAGTGCGGCAGGTCCAGGCCGTGCGCGTGCCGGGCCCAGCGGCGCATCAGCACGCCGACCGGGGTGCCCGCGCGGGCGAGCGAGACCAGGACGGCGTCAGGGCCGCGCTCGGCGAGCACGAGTTCGGTGACGGCGCCGACCGCGCGCGCGATGCGTTCGGCGGAGCCGTCGAGGGCGGCCTTGAACAGGTCCTGGTACGCGGCGCTCGGCTGGTACTCGACGGGCAGCGACTCGGCGTAGTGCGCGCCGCCGCTCTGGATGGCCTCCTCGCGCTCCTCGGTCGGCGCTTCCAGCTCGACCTCCGACAGGTCCTTGAGCAGCCAGCCGACCTCGTCCGCCGCGTACGACGAGAAGGCGGGGCCGCGCAGGGGCTCGGGCAGCGGTCGGGCGGTGGCGCTCACAGGGGCGGGGCTCATCGGTGCGGCGTGTCCGTTCGGTCGGGGACGGGACTCGGTTCCGGCGGTGAGCCGGGACCGCAACCGGGCGTGCAGCCGGGGCCGCGGCCGGTAGGTGGGGACGACGGCGACCAGTACGCGGTCGGTGTGCGCGGCGAGCTGGGCGATCAGGCCGCCGGGCCCGTACAGCTCGGGGGTCTCGCCCGCGGAGTCGATGACGCAGACGACCGCGTCGAAACCCGCGCCCGCCACGTTGTACGCGTACCGGTCGCCGGGGCCGTCGCTGGGCTCGTCGTGGGCGGGGAACACGATCCGGCTGCGGATGGCGTAGCCGGGGTCGTCGACGGCCAGCACCGGCGAGCGGGTCGTGGTGGAGTAGCGCACATCGAGAGCGCCGCCAGGGGCCGCCTGCGAGCCCCCAAGGCCCGCGTCCGCTGCGGCGGTGTGCCGCCCCAGGCCCTCAAGGCCCGCGTCCGCTGCGGCGGTGTGCCGTCGCAGCGCCTCCGCCAGCCGCAGCGGGGCGTACATCAGCTCCTCGTTGCCGAGGACGAGGACGCGGCGGGCGCCGGGCGGGAGCGCGGCGGCCAGCCGCTGTCCCATCGCGGGCAGCGCGGCCTCCAGGGCGGCGCGGTGCTCGGGCAGGAAGCCGTGCCTGCCGCCGTCCGGCACCCCGGCCGGCCAGTCCAGCTCGACGTGCGTGAGGTCGTAGTAGTCGGCGGGCGCGGGCGGCGGCGTCTCGTGGGCGGCCACCAGGGCCTGGCCGCGCTCCAGCACGCCCTCGGGGAGCGTGACGGCCCCCGCGACCAGGGCGACGACGTCCACGCGGGCGCCGAGTTCCGCCGCGAAGTCCTCCAGCCGCGCCTGGTCGGCGGCGGACCGCATGTCGGTCAGGGCGACCACCACATACCGCTCGCGCGGGTGGCGTCCGTGCAGGTCACGGATGGTGTTGAGGATGGTCTGGCCGGTGGAGAACTCGTCGTCGACCAGGACCAGCGGGCCGCTGCCCGCCAGCAGCGCCGGGTCCTCGGGGAGCAGCAGGTGCCCGGTGGCGTGGCTGTGCTCCTCCTGGAAGCCGCCGCCCGCCGCGACGCCCGCGACCTCGCGCCGGGTGGAGTGCAGGTACGGCACACCGCCGACGCCGTCGGCGACGCAGTGGCCGAGTCCCGTCGCGGTCTCGGCGTAGCCGAGGACCACGGCGTCGGCGACCGCGTCCGGGCCGAGCAGGTCGCGGACCCGCTCGCCGAGCGCGTACGCGGAGCCGTAGACCGCTCGCGGGTCCTGCGGGACGTGCTTGCCGAGGATGTTGGAGACCAGCAGGTGGGCGCGCTTGGGGTTGCGGCGCAGCGCGAGGCCGAGCACTCCGTGCAGGCCCTCGCCCACCAGGCCGATGCCCAGCCGGTCCGCGACCCACTGGCCCGGCCAGGGCGTGTGCGTTGCCATGCGGTGCTTCTCTTCCGTTCGGTGCGAGCGCGGCGCGGGGGCCGTGCTCAGGGCTGGGCGCGGCGCCTGGCCGTGCTCAGGACTGCGCTGGAGGCTGTTCCGGGACCGCGCTCAGGACTGCGGCAGGCTCGCCGCGAGCAGTTCCACGAAGCCGATGTCCTCCTGGGCGACGCCGAAAACCTCGGCGCGGCGCATGGTGCGCTCCGCCCAGGCGCGGTGCGGCTTCACCTCGTTCATCTTGTTGGTGTACGCGGACCGCATGACGCCGCCGCCGGAGCGGTCCTCGTCGAGTATGTCGGCCGCGTCGCAGAACTCCTCGTGCGTGACGACGCTCAGCGCGTGCACGACGGGCACGTGGGTGGGGTGGATGCAGGTCTTGCCCTGGAGGCCGTTGGCGCGGTCCAGCTCGATCTCGCGGAGCAGTCCGTCCATGTCGCGCTCGATGAGGGTGTCGCGCAGGTCCTCGGCCTCGGGGGTGAAGGGGCTGCGGCGCAGTTGCGGCTTGAACATCCGCTCGTGGTGCCTGAAGTACTCCCAGACCGGTCCCGTCACGGTGAAGCCGCTGCCGTCGGCGCGGCCGAGGACGTTGACCACGTCGGCGATCACCGAGGCGACGATCTGCACGTCGTAGGCGGTCATCGCGGGGGCGCGGCGCAGGCCGTAGGAGGAGCAGAAGTCGGTGACGCCCAGGCGCAGGGCGAGCACCCGCTCGCGGTATTTGTCGACCGTCCTGGATATCCCGTAGAGCGTCTCGACCCGGCTCTCCAGGTGCAGGAGCTGCGGGGACTCCAGTACGGGCATGGCGAAAAGGCGCCGCCCGCTGGCGGCCTCCGCGTGCGCCATGGCCTCCAGGAAGGGGACGCCGGTCTCCTCGGTGAACTTGGGCAGCACGAATCCGGACAGCAGTTCCACGGTGCCGCCGAGCCGTGTCACCAGGTCGGTGATCTGCGCGGGCGTGCGGACCCGGATGAACAGCAGCGGAAGGGCCGCCTCCGGCCGGGTCGCGAGATCGGCGAACTGCCGGACGAGATTGGCCTCACCTGCGACGACGTCGCGGTCGTCGATGGAGTCCTCCAGGCACAGGACCATCGACACCACACCCCGGGCGGCCTGCTTCACCACGTCGTCCGCGAGCTGCGGGCGGGTGGCGGGGCTGTAGAGGGTGGCGCCGAGGGCGACCGCGAGCATGCGTGCGGGCGAGTCGGCAGTGAACTCCTGCGGCTCGCGGTGAAACAGTTCGCTCCTGGCTTCAGGAGCGAGGTGCCCGAAGTGTCGCATACGCCCCATTTCGAGGTAGTGAGCCCGATGATATCTGGCCGATTATCGTACGTGCGAGCATGGGGTAGAGGTTCCCTCCGCACGTGAAAAACAGGTAACCGCGGCGGGTCCACCGCGTGACCGTCCCGCCCGGCGTTGTGGCGCACGCCACGGGGAGGGCAGGATGACCGGTATGACGCACGTGATGGTGAAGGGCTCGAACACCCCACTGGACGCCCCCGGAATCCGGGCGGTACTGCGCTGGACCCCGGCGTCCGGTTCCCCCGATGTTGACGCCTCCGTGCTGCTGCTCGGTTCCAACGGCAAGGTCCGTTCCGACGCCGACTTCGTCTTCTACAACGAACCGCGCCACCCCTCGGGGCTCGCCCGTCACCTGCCCAAGAAACGCGTCTCCGGCAGCCTGACCGACACCGTCGAGGTCGACCTGGCCGCCCTCGGCTCCGACGTGGACCGCGTCGTGATCGTCGCCTCCTGCGACGGCGGCCCCTTCGCGCAGGTCCAGGACCTGTGCGTGCTCCTCTACGACACCACGGGGCCGCAGCACGCGCCCGTCATCACCTTCGAGGTGCGCCCCGACACCGGCTACGAGACCGCCCTGAACTGCGGCGAGATCTACCGCAAGGACGGCGGCTGGAAATTCCGCGCCCTGGGCCAGGGGTACGACACCGGTCTGGTCGGCGTGGCCACCGAATTCGGCATCGCGGTGGACGACGTCGAGGGCGGCGACTCCGACCGTACCGCCGTACCGGCCACGACCGCGCCGCCCACCGTCTCCCCGGCGGCGCCGCCCACGGCCGGGCCGGTGTCCCAGCAGACCGCGCCGTACGCCCAGGAGCCGGAGCCCGCGCCCACCAGTGCGTACGGATACCCGCTCCAGGCGCCCTCGCCCGGCCACGTGCCCGCACAGCCCGCCTACGGCTACCCGCAGCCCGTGGCGGCCACCACGGCCCCCGCGGTCCACCAACAGCCGCAGCAGGGCTACCCGGCGTACGGCTACCCGCAGCCGGTGGCCGCCGCCGCCAACGACGGCGGCTTCCAACTGCCGCCGCAGGGACCCCAGTTCCAGTCGGGCAGCTGACCCGCGCGGACAGCGCGCCGGACGCGGTCAGACCTTGGACTTGTAGCCGCGGCCCCACTGGAGGCCCCAGCCGTAGAGCCGGTCGATCTCGGCCTGGAAGCCGTAGACGTACCTGACCTCGCGGCGCACGACCAGCTCGCCCTTGCGGTTCTCGATCAGCACGACGGCGCACGAACGGGCCTGCGGCTCCCGCTCGTTGAGCGGGATCTCGATGCGCGGGCCCGAGGTCGGGAAGATCTCGACCTTCGCGTGCGTGCGGTCGAAGGCGGGCGTGCCGTCGTAGATGTAGACGAAGACCAGCAGCCGCCGGAATTCGTCCCGCTTGTCGAAGTTGATGTACAGCGTCTCGCCCGAGGTGCCGCCGAACCGGTCGTCGCCGCTCATCTGGATGTACGGCGGCGCGTCCAGGTCGCCCAGCAGATTGCCGAGCGGCTGGACAACTCCCTTGCTCCCGTCGGCCAGTTCGTACATGCAGGCCAGGTCGAGGTCGACATTGACCATGGCGGGTCCGGCCGCCTGCACCACGCGCGGTTTGAAGACGTCGAGCTGGCGGCGGAAGAACCCGCCGTTGGAGGTGGCCCAGCCACCGGTGTCGGATGTCCGCATCGACCACGAGAGGTTGACCCGGAGGTTGCCGACGGCCGCTCCCTGCTTGGACAGCGACACCATCGGGTGCCGCTTGGTGAGTTCCACGGTGTGCGCGTTCGCGACGTCGAACTGCTGCCCGCCGCTCGGCCGCAGAAAACTCCACCAGGCCATCTGCCCTCGCCCTCCCCTGACATGAGGCTGCCCCCGCCGGACGGCGGGGGCAGCGCTGGCGCGACCGGGGTCAGACCCCGCTCGCGACTTCCGCCTTGTCGTCGTCCTTGTCACCGTCCGGTTGCCCGGAGTCTTCCCCGAGTCGGCGGTTGCGTACCACCGAGGACCAGTACGAAGCGGCGATCAGCACCACGCCGACCAGACCGGTGATGACCTCGCTGACGTCGTACTTGATCGTGACGAGCAGGATGACGGCCAGCGCGCCGATCGCGTAGTGCGCGCCGTGCTCCAGGTAGACGTAGTCGTCCAGGGTGCCCTTGCGGACCAGGAAGACGGTCAGCGACCTGATGTACATCGCGCCGATGCCGAGACCCAGCGCGATCTCGAAGATGTCGTTGCTGACCGCGAAGGCGCCGACGACACCGTCGAAGGAGAAGGACGCGTCGATGACTTCGAGGTAGAGGAACATGAAGAACGCGGCCTTGCCCGCCAGGCCCACGACCTGTCCGGTGCTGACGCCGTTGCCGTTCTTCGCCGCGACGGGCTCCGCTCCGCCCGCTTCCGCGCCGTCCTCGTCGTCCGCGCCGTCCTCGTCGTCGTCCTCCAGCCGCTCCTCGAAGAAGCTGGAGACACCGCCGACGATGAGATACGTGAGCAGGCCGCCGACGCCCGCCAGCAGCACCGTCTCACCCTTGTCGATGGTGCCGTGACCGCCGTGCAGCGGGACGCCGGTGGCGACGGTGGTGGCGGCGACGAGCAGCGCGACCAGCGCGACCACGACGGAGAGCATGTCCAGTTTGCCGACCTTGGCCAGCGGCTTCTCCAGCCAGCCCAGCCAGGTGATCTCCCGCTCCTCGAAGATGAAGTCGAGGAAGATCATCAGCAGGAACATGCCACCGAAGGCGGCGATCGCCGGGTGCGCGCCGGTGACCAGCGCCTCGTAGCGGTCGTGGTCGTTGATCGCGACCCTGACCGCTTCCCACGGACTGAGCTTGGCCGTGATGGCGACGATGATGATCGGGAAGACGAGCCTCATGCCGAAGACGGCGATCAGCACGCCGATGGTGAGGAACATCTTCTGCCAGAAGGCATTCATCTTGCGGAGGATGCCCGCGTTGATCACCGCGTTGTCGAACGAGAGTGAGATCTCGAGGACCGACAGGATCGCGACAATGGCCAGGCCCTTCCAGCCCCAGAGGACGCCGGCCAGGGCGAGGCCGGCGGCAGTGATGCCGAACGACCAGCCGAATGTTCTGAGGAGCACGAGCTACCTACCTATTTCCCTGATGATCACGAGGACCCCCGCGAGGTACGCGGCTTTACGAAACGTTGACCCCGAAGTCTAGGGCGATGCCGCGCAGTCCGGAGGCGTACCCCTGACCTACCGCACGGAACTTCCACTCGCCGCTGTAGCGGTAGAGCTCGCCGAAGATCATCGCGGTCTCGGTCGAGGCGTCCTCGGTCAGGTCGTAACGGGCCAGTTCGGCGCCGTCCGCCTGGTTGAGCACCCGGATGTACGCGTTGCTGACCTGGCCGAAGGTCTGGGAACGGGCGTCGGCGTCGTAGATCGAGACCGGGAAGACGATCTTGTCGACGCGCTCGGGGACGAGGCTCAGGTCCACCAGGATCGTCTCGTCGTCACCGCCGGTGCCGCCGACCAGTTCGTCGCCGGTGTGCTCGACGGAACCCTCCGGGCTCTTGAGATTGTTGTAGAAGACGAAGAACTCGTCTCCCAGGACCCGGCCGTTGCCGCAGAGCAGCGCGCTGGCGTCCAGGTCGAAGTCGGCTCCGGTGGTCGAGCGGGAACTCCAGCCGAGACCGATCTGCACCTTGGTGAGATTCGGCGCGGCCTTGGAGAGGGAGACATTGCCTCCCTTGGCGAGCGTGACGCCCATCGTGTTTCGTTCCTCCCCGTCGCAGGGTGTGCTGGGTGGGTGCTGGGTGGGCCCTGGGTCCTGGGTCCGCCAGGGACGGGCGGCGCCCGGTGGCCGGGCGCCGCACCGCGATCAGACGTTGACGCCGAAGTCCTGGGCGATGCCGCGCAGTCCCGAGGCGTAGCCCTGGCCGATGGCGCGGAACTTCCACTCCGCGCCGTGCCGGTACAGCTCGCCGAAGACCATGGCGGTCTCGGTCGAGGCGTCCTCGGTCAGGTCGTAGCGGGCCAGCTCGCGCTGGTCCGCCGCGTTGAGCACCCGGATGTAGGCGTTGCGCACCTGGCCGAAGCTCTGCTGGCGGCTCTCGGCCTCGTAGATGGAGACGGGGAAGACGATCTTCGCGACATCGGCCGGGACACCGGCCAGATTCACGTTGATGACCTCGTCGTCGCCCTCGCCCTCACCGGTGAGGTTGTCACCGGTGTGCACCACGGAGCCGTCGGGGCTGGTGAGGTTGTTGAAGAAGACGAAGTGCGCGTCGGAGAGCACCTTGCCCTGGTCGCTGGTGAGCAGCGCGCTCGCGTCGAGGTCGAAGTCGTTGCCGGTGGTGGTGCGGGCGTCCCAGCCCAGACCGACGACGACGGCCGTGAGATTCGGCGCCTCCTTGGTCAGCGAGACGTTGCCACCCTTGCTGAGGCTGACTCCCACGAGTCCTCCCAAATCGGTTCGTGCGTGCTGTGTGCGTGGCGTACGCGTGCACAGATCCTGCGCTGGTGCCGGATCAACGTGCCGAGCTTAGTGACGGGTTCCCGAGGTCTACAGCGATTCGAGCGCCTTTGCGTAGTCGTGAAGATCGCGGGCGTCCGGCAGCCCGTTGACGACGGTCCAGCGCACGGTGCCCTCCTTGTCGATGACGAAGGTGCCGCGCAGGGCGCAGCCCTTGTCCTCGGCGAAGACGCCGTAGGCGCGGGAGACCGCGCCGTGCGGCCAGAAGTCGGACAGCAGCGGGTAGTCCAGGCCCTCCTGGTCGGCGAAGACCCGCAGCGAGTGCATCGAGTCGCAGGAGACGGCGAGCAGTTGCACGTCCGCGTTCTGGAACGCGGGCAGCTCGTCGCGCAGCGCGCACAGCTCGCCGGTGCACACGCCGGTGAAGGCGAAGGGGTAGAAGAGCAGCACGACGTTCTTCCGGCCGCGGAAGTCGGCCAGGCGCACGGTACGGCCGTGCTGGTCGGGCAGGGCGAAGTCGGGTGCCGGGGCGCCGACCGCGGGGATCTCGTGGGCTGCGCTGATCTCGCTCATCGCGCGGGCGTCCCTTCTCGGGGAGGCGCGGGACCCGGCGCGGCCGTCGCGACCGCCGCAGGGCCGCGACACAGGGTGGGCCAAGCGCGCGGTTCCCCGCTCCCCCGAGGGGGCGCGGGGAACCGCGCGGCCAGCGTGTGACGGGCGGCGGACGGCCGCGGGGCGCAACCCCTGCGGCGGGCCGCCGGTGCCGGGAAAGCTACCGCTTCCCCGCGCGGGCCGTCTTGGGTGTCACGAGACGGCTGCCGGTCCAGTCCTTGGCGGCGTTGACGCTGCTGGTCTGGGCGAGGCCCGCGGTCTGCGCGGCCTCTCCGATCTCGCTGGGCTCGACGTGGCCGTCACGCCCGGTCTTCGGGGTCATGAGCCAGATCGGGGCGCCGGGGTCGACCGTCGACGTGGCGTCGACGAGTGCGTCGGTGAGGTCGCCGTCGTCCTCGCGGAACCACAGCAGGACGGCGTCGGGCACGTCGTCGTACTCCTCATCGGCGAGCTCCTCGCCCGTGAGCTCCTCGATACCCTCTCGAAGCTCCTGGTCGCAATCCTCGTCGTACCCGAGCTCCTGGACCACCTGTCCGGGCTCGAAACCAAGCCGGCTCGCCGGGTTGGTCCGCTCCTCCGCGTGGTCCGCGGTCGCGCTCACGCTTTGCCTCCTGTCATGGGGAAAATCTGCCCGCGCCTGTGCGGGTTATTGGCGGTAGTCCACACGGGCTGGGCGGATCGCGCAAGTACCCGGCGTACGAGACCGTCGAAACGGTGACGATTCGACCGTGTCACCGCAACCCGCACACTCAATGGTGACGCACATCACGGCGGTTTGCCGGTGTTGTGCGTGATTGGAGCCGCGAGTCGGTCGTACGAGCGACTGGGCGTAGAGTTCAGGTTTGGCCTCCCTCAACCTCAGGCCGGGAGGCTCCCGGCCGACCACCGGCCCTGGGGCCGCGCGGCTCATGAGCTGCGGTTACCGCTCGGTAGAGATGACGTATCGAACGACGCGGTACACGATGGAGGCGGCGCGACCCAGCAGAGCTCCACCTAGCAGCGAAGGAACAGCGTGGCTTCCGGATCCGATCGCAACCCGATCATCATTGGCGGCCTTCCCAGCCAGGTCCCGGATTTCGATCCCGAGGAGACGGCGGAATGGCTCGACTCGCTCGATGCGGCCATCGACGAGCGCGGCCGTGAGCGGGCCCGCTATCTGATGCTCCGCCTCATCGAGCGCGCGCGCGAGAAGCGCGTCGCGGTGCCCGAGATGCGCAGCACCGACTACGTGAACACCATCGCCACCAAGGACGAGCCGTTCTTCCCGGGCAACGAGGAGATCGAGCGCAAGATCCTCAACGCCACCCGGTGGAACGCGGCGGTCATGGTCTCCCGCGCCCAGCGTCCCGGGATCGGAGTCGGCGGCCACATCGCCACCTTCGCCTCCTCCGCCTCGCTCTACGACGTGGGCTTCAACCACTTCTTCCGCGGCAAGGACGACGGCCTCGGCGGCGACCAGATCTTCTTCCAGGGCCACGCCTCCCCCGGCATCTACGCCCGCGCCTTCCTGCTCGACCGGTTGAGCGAGGCGCAGCTCGACGCCTTCCGCCAGGAGAAGTCGAAGGCGCCGAACGGCCTTTCCAGCTACCCGCACCCGCGGCTGATGCCGGACTTCTGGGAGTTCCCGACCGTCTCGATGGGCCTCGGCCCGCTGGGCGCGATCTACCAGGCCCGGATGAACCGCTACATGGAGGCGCGCGGCATCGCCGACACCTCCACGTCGCACGTGTGGGCGTTCCTCGGCGACGGCGAGATGGACGAGCCGGAGTCGCTCGGCCAGCTCTCGATCGCCGCCCGCGAGGGCCTGGACAACCTGACCTTCGTCGTCAACTGCAACCTCCAGCGCCTCGACGGCCCGGTGCGCGGCAACGGCAAGATCATCCAGGAGCTGGAGTCGCAGTTCCGCGGCGCCGGCTGGAACGTCATCAAGCTGATCTGGGACCGCTCCTGGGACCCGCTGCTGGCCCAGGACCGCGACGGTCTGCTGGTCAACAAGATGAACACCACCCCGGACGGCCAGTTCCAGACGTACGCGACCGAGACCGGTTCGTACATCCGTGAGCACTTCTTCGGCGACGACCAGCGGCTGCGCAAGATGGTCGAAGGCATGTCCGACGAGCAGATCCTGCACCTCGGGCGCGGCGGCCACGACCACCGCAAGGTCTTCGCGGCCTACACGGCGGCCAAGGAGCACAAGGGCCAGCCGACGGTGATCCTCGCGCAGACCATCAAGGGCTGGACGCTGGGTCCGAACTTCGAGGGCCGCAACGCGACGCACCAGATGAAGAAGCTGACGGTCGACGACCTCAAGCGCTTCCGCGACCGGCTGCACCTGCCGATCACCGACCAGCGGCTCGACGAGGGCTACCCGCCGTACTACCACCCCGGCCGGAACTCCGAAGAGATCCAGTACATGCACGACCACCGCAAGGCGTGCGGCGGTTACGTGCCCACGCGCGTGGTGCGGGCCAAGCCGCTGCCGCTGCCGCCGGAGAAGACGTACGCGACCGCGAAGAAGGGCTCGGGCCAGCAGTCGATCGCCACCACCATGGCGTTCGTCCGCGTCCTGAAGGACCTGATGCGGGACAAGGAGATCGGCAAGCGCTTCGTGCTGATCGCCCCCGACGAGTACCGCACCTTCGGCATGGACGCGTTCTTCCCGAGCGCGAAGATCTACAACCCGATGGGTCAGCAGTACGAGTCGGTCGACCGCGAGCTGCTGCTGGCGTACAAGGAGTCGCCGACCGGGCAGATGCTGCACGACGGCATCTCCGAGGCGGGCTGTACGGCGTCGCTGATCGCGGCGGGCTCGGCGTACGCCACGCACGGCGAGCCGCTGATCCCGGTCTACGTCTTCTACTCGATGTTCGGGTTCCAGCGCACCGGCGACCAGTTCTGGCAGATGGCCGACCAGCTCTCGCGCGGCTTCGTGCTGGGCGCGACCGCGGGCCGCACCACGCTGACCGGTGAGGGCCTCCAGCACGCGGACGGCCACTCGCAGCTCCTGGCCTCCACCAACCCCGGCTGCGTCGCGTACGACCCCGCCTTCGGCTACGAGATCGCGCACATCGTGCAGGACGGTCTGCGCCGGATGTACGGCGAGACTGCGGACGGCAAGCCGGGCGAGGACGTCTTCTACTACCTCACCGTCTACAACGAGCCGATCCAGCACCCGGCCGAGCCCGCGGACGTCGACGTGGACGGCATCCTCAAGGGCATCTACCGCTTCAAGACCGGCGAGGCCGGTACGATCCCCGCGCAGATCATGGCGTCGGGTGTCGCGGTGCCGTGGGCGGTCGAGGCGCAGCGCATCCTCGCCGAGGACTGGAACGTACGGGCCGACGTATGGTCCGCGACGTCCTGGAACGAGCTGCGGCGCGAGGCCGTCGCGATCGAGGAGCACAATCTGCTGCACCCGGAGGAGGAGCAGCGCGTGCCGTACGTGACGCGCAAGCTGTCCGGGGCCGAGGGGCCGTTCGTGGCCGTCTCGGACTGGATGCGGGCGGTGCCCGACCAGATCTCGCGCTGGGTGCCCGGCACGTACTCCTCGCTGGGCGCGGACGGCTTCGGCTTCGCGGACACCCGTGGCGCGGCCCGTCGCTTCTTCCACATCGACGCGCAGTCGGTGGTCCTGGCGGTCCTCACCGAGCTGGCCCGCGACGGCAAGGTCGACCGGTCCGTGCTGAAGCAGGCCGTCGACCGCTACCAGCTCCTGGACGTGGCCTCGGCCGACCCGGGCGCGGCGGGCGGCGACGCGTAGTTCGGCTCTCGGGTTCGCCTCGGGCTCCGCACGACAACGGCCTCCGGGCCGAGAGGGCTCTCCCTCTCGGCCCGGAGGCCGTTCGTACGCCCGCGCGGCGCGGGCGGGGCTACTGGGCCACGTAGAGCAGCGCGATGAGTGTGTCGAGCGCGCCGAGGAACAGCGCGATCAGGGCCAGCAGGGGTTTGCGGCCGCTCCAGCGGCGGCCCATCGCGAGCCAGCCGCAGACGACCGCCACGGGGCCGAACACGATGCCCAGGACGAAGAAGCCCACGACCGCGCTGATGACTCCGATGATGCCGAGCCTGCCGCCGGTGCGCTCCACTTCGACTCGGGTGCCGCGGGAGCGTTCGGTCGTGGCGAAACGTCGAGCCATGGTTCCCTCCTCGGGGTCCCGTCCTCGGGTCCTGCCGGTTCGATTGCCCGCTGCGGGCACCGCTATGCCGCGCGGAGGCCGCCTACCGGCCGCGTATCGCCTTGTGAGTGCCTTCCGGCGGGCGCCGGGAACCGGGGGTGCGTCCGACTGGCGGCAGCCGCGTAACCTCCGGTCAGATCATTCCGTTTCCAAACGTGATCTGACTCACCCTTGACCCGGCCACCCGTCCGGGTCTTCTACGCTGGACCGCGGAGCCGCGCCCAGGGACGCCGTTGTCCGCACGTACTGCCCCACAGCACCTGACGCCCCACCTCCCGCCCCCCATATCCCCGCCGCCCGGTTGAACCCGGGACGAATCCGCGAGGCATCTGCGAGTGAGCCTTCTCGAAGCGCGACTGAGCCCCATGTCGATCCGCGCCCTGCTGGCCCTGTCGGTCGTCTTCATCATGCTGGCGACCACCGGCTGGACGGCGCTGCGCCCCGGCGGGGCCGGCGACCCGCGGGCCGCCGCCCTGTCGTCCTGGCGGCACGGCACCATCGCCTCGCACAAGCTGCCGGACCCCGACAGCGGCGCCCGGACGATCGCGCGCTTCTTCGCGTCGCTCACCGGCGGCCAGCGGCTCGCGCTCACCGAGCGGTACCCGCTGATCGTCGGCAATCTCAACGGCGCGCCGCTCACCTTGCGCTACCGGGCCAACCACGCGGCCATCGAGCAGGCCCGCACCGCGGAGACCGCGCGCTCGCACAGCGACCAGTTCACCGTGGCGGGCCGGATCGACGCGGCGCGGCGGGCCGCGCGCTACACCTCGCTGCTCAGCGGCCACCGGCAGATCCTCTCCTTCGACCCGACGGGCTCCGGCCGGGTCGCGGAGGTCTTCGGCGACCTGAAGGCCGCCAAGCGGGTCTCCGTCGTCGTCCCCGGCGTCGACACCAACCTGCTCACGTTCGAGCGCGCCACCAAGTCGTACGCGGCCCCGGTCGGCATGGCGACGGCGCTGTACGACGCGGAGCGCGCCGCCGACCCCGGCGTGCGGACGGCCGTGATCGCGTGGGCGGACTACACCACGCCGACGGGGCTCGGCCTGGACGCCTCGACGGGCAACATGGCCGAGCGCGGCGCCACCCGATTGAACGCGCTGCTCAGCGCCTTGCCGCAGCACGCCGAGGTGTCGCTCTTCTGCCACTCCTACGGCTCGGTGCTGTGCGGGGTGGCCGCCCCCGACCTGCCGGGCCGCTCGGTCTCCGACATCACGGTCTTCGGCAGTCCCGGCATGCGCGTGCAGCGCGCCTCGCAGCTCCACACGTCGGCGCACGTGTGGGCGGCGCGGGACAGCTCCGACTGGATCAGCGATGTGCCGCACCTGGAGATCGCCGGGCTCGGCCACGGCGCCGACCCGGTCAACGACTCCTTCGGCGCCCGGGTGATCAGCGCCGCCGGAGCCAGCGGGCACCCCGGCTACTTCGCGCCCGGCACCACCAGCCTGGCCAACTTCACGCAGATCGCCCTGGGCAACTACGCGGCGGTCGCCTGCCAGGACGCGGACGAGGGCTGCACCTCGGGGCTCGCCTGAGGGCCGGGCCGGGCCTCGCACCGTCCGGTGGCGGGCTGCGGGGGCGGGCTGTCACAGGGCCGCCCTACGCTGGCCGCATGGCCACCTTCGAGGAGTTCGCGGACAGCGCCCTGGCGCTGCCGCGGGCGCACCGGCAGATCACCTGGGGCAGCGAGCACACCTTCCGGGTCGGCGAGAAGATCTTCGCCATGGGCAACCCCGACGGCGCCCATGTGTCGCTGAAGGCGTCCAAGGAGGATCAGACCGAGCTGATCGCCGCCGACCCCGGCACCTTCTCGCCCGCCCCCTACGTCGGCCGCTTCGGCTGGGTGCGCGCCGCCCTGGACTCCGTCGACCCGGACGAGCTCGCGGAACTCCTCACCGAGGCCTGGCGCCGCACGGCTCCGCGCCGCCTGGTCAAGGAGTTCGACGAGGCCGCGGGACGCGCGTAGTTCCTGACGGGGTACCGCCAAGCGGGAGGCCGCTTACGATGGCCCGTATGGGTGATGTGCTGGCCGGAAACAACGCTGAATGGGAGTTCGAACCAGAAGCGGTGGTGATCCGGTACAGCAGAGGCGTACGGGGCGTGAGGTTTCTCCAGGCCCTCGGGGAACGCCGGATTCCGCATGAGGCGCTGGACGGGATCGAACTGCTGGACGGGCGGCGCGGCACCGTCGTCCTGCGGGCGCTGCCCAGGCCCGGCGCCGATCCGGTGATCGAGGCGGCCGGCGGCCAGCTCAAGGAGAGCGCGGACCCGTACCGTCTGGTGCTGCCCGCGCAGTCGCGGACGCTCGCGGAGTACTACCGGGACGAGCTGCGCCCCCTGCTCGGCCCCCAGGTGCGGCACAGCCTCGACGACGGCCCGGCGGAACGTTTCCTCGTGGCCCCACCTGCGGCGCCGCGCTCCTTCAAGGCGTACGACGCGAAGGCGCTGTTCGACGGCCGCACCGTCAGTTTCCGCTGGTTCTGGACGGGCGCGTCGTCCGCGAAGTGGAAAGCGGGCGACCAGAGCTTCCCGGTGGAACAGCTCAGCGGCCTCGACTGGCGCTCGCCCGAACTCCTCCACGGCCATCTGCGGCTGCTGCGCCGCGACGCCGACCGGCAGGAGCAGCCCGGCGAGGCCGACCAGGACCCGGCCGCCGTCGTCTTCGGCCTCGGCTACGGACCCGTGCACGAGTCGCTGCCCTTCGCCGCGGCGGTGCTCGCCGCGATCAAGTCCGCCCGCGTACGGCCGCAGCCGTAGGGCGCGGTCGTACGCGGGCGGGTGGCGCCGTGTAGCGCCGTGTGTGGCTGAATCCGTACGGCTACTCGCGCGCCGCCGACGTACTGCTCATGTCCGGGTAGCGGTCGCCCGCCACCTGCGCGGCGATCGGTTCGAGCAGCTCCAGCTCGGCCGGGGTGAGCGTGATCCGGGTGGCCGCGGTGTTCTCCAGCACGCGGGCGGACTTGCGGGTGCCCGGGATCGGCACCACCGGCAGGCCGTGCACGGCGGCGCGCTGCTGCACCCAGGCCAGCGCGATCTGGCCGAGGGTCGCGCCGTGCGCCTCGGCGACGGCGCGGACCGGGGCCAGCAGGTCCGCGTTGCGCCGGGCGTTCTCGCCGGTGAAGCGCGGCTGGCTCTGCCGGAAGTCGCCGCTGCCCAGCTCGGTGGCCGCGTCGGTGAACGAACCGGTCAGGAAGCCGCGGCCGAGCGGCGAGTACGGCACGAAGGCGATGCCCAGTTCGGCCGCCGCGCCGACCGCGGACTGCTCCACGTCCCGGCTGAACAGCGACCACTCCGACTGGATCGCGCTGATCGGGTGCACCGCGTGCGCCTCGCGCAGTTCCGCGCCGGTCACCTCGGACAGCCCCAGCCAGCGGACCTTGCCCTCCGTGACCAGCTCGCCCATCGCGCCGACCGACTCGCTCAGCGGGACCGCCGGGTCGCGCCGGTGCATGTAGTACAGGTCGATGACGTCCGTGCCGAGGCGGCGCAGGCTGCCCTCGACGGCCTGCCGGATGTACGGCGGGTCGTTGCGGATCGCCCGGTACGAGGAGTCGTCGCGCTTGCGCTCGTTGGCGAACTTCGTCGCCAGGACGATCTCGTCGCGGTGCGCCTTGACGAAGGGGGCCAGGAACTCCTCGTTGTCGCCGATCCCGTACATGTCGGCGGTGTCGTAGAGGGTGACGCCGACGCCCAGCGCCGTCTCCAGCGTCTCGCGGGCCGCGGCCTCGTCGGTGTCGCCGTAGAACTCGCTCATGCCCATGCAGCCCAGCCCCTGGACACCGACCGCGGGTCCTTCGGTGCCGAGGGTCGTGGTGGCGATACGTGAGGTGTCGTCGCTCATCAGGCACCTGTCCTTTCCTGCACTTCGGGGTGCCGCACGGCGGGGGTCCGCGGCGCGGGGTCCTGCACGGTGGAGCACGCGTACGTGCTGATCTTGAAGTCGAGGACCGTCAGGGTGTCCTGGAGCTCGGCGATCCGCTGGAGCACGTCCAGCCGGGTGGACTCCAGCAGCGCCTGCCGGTCGGGGAACGTGTGGTCGCCGCTGCGCACCAGCTCGGCGTACCGGACCATGTCGGCGACCGGCATCCCGGTCAGCCGCAGCTTGCCGACGAAGGCCAGCCAGTCCAGATCACGGTTGGTGAACCGGCGCTGGCCGGTGTGCGAGCGGTCCACGTGCGGCATCAGGCCGATCCGCTCGTACCAGCGCAGGGTGTGCGCGCTGAGGCCGGTGAAGGCGGCCACCTCGCTGATCGTGTACTGGTCCTGGCCGTCGGGCCGCAGGTGCCCGTCGTCATCCGCGCAGCTCGTCGTATTACTCGGTTTGCTCTTCGCCACCTGCACGACCGTCATACCCTCCACGCTAAGACCTTGGAGTGCACTCCAAGCAAGTGGGCTCCGCGCGCCGGGCCCGCTCTGATCCCGCTCCTGCCCCACCCCGGCCTCGCTCCGGTCCCGCCCCGAAGCGCGGCACGGACACGCTTTAAGCTCGCACGCATGGAGAGCTTGCGCCTGATCGAGCAGTGGCCGGTGACGAACGCGGCGGCGGCCGTGGTGCGGCAGGACGGGACGGTGGCCGGGTCGCACGGGCCGACGGGACAGCGGTTCCGGCTCGCCTCGGTCACCAAGCCGCTGACCGCGTACGCGGCGCTGGTGGCGTACGAGGAGGGCGTCTTCGAACTGGACGACCCGGCGGGTCCCGAGGGCTCCACCGTGCGGCACCTGCTCGCGCACGCGTCCGGGCTCGCCTTCGACGAGGACCGGGTGACGGCGCCGCCCGGCACCCGGCGGCTGTACTCCAACGCGGGCTTCGACGTGCTCGGCGAGCACCTGGCCAAGGCCGCGGGCATCCCCTTCGCGGAGTATCTGCGGCAGGCCGTGCTCGAACCGCTGGGCATGACCGCCACCGGTCTGTCCGGCGCGGGCTCCCCCGCCGCCGACGGTGTCTCCACGGTCGACGACCTCGTCCGTTTCGCCGCCGAGCTCCAGGCCCCGCGGCTGCTGCACCCCTCCACCGTGGCCACCGCCACCTCGGTGGTCTTCCCCGGCCTCAAGGGCGTCCTGCCGGGCTACGGCCACCAGAATCCCAACGACTGGGGCCTGGGCTACGAGATCCGCGCCGCCAAGTCCCCGCACTGGACCGGAGCCCTCTCCTCCCCCGCGACCTTCGGCCACTTCGGCCAGTCCGGCACCTTCCTGTGGGTCGACCCGGTCGCCGGAGCCGCCTGCGTCGCGCTCACCGACCGCGACTTCGGGGAGTGGGCGGTGCCGCTGTGGCCGCGCTTCACCGACGCCGTCCTCACCGAGCTGCGCTAGGGCTTTCGGGGAGGGCGGTCAGCCGTACGACGGCTCGGCGTGCATCTCCCACACCAGGTACTCCGCCGGGCCCTCGCACCGCGCCGTGAGCGCGTCCGCGCCGGTGATCCGGGCCGCGTCCCCCGCCGTCAGCAGCTCGTCGCCGAGCCGCACACCGCCGCGGACGACATGCACATAGCGGTACGGGGCCGACGGCAGCGGCGCGCTGTCCGCCGTCACCGGGCGGCCCACGTACAGCGCGGCGGCGCGCTGCCGCAGCCGCAGCGCCCGCGGGGGCGCGTCCGGGGCGCCCGTGGCCAGCAGCGTCAGACCGGGGCCCGGCGGGGCCGGGTCGCTCACGCTCGCGTAGGCCGGGGCTTCCCCGAACGTGTCGGGGTGCAGCCACATCTGAACGAACGTCAGCCGCGTCCCGCCCGCGTTGCGCTCGACATGGCGTACGCCGCCGCCCGCGCTCAGCCGCTGGAGCCCGCCGGGGCCGAGGCGGTGCGGCGCGCCGCCCTCGTCCCGGTGCTCCAGCTCGCCTTCCACCACCCAGGTGACGATCTCCGTGTCCCGGTGCGGGTGTTCCCCGAACCCCGCGGCCGGTTCCAGGCTCTCCTCATTGCACGCCAGCAGCAGGCCGAACCGGACGTTCTCGGGGTCGTAGTGACCCCCGAACGAGAACGCGTGCCGCGTCACGATGCCCTTCTCCGGCACCGATCGCATCCTGCTCGCGGCCCGCCGCACGTCGATCACCGCCCCACGATACCCAGACCCCACCCCGCCGGGCCGTGGGCCTGCCCGTGCGGCTGCCGCCGCGCGGGCCCGCTGTCCGCACGACCTGTGCCCCGTCTGGGGCGCTGGGGGCACCCCCGGCCGGAGGTTGGGGGAGGAACTGCGCGGCCAGCCACGACGCTCCCGCAGGTCACCACCCGCCCCGGCGGGGCAGTTCGGATGTCTCCGGACCACCCGCCGGTGGGGGCTTGTCGCGCAGTTCCCCGCGCCCCTAAAAGCCACGTCCTGCGCAAGGTGGACGTACGGGACCGGGGCCGGGTCGAGGAGGGTGGGGGTGATCACCGTACCCGTGGAGCGCGCCCCGCAGGGGATAAGGCAGGCTTGTCCTCGTGCCCGAGCCCTCGCAAAGCCCGCAACCTCCCGCAGAGACAGGCCGCGGCAGCCATGCCGCCACGCTCCGGCGGCTGGAGAAATCCGCCGGAAGGCTCGCCGCGAACGCCATCGCGCGGATGGACGCGCAGTTGCCGTGGTACCGGGCGATGCCACCGGAGAACCGGTCGTGGATCGGCCTGGTGGCCCAGGCCGGCATCGCCGCGTTCACGGAGTGGTTCCGGCACCCCGAGGCGCCGCAGGCGATCAGCACCGACGTGTTCGGCACGGCGCCGCGCGAGCTGACCCGCGCGATCTCGCTGCGGCAGACCGTGGAGATGGTGCGGACCACCATCGAGGTGATGGAGGCGGCGATCGACGAGGTCGCCGCCCCGGGCGACGAGGGCGTACTGCGCGAGGCGCTGCTGGTGTACGCGCGGGAGATCGCCTTCGCGACGGCGCAGGTGTACGCGCAGGCCGCGGAGGCGCGCGGCGCGTGGGACGCGCGGCTGGAGTCGCTGGTGGTCAACGCGGTGCTGTCGGGCGAGGCGGACGAGGGCGTGCTGTCCAGGGCCGCCGCGCTGGGCTGGAATTCGCCGGACAAGATCGTGGTGGTGCTCGGCACCGCGCCCACCGGGGACAGCGAGTTGACGGTCGAGGCCATCCGGCGGGCCTCCCGGCACGCGAAGCTCCAGGTGCTGACCGGGGTGCTCGGCGAGCGCCTGGTCGTGGTCGCCGGCGGCGACGACGACCCGATCCGGGTGGCGAAGGCGCTGATCGGCCCGTTCGCGGCGGGCCCGGTCGTCGCGGGCCCGGTCGTCGGCGACCTGCTGACGGCGACGCGTTCCGCGCAGGCGGCGGCGGCCGGACTCAAGGCGTGCGCGGCGTGGCCGGACGCGCCGCGCCCGGTGCTCTCGGACGACCTGCTGCCGGAGCGGGCGATGGCGGGCGACCGCTACGCTCGTGAACAGTTGGTGGAGGAGATCTACAGACCGCTGGAGGAAGCGGGCTCGGCGCTGCTGGAGACGCTGAGTGTCTATCTGGAGCAGGCGTCATCCCTCGAAGGTGCGGCCCGCATGCTCTTCGTACACCCCAATACCGTTCGCTACCGGCTCCGACGTGTGACCGATGTCACCGGCTGGTCACCCTCCGATGTACGCTCCGCGTTCACCCTGCGCATCGCGCTCATCCTGGGGCGACTGTCCGACGCCGACCGGACGCACTGAGCTTTTGTTGGACACATACAAATCGCCTGACAGTTCTTGGTCCCTGTCCCCACGGGCGGTCATCCCCGTCCGCGAGAGAGAGTGTGAAGGTGCTCGTACTCGTCGCTCCCGGCCAGGGCGCGCAGACGCCCGGCTTCCTGGCCCCCTGGCTCGAACTCCCCGGTGCCGCCGACCGCCTGTCCGGCTGGTCCGCCGCGGCGAACCTCGACCTCGCCCACTACGGCACGAAGGCGGACGCGGACGAGATCCGCGACACCAAGGTGGCACAGCCGCTGCTGGTCGCCGCGGGTCTGCTGTCCGCGGGCGAACTGACCGGCGGGGCCTCCCCGCTGACCCCGGACGCGGTGGCGGGTCACAGCGTCGGTGAGATCACCGCGGCCGTACTGGCCGGGGTGCTGTCCGCCGAGGACGCGATGACCTTCGTCGCGGCCCGCGGCCGGGCCATGGCGGACGCCGCCGCGGTCACCGAGACGGGCATGTCCGCGGTGCTCGGCGGCGACCCGGACACGGTCCTCGCCCACCTCGCCGGTCTCGGTCTGACCCCGGCGAACATCAACGGCGCCGGCCAGATCGTGGCGGCCGGCACCATGCCACAGCTCGCGGCGCTGGCCGCGGACAAGCCGGAGAAGGCCCGCGTCATCGCGCTGAAGGTGGCGGGCGCCTTCCACACCGAGCACATGGCCCCGGCCGTGGCGACCCTGGAGGCGCTCGCGCCCTCGCTGGCCGTCACGGACCCGGCGCTGCCCTATGTGTCGAACGCCGACGGCCGGTTCGTGGCGTCCGGCGCGGACATCGTACGGCGGCTCGTCGCGCAGGTGTCCAACCCGGTTCGGTGGGATCTGTGCATGGAGACCTTCAAGGAACGCGGCGTCACTGCGATGATCGAGGTATCGCCCGGTGGCACGCTCGTCGGCCTCGCCAAGCGGGCGCTGCCCGGGGTGCGAACCCTCGCGCTGAAGACGCCGGACGATCTGGAAGCGGCCCGCGCCCTCGTCGCCGAATACGGCACCCCCGCCGAAGCCGTAGACGCAGCCGAATAGGAGCCGTGCAGAGATGACAGCGAAGATCAGGCCGAGCAAGGGCGCGCCGTACGCGCGGATCCTCGGTGTCGGCGGCTACCGGCCGACCCGCGTGGTGCCCAACGAGGTCATTCTGGAGCACATCGACTCGACGGACGAGTGGATCAGGTCCCGGTCCGGGATCGCCACCCGGCACTGGGCGGGTCCGGACGAGACCGTCGCCGAGATGTCGCTGGCCGCGGGCGGCAAGGCCATCGCGGACGCCGGGATCAGCGCGTCCGACATCGACGGCGTGATCGTCGCCACCGTCTCGCACTTCAAGCAGACCCCCGCCATCGCGACCGAGATCGCCCACCGGATCGGCGCGGGCATGCCGCCCGCCTTCGATATCTCGGCGGGCTGCGCGGGCTTCACCTACGGCCTGACGCTGGCCAAGGGCATGGTCACCGACGGCACCGCCAAGCACGTCCTGGTGATCGGCGTGGAGCGGCTCAGCGACCTCACCGACAAGGAGGACCGTGCCACGGCCTTCCTGTTCGGCGACGGCGCGGGCGCGGTCATCGTCGGCCCTTCGGACGTACCCGCCATAGGCCCCACGGTGTGGGGTTCCGACGGCGAGAAGTCCGAGACGATCAAGCAGACCGTCTCCTGGGAGGTCTACCGGGACACGCCCGCCGGGGAAGTCCGTTTTCCGGCGATCACGCAGGAGGGCCAGTCGGTCTTCCGGTGGGCCGTGTTCGAGATGGCCAAGGTCGCCCAGGAGGCGCTGGACGCCGCCGGGATCACCGCCGACCAGCTCGACGCGTTCATCCCGCACCAGGCGAACATGCGGATCATCGACTCGATGATCAAGGCTCTGAAGCTGCCGGACCACGTCGCGGTCGCCCGTGACGTGGAGACCACGGGCAACACCTCGGCCGCCTCGATCCCGCTCGCGATGGAACGACTGCTCGCCACGGGCAAGTCCAAGAGCGGCGACACCGCGCTGGTCATCGGCTTCGGGGCGGGTCTGGTCTACGCGGCAACTGTGGTTACTCTCCCTTAGTCACACACACCCTCGCGGCGCCGCAGTCCCGCACGCCGCTCACCCAGCAACACATCAAGGAGCGCCGTCAATGGCAGCCACCAAGGAAGAGATCGTCAGCGGTCTCGCCGACATCGTCAACGAGATCGCCGGTATCCCGCAGGAGGACGTCCAGCTCGACAAGTCCTTCACCGACGACCTGGACGTCGACTCGCTGTCCATGGTCGAGGTCGTCGTGGCGGCCGAGGAGCAGTTCGGTGTGAAGATCCCGGACGACGACGTCAAGAACCTCAAGACCGTCGGCAACGCCGTCGACTACATCCTGGCCGCCCAGGTCTGACCGGGCCCCGCCCGCCAGAAAGCCCTACCGGGACGACGCGACTGTCGCCCGCCCTTCTAGACGTGGAGAGACAATTCCTGTGAGTCCGACCAATCGCACCGTGGTCGTCACCGGTATCGGAGCAACCACACCGCTGGGTGGCGACAGCGCGTCGACCTGGGAGGCGTTGCTGGCCGGCCGGTCCGGCGTCCGCACGCTCGACCAGGACTGGGCGGCGGATCTGCCGGTGCGGATCGCCGCGCAGATCGCCGTCGAACCGGGTGAGGTGCTGCCCCGCCCGCTGGCCCGCAAGCTGGACCGCAGCGCGCAGTTCGCGCTGATCGCGGCCCGTGAGGCGTGGGCGGACGCGGGCTTCACCGCGAAGGCGGGCGAGGACCCGGCGGTCGACCCCGACCGGCTCGGTACGGTCGTCGCCTCCGGCATCGGCGGCGTGACCACGCTCCTCGGCCAGTACGACGTGCTCAAGGAACAGGGCGTCCGCAAGGTCTCCCCGCACACCGTGCCGATGCTCATGCCGAACAGCCCGTCGGCGAACGTCGGCATCGAGGTCAACGCGCGGGCCGGTGTGCACACCCCGGTCAGCGCCTGCGCCTCGGGCGCGGAGGCCATCGGTTACGCCATCGAGATGATCCGCACCGGCCGCGCCGACGTGGTCGTCGCGGGCGGTACCGAGGCGGCCATCCACCCGCTGCCCATCGTCGCCTTCGGCAACATGATGGCGATGTCCAAGAACAACGACGACCCGCAGGGCGCGTCGCGGCCGTACGACTCCGGGCGGGACGGCTTCGTCCTCGGTGAGGGCGCGGGCGTGATCATCCTGGAGTCCGAGGAGCACGCCACCGCGCGCGGCGCCCGGGTGTACTGCGAGGCGGTCGGCCAGGGCATCTCGGCCGACGCGCACCACATCACCCAGCCGGAGCCGTCGGGCCGTGGCATCGCCGCCGCGCTGACCAATCTGCTGCACAACTCCGACCTGAAGCCGGCCGAGATCGTGCACGTCAACGCGCACGCGACCTCGACCCCGCAGGGTGACGTCGCGGAGATCAAGGCGCTGCGCCAGGTCTTCGGCGACGACGTGGACCACATGGCGATCTCCGCCACCAAGTCCATGACCGGTCACCTGCTGGGCGGCGCGGGCGGTATCGAGACGGTCGCGACCGTTCTCGCGCTGTACCACCGCATCGCCCCGCCGACGATCAACCTCAACGACCCGGACCCGGAGGCCGACGCCGACATCGTCCGCGCCGAGGCCCGCCCGCTGCCCGAGGGCACCATCGCCGCCCTCAACGACTCCTTCGGCTTCGGCGGCCACAACGTGGTGCTGGCGCTCCGCTCCTGGAACCGCTGAGGCGCTGCCCGCTGAGCTGTGACGCGTGTGCCCCTGCCGGTCGGTCCGGCAGGGGCACCCGTGTGAGGTCGGACCGCCGGGCGCACTGGCGCGGCGGGGTTCGCCGGTAGCCGGCGAGCCACAGGGCGCGGCGGGGTTCGCCGGTAGCCGGCGAGCCAAAGGGCGCGCCGGTGTCGAAAGCGACGATGAGCAGGGAGCGAGGAACGAGCGACCGTCGAAGAGGAGCGTCGACACCGGATCTAAGCGCCCGGAGGCGAGACGGCGGCAAAAAAAGGGGGCGCTACTTCGCTTCGGGGTCGGGGAAGCTCGCGAAGTACGAGGCGGCCATGTCCTCGTCGCCGTGGCCCTGGGCGGAGGCGCGGTGGAAGCGGTCGGCCCCGGCGGCGGTGAGGTCGAGGCGGATGCCGTGCCGGTCGGCGGCGCCGAGGATGAGTCCGGCGTCCTTGGCGGCGGCGTCCACGGTGAAGTTGGGGGCGAAGTCGCCGCTGAGGATGACGGCGGACTTGGCGCGGAGGTAGGGCAGGTCGAGGGGGCCGCCCCCGATGGCTTCGAGGATGTGGTCGCGGTCGACGCCGAGCCCCTTGGCGAGCGCCATGACTTCGGCGGTGCCGTGGGTGACGGCCAGCACCCAGGTGTTGAGGACGAGCTTGAGGCTGCTGGCGGCCCCGGCCGTACCGTCGTCGCCGAGCCAGATGGTGGTGCGGCCGACCGCGTCGAAGACCCGTTCCGCGACCGGGCGGGCGGCGGCGGGGCCCGCGGCCAGTACGGTCAGCTCCCCGGCTTCGGCGACCGGCCGGGTGCCGAGGACGGGCGCGTCGAGGAAGTGCGCCCCGGTCTCGGCCGCCAGCGCGCCCAGTTCGGCCAGCGCGTCGGGCCCCACGGTGCTGCTCTGGACCCAGACGACGCCCTCGCGCAGGGCGGGCGCGGCGGCGTGCATCACCTCCAGGACGGAGGGCCCGTCGAAGAGCATGGTGATCACGGCGTCGGCGTCGCGTACGGCGTCGGCCGGGTCGTCGGTGACGCGGATGCCGTCGGCTTCGAGCGGCTGGGCGCGGGAGCGGGTGCGGTTCCAGGCACGGACCTCGTGCCCGGCGGCGGACAGATTGCGGGCCATCCCGGCGCCCATGATTCCGGTGCCGAGGACCGCGACGGTGAGAGTGTCGGACATACCGGCAGGCTATGCCGCGCGGCCCCGCTCGGGGCGACGACGTACCGCCGACGGGATTAGACCACTTGGTGGAGCCAGCGGACGGGGGCGCCCTCGCCCGCGTAGCGGAAGGGCTCCAACTCGTCGTCCCAGGGCTTGCCGAGCAGCCCGGACAGCTCGCTCTCCAGGTCGGCCTCGCCCATGCGGGCGCGCTGCATCGCGGCGCGCAGCCGGTCCTCGGGGATCAGGATGTCGCCGTGCATGCCGATGACGGCGTGGAAGATGCCCAGTTCGGGGGTGGCGCTGTAGCGCTCGCCCTCGGCGGTCGCGCAGGGCTCCGCCGTGACCTCGAAGCGCAGTTGGTGCCAGCCGCGCAGCGCGGACGCCAGTTTGGACGCGGTGCCGGGCTCTCCCTGCCAGGAGAATTCGGCGCGCCAGGTACCCGGCGAGGCGGGCTGCCGGATCCAGTCCAGTGTGACGCGCACGCCTAGGACGCCCGCGACGGCCCATTCGACGTGTGGGCAGAGCGCGCGCGGTGCGGCGTGCACGTACAGAACTCCACGTGTCGTCACCGGTACCTCCAGTGTGGGACGAGGTTCGCCTTCCCCAGCGGCCTCACACCCGAACTGGCTGCTCTCGGGGCAACATTAGACATTCTGCACTATTCACCACAATCAGGACAACAATCTACGTTTGACGCCCGGCAGTCGCCGATCTCCCGTCTTTTCGCCCGGGTGTCAGGGAAAAAGCTACCGTGCGGCGTCCTTGAGGGAGTCACGTACCGTCGTGCTGGTACGAGATGTCACCCACTCGTCGGAGGGGAGCACCGGATGCGACCGATGCTGCGCCGTGGCCTCGCACTGGCCGTAGGGGCCGTTCTCCTGGGCGGATGCACCGTCAGCGGGTCTCCGCCCGACGGCGGTCGGGGTGAACCCTCCGCACACACCTCGCATTCCGCTTCGGGACCGCGCGACCCGTCCCCGAAGCCGTCGCCGACCCGCCCCTGGAACGTCCGTCCGCCGTCGGTGGCCGCGCTCGGTGACTCCATCACCCGCGGTTTCGACGCCTGTTCGCCGCTGTCGGACTGCCCCGACGTGTCGTGGTCCACCGGCGACCGCGACAAGGTCGACAGCGTGACGCACCGACTGGCCGCGACCGCGCCCGCCACCAGGAGCTGGAATCTCGCCCAGTCCGGCGCCCTGGTCGCGGACCTGCCCGCCCAGGCCGAGGCCGCGGCGGCCCACCGGCCCGCCATGGTCACCGTGCTGATCGGCGCGAACGACGCGTGCACCGCCACCGCCGCCGCGATGACCTCGATCGCCGACTTCCGGGCCGACTTCGCCCGCGCGCTGTCGTATCTGCACCGCGTGCTGCCCGGAACGCAGGTGCTGGTGGCCAGCATCCCCGACCTCAAACGGCTGTGGTCGGTCGGGCGGACCAACGTCCTGGGCAAGCAGGTCTGGAAGCTCGGCCTGTGCCCGTCGATGCTGCGCGACGCGGACTCGCACAGCGCGGCGGCCGAACAGCGCCGCGACACCGTACGGGACCGCGTGATCGCGTACAACAAGGTGCTCGGGCAGGTCTGCGGACAGTACGAGCGCTGCCGCTACGACGGCGGCGCGGTCTTCGCGTACCCCTTCGGCACGGACGACCTGAGCCGCTGGGACTGGTTCCACCCCAACGAGCGGGGGCAGGCCCAACTGGCCAGGATTCTGGCCCGAGTCGCCTTCGGCGCGAGTCCGGCGTAGGGGCGGAACCGGTCATTTCACGGAGGGATCCGGCCTTTTCGGCGGCGGGGGGCCGGGGGCGGTGCGGGGGCGGCCCTCAGTCGTCGGGCCGGTCCTCCTCGGCGGGCTCGCCCGGCGGCAGCACTTCCCTGGCCAGCAGCGTCGCGCCCGCGACTGCGCCGGGCATCAGGAAGACCGCCACCAGCGGAACGAGGAAGGCCAGGACGAGCGGCACGCCGAAGCCGAGGACCAGCGGCAGCCGGGCCCGCAGGACGCGGATGCGTTCGCGCAGCGGTACGTCGCGGCGCTGCATCGCGACCGCGGCGAGTTCCAGGGTGAGGAAGAAGCCGGAGACGCAGAAGCCGACGGCGGGCACCACGGTCTGGCCGAGGACCGGCACGAAGCCGAGTGCGAACAGCACGATCCCGAAGGCCGCGACGCGCACCAGGACTCGGACGCTGTCCACCGTCGAGACCCACAGCTCCCGCCACAGCCCCAGCTCGGGCCCCTCGGGCGCCCCGCCCTCGGCCCGGTCCACGCGCGCCGCGACCGTCTCGTAGAACGGCTGCCCGACCAGCAGCGTCACCGCCGTGAACGAGATCACCGCCAGCAGCAGCCCGCCCCCGACCACGACCGCGTCCAACAGCCCCCGGAACGCCCCGGACCACGGCGACGCCCAGTGATCCGCGAAGGGCGTCGCCCACGCGACCATGTCGTCCGTCCACACCAGGAGCGCCACGAGCGCCGCCGCGTACCCGACCAACGTGATCAGCGCGGGCACCATCCCCAGCCGCCACTCCCGCCCGTGGCCTGCGGCCCACTTCTGGCCCAGATACAGCAGCCGCACTCCACCCCAGATCTCCCGCATGCGCGGAGCTTAGAGGACAAGCACGTCGGCCGCCGCCGAGAGGCATACAAGCGCGACGCGGCACCCGCCGCCGCCGGGTCAGCCTTCGGCCCAACCCGCCCGCCAGCCACCACGCGCAGCGCCCAACTCGCCTTCGCCGAAGGCGAGATCCCCCTGCGGGGCTGCCGTTGGCCGGTACCCGAACCGCACGGCGCGCGGTCGCCGAAGGCGAGATCCCCTGCGGGCAGCCATCCGCGCCGCTGCCCGCATCGCACGGACCGCGGTCGCCAACAACGAGAGCCCCTGCGGGACGGCCGTTGGCCGTAGCCCGAACCACACGGACCGCCGTCGCCGAACGCGAGATCCCTGCGGGACGGCCAACCGCCGAATCTCGCATCGCACGGACCGCGGTCGCCAACGACGAGAGCCCCTGCGGGACGGCCGTGGGCCGTAGCCCGAACCACACGGACCGCCGTCGCCGGACGGGAGATCCCTGCGGGACGGCCATCCGCCGAACCTCGGATCGCACGGCGCGCGGTCGGCGACGGTGGGGACCCCCGCCGGGAGGCCGGCAGCCGAATTGCCCGCCTGCACGGGTGGGGGTCCCCCCGCCGAAGGCGGGGGGAGGGCGGGGTCAGGGGGCGGGGACGGAGAGCGGGGCCGTGAGGCGGGGCGAGGCGATGGAGCGGCCGGCGACCACGGCGTAGGCGCCGGGCACGAGCCGCCACGCGGCGGCGTCCTCGTCCCAGACCTCGGCGGCCCGCCGGGGCACCCGGACGGTCACCTCGACGGCCTCCCCCGCCTCGGCGGCGACGGAAGCGAATCCGGCCAGCCACCGCCCGGGCCGCGCGACGTCCGAGGTCGCCCCCTCGGACGACGCCCCGTCGAGGTAGAGCTGGACGACCTCACGCCCGGCCCGCGCCCCGGCGTTCCGCACCCGCACGGTCGCGGTGACCAGCACGTCCGGCTCCGAACTCTCGGCGACGACCAGCGACTCGTACTCCCAGTCGGTGTACCCGAGCCCGTGCCCGAACGGATAGGCGGGCGCGACGGCCTGCCGCTCCCACGCGCGGTACCCGATGAACACCCCTTCGTCGTAGGCGAGTACGCCGTCCTGCGGCGTGACCCGGCTGACGGGCGCGTCGGCGAGCCGTACCGGCCAGGTCGTGGGCAGCCGCCCGCCCGGCTCCTCCACGCCGAGCAGGACGTCGGCGAGGGCGGCCCCGGCCTCCTGCCCGGGGAACCAGCCGAGGAGTACGGCGGCCACGTCCTCGCGCCACGGAAGCTCCACCGGGGAGCCGGAGTTGACCACGACCACGGTCCGCGGATTGACGGCGGCGACGCGGGCGACGAGTTCGTCCTGGCGGCCGGGCAGCCGCAGATCGCGCCGGTCGAAGCCCTCGGACTCGACGCGTTCCGTGGTGGCGACCACGACGACGGCGGTGTGCGCGGCCCGCGCGGTCTCGACGGCCTCGGCCAGCAACTCCTCCGGGTCGCGGGCCGGTTCGCCGTGCAGCAGGGCGAACCCGACGGCGAGGATGGGGAGTTCGACGCTCTTGGGCACGGCGTGCACGAGGCTGATCTCGACCCGCTCCCCCGCCGCCAGTTCGACGGTCCCGTGCTCGGCGGGCGTGCCGAGGAACGCCTCGAACGGGTCCTCGTGCTCGCTGCCCTCGACGCCGTCGAACAGCACGTGTCCGCCGACGGTCAGGGTGAAGCCGCCGGTGCCGCGGGTGCCGAAGCGGTGCGCGCCGCTGACCCGCGGGGTGAACCAGCCGCGGGTCTCGACGGTGTGCAGCGCCTCGTACGCGACGCCTTCCGGCAGTTCGCCGAGCCACTGGAGCTGGCCGTTGGGCAGCTCCTCCGAGCCCAGTTCGGCTCCGTGTTCGTCGCGGGCGACGGCGGTGAGGGCGAATCCGGGCCCGGCGACGGGCAGTTCCTCGGTGGGGTCGGCGCCGACGCTGTGGCTGAGGGCGACGCCCGCGTGCAGCGCGGCCCGCAGCCCGTCGAGCGGCGAGACGACGTGGTCGGGGAAGACCTGCGCGGAGCCGCCGCCCAGGACGCGCGGGTCGCGGGCGGCGGCGCCGATGAGGGCGATGCCGCCGCCGAGCGGGGTCGGCGCGAGCGGCAGCACGGGCGCGTTGCCGCGTACCTCGTTGCGTACGAGCACGAAGCCGCGGCGGGCGATCTCGCGGGCCAGCGCGTCGCCGTCGGCCGGGGCGGGCCGGTCGGCCACGGCGACGGCGGGCGGCGCGCCCTCCAGCAGGCCGGTGCGGGCGGCGAGCAGCAGGACCCGGCGGGCGGCGGTGTCGACGGCCGCCTCCTCGACGGCCCCCGCGCGTACGGCGGCGGCCAGCGCCTCGCCGTAGACGGTGACCGGTCCCGGCATGGCGATGTCGAGGCCGCCCAGGAGCGCGCCGACGGTGTCGCGGGCGGCCAGCCAGTCGGAGACGACGACGCCGTCGAAGCCCCACTCGCCGCGCAGCACGCCGTTGACCAGGGGGTCGTGCTCGGTCATCGTCGTGCCGTTGACGGCGTTGTAGGCGGCCATGACGCCCCAGGGGCGGGCGCCCGCGACGATCGCCTCGAAGGGCGCGAGGTACAGCTCGCGCAGCGGCCGGGGCGCGATCCGGTTGTCGACGGTGAAGCGCTCGGTCTCCGCGTCGTTGCCGACGAAGTGCTTGACGGTGACGCCGACTCCGCCGTCCTGGACACCGCGCACATAACCGGTGCCGATGGCGCCGGTGAGATACGGGTCCTCGCTGTACGCCTCGAAGTGCCGTCCGCCCAGCGGCGACCTGTGCAGGTTGACGGTCGGCGCGAGCAGGACGTGGACGCCCTTGCGATGCGCCTCCTGGGCGAGCAACCGTCCTGCGCGGCGGGCCAGTTCGGGGTCCCAGGACGCGGCGAGCGCGGTGGGGCTGGGCAGCGCGGTCGACGGGTCGCCCGCCGTCCAGCGCTTGCCGCGTACGCCGATCGGGCCGTCGGACATCACCAGCGAGCCGAGGCCGATCTGCGGCAGCGCGGGCAGCGTCCACATGTCCTGGCCCGCCAGCAGCCGCGCCTTGGCGTCGAGGTCGAGCTTGCCGAGCGCCGCGTCGACCGCCCGCTCGCGCTCCGCGTCCCCGCGCGCGTCCGCGCGTACGCCCTCGTCCCCTGCTCCGGCCGCCGCCCCGCTGATCGCCGTCATATTCCGTCCCCTTCCGCCTGTCCCGTACCGCTCCCGTCCCACCGCGCCCACGCTACCTGTCGTACGGTAGGGATAGATGCCATTTCGTAATCTTGTAGGCTCCCGAGCGGCAAAGGCTCCCGAGCGGCAGGGGAAGGGGGCGGGGTGGCGTGGCGGGAACCAGGAGTGAACGGCGGGGCGACCGGCGGGCGGAGATCATCCAGGCCGCGACGGAGATGATCGCCGAGCGCGGCTACCGGGGTGCCACATTGGTGGCGGTGGCCGAGCGGGTGGGGCTGACGCAGCAGGGGCTGATGCACTACTTCCCCACCAAGGACGCCCTGTTGGTGTCCGTGCTGGAGGCGCGCGACCAGTGGGACATGGCGTCGGCGGCGCTGCACGGCCGGTCGTGGCCGCTGGAGGTGGTGGCGGAGCTGGTCGAGTACAACGCGACCAGGCCCGGCATCGTCCAGGCGTTCACCGTGCTGGTCGGCGACAGCGTCACCGAGGGGCACCCGGCGCAGGAGTATTTCCGCGAGCGCTACGCGCGGGTCCGCGAGGGCGGCGCGCAGGCGCTGCGCGCCGAGTACGGCGACCGGCTGCCGGGCGGCCTCACCCCCGAGCGGGCGGCCACCTTGCTGGCGGCGGTGATGGACGGCCTCCAGGTGCAGTGGCTCCTCGACCCCGGCGCGGTCGACATGTCGGCGGCCTTCCGCGACTTCCTGGCGCTGCTGGCCCCGCCGTCGGAGCCGGGGACGGCCGGACAGCCGTCGGAGCCGGGGACGGCCGGACAGCCGTCGCCGTCCGAGCCGGGGACGGCCGGACAGCCGTAAGGACCGCGCTCCTGGGAGCGCGGTCCTTACCGGGGCCGACCGGGTGAGCGGCGGAGAACTCAGACGACGCTCAGGTCCACCGTGATGTTGCCGCGCGTGGCGTTGGAGTACGGGCACACCTGGTGCGCCTTCTCCACCAGGTCCTTGGCGGTGACGTCGTCCACGTTGGGGATGGAGACGGCCAGTTCCACGGTGAGGCCGAAGCCGCCGGAGGCGATTTTGCCGATGCCGACCTTGGCGGTCACGCGGGAGCCGCTGATGTCGGCCTTGGCCTGGCGGGCGACGACGCCCAGCGCGCCCTGGAAGCAGGCGCTGTACCCGGCGGCGAAGAGCTGCTCGGGGTTGGTGCCGTTGCCCGCGCCGCCCATCTCGGTCGGCGGGTTCACGATGACGTCGAGCTTGCCGTCGTCGGTGGCGACGCGGCCGTCACGGCCGTTCTCCGCGGTGGCGACGGCGGTGTACAGGACGTCTACGGGCTGGATGCTCATGAAAGTGTCCTCCTGAGGGGCGGGCGGCCCGCAAGGCACGCGAGCACGCCTGCAACATTTTGTTGAATTTTCGGCCGGGTGTCGAGCCCGGCCGGTCGGTCGGCGGCCGGACGGCGGGTCACTCCGCCGGAAGAGAGACGATCATCTTTCCGGTGTTGTCACCGCGCAGCACGCCCAAGAACGCTTCCAGATTGTTCTCGATTCCCTCCACCACCGTCTCGCGGTACCGCAGCCGGCCGTCACGCAGCCAGCCGGCGGCCTCGCGGACGAACTCGGGGCGAAGGTCCTCGTGGTCGGTGACGAGGAAGCCGCGCAGGGTGAGCCGCCTGCCGACCATCAGGCCGAGATTGCGCGGCCCCGCCACCGGCTCCGTCGCGTTGTACTGCGCGATGGCCCCGCACAGGGCGGCCCTGCCGTGCACCCGCATCGCGCCGACCGCGGCCTCCAGGTGCTCCCCGCCGACGTTGTCGAAGTACACGTCGATGCCATCGGGCGCGGCGGCCTTCAACTGCCCGGCCACCGGGCCGTCCTTGTAGTTGAAGGCGGCGTCGAAGCCGTACTCCTCCACCAGCATCCGGACCTTCTCCGCGGAGCCCGCGCTGCCGATGACCCGCGAGGCGCCCTTGAGCCGGGCGATCTGCCCGGCCTGGCCGCCGACGGCGCCCGCCGCGCCCGAGACGAAGACGACCTCGCCCGGCGCGAATTCGGCGACCCTCAGCAGACCCGCGTAGGCGGTGAGCCCGGTCATGCCGAGGACTCCGAGATACGCGGTGAGCGGCGCCTGGTCCGGGTCGACCCGGACGGCGCGCGCGGCGTCCACCAGGGCGTACTCCCGCCAGGCGAGGCCGTGCAGCACATGGTCGCCGACCGCGAAGTCCTCGGCCCGCGAGGCCACGACCCGGCCGACGGCGCCGCCGTGCATCGGCTGGTTCAGCTCGTACGGCGGCGCGTACGACTTCGCCTCGTTCATCCGGCCGCGCATGTACGGGTCGACCGACAGGTGCAGATTGCGGACCAGAATCTGGCCGGGGCCCGGCTCGGGGACGTCGGTCTCGACCAGCGCGAAGTCTTCCGGCACCGGCCAGCCCTTGGGGCGGGCGACCAGGTGCCATTCACGGCTCTTCGGCATGGGGGAAGTCCTCCTTCGGCGACGGTTCGACCACTGGTCGGCGTCGATCACTGATCAACCGCTGATCAACCATGGAAATGATTCAGGTGCTGAACTAACCATGGACCTTGATGTTTCATGATGTCAAACATTTGGGTAAACTGTTGGTCATGACACGTCGCCGAAGCGATCCCCTGACCGTCGAGGTCGTCGGCCTGATCGGCACCGTCGCCGCCCGCTACCACCAGGAGTACGAGTCGGCCGCCGCCCGCCACCGGCTGACCGGCGCGCAGGCCAAGGTGCTCGCGCTGCTCAATTCGGGGCCGCTGCCCATGCGGCGGATCGCCCGCTGGCTGAAGTGCGAGCCGTCCAATGTGACCGGCATCATCGACCGGCTGGAGGTCAGGGGGCTGGCCGAGCGCCGTACCGACCCGGCCGACCGCCGGATCAAGCTGGCCGCGGCCACCGCCGAGGGCCACGCCGTCGCCGACAAACTCCGCGACTCCCTGGACTTCGCCCGTGAACCGCTCGCCGGGCTCTCCGAACAGGAACGCACCATGCTGCGCGACCTGTTGCGGCAGATGCTGGGCGACGACCCGGCGGACGGCGCGCACCGCGACCACAGCCTCGGAGACGCCCCGGGCGCGGGCCGCGAGCCGGGCGAGGGCGACGGCTGAGGCCCGCTGATCCGTCCCCGCGGGGACCCTACTGGCACCACCAGAGCACATGCGTGCACGTCGGCGACGGCGTCGCGGGCGAGGACGGCGGCGCGGTCGTGGTCGGCGGCGCGGCGGTCGTCCTCGACGGCGACGCGCTCGCGGTGCGCGAGGGCTTCCCCGCCGGGCTGGACGCGGGCGCGCTCTCGGAACGCGAGGCCGACGCCGACGGCGAGCCGGACGCCTTGCCGGACGCCGAGGGCGACGCGCTGCCGCTGGTCCGGCCGCCGCCCTTCGGGACGCCGGGGGTGCCGCTCGCGCCGGTGGACGGCCGGGTCGCGTCGGGCGAGGGGGAGATCGCGGAGACGCCGGGGCCGGGATCGGTGGACGGGCTCGGCGAGCCACCGGAGAAGGCCGCGACGCCGAACATCGTCAGCGAGCCGACGACCGCGACCGCGCCGACGCCGAGGATCGCCGCCCGCTGGTGACGGCCGCGGCGGCGCCTGGCGGTCCCGCGCAGGTCGTGGTCCTCGCGGTAGTCGCCGCCACCGGCTCCGAGCAGGCTGTCGGCCAGGGCAGTGGGGGCGTCCCGTCGCGGGGCTTCGCCGTACGCGGGGACGTACGGGTCGGCGTACGGGGCGGTGTACGTCCCGCCGTACGCGCTGTCGTCGCCCGCCGTGCCGGGGTCCGTGTCCGGGCCCTCGCCGACGCCGGGGCCGACTGCGACGGCACTGCCGGTACCCGTGCCCGCGCCGCCGGGCTCGGGCTCGGCGGCGGTCGGGGCGGGGGCGGCCGGGACGGGGGCGGTCGGGGCGGGGGCGGTCGGGGCGGCGGCGGGGCCCGCGTCCGGGCCGAGGCCCGAGTCCCTGAGGAGGTCGTCCACGAGGGAGCCCTCGACGGGGGCCTCCGGTGCCGCCGCGCTCGCGGGCGGCGCCGGGTCGGCGCCGTCCCCTGCGGCGGCCTCCTCGGTGACCGGCGGCAGTTGCGCCGTGTCGGCCTCGTCGGGCAGCCCCGACCGGTCCGCGATCGCGCCGCATCCGGGGCAGGAGAAGGCGCCGTTGAGGTGTCGTCGGCACGTGTGGCAGTAGTTCATGGCGGATGGACTGTAAGGGACCGTCGCGGTGCGGCGGAACCCCGGAGTTCCGCTTGTCCCGGCTTCGCCGGGAAACTCCCCTGCGGACAAGTCGCCGCAGCTCAGGCCAGGTCGGGGCGGTCTGTACAGCGTCGGGCCGGTGCCCGGCGGCGGCTCAGCCGGGCCAGACGAGACTCTGCGTCTCGCTGTAGGCGTGCAGCGCGTACGACCCCACGTCCCGGCCGACGCCGCTGCGCTTGAAGCCGCCGAAGGGCGCCTCCATGTTGCGGCCCACGGTGTTGATCCCGACGCCGCCCGCGCGCAGCCGCCGCGCGACCCGGAAGGCGCGGGGCACGTCGGCGGACCACACGTAGTCGATCAGGCCGTAGTCGCTGTCGTTGGCGAGCGCGACGCCCTCGTCCTCGTCGTCGAACGGCAGCACCACGACGACGGGCCCGAAGATCTCCTCGCGGACCACCCGCATGTCGGGCGCGCAGTCGGCCAGCAGTGTGGGGGCGACGTAGAACCCCCTTTCCAGCGGCGGGCGTTCACCGCCCGCCAGCAGGGTGGCGCCCTCCTTGCGGCCGAGCGCGACATACGCCTCGACGCGGTCGCGGTGGGCGGCGGAGATGACCGGGCCGACGACGGTGGCGGGTTGGGCGGGGTCGCCGACGACGAGCCGTCGCGCGTACCCGGCCAGTCGCTCCACCAGCCGTGGGTAGACCGCGCGTTGGGCCAGTACGCGGGTGGGAGCGGTGCAGATCTGGCCGCTGTAGAAGCTGAAGGTGGTGCCGATCCCGGCGACGGCCGAGTCGAGGTCGGCGTCGTCGAAGACCAGCGCGGCGCCCTTGCCGCCGAGTTCCATCAACTGCCGTTTCATACCGCGCCCGCAGGTCTCCGCGATGCGCTGCCCGACGGCCGTGGAGCCGGTGAAGCTCACCATGTCGGTGTCGGGCGACCCGACGACCGCCTCGCCGACGTCGGCGCCCGAGCCGGTCACCACGTTGAGCACACCCGGCGGCAGCCCGGCCTCGGTCAGCGCCTCCGCCATCCGGTAGACCGACAGCGGGTCCTGCGGGGCGGGTTTGACCACGACGGTGTTGCCCATCGCGAGCGCGGGCGCGACCTTGCCCGCCGGATTCGCCCAGGGGTTGTTGTAGGACGTGACGCAGGCGACGACGCCGATCGGCTGCCGGACCGCCAGCGCGCCGAAGACGCCGCCCGCGCCCATCGCGGACGCCTCGTTGAGCTGCGGGAGCAGCGCGGTCTCGGTGGGTTCGAGCGCGCCGCGCGCGTATCGCAGGAAGCGGGCGGCGGCCACGCCGACCTGCATGCCGCGGGCGGTCGCGGCGGTGGCGCCGCTCTCGGCGCCCGCCAGGGCCGCGTACGGCTTCAGTTCGCGCAGGATGATCCGCCCGGCGCGCTCCAGTATCCGGCCGCGCTCCTCGGGGCGGGTGCGCGACCAGCCGTCGAGCGCCTGCCGGGCGGCGGCGGTGGCCGCGAGCGCCTGTTCCGGGCTCGCTTCCGGCGCCCGCCCGACCACGCGCTCGGTGGCCGGGTTCAGGACGTCGTAGTGCCCGCGCTCCGGGGCGGTCCACCGCCCGCCGATGAACAGCGCGTCCTCGATCGCCGTCCCGTCCGTACCTGTTGACGTATCCGTCGGCCCGTCCGCCGCCCTGTCCACCGCCATGCCCGCCTCCTCGGCCGCCGGTCCCACCGGAATCCGGCACGGGCACAGCATGCCTGACGGGCCGTCAGATGAGGAGAGGCGGACGGCACCTGATCCGCCCGGCCCGACGGCGTGCTGACGGAATGTCAGGCGGAGGCTCAGGCGGAGGCTCAGGCGGAGAGCAGGCCGCGGCCGAGCCAGTCCTTGGTGTCGCGGACGCCGGGCAGCACGAAGAAGTAGCCGCCGCCGACCGGGGAGATGTAGTCGACCAGCGGCTCGTCGATCAGCCGGGTCTGGGTGGCCTCGAACTGCCGCTGTACGTCCTGCTGGTAGCAGCAGAAGACCAGCCCCATGTCGAGGTTGCCGACCGCGTCCACGCCCCGGTCGTAGTTGTAACCGCGGCGCAGGATGCGGGAGTCGTCGGTCCTGGCGGTGCGCGGGTTGGCCATCCTGATGTGCGCGTCCAGCGGGATCGCGTTGCCCTGCGGGTCCTTGGCGTAGAGCGGCGTGTCGGTCTCCTTCGCGCCGTCCAGCGGCGCGCCGGTGTCCTTGCGGCGGCCGAACATCAACTCCTGCTCGGTGAGCGAGACCCGGTCCCAGAACTCGACCAGCATCCGGATGATCCGGATCGCCTGGTAGCTGCCGCCCGCCGCCCACGCGGGCTCGCCGAGCGCGTCCGTCACCCACACCAGGCGGTCCATCTCCCGGCCGGAGCGCACGTCCGGGTTGGCAATGCCGTCCTTGAAACCGAGCAGATTGCGCTGCGCGCCGGTCGGCCGGGGCGCGTTCTGGAAGCCGTCCATGCGCCACTTGATCTGCATGCCGCCGCGGGTGTGCCGGGCGATGTCGCGCAGCGCGTGCAGGACGGTGTCCGTGCTGCCCGCGCAGATCTGCAACGACAGGTCGCCGTGGCACTGCGCGGCCTGGAGGTTGTCGTTGGGGAAGGTCCGCATCGGGGTGAGGCGGCGCGGCTTGGCGCCCGCGAGGCCGTAGCGGTCGTCGAAGAGCGAGGAGCCGACGCCGACGGTGACGGTGAGCGCGTCGGCGGGGACGGTCGGGCCGAGGATGCCGTTGTCGGACGGCGGCGCGCCGACGCCCAGGTCGTCGGGGGTGCCGCCCGCGGTGAGGAAGCGGGCCCGCTCGGTGATCGTCCTGAACAGGTCGGCGAGTTCGGCCCTGGTGTCCGCGATGACGTTCAGCGAGACGAAGGTCGCCGCGGCGGGCTGCGGGGTGATGACGCCCGCCTGGTGCGCGCCGTGGAAGTCCACCGCCGCGGCCTGGCCGCGCTGACCCGCGTCGGCCGCCTGGGCGCTGCTGCCGCCGGCCGCCGTGCTCAGCGCGAGGCCGCCGCCCGCCAGCGCCGCCGCGCCCGCGCCCGCGCCGAGCGCGGTCTTCACGAAGGACCTGCGGCCCGCGCCCATCGGGCAGGTGCCGCCGCCCGCCGCGTCACCCCCGTAGCCCTCGTGGCCTTCGGGTCGGGTGGAGTCGGCGGGCATCTGCTGCTTCCCTTCGGGGAGTTGTTCGGGTCCTGGCGCCGTACGGTCCTCGCGCCTCATGCGGACTTCCGGATTTCGAGCAGGTCGGGGACGGGCGCGAGGTCTTCCAGGAGCTGACCGGTCGCGCCGTCGATCGTCGCGCGGGCCGCCGCGTCGAGCGAGCCGACCGGGGTCCAGGCGGCGCCCTTGTGCGCGCCGTCGAGCAGCCTCTGAAGGCGGGCGATGTCCGCGTCGATCAGGGCCAGTTGCCGCGGGTCCCGCCGGGTGATCAGCGGCCGCAGCACCGTCAACAGCTCTTTCGTACCGGCCAGGTTGGCGTTCGCGGTCGCCAGATTCGTCCCGCTGCCCTCGTCGGTGTCGCCGGTCAGCTCGAACTGGAGGGTGTTCTCCAGGATCTCGTGGCTGCGCAGCGGCAGGTCGGACGGGTCGAAGTCCTGCGTGGGGAACGCCTTGCGCAGGCCCGCCACGTCGGCGCCGAGCCGGACGGCGAGCGGCCTGAGCGAGGCCGCGGACTCGCCGTGCCACAGCCCGTACTCGATGCGGTGGAAGCCGGTGAAGGACGGGTCCTTCTCGCCGCCCGGCAGCCCGTCCTTGCGGCCGTTGATCTTCGCGTCGAAGTCGGCGAAGGTCCCGTAGGCGGCGCCGAGCGCGGAGTACGTGTCGTGCGCGGTGAGCCAGTCGGCGCGCGCCGCGGTGAGGTCGCCCGCCGCGAGGTCGGCCGTCAGTGTGCCGGTCTGGCCGACCAGCGTGCCGAGCCCGCTGTTCACATAGGCGCGGTACGACGCGAGCGGCGGCTGGAGTTCGGACGCGGCCAGCGGCAGGACGGCCTTGGTGGTGCTGCCGCCGGAGACCCGTACGGACGCCGAGGTGACCGCCTTGCCGCTGGTCGGCACGCAGCGCCAGGCGTATTCGCCGCTGCCGACGGTGGCGACCAGGTCGCGGGTGGTGCCGGGGGCCAGGCCCTCGATCTCGCCGTAGACGGCGTTGGTGGCGGGGTTGATCAGATAGACCTCGGACGCCTTGTCGCCGGTGTTGCGCATCGAGAAGGTCCGGCGGCCGGGCTGGGGGGCGCTGAAGCCCTTGCCGCACTCGGTCGGCGAGACGGCGACGGTCTGCGCTCCCGCGGGCTTGCCGTCGCCGAAGGCCACGACCAGGCCGCCGATCACGGCGGGGATCGCGACGACGGCGGCCGGGAGCAGCCATACGGGACGGGAGCGGGTGCGGGCGGGCGCCGCCGTGACAGCGGGCACAGGGGCGGGGTCCGGTGCGGAAGCGGGGGCCGGTGCGGCGGCGGGGGCCGGTGCGGAAGCGGGCGCCGTCTCCGCCGCCGTCGGCTCGGCCGTCGGTGCCTCGGCCGCCGGTGCCTCGGCCGCCTTCTTGGATACGGGCGCGGGCGCGGGCTTGCGCAGGCCGCGTACGAACAGCGTCATGACGATCGCGAGGTAGCCGACGTAGGCGGCGACCTGGAGCCAGGTCATGGCCGGGGTGAGGTTGAGGACGCCCTGGAGGAGGGCGGCGTACCAGGAACCGGCGTCGATGTGCGCGCTGAGGTCGAAGGCGTACGCCGTCTTCCCGGCGATCACGCCGCCCTCCTGGAGGTCGCGCAGGCCGTAGCCGAGGACGCCCGAGGCGATGACGATCAGGACGGCGCCAGTCGCGGTGAAGAAGCGGCTCAGATTGATCTTGAGCACCCGCCGGTACAGGCCCCAGCAGAGCCCCGCGGCCAGCACCAGGCCGATCGCGGCGCCGGCCAGCGGGCCGCCGGACTCCCCCGCGGCGCGGGCGGTGGTCCACAGGAAGAGCGCGGTCTCCAGGCCCTCGCGGCCGACCGCGAGGAAGGAGGTGAGGATCAGCATGCCGCCGCCCATGGCGAGCGCGGCCGTCACCTTCTCCCGGATCTCACCGGACAGATTGCGGGCCGAGCGGCGCATCCAGAAGACCATCGCGGTGACGAAGGCGACGGCCACGACGCTGAGCGTGCCGCCGAACGCCTCCTGCGCGGTCGCCGACAGATTCGCGGCGGTGAAGGTGAGGACCGCCCCGAAGCTCATCGACAGGGCGATGGCGGCCAGGACGCCCGTCCACACCTGCGGGAGCCGGGACTTGGCGTCGCCGCGCACCAGGGTGGCCACAAGGATCGAGACGATCAGCCCGGCTTCGAGACCTTCCCTGAGTCCGATCAGGAAGCTCGGAAACGCGTCGTCCCACATCGATGTTCGTCCTCCCGGACCCGTGCTTAGGTGTGCCTGGCCTGACTTAGGCATACCTATCCTGCGGATCGGGGCCCGCGAAGTCTCTATGCTCCGGTTCCGTATTGGGTAAAAAGGACACCAGGTGACACCAGGTGACACCGGATGTGCGCGGGCCGCGCGGGCCGCTCCCCGCTCAAGGTGGGATCGGCGATCCCTGGACAAGTGGGGCCTTCATCCGGCCGTCGCCGCCGCCCACGCTGGAGTCATGACCACGCACACGGACACGACCACCGGCACGACCACGGACAGCGCCGCACCGGCCAGGATCGCGATCGTCACCGGCGCCAACCGCGGGCTCGGCCGCGCCACCGCGCTGCGGCTCGCCGCGGACGGCGTCGATCCGATCATCACCTTCCGGTCGCACGAGGACGAGGCGGCGGCCGTGGTCGCCGAGGCGAGGGCGCTCGGCCGCACCGCGTACGCGCTCCGCCTGGACACCGCGCGGACCGCCGGATTCACGGACTTCGCCGACGAGGTGCGGCGGCTGCTCAAGGAGGGCTGGGGGCGGTCGGACTTCGACTACCTCGTCAACAACGCGGGCTCCGCCGTGACGGAACCCTTCCTCGAAGCCACCGAGGAGGGCTTCGACACGATGCTGAACGTCCACTTCAAGGGCGTGTACTTCCTCACCCAGCGGCTGGTCCCGCTGCTCGCCGACGGCGGCCGGATCGTCAACCTCTCCACCGGGCTGACCCGCTTCACCAGCGAGGGACTGTCGGCGTACGCGTCGATGAAGGGCGCCGTGGAGGTGTTCACCCGCTATCTGGCCAAGGAGCTGGGCCCGCGCGGCATCACCGCGAACGCCGTCGCGCCCGGCCCCACCGGCACCGACTTCGGCGGGGGCTTCATGCGGGACGACGAAGGCGTCAGGGCCGCGCTCTCCGGCCAGGCCGCGCTCGGCCGGGTCGGGACCGCCGAGGACATCGGCGGGGTGATCGCCGCGGTGCTGTCCGACGGGACCGGGTGGGTCACGGGACAGCGGATCGAGGCGTCGGGCGGGTTCCTGCTCTGACCCGGCGGGTTCCCACTCTGATCCGGCGGGTTCCCGTTCCAGCCGGGCGGGTTGCTCCTCCGACCTGGCGGTTCCCTCGCCCGCCGCACGGGATACGTATCCGCACGCCGTCCCTCTGTGTTCCTCCCCCCTCCTCCCCCTCCGCTGGAAAGCGCTCGCCCGCCCCCGCGAATGCGGCATCGCCCGCCCCCACTCACCGTCAGGAGCGAACCGTCATGACACGTAAGAACGCACTGGACACCGCGGTGCCCGATCTCAGCGGAAAACTCGCCGTCGTCACGGGCGGGAGCGACGGGATCGGGCGGGGGCTCGGCGGGCGGCTGGCGCGGGCGGGCGCGGAGGTCGTGCTGCCGGTGCGGAACGCGGCGAAGGGCGCGGCGGCCGTGGAGCGGATCCGGGCCGAGGTGCCCGGCGCGCGGGTGTCGACGCGGGAGCTGGACCTGGCGTCGTTGGAGTCGGTCGCCGCGCTCGGCCGGACGCTGGTCGCCGAGGGCAGGCCGGTCGACATCCTCGTCAACAACGCGGCGGTGATGACCCCGGCGACCCGGCAGACCTCCGCGGACGGCCTGGAGTTGCAGTTCGCGACGAATCACCTCGGGCACTTCGCGCTGACCGCGCATCTGCTCCCGCTGCTGCGCGCCGCGGGCGGCGCGCGGGTGGCGACCCAGTCGAGCATCGGCGCCCGCCAGGGGGCGCTGGCCTGGGACGACCTCCAGGCGGAGCGCGGCTACGCGCCGATGAAGGTCTACAGCCAGTCGAAGCTGGCGGTGCTGATGTTCGGCCTGGAACTGCACCGGCGCAGCGTCGCGGGCGGCTGGGGCATCACCAGCACCCTCGCGCATCCGGGCCTGACCTCGACCAATCTCCAGACGGCCGGGCCGAATCTGGGCCGCGCGAAGCGGACGACCTGGATGGACCGCGCCTTCCGCTGGCAGTCCAGGCTCGGGCTGTTCGTGCAGACCGTCGACGACGGGCTGCGGCCGGTGCTGTACGCGGCGACCGCGCCGGGGGCGGTCGGCGGCGCCTTCTACGGCCCCGGCGGCCTCGGGCATCTGACCGGCCCCGTGGTGGAGCAGCCGCTGTACCGGTCGGCGCGGAGCGAGGAGGAGGCGCGGCGGGTCTGGCAGGTGTCGGAGGAGCTGGCCGGGGTGCGCTTCCCGGACGGCGTGGCCGCCGAGAGCTGAGCCGCGGACGTACGGGGGGAAGCCGTGGCCGTACGGGCGGGAGGGCGCGGACGTACAGGCGGGAGGGCGCGGACGTACAGGCGGGAGGGCGCGGACGTACAGGCGGGAGACCGGGACCGGACAGGCGGAAGACCGGGGACGTACAGGCGGAAGACCGCGACCGGACAGGCGAGAGACTGGGGTCATGGACCGAGAACAGCTGGCGGACTTCCTGCGCACCCGGCGTGAGGCGCTGCAACCCGAGGACGTGGGGCTGCCGCGCGGGCCGCGGCGGCGAACGCGGGGGCTGCGGCGCGAGGAGGTCGCCGCGCTGTCCGGCATGTCGACCGACTACTACAGCCGGATCGAGCAGGCCCGCGGCCCGCAGCCGTCCGCGCCGATGCTGGGCGCCATCGCGCGCGGCCTGCATCTCTCGCTCGACGAGCGCGACCACCTCTTCCGGATGGCGGGGCACAGCGCCCCGGAGCGCGGATCGGGCAGCGACCACGTCAGCCCCGGTCTGATGCGGATTCTCGGGCGCCTGGACGACACTCCCGCGCAGGTCATGACGGATCTCGGCGAGACGCTGACGCAGACCCGGATGGCGCTCGCCCTGCTGGGCGACGAGACCGGGCACACCGGGATGGCCCGCAGCTTCGGCTACCGCTGGTTCACCGACCCCGTCACCCGCCGCATCTACCCCGAGGCCGACCACCCCACCCACAGCCGGATCTTCACCGCCGGGCTGCGCGAGACGCTCTCCCGCCAGGGTCCCGGCTCGCGGGCCGCCGCCCTCGTCGACGCCCTGCTCGCCGTGAGCCCCGAATTCGCCACCCTCTGGAGCGCCCACGAGATCGGCGTCCGCCACCCCGACGACCTCAAACGGATCCGTCACCCCGAGGTCGGTATCCTCCACCTGCACTGCCAGGTCCTCCAGGACCCCGCCCAGTCCCAGACCCTCCTGGTCTTCACCGCCACCCCCGGCACCGACTCCTACGAGAAGCTCCAGCTGCTGTCGTCGCTGGGCGAGCGCGGCGCGACGGCGTAGTCAGGGAGTCACGTACGGGTACGTCCCGTACGGGTACGGCCCCGTACCGCCGCGGTCCGGGGTCAGACCTGTTCCGACTCGCCTTCCACCGCGAGCTGCCACTCCGCCTGGAGGCGGGCCAGTTCCGTCAGCTCGTCCGGGGTCCATGAGGTGCGACCCGCGCTGAGCCGACGTATCCGGGCATTGAGCTCGGCCGCGTCGGCGAACGCGGAATCGGGAGCCGGAGGCGTGCTGGGCATGGGCGCAAACATATCCACGATCCGATAAACGCCCGGTATACGCCGAGCCCATCCCCCGGACCCCCCGGGTGTAATCCATCCCACTCCGGGGCAGACACACGGCCGGCCCCTCCGCGCCCCCGGTCGGCGCCTCTCAGCGCCGGTCAGCCTTCGGTCGGCGGCGGCCCGGCAGGGGCACCGAGGCCAGGGCGGGTGAGCCGCGCGGACACGGAGGTCGTTGGCCAGGTTTTTACGTTCCGCCGGGACGGCGTTCCGGATCATGGCCGCCCCGGCCTCGCGAGCCCGAACCGGACCTGCGGGGGCCCGCATGAGGCGGCGGCGCCGGGCCGTACTCCGCTTGCCGGGCCGGAGGACAACGGCGGCCGGACCGGGGGCGGTCGCGGTCTTGTCGGCCGCCGGGGCCCGGCCTAGCGTCGGGGCCTCATCCACTCGTCACGCGTTCGGTACGCCGACCACGGGGTCCGTCGTGCCGCGTGACGGGGTGCGAAGCCGAGGAGCGTGGCCGTCATGCCCGCCGAACACGTCACGCACAGCGCCGGAACCGGACCCAGCCGCCGGGGGCTGCTGCGTGCGGGGGCGGGCCTCACGGCCGCCGGGGCGCTCGGCGCGGCCGGAGTCCTCGCCGCCGCGGGACCGGCCGCCGCCGACCTGCCGGTCACCGCGCCCTTCTCGCTGGAGGGCGGCGGGGACCAGGTGTTCTGGCGCAAGCGGCTGCACGAGACGTCCTGGGCCATGCAGTCCTTCGCCTACGACAACGTCAACGGCCACATCTACTTCGCCCAGCACCGCCCCGGGGACAACGAGAACGACTCCGACGACGGGGACCCGTCAAAGGCGCACATCCACTACGGCGACATCTGGATCGTCCGCACCGACCTGGCGGGCAACGTGCTCGGCACCATGGCCCTGCACCAGTTCGGCCACGGCTCCTCGATGGCCGTCGAACCCACCGGCGCCGGTTCCGCGCCGTACCTGTGGATCGAGGGCGACAACTACAACGTCGCCAAGGGGGCGTACGAGGACAGCGGCTACCGGCTCACCCGGTTCCGTTACACCGAGGGCATCACCCTCACCTACGGCAACCCGTCGGTGATCCCGATCCAGGACCGTACGCCCACCATCAACACCTACGCGGGCCTGCCGCGCCCCGCGATCGACCCCGTCAACAACATGCTGCTGGTCCGCTACGCCACCCAGTCCACCTCACCCAACCCCTGGCGGCTGGTGGTCTTCCCGCTGGCGGACGCGGTGGCGGGACGGCTCTCCCAGGACGACAGGAAGGCCGAACGCGCGCTGCCCACCAACGCCCAACTGAAGATCCCGGACGACGCCGCCTTCCAGGGCGTCACCCTGTACGGCGAGTACGCCTACCTCCTCTACGGCGGGTCGGGCGGCCCGTCCTACCTCGCCGCCGTGAGCATGAACCACGCCGGGGGCGAGCACGGCGAGGTCTTCCACACCACCGCGGGGGCGACGATCCCGGGCCGCGAGCCGCAGGGCTGCGCGATCTGGGTGGCCGACGGCCAGCCCCGCCTCGCCTTCGGCTTCTCCGGCAAGACCGGCACCACGACCGACCCCAGCTTCGACGCGAGCCTCTTCTACAAGAACACCTTCGCCTGAGGGTGCCCGCGCCTTCCCCGTACGTCCCCCGCCTGAGCCGAACCGATGTGCCCGGCACGCGGCCGCCTGCCGAAGCGCGTGTGCGCCCGTCCGGCCCGGGTAGCCGGGCGCATAGGAGACGGAAGGACCGGTGAGTGGTGATGGATCCCGTCGGAACTCGGGCGGCAGGGGACGGCTCCGGAGCGGCGGACGGCTCGGGCGAGCCGTCGGTCGGTGAGCTGGTGTCGCGCGCGACACAGCAGATGTCGCAGCTCGTGCGCGAGGAAATGCGGCTCGCCCAGGCCGAGATGGCCCAGAAGGGCAAACGGTTCGGCATGGGCGGCGGGCTGTTCGGCGGTGCGGGGCTGCTGGCCTTCATCGGTCTGGAGGCGCTGGCCGCCACGGCGGTCGCGGCGCTCGCCCTCACGTTCTCGGTGTGGCTGTCGGCGCTGATCGTCGCGGTGGCGCTGCTGGCGCTCGCCGCCACGCTGGCGCTGGCGGGGAAGAAGGAAGTGAGCCGCGCGACGCCGCCGGCTCCCGAGCAGGCGATCGCCGGTGTCAAGGCCGATGTCGCCACCATCAAGGAAAAGACGAAGCGATGACCATCGACCCGCATGACGAGAAGGACCCGTCCACCCCCGAGGAACTGCGCGCCCAGGTGGAGAGCACCCGTGAGCAGCTCGGCGAGACGGTGGAGGAACTGGCCGCCAAGGCCGACGTAAAGGCCCGCGCCAAGGACAAGGCCGCCGACATCAAGGACGAGGTCGGCGACAAGGCCGCCCAGGCGAAGGACAAGGCCGCCGAGGTTAAGGACAAGGTCGGCGACAAGGCCGCCGAGGTCAAGGACAAGGTCCAGAGCAAGGTCACCGAGCTGAAGGACCGCGCCCAGACCACGAAGGACGAGGCCCAGGACACCGCTCAGGACACGGCGGCCGACGCGTCGGCCTCGGCCCGGGCGAAGGCGGCCGAAGTCGGCGCGCTGGTCCGGGACAAGACGCCAGAACCGGTGCGGGAGAAGGCCGCCGCCGCCTCGGCCAAGATCGCTGAGGGCACCGCGGCGGTGGCCGCCAAGGTCAGCGAGAAGACCCCCGAGCCCCTGGCCGAGAAGACCCAGCAGGCCGCCGACGCCGTCAAGCGCCGCCCCGGCGCGGCCGTCGCCGCGGCGATCGGCGCCGCCGTGGTGTTCTTCACCGTCCGCTGGAAGAGGGGCCGCAAGTGAACGCAGCGAAGATCGTCTACCGCCCGGTCGGTCTCCTGCTCAGCGTGGCCAGTGGCGCGTTGGCCGGAGCCGCCTTCAAGCAGATGTGGAAGGTGGTCGGGCACGACGACGACACCCCGGACGCGCTGGACGAGGAGCGCGCCTGGAAGGAGGTCCTGATCGCGGCCGCGCTGCACGGGCTGATCTTCGCCGTCGTGAAGGCGGCGGTCAGCCGGAGCGGCGCCACCGCCACCCGGCGGCTCACCGGCACCTGGCCGGCCTGACCCGCGCCCCACGCACGCGGAAAGCGGGGCCGCGCCGCGCGGTCTCACGCCGATCAGCCCTGTCCCCCGCCGAGTTGTGCCACGAGGCCGCCAGGGCGACCTCACCCGGCCCCGTCAAGGACGTGCCGCGGACGCCACTCGGACGGATGCTCGCGCGGGGGGTGTCGGCACCATGATCGCCGCCCCCGGAGACCGTCCGCGATGTGCCGGCTTCGCGGCACGGCGCAGGGTGGGGCGGGTGGGACTCGAACCCACGACCGACGGATTATGAGTCCGCTGCTCTAACCGGCTGAGCTACCGCCCCGTACGGTGCGCCTCGCGCGCCGTCTGCCGCAGCATAGCTGCTCATACGATCTGTCGCCCTCGCGGGTCACAGACGCGTCATTGGGTGGACTCGCGGGGGCGGGGAGTTGGTTCCCCGGGACATGAAAAAGGACCCCAACGGGGTCCTGATCCGGCGCTCCCCCGACTGGACTCGAACCAGTAACCTGCCGGTTAACAGCCGGCTGCTCTGCCAATTGAGCTACAGGGGACCGAGCTCCCCCGACTGGACTCGAACCAGTAACCTGCCGGTTAACAGCCGGCTGCTCTGCCAATTGAGCTACAGGGGATCGCTCTGCGTGCACCGAATGCACTCGTCAGGGTGTCCCCGGACGGCGCGCGTTCGCTGCGACACATACATTAGCGCAAGTGAGGGGGTGCTCCGCCAACCAGTTGCGCCAGGGTTGTCACCCGGGTGCACAGGGTAGGCGCGCAGCACACGGCACCTTGGCCCGACTTGTCCTATGCCTGACGTGTCCGACGGAAAGAGGGTGGAGCCCATGCGCTACCGGCTGACGTTCATCAGTGGAGCCGTCGTCGGCTATGTGCTCGGCGCGCGCGCCGGGCGCGAGCGGTACGAGCAGTTGCGCAAGAGCGCGCAGCGCGTCGCGCAGAACCCGGCGGTGCGCAACGCGGCGGAGAGCGCCGCGCAGACCGGCAGGAACGCCGCGGTGAAGGCCGCGGACACGGTGACGGCGAAGGTCGGCGACCGGCTGCCGGAGTCGGTGACCGAGCGGGTGAAGGCACTGCGCGACCGCAGCGCGCCGCCCGAGGACGACTGGGGCACCTCCAACACCTGAGGATGGGCATCCCCGCCCGCATCCCGCCCGCACCCCGCCCGTTTCTCGAACACCTGACGCAACCTGATGCACAGCTGTCACCCCGCACCCGCCCCCCGTGGGGCATCATCTCGTCCATGGGGAAAGTCGCGGGCATAGACAGCTCCACCACCGGTACGACCGTCGTCGTGTGCGACAGCGAGACCGGGGCGGTACTCAGGCAGGGCCATGCGCCGCACCCTCTGGACGACGGCGAGAAGCCGACCGAGATCGACCCGCAGGCGTGGCTGCTGTCGCTGGGCGAGGCGGCCAAGGACGGCGTCCTCGAAGGGGTGCAGGCGATAGGCATCTCCGGGCAGCAGCACGGGCTGCTGGCCCTGGACGCGGGCGGGGTGGCCGTACGCCCAGCCCTGTTGCGCGGCGACAAGCGGGCGCAGGCGCAGGCCGTGGACCTCACCGACGAGCTGGGCGGGGCGGCCGGGTGGGCCGAGGCGGTCGGCTCGGTGCCGCAGGCCGCGTATCCGGTGGCGAAGCTGCGCTGGATCGCGCAGCACGAACCGCAGACGGCCACGCGCATAGCGCAGGTGATGCTCCCGCACGACTGGCTGGTGTGGCAGTTGCTGGGGCGGCCCGCGCGCCGTACGACCGACCGCGGCGACGCCTCGGGCACCGGCTACTGGTCGGCGGCCACCGGCGAGTACCGCACGGATCTGGTCGAGCGGGCGCTCGGCCACCAGGTGGCGCTCCCCGACGTACTGGCCCCCGCCGAGCCCGCGGGACAGACCCCCGAGGGCCTGCTGATCTCCGCGGGCACCGGCGACAACATGGCCGCCGCCCTGGGCCTGGGCCTCGGCCCCGGCGACGCGGTGGTCTCCCTGGGCGCGGCGGGCACCGTCTTCGCCGTGCACCACGAGGCGCTGAAGGACCCGACGGGTACGGTCACCGCCTTCGCCGATGCGACCGGCCGCCATCTGCCCGTGGTGCAGGTGCGCAACGCCGTCCGTACGCTGCGCGGCACCGCCGATCTGCTGGGCACCGACCTGGCCGGGCTGTCCGAACTGGCGCTCCAGTCCACGCCCGGCGCGTACGGACTGGTGCTGCTGCCGTATCTGGAGGGCGAGCGGACGCCCGATCTGCCGCACACCGCGGGGACGCTGGCCGGGCTGCGGCGCGACTCGATGAAGCCGGAGCACCTGGCGCGGGCCGCCTTCGAGGGCATGCTGTGCGGGCTGACGGACGTGCTGGACGTGCTGCGCAACAAGGGCGTCGAGGTGCGCCGGGTGTTCCTGCTGGGCGCGGCGGGCGAGCTGCCCGCGGTGCGCGCCATCGCGCCCGCGCTGTTCGGCACGCAGGTCGTCGTCCCGCCGGCCGCCGAGTACGCGGCGCTGGGCGCGGCGCGGCAGGCCGCCTGGTCGCTGGGCGCGGTGCTCGGCTCGCAGTCGCAGACCGAGCCGCCGCCGTGGGCCGAGGCGGCCACGCAACTGCTGGAGCCGGGCGACGACTCGGCCGTGGGGTCAGCGGTGCGTCAGCAGTACGTCGCGGTGCGCGAGCAGACTCACCCGGGGGCCTTTGCCTCGCTTTAATCCCATGCGGCCCGGCGGTGTCGGAAGATAAGATCCTCCGCCGATCAAGACGGGCAAAGGGCGGGCAAAGCTCGGCGGGCCGGGGCAACGTCCCCTCCCCCGCGCTGCGTCTCCGTACGCGCCTTCCGCCGCCTGCGTACGTCCCGCCGGGTACGCGGCGCCCGTACCGCCGACACCGAGGTTTCAGTGTGCTGATCAGACTCCTGCGGGCCCACCTGGGCCCGTACAAGCGACCCATCGGTCTCTTGGTACTGCTCCAACTCGTCCAGACCATAGCCACGCTCTACCTGCCCACGCTCAACGCCGACATCATCGACAACGGGGTGGTGAAGGGCGACACCGGCTACATCGTGGGGCTGGGCGGCGTCATGATCGGGGTGACCGTCGTCCAGGTCTGCTGCGCGATCGGCGCGGTCTTCTTCGGCGCCCGGACCTCGATGGCGGTCGGCCGTGACATCCGCGCGTCGGTCTTCGACCGGGTGCAGAGCTTCTCGGCCCGCGAGGTCGGGCAGTTCGGGGCGCCGTCGCTGATCACCCGCACCACCAATGACGTGCAGCAGGTGCAGATGCTGGTGCTGCTGACGTTCACGCTGATGGTGTCCGCGCCGATCATGTGCGTCGGCGGCATCATCATGGCGCTCGGCCAGGACGTGCCGCTGTCGTCGCTGCTGCTGGCCGTGGTGCCGCTGCTCGGCATCGTGATCAGCCTGATCATCCGCAGGATGCGCCCGCTGTTCCGCACGATGCAGACCCGCGTGGACACCGTGAACCGGGTGCTGCGCGAGCAGATCACCGGCATCCGCGTGATCCGCGCCTTCGTCAAGGACGACTACGAGCAGCGCCGCTTCGCCGAGGCCAACGACAGTCTGACCGATGTGTCGCTGGCCACCGGAAAGCTGATGGCGCTGATGTTCCCGCTGGTGATGGGCGTGGTGAACATCTCCAGCGTCGCCGTGCTGTGGTTCGGCGCGCACCGCATCGACAGCGGCGGGATGCAGATCGGCGCCCTGACGGCGTTCCTGAGCTATCTGATGCAGATCCTGATGTCGGTCATGATGGCCACCTTCATGTTCATGATGGTGCCGCGCGCCGAGGTCTGCGCCGAGCGCATCGAGGAGGTGCTGGGCACCGAGTCCAGCGTCGTCCCGCCGACCGCGCCCGTGCTGACCCTGCGCCGCCACGGCGACCTGGAGCTGACCGGCGTGGAGTTCGCCTACCCCGGCGCGGAGGCGGCCGTCCTGCGCGGGGTCGACCTGGTCGCCAGGCCCGGTGAGGTGACCGCGATCATCGGCTCCACCGGCAGCGGCAAGTCGACGCTGCTCGGCCTGATCCCGCGGCTGTACGACGCGACGGGCGGCCGGGTGCTGGTCGACGGCGAGGACGTCGCGGAGCTGGCCCCCGCGCTGCTGGCCGAGACCGTCGGCCTCGTACCGCAGAAGCCGTATCTGTTCTCCGGCACCGTCGCGACCAACCTGCGGTACGGCAAACCGGACGCCACCGACGAGGAGCTGTGGCACGCGCTGGAGGTGGCGCAGGCCAAGGACTTCGTGGAGCGGCTCGACGGCGGGCTCGACGCGCCCATCGCGCAGGGCGGCAGCAATGTCTCCGGCGGGCAGCGGCAGCGCCTGGCCATCGCGCGGGTCCTGGTCCGCAAGCCGGAGATCTACCTCTTCGACGACTCCTTCTCGGCGCTGGACTACGCGACGGACGCGGCGCTGCGCCGCGCGCTGCTGCACGAGACCGCCGCCGCGACCGTGCTGATCGTCGCCCAGCGGGTGTCCACCATCCGTGACGCGGACCGGATCGTCGTCCTGGACGAGGGCCGGGTCGTCGGCACCGGCACGCACACCGAGCTGATGACCGACAACGAGACCTACCGGGAGATCGTCCTGTCCCAGCTCACGGAAGCCGAGGCCGCCTGATGAGCGACGACGAGCACAAGCCCGCCGCCGCGCAGCGCCCGCCGCGGCCGATGGGCGGGCCCGCGCGCTTCATGAGCGGCGGCCCGGTCGAGAAGCCGATGGACTTCGGCGGGTCGCTGAAGCGGCTGCTGGGTCTGATGCGTCCCGACCGTTTCCTGCTCTGCCTGGTGCTGGTCCTCGGCACGGCGAGCGTCGCGCTCGCCGTGACCGGGCCGCGCATCCTCGGTCACGCCACCGACCTGATCTTCGCCGGGGTGATCGGACGGCGGTTCCCCGGCGGCACCAAGCAGCAGGCGCTCGACGCGCTGCGCGCGCACGGTGACGGCCGGGTCGCCGACATGCTCAAGGGCATCGGTTTCACGCCGGGCCAGGGCATGGACTTCGACGCCATCGGCAAGGTGCTGCTGGTGGTCCTCGCGGTGTACGTGGCCGCGGCCGTCTTCAGCGTCTTCCAGATGCGCACCGCGACCAAGGTGATCAACCGGGCGATGTTCCGGATGCGCTCCGACGTCGAGGACAAGCTGGCGAAGCTGCCGCTGTCGTACTTCGACCGGCAGCCGCGCGGCGAGGTGCTGAGCCGGGCCACCAACGACATCGACAACATCGGCCAGACGATGCAGCAGACCATGGGCCAGCTGGTGAACTCGCTGCTGACCATCGTGGGCGTGCTGGCCATGATGTTCTGGATCTCCTGGCTGCTGGCGCTGATCGCGCTGGTCACCGTGCCGGTGACGCTGCTGGTGGCCACGCGGGTGGGCAAGCGCGCGCAGCCGCAGTTCATCCAGCAGTGGAAGACCACCGGCAAGCTCAACGCGCACATCGAGGAGATGTACACCGGCCACTCGCTGGTGAAGGTCTTCGGGCGCGCGGAGGAGTCGGCGGCGGCCTTCGAGGAGCAGAACGAGGCGCTGTACCGCTCGGGCTTCAAGGCGCAGTTCATCTCCGGCACGATCCAGCCGATGATGATGTTCATCGGCAATCTGAACTACGTGCTGGTGGCCGTCGTCGGTGGCCTGCGGGTCGCGTCGGGCGCGCTGTCCATCGGTGACGTCCAGGCGTTCGTGCAGTACTCGCGGCAGTTCAGCCAGCCGCTGACGCAGGTGGCGAGCATGTCGAACCTGATCCAGTCCGGCATCGCGTCGGCCGAGCGGGTCTTCGAACTCCTCGACGCCGAGGAGCAGTCGGCGGAGCCGGCGAAGCGGGACGTCCCCCGGGTGCCGGTGCGGGGCCGGGTAGCGCTGGAGGACGTGAGCTTCCGCTACGACCCGGACAAGCCGCTGATCGACCACCTGTCGCTGAAGGTGGAGCCGGGCCACACCGTCGCGATCGTCGGCCCGACCGGCGCGGGCAAGACCACGCTGGTCAATCTGCTGATGCGGTTCTACGAGGTGTCCGGCGGCCGGATCACCCTGGACGGCACCGATGTGGCCACGCTCTCCCGCGAGGAGCTGCGCTCCTCGATCGGCATGGTCCTCCAGGACACCTGGCTGTTCGGCGGCACGATCGCGGAGAACATCGGCTACGGCAGCGAGGGGGCGACCGCCGAGCAGATCGAGGAGGCGGCGCGCGCCGCGCACGCGGACCGCTTCATCCGCACGCTGCCCGAGGGCTACGACACGGTGATCGACGACGAGGGCGCGGGGGTCAGCGCGGGTGAGAAACAACTCATCACCATCGCGCGGGCGTTCCTGTCCGATCCGACGATCCTGGTACTGGACGAGGCGACCAGCTCCGTCGACACCCGTACCGAGGTGCTGATCCAGCGGGCGATGGCCAAGCTCAGCCACGGCCGTACCAGCTTCGTGATCGCGCACCGGCTGTCCACGATCCGCGACGCCGACGTCATCTTGGTGATGGAGTCCGGCGCGATCGTCGAACAGGGCACGCACGAGGAGCTGTTGGCGGCCAAGGGCGCGTACGCGCGGCTGTACGCGGCGCAGTTCGCGCAGGCCGTGGCGGAGGTCGACTGAGGTACGAGGGCCGGCCGGGACGGGTGTTCCGTCCCGGCCGACCGGCCGGAGCGGGGGGCCGGAAAACCCGAGGAGCCAGCGGGTACGGCGGCGCGCGGCGTTGGTAGCCTGTGCCGCCGTACCTCCGGAAGGGCAGAAGTGATGAGCAGCGCCACCACCGCGGCGTCGGTCGCGGGTACCGGCACGCGGGCGGGTACGAGTACCCGTATGGGTACGAGCACGGATTCGGGTACGGGTACGGGTACGAGTACGGGCGAGGGGCCGCGGCAGGGGCGACCGGGCGGTTCCGACCCGGTGCGCTGCCCCGCGCGGCGCGAGACCTCGACGCTGGCGCGGCGCAGCGCGCGGGTGCCGATCTGGTACCTGCGGGTGATCGGCGTCGTCGATCTGCTGTCCGCCGTATCCCTGACGATCCGTCAGGAGATGTCGAACCACAACACCGGTGAGCTGTTCACGCCGTTCATGCTCTTCGCGGGCTTCGGCTCGGCCGCCGCGACGCTCTTCATGGCCATGATGCTGGCCCGCCACAAGCGCGTGGCCTGGATCGTCTTCATGGCGCTGTGCGGCGGCTACGCGGCCCTGTCGGTGTGGGCGCTGTGCTACGACGACCTGCGGCGGCACCCGTTCAACTGGGTCTCCACCGCGCTCACTTTGACCGTGCTGTGCTTCGGCGCGCTCGGCCGCCGCGAATTCCACGGCAAGGGCGACCGCACCAACCCGCAGCTCGCGCTCGCCGTCCTCGGCGTCGGCGCGCTGCTGTCGGTCCTGGTCGGCACGACCCTGGTCACGGCCGTCGGCCCGGAGCGCGCCAGCGTCGGCGACCGCGTCTGGTACGTGGCGCTGCGGCTCACGACGCTGAGCCGCGACTCCGACATCGAGCCGAATCTGCACATCAGCCCGTGGGTCAGCAGCGGCCTCAACCTGGCGGGCCTCGGCCTGCTGCTCGCCGTGCTCTACGCGCTCTTCCGCTCCCCGCGCGGCCGGGACCTCCAGAGCCGCGACGACGAGGACCGGCTGCGCGAACTGCTCGCCCGGCACGGCGCCCGCGACTCGCTCGGCTACTTCGCGCTGCGCCGCGACAAGTCCGTCATCTTCTCGCCCAGCGGCAAGGCCGCCGTCGCCTACCGCGTGGTCGGCGGTGTGGCCCTGGCCTCCGGCGACCCGATCGGCGACGTCGAGGCATGGCCGGGCGCCATCGACGCCTGGCTGGTGGAGACCCGCGACCACGCCTGGATCCCCGCGGTGATGGGCGCCAGCGAGGAGGGCGGCACCGTCTACGCCCGGCACGGCCTGGACGCGCTGGAACTGGGCGACGAAGCCATCGTGGAGACCGACGAGTTCACCCTGGACGGCCGGGCGATGCGCGGCGTGCGGCAGGCGTACAACCGGGTGCGGCGCGCCGGTTACACCACCCGTATCCGGCGGCACCGCGACATCCCGGCCGACGAGACGGCCGCGCTGATCGAGGCGGCGGACCGCTGGCGGGACGGCGCCACCGAGCGCGGCTTCTCGATGGCGCTCGGCAGGCTCGGCGACCCGGCCGACGGCGACTGCGTGATGATCGAATGCCTCGACGGCGAGGGCGAGTTGAAGGCGCTGCTCAGCTTTGTGCCGTGGGGCCCGAAGGGGCTGTCGCTGGACTTGATGCGGCGCGACCGGGACAGCGAGAACGGCCTGGTCGAGTTCATGGTCCTCGACCTGATCGAACGCGCCGCCGACGTCGGCGTGGAGCGGGTGTCGCTCAACTTCGCGATGTTCCGGTCGGTGTTCGAGGACGGCGCCCGGCTGGGCGCGGGCCCGGTGCTGCGGCTGTGGCGCTCGGCCCTGATGTTCTTCTCCCGCTGGTGGCAACTGGAGTCGCTGTACCGCGCGAACGCCAAGTACCGGCCCATCTGGGAGCCGCGCTTCCTGCTCTTCGCCAAGAGCGCGCACCTGCCGCGGATCGGGCTGGCGAGCGCGCGCGCCGAGGGGTTCGTGGTGGCGCCGAGGCCGCTGGCGCGGCTGCGCAGGGACGGCTAGGGCCTGAGGGGGGCTCCGCCGCCTGGGGGGCTCAGTCGAGGTAGCCGCGGAGCTGGTCGGCGAAGGCGTGGTCGCGGAGCTTGTTGAGGGTCTTGGACTCGATCTGGCGGATGCGTTCGCGGGTCACGCCGAAGATGCGGCCGATCTCCTCCAGGGTGCGGGGGCGGCCGTCGGCGAGGCCGTAGCGGAGCTGGACGACCTTGCGCTCGCGCTCGCCGAGCGTGGACAGCACCGCTTCCAGGTGCTCGCGCAGCAGCAGGAAGGCCGCGGACTCCACGGGCGAGGCGGCGTCGCCGTCCTCGATGAGGTCGCCGAGCGCGACGTCCTCCTCCTCGCCGACCGGCGCGTGCAGCGACACCGGCTCCTGGGCCAGCCGCAGCACCTCGCTGACCCGCTCCTCCGGCAGGTCGAGCTGGGCGGCGACCTCCTCGGTGCTCGGCTCGTAGCCGCGCTCCTGGAGCAGCCGCCGCTGCACCCGCACCACCCGGTTGATCAGCTCCACCACGTGCACGGGGACCCGTATCGTCCTGGCCTGGTCGGCCAGCGCCCGCGACATCGCCTGGCGGATCCACCAGGTCGCGTACGTCGAGAACTTGTAGCCGCGCGCGTAGTCGAACTTCTCCACCGCCCGGATCAGCCCGAGATTGCCCTCCTGGACCAGGTCGAGCATGGTCAGGCCGCGGCCGATGTACCGCTTGGCGACCGAGACGACCAGCCGCAGATTGGCCTCGATGAGGCGGCGCTTGGCCATCCGGCCGAGCACCACCAGGCGGTCGAGGTCGACGGCGAGCTGCGAGTCCAGGTCGGGGAAGGCACCGAGCTTCTCCTCGGCGAAGAGTCCGGCCTCCACCCGGCGGGCCAGGTCCACCTCTTCGGCCGCCGTGAGCAGCGGGATACGGCCGATCTCGCGCAGATACTGCCGGAAGAGGTCGGCGGACGGGCCCGCGGACTCCTCGCGCGGCGGCCGTACCGGCACCGCGTCCTCGTCGTCCCGCTCGTCGGTGACCACGCGTTGCTCCGGCACCCGCGACCCCGTGAGGTTCCCTGGCGGTTCCGCCTGGGGCTCCATCGCCACCACCTCGGCCGCGGTCGTGAGGGTCTGGATCTGGGTGTGGATCTGGGTCTGGGTCTGCACGGAAGCGACCTCCAGAAGTGAGCGCGTCCTCGGGCTCGCAGCGCGTCTTGCCGGACAGGCCCTGGGCGCCGTCACCCAGTGTGGCCCACGACGCGGCTCCGCTACGAGGGGCGTGCGCTCCCTTTTTCACACAAGGTCACCGCTCAGGTCCGTGCGGTGACGCAAGGCATATGCCCAGGCGTACGCCCGCGGCGGCTACAGCCCCGCCGCGCCCTGTTCGCGCAGCCGCTGGCCGTACTGCTGGAGCGCCCACAGCTCGCCCAGCGACGCGGTGACCTCGGGCGAGTCCTGCGGGACGCCCTGGGCGGCGAACCGCGCCTGCGTGGCGTGCACCTGGGCCACGCGCCGCTCCACCGCGTTGATCCGCACCCGGACCAGCACCTCGCCCGCGTAGAACTCGGGCGACTTGTGCATCACCGGCTCGACGGCCAGTTCGGTGACCATCATCCGTACGGTGTCGTCGGGCGCGGCCTCGCGGACCCGTACGAGATAGTCGCCGTCGGCCGCCTCGACGCCGCCCGCCTCGGCGATCACCCGGCGCACGGCGGCGTAGGGCGGTCCGGTGAACTCGTCCTCGCCGTACGCGTCGAAGGCCGGGGAGACCAGCTTCGGGTACTGGAGGGCGAGCTTGAGCAGCTCGCGCTCGACGCGGTGGGCGGGGCTGCGCAGGTCCAGGCGGGGACCGCGCGGCGCGTTCTGCGCGGGGACGCCGGAGGACTGCCGGTCGCCGCCCGCGTACGGACCGCCCTGGCCCTGGCGGCCGTACTGCGGGCGGTTGTCGGTGCTGCCGCCGCCCGCCGCGCGGGCCCTGGCCATCGCGCGGACCCGGCGGATGATCGACTGCTCCTCGGACTGCGTGCCGATCCCGGCCATGCCGACCAGCCGGATCGCGTAACGGTCGCGCAGCGCCTGGTTCTTGATCGCGGCGACCACGGCGACCCCCGCGTCCACGGCCGCCACCCGGCCCTCGTCGGTGTCCAGGTTGTAGCGGGACACGATGGAGCGCAGCGCGAAGGCGAACAGCGGGGTGCGGCCGTCGATCAGCCGCTGGATGGCCGCGTCGCCCTCGGCGAGCCGCAGTTCGCACGGGTCCATCCCGCCGGGCGTGATCGCGATCGACGTCTCGGCGGCGAATTTCTGGTCGTCCTCGAACGCCCGCAGCGCGGCCTTCTGGCCCGCCTCGTCGCCGTCGAAGGTGAAGACCACCTCGGCGGTCGAATTGTCCATCAGCAGCCGGCGCAGGATCTTGATGTGGTCGCCGCCGAAGGAGGTGCCGCAGGTGGCGATGGCCGTGGTGACCCCGGCGAGATGGCAGGCCATCACGTCGGTGTACCCCTCGACGACCACCGCCCGCCCGGTCTTGGCGATCTCCTTCTTGGCCAGGTCGATGCCGTACAGCACCTGGGACTTCTTGTAGAGCGGCGTCTCGGAGGTGTTCAGGTACTTCGGGCCCTGGTCGTCCTCGCGCAGCTTGCGCGCGCCGAAGCCGATCACCTCGCCGGTGATGTCCCGGATCGGCCAGATCAGCCGCCCCCTGAAGCGGTCGATCGCCCCGCCCCTGCGGCTCTCGGAGGCCAGTCCCGCGGTGATCAGCTCCTTGTCGGTGAAGCCCTTCCCCCGCAGATACCGCACCAGGTGGTCCCACCCGGCGGGCGCGTACCCCACCCCGAAGTGCTCCGCCGCCGCCTGGTCGAAGCCGCGCTCGGCCAGGAACCTCCGGCCGATCTCCGCCTCCGCCCCGCCCAGTTGCTCCACATAGAACTGCGCGGCGGCCTTGTGCGCCTCGACCAGCCGGATCCGCTCGCCCTGCTGCCGCCCGGGGACATGGCTGCCCTCCTCGTACCGCAGCGTGATCCCGGCCTGCCCGGCCAAGCGCTCGACGGCCTCGGTGAACGACAGATGGTCGAGCTTCATGACGAACGCGAGGGTGTCCCCGCCTTCCCCGCAGCCGAAGCAGTGGTAGAGGCCCTTGGAGGGGCTGACCTGGAAGGAGGGGGATTTCTCGTCGTGGAAGGGGCACAGGCCCTTGAGATTGCCGCCGCCGGCGTTCTTGAGCTGGAGGTATTCGGAGACGACGGCGTCGATCGGGACCGCGTCCCGTACCGCCTTCACGTCTTCGTCTCTGATCCTGCCCGCCACTCGCGCAAGTCTACGGCGCTGGTGGGACAGCGGAGCGCCGGGCGGTGGGTGGCGACGAAGGTCTTGACCCGGGCGGGGGTGAGGACTAGCTTCGCCAATCGTTAGGAACCTTTCCTATTGGGGTTCCGAAGTCGTGGGGAGACACAGCCGCATGCCCGAGCTTCGCAGAAGGCCGCTCCGCAGATGGACCACCGCCGCGGCGACGGCTGTCACCGCGACCGCCGTGCTGGCGGCGCTGTCGCTGGCGGGCGGCGCGGACACCGCCCAGGCCGCGACCACCGGCGAGGTCCGGGTGAACCAGGTCGGCTACGCGGGAAGCGGCGCCAAAGAAGCGTTCCTGCTGGCCAAGAGCGCGGTCGGCGAGACGTCGTGGAAGCTGGTCGGCCGCGGCGGCCGGGTCGTCGCGCACGGCAGCACGGGGGCGAGCCTGGGCCGCTGGAACAGCGCGTATCCGGCCGTCTACCTGATCGACTTCAGCGCGGTGCGCACGCCCGGCACCTACCGGCTGGTGGTCGGCGGCACCGCCACCGCCTCCTCCCCCGCCTTCACCATCGGCTCGGCGAAGGCCGTCTTCGGCCGTCCCGCCGCCGACGCCACCGCCTTCTTCCAGGCCCAGCGCGACGGCGCGAGGACGATCCCCGGGCAGCTGCGGCGCAAGCCGTCGCATCTCAACGACGCGCACGCCGCCGTCTACGCGTGGCCGTCGTTCACCGACCCCGACGGCGACACGATCAAGGCCGCCCCGAAGAAGATCGCGGGCGCGGCCCCGGTGGACGTCTCCGGCGGCTGGTTCGACGCGGGCGACTACCTGAAGTTCACCGAGACCACCTCGTACGCCGTCGCCGCGCTCCAGATCGCCGCCCGGCAGACCGGCGCGGGCCCCGCCTCGGCCCTCGGCGGCGAGGCGCAGCACGGCCTGGACTGGCTCGACAAGATGTGGGACGGCACAACGAAGACGCTGTACATCCAGGTCGGCCTCGGCTCCGGTACGGACAGCGGCAGCGTCGTCGGCGACCACGACGTGTGGCGGCTGCCGGAGAAGGACGACAAGGACTCCGCGCACCCGTTCCTGAAGAACCGCCCGGTGTTCAGGGCGGGCGCCCCCGGCGCGAAGCTCAGCCCCAACCAGGCGGGCCGGCTCGCCGCCGACTTCGCGCTCGCCGCCCAGCGGTACGCGGCCACCGCGCCCGCCAAGGCCCGCGCGTATCTGAACACCGCGGCGCAGATCTACGGCCTGGCCGACACCCGCCCTGGCACGCTCGTCACCACCGTGCCGTACGGCTACTACCCCGAGACGAGCTGGAAGGACGATCTGGCCTTCGGCGGGGCCGAGTTGGCGCTGGCGGCGCAGCGGCTGCACGACCGGCGCGGCGCGGACTGGCTGAAGCAGGCGGCGAGTTGGGCGAAGGCGCACCAGAGCGAGGCGGGCGCGGACACGCTGAACATGTACGACACCAGCGCGCTCGCCGACCTCGACCTGGCGCGGGCGATCAGGGCGGCCGGGCACCCGCGCGGCCTCGCGGTGACGTACGCCGACCTGGTCGGTTACGTGAAGGGCCAGATCGCCTCCGGGCAACGGCGGGCGGCGGCCGATCCGTTCCACGCGGGCGCGGTCTACGACGACTTCGACGCGGACTCCCACACGCTGGGTCTCGCGGCCACCACGCGGCTGTACCGCTCGGTGACCGGCGACACCTCGTTCGACCGCTTCGCGGTGCAGCAACTCGACTGGCTGCTGGGGGCGAACGCCTGGGGCACGTCCTTCATGGTCGGCCAGGGACAGACCTTCCCGCGCTGCACGGCCGGCGAGTTGGGCAACCTCGCGGGGAGCCTGACCGGTTCACGACCGCTGGAGGTGGGTGCGATCGTCAACGGACCCAACGGCGCGGAGCAGTTCAGCGACGGCCTCGGCGACTACCTGGACGGCATGCGGCCGTGCCCGCCCGGCGGCGCGGACCCGTACAGCGCCTTCAACGGGCGCGGCAGCCGGTACGTGGACGACGTGCGGTCGTGGCAGAGCTCGGAGCCGGCGCTGGACATGGACGCGTCGGGGCTGCTGGCCTTCTACCTGTCGAAGTAGCGTTCGGGGACAGGCGGAGAGGCGCTGGGCGACGGCCTACGCGGGACCCCGCGCGAGGTCCTTGGTGACGAACACGTAGTGCGGGCCGATCGGTTCCACGACGAATTCCTCGCCGATCGCCGTGAAGCCGAAGTGCTCGTAGAAACCGGCGGCGGACGTACGGCCGTTGCACCAGGCCAGTTCGGCGCCGCGGGCCGCGGCCTCGCGCAGGCCCGCGATCAGGGCCGCGCCGCCGAACCCCTGGCCGCGGACCTCGGGCGCGCTGCCCATCCCGCGGAAGCGGTACGCGGACGCCCCGGCCGTATCCGCGTCCGCGAGGGCGTCGTCCCCCGACAGCGGCTCGGGGAAGAAGGTGGCGCAGCCCCGTACCGCGCCTTCCTCGTCGTAGGCGGCGATGTGGAACGTGCCGTCGCGCGAGTCCTCCGGATAGACGGCGGTCTCGCGCGGCAGGCCAGTCCGCAGCACCGCCCAGCGCAGGGCGAAGATCTCCTCGACGGGCACGACGGCGGTACGGGTGACGGGCACGGCGGGGTGTCCCTTCCTGGTCGGTCCGGCCGGTCCAGGAAGGAAGCTCCTGGTCAGTCCAGGAACGAGGTTAGTGGCACCGCCGGATCGGACAGCCGCTCGGGGTCGACCGCGCGGCCGGAGCGGATGAGCTGCTGGATCGGCTCGGTGACGTCCCACACATTGACGTTCATCCCCGCCAGCACCCGCCCCTCGTTCAGCCAGAAGGCGATGAACTGCCGCTTGCCCACATCGCCGCGGCACACCACCTGGTCGTACGAGCCGGGCGCCGCGTTCCCCGAGAACTCCATGCCCAGGTCGTACTGGTCGGAGAAGAAGTACGGAACCCGGTCGTACGACACCGGGCGGCCGAGCATGGCGCGGGCCGCGGCGGGGCCGCCGTTCAGCGCGTTCGCCCAGTGCTCGACGCGCAACCGGCCGCCGAGCAGCGGGTGTTCGGCGTTGGCGACATCGCCCGCGGCGAAGATGTCGGGGTTCGAGGTGCGCAGCGAGGCGTCCACGGCGATGCCGCCGCCCTCGGCCGGGTCGACCAGGTCGAGTCCCGCGCTCTCGGCCAGCGCGGTGCGCGGGGCGGCGCCGATCGCGGCGAGCACGTCGTGCGCCGGGTGCTCCTCGCCGTCATCGGTGAGGGCGGCGAGCACCATGCCGTCCTGGCCGGTGATCTCGGTGAGCCGGGCGCCGAAGTGGAAGCGGACGCCGTGCTCGGCGTGCAGGTCGGTGAAGACCGCGCCCAGTTCGGGGCCGAGCACCGAGTGCAGCGGGGTCGGCGCGGACTCCACGACGGTGACCTCGGCGCCGTAGCCGCGGGCCGCGGCGGCGACCTCCAGGCCGATCCAGCCCGCGCCCGCCACCACCAGGTGGCCGTTCTCCCGGCCGAGGCTGGTCAGCACGTGCTTGAGCCGGTCGGCGTGCGCGAGCCTGCGCAGGTGGTGCACCCCGGCCAGGTCGGTGCCCGGGATGTCCAAGCGGCGCGGCTCGGAGCCGGTGGCGAGCAGCAGCTTGTCGTACATCAGGGTCGTGCCGTCGCCGAGGCGGACGAATTTGGCGGCCGGGTCCAGGTGCACGACCGGCTGGCCCAGGTGCAGCTCGATGTCGTGCTCGGCGTACCAGGAGGTGTTCTGCACGAAGACCGAGTCGCGCTCGTCGGCGCCGGTCAGATAGCCCTTGGACAGGGGCGGGCGTTCATAGGGGTGGTCGCGCTCGTCGCCGATCAGTATCACCCGGCCGGTGAAACCCTCGGCCCGGAGCGTTTCGGCCGCCTTCGCCCCGGCGAGCCCTGCTCCGACGATCACGAAGGTTTCGTGTGCGTCCACCACGGTGGCCCTCCAGGCGGGTCGGCGATCGGTACGTGTGCGAGCGTACGTGTACGTGTCGTGCGGTGCTGCGTGCGTGGTGCTTGTGCGTGGTGCTTGTGCGTTCTGTTCGTGCGTCGTGCGGTGCGTCTGAGGGCGCGTCGTGCTCGTGCGTCCTGCTTGTGCGTACATACGAGCGTCCCGCACGTCAGGGCCGTCCGGAAGAGCGCCGCGCCGTCCTTCCCCTCGTGCTTCTTCTGCCCAGTGGGCATCCGGCCATATGCCGGGCGGGTATCCCGGCGTACCGGACGCCCCGTTTCCGGCGGTTACGCGTGCAGCCGGGCGTGCAGGGCGGTGGCCGCCGCGTCGGTGAGGGAGGCGATCTGGTCGACGACGGCGCGGCGGCGGGCGCGGTCGTCGGGGGCGGCGTCGAAGATCCCGCGGAACTGCGGGTCAAGGCCCTCGGGGGCCCGCTCCAGCAGCCGCTGCGCCAGCTCGCCGATCACCACGCGCTGCTCGGCCCGGCGCTTGGCCTGCGCGGCGCGCTGCATGACGTACCGGTCGGCGACCGCCTTGAGAACGGCGCATTCGAGCCGCTGCTCGCGCGGCACGACGAGCTCCGCGCGGTAGCGGGTGAGGCGGCCGGTGCCGTAGCGCTCGCGGGTGGCGCTCTCGGCCGCCAGGCAGAAGCGGCCGATGAGCTGGGAGGCGGCGTCCTTGAGCCGCGCCTGGGCGAGGGCGGTGCCGTCGTAGCCGTGCGGCCACCAGGGCTGGTCGAGCAGCCGGTCGAGGGCCGCGGCCAGCTCGGCCGGGTCGGTGCCGGGCGGCACATAGCGGGCGGCGGCGCAGCCGAACACCTCGGCGCGCTCGGGGGCGGAGGTCAGCGCGCCGGGGTCGATGTGCCCGGCCTGGAGGCCGTCCTCCACGTCGTGCACCGAATACGCGACGTCGTCGGCCCAGTCCATGACCTGCGCCTCGAAGCACTGGCGGCCGTCGGGCGCGTCCTTCCGGAGCCAGCCGAAGACCGGCAGGTCGTCCTCGTACGCGCCGAATTTGGGGCTGCCGGGCGTGGTGGGGTGGCCGCCGCGCGCCCACGGGTACTTGGTCGCCGCGTCCAGCGCGGCGCGGGTGAGATTGAGGCCGACGCTGACCAGCGCGTCGCCGCCCGCCGGGTCCGGCACGAATTTCTTCGGCTCGATCCGGGTCAGCAGCCGCAGGCTCTGCGCGTTGCCCTCGAACCCGCCGCAGTCCTCGGCGAATTCGGCCAGGACCAGCTCGCCGTTGTGCCCGAACGGCGGGTGCCCGAGGTCGTGCGCCAGGCACGCCGTCTCCACCAGGTCGGGGTCGCAGCCGAGCGCCGCGCCCAGTTCCCTGCCGACCTGCGCGCACTCCAGCGAGTGCGTCAGCCGGGTGCGCGGGCTGGTGTCGATCGCCGCCGCGCTGTTGACGCCCGGGTCCACGACCTGTGTCTTCCCGGCCAGCCTGCGCAGCGCCGCCGAGTGCAGCACCCGCGCCCGGTCGCGCTGGAACGCCGTACGGCCCGGCCTCTTGTCCGGTTCCGTGACATACCGCTCCATATCGGCCTCGCCGTAGGGCCCGTACCGCTCGTACGGGCCCAGGTGCGCGGATGCCGCCCGCTGTGACCGGTCCTTCTCTTCCATACCCGTGACGGTAACCGGCCCCGGTGACCGGCGGCGTACGCGCGGGTGGCGGACCGGGCGCGCGACCGGCGGCCGGGCCGCCGGGGCCCGCGCTGACCTGCCCCGACGGCGGGCGTCGGCGCCCAGGAGCGTTTCGTCGTACCGGAGGGCTTCGTCGTACCGGCGCAGTACGAGCTCGGCCATCACGTCGTGCGCGCCGAGCGGGGCCGCGGCGATCCAGGGCGCGGCGGCCGAGGTCTGCGCGGCGAAGCGGCCGGGTGCGGTGAAGTACGAGGCGCGCGCCGGATTGCCTCGTCGTTCGCGCGGGCGCGAGAGCCGGTTTCGGTGCTCTCACCCGGCCGCGGGTCCGCTGTGAGGCCACCTTCCGCCGGAGACCCGCTCGCCGGAGAGCAGCAGCTCACGGGCGGTGCGGTCGGCCGCGAAGTACACCCAGGCGGGGGTCGGTCCGCCCGCCGTGCGCACGTACGTACGGCGGCGCTCGTAGAGGTTGGCGGGGGCGCCCGGCGCGTACTCCTCCAGCCGGTCGAGGTCGGCGAGGACGTCCGCGTACCCCTCGGGGCCGACCGCCGTCAGCGCCCCGTGGACGACGCCCTCGCCCGCCGGGTCGGGGACGGCGTACGGGTAGCCGGGGCCGTGGAAGAGCAGCGCGCCGGGCAGTTCGGCCGGTGTCCAGGTCAGGGCTCGGCCGCGCAGCACACCGTGGTTGCGCCCGCCGGGCAGCAGCGTGCCGTAGAGGAAGAAGGGGAGGCGGGGGTCGGTCACGCGGGCGCTCCGGGGGCGTTGTCAGTGGTGGGTCCTACTGTGATCCATAACGCAACCGGGCGGGGGTGTCCGGCGTCGGTCACGGAGGGGGCACGGGTCGGCGAGGGGCGGGTGCGATGACGGGTCAGGGGGTGGCGGTATGACGTGGGCGCGGACGTGGGGGGCGCGGGTCCGGGGGTGGAAGCCGTCATGGGCGCGGTTGCCGCGCACACGGCGGGGGTGGCGGCGGCTGCTGCGGTGGAGCGTGGCCGTGTGCGTGCTGGCGCTGCTGCCCGCGACGTGGCTGCGGCTGGCCGACGGCGGGCGCGTCCGCACGCTTGCCGACGTGCCGAAGGAGCCGGTGGCCGTGGTCTTCGGCGCCGGGCTCTGGGACGGTAAGCCGTCGCCGTATCTGGCGCACCGGCTGGACGCGGCGGCGACGCTGTACCGGACGGGCCGGATACGCGTGGTGCTGGTCACCGGCGACAACAGCCGTACGTCGTACAACGAGCCGGGTGCCATGCGCACCTACCTGGCCGCGCACGGCGTGCCCGCCGACAAGGTCGTCCTGGACTACGCGGGCTTCGACACCTGGGACTCGTGCAGCCGCGCCAAGCGCGTCTTCGGGGTCGACCGGGCCGTCCTGGTCAGCCAGGACTTCCACATACGCAGGGCCCTGGCGCTCTGCGAGGCCGCCGGGATCGACGCCTACGGGATCGCCGTCGACGAGCCGCACGACGCCACCTGGTACGCGGGCGGCGTACGGGAGTTGCTGGCCGCGGGCAAGGCGGCGGCGGACGTGGTGATTCGCCCGAATCCGCACTTCCTGGGGCCGCGCGAGCCGGGGGTCGCACGCGCCCTCACCGCGGGCGGGGCCGTGCGCTGAGGCGGACGGGCCGGAGGTGGTGGAGCGGACGGCGTTCCCGGTGAACCGGGGGGCGTGGTGCGGCAAGGGCCGCGCCTCGACCGAGGTGCTGTCCACGGCGGTGCGGCTGACCGGGCCGCTGGTACGGGGCGCGGACGGCGAGTCGGCGCCCGCGAGCTGGGAAGAGGCGCTGGATCGGGTCGCGGCGGGGCCGCTGCGGGTCCGGGCGGAGAAGTACGCCCCGGCCCTCCGTATGCATTGCATGCAATGCATACGGAAGCTAGCCTCGGCCGTGTGCAGCAGACCGATGCCGCCCGCGCGCGGCTGCGTGACCTGATCCTGGACGGCGCCTACGCGCCGGGCCAGCGGCTCACCGAGACCGAGGTCGCGCTGTCGCTGGAGATGAGCAGGACGCCGGTGCGCGAGGCGTTCCGCGCGCTGGTCGCCGACGGGCTGGTCCACTCGGCGGGGCGCGGTGTGCGGGTGGTCGCGCTGGACGCGGAGGCGCTGCGCCACGCCTACCAGGTGCGGGCCGCCCTGGAGGCGCTCACCGCCGAGCTGGCCGCCGGGCGCCAGGCCGAGGGCCGGATCGCCCCCGCCGACCTGGCCGAGCTGGTCCGCGAGGCGGACCGTACGGAAGAGGCCACGCTGGCCGGGCGCCTCGCCGAGGCCGTCGCCCACAACCGCCGCTTCCACGGCCGGATCGCCGTACTCGCCGCGAACCCCGTGGCGCTCGCCTCGCTCGACCGGCTGTGGGACCAGATCCTCGTCTCCACCCGTGCCTCCCTCGACCCGCCCCACCGGCCCGCCCAGGTCAACGCCCAGCACCGGGAGCTGCTGGCCGCGATCACCGGGGGCCGGGCGCGCGAGGCGGCCGAGGCGGCCCGCCGCCACGTTCTGGACACCTGCGGCGCCCGATCCACCGACTGAGCGACCCGAAGGGACATCGAGCCATGCCGTCAGCCCGTCAGCACTCCTACGAGACCGAGGTCGTCTGGACCGGCAACCGCGGCACGGGCACCAGCTCCTACCGCGACTACGACCGTACGCACGAGGTCACCGCGGCCGGACTCCCCGCCATCTCCGGCTCCGCCGACCGCGCCTTCCGCGGTGACGCCGGCCGCTGGAACCCCGAGCAGCTGCTCCTCGCCGCGCTCTCCCAGTGCCACCTGCTGTCGTACCTCCACGTCTGCGCCGTCAACGGCGTGGTCGTCACCGGCTACACCGACCACGCGACCGGCACGATGCGGGAGACCGGCGACGGCGGCGGCCACTTCACCGAAGCCGTGCTCCGGCCCGCCGTCGAGGTCGCCTCCCCCGCGATGGCCGCCGCCGCCCAGGCCCTCCACGAGGAGGCCCAACGGCTGTGCTTCATCGCCAACTCGGTGAACTTCCCGGTGCGGCACGAGCCGTCGGTGACGGTCTCGGCCCCATGAGCGTCCGGTTACGCGCCCGGTGCGGTGCCGGGTGCGGCCTCGGGGTCGTCGTCCCCGTCCCCGTCCCCGTCCGCTTCGGCGTCGCCGACCGTCAGCGTCCTCGTCACGTAGCTGTAGCCGTCCTCGTCCTCGGGGTCCTCGTCCTGCGGCCACAGGCGGACCGCCCGGCCGCCCGCCGCCCGGATCGCCGCGCCGTCCAGTTCCACCGACGCTTCACGCACCCCGGCGTCGAGCCACGAGGTGAAGACGGTCACCGGGCCGTCCGGCGGCAGCGGATACGTCCAGAAGCTCGCCTCCCATGTCAGACCGCTGCCGCCGCCGCCCTGGCTGATCAGGCGGATCGCCTCCGTGTCGTCGTCGCCCGGCCAGGGCACCGGCATCCCGCCCTGCGTCGCGACGCGTCGGCCGTCCGCGTACCGCAGGCCGAGCCGCAGATTGCTCTGCGGCTCGGGCGGACGCAGCGGGTTGGACCGGCCGTCGAGGGGATTGCCCAGCCAGGCGCCGTTGGCCGGGGTCCTTCGCAGGACCGCGCGCAGGTGGAACACGAAGCCGTTGGGGTACGCCCGCAGCCCGCCGATCCAGACCGCCGCCCGGTCCGAGCGCAGCAGCACCACGTCACCCGGCACCGACGCGGGAAGCACGTAGACGGACCGTTCCCACGGGGGACGCGGCCGGGGCTCCGGCTCCGGCGCGGTCGGCGGTTCTGGCACGTCCTGGAAGAAGCTCATCCCGTCACCGTCGCACCCTCCCTCCCCCTGCCGCCCGCCCGGAATCGGCCATGCCACCCCCGTTTCCGGCCGCGTGGGCGTCACGGCTGGCCGTGCGGCTCCCCGCGCCCCGAGGGGCACAGCCAAGCGGTGAGGGACGACACGGAGAATGATTCGAGTCGCTTACCGATCGTTGCCGGGAAAACAGGGGGCGCCCCGGGGTCGGACGGATGGGGCGGCGGCGGGCTACGATCGCAGGCATGAGCGCCGCAGACGTACCGTCCAGGACAGCCGACCAGCCCGATACGCCGTCGAACGGCGCGGCGGGAGCGGCGGGCCGCGCGAGCGCGGGCGGAAACGCGGGCGGCAGCGCCGGCGCGGCCACCCTCGCCGAGATCGCCCGGGCCGCGGGCGTCTCGGCTCCGACTGTTTCGAAGGTGCTCAACGGCCGCGGCGATGTCGCGCCCGCCACGCGGAGCAGGGTGGAGGAGCTGCTGCGCCTCCACGGCTACCAGCGGCGGCGCGGCAACGCGCAGCCCGCGCCGCTGCTCGACCTGGTCTTCCACGAGCTGGAGAGCGCGTGGGCGATGGAGGTCATCCGGGGTGTGGAGAACGTGGCGCGGGTCGAGGGCCTGAGCGTGGTGCTCTCGGAGTCGGCGGGCCGCCTGAGCCCCGGTCAGACGTGGGTGGACGGGGTGCTGGCCCGGCGTCCGACCGGCGTCATCCTCGTACTGTCCGGGCTCGACCCGGCCCAGCGGGCGCAGCTCACCAGCCGGGACATCCCGTTCGTGGTGATGGACCCGGCGGGCGACCCCGGCGAGGACGTGCCCGCGATCGGGGCGACCAACTGGCAGGGCGGGGTGGCCGCCACCCGGCACCTGCTGGAGCTGGGGCACCGGCGGATCGGTGTGATCGGCGGCCCGGCGGGGATGATGTGCAGCCGGGCCAGGATCGACGGGTACCGCGCCGCGCTGGAGACCGCGGGGGTCGCCTTCGACCCGGCGCTGGTCAGGGCGGGCGACTTCCACCACGAGGCCGGTTACACCGCGGGACTCGAACTGCTGCGGCTGCCGGAGCGGCCCACGGCCGTCTTCACCGGCAACGACCTCCAGGCGCTCGGACTGTACGAGGCGGCGCGCGAGCTGGGGCTGAGCATTCCGGGCGACGTGAGCGTGATCGGCTTCGATGACCTGCCGCTGTCGCGCTGGATCAGCCCGCCGCTGACCACGGTCAGGCAGCCGCTGACCGAGATGGCGGAGGCCGCCGCCCGGCTGGTGCTCGACCTGAGCCGCGGCAAGCAGCCGAGCACCCTACGGGTGGATCTGGCGACCCGGCTGGTGGAGCGCAGCAGCACGCAGTCCCCCGCCTAGGCGTCCTCGCGCGCCCGCACGCTCACCCACCCGCGAGCCCGCGCGCCCGCCCGCACGCCCGCACGCCCGCACGCCGAGGCGTACGCGTACCGCCCCGTCCGAAGTGCGGTGATTGCCGGGGGTGTTGACGGCCGGGTGGGGTGCCCGTAGGGTCTGCGCCGCAGTCGGAATTCGTATCGAAACATTCGATGCGTTCCTCCCTCGTCCCACGCGCATCGCTCGCAACCACGCGTACCGAACTGCCTGCTCCAATCCCCCACTTGGAAGAGGTATTCACACATGTTCTCCAAGCGAGCCCTCAGATCCGCCATCGGCGGATCCGGCGCGGCGCTGCTGGCGGCGACGGCGGCGCTGATCGCCGTCACCGTGCCGTCGGCGCACGCCGCGGACCCGCCGCTGCGCGACCTGGCCGCGGCCAAGGGCATCTACATGGGCACCGCCCTGACCGCGAGCGAGGCCACGGGTGCCAGCGGGCCCATCGCGGGCGCCCAGTTCGGCATGGTCACTCCCGGCAACGAGATGAAGTGGGACACCGTCGAGCCGAGCCGCGGCACGTACAACTGGGCGCCGGGCGACTCGATCGTCAACTTCGCGCAGGCGCACAACATGCAGGTCCGCGGCCACAATCTGGTGTGGCACAGCCAGCTCCCCAACTGGCTGACCTCCGGCAGCTTCAGCAACACCGAGCTGCACAACATCCTGATCAAGCACGTCACCGACGAGGCCACGCACTACAAGGGCAAGGTCGTCCACTGGGACGTGGTCAACGAGCCGTTCAACGAGGACGGCACCTTCCGCCAGGACCTCTGGTACAACCAGCTCGGCTCGTCGTACATCGCGGACGCGTTCACGGCCGCCCGCGCCGCCGACCCGGGCGCCAAGCTCTACCTCAACGACTACAACGTCGAGGGCACGGGCCCCAAGAGCGACGGCATGTACAACCTGGTCAAGTCGCTGAAGCAGCAGGGCGTTCCGATCGACGGCGTCGGCTTCCAGGCGCACCTGATCCTCGGCCAGGTGCCGTCGACCTTCAAGGCCAACCTCCAGCGCTTCGCCGACCTCGGCGTGGACGTGGCCATCACCGAGCTGGACATCCGGATGCAGACCCCGTCGGACGCCGCCAGGCTCCAGCAGCAGGCCAATGACTACACCTCGGTGGTCAACGCCTGCCTGGGCGTGTCGCGTTGTGTGGGCATCACGGTGTGGGGCGTCTCCGACGCGACCTCGTGGATCCCGGGTGTCTTCCCCGGCCAGGGCGCGGCTCTGCTGTACGACGACAACTACCAGCCCAAGCCCGCCTACACCGCGGTGCGTACGGCGCTCGGCGGCAGCACGACCACCACACCGCCGACCACACCGCCCACCACGCCCCCGACCACTCCGCCCACCACACCGCCCGGCGGTGGCGGCTGCGCGGTGACATACGGGGTCAACCAGTGGAACACCGGCTTCACCGCGAATCTGACGGTGAAGAACAACGGCTCCGCGCCGGTCAACGGCTGGACGCTGAAGTGGACTTTCGCGCCGGGCCAGACGGTCACGCAGGCGTGGAACGCGACGGTCACCCAGAGCGGCACCGCGGCGACGGCCACGAATCTGTCCTACAACGGGACGATCGCGGCGGGCGGCACGGTGGACTTCGGCTTCAACGCCAACTGGTCGGGCAGTAACCCGAAGCCGACCGGCTTCACTCTCAACGGCGCCGCCTGCACGGTGAGTTGAGAGCCGGGCGAGCGGGCGGCTACTCCTCGACGACCGGATGCACCGGCACCGCCACCGCGTCGTCGTCGAGACACCGCCCGCTCGCCGAACGCGGCGATGTCGAGGGGCGGGGCGGCGTCGGGCGGCCCGCGGGCGAGTCCGACGCGGGGGCGTACCCCGGTGCCCCGCCGCGTGACCGGATCGTTCCGCAGCGGGGCATGATCGGGTCTACCCGCGGGCCCGCGCCGGAGGCACGATCGAGTCATGGCTGACAACACGAACCCCGCGAGCGCGACCGCGCTCATCGTCATCGACGTCCAGGAGTCCTTCCGGCAGCGGGAGAGCTGGCAGGCCGCGTCCGACCCCGAGGTGGCCACGCGGGTGGCACGGCTGGTCGACCACGCCCGCGAGCAGGGGCACCCGGTGATCTGGGTGCTGCACTCCGAGCCGGGCTCGAACACGGTCTTCGACCCGGAGAGCGGCCACGTACGGCTGATCGACGGGCTGACCCGCGCCGAGGGCGAGCCGCTGCTCACCAAGACCGCGCACAACGCCTTCACGACCACGAATCTCCAGCAGATCCTCACCGCGCGCGGCATCCGCTCGCTGATCACCTGCGGCATCCGCACCGAGCAGTGCGTGGAGACCACGACGCGGCTGGCCTCCGACCTCGGCTACGACGTCACCTTCGTGGTGGACGCGACCGCCACCGAGCCGATCGAGCACCGCGACGCGCCGGCGGGCCGCCCGCTCGCCGAGGTGCTGGCCGACCCGCGCACGCTGCTCCCGGCGGACATCATCGCGCGCACCGAGTACGCTCTCGCGGGCCGCTTCGCCACCGTCTCGACCGTCAAGGAGCTGACCGGATCGTGACCCGGGTCGTCTTCCTGCTCGTGCCCCACCTGCATCTGCTCGACCTCGCGGGCCCCGCCCAGGTGTTCTCGACGGCCGCCGACTACGGCCTCGGGTACCGGCTGGACTACGTCGCCGAGCGGGAAGACGTCCCCACCGCCCAAGGGGTCGCGCTGCGCGCGGCCACCGAGCCGCCCGCGCTGACGGCCGACGACCTGATCGTCGTACCGGGCTGGCGGGCCCACACGCTGCACGAGAACGGCGCGCTCACGCCCGCGACCCTGGAGTGGCTGCGCGCGCACCACGCGGGCGGCGGCACCGTCGCCAGCGTGTGCGCGGGGGCGGACGCGCTCGGCCGGGCCGGGCTGCTCGACGGCCGCCGCTGCACCACCCACCACGACGTGCAGGACGAACTCGCCCGCGACTATCCGCGGGCCACCGTCGTACGCGACGTCCTCTACGTCGTGGACGACCGCGTCGTCAGCTCCGCCGGGATCGCCAGCGGCATCGACCTCGCGCTGCACATGGTCGCCGTCCGCCACGGGCCGGGCGCCGCTGCCCGCGTCGCCCGGCAGATGGTCGTCTACGCCCGGCGCAACGGCGACGAGCTCCAGACCAGCGCCATGCTCCGGCACCGCGGGCACCTCAGCGACGCCGTGCACCGGGCCCAGGATCTGATCGACGCCCGCTTCGCCCACCACCTCGCCCTCGCCGACCTCGCCGCCTCCACCGGGCTCAGCGAGCGCACCCTCACGCGGCGCTTCACCGCCTCCACCGGGCTCACGCCGCTCCGCTACCAACAGGAGCTGCGCATCGAGCGCGCCGAGCATCTCATCGGGCAGGGGGCCACGCTCGAAGCCGCGGCCCGCGCCGTGGGTTTCCAGGACGCCCGCATGCTCCGGCGCCTCCGCGCCCGCCGGCGCCCGGACCTCGCCTCCGCGTGAGGCGGCGGTCCCTTTCGCGCTCACCTTGCGCACGGCTCGTGCCCCGTAAGGGCGCGGGGAACTGCGCGGGCCACCCCCACCGGCCGGTGGTCCGGGACCAACGAACTGCCCCGCTGGGACGGGTGGTGACCTGCGGGAGCGCGGTGGCTGGTCGCGCAGTTCCCCGCGCCCCTAAAGATCGGCCCACCGCCCGCAGCAGAGGAACCGTCCCGGGGCCGCGCCCCCGGAAAGACCGGCGCGCCGCCCAGCGCAGAGGAACCGCCCGAGGCCGCGCCCCTGAAGATCGGCCCACCGCCCGCCGCGAAAGAACCGTCCAGGACGGGACCCTACGGGGGCACCGTACGCTGCCAGGGGCCCTACCCTGACGGGTAGTCAGGTGTGAGGGAGGGGGACGTCATGAGCTGGACGGCGGAAAGCGTTCCGGACCAGTCCGGAAGGACGGCCGTGGTGACGGGCGCGAACACCGGCATCGGTTACTGCACGGCCAGGGAACTGGCCCGCCGCGGCGCCCGCGTGACGCTGGCGTGCCGGGACGCGGAGCGCGCGACGGCGGCGCTGAAGCGCCTCCAGGCCGAAGTGCCCAACGCCCAGGCGGTGTTCAGGCCGCTGGACCTGGCCGACCTGGGAAGCGTGCGGGCGTTCGCGGAGGCGTACGAGGAGCCGTCGCTGGACCTGCTGGTCAACAACGCCGGGGTGATGGCACTGCCGTACGGCCTGACGTACGACGGCTTCGAGAAGCAGTTCGGGGTGAACCACCTGGGGCACTTCGCGCTGACGGGCCTGCTGCTGCCACGGCTGCGCGAGGCGGACCGCGGGGCCCGGATCGTCGTGGTGTCGAGCGTGGCGCACGTGCTGGCCGGGGTGCGTCTCGGCGACCTCAACGCAACCCGCGGGTACCGCCGTTGGACGGCGTACGGCCAGTCGAAGAGCGCGAATCTGCTCTTCGTGCACGAGCTGTCGCGGCGGCTCGCGGCGGCCGGTTCGGGGATCGTGGCCGCGGCGGCGCACCCCGGTTACGCGGCGACGGACCTGCACACGCGCGGGGCGCTGATGGAGGGCCGCAGGGGCGTGGAGCGCGTCTACGTCTTCGGCAACCGGCTGCTGGCGCAGTCGGCCGAGCGCGGGGCGCTGCCCACGCTCTACGCGGCGACGGCGCCCGGTGTCGCCCCCGACTCCTTCACCGGCCCGCGCGCGCCGGGCCTGCGCGGCGCGCCCGCCCGCGCCTGGCGGCTGCCCAGGACCCGTGACGACGTGACCGGCGAGCTGCTGTGGGAGGCGTCGGAGCGGCTGACAGGGGTCACGTACGCCCTGTGAGCCGCCGGGCGCGACCCCCGGACCGGCCGTACCAACTCACCTATGTCGAGCGCACGTTCGGCTCATGGAATCGCCGAGCGCGGGTACCCGGCACTTCAGGAGGTGACGCGGTCATGGCGATCAGTGGTGCTGCGGGACGTATGCCCTGGTGGGCGCGGACAGCTATCGGAGTGGTCGTACTCGCGCTGCTGTTCCTGTTGCTCGGCAAGGCCAATCTGCTGCCCGGTATACCGAATCCGTTCGCGGAGAAGGACAAGGACCGCAGCGGTCCCGTCCTGTTGAAGTCCATCCAGGACATGAACCGCTTCGAGGGCGCGAGCGGCAACTTCGAGGTCGTCGTCGACCTGGAGAAGGACGCCAAATTCCTGCCGTCCGCGGTGCGCGGCAAGCGCACGCTGTACGTCGGCGCGGGCAGCGTCGACGCGTACGTCGATCTCGGTTCCGTCGGCAACGACGCGGTGAAGGTCTCCGCCGACCGCAAGTCCGCGACGATCCGCCTGCCGCACGCGGCACTTGAGCGGACCTCGCTGGACACCAAGCATTCCTACGTCGTCTCGCAGCAGCGCGGCTTCTTCGACCGGATCGGCGACTTCTTCGGCGACAACCCGGGCAACGCCCAGCAGCTCAACGAGCTGGCCGCGCAGAAGATCCAGGACGCCGCTAAGCAGACCGAGTTGGGCGCGCGGGCCGAGACCAACACCAAATTCATGCTGGAGCACCTGCTGACCTCGCTCGGCTTCGAGCACGTGAACGTCGTCTTCGGCCCGCCCCCGAAGACCGCCCCGACGCCCAGCGGCAGCGCGACTCCCACCACGGCCAGCCCCACGTCCTCCTGACCCCGTCTCAAACGGTCGCCTGGGCCGCACCGCTACGGTGCGGCCCCGGCGACCTTCTTTGTGCTCATCGCGGGTGCGCGCCTCGGATCGTGGGCGTGGGACGCCGTGGCGCCGGCATGGCCGGGCCGTGCCCCGGCGTACGTGAGAGCGCCGGGGGCGGCGCTTCCGCACGAAGCGTCGCCCCCGGCGGGGTGGGGTCGGGAACGGGTCGCCGGTCGGTGAGGGTGCCCCCAGGGCAAGGGGCGTCCGGCGGCGGTCCGGGCCCGGCCCGGTCAGGTGGTCGGCGTGGGGGGACGGGCGGCGGCGCGGCCGGCCTCCAGGCGGGCGACGGGGATGCGGAAGGGCGAGCAGGAGACGTAGTCGAGCCCGACGTCGTGGAAGAAGTGGACGGACTCGGGGTCGCCGCCGTGCTCGCCGCAGATGCCGAGCTTGAGGCCGGGGCGGGTGGCGCGGCCGGCCTCGCAGGCGGAGCGGACCAGCGCGCCGACGCCGTCGCGGTCGATGGTCTCGAACGGGGAGACGCCGAAGATGCCCTTCTCCAGGTAGGCGGTGAAGAAGGACGCCTCGACGTCGTCGCGGGAGAAGCCCCACACGGTCTGGGTGAGGTCGTTGGTGCCGAAGGAGAAGAACTCGGCGGCCTCCGCGATCTGACCGGCCGTCAGCGCGGCGCGCGGCAGCTCGATCATCGTGCCGATGGCCATGCCGAGCGAGGCGCCGGTGGCCGCCTCGACCTCGGCGATGACGCGGTCCGCCTCCTCGCGGACGATCTCCAGTTCCTGCACGGTGCCGACCAGCGGGATCATCACCTCGGGGCGCGGGTCGCCCTTGACGGACTTGCGGTGCGCCGCCGCCTCCGCGATGGCCCGTACCTGCATGGCGAACAGGCCGGGGATGACCAGGCCGAGGCGTACGCCGCGCAGGCCCAGCATCGGGTTCTGCTCATGGAGCTTGTGAACGGCCTGGAGCAGCCGCAGGTCGTTCTCGTTGGCGTCCCTGCGGGACTCGGCGAGCGCGACCCGTACCGACAACTCCGTGATGTCGGGCAGGAATTCGTGCAGCGGCGGATCCAGCAGCCGTACGGTCACCGGCAGTCCGTCCATCGACTCGAACAGCTCGATGAAGTCGGCCTTTTGCAGCGGCAGCAGCGCGCCGAGCGCCTCTTCCCGCTCGGTGTCGGTGTCGGCGAGGACCAGCCGCTCGACCAGCTCGCGGCGCTCGCCGAGGAACATGTGCTCGGTACGGCACAGGCCGATGCCCTGCGCGCCGAAGCGGCGGGCGCGGTTGGCGTCCTCGGCGTTGTCGGCGTTGGCGCGTACTCGCAGCCGGCGGACCCGGTCGGCGTACGCCATGATCCGGTGCACCGCCTGGACGAGTCCGTCGGCCTCGTCGGCCCCCGCGTGCATGCGGCCCTCGAAGTACTCGACCACCGGGGACGGCACGACGGGCACCTCGCCGACGTACACCTTGCCCGAGGAGCCGTCGATCGAGATGAGGTCGCCCTCCTCTATCACCACGCCCCCCGGCGCGGTCAGCCGTCGCCGCTTGGTGTCGACCTCCAGCTCCTCGGCGCCGCACACGCAGGTCTTGCCCATCCCGCGGGCGACGACGGCGGCGTGCGAGGTCTTGCCGCCGCGGCTGGTGAGGATGCCCTCGGCGGCGATCATGCCGTTGAGGTCGTCGGGGTTGGTCTCGCGGCGGATCAGGATGACCTTCTCGCCGGACCGCGACCACTTGACGGCGGTGTACGAGTCGAAGACCGCCTTGCCGACGGCGGCGCCGGGCGAGGCCGCGATGCCCCAGCCGATCCGGCGTACGTTCCCGCTGTCGGCAACCGTGTCGTCGAAGCGCGGGAACATGAGCTGCGCCAACTGCGCGCCGTTGACCCGTTGCAGCGCCTCCGCCTCGCTGATCAGGCCCTGGTCGACGAGCTGGGTGGCGATCCTGAAGGCCGCCGCCGCGGTCCGCTTGCCGACCCGGGTCTGGAGCATCCACAGCTTGCCGCGCTCGATGGTGAACTCGATGTCGCACAGGTCGCGGTAGTGCGTCTCCAGCGTCTCCATGATCGAGATGAGCTGGTCGTACGACGCCTTGTCGATGCCTTCGAGGTCGGCGAGCGGCACGGTGTTGCGGATACCGGCGACGACGTCCTCGCCCTGGGCGTTCTGCAAATAGTCGCCGTACGTGCCCTGGTGGCCGCTGGCCGGGTCGCGGGTGAAGGCGACGCCGGTGCCGGAGTCAGGGCCGAGGTTGCCGAAGACCATCGAGCAGACGGTGACGGCGGTGCCCAGGTCGCCGGGGATACGTTCCTGGCGGCGGTAGAGCTTGGCGCGCTCGGTGTTCCAGGAGTCGAAGACCGCGCGCACGGCGAGGTCCATCTGCTCGCGCGGCTCCTGCGGGAAGTCCCGGCCGGCCTCCTTGGCGACGATCGCCTTGAAGTCGTCCACGAGCTGTCGCAGATCGGCCGCGTCCAGACCGAGGTCGCTGTCCGCGCCCTTGTGCCGCTTGGCCTCGTCCAGCGCGTCCTCGAAGAGGTCGCCGTCCACGCCGAGCACGGTCTTGCCGAACATCTGCACAAGACGCCGGTAGGAGTCCCACGCGAAGCGCTCGTTGCCCGCCTGCTGGGCGAGCCCGGCGACCGACGCGTCGGACAGGCCGATGTTGAGGACGGTGTCCATCATGCCGGGCATGGAGAACTTCGCGCCCGAGCGGACCGAGACCAGCAGCGGGTCGTCCGGCTGGCCGAGCTTCTTGCCCATCCGCTGTTCCAGCGCGTCGAGGTGCGCACTCACCTCGTCGCGCAGCGCGGAGGGTTCCGCGCCGGTTTCCAGATAGACCCTGCACGCCTCGGTGGTGATGGTGAAACCCGGAGGGACGGGCAGGCCGAGGTTGGTCATCTCGGCGAGGTTCGCTCCCTTGCCGCCGAGCAGGTCCTTGAGGTCTTTGTTGCCCTCAGTGAAGTCGTAGACGAACTTCTGCTTCTTCTGTCGTGCCGACACGGGACTCGACTCCTCGCGACCGGGATGCCCTGACGGCGGGGAGCGTACCCAGGTCGAAGGCGCCGCAGTGCGTCCATGACCTCGACACACGGCGGTAACCGCCCGTCTGCCGGTGTCTCCCGGGCGGGGGGCTCGCCGGCCGGTGTTCGCGCTCCGTTCACGAGTCGAACGGACGGTTTCACTCCGGTGGCCGCTTCGGCGACTCGGTCTACGGAGCGTCACGTGGCGCCTTGGCGCGTGGACACAGCGGGGGTGGCACCGCGTGCCATGCCTTCGGAAGGTGCGACACCCCTCTTCGCGCTCGTTTGAGCGCAAGCCCTATCAATCGTGGCGCGAATCACGCCTCGCGTCTCACATGCTGGACGGCGGCCAGGGCCCGCTCCGGCCGTGGGCGGCCGGCGTTCCCGGACGTTAGCCGCCCGAAGTGTCGGATTCGGCGTCCTCCGTGAGCACGGCGCAGTCGTACGGGTCGTTGAGCCAGCCGTCCGGGAGAACGACCCGCTTGCCGGGGGCGGTACGGCCGCGCGGGCCGTCGGCGTGCGCGGGCCAGGGCTGGGTGAGGTCGAGGCCGCCGAGGTGCTCGTCCATCTCGGCCAGCGACGAGGCCGTGGCCAGCGCCCGGCGCGCGTCCGAGCCGACTGAGAAGCCCTTGGTGTACCAGGGCACGTGCTTGCGGAAGTCGACGACACCGCGTGCCTCGTCCCCGATCCACTCCCCCAGCAGCTCCGCGTGCCGCCGCATCACCCGCGCGACCTGCCCGAAGTCGGGGGTGGCGGGCGCGGCGCCGCCCTCGAAGGCGGCGACCAGGTCGCCGAAGAGCCAGGGCCGCCCGAGGCACCCCCGGCCGACCACGACACCGTCGCAGCCGGTCTCCCGCATCATCCGTACCGCGTCGTCCGCGCACCAGATGTCGCCGTTGCCGAGCACCGGGATCTCGGGCACGTGCTCCTTGAGCCGCGCGATGGCGTCCCAGTCGGCGGTGCCGCCGTAGTGCTGGGCGGCGGTGCGGCCGTGCAGCGCGACCGCCGTCACGCCCTCCTCGACCGCGATCCGGCCCGCGTCGAGATACGTGAGGTGGTCGTCGTCGATGCCCTTGCGCATCTTGATGGTGACCGGCAGGTCGCCCGCGTTGCCGACCGCCTCGCGCAGGATCGCCCGCAGCAGATTGCGCTTGAAGGGCAGCGCGGACCCGCCGCCCTTGCGGGTCACCTTCGGCACCGGGCAGCCGAAGTTGAGGTCGATGTGGTCGGCCAGATCCTCGTCCACGATCATCCGCACGGCCTTGCCGACGGTCGCCGGGTCGACACCGTAGAGCTGGATGGAGCGCGGTGTCTCCGAGGCGTCGAAGTGGATGAGGTGCATGGTCTTCTCATTGCGCTCGACCAGCGCGCGCGTCGTGATCATCTCGCTGACGAACAGCCCCTTGCCGCCGCTGAACTCGCGGCAGAGCGTGCGGAAGGGCGCGTTGGTGATGCCCGCCATCGGGGCGAGCACGACCGGCGGCCACACGGCGTGCGGGCCGATCCGGAGGGTTTCCGGGCGGGTGAGCGTGGCGGCGTCAGCGGTCATGCCGTCCATTGTCGCGTACTCGCGCACGGCCCTCGGCCGAGATTGGTTGTACGATCAAAATGATTCTGGTCGTACAATCGTTGGTGTCAGCACCTATGACGCCGCCCCGTACCGGCGACGAGCGCCAAGAACCGACAAGAGGAGCCCGGACGCATGCCTGAGCTGACGCACCGGCGTCGGATGCTCATCCTGGGGATCTGCTGCATGAGCCTGCTGATCGTCAGCCTGGACAACACGATCCTGAACGTGGCGCTGCCGTCGATGAGGCGGGACTTCCACGCCTCCGTCTCCGGCCTCCAGTGGACGATCGACGCGTATCTGGTGGTGATCGCCTCACTGCTGCTGCTCTCCGGCTCCACGGCCGACCGGCTCGGCCGGAAGAAGATCTTCCGGATCGGGCTGGTCTTCTTCACGCTCGGTTCGCTGCTGTGCAGCCTCGCGCCCGGTCTCGGCTGGCTGATCGCCTTCCGGATGATCCAGGCGGTCGGCGGCTCCATGCTCAACCCGGTGGCGATGTCGATCATCACCAACACCTTCACCGACGCCCGCGAACGGGCCCGCGCCATCGGCGTGTGGGGCGGTGTCGTCGGGATCAGCATGGCGGCCGGACCGATCGTCGGCGGCGCGCTGGTGGAGACCGTCGGCTGGCGGTCGATCTTCTGGATCAACCTGCCGGTGGGCGTGCTCGCCCTGATCCTCACCTCGCGCTACATCCCCGAGTCCCGCGCGCCCCGGCCGCGCCGCGTCGACCCGGTTGGCCAGGTGCTGGTCATCGCGCTGCTGGGCTCGCTCACTTACGGCATCATCGAGGGCTCGGGCGCGGGCTGGACCTCCCCGCTGATCGTCGGCTGCTTCGTCGTCACGGTGCTCGCGCTGCTCGGCCTGACGCGGTACGAGAAGCGGCGCACCGACCCGCTGATCGACGTGCGCTTCTTCCGCAGCGCGCCCTTCAGCGGCGCGACCCTCATCGCGGTCAGCGGCTTCGCCGCGCTCGGCGGCTTCCTCTTCCTCAACACCCTCTACCTCCAGGACGACCGGGGCCTGTCCGCCCTCGACGCCGGGCTCTACATGCTGCCGATGGCCGTGATGTGCCTGGTCTTCGCGCCGCTGTCCGGGCGGCTGGTCGCCTCGCGCGGCCCGCGCCTGCCGCTGGTGCTCGCCGGTCTCACCATGACGGCCAGCGGCGTGATCTTCGCGGTGCTGGACGCCGAGTCGTCCAACGCCCTGCTGTTCACCTCCTACGTCCTGTTCGGCATCGGCTTCGGCCTGGTCAACGCCCCGATCACCAACACCGCGGTGTCCGGCATGCCCCGCGCCCAGGCCGGGGTCGCGGCGGCCGTGGCGTCCACCAGCCGCCAGATCGGCCAGTCGCTGGGCGTCGCCGTGATCGGCGCCGCGCTGGCCGCCGGAATGCAGACCACCGCCTGGTGGATCATCTCGGGCTGCGGCGCCTCCGTCCTGCTCATCGGTACGCTCACCACCGGACGCTGGGCCCGCGGTACGGCCGAACGCGCGGCCGATCTGCTCGTGCCCGAAGAAGACGACACCCCCCGAATCCCGGTGAGCACCTCATGACGACGACGCCAGAAGCCACGAGTTCCGTCGGTACGGTCTCCGGTCCTACGGTCTCCGCCGGTCGTACGGCCTCCGCCGACGCTGTCACCGTTGACGCTGCCTCCGTTGACGCTGCCTCCGGCGGGGAAACCGGCCGTACGGACACGGTCGGCCCGGCGGACACGGCCGATGCCACCGCGGAGCGGATCTGGCGCAATCTGCGCACCTACGTACTGGAGCGCAACGAGCGCCGCAAGGAGACCTCGGAAGCGCTGGGCATGAGCTTCTTCCGGGTCAAGGTGCTGCGCCGGGTCGCCGCTTCTCCCGCCCGGCTCAGCGAGTTGGCGGCCGAGCTCTCCTCCGACCGCCCGTACACGACGCTGGTGGTGGACGACCTCGCCAAGCGCGGTCTGGTCGAGCGGCACGAACACCCCGCGGACCGGCGCTCCAAGATCGTGACGGCCACCGCCGAGGGCCACGCCGCCGCGGATCGCGCCAACGCCATCATGGGCGCCCCGCCGGAGTCGCTGAGCGCCCTGTCGGCCGCCGATCTGACGGCGCTCGACCGCATCGTGGCGGCCCTGGCGGCCCTGGACTGAGCCCGCCTCGACCACCGCTTCGACCGCGGCTTCAGCCGCCGCCGCGGCCACCGTTTCAGCCGCCGCCGCGACCGGCTGGCTGTCCCCGTCCCCAAGGGGGTGATGGTCTAAGGTCTGGACGGTGACGCCAGAAGCCGATGACCGCGCTGCCGAGGAGGCCAGGCCCGCGTTCCCCACCGAGCGCCGACGGGCCCTGGTGGAACTGCTCAGGGAGCGGCGCAGGCTGACCGTCGTGGAGATCTCGGAGCGGTTCCAGGTCACCGCGGAGACGGTGCGCAGGGACCTGGTGGAGCTGGAGCAGACCGGCGCGCTGCGCCGGGTGCACGGCGGCGCGATCCTGCTGGACAACGAGCACGGCATCCCCGGTCTCGCCCAGCGCACCCGGATCATGGCCGAGGAGAAGACGGCGATCGGCGCGGCGGCGCTCGCGCACATGCCGACCGGCGGCGCGGTGCTCATCGACGCGGGCAGCACCACCGGACGGCTCGCCGATCTCTACGCCGGCGGGCCGCAGTTGGTGGTGATGACCAACTCACTGCCCATCGCCGTCACGATGACCGGCAAGCCGGGCGCGGCCGTCTACACGACCGGCGGGCGCGTCCGCAACGACACGCTCGCCGAGGTCGAGATGCTGACGCTGCGGGCGCTGGACGAGGTCAAGGTCGACGTCGCGTTCCTGGGCACCTCGGGGATAACGGTGGACCACGGCTTCTCCACCTCGGACGTCTCGGAGAGCGCCGTCAAGCGGACGATGATGGCCTCCGCCCGGCGGGTCGTGGTGCTGTGCGACCACTCGAAGATCGGCACCGCGCTGTTCTCCCGTTTCGCGCCCGTGGACGGCCCCGACCTGCTGATCACCGACTCGGGGATCAGCGCCACGCAGCTCGCGGAACTGCGCGGCGCCGGCCTTGAGGTGCAGGTGGCCGAGCCGGTCTGACGTCGTCACGGCGTCGCCCGCACAACCGTCGCCCCCCTGACCGTCCCCCCTTAACCGTCGTCGCCGTCCTCCACCGCCCGGCCGTCGGACGCGTCGAGCGCGGACGCGAGCAGTTGGGCCAGGTGGACCGCTCCGGCACCGGCCGCGAGGTCGTCGATCTGGGTGCGGCAGGAGAATCCGTCGGCCAGCACCGGGCCGGTGCGCTCCGCCGTCTCCAGCGCGGGCAGCAGCGCGGTCCGCGCGACGGCCACCGAGACGTCGTAATGGCCGCGCTCCACACCGAAGTTGCCCGCGAGTCCGCAGCAGCCGCCGACCGCCGTGACGTCGGCGCCCGCCGTGCGCAGCAGTTCCTCGTCCGCCCGCCAGCCCATCACCGCCCGCTGGTGGCAGTGCGGTTGGGCGACGGTCCGGACGCCCGACAGGTCCGGGGGGCTCCAGCCGGGCGTACGGCTCAGCAACTCGGCCAGGGTGACGGTGAGATCGGCCACCCGCCGCGCCCTGGGGTCGTCGGGCAGCAGCTCGACGCCGTCCCGGCGCAGCACGGACGTGCACGACGGTTCGAGGCCGACGATGGGCACACCGTCGGCGACGGCCGGCTCAAGTGCCGTGTACGTACGGCGCAGTTGTCGGCGTGCGCCGTCGAGCTGGCCGGTGGAGATCCAGGTCAGCCCGCAGCAGACCTGACGGCCGGTCAACTCGACGGCGTATCCGGCCTGTTCCAGTACGCGAACGGCCGCCGTGCCGACCTCGGGCGAGAACGACTGGGTGAAGCTGTCCGCCCACAGCAGCACGCGGGGGCGGGACGTGCGCGGGCCTCGGGCGTCGCGGTCGGCGCGGGCGTCGCGGTCGGCGCGGAAGGACGCCCGGAAGGTGCGGCGGGCGAAGCGGGGCAGCCCGCGCCGTCCGTCGATCCCGCCGAGCCGCTTGACCAGCGCGCCGACCCACCGGTTGCCGAGCAGCGCGTTGCTGACACCGGCCAGCCGGGTGGCGAGCCCGGCGGTGCGCGGCAGCCAGCCCAGCGAGTAGTGCGTCACCGGGCGGAGCCTGCGCCGGTAGCGCTGGTGCAGCACCTCCGCCTTGTACGTGGCCATGTCGACGCCCGCCGGGCAGTCGCTCGAACACGCCTTGCACGACAGGCACATGTCCAGTGCCTCGTGCACCGCCGGGTCGGCCCAGCCGCCGTCCACCAGGTCGCCCCTGATCATCTCCTGGAGCAGCCGGGCCCGGCCGCGGGTGGAGTGCCGCTCCTCCCCCGTCGCGAGGTACGACGGGCACATCGCGCCGCCCGAGGTCGTGAGGTCGGCGCGGCACTTGCCGACCCCGACGCAGCGGTGGACGGCGCGGGTGAGGTCGCCGGAGTCGTGCGGGTAGGCGAACGCGCCGGTGACGACGGGCAGTTGCGGCCGGACCCGCAGGTCGGCGTCGAGCGGCGCCGGGTCGACCAGCACACCGGGGTTGAGCAGGGCGCCGGGGTCCCAGACCGCCTTGACCGCGGCGGCGGCGCCCAGCGCGGCGGGCGAGTACATCCGGGCGAGCAATTCGCCGCGGGCGCGGCCGTCGCCGTGCTCGCCCGACATCGAGCCGCCGTGCGCTGCCACCAGGTCGGCGGCGTCCTCGAGGAACGCCCGCATCCGGGCCGCGCCGCCCTCGTCCCGCAGACCGAAGTCGAAGCGGCCGTGCACACAGCCGTCGCCGAAGTGCCCGTACAGCAGGCCGTCGTAGTGGTGCTGCCCGAGCAGCGCGTCCAGGTCCCGCAGGTAGGCCCCGAGCCGTTCCGGCGGTACGGCGGCGTCCTCCCAGCCGGGCCAGGCGTCGGCCCCGCCGGGCGTGCGGCCCGCCAGGCCCACACCGTCGGTACGAATCCGCCACAGCGCGGCGATCCGGCCGGGGTCGGTCACCACCTGGCCGTCCACCGCGCCGGACGCGGCCAGTACGGCGCGGGCCGCGTGCTCCGCCTCCGCGAGGCTCGCGCCGCCGGTCTCCACCAGCAGCCAGCCCGCGCCGCGCGGCAGCGCGGGCACGGCGGCGGCCCCCTTACGGCGGACCACGACCTCGACCAGCCGCCGGTCCATGCCCTCGACGGCCAGCGGGCCCAGGGCCACCAGCGCCGGGGTCGCGTCGGCGGCGGCGGGCATGTCGGGGAAGCCGAGCACCGCGAGCGCGCGGGCGGCGGGCCCGGGCACCAGCCGTACGGTGGCGTCGAGCACCAGCGCCAGGGTGCCTTCCGAGCCGACGAGCGAACTCATCACGTCGAAGCCGCGCTCGGGCAGCAGCGCGTCCAGCGCGTAGCCGGACGCCTGGCGCGGGAAGCGGCCGTACTCGGTCCGCAGGACGGCCAGGTGCGCGTCGGCCGTCTGCCGCAGCCGGGTGTTCAACTCCGCGTCCGACGTACCGTGCTGATTGGCCGTCACCTGGCGGCCGTCGGCCAGCAGCAGCCGGGCGGACACCACATTGTCACGGGTGTTGCCCCAGGCCACGGCGTGCGCGCCGCAGGCGTTGTTGCCGATCATCCCGCCGATGGTGCAGCGGTCCGCGGTCGACGGGTCGGGCCCGAGCAGCAGGCCGTGCGGCGCGGCCTCGCGCTGGAGGCGGGCCTGGACCGTACCGGCGCCCACGGTCGCGGTACGGCGCTCGGGGTCGATCTCGGCGACCGCGTCGAGCGCGGTGAGGTCGAGGACCACGCCGGGGCCGATCGCGTTGCCCGCGACCGAGGTTCCGGCGCCGCGTGCCACCACGGACAGCCCGAGCCGGTGGCAGTGGGCGACGGTGTCGACGGCGTGCGCCGCCGACTCCGCGCGCACCACGGCGACCGGGGGCACCCGGTAGTTGGACGCGTCGGAGGAGTACAGCGCACGGGTGCCCGCGTCCAACCGCACGCTGGGGCCGAGCAGTTCGCGCAGGCGGCGGGCGCCGCCCGCCGCGTCGTCCGGCCCGTGGGGTGCGTTCGGCTTGTCCATCGCGTTCGTTCCGTTCCTGTCGTCGCTTCCCCGCCGCGTCCGGACGGCGGGGCCACGAGGTCGTCGCCGCGAGGTCGTGTCCCGCCGCCGTCACCACGACGGCGGCACCCCGCGGCCGGCGGGGGCGTCGGTACCGGTCCCGCCCACCTCTTCGGCGCCACCCGCTGCCCCGGCACGCGGCGGAGTCCCGGTCGGCGGCGAGGTGCCCGCGCCGGTCGTCGGGCGGGCCGTCCTCGTAGTAGACCGCCTCGGCCGGGCAGACCGGCTCCCACGCGCCGCGGTCCACCCGCTCGTCCGAGTGGATGTACGGCGCCCGCGCGCCGTCGCCTGCGCGGTCGGCCGGGCGTTTTCGCCGGTGCGCGCCGTGTCGGGCGCGGCGGCGCACGCGCGTCCGGTCACTCGTCGGCCAGGTCACTCGTCGGCCAGGACATTGGGCCGACCGGCCGCTCCCCCCTTGGTGCGGCCGGTCGGCCTCCCCCGGGCCCGCGGACGTGGCGGCTTCCCCTCCGCGTCCGCCCGCGGGCCGGTCATGACGCGCTGCCGGGCGCTGACGCCTGGTACACGCTCTTGGTCCAGGTGAAGAAGTCCACGGCGGTCTGTCCCTGCTCGCGGTAGGTGTTGGTGGAGGAGTCGCCGACCCCGCCGAAGGGGACGTTCAGCTCGACCCCGCTGGTCGGCCGGTTCACCTTGATCACTCCGGCCCGCACCTCGGAGCTGAACCGGTGCACGGTGTCCAGGTCGTTGGTGACCACACCGGCCGTCAGGCCGAAGCGGGAGTCGTTGACCAGGTCGATGGCCTGGTCGAGGCCCGTGGCGTCGAGCACCGCGACCACCGGGCCGAAGACCTCCTCCTGGGCGACGGTGTCGGCGGGCCGCACGCCGGTCAGCACCGTGGGGCCGAGCAGCAGGCCGTCCGGGGCCGCGCCGCCGACCACGGTCCTGGCCCCCTCGGCCAGGGCCTTGTCCACGTAGCCCAGATCGGTGGCGAGTTGGGCGCCGCTGACCACAGGGCCCATCCGTACGCCGTCGGTCAGTCCGTCGCCGGGCCGGTAGGCCGCGGCCTCCTCCCGCAGGGCGTCGAGGAAGGCGTCCTTGACGCCCGGCAGGCAGATCACCCGGCTGGTCGCGGTGCACGCCTGGCCGGTGAGGCCGAAGCCGCCCGCCGCGACGATGCGCGCGGCCACCGCGGCGTCGGCGTCGTCGCAGACCACGACGGCGTTCTTGCCGCCGAGTTCGAGCTGCACCCGGATGCGGCGCGGCGCGGCGGCGGTGTAGATGCCCGCGCCGACGCCCACCGAGCCGGTGAAGGTGACCGCGTCGATCCGCGGCGACGCGACGAGTTGGGCGCCGATCCGGGCGCCGGAGCCGGTCAGCAGGGTGAACACCCCGTCGGGCAGGCCGGCTTCCTGGAGCACCCGGGCCAGGTGCCAGGCGCCCGCGGGGGCTATCTGGGCGGGTTTGAGCACCACCGCGTTGCCGCTGACCAGGGCGGGCGCGGACTTCCAGGCGGGGATGGCGATCGGGAAGTTCCAGGGGGTGATGACCGCGACCGCGCCCAGCGGTTCGCGTCGGCTGTAGACCAGGTCGGTGCCCGCGGCCGAGGGGTACGTCGTGCCGCCGATCCGCCAGCCCTCGCTGCCGTGGAAGCGCAGGATGTCGGCGGCCCGCGCGACCTCGCCGCGCGCCTCCGCGAGGGTCTTGCCCTCCTCGCGGGTGATGTCCCGGGCGGCCTCGTCCGCGCGGTCGTCGAGGAGCGCGGCGGCCCGCTCCAGAATCCGGCCGCGGGCGGGGGCCGGGGTGCGTCCCCAGTCGCGGGCGGCGGCGTGGGCGGCGTCCAGCGCGCGCTCCACGGTGGCGGCGTCGAGGTCCGCGCTGAGGCTGACCCGCTGACCGGGGACGGCCGGATTGTCCCGTACCGCCGTCGGGGCGCCGGTCCATCGCCCGCCCACCAGGGACTGAATCTCCAGGACGTCCATGCTGTCGGTCATCTCCTGTGGTTCTCAAGGCCGTTGGGGCCGTCGGAAGTCGTCGGTGGCATCGAATCGTCGGTGGCGGCGGGCCCTCGGTGGTGTCGGGTCCTCGGTGGCGCCCGATCGTCGGCGGCGTAGGGTCCTCGGTGGCCCCGGTGGCCCCGGCGCCGTCAGCTCCTTCGGGTCGTACGGGTCCCCGCGTCACTTCAGCGCGAGGGCGTTGGCGGTGGAGCCCGCCGCGCCGGTGAGGTGGAGCGGGGCCGCGGTGAACAGCCCCTCGTGGACGCCGTCCTGGGCGCAGTCCTCTGCCAGGGCGGCGAGGTCGAACAACTCGCCCACCGCGAGGCCCAGTTCGGCGATCAGCGTGTGGTGCAGGAAGGTCTCGGGCCCGCTCATGTCGAACGGCATGGCCTCCACCGCGGGGCAGTCGGCCGCGACCGCGGACAGCTCCAGGCCGCGCAGCCACCGTCTGGTCTCCTGATCGACGGCCAGGCCCGGCGAGGCGAAGAAGCCCTCCGCCGCCAGCGCCTCGCGCGCCGCCCGGTCCAGCCCCTCGTACCAGCGCGTCCAGCCGAAGTGCAGCAACAGGACGTCGCCGGGCCGCGGTTGGGTGCCCTGCGCGGCGAGCGCGGCCGTCACGTCGGCCGCGGTGTAGGCGACCCGGCGGGAGCAGTCGCCGCCGTGCCGCCCATGTCCGACCAGGTCGGCCAGGACGAAGCGGCCCGCGATGCCGCGCCGCGCCCAGTGCTCGATGCCCAGCGGCCCCGCCGCCGCCGCGATGTCGGCGGCCCGGTGGCCGCCGTAATAGGTGCCGTCGGGGCCGCGCACGTGCGCCAGCCCGTCCCACTGCGAGGACCCCTGCGGGTAGAAGGAGTCGAGGCGGTCGTCGAAGCCGTTGCCGAGGTCGATACGGGTGTGCGTGTGGCGGCCCCTGCCGAGGATCGGCGGGTCGGGCAGGGCCAGGTCCCAGTTGAGCGAGAAGACCCGGCCCCGGGTCACCAGCGCGGCGGCCTCCCTGACCCGCTCGGGCGTCTGCCGCGCCACGGCGCCCAGTTCGCCGACGACGGCCTCGGCGGTGCCGGTGGTGCCGGTGGTGCCAGTGAGGGCCGACGCACCGGAAGCCGAGTCGTGCACGGCCGACGTACCGGAAACCCCGGCCGTCGAAGCCGAGGCCGCACCGGATGTCCCGTCCTCCCGGCCCCCGTCGGGCTCCTCGCCCCGCGTGCCGGTCATGACGCGTCCACCGAGATCATGGCCTTCATGGCCACCCTGCCCGCCGCCGCGTCGGCCAGCGCCTTCGGCCCCTCCTCCAGCGCGTAGTGGTCGGAGACCAGGTCGTCGACCTCGACCGCGCCGCTGGAGACCAGCTCGATGGCGCGCGGCCAGGTGTGGGCGTAGCGGTGGACGGTGGTGAGGGTGAGTTCGCGGTAGCGGATCAGGGTGGACGACAGCGTGATCGTCGGCGCGGCGGGCACTCCGACCAGTACGGCCCGGCCGCGCGGCCGCAGCCGTGTCATCCCGTCGTCCAGCGCGGTGGGCGCGCCCGAGCACTCCAGGTAGCAGTCGAGGTCGGCGGCCACGTCCTGGAAGGCGGTGCCGGGGTCGGCGCCTACGTGAGCGGTCTCCACGCCGGGCGTGGAGTGCGCGAGCCGGGCCAGTCGGCGCTCGTCGACGTCCGCGACGATCACCCGGCCCGCCTTCTCGGCCAGGGCCACCCGCGCCACCAGGGTGCCGATCGGGCCCGCGCCCGCGATGAGCACCTGCTCGCCGGGGAGTACGGCGGCCCGGCCGACGGCCCATACGGCCACCGACAGCGGTTCGAGCAGGGCCGCCCGCGTGGCGGTCATCGCGGCGGGGACGGCGTGCACCGCGCGGCGCGGCAGCACCACCCGCTCGCGCGCCAGCCCGGCGTGCGGCGGCATCCCGAGGAAGCGCATCCGCGCGCACAGGTTGTACGTACCGGCCAGGCACTCGCGGCACCGGCCGCACCAGAGACCGGGCTCGACGGCGACCAGGTCGCCGGGGGCGAGGTCGGTCACCCGGTCACCGGTCTCCAGGACGGTGCCGGACGCCTCGTGGCCGAGCACGTGCGGCCCGGTGAGCCGGAAGGCGCCGATCCGCCCGTGCGCGTAGAAGTGGGTGTCCGAGCCGCAGAGGCCGACCCGCGCGACCGCGACGCGTACGTCGTCGGCGCCGAGCGCTTCCTCGTCGGTCTCGCCGAGCGCCGCGTCATGGGCGCCCCGCAGGGTGAGAGCACGCATCACGCCACCTCCGCGGCATCGCTCGCGTGCGCGAGCGGATCGGTGAGGTCCGGCGGATCGGGTTCGCCGGAGGGTTCGAGGGTCGGTTCGAGGCCGAGGAAGTCCGCGGTCGGCCCGAGTTGGTGGAGGAGCATGTGGACGCCGGGCACGACCGTGCATCCCGCGCGCCGCGCGTGGTCGAGCAGCCGGGTCCTGGCGGGCTTCATGATGATGTCGCTGACGGCCGTGGCGGGGCTGAGCGCGGCGAGGTCGACGGGCAGCGGATCGGCGGCGCGCATGCCGACCGAGGTGGTGTTGACCAGGACGTCGACGTCGGCGACGGAGTCCCGCTCGCGCACCTCGCAGCGCACGGCCGGGTAGTGGCGGCCGACCTGCTCGGCCAGGGCGACGGCGCGGGCGGTGGTCCGGTTGCGGACGGCCAGGTGCGAGACGCCCGCGGCGGCCAGCGCCATGGCGACGGCGCGCGCGCTGCCGCCCGCGCCGAGCAGCAGCACCCGCGCGCCCTCCAGCCGCACCCCGTGCGCGCGCAGCCCCGCGACCAGGCCGGGGCCGTCGTACTGCCCGCCGAGCAGCCGCCCGTCGGGCAGCCTGCGGATGACGTTGCTCGCCCCGGCCCTGACGGCGTCCTCGGTGAGGTCGTCGAGCAGCCCGGCGATGTGCTCCTTGTGCGGCATGGTGACCCCGATGCCCGCCAGGTTCTTCCAGGCGCGCGCCGCGGCGACCGCCTGCGCCAGATCCTCGACCCCGACCTGGTATGGCACCACGGCCGCGTCGATGCCGCGCTGGCGGAAGAAGCGGTTCATCACCTCGGGCGTGCGCACATGGGCCACCGGGTCGGCGAAGTGCGCGTAGATCCGGGTGTGCCCGGTGATGGGGTGGGACGTCATGATGCGGTGAACTCCGTCCAGTCGTCGATCCAGGTGCCGAGGTCGGGGATGAGTCCGCAGGCCAGCGCCGCCATCCGGGCGGCGCCGCAGGCGCCGGCCTCGGCGCCGACGGGCAGCCGGACCGAGCCGAGCACGCGGGCGCGGACGGCCCTGATGTAGCCGGACGTGTACCAGCCGCCCGCGGCGATCAGCGCGTTGCCGGGGCCGCCGAGCGCGTCGAGCAGGCCGATCGCGTCGCGGCAGCGCCAGGAGGTCAGTTCGACCAGTACGGCCCACGCCTCGGCGTCCGGCAGTCCGTGGAGGGCGGCCACCACGGCGGCCGGGTCGAGCGGGGCCATCGGCCGGGCCGCGCTGCCGAGGGTGACGGCGAATTCGGCCGCGCGGCCGGTCGCGGGCAGGCGGGCCGCGGCCCTGCCGAGCGCGTCGACGTCGGCGAGGGTCCGTTCGGCGCCGAGCCGGTCGTCGAGCAGGGCGCGCAGCAGGCGTCCGGTGCCGAGGACGCCGAAGAGGTAGTCGCGGCCGGGGACGATGTGCGGGCCGCGCTCGAATCCGGCGGCCACCGCCCGGGTCAGCGGGCCGGGGTCCTTGGCGGCGGGCCGGGAGCGGATCAGCGCCTCCCCGGTGCCGAGGCTGTCGAAGCAGTCGTCGGGGTGTACGGCCCCGGCGCCGATCGCGCCCGCCAGGTGGTCGTGGCCCGCGACGGTGACGACCGCGCCGCCGACCAGCGGCAGACCGGCCCGCGCGGTGCCGGTGGGCGACCCGGCGGGCAGCAGTTCCGGCATCGCGGCGGGGTCGAGCCCCGCCCGGTCCACGCCGTGCTTCCACCACTCGCGGGCGGTGACGTCCATGAAGCCGCTGCGCGCGGCGAGCGACCACTCGGCGGTGGCCCGGCCGCCCGCCCAATGGGCGGCCCACTCCGGTACGTTCAGCCAGCTCACGGCCTTGCCGGTCGGGCCGGACCTCGTACCGGAAGCGGTGGACGTAACCGTCCGGGGCCCGGCGGACGACGCCGACCGTCCGTCCAGTCGGGGCAGCAGCCAGGCCACCTTGACGGCCGAGGCGCGGGTGGTGGGCCGCAGGCCGGTGGTGGCGGTGAAGCCGTCGCCCTGTTCGGCGAGGAGAGCGGCCAGTTCGTCCGCCCCGCTGGTGTCGAACCAGGCCACGGCCGGTGCGACGGGTGTGCCGTCGGCGGCGAGCGCGTACCCCGCCTCGGCCATGCCCGCGAAGCCGACGGCGAGCGCGTGGCGGCCGGGCAGGCGGTCGGCGAGCTGCCGGAAGAGGCCGTCCAGCGCGCCGGACAGGTCCTCGTGCCCGAGCACCGTCGTCCCGGCGGCGAGCCGCCACGGGGTGTCGGCCCTGACCACCGCCAGCTCGTGGCCGCGCTCGTCGGTGGCGCACACCTTCACCGTGGTGGTGCCGATGTCCACGCCGACGACGCATGCCGTCCTTGCCATCACAGCCTCCTCAGCCGAAGATCCGGAATCCGCCGCTTTGTCCTGTCTACCGGTCGCGCGCCCGTCCGTACGGCCACGGCACGGTCCGGTCAGCGCGCCGCGCTCGGCATGTCCTCTCCGAGGGAGTACGCGGTGACCAGCCGTCGCAGCCGGCCGGCGATCGAGGCGACCACCTGCTCCTCGTCGAGGTCCCCGCGGAGATAGCCGTCGAAGGCGTCGATCCACAGGCTGCGGCCGATGGCGAAGCCGATGTAGCCGTCCACCCCGCGGATCTGCCGCACCCACTCCTCGACCGCGTCCATGTCCGCGCCGCCGCCGAGCAGCACCAGGGAGGTCGGGTACGGCGCCCCGGCCCGGCAGTGGCCGGCGACCACCGCGTAGTCGGCCTCGGCGGCCAGCGGCTCCAGCTTCCACACGTGCGGCCACACGCCCGCGTCCTGGTACTCCGAGACCGTCCGCAGCAGCAGTTCCGTGTGGTGCGCGCGCTGCCAGCGCTCCTTGTCGCCGCCTTCCGCGGCGAGTTGCGCGTCGGTCGGCGGGACCAGCATCTCCAGCATGAAGGGCCGCCGGTTGGCCTGGCACCAGTCGAGCACCTGGCGGGCGCGGGCGGTCTGCCGGGCCCTGCGCCCGGCGGGCAGTTCGGGGTTGTGCACGATGAGCGCCTTGACCATGTCCGGGCCGAGCGCGTCCAGGCGGGCGGCGAAGTCGTCGCCGCCGGTGAGGACGAACTCGCCGGTGTTGATGTCGAAGACCGAGGACCGGCTCTCCTCGACGGGCAGCACCAAACAGCAACCGGCCTCCCGTACGCGGGGGATGGTCCGTTCGCCGTACTCCTCGTCTATCAGCACCCCGAGGTTGGCCGGGTCGGTGCCGCCTTCGGCGATCGTGCGGACCAGCGCGTCGAAGGCCAGGTCCTTCACCCGGCCGAACGCCTCCCGGCGTTCGGCGGCCGGCACCGCGTCACCGAACAGCCCGCGCATCACCGCCCGGTGGTCCATGGCCAGGACCAGGAGCGGATGGGGGACGTCAGTCATCGTGTGTCCTTTCGAGAGGGGGTGGGGCAGCGGCCGACCGGACGGGCGGGTCATGCCGGACCCCGGCGTTCACCGGTCCTGCGGCGGGCGACGAAGCGCGCGGCGAGGACGGCGACCAGCAGGGCGAGGCCGTTGAAGAGCGGCTGCACCCAGAACGGGACGCCGAGCAGGCTCAAGCCGTTGAAACCGACGGCGAGCAGCAGGATCGCGACGATCACACCGGGCACGTTGTAGAAGCCCGGTCGGTAGGTGGTGACGCCCAGGAACGCGGCGGCGTAGGCGGGCAGCAGCAGGTCGGGGCCGAGACTGGGGGTCACGGAACCGGCCTGGCCGAGCTGGAGCACGGCGGCCAGCGAGACCAGCCCGCCGACGCAGCCGAAGGCGAGGATCTTGTACCGGCCGGTGCGCACACCGGCCAGGAACGCCACGCGCTCGGAGCCGCCGATCGCGTACAGCCGGGCGCCGACCGGGGTGTGCTGGAGCAGGTAGAAGCAGATGACGGCCACGATCGCGACGATCCACACCGCCCAGGCGACCTGCACCGCGTAGCCGCGGCCGAGGGTCTTGGCCAGGCCGGGAACGGTGGTGAGGATGGCGCCGTTGCTGAGCATCAGGGTCATCGCGGAGAGCACGATTCCCATGCCCAGGGTCGCGATGAACGAGTTGATGCCGAACACCACGTTGAGCACACCGTTCCAGGCACCGGCCACCGCCCCGCAGCCGGCCATCGCGAGGAACACCGCGGTCACCGGCCAGCCCTGGCCGGTCAGATAGGCGCCGAGCATCGCGCAGAAGCCGAGCAGATAGCCGACCGACAGGTCGAACTCGCCGACGATCAGCGGGAAGAGCACCGCCAGCGTCATCAGCGCGATCACGGACTGGCTGACCAGCAGCGAGGTCCAGTTCTGCCGGGTGGCGAAGTTGGGGGTGGCCATGCTGAACACCACGATCAGCACCACCAGCAGCACGATCTGGGCGTAGCGCTGGATGAGGGCTTCGCCGATCGTACGCAGGAGGCCGGCGCCGTGGGACCGCCCGGCGGCCGGTTGCCGGTCGGCGGCCGGTTGCCGGTCGGCGGTCACGGCGCCCCCGGTCAGCGCGTCGGGCTTCGCTGTGTCGAGATCTTCTCTGCTCATCTCGGACCGTCCTCCTGTGGACTCGCCACGATCCTGGCCAGCTTGACGGGGTTGTCGGGGACGGGGATCTCCTGCGCCCCGGCGCCGGGGCGCAGCACCACCATCCGGTCGCAGTACGCGGTGAGCTGCTCGAACTCCGAGGAGAACAGGACCGCGCCCATGCCCTGGTCCACGCGTTTCCTGACCGCTTCGAACATCAGGAGCCGTGCGCCCGGGTCGACGCCGTTGGTCGGTTCGTCGAGCACCAGGACCTTCGGGTCGGTCGACAGCCACTTGCCGAGCAGCACCTTCTGCTGGTTGCCGCCGCTGAGGCTGCCGAGGGAGGCGGAGGGGTCGCGCGGCCGTACGTCGAGTTCGCGGATCACCCGGCCGATCGCCTCGCGCAGCGCCGACCCGCGGTGCCAGAAGCGGCGCAGCGAGGGGAGCGCGATGTTGTCGGCGACGCTCAGGACGGCGACGCCGCCGTGCGAGAGCCGGTCCCTGGGCAGCAGCGCCACGCCCTGCCTGCGGGCGGTGGAAGCGGTCCAGGCGCGGGTGGGTTCGAACCCCCGCAAGCGGACGGTGCCCGAGCGGGGCGGCACGCCGCCCGCGAGGAGATACGGCAGTTCGTCCACGCCGGAGTCGGGCAGGCCGGTGACGCCGACGATCTCGCCCGCGCGGATGTCGAGGTCCAGCGGGTCGAGCCGGTGGCCGGTCAGCCCGCGGATCTCCATCAGAGTCCGGTCCGCGCCGTCCACGGGCGGCGCCCCCGCGCCGTACGCCTCGCGGGAGCCGGGGGCGGCGGGCTCCTTGCGGTGCCCGGCCCCGGCCGCCTGCTCGGCGGCCAGCCGCTGCTCAGGGAGCATGTACTCGATGATCCGGGCCGCGCTGACCTCGGCGGACGGTCCCTCGTACTGCGTACGGCCGGCCGCCAGCACGGTGAGGCGGTCGGCGTACTGGGTGATCTCGCCGATCCGGTGGGTGACCATGAGGACCGCCGTGCCCCGGTCGGCGAGCCTGCGGACCAGGCCGAGGACCTGTTCCGCGTCGTCCTGCCGCAGCGAGGCGGTGACCTCGTCGAGGATGAGGATGCGGCTGCCCTGTCCGGTGGCGACGGCGAGGGACACCATCGCCCGTTCGGCGGGGCCGAGTTCGGCGCAGGTGGTACGGGCGTCGACCGGCACCTCGTGCTCGTCGAGCAGCCGCTGCGCGCGCCGTACCAGCGCCCGGTGGCTGAGCCCGAGGGCGGGGACGCCCTCGAAGCCGCCGAGCAGCGCGACGCAGTCCGCGACCCTGAGCGTGTCGACCAGCGGCGCCTCCTGGTGGACGACGCCGACGCCCGCCGCGCGGGAGTCCATCGGCGACGACCACTCCTGCGGGGCGCCGTCCACCAGCAGGTGGCCGCTGTCCGGGCCGAACACCCCGCTCATGATCTTGATCAGGGTGGACTTGCCCGAGCCGTTCGCCCCGGCCAGCGCGTGCACCGCGCCGGGGACCAGGCCGAGTGAGACGTCCCACAGGGCCTGGGTGGCACCGAAGGTCTTGCACAGCGAGCGCGCCGCCATGACCTCATCGGTTGCCCGGGTGGTCACTTCGTGCCCCAGAGCTTGTGGTACTCGGCGGCGACGTCGAACGGCAGCTTCCACTGGTCGTTGTTGCCGATCATGTTGTCCTTGGTGAGCAGGACCGTGATGGCGCCCTCGTTGGCCGGTTCGACGGCGGGCTGCTTCTGCACCGTGCGGATCATCTGGTCGACGGTCGCGTAGCCGTACAGCGAGGGGATCTCGATGACGGTCGCGCCCTGGATGTCGCCCTCGCGGATGAACTGCCGGTTGATCGGGTCGCCGACCGCGCTGACCAGCTTGACCTTGGCGCCGAGACCGGCCTGCCTGATCGCGTTGACCTCCGCCGCGGCGGCGGCGTCGAAGCCGGTGTAGACGTAGGTGGCGTTCGCGTGCTGCTGGAGGGTCGAGACGGTACGGGTGCCCAGGGCGCCCGAGGCGATCTCGTCGGTGGTGAAGTTGACCGGCTTGAGCACCTTGCACGCCGCGCACTTCTTCATCTCGGCGACGAAGGCGTTGTACGTGACCGTGTTGGACAGGTACTCGCTGGTGATGACCGGCTGGACCACGGCGGTGCCCTTGGAGTCGGCGATCACCCAGTCCGCCTGCATCCGGCCGTTGGCGCCGTAGTCGGGTGCCACGTCGAGGTCGAAGTCGATCTGGCCGGGCTCCAGTTCGGGCTTGGGGTTGGGGGAGCCGGTGCCGTTGTTCATCGAGATCACCGGAATCCCGGCCTTCTTGGCTGCCTCCAGGCCCTGCTGGACGAGCTTGGAGTCGATGGAGACCGTGGCGATCACATCGGCCCGGTTGGAGACGGCGTTGAGGATCATGTTGTTCTGGGTACGGGCGTTGGACTGGCCGTCGTAGATCGTGGGCTTCCAGCCGAGGGTCTTCACGATGCCCTTGACCGCTTCGGCGGGGGTGTTGCAGCCGCCGATGGCGACACCGCACGGGATGATCGCGACCTTGATGTTCTTGGGCACGGTGACCGGCTTGTCGGTCGGTCCCGCGAAGGACTCGGGACCCTTCTGCGCGGCCCGCACCGCGGTGACGAACTGGCTGACGTCCTGGCTCTGCCCGGAGTCGGCCGCGCCGCTGTCACCGCCGGAGCCGTCGTTGGAGGGCGCGCACGCGGTGGCGAGCCCGAGCCCGATGCACGCGGCAGCGATGACCGCTGCCCTCGCCCTTGACGTGAGGACTGTGGAAGGCATACCTCGCTCCTTTGCGGTGGTACACGTCGCCGTGGCGGCGGTGTCTGCGGGATCGCTTGTCATGGGATCGGAACCACTTCGATCGCCAGCCCGGAGGACTCCAGGGCCCGCAGCAGTTCCGGTGGGGCGTCGGCGTCGGTGATCAGGAGATCGGGCTGGGAGGTGTCGGCGAACCGGGCGAAGTGGTCCTTGCCGATCTTGCTGCTGTCGCAGAGGACGACGGTCCGCTTGGCGGCGCGGATCATCGCCTCCTTGACCGCGGCCTCGGCCGGGTCGGGGGTGGAGAAGCCGTGCCGGGGCGAGACCCCGTAGGTGCCGATGAAGGCGACGTCGACGTGGACGCGCGCGATGGCGCCGAGCGCGGGGGCGTCGACCTCGGCCAGGGTGTTGGCCCGGACGCGGCCGCCGAGGGTGTGGACGCTGAGTCCTTGCTTGCCCGCGAGCGCGATCGCCGCCTGGAGGCTGTTGGTCATGACGACCAGCGAGGGACCGCCGGGAAATATCTCGGCCATCCGGCCGGTGGTGGTCCCGGCGTCGATGATCACCGCGCCCTCGTCGGGCATGTGCTTGACCGCGGCGTGGGCGATCAGGTCCTTCGCCACCGCCATCAGCCGCCTGCGCGATTGGAGGTCGGGGACGAGGTGCTCACGGTCGAGGAGGATCGCTCCGCCGTGCACACGCTGGACGAGACCGCGGCGCTCCAGCAGCACCAGATCGCGGCGGATCGTCTCCGACGTCACCTCCAGCCGGTCGGCCGCGGCGACGACTTCGAGCCGCCCGTTGGCCTTGAGCTGGTCGAGCAGCGCTCGCCGACGTTCCTCCGCGAAGTGCGCGGATGTGCCGTTAACGCTCATCGCGGGCCCTTCCGTGCCAACCTCACTTTTGCTTCGTGTGGAATTCATACCTGTATCCACGCAATGCCACAAGAGGCTGCGCGAGGAAGAGTGTCCGAATGAGACATTCCGTGGCCGATGAGCGACCAAGTGTGACCACAGAGTGACGAGTTGATCACCTGGAGGAGCGTGAAGCGGGCATTCCCTCCCATAGGCTCCCTATGGAAACGCCACACCCATCATGGGTCTGTGTGGATATTCCAAATCCGCAGACGCGACCGGCCCCCCGTGCCGAGGAGGCACGGGGGGCCGGAGGGGGTCCGGAAGGGGGGCCGGAAAGCGGGTCCGCCGGCGGCCGGAAGCCGGGGTTCGCTCGCGGATCAGCCCGCGATCGGCTGCCGCTCCTGCGCGGAGACCAGCGCGTGCAGCCGGTTGAGCCGCTCGCGGGTGAGGTCGTCGGCCGGGGTGTACGTGGTCAGGCGGGGGCCCTGCTGCGGGCCGAGCCACAGGTGGGTGAAGTCGAAGGAGAGCAGGCCGACTTCGGGGTTCAGATAGCGCTTGATGTGGCCGTCGGGCTGGAGCACCTCGTGCCGTTCCCACATCTCGCGGAAGTCGGGCGAGCTCTGCTGGAGCCGCTTGAGCAGCTCGCGCCAGGCGGGCTCCGCCAGGTGCTGGGCCATCGAGACGCGGAATTTGGCGGCCATCAGCCGGATGCTCTCCTCGCGGTCGACCATCCGTTCGCGCCACAGCGGGTCGGTGAACGACAGCCACATGACGTTGCGGTCCTCGACGGGCAGCGCGTCCAGGTCGCTGACCAGCCTGCCGTAGGTGCGGTTGTACGCGATCACGTCGTACCGGCTGTTGACGACCGCGGCGGGCAGCGGCGCGAGCTGGTCGACCATGGCGAGCAGCGCGGGTGACATGCCGGGGCATTCCAGGTGCGGGTGCGGGTCGGCGGTCCCGGCGAGGGTGAACAGGTGCTTGCGCTCGTTGTGGTCGAGCATCAGGGCGCGCGCGATGGCGTCGGCGACCTGCCCGGAGACCTGGATCTCCCGCGCCTGCTCCAGCCACGTGTACCAGGTGACCCCGACGGCGGCGAGCTGTGCGACCTCCTCGCGGCGCAGTCCGGGCGTCCGGCGCCGACGGCCGGGCGGCAGCCCGACCTGGTCCGGCGAGATCCGCTCCCGGCGGCTGCGCAGAAAGGACGCCAGCTCCTGGCGGCGGCTCTCCGCGGCGGCGGCCTCGGGCACATCGGCCCCGGAGACGTCCAGCGAGACGTTCCCCTGACCCAGCGGGGCGGCGGCCGAGTCCGGCGACACGGTCCCCGTCCCCGCGGGAACGGAGACCGAATCCGGGGAAACGGCGCCCGAATCCGGGGCGACAGCGCCCGCGCCCGGGGTCACGGTGCTCGGCGGGAAAGCGCTGGCGTCTGCGGTCATATTCCCAGAGTGCCCGATCCGGCAGCCGGTTGCCAGGTGGTCCGTATACCTGGATAAACGCTCTCTGGTACCACCCTGAGAACGGGTCCAGTGTGGACCACGTGACCGACCGAATGGAACCCACCATGACCTCCCGGGCTCAGGTGCTCCCCCGCGTGACCCGCATCGGGGCGCCCGCCCGGAACTCTTCCGTCCCCACCCGCTCGCACTCCCCCGCCCCGGCCCCCGGCCTGAGCTCCCTCGGCCTGCTGACCGTGCTGCTCGGCGCGGCGCTGCCGATGGTGGACTTCTTCATCGTCAACGTGGCCCTGCCCACCATCGACCGCGACCTGCACGCCGGACCCGCGGTCCTGGAGATGGTCGTCGCGGGCTACGGCGTCGCCTACGCGGTGCTGCTCGTGCTCGGCGGGCGGCTCGGCGACATGTTCGGCCGCCGCAATCTCTTCCTGTGGGGCCTCGGCCTGTTCGCCGTCACCTCGCTGGCCTGCGGCGTCGCCCCCTCCGCCTGGACCCTGGTGGCGGCCCGCGTCGCCCAGGGCGCCGCCTCCGCCCTGCTGCTGCCGCAGGCGCTGGCCACCATCCAGTCCGCGACGTCGGGCGGCGCCCGCGGCAAGGCGCTGAGCTACTACGGCGCGACCGCGGGCATCGCCAGCGTCGTCGGCCAGGTGCTCGGCGGTGTGCTGGTCTCCGCGGACATCGCGGGCAGCGGCTGGCGGGCGATCTTCCTGGTCAACGTGCCGGTGGCGGCCGTCGCGCTGGCGCTGGCGCTGAAGTCGGTGCCGGAGACGCGGTCCGCGCACCCGGCCCGTATCGACAAGCCCGGCACCGCACTGCTCGCGGTCACGCTGATCACCCTGCTGCTGCCGCTCACCGAGGGCCGGGCGGCCGGCTGGCCGCTGTGGTCGTGGGTGCTGCTCGCGGTCTTCCCGCTCGCCGCGGCGGCCTTCGTGGCGGTCGAGCGGCGCGGTGAGCGCGACGGCGGCAATCCGCTGATCCCGCCGTCGCTGCTGCGCGTCCACAGCGTGCGCAGCGGTCTGCTGCTCATCGTGCCCTTCTGCCTCGGCTTCGGCGGCTTCATGTTCGTCGTGGCGGTGGCCATGCAGGACGGGCTGCGCTTCGGGGCGCTGGAGGCGGGGGCCGCGCTGGCCCCGCTGTGCGCCGCCTTCTTCGCCGCCTCGCTGCTCGGTCCGCGGATGGTGGCCCGCTTCGGCCGCCGTGTGGTGACCGCGGGCTCGCTGGTCCAGGGCGTCGGCCTGGTGGCGCTGGCCGCGACCTTCCACTACGGCGGCACGGGGCTGAGCATCGCGGAGCTGGCGCCGAGCATGGCCGTGATCGGCTTCGGCCAGGGCTTCGTCCTGCCGGTGGTGCTCCGGATCGTGCTCAGCGAGGTGCCGGCCGCGCAGGCCGGGGTCGGCAGCGGCGCGATGGCGACCACCCAGCAGTCCAGCCTCGCGCTGGGCGTGGCCACTCTCGGCACGCTGTTCCTGACCCTGTCCGGTTCGATCGGCGTACGGGACGCCCTGGTCTGGGCGCTGGTCGCGCAGCTCGCGGCGGTGGTCGCGACGGTCGCGCTGAGCACCCGGCTGCCGCGCAGAATCGTCTAGCGGCGGGCACCCCGGCCCTAACCGGCCCCCGCCCCGAACCGGCCCCGGCCCGCACCCCCGAGAGGACCGGCCCACCGCCCCGGGCCGAGGACGGCCCCCAGGGGCACGGCCGCACGACATATGGACTGACAGATGTTGATATCTGTCAGTCCACATGTGACGGTGGGAACGCACACCCGTCCCGCCGACGACCCCCGAAGGGGACCCCCACCGATGCGCACCCGCACCCTCGGCACCACAGGACCCGTCGTCTCCGCCCTCGGCCTCGGCTGCATGGGCATGTCCGGCGCGTACGGCGCCTCCGACGACGCCGAGTCCGTCGCCACCATCCACGCCGCGCTGGACGCGGGCGTGACCCTGCTCGACACCGGCGACTTCTACGGCATGGGCCTGAACGAACTGCTGATCCGCGACGCCCTGCGGGCCCGCCCCGGCAGCCGCGACCAGGCCGTCATCAGCGTCAAATTCGGCGCGCTGCGCGATGTCGAGGGCGGCTTCGGCGGCTACGACGGCCGCCCGGTCGCGATCCGCAACTTCCTCGCGTACTCCCTGAACCGGCTCGGCACCGACCACATCGACATCTACCGGATCGCCCGCGTCGACCCGGACGTGCCGATCGAGGAGACCGTCGGCGCGATCGCCGAGCTGGTCCAGGCCGGGCACGTCCGGCACATCGGGCTGTCCGAGGTCGGCGCGGAGACGCTGCGCAGGGCCGCCTCCGTCGCCCCGATCGCCGACCTCCAGATCGAGTACAGCCTCTTCTCGCGCGGCATCGAGGACCGGATCCTGCCCACCGCCCGCGATCTCGGCATCGGCGTGACGGCGTACGGCGTGCTCTCGCGCGGGCTGCTCAGCGGCCACTGGACCCGGGGCAGCGGCACGGAGGCGGGCGACTTCCGCAGCTACAACCCGCGCTTTTCCGGGGAGAATCTGGAGCGCAACCTCGGCCTGGTCGAGGCGCTGCGCGAGGTCGCGGACGGCAAGGGCGTCACGGTCGCGCAGGCCGCCATCGCCTGGGTGCTGTCCCGCGGCGACGACATCGTGCCGCTGATCGGCGCCCGCCGCAGGGACCGGCTCACCGAGGCGCTCTCCGCGCTCGACCTGACGCTGGACGCCGCGGACATCGCCGACATCGAGCGGGCCGTCCCGGCCGCGGAGGTCGCGGGCACCCGCTACGACCCCCGGCAGATGACCCATCTGGACAGCGAGCGCTGAGCCGGCGGCGCCCTGCCGCACACTGGACGGCGACGGCCCCGGCGATCTCGGCGGCCGTCGCCGTCGCAGAAGCCGTGTCCCGACCCGCCGAAAGGCCGCCTCTCCCATGCCGCCGGAGCCCCTGACCCGTGACCGCGTCCTCGAAGCCACCGAGGACGTGCTGCGCCGCTACGGCCCCGCGAAGGCCACGGTGGTCGATGTGGCGCGGGCGCTCGGGGTCAGCCACGGCAGCGTCTACCGGCACTTCCGCAGCAAGGCGGAGCTGCGCGAGGCGGTCACCCAGAAGTGGCTGGCCGAGGCGCACGCGGCGCTCGCGGACATCGCCGCGGAGGACGGGCCGGCGCCCGAGCGGCTGCCGCGCTGGCTCGCCGAACTCTTCGCGGCCAAGCGGCGCAAGGCCGGGCTCGACCCGGAACTCTTCGCGACCTTCCAGGTGTTGGCGCGCGACAACAGCGGCGCCGTCAGCCGCCACGTGCAGGAGACGATCGGCCAGCTCGCCGGGATCGTCGCGGACGGCGTCAGGCGCGGTGAGTTCGCCCCCTGCGACCGGGCGGCCACCGCCCGCGCCGTCTGGGACGCCACCTGCCGCTTCCACGACCCGGCGCACGCGGCCGAGTGGACCCTGCCGGGCGTCGACGCCGAGTTCACGGCGGTGTGCGAGCTGGTGCTGCGCGGCCTGTGCGCGGACTGACGCACGGGACGACGAGGGCGGGGCCGCGCGATCCGGTCCGTCCGGCTCGCGCGGCCCCGCCCGTGTGCAACCGGCGTCAGCAGCCCAGCAGTCGGCTGCCCAGGTAGGTCTCCACCTGGTCGAGCGACACGCGCTCCTGCTTCATCGTGTCGCGCTCGCGGACCGTCACCGCGTTGTCCTCGAGCGTGTCGAAGTCGACGGTCACGCAGAACGGCGTGCCGATCTCGTCCTGGCGGCGGTAGCGGCGGCCGATGGCGCCCGCGTCGTCGAACTCGATGTTCCAGTTGGCGCGCAGGGCGGTGGCCAGGCCCTTGGCCTTCGGGGACAGCTCGGGGTTGCGGGAGAGCGGCAGGACGGCGACCTTGACCGGCGCGAGGCGCGGGTCGAGCCGCATCACGGTGCGCTTCTCCATGACGCCCTTGGCGTTGGGCGCCTCGTCCTCGTTGTACGCGTCGAGCATGAAGGCCAGCATCGCGCGGTTGACACCCGCCGCGGGCTCGATGACGTACGGGAACCAGCGCTCGCCCGCCTCCTGGTCGAAGTAGGAGAGGTCCTGGCCGGACGCCTTGGAGTGCGAGGAGAGGTCGTAGTCGGTGCGGTTGGCGACGCCCTCCAGCTCACTGAACTCCTGGCCGCCGAAGTTGAAGCGGTACTCGATGTCGGCGGTGCGCTTGGAGTAGTGGGAGAGCTTCTCCTTGGGGTGGTCGAACCACCGGATGTTCTCCTCCCGGATGCCCAGGCCCGTGTACCAGTTCCAGCGCTCCTGCATCCAGTACTCGTGCCACTTCTCGTCCTCGCCGGGCTTGACGAAGAACTCCATCTCCATCTGCTCGAACTCGCGGGTGCGGAAGATGAAGTTGCCCGGCGTGATCTCGTTGCGGAACGACTTGCCCATCTGGGCGATGCCGAACGGCGGCTTCTTGCGCGAAGTGGTCTGCACCTGGGCGAAGTTGGTGAAGATGCCCTGCGCGGTCTCGGGCCGCAGGTACGCCACCGAGCCCGCGTCCTGGGTCGGGCCGAGGTGGGTCTGGAGCATGCCGGAGAACTGCTTGGGCTCGGTGAAGGCGCCCTTGGTGCCGCAGTGCGGGCAGTTGATGTCGGCGAGGCCGTTGGCCGGGGGCTTGCCGTGCTTGGCCTCGTACGCCTCCTCCAGGTGGTCCGCGCGGTAGCGCTTGTGACAGGAGGTGCACTCGGTGAGCGGGTCGGAGAACGTGGCGACGTGGCCGGAGGCCACCCAGACCTCGGGGGCGAGGATCACCGACGAGTCGATTCCCACCACGTCCTCACGGGAGGTCACCATGGCGCGCCACCACTGGCGCTTGATGTTCTCCTTCAGCTCGACGCCCAGCGGCCCGTAGTCCCAGGCGGCCTTGGAGCCGCCGTAGATCTCACTGCTCGGGAAAACGAAGCCACGGCGCTTGCTCAGGCTGACGATGGTGTCGATCTTGTCGGCGGCCACGGTGCTCTCTTCAGTACGACGAAGCGGTCAGTTGCCTCAGATTACCGGCGGGTGCGGTCCCCTTATCAAATCCGTTCCGGAACCCGGCTCCAGGAACCCGGCCGGGAGCGGATCGCGGACCCCGCCCTACGGATATTGACAATCGTTTCCACATCAGATGAAAATGACAGTCATGAACATCCATCGCCGCCCGATATCCGCCGTCTCCGTCGCCGCCGCGGCCGTGCTCGGCCTGCTGGCAGTGTCGGCCTGCTCCGGTGCCGACGCCTCCGAGAACACCTCGGGTGACTCCAAGAGCGGCGGAAAGCTCAAGGTCACGGCCGCTTTCTACCCGCTGGAGTACCTGGCGGCGCAGATCGGCGCCGACCATGTCGCGGTGACCGACCTCACCAAGCCGGGCGTGGAGCCGCACGACCTGGAGCTGACACCGAAGGAGACCGGCAGGCTCGGCCAGTCCGATGTGATCGTCTACCTCAAGGGCCTCCAGCCCGCCGTGGACGACGCCGTGAAGCTCTCCGGCGTCAAGCACAAGGTCGACGCCGCGTCGCTGACCACCCTGGAGTCCCACGGCACCGAGGTGGACGGCACGCACCACACGACCGGCGACAACGGCACCGGCGGCGGCAGCGAGGAAGGCGCGGGCGCCGACCCGCACATCTGGCTGGACCCGGTGAAGTACGCCGAGGTCGCCAAGGGCGTCGGCAAGGCGCTGGAGCAGGCCGACCCGGCGAACGCGGCGGCGTACGGCAAGAACACCGACGCGCTGGTCGCCCGGCTCACCGCCCTGGACACCGCATTCCGCGACGGCCTGAAGAACCGCGCCTCCGACACCTTCGTCACCACGCACGCCGCCTTCGGCTACCTCGCCGAGCGGTACGGGCTGGTCGAGGAGGCCATCAACGGCATCGACCCGGAGAGCGAGCCCAGCGCGGCGCGGGTCAAGGCGCTGCACGACCTGGTGAAGAGCAAGCACGTGTCGACCGTCTTCTTCGAGACGCTGGTCAGCGACGCCACCGCGAAGACCCTCGCGGGCGACCTGAGGCTGCGCACCGACGTCCTCGACCCGATCGAGGGCATCACCGACAAGTCCAAGGGCACCGACTACTTCCAGGTGCAGCGGAGCAATCTGACGGCCCTGCGCGCGGCGCTCGGCGCGAAGTGACGGAGGTCACCGCCATGGACCAGCAAGCCGTCGAAGCGGCCGGGGACACCGGCGCGGTCACGGACCCGGTCATCGCGCTCAGCGGCGCCACCGCCACCCTCGGCGCTCGCCCCGTACTGCGCGGCATCGACCTGACCGTCGGGCGCGGCGAGGTCGTGGCGCTCCTCGGCGCCAACGGCTCGGGCAAGTCCACGGCGGTGCGCGCGGTCATCGGCCAGGTGCCGCTGACCGGCGGCTCGCTGGAGCTGTTCGGTACGCCGCTGCGCCGCTTCCGGCAGTGGGCGCGTATCGGGTACGTGCCGCAGCGCACCACGGCGGCCGGCGGCGTGCCCGCGACCGTACGCGAGGTGGTCTCGGCCGGGCGGCTGGCCCGTACCCGGCTGCGGCCGATGCGCCGCGCCGACCGGGCGGCCGTGGACCGGGCCATCGCCGTCGTCGACCTCACCGACCGCGCGGGCGACTCCGTGGACGCGCTCTCCGGCGGCCAGCACCAGCGGGTGCTGATCGCCCGCGCGCTGGCCGGGGAGCCGGACCTGCTCATCATGGACGAGCCGATGGCGGGCGTGGACCTCGACAGCCAGCGCATCCTCGCGGCGACCCTGCGCGCCCAGGTCGCGGCGGGCACCACCGTCCTGCTGGTCCTGCACGAACTGGGGCCGCTGGAACCGCTGATCGACCGCGCGGTCGTGCTGCGCGACGGCTGCGTGACGTACGAGGGCGCGCCGCCGCGGGCACTGGGACAGCACGCCCTGCCGGGCCACGACCACGTACACCCGCACGCGGACGCCTCGGCCGCGCCGGTCAGGACGGGACTGCTGAGCTGATGGAATTCCTCGACTACGCCTTCATGCAACGGGCCCTGATCGCCGCCGCGCTGGTCGGCCTCACCGCGCCGGCCATCGGGATCTACCTCGTGCAGCGACGGCAGGCCCTGATGGGCGACGGTATCGGCCATGTCGCGCTGACCGGCGTCGGCCTCGGCTTCCTCCTCCAGTCCAACCCGGTCTGGATGGCCACCGCCGTCTCGGTGGCGGGCGCCGTCGCGATGGAGCTGATCCGCTGGTACGGCAAGACGCGCGGCGACATCGCGCTGGCCATGCTCTTCTACGGCGGCATGGCGGGCGGTGTGATGCTGACCAGCCTCGCGCCGAACGGCTCCAACGCCAACCTGGAGACGTACCTGTTCGGTTCGATCACCACCGTCTCGCCGTCCGACATCACCACGATGTGCCTGCTGGCGGGCTTCGTCATGCTGGTGACCGTGGGTCTGCGGCGGCAGCTCTTCGCGGTGTCGCAGGACGAGGAGTTCGCGCGGGTCACCGGGCTGCCGGTGCGGCTGCTGAATCTGCTGGTCGCGGTCACGGCCGCGCTCACCGTCACGGTCGCGATGCGCGTGGTCGGGCTGCTGCTGGTCAGCGCGCTGATGGTGATCCCCGTCGCGGCGGCGCAGCAGGTCACCCGCAGTTTCCTGGTCACCTTCGTCAGCGCGGTGGCCATCGGCGTCACCGTGACACTGTCCGGCACCGTCACCTCGTACTACGTGGACGTGCCGTCCGGTGCGACGATCGTCCTGATCACCATCGGGCTCTTCATCGTGCTCACCGCGCTCGCCACTCCGCTGGCCAGGAAACGCGCCAGGCGGGCCGCGGCGGAGCGGGAACGGTGCACTCTGGAGGTGGAGGTGCCCGCCGCCCGCGGCGCCGCCGACGAGGTACCCGCCTGAACGGAACGGCCTGGCACAATGGGCCGTCCGGACAGGTGCACGAAGCGACCCAGAAGGAGGCACCGGTGACCACCCATCCCGTACGTGGCCGCTCCACCCGGCAACGGGCCGCCGTGTCGGCCGCTCTCTCGGAGGTCGACGAATTCCGCAGCGCGCAGGATCTGCACGACATCCTGAAGCACCGCGGCGACTCCGTCGGGCTCACCACGGTCTACCGGACCCTTCAGTCGCTGGCCGACGCGGGCGAGATCGATGTCCTCCGGACCGGTGAGGGCGAGTCCGTCTACCGCCGCTGCTCCGGCGGCGGCCACCACCACCACCTCGTCTGCCGCGTCTGCGGCAAGGCCGTCGAGGTCGAGGGGCCCGCCGTCGAGAAGTGGGCCGACGCCGTCGCCGCCGAGCACGGCTTCGCCGATGTCGCCCACACCATGGAGATCTTCGGCACCTGCTCCGACTGCGTCGAGCACCCCCAGCCCTAGCCCACCCCCAAGGGCCTCCCCCGCCCTTCCCCGACCCCGCCCGGACGGCTCTTCCACCGGGGCGGTAGGCCGGTCTTTCCCGGGCGCGGCCCCCGGACGGCTCTTCCACCGGGGCGCCGGCCACGTGTCTTTAGGGGCGCGGGGAACTGCGCGCTCAGCCCCCACCGGGCTTTCAGCCCGAAAACACACAGCAACTGCCCCGCTGGGGCCGGTTTTCAACGGCGCGCCACCGCCGTGGCTGGTCGCGCAGTTCCCCGCGCCCCCACAAGCAGGCCCTGCGCAAGGGCACCGCGCGGCCGGGAATGCCGGGCCGCCGTCCGGGGCGGAGGAACCGTCCGGGGGCGGCCCCGGGAAGGATCGGGTCACCCCGCCCGGGAAGGGCTAGGCGCGTTGGTCGCCGGCGAGCTGGGCCTCGTTGGGGATGGCCCCGCCGAAGCGACGGTCGCGCGAGGCGTATTCGACGCAGGCCCGCCACAGATCGCGCCGGTCGAAATCGGGCCACAGCACGTCCTGGAAGACCATCTCGGCGTAACTGCTCTGCCAGAGCAGATAGTTGGAGGTGCGCTGCTCACCACTGGGACGCAGGAAGAGATCCACGTCGGGCATGTCGGCGTAGTAGAGATACTTGGCGAAGGTCTTCTCGTTGACCTTGGACGGGTCGAGCCGCCCGTCGGCGACATCACGGGCGATGGCCTGCGCCGCATCGGCGATCTCGGCGCGCCCCCCGTAGTTGACGCAGAAATACAGCGTCATCGCGTCATTGTCGACGGTCTGCTCCTGGGCGACCTGGAGCTCCTGCACGACGGACTTCCACATCTTGGGCATGCGCCCGACCCACCGGATGCGGATGCCGAGTTCGTCCATCTCGTCGCGGCGCCGCCGGATCACGTCCCGGTTGAAGTTCATCAGGAAGCGCACCTCCTCGGGCGAGCGCTTCCAGTTCTCGGTCGAGAAGGCGTACAGCGAGAGGTTCTTGACGCCGATCTCCAGGCAGCCCTTCAGCACGTCCAGGACGACGCCCTCGCCGACCCGGTGGCCCTCGGTGCGCGGCAGGCCGCGCTCCTTGGCCCAGCGGCCGTTGCCGTCCATGACGACGGCCACGTGCTTGGGCACCAGCTCGCTCTGGAGCTTCGGCGGACGCGCCCCCGACGGGTGCGGGTCAGGTGTCCGATACGAGCTTCGGGAACGGGCCAGAATCCCGTGACGTGCCATGGTGGTACTTCTCCTCATGCCTTCTCGGCTCAGGTCTTCTCGACGAACCGCAGGGAGCGCAGTCCGCGCTCCAGGTGCCACTGGAGGTAGGCCGCCACCAGCCCGCTGCCCTCACGGCAGTGGCGCGGCTCGCAGGCGTCCGCGGTCTCCCAGTCGCCGCCCAGCAGCGCGCCGAGCAGTTCCAGTGACTCCCGTGAGGGTACGACGCTTCCCGGCACCCGGCAGTCGCCGCAGACGACTCCTCCCGCGCCGACCGAAAAGAACCGGTTGGGACCGGTCATACCGCATTTGGCACAGTCGTCGAAGCTGGGCGCGTATCCGTTGACGGCCAGCGACCGCAGCAGGAAGGCGTCGAGCACCAGCCGGGGCTCGTGGTCACCCGCCGCGAGCGTCCGCAGCGCGCCGACCAGCAGCAGATACTGCTGCACGGCGGGCTCGCCCTCGTGGTCGGTGAAGCGCTCCGCGGTCTCCAGCATCGCGGTGCCCGCGGTGTAGCGGTCGTAGTCGGTGACGATCGAGCCGCCGTACGGCGCGATCGTCTCGCCCTGTGTGCACAGCGGCAGACCGCGGCCGACCAGTTCCCCGCCGCGGACGAAGAACTGCACGTCGACGTGGCTGAACGGCTCCAGGCGCGCGCCGAACTTCGACTTCGTCCTGCGCACACCGCGGGCCACCGCCCGTACCCGTCCGTGCCGCCGGGTGAGCAGCGTGATGATCCGGTCCGCCTCACCCAGCTTCTGGGTGCGCAGCACGATGCCGTCGTCGCGGAACAGACTCATGGGCCCATTCTCGCGTACGGCGGGAGCGGTACGGCGACGGACGGCCGACCGGCTGCCGCCGGGCCCCGGCTCAGCGGTCGGCGCCGGGCGCGACCAGGCCGGACTCGTAGGCGGTGATGACGAGTTGGGCGCGGTCGCGGGCGCCGAGCTTGCCCATGATCCGGCTCACGTGCGTCTTGGCGGTGAGCGGGCTCAGGCCCAGCGCCTCACCGGTCTCCGCGTTGTTCAGGCCGCGCGCGACCAGCGTGAGGACTTCGCGCTCGCGCTCGGACAGCCCGCCGAGCCCGGCCGGGGCCGGGGCGCTGACCAGCGGCCGGTCCGGCAGCCGCAGCACCCGGGCGATCAGCCGCGCGGTGGGGCCGGGCGACAGCAGCGAGTCCCCGGCCGCCACGGTACGGATCGCGTCCAGCAGCTCCGCGGGCCTGGTGTCCTTGACCAGGAAGCCGGACGCGCCCGCGCGCAGCGCCGACACCACGTGCTGGTCGTCGTCGTAGGTGGTCAGTACGAGGATGCGCACACCCGCCAGGTCGTCGTCGGCGGCGATCCGCCGGGTGGCCTCGATGCCGTCGAGCTCCGGCATGCGGATGTCCATCACGATGACGTCGGCGCGGGCGCTGCGCGCCTGCTCGACCGCCTCCAGGCCGTTCGCCGCCTGCCCGACCACCTCCATGTCGCGGGCGGACTCCACCAGCATCGCGAACGCGGCCCGCACCAGCGTCTGGTCGTCGGCGAGCAGCACGCGGATCGGCGGCGGCGAGGTCATCTGTGGTCTCCCTGGTGATCGACGGTGAGCGGCAGCACGGCGCTGACCGCGAAGCCCGTACGGTCCTGGCGCGGCCCCGCGGTGAGGGTGCCGCCGACGCTGCGGGCGCGCTCGCGCATCCCGGCGATGCCGAAGCCCTCGGTACGCCCCTCGGCGCGGTTCGCGGGCGCGGGGCCGCCGCAGGAGCCGTCGTCCTCGATCAGCAGGTGCAGGGCCGTCTCCCGGCGGTCCACCCGTACGGTGATCAGCGGGCTCGGGACCCCCGCGTGCCGTACCGCGTTGGTGAGCGACTCCTGGACGATCCGGAAGGCCGCGGCGCCCACCGCGGGCGGCACCGGCGCGACGCCCACGGCGTCGCCCAGGTCCACCCTGGCCCCCGCCGCCTCGGCGGCCTTGGCGAGCGCCGGTATCCCCGCCAGGTCGGGCAGCGGGCCGTCGCCGTCCGCGCGCAGCACCCGCAGCGTGGTCCGCAGCTCGGCGCGGGCCTCCCGGCAGGTGTCGGCGATCGTGTCGAGCGCGGCGGCCACCGCCGTACGGTCGAGCCGGTCGGGGTCGGCGACCAGGATGTGCGCGGCCACCGACGTCTGCACGCCGATCAGGGTGATGCTGTGCGCGAGCAGGTCGTGCAGGTCGCGGGCGATCCGCAGCCGCTCCTCCGCGACCCGGCGGGCCGCCTCCTCCTCGCGGGTGCGCTCGGCGCGCTCGGCCCGCCCGACGATCGCGGCCACGTAGTTGCGGTGCATCCGCACCACCTCGCCCGCCACCGCGACCGCCACGATCCAGCCGGCGCTCTTGAGCATGTCGGTGCCCGCGTGCGGCGCGCTGATCGTCGACATGATGGCCGCCATCAGCGCGATCACCGTCGGCAGCAGCAGGAACGTACGCAGGGGCGGCCCCGCGACCGCCAGCGCGTACAGCGCCACCATGCTCGACGGGATCGGCGCCACCTGGATGTTCTCCAGGTAGTGGTACGGCGCCACGAACGCCAGCATCCCGAGCATGCACACCAGCGGCGAACGCCGCCGCCACACCAGCACCAGCGCGCTGCCCACCAGCAGCGCCCAGCCCGCCAGGTCCGGCCGCCCGCTGGCCGGCTCCTCCGGCAGACAGCACGCCAGGAACGCCTCCACGGCGAACACGAGCGCGGCGAACGCCACGTCGGCGGGGGCGACCCGCGGTCCCGGCGCCGCCGGGATGCGCGGGGCGCGCAGAAGGTCCATGGTGAGCGCCACGGACCCATCCTCCCGGACGCGGGGTGCGCCGAGCCAGGTCACGGGGTCGCGGCGGGGCGCAGACGGGCCAGCGGTACGGCCCTGAGCCGCGGTACCGCCCACGGACGTGTGGTGACGTTCATGGGCTCCTCCGAAAGCCGAGGTCTTCTCCTACCGTCAGCTTCCTCCGCCGGGCTCGCCTTCCTCGTCCCGCCCAGGACCGATCCGGGGGCTACTCCCCCAGGAGTACGCCCCCCTTCACGCAGGGCCTGTGCCCCGTCAGGGGCGCTGGGGGGCACCTTGAGAAGGGGCACCTTGAGGACAGGCCCTGCGCCAGGGCGCCCACGCGCGGGCGGACCGCAGGTCAGAGGGCCGCGGCGGCTCCGGCGAGGAGGCGGTCGATGTCGGTGAGGGGCAGGGAGAGACAGCGGCCGACGGCTTCGAGGACTTCGCGTTCCGCAGGAAGGTAGGGCCCGTCGGCGAGGGCGATGTGCGCGCCCTGGAGGAGAACCCGCTCGCGCCCGAGCGGGTCGAGGTGGTCGGCCAGGGGCTCGAGCGCCTCGTGGAGCTCGATGGACAGCCAGCTCCCGCACCCGTCGACCTCGTCGGCGAAGGAGTCGGGCCCGAGTGGGGCACCCCCCGAGCCCGAGGCGCCGTACCGGCCCTCGTCGGCGACGATGGCGGCGAGCAGCCCGAGCAACTGGTCCTCGGTGCAGTCGGAGAACCCGGCGGAGCGCACGGCGCCGACGGCGGCCTCGCGGGCCGGGCGGCCGGTGGCGCCGCCCGCGGTGAGGACGGCGAGCGCGATGGTGTGCACGGCGTCCCGCAGCATCGCGGAGAAGCGGGTGGTGGTGGGCCGCAGCAGGACGTCGGAGGCGTACTGCCGGTGGCAGGCGGTGCACTCGATGACGGTGCCCGCGGGGCCCCGGCGCAGGACCGGCACATTGAGCACGGTCAGTCTGCGGGTGCCGGTTCTGCGGTGGTAGGCACGGTCGCCGCCGCAATCAGGGCAGAAGAACTCACCGTCGTCCTCGGTGTGCCACGCCGTTCGCACACCCCAGATACACAGCCTCAGCTTCATCACGCTGCACCCTCCGGCCGTTCGGCAACGCTGCCGCACTGCCGTGATGTTAGCCACAGTCGGCGGTCGCAGTCAGTACCGCGTAAGGGGCAATTGCCTTGCGAGGGTGCTCGAACCGGTCCGCCCGGGGGTTTTCGCCCCTCGGACGGACCGGGTGAACCGGGTCAATCCCGTCAGCGCGCGGCCCGGTTGACAGCCGAGACCAGCGCCTGCAACGACGCGCGGGTGGTGTTGGGGTCGACGCCGATCCCCCACAGCACCTTTCCGTCGATCGCGCACTCGATGTACGAGGCGGCCCGCGCGGAGGCGCCCTCGCTCATGGTGTGCTCGGAGTAGTCCAGGACGCGGGCGTCGATGCCCACCCCGGCCAGCGCGTCGACGAAGGCCGAGATCGGGCCGTTGCCCGTACCGCTCAGGGTGGTCTCGACGCCGTCGACCACGGCCTCGACGGTGAGGGCGTCGGTGCCGTCGCTGGAGGTGGACGTCTGGGCGGAGCGCAGGGCGACCCGGCCCCACGGGTTGTCGCTGGTGGGCAGGTACTCGTCCTGGAAGACCGACCAGATCTGCGCGGGGGTGACCTCGCCGCCCTCGCTGTCGGTCTTGGCCTGGATGATCCGGGAGAACTCGATCTGCATGCGCCGCGGCAGGTCCAGCTTGTGGCCGTTCTTCAGCACGTACGCGACGCCGCCCTTGCCGGACTGCGAGTTGACGCGGATGACGGCCTCGTACGAGCGGCCGACGTCCTTGGGGTCGATCGGCAGGTACGGCACCGCCCACTCGATGTCGTCGACGGTCTTGCCCTCGGCGGCGGCGGTGGCCTCCATCGCCTCGAAGCCCTTCTTGATGGCGTCCTGGTGGGAGCCGGAGAAGGAGGTGTAGACCAGGTCGCCCGCGTAGGGGTGGCGCGGGTGGACCTCCATCTGGTTGCAGTACTCGGCGGTGCGACGGATCTCGTCGATCTGCGAGAAGTCGATCTGCGGGTCGACGCCCTGGCTGAACAGGTTCATGCCCAGCGTCACCAGGTCGACGTTGCCGGTGCGCTCGCCCTGCCCGAACAGGCAGCCCTCGACCCGGTCCGCGCCGGCCATGAGCGCCAGTTCGGCGGCGGCCACGGCCGTACCGCGGTCGTTGTGCGGGTGCGCGGACAGGCACACGTACTCGCGGCGGGACAGGTTCCGCGACATCCACTCGAAGCGGTCGGCGTGTGTGGAGGGGGTGGAACGCTCCACGGTGGCGGGCAGGTTGAGGATGATCTCGCGGCCCGGCTCGGGCTGCCAGACGTCCATCACGCCCTCGCAGACCTCCAGGGCGAAGTCCAGCTCGGTGTCGGTGAAGATCTCCGGGCTGTACTGGTAGCCGAAGACGGTGTCGTCGCCCAGGATCTTCTCGGCGTACTCCATCACCAGCCGGGTGCCGTCCACCGCGATCGCCTTGACCTGGTCACGGCTGCCGCGGAAGACGACGCGGCGGAAGACCGGCGCGGTCGCGTTGTACAGGTGGACGGTGGCGCGGGGTACGCCGCGCAGGGCCTCGACAGTGCGCTCGATCAGTTCCTCGCGCGCCTGGGTCAGGACGGAGACCGTCACGTCCTCGGGGATCGCGTCGCCCTCGATCAGGGAGCGTACGAAGTCGAAGTCGGTCTGGCCCGAGGACGGGAAGCCGATCTCGATCTCCTTGTAGCCCATGCGGACCAGCAGGTCGAACATCTCGCGCTTGCGGGTGGGCGACATGGGGTCGATCAGCGCCTGGTTGCCGTCGCGCAGGTCCGTGGAGAGCCAGCGGGGCGCCTGGGTGATGCGGGCGTTCGGCCAGGTGCGGTCGGCGATGTCCACGGCCTCGTAGTGGCCGTACTTGTGGACCGGCATCACACTGGGGCGCTGGCGCGCGGTGGCCGTGGTGATGGGCGTGGGACGGCCGACGCGATTGGGGGTTGTCATGGGGCTCTGGCTCCTCGGGGGTCCGGCTGAGTGTCGGCCGACGGCGATGGCACGCCTGAACTCCGCGGGGAGGGGGTCGGCCTACGACTACAGGCCCTCGCCGCGGCAGCTAAGGAGAAGCAGCCCGAAACGCATGATGGGACGACCATAACCGAGGCGGACGGAATCACGTAGCCGGTACGAAGATCCTCTCAGCATGCAAGATGCACGGTTCTGTCCACTCAAACCATGATCCTTCGCTCCTTTTCGTCAATCATCGTCGCAACCCGTGACAGCGACTGTGACGCGTGCCACATTGCCGCCATGACTGCCACGCATGCGCCCAACGCCGTCTTCTGCACGATCGTGCCGCCGCACGTGCTCGACAAGCTGTCCCGTTCCGAGGACTCCGGGGTCTCGGGACCCGCTCGCCGCACCCTGGAGCAGGACGCGCTGCAACGCACCAGGCGCCGCCTGACCACGGTGATCGGCGCCACCGCCGTCACCGGGGCCGCCGCCTCCGACCAGCCGCGACGGACCGTTCACGACGCCAAGCACCAGGACACGCTGCCGGGGCGCAAGGTGCGCGCCGAGGGAGCCAAGCCGTCCAAGGACGCGAGCGTCAACCGGGCGTACGACGCGCTCGGCGCGACCTTCGAGACGTATCTGAAGGCGTACGGGCGTCACTCGATCGACGACGCGGGCCTGCCGCTGGTGGCCAGCGTCCACTACCTCCAGGGCTACAACAACGCCTTCTGGAACGGCCAGCAGATGGTCTTCGGGGACGGCGACGGCGAGATCTTCCTGGACTTCACCCTTCCGCTGGACGTGATCGGCCACGAGTTGACGCACGGCGTCACCCAGTACAGCGCCAACCTGGACTATTTCGGGCAGTCCGGCGCGCTCAACGAGTCCGTCTCCGATGTCTTCGGCAGCCTCATCAAGCAGTTCACGCTCGGGCAGAGCGCGGAGCAGGCCGACTGGCTGATCGGCGCCGGGCTGCTCGCACCGGGCGTCGACGGCCACGCGCTGCGCTCGATGAAGGAGCCCGGCACCGCCTACGACGACCCGCGGCTCGGCAAGGACCCGCAGCCCGGCACGATGGACGGCTACGTCACCACCTCGCGCGACAACGGCGGCGTGCACATCAACTCGGGCATCCCCAACCACGCCTTCTACCTCCTGGCGGCCGAGCTGGGCGGCAACGCCTGGGAGCAGGCCGGGCAGATCTGGTACGACACCCTCACCGGCGGCTCGCTGTCGCCGCACGCCCAGTTCGCGGACTTCGCCGCGGCCACCGCCGCGGCGGCCAAGGCCCGCTACGGTGAAGGCGAGCAGCACCAGGCGGTGCTCTCGTCCTGGTCCCAGGTGGGCGTCGCTCCGGCCGCCGCCCCCGCGGCCGAGGTCCCCCGCCAGCAGCCCGGCCAGCCGCAGGAGGCGTGACACAGCCCATGCGTATCGAGGTGGTCCGCTCCGGCGGCTTCGCGGGCGTCCCCCGCCACGCCGCCCTCGACACGGCGGGCCGCCCCGACGCGGCCCGCCTCACCTCCCTGGCCGAGGCCGTCCTGGCCGCTCCCCCGCCCTCGGGCCCCCCGGTCCCCGACGGCTTCACCTACGCCATCACCGCCGACGGCCGCACCGCCCACTGCGCCGACCCCCACCTGACCCCCGCCCAACGCGAATTGATCGAGGCGGTCCTGGGCGAGGGCGCGTAGGCCGCCCCCGTCCGAAGACCTGGAATCCCGGTGACCGACCCGCTGCTTCCCGCGGGCGTCGGGGCGCCGGGACACCTGGCCGACCGGACCGGCGGGCGCCGCTGACGCCGGAAGGGCGGCGGGGCCGTGGGGCCTCGCCGCCCTTCCGGGGTGCGGTGGGTGGTGAAGTGCGCGATCAGTACGCGGAATTCACGTTGTCCATCGAGCCGTAGCGGTCGGCCGCGTAGTTGCAGGCGGCGGTGATGTTGGCGACCGGGTCGTAGATGTCCCACGAAGTACCGGACACGTGGTAGGTCTTGAAGGTCGGGTCGATCACCTGGAGCAGGCCCTTGGAGGGAATGCCGTTCCGGGCATTGATGTCCCAGTTGTTGATGGCCTTCGGGTTACCGCTGGACTCGCGGATGATGTTCTTGTGAATCCCGTTGTAGCTGGCGGGAATTCCCTTGGAGTGCAGGATGTCCAGCGACTGCTTGATCCAGCCGTCGAGGTTGTTCGAGTAGGACTTGGCGGCGGCCTTCACGGGCGTGGCGGCGGCGGCCTTCTTCGGCGCGGCGACGGGAGCGCGCTTGGTCGAGCGGTTCGCGGCGGACTTCTGCTTCGCGCGGTCGGCGGCGTCGGCCGCGGCCTTCTTCTTGGCCGCCTCGGCGTCCGCCTTCTTCTTCGCGGCGTCGGCCTGCTTGGCGGCCTCGGCCTTCTTCGCCGCGTTGGCCTGGTCGGTCTTCTTCTGCGCGGCGTCCCTGATGGACTTCTGCGACGCGAGGCCGGTCTGCGCGTTCAGGTCCTTGACCTGCGTACCGGTGGAGACCGAGAACCCGGCCGGGTTGCTCGCCGCGGTCGCCGAACCGGCACCTGCGGTCGCTTCCAGACCGGTCACGGTCAGCACGACCGCGGCAGCGGCGACAGCGCCGGCGGCCGTGATCTTGTGCTTCTTCGGCATCCGGTTGAACGCGGTGAACGTAGGGAGCTTCTTCGGGATCGTGGGGAGCTGCATTCGGGAATTACCTCTTCCTCCGTAGCGGACCAGTGAATTGTTAGAGGCGGGCAATTCAGAGGTCAAAGACCCCGTCTACGGATTGCATTCGTAGACGGGGTCGGGAGGAGGCGTTTTCCCGTCAATACGGGAGGCGCGGTGTACTAAGCGGCTTCGTATGTGACCTGCGTCCTATCGAGGGGATCACAAGGGGGTGCCCCCTCTGTCGCGGTGCGTGAAAGAGGGGGCACTTTGTGTGTCCGTCATATGTGGCGCCGGTCACTCAAAAGCGAGTGAATCGGATGAAGCGGTCGTCGGCCGTCATTTCAGGCCGGTGGCGACCTCCTCTACCGCGCTGACCTGGGGCTTTCCCTCAGCCTCGGCCGAGGCGTCACCGTCAGCGGCCGGAGCGGGAGCAGAGGCGGCAGCGGCGGGGCGGAGCGTGGCCAGGACGAGCACGGCTCCGGCCAGCGCGGCGACCGCCGCGTAAAGGGAAATGCGGTCCAGGCCCGAGGCGTATCCGGCCCGCAGCGAGCCGCCGCCCGCGGTCGTGTCGCGCAGCCGCGAGGTGAAGACGGCGCCGAATACCGCGATGCCGAGCGTCATTCCGAGCTGGCGGAAGGTGTTCACGGCGGCGCCCGCCATGCCCGCGCGCTGCGGGGGCACGGCCTCCACGGCGGCCGAGACCAGGACCGGGGTGGCCAGCCCCGCGCCCACACCGACGACCGCCAGGCCCGCGAAGAGGGCGGACTGCCCGGACGAGGCGTGCACGGACAGCCACAGCACCGCGCAGCCCGCCGCGATCAGGACGAGACCGCCGGCGATCGGCAGCCGGGGCGCGACGCGGTGCATGTGCCGGCCCGCGACGGCCGCGGCCAGGAAGGACGCCCCGGCCAGCGGCATCAGGGCCAGACCGCCGCGGATCGGGCTGAGGCCGAGGACGTTCTGGAGCCACAGCGAGAGGTAGACCAGGCCGCTGAAGGCCGCCGCCTGGTAGAGCAGGGCGCCGCCGAGCAGGCCGGAGAAGCTGGCGCGGCGCAGCAGCGCCAGGTCGAGCATGGGGTGCGCGGACCTGGCCTCGGCGACGACGAAGCCGACGACGGCCAGGGCGGCGACCGCGAAGGCCGTCAGGGTCAGCGACTCGGTCCAGCCGTGCTCGCCGCCGCGGATCAGCGCGTACGTGAGCGAGGCCGCCGCGAGGGTGAAGGCGGCGGCGCCCGGCAGGTCCAGGCGTCCGGCGCCGCGCCGCCCGGCGGGCAGCACCTTCAGGGTGAGCGCGACGGCGACGACCGCGATCGGCAGGTTGACCAGGAAGATCGCCTGCCAGCCGAAGCCCTGGGTCAGCAGGCCGCCGAGGATGGGCCCGGCAGCGGCGGCGGCGCCGTTGACCGCGCCCCAGACGCCGAAGGCGGTGCCGCGGTCGCGGCCGTGGTAGGTCGCGGACACCAGCGCGGCCGAGGTGGCGAACATCGCGGCGCCGCCCACGCCCTGCACGGCCCGCGCGGTGATCAGCGCGGCGGTGTTCGGCGACAGGGCCGCCGCCAGCGAGGCGAGGGCGAAGACGACGAGCCCGGCCGCGTAGATCCGCCGGTGTCCGAAGAGGTCGGCGAGCGAGCCCGCCACCATCAGCAGGGCGGCGAGGGCGAGCGCGTAGATGTCCATCACCCACTGCAAGGAGGTGAAGGACGCGTCGAGGTCGGACGCCATGCTCGGCAGGGCGACGTTCACGATGGTGACGTCGACCAGCAGGATGAAGGCGCCCAGGCAGATCGCCACGAGGGGCAGCCATTTGCGCATGGGTGGAACTCCGTTCGGGAGCGGACCTCGCGGGCCTGACGGACCTCAAGGGGTCCGCGAGTCCGGCGGATCGTGCGGATCGTGGGGTGCAGCGGTTCCCACGATCCGTGACGCCCGGTCCGCGCCACAGTCAGCGACACCTTGGCGGCGGAATCCGACATCCCCTAGCCTTGCCCGATGGAATCCGACACGACATGGGACATGCTGGAGGGACTCGACGAGCTGGACCACCGGGTCGTGCACGCCCTCCAGATCGACGGCCGGGCGCCGTTCCGCCGGATCGGCGACGTGCTCGGCGTCTCCGACCAGACCGTGGCCCGCCGCTACGGCCGCCTCCGCTCCAGCGGACTGCTGCGGGTGGTGGGCCTGACCGACCCGCACCGGATCGGTGTGACGCCGTGGTTCGTACGGGTGCGGTGCACGCCGGACGCGGCGGCCTCGGTCAGCGAGGCGCTGGCCCGGCGTACCGACACCCGCTGGGTCAGCCTCATCTCGGGCGGCACCGAGATCTTCTGCCTGGTGCAGGCCGCGCTCCCCCAGGGGGACGACTCGCTGCTGCTCCAGAAGCTGCCGCGCACACCGCGCGTGGTGCAGGTGACCGCGCAGGCGATGCTGCACGTCTTCTTCGGGCAGGATCTGAGCCCGGTGACCAAGGCGGGCTGGCTGAGCGCGGACGAGGCGCGGGCGCTGGTCGTGGCGGACGCGCAGGCCCCGGCCCCGGAGAGCACGGCGCCGTATCCGCTGGCCCCCGACGACCAGCCGCTGCTCGACGCGCTCGCGGTGGACGGCCGGACACCCGCCGCCGAACTGGCCGAGGTCACCGGCTGGTCGCAGACGACGGTACGGCGGCGCATGTCGGAGCTGCGGGCGGCCGGGGTCCTCTACTACGACCTGGACTTCGACCGGCGCGCGCTCCAGCCCGCGCTGCGGACGGGGCTGTGGCTGGAGGTCGAGCCCGCCCGTCTGGCCGAGGTGGGGGCGGCGCTCGCCGCCCACCACGAGATCGCCTTCGCGGCGGCGACCACCGGCACGGCCAACGTCTACGCCTCCGTGAACTGCCAGGACGCCAGCGCGCTCTACCGCTATCTGACCGGGCCCGTCGCCGAGCTGCCCGGCATCCGGCGCACCGAGACCTCGCCCCTGCACCGCACGATCAAGGGCGCGAGCCCCCTGCCCGCCCCCAGCGCCAGGACCCGCCTGGCGGACGCCGACCGCACCTGACCCGCCGCGGGCGGCCTACGGTCGGCGAACCGCGAGCCGGCCGCGGGTCAGAAGCCGAGCTTGCGGAGCTGCTTCGGGTCGCGCTGCCAGTCCTTGGCGACCTTCACATGGAGGTCGAGGAAGACCGGGGTGCCCAGCAGGGCCTCGATCTGGGTGCGGGACTTCATGCCGACCTCCTTCAGGCGGGCGCCCTTGGGGCCGATGATGATGCCCTTCTGGCTGGGCCGCTCGATGTAGAGGTTGGCGTGGATGTCGAGCAGCGGCCGGTTCTCGGGGCGGCCCTCGCGCGGCAGCATCTCCTCGACGACGACCGCGATGGAGTGCGGCAGTTCGTCGCGTACGCCTTCGAGCGCGGCCTCGCGGATCAGCTCGGCGACCATGACCTGCTCGGGCTCGTCGGTGAGGTCGCCCTCGGGATAGAGCAGCGGGCCCTCCGGCAGCAGCGGCACCAGCAGGTCGGCCAGCAGCTCGACCTGGTCGCCGCCGGTCGCGGAGACCGGCACGATCTCGGCCCACTCGATGCCGATGTCGCGGCCGAGCTTGTCCACGGCGAGCAGCTGCTCGCGCAGCGTCTGTCCGTCGACCAGGTCGGTCTTGGTGACGATGGCGACCTTCGGCGTCTTCTTGATCCCGGCCAGCTCGCGCGCGATGAAGGTGTCGCCGGGGCCGAGCTTCTGGTCGGCGGGCAGGCAGAAGCCGATCACGTCGACCTCCGACCAGGTGGTGCGCACCACGTCGTTGAGCCGCTCGCCGAGCAGCGTGCGCGGCTTGTGCAGCCCCGGGGTGTCGACCAGCACGAGCTGGGCGTCCGGCCGGTGCACGATGCCGCGCACGGTGTGCCGGGTGGTCTGCGGCCGGTTGGAGGTGATCGCCACCTTCTGGCCGACCAGAGCGTTCGTGAGGGTGGACTTCCCGGCGTTGGGGCGGCCGACGAAACAGGCGAAACCGGACCGGTGCGGGGTGTCTGCGGGCTGGGTACGAGCGCTCATGCGCCCATTCTCCCCGAAGACGGGGGTGCCTGAGCCCGCCCCCGCCCGTACGGCACCCGCCGGGGCCCTTCTCCGGCGGCCCGCGGGTGACGGCACGGTGATCCGCCGGAAACCCTCGCGCAACACGAAACACGGCGGAAACACGTATGCCCACAACCGGAAATACGCGCCCGTGACGCTCTTCCCCAGCCGTCCATGGAAGGGACTCCCCCGTGCTGCTCCTGTCCGCCGGTCAACCCGCGGTCGACGCGGGCGACACCGCCTGGCTGCTGGCCGCCACCGCGCTGGTCCTGCTGATGACCCCCGGCCTCGCGCTCTTCTACGGCGGCATGGTCCGCAGCAAGAGCGTCCTCAACATGTTCATGATGAGTTTCGTGTCGATCGCGCTGGTCACCGTGGTCTGGTTGACCGCCGGTTACACCCTCGCCTTCGGCCCCGACGCGGGCGGCCTCGGCCTGATCGGCGGCCTGGACCACCTCGGGATGCACGGCATCACCCCGACGACCGTCACCGGCCATGTGCCGACCCTGCTCTTCGCCGCCTTCCAGCTCACCTTCGCGATCGTCACCGCCGCGCTGATCAGCGGCGCCGTCGCGGACCGCGCGCGGTTCGGCGCGTGGGTGGTGTTCGTCCTGGTGTGGACGCTGGCCGTATACGTACCCGTCGCGCACTGGGTGTTCGGCACCGGCGGGTGGATCGTCGGCGAACTGGGCGCGCTGGACTTCGCGGGCGGCACCGTCGTGGAGGTGTGCTCGGGCTCCTCCGGGCTCGCGCTGGCGATCGTGCTCGGGCCCCGGCTCGGCTTCCGCAAGGACTCGATGCGCCCGCACAATCTGCCGCTGGTGCTGCTCGGCGCGGGCCTGCTCTGGTTCGGCTGGTTCGGCTTCAACGCCGGGTCCGCGCTCGGCGCCAACGGCCTGGCCGCCGCCGCCTTCGTCAACACCCAGGCGGCGGGCTGCGCCGGGCTGCTCGGCTGGCTGCTGGTCGAGAAGCGCAGGGACGGGCACGCCACCACCCTGGGCGCCGCGTCCGGCGCGGTCGCCGGTCTCGTCGCCATCACCCCGTCCTGCGGCAGCGTCGACATGGTGGGCGCGCTGGTCGTCGGGCTCTGCGCCGGGGTGCTCTGCTCGTACGCCGTGAGCTGGAAGTTCCGCTGGGGCGTGGACGACTCGCTCGACGTGGTCGGCGTCCACCTCGTCGGCGGCGTGGTCGGCACCCTGCTCATCGGTCTGCTCGCCACCGCCACCATGACCGGCGGCCCCGAGGGCCTGCTGTACGGCGGCGGCCTCGGCCAGCTCGGCAGACAGGCCGTCGCGGTCGCGGCGGTCGGGGCGTACGCCTTCGCCGTGACGTACGGCATCGGGCGGGCGATCGACCGGCTGATGGGCTTCCGGGCGAGCGAGGAGGAAGAACGGACCGGCCTCGACCTGACCGTGCACGCCGAGACCGCCTACGATCACGGCGTACTGACGCACGGCACGTCGCTCCCCGCGCACAAGGCCGCTGCTCACGTCCCGGACAGGAGCACCCTCGGATGAAGCTGGTCACCGCGGTCATCAAGCCGTTCAAACTGGACGACGTGAAGACCGCACTCCAGGAGATGGGCGTGCACGGCCTCACCGTCACCGAGGCCAGCGGCTACGGGCGCCAGCGCGGCCACACCGAGGTCTACCGCGGCGCCGAGTACCGGGTCGACCTCGTCCCCAAGGCCCGGGTGGAGGTGCTGGTAGAGGACGCCGACGTCGAGGCCGTCATCGAGACGCTCGTGGCCGCGGCCCGCACCGGCAAGATCGGTGACGGCAAGGTGTGGGCGGTGCCGGTCGAGACGGCCGTACGGGTCAGGACCGGGGAGCGCGGACCCGACGCGCTCTAGAGTGCGTCCCGCCGCGCCGGACAGGCCCCAGGGCCTGTCCGGCGGATCACGAACGGCCCCTTCGACCCCTAGCCCGCGGTGACCGTGCTCCGGACCGTACCGTCCGGGGCCGCGAGGATCACCGGCGTGGCCGGGCCGCCCAGGTCCCCGACGACGGCGCGGTCCCGGTCCGCGGCGGCGGTCTCCGCCGTGACCACGACGGCCGCCTCCAGCGAGGTCGCCCCGCTCGCCACCGCCATCGCCACCGCCGTCTGGAGCGCGCTGAGATTCAGCGACGCCAGCGCCACGGGGCCCGCCACATAGGTCCGGCCCATCTCGTCCCGTACCGCCGCGCCTTCCGGCGCGCCGTTACGGGCACGGACCGACCGGGCCAACGTGATGAGTTTCCGGTCTTCCGGGTCCACGGTCGCATCGCTCATGCGCCGACCTTATCCGCCGCCCCGCACGCGCCTTCGCGGAGGTGGCCCCGGTTTCGTCACCCTGGGTGGCCGAAGATGCGCGGACAGCGAACCGCGCTTAGCGTGGGTCGTGCAGTCCTCCTCGTCTGAGGTGATTCGATGCTTCTGCACCTGCCCTTCGTCATCGTCCTCGCCGTCGCGGCCTTCTTCCTGAAGCGGAAGGGCTCGATGAAGGCGACCCACGCTCTCGTCTGCGGTGCCTTCGGGTTCTATCTGGCGGACACGAGCCTGGCCACGTCGATCCAGGCGGCCAGCGCCAACCTGGTCTCGATGATCGGCACCTTCGGCACCTGAGGTCCCGAGAGCATGAGGTCCCGAGAGCCCGAGTGCCCGAGACCCCGGCGATCCGGACCCGTCCGGGGGACCCGCGGGCCCGGAAATCCTCAGGCCCCCGCGGTCAGCTCGCCCGCTCGTCCACCGAGCGGAACGACCCGCGCCGCTGCTCCGGTGACGCCAGCCACTGGAGCTTGGCGGCCGTTTCGGTGTCCGGCAGCGGATTGTGCATCACGATGGTGAGGTCGGGGCGGGCCGGGATGCGCAGTTGGGTGCTCTCGAAGTGGAGGTCGCCCACGAGCGGGTGGCTCAGCTCCTTGATGAGCTGACCGCTGGGCTGGACGTCGCCGAGCGCCCACAGCTCGGCGAATTCCGTGCTGACCGCCGCCAGTTCGGAGACGATCCGGTGGAAGCCCTCGTCGTCCGGGTACTCCGAGGCGGCGGCACGGTACTGGGCGACGATGGTCGCCGCCAGCGTCGCGTGCCGGTCGGCGCGGCCCCGGTAGACGGGGTCGGTGAAGAAGCTGACCAGGCAGTTGGTGTCGCGCGCGGTGAAGGCGAAGGTCTGCCGGGCGGGCTCGTTGAACGCCAGGATGTTCCAGTAGGCGTCCATGATGTGCGCGGGGAACGGCGACCAGGACTCGATCAGCCGGTAGAGCCCCTCGCAGAAGTCGGCGTCGGGCACCGCTTCCGGCAGCGGCGGATTGAGCCCGGCGAGCACGTACAGATGGCGCCGCTCCGGACCGGTCAGGCGCAGCACGCGCGCGACCGCGTCGAGGACCTGCGGGGAGACGGTGATGTCGCGTCCCTGTTCGAGCCACTGGTACCAGGACGCGCCGACCCCGGCCAGCACGGCGACCTCCTCGCGGCGCAGCCCCGGTGTGCGGCGCCGGGCGCCGCCGTCCGGGAGTCCGGCCTGCGCGGGCGAGATCCGGGCCCTGCGGGCCATCAGGAAGTCCCGCAGTTCCCGGCGGCGGTGCGGCTTCGACGACAACGGCGCGGACACGGTCTGTTCCACTCGCTCCCCCTCGGCCTGCGGCCTGGCTGGTGGTCCGGCCACCAGCATAAAGGGCGGCTCCCCACCGGCCCGTGGATCGCCGGAAGGTGGTCGCATGGCAACCGACACCACCGCGTCCCCTTCGAGCACGTCCGCCTCGGGCCCCGGCACGGGCCCCGCCTCGGGCCCCGCCTCGGGCACGACGGGCGCCCTGCGCGCCCCGGCTCCCCAACACCTCGGCATCCGCGCCAAACTGGTGCTCCTCGTGCTCTGCGCCGCCCAGTTCATGATCTCCCTGGACTTCTCCATCCTGAACGTGTCGCTGCCCGTCCTCGGCTCCGACCTCGGTATGAGCAGGGCCAATCTCCAGTGGGCGGTGACCGCCTTCGCGCTGCCGTCCGGCGGATTCCTGCTGCTCTTCGGCCGGATCGCCGACCTGTACGGGCGGCGCCGGCTGTTCCTGACCGGTCTCGCGGTCTTCGCCGCCGCCTCGCTGCTGGCCACCCTCGCCTGGAACCCGGCGGCCTTCCTGGCCGCGCGGGCCGTGCAGGGCCTGGGCGCGGCGGCCGTGGTGCCAACCGGCATGTCGCTGCTGACCACGACCTTCCCCGAAGGGCCGCTGCGGGAGCGGGCGTTGGGGATCAGCGGCACGCTGCTGTCGCTGGGCTTCACCATCGGCATGGTGATGGGCGGCACGCTCACCGACGCCTTCGGCTGGCGGTCCACGATGGCGCTGCTGGCCGCCGCGGGCGTCCTCGTCCTGGCCGCCGCGCCCGCGCTGCTCACCGAGTCGCGGCACCCGCGCCGCCCGCGGATCGACGTACCCGGCGCGGTCACCGTGACCGGCGGGCTGCTCGCGGTGATCTACGCGCTGTCCACGGCCGCGCAGCGCGGCTTCGGCGGCGCCGACGTGATCGCCGCCCTGGTGCTGGGCGTCGCGCTGCTGGCCGCCTTCGTGGCGGTGGAGTCGCGGGCCGCCGAGCCGCTGGTGTCGCTGCCGATGCTGCGCCGACGCACGGTGGCCTGGGGCAATCTGGCCGGGCTCGCCACCTTCTCGATGATGAGCACGGTGGTCTTCCTGCTCACCCTCTACCTCCAGGAGATCCGCGGCCTGTCGGCGTTCCGCACCGGCCTGGTCTTCGGTGTCCAGGGCGTGGCCGCGGCCGTCACGGGGATGACCGCGGCGCGGGTGATCGGCCGGATCGGCACCCGCGGCACGCTGCTGGCCGGTCTGGTCGTGCAGGGCGCGCTGACCGCCGTGCTGGTCCTGCTCGGCCCCGGCTCCTCCGGCACGTGGCTGGCGATGGCCGGGGTCACGCTGGCGTGCGTCGGCCACCTGTGGGTGATCGTCTCGTACGGGATCACCGCGACGTCCGGGCTGCCGGACCACGAACAGGGCCTGGCCACCGGACTGGTGACGAGCAGTCAGCAGATCGGTCTGACGGTCGGCATCCCGCTGCTCTCCGCGCTGGCGTCCAGCCGGGCGCACCTGCTGTCCGGTATCCACCTGGCGCTGGCGGTGGACGCGGCCGTGCTGCTCGCGGTGGCGGTCATGGTCGCGGTGGGGCTCGGCCGAAGCCGTACCGCCGGGGTCTGAGCGGCCAGGGCTCAGCTCTCCGGGCGGTCCAGGACGCGCAGCCAGCGGCCGTCCGGCTGGCGGCGGGCGACCTGGACCCGGCCGCCCGTGCCGTCCTTCGGGCGGGTGGAGGTCAGCGCGAGGTCACCGCTGATCAGGGTGGGCAGCGGCTCCTCGACCTCGAAGACCGGCTCGGCGGCGAGCAGCCCCGCGTACAGCTCGCGCAGCGCCGCCGTGCCCCGCGACGGGCGGTCGATCGGGTAGGCGACCACCGCGTCCGGTTCGAAGAGCTCCAGAATCCCTTCCAGGTCACCGGAGTTGACCCGCTCCACGAACAGCCGGGCGATGTCCTCCGGGTGGGTGGCGTAAGCGCGGTTCTCGGTCATGGTGTGGCGCTCCCTCGTGTGCTCCTCGGTTCCCCCGCTGTCCATTCTCGACGGCCCCCATCCATAAGTCCAAGATCTGGATCTTCTGCGAGCTAGCATGTCCGATTATGGAACTGCGGCAGCTCGAATACTTCGTGACGGTGGCCGACGAGGCGGGATTCACCCGGGCGGCGACCGCCTTGCACGTGGCGCAGCCGGGGATCAGCGCGCAGGTCAGACAGCTCGAACGGGAGCTGGGGCAGCCGCTGTTCGACCGCTCGGGGCGTACCGTGCGGCTCACCGAGGCCGGGCGCGCGGTGCTGCCGTACGCGCGGGCCGCGCTCGACGCCGTCGCCGGGGCGCGGCTGGCGGCGCAGGAACTGACCGGGCTGGTACGCGGCCGGGTCGCGATCGGCACCGTCACCTCGCTGGGCGCCGACACGGACGTGCCGGGGATGCTCGCCGGTTTCCACGACGCGTATCCGGGCGTGGAGATCACGCTCGGCGAGGACACCTCGGACCGGCTGCTGGCCGGGCTGCGCGCCGGGCGCTACGACCTGGCCTTCGCCGGGATCGCCGGGGAACCGCCCGAGGGCATCGGGACGCAGACGGTCATCGACGACGCGCTGGTGGCGGCCGTCGCGCCCGGCGACCCGCTGGCCGGGCGCCGGACCATGCCCGTCAAGGCGCTCGACGGGCGGCCCCTGATCGTCCTGCCCACCGGCACCGGGCTGCGGGCCGCCGTCGACACCGCGTGCGCGGCGGCGGGCTTCACGCCCCGGATCGCCTTCGAGGCGGGCAACCCGGAAGTCCTCGCCGCCCTCGCGGAGCGCGGCCTCGGCGTCGCGCTCCTGCCGGCCGGTCTCGCCGCCTCACGCCCCGGCCTGCGCGTCCTGCCGCTGACCCGGCCCGCGGTCCGCTCCCGGCTGGCGCTGGCCTGGCGGGAGCACGCGGGCGCGTCCCCCGCCGCCAAGGCGTTCCTCGCCCACGCCCGCCGCTTCCTCGCCGAGCGCAGCCGCCCCTGACGGGCCGACCGTCCTCAGAAGCCCGGGGGTCTCAGGGCCCGGGGGTTTCAGGAGCCCGGGTGTCTCAGGAGGCCGGGACCTCCGCGACCGGGTCGACCCGGACGGTGTGGATACGGTTGCGGCGGCCCGCGGGCGCCTCGGCCGTCAGCCGCAGCGCGGCCGTACCGCGGTCGCCCGACCCGTCCTCCGGCAGCGGCACCACCGTGGTGGCACCGGGGATCGGGACCCGGCCGAGGGACTTGGCGAGCAGCCCGCCCACCGTCTCAACGTCGTCGTCGTCGAGTTCCACCCCGTACAGGTCACCGAGGTCGCCGATGTCCAGGCGGGCCGTGACGCGGTACGAGCCCTCGCCCAACTCCTCGACCGGGGGCGTCTCGCGGTCGTACTCGTCGGTGATCTCGCCGACGATCTCCTCCAGGATGTCCTCGATGGTGACGATCCCGGCGGTCCCGCCGTACTCGTCGATCACCACGGCCACGTGGTTGCGCTCCTGCTGCATCTCGCGCAGCAGGTCCCCGGCGTTCTTGGTGTCGGGCACGAAGGACGCGGGCCTGATCAGCGTCGAGACCGGCTCGGACTCCGACTCCCGGTTGATGTGCACCCGGCGCGCCAGGTCCTTGAGGTAGACGAAGCCGACGACGTCGTCCTCGCTCTCCCCGGTCACCGGGATACGGGAGAAGCCGCTGCGCAGCGCCAGCGTCATGGCCTGACGGATCGTCTTGAACCGTTCGATCATGACCAGTTCGGGCCGCGGCACCATCACCTCGCGGACGATGGTGTCGCCCAGTTCGAAGACCGAGTGCACCATGCGGCGCTCCTCGTCCTCGATCAGCGACTCGGACTCCGCGAGGTCCACCATCGCGCGCAGCTCGGCCTCGCTCGCGAACGGGCCGCGCTTGAAGCCCTTGCCGGGCGTCACCGCGTTGCCCAGCAGGATCAGCAGCCCCGGCACCGGGCCCATGACGCGGGCCAGCGGCAGCAGGACGTACGAGGCGGCGGTCGCGGTGTTCATCGGGTGCTGGCGGCCGATGGTGCGCGGTGAGACGCCGACGGCCACGTACGACACGAGCACCATGACGCCGATCGCGACGGCGAGGACTTCCCAGGTGCTGTCGAAGTGCCGGTCGCACACGACGGTGATCAGGACGGCCGCGGCCGTCTCGCAGCCGACCCGCAGCAGCAGGGCGACATTGAGGTAACGGGTCGGGTCGGAGGCGACGGCCAGCAGATTGGCGGCGCCCTTGCGGCCGGAACGCAGCGCGTCCTCGGCGCGGAAGCGGGACACGCGGGCGATGGCGGTCTCGGCGCAGGCGGCGAGCCAGGCGACGACGACCAGGACAACAGCGGAGACGATCATGCGGAAGTCACCGTCGGCGTCAGTGGGTGGTGGGCGCGGGCGACGGGCCCTCGGCCCCTTGCTCGTCGCGCCAGCCGTCCAGAATGGCCTTCTGCAGACCGAACATCTCGGCCTTCTCGTCGGCTTCCTCGTGGTCGTAGCCCAGCAGGTGGAGGACGCCGTGGACGGTGAGCAGTTGCAGCTCCTCGTCCATGGAGTGCTTCGTCGGCGCCTCCTCCGCCTGCTTCTTGGCGACCTCGGGGCAGAGCACGATGTCGCCGAGCAGCCCCTGCGACGGCTCCTCGTCCTCTTTCCCCGGACGCAGCTCGTCCATCGGGAAGGACATGACATCCGTCGGCCCCGGCAGGTCCATCCACTGCATGTGGAGCTGCTCCATGGCGTCGGCGTCCACCACGATCACCGACAGTTCGGAGAGCGGGTGGATTCGCATGCGCTGAAGGGCGTAGCGGGCGGCGTCCAGGACCGCCCGCTCGTCGATCTCCCAGCCGGACTCGTTGTTGACGTCGATCGCCATGATGGTGAAGTGGTTACTTTCCGTTGGCACCGGTCGCGCCGGCGATGCTGTCGTCGTAGCGCTCGTAGGCGTCCACGATGCGTCCGACCAGCTTATGGCGCACCACGTCCGTGCTCGTCAGCCGGGAGAAGTGGATGTCCTCGATATCGGTGAGGATGTCCTGGATCTGCCGCAGCCCGCTCTTCGTCCCGTTCGGCAGGTCGACCTGCGTCACGTCACCGGTGATGACGATCTTCGAGTCGAAGCCGAGCCGGGTGAGGAACATCTTCATCTGCTCGGCGCTGGTGTTCTGCGCCTCGTCGAGGATGATGAACGCGTCATTGAGCGTGTTGTGCGTCAGCAGATAGTCCTCGGTGACGTACAGCGAGTCGGCCGCCGCCACCTGGATGCACACCGCTTCCTCACGGCCCGCGGGCTCGATGCTGTCGATGAACCGCATGGGGCGGCCACCCCCGCCGGCCGCGTCATACGTGTCGCGCTTGCGGGCCAGCCGAAAGGGCTCGACGCCCTCGGGGAGCCGGATGTCGATGATGTGGGCGTCCCGGCGGTGCTGGACGTCCCGTCCCCCGGCCCTTCCGGGCTTCCGGCCCTCGGCCGCACGTCGACGGGTGTACGCGACTCCGCCGAGCGACTGGACCAGCGCGATGACATCGTCCCTGAGCAGGATCGATGTCGTCGTGTACTGGATACGGCAGGTGCGATCCGACTGAGTGACCGGCCCTCCGTCGGAGTCCAGCAGACCCTGGAGCAGGGCCAGCCGGATCTCGGCGGAGTTGTTGAGATAACTGTCCGGCACGAACTTCGAGCCCGACGTGTTGCCGAGGAGGTCAAGGGTGCGCAGCGCCGCGGTCACCGGGTTCACGGTGGTGATGACATCGCCGGGTGTCCTGACACGGTTGAGCGTGTAGTCAGGCCCGCCCTTGTGCCGGACGGTCACGCCGGGCAACGCGGCTTCCAGAGCGGTGACGAGTTCCGGGTCGGCGGTGGCGAACGACGGTGTGGTGGAACCGGTGAGGCACCCGTCTCCGAGCAGGAGACCGAGGGCGTACGGGTCCATCGGGACGTCGCGCTCCGGGAAGCACACCGGCGCCGTGAGCAACGGAAGCTCATACCGGCGGGCGTGGGCCGCGCGGAGGCTGCCGATCATCTCCTTGGTCTCCAGGACTCGCCACGGCTTGTCGCGGCGCTTGTCCGAAGCCGTCCTGACCGTCCACAAGTGGTCCCCGCAGGCCAGTGTCGAAGCCCCGTCCTGGGCCGTGACACGGTAGATGTCCTTCTCGCCCTGCGGGTAGACACCGAGAACCGGGGTCGGTTCGCCGTCGGATCCGACGACGAGGTCACCGACCTGGAGGTCGCCGATCGGACGCCAACCGTCCGGTGTCAGCACCTTCGTGAAGACCGGCTGCGCCCTGCCGCGCATGTATGCCAGCGGGGCGACCTCGATCGTGCCCGCTGCCATCAGGCGGGGGATGGAGTCGGCGTCGAGCATGTCGTGCAGGGCGTCGTAGAGCGGGCGCAGGTACGGGTCGATCTTCTCGTAGAGGGTGCCGGGCAGGAAGCCGAGGCGTTCGCCGGCCTCGACCGCGGGGCGGGTGAGGATGATCCGGCTGACCTGCTTGGACTGGAGGGCCTGGACGGCCTTGGCCATGGCCAGGTAGGTCTTGCCGGTGCCCGCGGGGCCGATGCCGAAGACGATGGTGTGGGTGTCGATCGCGTCCACGTACCGCTTCTGGTTGAGCGTCTTGGGGCGGATCGTGCGGCCGCGGCTGGACAGGATGTTCTGCGTGAGGACCTGGGCGGGCGTCTCCGCGTCCGGGTCGACCGCCGTGCCGTTGGCCCTGAGCATGGCGATGGAGCGTTCCACCCCGTCCTCGGTCATCGGCTGGCCGGTGCGCAGCACCAGCATCATCTCGTCGAAGAGCCGCTGGACCAGGGCCACCTCGGGGGCTTCGCCGACGGCGCTGATCTCGTTGCCTCGGACGTGGATGTCGACGGCCGGGAACGCCTGCTCGATCACGCGGAGGAGAGCGTCTCCCGATCCCAGGACGGTCACCATGGGGTGCTTGGCCGGTACGACGAAGTGGGCGCGCGCCTGCTGCGGCGGCTGCGGCTGCTGCTTGGTCGGTGTCTGAGTCATGGGCCGGCGCTAGGGCCTGCTCATCCCGCTTTCTGCTGATCGGCAGGCCCGGAGGGGCCTGGGGGTTCCAAGCGTACGACGCCGCGCCGCGCCCGCCGAGGGGATTTGGCGGTGTGCCCGCGGCGGAAGGGGCACGGGGAGCCACGCGGGGAGCCGCGTGGGCAGGGGCGCGGGCAGGGGCGCGGGCGAGGGTCCGGGCGGGGGTGCGGGGAGCGGCTCGCGGGCCGGGGCTCAGGCGGGGCGGAAGCCGACGGTGGGGACCGCGCGGCGCAGCGGCCAGGGCCGGGGGTCGGTGGGCAGCAGGGCGTCGAGGAAGGCGTAGCGGCCGAGCGGGGAGGCGGGGTCGCAGGGGCCCGGGTCCGCGGCGGCCCGCGCCCGCGCCTTCGTCTGCTGCCACCAGGCGGCGATCTCGGCCCAGCCGGGCGCGGACAGCGAGCCGCCGAACTCCTGCACGGACAGCGCCGCGCACAGCGACGCGAAGGCCAGCCGGTCGGCCAGCGGCCAGGCGGCGAGCGTGCCGGTCACGAATCCGGCGACGAAGACGTCGCCCGCGCCCGTGGGGTCCAGGGCCTCCACGATCAGGGCGGGCACCTCGGCCGTCTCTCCGCTGCCGGAGTCCACGGCGAAGGCGCCCTCGGAGCCGAGGGTCACCACCGCGAGCGGCACCCGTTCGGCCAGGGCCCTGGCGGCCTCGCGCGGGCAGGCCGTCCGGGTGTACCGCATGGCCTCCTCGGCGTTCGGCAGAAACGCGGCGCAGTGCCGTAGCCCATCCAGGTCTGCCGGGTCCCAACGGCCGGTCTCGTCCCAGCCGACGTCCGCGAAGACCTTCGTCCCCGAGGCGGCGGCGGCCCCGATCCACTCCTGGTCCCGCTCCTGGTCGCCCGCCCTGCCGTGGTGCCCGAGCGACGCCACCGCCGCCCGCGCGGGCGGCGGGCAGGCGGGAACCGACTCCTGCGCGGGCGGCGCCTCGTGCCCGTGGCTGACCATCGTCCGCTCGCCCTCGTACGCCATCGACACCGTCACGGGCGAGTGCCAGCCGGGGATGCGCCGCGACGGCGCCAGGTCGATGCCCTCGCCCGACGACAGGCTGTCCCAGCAGTAGTCGCCGTACACGTCGTCCCCGAACGCCGCCGCCAGCGTCGTCCGCAGCCCGAGTCTCGCCAGCGCCGTCGCCATGTTCGCGATCCCGCCGGGGCTCGAACCCATCCCCCGCGCCCACGACTCGGTGCCGCGTACGGGCGCGCTGTCCAGTCCCGTGAAGATGATGTCCAGGAACACGGTGCCGGTCAGGTAGACGTCGGTCGCCGGGTCGCCCGCCGCGCGGAGCGTGCCGAGGGGGTCGAGAACGGGCATGTCGTCCATCCCGTCACTGTGCCACGGCGTCCGCGCCCGGGGCTGCACGTACCGCCACCTGATGTCGGTTGACGCACCGCGGGGCCGGTGGGCGCGGCGAGCCCCCGCCGGGGGAAGATCCGGGGGACGACATCAGCCAGGCAGGACGGAAGGTCACCGCGCATGCGCCTGACGATTCTGGGAGGCGGCGGCTTCCGCGTCCCCCTCGTGTACCGAGCCCTGCTCGACGACCCCACGGTCAGTGACGTCGTGCTGTACGACACGGACCCGCGGCGGCTGCGGGTGATCACGGCGGTGCTGGCGACGATGCCGGGCGGCCCGCCGGTGCGGCCGACGACGGACCTGGACGACGCCCTGCGCGGAGCGCGGTTCGTCTTCTCGGCGATCCGCGTCGGCGGCACCGCGGGCCGCGTCTCGGACGAGCGGGCGCCGCTGGCCGAGGGCGTGCTGGGCCAGGAGACGGTCGGCGCGGGCGGGGTACTGTACGGGCTGCGGACGCTGCCGGTCGCGACGGCGGTGGCGGAACGGGTCAAGGCGGTGGCGCCGGACGCGTGGGTCATCAACTTCACGAATCCGGCCGGGATGGTGACCGAGGCGATGAGCCGGGTGCTGGGCCCGCGGGTGATCGGGATCTGCGACTCGCCGGTGGGGCTGGTGCGGCGGGCGGCGCGGGCGGCGGGCGCGGACCCGGACGGACCGGGCTTCGGCTACGACTACGTGGGCCTCAACCACCTCGGCTGGCTGCGGAAGTTGACGGTCGACGGTACGGACCTGCTGCCGGGCCTGCTGGCCGACCCGGTGGCACTCGGCACCTTCGAGGAGGGCCGGCTCTTCGGCCCCGAGTGGCTGGGCGCGCTGGGCTCGCTGCCCAACGAGTACCTGCACTACTACTACTTCCGGCGCGAGTCGCTGGCCGCGGTGCGCGCCGCGGATGCCACGCGCGGTGAGTTCCTGGACCGGCAGCAGGGCGCGTTCTTCGTCGCGGCCGATGAACAGCCGGGCCGGGCGCAGGAGTTGTGGGAGCGGACCCGGCTGGAGCGCGAGGAGACGTACATGGCGGACAGCCGTGCCGCGTCCGGCGGTTGGGAGCGCGACCCGCACGATCTGGACGGCGGCGGTTACGACCGGGTGGCGCTCGCGCTGATGCGGGCCATCGCGCGGGACGAGCGGACGACGCTGATCCTCAATGTGCCGGGCGGCGGGGCGGTGCCGTTCCTCGACCCGGAGGCCGTGGTCGAAGTGCCGTGCGAGGTCGGGGCGTTCGGGGCGAGGCCGCTGCCGGTGGCGGCGCCGGACGAGCACCAGGCGGGGCTGATGCTGGAGCTGAAGGCCGTGGAGCGGGCGGCGATCGAGGCGGCGGCCACCGGTTCGCGCCGGGCCGCGCTGCGGGCGCTCGCGCTGCACCCGCTGGTGGACTCCCCGGCGGTCGCGGCGCGAATCCTGGCGGCGGCGCTCCCCGACGACGGCCGACGCTGACGGGCGGGCGCCCGGCCGGCCCCATCCGGGCCGCCCGGCCGATCCGGGCCGCCCGGCCGATCCGGGCCGCCCGGCGCAACGGCCCGCCCGGCGCAACGGCCTCTGAACTGCGGGTTAACTCAAGGGAAACGAGTTGACGGAACCCGCGCTCGGTGCCACGCGCGTAGACCTCCCTTGACCAGCCAGGATCGACGGGTCTAGGTTCACCGGCACCAACCGAGCGTTGAAGGAGCACCGTCATGCCCCGAGCCCGACTCTCCGCCCGCACCCGCACCTTGGCCGTCGCCGTGGTCGCGGCGTCGCTGGGCGCCACGGTCTACGGAGTCGGCGTCGCCGGCGCCCACGATTCCGTGCCGCGCAGCGACAAGCAGATCCCCAACCTCACCGACGTGGTCAGTGAGATCAAGGCGTACTACGGCGACACCGTGGACGCCTCGGGCGAGCACTTCGCGTCGCCGAGCAGCAACTACGCCAAGCAGGTCGCGGGCATCGAGGCCAAGGCCAAGCAGTATCTGGCCCACGAGGTCGGCCACGGAGGCCGCGGCGGCCACGCGGCCAAGCCCGCCATCGTCCTGGACGTCGACGACACCAGCCTAAACACGTACAACTACGAGCTGGAGGTGGGCTTCGCCTACACGCCCGCCAGCAACTCGGCGTACATCGCGAACAAGAACATGGACGCCGTCTTCGGCATGGAGAAGCTGACCAACTGGGCGGCGGACCAGGGCATCACGGTCTTCTGGGTCACCGGCCGCCCGGAGGCCCAACGCGCCGACACCGTACGGAATCTGGCCGCCGTCGGCTACAAGCCGGCCGCCGACGCCGCGCACCTCTACCTGAAGAACGCGGCCAGCCCGCCGTCGTACCTGCCGTGCGGCTCGACGTGCACGACCATCGAGTACAAGTCCGGTACCCGCAAGCACATCGAGTCGCTCGGCTACAACATCGTCGGCAACTTCGGCGACCAGTACAGCGACCTGACCGGCGGCTACGCGGACAAGTCCTTCAAGCTGCCGAACCCGATGTACTTCCTGCCGTAGGACGCGAAGAGGCGTCAGCCGAACGCGTACGCCTCCACCTCGGCCAGGCACGCCGCCCTGCGCGGCTCGTCGTGGTCGAGGAAGGCGGCGAGGAACGAATTGCGGGCCAGGGTGCGCTCGTCCTCCTCGGTGAGAGCGAGGGCGGCGCGCACCGCCGCGAAGTTGTCGTCCGCGTAGCCGCCGAAGTAGGCGGGGTCGTCGGAGTTGACGGTGACGCGCAGGCCCTCCGCGAGCATGCGCGGCAGCGGGTGGGCGGCCAGTGAACCGACGCAGCGCAGGCGGACGTTGGACAGCGGGCAGACCGTCAGCGGCACCTGTTCGCGGACCAGCCTGGCCACCAGCGCCGGGTCCTCAAGGCAGCGGATGCCGTGGTCGATCCGCTCCACGCCCAGCACGTCGAGGGCCTCGCCGATGTACGCGGGCGGCCCCTCCTCCCCCGCGTGCGCGACCCGCCGCAGCCCGGCCGCCGCAGCCCGCTCGTACACCTCGCGGAACTTCGCGGGCGGGTGCCCGACCTCCGCCGAGTCCAGGCCGACGCCGGTGATGAGGCCGGGGCCGGCGCCCGAGCCGAAGTACGGGCGCGCCGCCTCGAAGGTGTCCAGCGCCGACCGCTCGGACTCGTCCCGCAGGAAGCACATGATCAGGCCGCCGCTGATCCCGTGCCGCCGCCCCTCGCGCTCCAGCGCCCCGGCCAGGCCCTCCACGACCGTCCCGATCGGCACCCCGCGCGCGATGTGCGCCTGCGGGTCGAAGAACACCTCCGCGTGCCGTACGCCCTGCTCCGCCGCCCGCGCCAGATACGCGCCCATCAGCTCGGCGAAGTCCTCCTCGGTGCGCAGGACGGCCATCAGCGCGTAGTACAGGTCGAGGAAGGACTGGAGGTCGGTGAAGGAGTACGCCTGCCGCAGCGCCTGGGCCGTCGGGTACGGCAGCGCGACCCGGTTGCGCGCGGCGAGCTCGAAGGCCAGCTCGGGCTCCAGGGTGCCCTCGATGTGCAGGTGCAGTTCGGCCTTGGGGATGGGGGGCATGGCGGGGTTCGCTTTCAGGGGGTTCGGGCTCAGCGGCGGCGCGGGACCGGGACGCGGATCAGGTCGTGGGCGACGGTCAGCTCGCCCTGGTAACCGGCCGTCCTCGCCTGCCGTTCGAAGACGGCGGGATCGCCGTAGCGCTGCGAGAAGTGGGTGAGGACGAGGTGCCGTACGCCCGCGTCCCGTGCGACGGCGGCGGCCTGACCGGCCGTCAGATGGCCGTAGTCGGCGGCCAGTCCCGCGTCCTCGTCCAGGAAGGTCGACTCGATGACCAGCAGGTCGCAGCCCTCGGCGAGGGCGTGGACCCCGTCGCACAGCCGGGTGTCCATGACGAAGGCGAAGCGCTGGCCGCGCCGCACCTCGCTGACCTGGTCGAGCGTGACGCCGTTGAGACCGCCGTCGCGTTGCAGCCGGGCGATGTCGGGACCCGCGACACCGTGCTCGGCCAGCCGCTCGGGGAGCATCCGGCGGCCGTCGGGTTCGACGAGCCGGTAGCCGTACGACTCGACCGGGTGGGAGAGCCGGCGCGCCTCCAGCGTGAAGGCGGGGGTCGTGGCGAGCACCCCGTCGGCCGCGACCGGCGCCTCGCGCAGGTCGGCGGCCTCGTGGTAGGCGGTGGCGTACCGCAGCCGCTCGAAGAAGCGCTGCCCACTGGCCGGGTAGTGCGCGGTGACCGGGTGCGGGACGCGGTCGAGGCTGATCCGCTGGAGCACACCCGCCAGGCCCAGCGAGTGGTCGCCGTGGAAGTGCGTGACGCAGATCCTGGTGAGGTCGTGCGCCGCGACGCCCGCGTGCAGCATCTGCCGCTGGGTGCCCTCGCCGGGATCGAAGAGGATCGCCTCGCCGTCCCAGCGCAGGACGTACCCGTTGTGATTGCGGTGCCGGGTCGGCACCTGGCTGGCGGTGCCGAGGACGACCAGTTCGCGTACCGACAAAGGCCGGACCTCAGACCAGCCGCTGGAGGTCGCGCCCGCCGAGCACGTGGGCGTGCGCGTGGAAGACGGTCTGTCCGGCGCCGGGGCCGGTGTTGAAGACGATCCGGTAGCCCGTCGTGTCGACCTTCTCCTGCGCCGCGACCTCGCCCGCCTCGCGCAGCACGTCGGCGGCCACCAGGGGTTCGGCCGCCGCCAGGGCGGCGCCGTCCGGGTAGTGCACGCGGGGGATCACCAGGACGTGGGTCGGGGCCTGGGGGCTGATGTCGCGGAAGGCGACGGTGGTCTCGGTCTCACGCACGATCGTCGCGGGGATTTCGCCGGCCACGATCTTGCAGAACAGGCAGTTGGCCTGCGGCTCTCCCGCCATGGTGGCGGCCCCCTTTTCGTACGGATACGGGTCGTGTGCATGCTATCCGCCGCTTGCGGGTCGGCGCTGTGCGGCTTGTCTTTCCCGCCCGCCCGCCCACCCGTGCGGGTGCTTTCTTCGTCTGCGGGTGCCGCTTGTGCCTGGTCGGTCCCGGCCCGGGGCACCTCCTCGGGCGACGAACCTGCGGCCACCTGCGCCTGCTTCTGCCCCTGCCCGTTCGTCCCCCTGCGGGGGCACCCCGGCCCGTCCCCTCCCGGTACGTCGGCGTCCGCCTGTCCGGTGGGGGTGGGTGGGATCCCGAGCTCTGTGGATGCAGCTCCCGGCCGGGTTTGCGGCGCGCCAAGGTTTCTCATAGCACCCGAATGGAAGTGGTACGTGGCGACGAATCACGCGCGCAAGACGGACATCCACGCGGCGATCGTGGACCTGTTCGCGGGCCATCTTCCGGCGGCGGACCGGCGGTAGGGCTTCTCCCAGGTGGCGCCCGTGCCGGAGCTCTTCGCGGGGCGGGCCACGAAGGCCGTTGTCAGAGGAGATTGGCAAGATTGCGGCCATGAATGTCACTCCCGTCACTCCGCCACGGCCGATCGACGTTGTCGCGGTCTTTCCCGAACTGGCCCCACTGGCCCGCACGGCGACCCGCCTGCACCCCCGTCCCGGTGCGCCGACGCGGCACGACAGCTCGATCGGCGGGCCGCTGCTGTGGCCCGCCGACGAGCCGTGGCCGTACTGCGAGGAACCGCATGTGGTGGACGGCGTCAACCCGGTTCGGTCCCCAGCGGATCTGCGGCAGGAACGCCGGATCTTCGCCGGCGCGTACGGCCGGGACCTGAACGCCGAGGAACGGGAGGCCCTTGAACGGATCCGGCCCCCTCGGACGCGTCCAGTGTGGCTGGCGGTTCAGTCGTACGACGGCCCCATAGAGATGCTGCCCGTCGCGCAACTGTACGCACGCGACGTGCCCGATCTGCGGCCGCCGGAGGGCAAGGACCTTCTGCAGGTGCTGTGGTGCCCCTTCGATCATCCGATCATGCCCAGGACCCTGCTCGTCTGGCGCTCGGCAGCCGCTGTCACCGACGTCCTCGACACGCCCCCCGAGCCGCCCGCAGTGCAGTTCGACGGCTATCTGCCGGAGCCGAGCGTGCTCGAACCGGAGCAGATCACCGAGTATCCCGACCATCTGGAGCTGAGCGAAGAACTGCGGGAGCGGATCAGGCAGTGGGACGTGCCGCAGGCGGCGGAGGAGGACATGGACCCGGACACGTACTACGACTGCGCGCTGTCCAACGCACCCGGCTGGAAAGTCGGCGGCTGGCCCGCCTGGGACTCCACCGACCCCGACCCGGAACGCTGCTCCGAGTGCGGTACCCGTATGGAGGTCCTGATGACCGTCGCCACGTTCGAGGAAGGGGACGACGCCGGGAACAGCTGGTCTCCGCACCCCCACCCCGGTGCCGGACCGTACCCGGGCCACCGCGGCTACAACGCGACCGGGGTCCAGATAGGCAGCGGCTACCGGCAGCATCTGTTCGTCTGCACGGCGAATGCCGAACATCCGCACATCGAGTTGATGACGTAGCCCGCCCGCAGCGTGCTGCCGGTGCGTCACCGTGGGGGCATGCCGCGATTCAGGATGTCCGCGAAGCTCGCGGTCCCGGACACCCGACGGATTTGTTGACCTGCAGGAACGTGACCTCCGACGCATGGAGTTCCGCGCAGGTGAGTGCTTGTGTCTGAGCCTCGGTTTTGGGTAGCTCTGGGTCCTGGGCTGGGGCTGCGGGAGACGGTTGCAGTCGGTGGCTCCGGCTTGGACGAGGTTCTGTTCGTCGGCCTGCCGCGGTAGGAAGTGGCGGCAGGATCAGCGGTTTCGGAAGCGTGTGGCCGCGGAGTTGAGCGGGGCCGACCGGGCTGAGTGCGGGCCGACGCGGTGCTGTGCCCGGACGGGCCGGTGACCACGCCGGTGAATCTGACGCTGACGGCCGAACACCGGCGTGGGACGGTCCTCGGACCAGTTCATCCCCGGCTGGCCGTACTCCTTCGTCGCCGCCCTCGAATCGGGCCGGACGTCTTGGTGCCAACTCCTGGACGCCGTCCGTCTCGGACCCGAGGACGACGTCGCCGAGGTCACCGCCGCCCAACTCCGCCGGGTCGTCACGGACCTGATCGAGATAGGCCGCTGGCACTTCGGCGATCGCGACATCCTCATCGTCTTCGACGCCGCTTACGACGCCCCGCGCATGGCCCACCTCCTGGCCGGCCTCCCGGTCGAGGTGCTGGGGCGGATGCGCTCCGACCGCGTCATGCGACGGCCGACGCCCTCGCTCAAGAAGTACGCCCTGTCCTACCCCCAGGGCGGGCGACCCCCAAAGCACGGCAAGGAGTTCCGCTTCGCCAAGCCGGCATCCACCCCCGTCTGACCACCCGCTCCGCCTGGATCGACCACACCGGCGAACTCCCCGTCCAGGTCGACCGCCTGCCCGGCGGAGGCGACCCACTCCCGCTCTGGCTCTGGTCGTCCGCCACCAGCCTGGACAGCGAGGACGTCGACGTGCGCTGGCTGGCGTTCCTGAGGAGGTTCGACATCGAGCACCTCCTCAGGCTGATGAAACAGACCCTCGGGTGGACCCGTCCGAAGCTGCGAACCCCCGAGGCCGACGAGCGCTGGACCTGGCTGATCATCGCCGCCCACACCCAGATCCGCCTCCTGCGCGAGGCCGCCGCCGACTTACGCCACCCCTGGGAGAAGCCCGCCGGGCCCGGCCGACTCACCCCGGCCCGAGTCCGCCGGGGGTTCAGGAACCTCCGCCCGAACCTGCCCTGCCCGGCGCGTGCACCCAAACCAAGCCAGCCGGGCCCCGGCAGGCCACCCGGCTCGAAAAACCGGCACCCCGCCACCCGCTACGACGTGGGCAAGACCACCAGACGCCCCGAAAGCATCATCGAACACGATCAGCTCAGAGACGGAGTACAACGTCAGAATGGAACAGCCAGCCCGGCCTCGCGCAATCGAAGCAGTGCCACATCCATGCACTCGGCGACCGAGGCCCCGTCCGCCCTCATCCCACCGCCCAGCGGCCCACCTGAAGCAGCGAACGTCCACGCCGGCTGACCGTCACGCATGCGCTCCGCGTCGACCCGGATCATGGCACCGACTCCCTGCTCGCCAAGCCACTCCAGGATGGACAGCGTCACGTCCTCGATGCCGCTGTCCAGATCCGCCTTGGGCCGCCGCCCCATCCCCTTGGCCATGACCACAACCCTACTCAGCAGCTGAACGAGTCGTGTCACGCACTCTCAAAGCGGCTCAGACCATAAAGAACAAGCTGAGCTTGCCATTTAATGTCCGGGGGATCATCGAGTCGGTGTCCCGGAAGCTCGAACCGGTATTGCGGTGCGCCCGAGAGTGTTGTGGTCACGCCAGTGGGCATCGCTACTGCTGGCGGGCGGGCCCTGGGCCCGGATCCTGTATCGCGGCTCGGTAGCGTCACCCTGGTGGACCTTAATCTTTTCAACAGCGTGCCCAATGGCCTGACGCCACGCGCCCGGTCGTTCGTCAGCTCGCACGGCGTCAAAGTAGACCTCCGATCCGTCGAGGTGCACAGGCAGTGGTGGCTGGAGCGAGCTATTCCAGCAGCGACGATCGACCGGATGGCGGCGTGTCAAGAACGTTGGGGCGGTCTGCTCCTGCCGCCTGCATCGCAGTACGACGGCGGCCCCAAGTTCTTCGATCCGGACTCGCCGGAAGGCTCTGCCTCCGAAGGGTGGTGGTTCGAAGCCGGACCGCAGCGTACCGCCGTCCCCTACTCGTTCATGATCGGACCAAATGATGAGTTCGGCATCCATGCGGACCGTTGGACGCCACTCCACGCGACCGTCGAGGGCTGGGTGGAGTCGCTCGCGCTGACTCACCACGCATCCATGTGGGCAAAGCAGATCACCAAGGTCACGGGCGATGATGTCGACGGCATCGACCTGGACGCCTACGAGCCGGTAATAGAGGTGCGGGGCCTGGCCGACACGTGGTGGCGGGGAAGCGAATCGTTGGTGGCGATGTACACGGGTGAGGCTGAATCCCTCTCCTTTCCCAGAGCACGCACCGCGCTGATCTATTCGGGCCTGGACGACTGGGGACTGCGAGGTGGTTGAGGACGTCAGCGCCTGAGCGCTTCAAGAGGGGCGGCTTCCACCCAAACGGCGATTCTCCGGACGAAAGGTCGGCCTTCGCATAATCCTGAACTCAGCTACGGGGAACAGGGTTCGACATGGAGGCCGCAGTGCCGGGTCTGCTCCACCAGGACGCCCGCCAGCAGGCATTCGCGAGACTGTCACGTTTTCGGGGCGATTTCTACGACTCCCTCACCGCGCGGGGTGACGCGCTGTTCGAGCTGGCGGACGCGTTGCTGTGCACGGACGGACCGGTCAAGACCTCGGTGGACCTGTCGCTGGCGCCCGAGCACCGACGCGGACACGGCTCCCTCTATGCCGCGCTGAACAACGGTGCAGTCGACAGGGACCGGCTGCGACGGCGGTTGGCCGAGCTGCCGCGGGCGGCCGACGGCCGCCTGATCTTGGCGGTGGCCGTGAGCCCGTGGCTGCGGCCGGACGCCGGCACCGCGCCGGACCGTTCGTTCTGCCACACCTACGGACGGGACAAGGACGAGCACCGGATGATCCCAGGCTGGCCCTACTCGATCGTCGTCGCCCTGGAGAGCGGCCGGACCTCGTGGACCGCACCTCTGGACGCGGTCCGCCTCGAACCCGGCGCCGACGTCTGCGCCGTCACGGTCGCCCAGCTCCGCCGAGTCGTGGAGGAACTGTTCACAGCCGGGCGACCGCCCAAACATGGTGGTGAGTTCGTCTTCGGACAGCCCGACACCTGGGGCCAGGAACACGCGGTGACCGTCACCGAGACCCGACTCTACGGGAAGGCCACCGCCCGGGCCTGGGACCGGCTCCATCCCCGCCTCACGAAACGGGCGGCCTGGCTCGACCACGACGGCGAGCTGCCCCGTGCACCCAAACCGACCCGACCAGGACCAGGACGCCCTCCTGCCTCGAAGAACAGCACCATCGCCACCCGCCACGACGTGGGAAGAGTCCTCGCAACCGGCGAGCCGCACCAACGACCGGCCCATGCCTGCGTTTCGTCACTCGGTAAGGCCCATTTCGTCGGTACCTCTGGGTGGGGTCCGGGCCCTGCGCGACTGGCCGTCCGCCCAGGGCAGGCGGGGGGTGCGGGCCGGGCGGGGAGGGGTGGAGGGTTATGAGGGAGGACGGGGAACGGGTGGGGGTGCCGGGGGCCAGCCGTGGAGGGAGATGGCCAGGCCGCCGTCGAGGTAGGAGCGGAGGGCGAGGTCGGTGGACGGGACCATGGGGGTGGGGAGGTCGGTGACGGGCGTCCAGCGGACCTGGCTGTGCTTGCCGGGCTCGCGGTTCTCCGGCTGGCCGTGCCAGGTGCGGGTGGCGAAGACCACGGTGAGGAATCCGGCCGGGGACTCCACGCCCCACGCGCCGTGCACGACGTGAGCGAGGGTCAGGTGGCCGGGGTCGACGGTGAGGCCGGTCTCCTCGTACAGCTCGCGCACGGCCGTGGCGGTGACCGGCTCCCCCGGGTCGCTCTTGCCGACCGGGAAGTCCCACATGCCCTGGCCGAATTTGGACCGCTCACCGCGCTGGAGCAGCAGGACCCGGTCGGCAACGGTGTCGTGGACGATGACGGCCGCGACGAGCAACGTCATGGAGTCGACAGCGGGCGGCAGCGCCGGGGGGCGGTCTCCAGGCTGGGACATCGAGGCTCCCTTCATACGGACCGACACGGACAGATGAGGCATGCGGGGACCTCGGGTCCTCCACTCCGGGGCCACCCCCCCTCCCCCGGCAACCCCCACCGGACAGGCGGACGCCGACGTACCGGGAGGGGACGGGCCGGGGTGCCCCCGCAGAAATGCGGTGACAAGAAGGGCACCGGATAGAGGAGACCAGGTAGCCGCATTTCGAGGAGGTGCCCCGGACCGGCACCGACCAGGCACAAGCGGCACCCGCAGACGAAGAAAACACCCGCACGGGTGGGCGGGCGGGCAAAACCAGGCCCGAAGGGCCAACCGCCGCCGACCCGATCAACCGCCCATACCCGGCAGCTCCGGCGGCCTCTTGGCCGGAGACTCCTCCAGCGCGGCAAGCGCCATGCCCACGGCAGTGTCAAGCTGCGGATCCCGCCCGCCAACCGAATCCTGCGGAGCGTGAACAACCTCGACGTCCGGATCAACCCCATGGTTCTCGACGCCCCAGCCGTACCCCTCCAACCAGAAGGCGTACTTCGGCTGCGTGACAGCCGTCCCGTCGACCAGGTGGTACCGGTTGTCGATGCCGATGACCCCGCCCCAGGTGCGGGTACCGACCACAGGCCCGATGCCGAGAGCCCGAATCGCGGCGTTGACGATATCCCCGTCGGACCCGGAGAACTCGTTGGCGACAGCCACAATCGGCCCCCGCGGGGCATCCTGCGGATAGCTGACCGGGTGCGCGTCGCGCGGCAGGTCCCAGCCGACGACCCGGCGGGCCAGCTTCTCCACGACGAGCTGCGACGTATGGCCGCCGCGGTTCTCGCGGACGTCCACGACCAGGCCCTCGCGGGCGACCTCGACGCGCAGGTCGCGGTGGAGCTGCGCCCAGCCGCTGCCGACCATGTCGGGCACGTGCAGATAGCCCAGCCGCCCGCCGGACGCGCGGTGGACGTGGGCGCGGCGGCCGGCGACCCAGTCGTGGTAGCGCAGCGGTTCCTCGTCGGCGAGCGGTACGGCCACGACATGGCGTACGGGGCCGCCCGCGGCGGGGGCGACGGTCAGTTCCACCGGCTTGCCCGCGGTGCCGACCAGCAGCGGCCCCGGTCCCGTCACCGGGTCGACGCGGTGGCCGTCCACCGCCAGCAGGAGGTCGCCCGCGCGGACGGCGACGCCCGGCGCGGCCAGCGGGGAGCGGGCGTACGGGTCGGAGGACTCGCCGGGCAGCACCCGGTCGATCCGCCAACCGCCGTCCTCCGTACGGGAGATGTCCGCGCCGAGCAGACCCTGCCGGTGCAGCGGGTCGAAGTGGCCGCCGGACGGGATGACGTAGGCGTGCGAGGTGCCCAGCTCGCCGTGCAGCTCCCACAGCAGGTCGATCAGGTCGTCGTGGGTGGCGATCCGGTCGAGCAGCGGCCGGTAGCGCTCGCCCGCCGCCGCCCAGTCGACGCCGCCCATGTCGGCGCGCCAGAAGTTGTCGCGCATGAGCCGGTGCGTCTCGTCGTACATCTGCCGCCACTCGTCCTGCGGGCGGACGGTGACCCGGACCCGGGTCAGGTCGACGGTGACGGAGCCGCCGGACTCGTCGTCCGCGTCGGACTTGCTGTCGGCGGGCGTGATCCGCAGCCGCGATCCGTTGGTGAGCAGCACCTTGGCGCCGTCGCCGGTGACCGCGAAGGCGTCGGCGTCGTCGGCGATCTCCTCGATACGGAGCTGCGCCAGGTCGTACCGCTCCAGCACGGTGTTGGGCGGCTGGGCGTCCGGGGTGGCCAGGGCCGCGCCGAGCGCGCCGACCAGCGGGTGGCGCAGCCACAGCACACCGCCCTTGGCGGCGCGCAGCCCCGAGTAGTGCCCGGCCTCGACGGGGAAGGGCACGATCCGGTCGGCCAGGCCCTCCAGGTCGACGCGGGTGACGGGCGTACGCGGCCGGTCGTCCTTCTTGCCCTCGCCGCCGCTCTCCTTCCCCGCGCCGTCCTGCTCCTCCTTGGCCGGGCCGTCCTGGTCGTCCTCGTCGGCGTCGTACGGGCGGCCGTGGCGCTGCGGGCCGAACGGCGAGGGCGTCGTCGCGCACAGCGTGATCAGGTGCGGGCGGCAGGCGTTGGGGAAGGACAGGTCGAAGACGTGCGCGTCGTAGACCGGGTCGAAGGCGCGCTCGGACAGGAACGCCAGGTGGCGGCCGTCGGCGGTGAAGGCGGGCGCGAAGTCGTTGAACCGCAGCGGGGTCGCGTCGGCCACCGACAGGTCGGCGGTGGCGGCGATCTTCAACTGCCGCAGTTCGCCGGGGCCCGGCTGCGACCAGGCGAGCCAGGCCGAGTCGGGTGAGAAGGCGAGGCCGGACGCGTCGCCCGAGTCGCCCGCGATCACCTCGCGCACCTCGCCGGTCTGCGTCTCGACCAGCAGCACCCGGCCGTCGTGCGAGGCGACGGCGATGCGGTGGCCGTCCGGCGAGACCTCCATGCGCAGCACCCGGCCCAGGCGGCCCGCGGCGAGCCTGCGCGGCGCGGTGCCGGCCGGCAGGCCGACGGCGGGGGCGACCTCCAGGGCGTCCTCGCCGTCCGCGTCGGTGACCCACACCACCTGCTGCTCGCCGTCGGCGCCGCCCTGCCCGAACACCCGCGGCAGCCGGGTACGGACGCCGGGGTCGGCCGCCAACGCCCTTGCCGGGCCGCCGCGGTGGGTCAGCCAGTGCGTGGTGCCGCGGATCTCCAGGGCGCTGCCCCGGCCGGTGTGGTCGGGGCGCGCGTCCCCGAGGTACCGGACGGCGCGTACGGGGTACGGCCGCAGGTCGGCGCGCTGGCCGCCGAGGCGTACCTCGATCTCGCGCGGTGCCGCGTCGGCGTCGGTCAGGTCGTCCAGCAGGTGGACGCGGCCCCCGGCCATGTACGCCACGCGGGCGCCGTCGGTGGCGGCCTGCCGGGCGTAGAAGCCGTCGATGCCGTCCGCGGGGGTGTGGCGGCGCAGGCCGGTGCCGTCGGGCAGGCTCGAATAGAGCGCTCCGGCGCCCTCGTGGTCGGACAGGAACGCGATGCGGTCGCCGACCCACATCGGGCACTCGATGTTGCCGTCGAGGTCCTGGTGCACCCGCTCGAAGGCGCCGTCGCCCGCGCGGTCGATCCACAACTTGCCCGCCGTGCCGCCGCGGTAGCGCTTCCAGTGCGCGGCTTCCCTGCTCATCGTCGGCGACTGGATCAGCACCGCGCCGTCCGGGCCGTACGCGAGATCGCCGACCGGGCCGTACGGCAGGGTCCGCGCGGGCCCGCCGTCCAGCGGCACCGCCCGCGCCCATGTCCGCCGCGAGGACGCCTCGCCGTACGGCGTGACCGCGACCAGCTCGCCGTCCGGCGTCCACGTCCGCACGGCCGTCCGTACGTTGCCCCAGTACGTCAACCGGCTGGCCTGGCCGCCCTCCAGGGGCGCGGCGTGCACCTCGGGCGCCCCGTCCCTGGTCGACGTCCACGCCACCCACTCGCCGTCGGGCGAGACCCTGGGCCGTCCGACCGGCATGTTGTCCGCGCTCACCCGCCACGCCCGGCCGCCGTCCAGCGGCGCGACCCACACATCGTCCTCGGCGGCGAACGCGAGCAAGTCGCCGTGCGGGTGCGGGTGTCGGAGGTAGGAGGGCTGCGGCGCGCTCGGGCGCGGCTGCCGCGTCACGTGCTGGTCGTGGTCGGTCACCACGCCAGCCTAGCGACGGCGATCATGTCTTCGCCGAGCAGTTTCCGAGACCTCGTACGTCGAAGACGGTCTTCTTTCCGACCACCGCGGTCAGGTGGCCCTGGACGCACTTGTCGTCCAACTGCTTGGTCACCGTGCCCTTTACGGTGATCTTCTCGTCGTGGTCGGTCCGGCCGAGGCAGTTGACGTCGTCCTCGGTCCTGCCCGTCGTCGCGCTGCACGACAGCCAACTCACGTCAATGTCGTCCTTCTTGAGCGCCCGCGTCGCCAACTGGTCGGTCGTCGCCGACACCGCGCTCGCCCCCAGCCCGTCCGCCGGGTCGCATCCGCTGATCGTCATCGCCATGAGGGCGGCCGTCACGGCCATCCCCCCGGCTCCCCATGTCCCCATTCGTCCCATCCCCCCAACCTCCGCCCGCGACCGCCCTCCCGTAAATCCCCCGAAGGCAGGACCTTCCCCTTACGGGTGGCTGCCCCGCCCGTAAGGCCGGGTGGGTCGGAAGGTCAGGACCAGCGGCCGGTGCGGGCGAGGAGGACGGAGGCGGCGGCCACCCCGGCGGTGGAGGTGCGCAGGACGGTGGGGCCCAGGCGGTAGGCGGTGGCGCCGAGCGTGGCGATCTCCTCGGCGGAGACCCCGCCTTCCGGCCCGACGACGAGCACGACGGACCCGGACGCGGGCAGCGCGGCGGAGGCCAGCGCGGCCGAGCCCTCCTCATGGAGGACCCCGGCGAATTCGGCGCCGGCCAACAGCCCGGCGACCTGACGGGTCGTCATCAGGTCCGCCACGGAGGGAAACCGCAGGCGCCGCGCCTGCTTGGCGGCCTCCCGCGCGGTGGACCGCCACTTCGCCAGGGCCTTGGCGCCCCGGTCACCGCGCCACTGGGTGACACAGCGGGCCGCCGCCCAGGGAACGACGGCGTCGACCCCGGCCTCCGTCATGGTCTCGACGGCCAGCTCCCCGCGGTCCCCCTTGGGCAGCGCCTGGACGACGGTGATCCGCACGGCGGGCTCGGGTTCGACCCGCGTCTCGCGTACCTCGACGTCGAGCACGTCCTTGCCGGAGACGGCGGCGACCACCCCGTAGGCACCGCGCCCGCCCCCGTCCGTGAGGACGATCGCCTCGCCGGGCGTGAGGCGGCGCACGGAGACCGCGTGCCGCCCCTCGGGCCCGGTGAGGGTGACGGTGGACGGGGAGCCGTCCAGCGCGGCGGGTTCGACCAGGAAGACGGGGGCCGTCATGCGAGCGCCTCCCGGGCGGCGTGGAGTTCTTCGACGAGGAGTTCGACCAGGCGCCCGGCGGAGACGTCACGGGCCAGCCGATGGCCCTGACCGGCCCACAGGGCCATGCCCTGCGGATCGCCCGCCGCGGCGGCGGCCTTGCGCAGCCCGGAGGTGAGGTGGTGGATCTGCGGGTATCCGGGCGGCGCGTACGGCCCGTGCTCGCGGATGAAGCGGTTGAGCAGCCCGCGCGCGGGCCGCCCGGAGAAGGCGCGGGTCAGTTCGGTGCGGGCGAAGACCGGATCGGTGACGGCCCGCTTGTGCAGCGGACTCGCCCCGGACTCCGGGCAGACCAGGAACGCCGTGCCGAGCTGCGCCGCGTCCGCGCCCGCCGCGAGCACCGCCGCGACCTGCCCGCCGCGCATCAGCCCGCCCGCCGCGATCAGCGGCAGCTGCACGGCCTCGCGTACCTGCGGCACCAGCGACAGCAGCCCGAAACCCGCGCCGTCGAGCTGCGGGTCGTCGCGGTGGGTGCCCTGGTGGCCGCCCGCCTCCACGCCCTGGACGCACACCGCGTCCGCCCCCGACCACTGCGCGGCCAGCGCCTCGGACGGCGAGGTGACCGTCACGACGGTGTACGTACCGGCCTTCGCGAAGGCGTCGAGCACCGAGCGCTCCGGGCACCCGAAGGTGAAGCTCACCATCGGCACCGGGTCCTCCAGCAGGATCGCGACCTTCGCGTCGTACGCGTCGTCGGTCCCGCTGTCCGGGTCGCCCAGCGGCGTCCCGTACCAGGCGGACTCCCCCGCCAACTGCTCGGCGTACACCGCGACCGCGGACGGATCCGCCGTCGCGGGCTGCGGCATGAACAGATTCACCCCGAACGGGTGCGAGCTGAGATGCCGGACCTGCCGGATCTCCTCGTACATCGCCTCGGAGGTCTTGTACCCGGCGGCCAGAAAGCCCAGGCCGCCCGCCGCCCCCACGGCCGCGGCGAGCTGCGGATTCGACGCGCCTCCGGCCATCGGCGCCTGAATGATCGGATACGCCGAGAACGACGAGAGATCGGTCAACGCGGACATGCCGTTCATCGTGCCATGCCGCCTCCCGGCGAGGTGCGGTACCCCGTGCGGGGCGCGGCCCCCGCGTCCGCCTCACGTGAGGCGGTGCCTCGTTTTTCAGGGCGCGGGGAACCGCGCGACAAGCCCCCGCCGGGCCGGTGGTCCGAGGACGTAGCGATCCGCCCCTCTGGGGCCGGTGGTGACCCGCGGGAGCCATTCGGCCGGTCCGCGGTTCCCCGCGCCCCTGAAAAGACCGGCTCACCCCCCCCGCGGGGGGCACCCTCGTGCGGAGCGCGGGCGCGCTACCGCCCGTTGAAGGCGTCCTTGAGACGGGAGAAGAGGCCCTGCTGGCCCGGCGCGAACTGCCCCAGGGGCCGCTCCTCGCCGCGCAGCACGGCGAGCTGCCGCAGCAGATTCTCCTGCTCGGCGTCGAGCTTGCTGGGGGTGAGGACTTCGACGTGCACGACGAGGTCGCCGCGCCCGCCGCCGCGCAGGTGCGTGACACCGCGCTGGTGGAGCGGGATGGACTGGCCGGACTGCGTGCCGGGCCTGATGTCGATCTCCTCCAGGCCGTCCAGCGTCTCCAGCGGGCACTTGGTGCCGAGGGACGCGGCCGTCATCGGGATGGTGACCGTGCAGTGCAGGTCGTCGCCGCGCCGCTGGAAGACCGGGTGCGGGACCTCGCGGATCTCGACGTAGAGGTCACCGGCCGGGCCGCCGCCGGGGCCGACCTCGCCCTCGCCCGCGAGCTGGATACGTGTGCCGTTGTCGACACCCGCGGGGATCTTGACGGTGAGCGTACGGCGGGAGCGGACCCGGCCGTCGCCCGCGCACTCGGGGCAGGGGGTGGGCACGACGGTGCCGAAGCCCTGGCACTGCGGGCAGGGCCTGGACGTCATGACCTGGCCGAGGAAGGACCGGGTGACCTGGGAGACCTCGCCGCGACCGCGGCACATGTCGCAGGTCTGCGCGGCGGTGCCGGGCGCGGCCCCCTCGCCGTTGCAGGTGCCGCAGGTCACGGCGGTGTCGACCTGGATGTCCTTGGTAGTGCCGAACGCGGCCTCGTCCAGCTCGATCTCCAGCCGGATCATCGCGTCCTGGCCGCGCCGGGTGCGCGAACGCGGCCCGCGCTGCTGCGACTGCCCGAAGAAGGCGTCCATGATGTCGCTGAAGTTGCCGAAGCCCGCGCCGAAGCCGCCCGCGCCGCCTCCGCCACCGGCGGCCAGCGGATCGCCGCCGAGGTCGTAGACCTGCTTCTTCTGCGGGTCGGAGAGCACCTCGTAGGCGGCGTTGATCTCCTTGAACCGCTCCTGCGTCTTGGGGTCCGGATTGACGTCCGGGTGCAGCTCACGGGCGAGCCGGCGGAACGCCTTCTTGATCTCGTCCGGGCCTGCGTCGCGGCGCACGCCGAGAACGGCGTAGTAGTCCGTGGCCACTTACGACTCCGCCAGGATCTGTCCGACGTAACGTGCCACTGCGCGTACCGCTCCCATCGTTCCGGGGTAGTCCATGCGGGTCGGTCCGACCACGCCGAGTTTGGCGACTGCCTCGTCGCCCGAACCGTAGCCGACCGCCACCACCGAAGTGGAATTGAGCCCCTCGTGAAAATTCTCATGACCGATCCGTACGGTCATGCCCGAATCCTTGGCCTCGCCGAGCAGTTTGAGGAGCACCATCTGCTCTTCGAGGGCTTCGAGCACCGGCCGGATCGTCAGCGGGAAGTCGTGGTTGAACCGGGTGAGATTCGCCGCGCCGCCGAGCATGATCCGCTCCTCGGTCTCCTCGACGAGCGTTTCGAGGAGCGTGGCGAGCACGGCGGTGACCGCGGGGCGGTCGTCCGGGTCGAAGCCGTCCGGCAGGTCCTGGACCAGCGGGGGCACGTCCGCGAAGCGGCGGCCGACGACCCGGCTGTTGAGCCGGGCGCGCAGGTCGCCGAGCACGGTCTCGCCGATCGGCGCGGAGCAGTCGATGAGCCGCTGTTCGACGCGGCCGGTGTCGGTGATCAGCACGAGCATCACGCGGGCGGGCGCCAGCGGCAGCAGTTCCACGTGCCGGACCGACGAGCGGGTCAGCGACGGGTACTGCACGACGGCGACCTGCCGGGTGAGCTGCGCGAGCAGCCGTACCGTACGGCCGACCACGTCGTCGAGGTCGACCGCGCCGTCCAGGAAGTTCTGGATCGCGCGGCGCTCGGCCGACGACAGCGGTTTGACGCCCGCGAGCTTGTCGACGAAGAGCCGGTAGCCCTTGTCGGTGGGAATGCGGCCAGCGCTGGTGTGCGGCTGGGCGATGTATCCCTCGTCCTCCAGGACCGCCATGTCGTTGCGCACGGTGGCGGGCGAGACGCCCAGCCGGTGCCGTTCGGTGAGCGCCTTGGAGCCGACCGGCTCCTCGGTCCCGACATAGTCCTGGACGATGGCACGCAGCACTTCGAGCCTGCGTTCGCTCAGCATCGCGCACCTCCAGCCGTATGGCCTCGTCCGTCTACCGGTCCTTAAAACCGCCCTGGCCTGGCACTCCTGCGTTTCGAGTGCCAGCCGCCCCGCAGCAAGTGTACGGCGAGGTAGCGAGGGCGAGGCAAGGGCACCGTACGGGTGGGCGAAGTGTGGCGGGATGGGCGGCGGTACGAGGCGACGGAGCGGCGGTCGGCGACGGGCGGCAGGGGACGGCGGGGGACGACGGGCGGCGCGGGCGCGGCGGCGATAGCGTCGGTCACGTGAGATCTGCGGAACCGGCGGAGCCGGTGGAGGGCACGGGGTGGGAGCAGCTGGCTCCCGGTGTCGCGCGGCGGCGGCTGCCGCATCTGGATGTGACCATCGGACTGGTGGTCGGCGACGACGGTGTGCTGCTGGTCGACACCGGCTCCACGCTGCGGGAGGGCGCCGAGCTGCGGGCCCAGGTCGAGGCGCTGACCGGCAGGACCGTCACCCATGTCGCGCTCACCCACGGCCATTTCGACCACGTCTTCGGCACCGCGGCCTTCCCCGGCGCCGAGGTGTACGGGCAGACGTCGCTGGCCGCGCTGCTGCGGCGCGAGCGGGAGGCGCTGCGCGAGTCGGCGGTCGCCTTCGGCACCGACCCGGCGGAGGCGGCGCGGGCCGCCGAGGCCCTGGTGCTGCCCGACCACCCGGTCAGCGGCGAGTACGCCCTGGACCTGGGCCGCGACCGTCCGGTGCTGCTGGTCCACCCCGGCCCCGGCCACACCCGCAACGACCTGGTGGTGGTCGTGCCGGGCGCCACCCCGAGCGATCCCGCCGTGGTCTTCTGCGGCGACCTGGTCGAGGAGTCGGGCGAGCCGCAGGCCGACGACGACGCGGCGCCCGACCGCTGGCCCGGCACCCTGGACGCGCTGCTCGCCCTCGGCGGCGAGACGGCCCGTTACGTGCCCGGCCACGGCGCGGTGGTCGACGCCCGCTTCGTACGGGCCCAGCGCGACGCGCTGGCGGCCCGCTTCGGGTCCGTCGCGTAGCCGCCCTGGTTACGATCTCCCTCATGCGCAGCAGGAGTTACGACGACCCCGACCTCACTCCCCCGTGGAAGCGGAGTACCCCCGCGCCCGAGGTGGCCGCGGAGCGGGATCTGGTGGTCGAGGAGGTCGGCACCGGTTTCTGCGGGGCCGTGGTGCGGGTGGAGAAGACCGCCGAGGGGCTGACGGTCACGCTGGAGGACCGCTTCGGCAAGCACCGCGTCTTCCCGATGGAGCCGCGCGGCTTCCTCATCGACGGCAAGCAGGTCACCCTCGTCCGCCCGCAGGCGCCGGGCCCGCGCGGGCCCCTGCTGTCCGCCTCCGGCTCGATCGCGGTCACCGGCGCGAAGGCGCGGGTGGCGCGCGCCGGACGGATCTACGTCGAGGGCCGGCACGACGCCGAGCTGGTCGAACGCGTCTGGGGGCACGACCTGCGCGTCGAGGGCGTCGTGGTCGAGTACCTGGAGGGGGTGGACGACCTCCCGGCCATCGTCGAGTCCTTCTCGCCGGGGCCCGACGCCCGCCTGGGCGTCCTGGTCGACCACCTGGTGCCGGGCTCCAAGGAGTCCCGTATCGCGGCGGCGGTCACCGGGGCGGACGTCCTGATCGTCGGCCACCCCTATATCGACGTGTGGGAGGCCGTGAAGCCGTCCTCCGTCGGCATCCGGGAGTGGCCGCGCGTCCCGCGCGGCGAGGACTGGAAGACGGGGGTCTGCCGCAGCCTCGGCTGGAACATGACGACGGGTGAGGCGTGGCAGCGGATCCTGGCCTCGGTCCACACCTACAAGGACCTCCAGCCGGAGCTGCTGGGCGCGGTGGAGCACTTGATCGACTTCGTGGCGGCGCCGTAAGGAGCCGCCCCGGGGCGGCTCCTAGTCGACCAGGTCCCTGACGACGGCGTCGGCCAGGAGTCGGCCGCGCAGGGTGAGGACGGCGCGGCCGTCCGCGTAAGGACCGGCCTCCAGGAGGCCGTCCGTTACCGCGCGGGCGGCGGCGCGGGCGCCCTCCTCGGCGAGGAGGTCGAGGGGGCAGCCGTCGGCGAGGCGCAGTTCCAGCAGGACGCGCTCGACGCGGCGGTCCTCCGCGGTGAGGATCTCCCGCCCGGCGCCGGGTGAGCGTCCTTCGCCGAGGGCCTGCGCGTAGGCGCCGGGGTGCTTGACGTTCCACCAGCGCACGCCGCCGACGTGGCTGTGGGCGCCGGGCCCCGCGCCCCACCAGTCGGCGCCGGTCCAGTACAGCTCGTTGTGGGTGCAGCGCCCGGCGGGGGTGGTGGCCCAGTTGGAGACCTCGTACCAGGTGAAGCCCGCGGCGGCCAGCCGCTCGTCCGCGATGAGGTAGCGGTCGGCGTGCACGTCGTCGTCGGTCATGGGCACCTCGCCGCGCCGGATCTGCCGGGCGAGCCGCGTGCCCTCCTCGACGATCAGCGCGTACGCGGACACGTGGTCGGGACCCGCGGCGACGGCCGCGTCCAGGGAGGCGCGCCAGTCGTCGTCGGACTCCCCCGGCGTGCCGTAGATCAGGTCGAGGTTGACGTGCTCGAATCCGGCGGCGCGCGCCTCGGCGACGCATGCCTCGGGCCGCCCCGGGGTATGGGTGCGGTCCAGCACCTTCAGTACGTGCTGCCGCGCGCTCTGCATCCCGAACGACACCCGGTTGAAGCCGCCCGCGCGCAGTTCCGCGAGGTAGCCGGGGTCGACGGACTCCGGGTTGGCCTCCGTGGTGATCTCGGCGCCGTCGGCGAGGCCGAATTCGTCGCGGATCGCGGCCAAGGCGCGGACGAGGTCGGCGGCGGGCAGCAGCGTCGGGGTGCCGCCGCCGACGAAGACCGTCTCGACCGGGCGCGGGTCGTCGCCCAGGACCTTCCTGGCCAGCCGGATCTCGTCGGTGAGCACGTCCGCGTAGTTCTCGCGGGAGGCGAGGGCGCCGCCCGAGCCGCGCAATTCGGTGGCGGTGTAGGTGTTGAAGTCGCAGTAGCCGCAGCGCGTCGCGCAGTACGGCACGTGCAGGTAGAAGCCGAGCGGCCGGTCCGCCGCCCCGTCGAGCGCGTGCGCGGGCAGCGTCCCGTCCGCGGGCACGGGCTCACCATCAGGCAGTACGGAAGGCATCTGTCCAGTATCCGGTACGCGCGAGGTGCCCGAATCCGCGCGGTCGCCGGCCTCGCTCGGGTCGCGGTCCCGGTCCCGCTCGGATGCCGGTCGCGGCCCCGCTCGGGTCCCGGTCCCGGCCCCGCTCGGGTCCCGGTCCCGGCCCCGTTCGGACGCCGGTCCCGGCGCGCTCACCTCGCCTGGAGGACCAGCAGCGCCAGGTCGTCGGCGGGCGGCGCGTCGTCGTACTCGTGGACCGCGCGCCTGATGCGTTCCGCGACGGCGACGGCGTTCAGCCCCACGCAGCCGCCGAGCGCCGCCGCCAGGCCGTCGTCGTCGTCGAACTGCCGGTGCCCGCGGCGGCGTTCGGTGACGCCGTCGGTGACGCACAGCAGTGTCTCGCCGGGGGTGAGGTCGAAGGACTCGCAGTCGTACCGTGTGTCGTCGCCGATGCCGAGCAGCATCTGCGGACTCGCGGCCTCGCGTACCCGCCCGTCCGGGGTGAGGACCAGCGGCAGCGGGTGGCCTGCCGAGGCGAGCGTGCAGCGGGCGCCGCGGCCTGTGGCGTACGGCACAATCTCGCCGTAGAGCAGCGACAGGAAGCGGGCCTGGCCGCCCTCCCAGTCGCCGGTCTCGCCGATCAGGGCGGTGGCGGCCTCGTCGGCGAGCGCCTTGTTGAGGCGGTCGAGGACGTCGGGGACGCCGTAGCCCTCGCGGGCCAGCAGCCGCAGGACCGGGCGGGCGATGCCGGTCAGCGAGGCGGCCTCGGGGCCGTTGCCGCAGACGTCGCCGAGGGCGAAGCACCAGCGGCCGTCGCCCGCGGGGAACAGGTCGTAGAAGTCGCCGCCGACCCAGTCGCCGGCCGTGGGCTCGTACACCACGGCGTGGTCGACGCCGGGGATGCGGCCCGCGGCGGGCGGCAGCAGGCCGCGTTGCAGGACGGTGCTGATCATCGCCTGGCGGGCGTACTGCCGCGCGGTGTCCACGGCGAGCGCGACCCGGCGCCCGAAGTCCTCGACCAGGCCGACCACCTCGCCCGGCAGACCGAGCAGGCCGGTGCGGCCGAGCAGCAGCGTGCCGTGCCAGCGCCCGGCGGCGACCAGCGGTACGGCCAGCGCGCCGCCGTGCTCCCACATGTCGTCGGTGGCCGGCCAGGGCCACGGCATGGCGCCGCCGAGGCGGGTGCCGGAGCGCAGGCCCGGCGGGGGCGGGGTTTTCTCCAGTACGGCGCGCAGGCCGTCGATACGGTGCTCCGCGCCGTGCCAGACGCTGGACAGCCGTGGCCGGCCGCCGGTCCCGTAGAGCCAGACCGCGCACCAGTCCGCGAGCCGCGGCACGAGGAGCTGGGTCGCCAGCACGGCCACGTTGTCCTCGTCGAGCTGGCCCGCGAGCAGGTCGGACGCCTCGGCGAGGAAGGACAGGGAGCCGCGGTTGATCCAGTCGGAGTCCGCTTTCCGGGCGGAGCCGGAGGGCGCGGGCGCCAGGATCTCGGCGGCCCGCAGGCCGCGCCGTAGCGGCTCCTCGCTCTCGTCTTCGCTCTCTTCGCTTCCTGCGGCCGGGGACGGGCCGGTGAGGTCGAGGCGGCACCAGACGGTTTTACGGTCGCGGCGGTAGCTGATGCCCCAGGCGTCGGACAGGGCGGCGACGAGTTGCAGGCCGCGACCGCCTTCCCTGTGGTCGCCGGGGTCCGGCCGGTCGTCGCCGCGCAGCACCCGTGCCGGGTACTGGTCGGACACCTCGATCACCAGACCGGGCTCCCGCGACCCGCTGTCCCCGAACGCCTCCGCCGCCGCCTGCGCTCTCGTCTCCAGTCGGCACAGGACGTCCACGGTGGTGCCCGCGTGGATCACCGCGTTGGTCACCAGCTCGCTGACCAGCAGGATCGCGTCGTCCACGACCTGTTCGGTGAACGCGGCGGCCTCCGGCAGGCCCTGGCTCGTCCAGTCGGCGAGCGCGGCCCGCAGGAAGCGCCGGGCGGCGCCCGCCGCGAGCTGATTGCCGGGCAGCGTGGTCCCGGCAGCGGTGCCGGTGCTGATACCGGCGCCGGTACGGGTGCTGGCGGTACGGGTGCCGGTGCCCTCGCGGGGGCGTGGCGGGTCGAGCCTCACAGGCGGCTCCCGAGGATGCGGCGACAACGCACACACCGTGACACACCGAACCCGTCCGAACGCGCCGCGTGACCCCCGGGGTCCCCCGAATCGGTCCCCGCCCGGCCAACTCCGGGCGCGGCGCGCCCGCGAGGGGTACCCTGCGCGCCGCTCGCGGGGGCTTACGCCTCGCGCGCTCCGGCGTACATCTCCTCGATCAGCGGGGCGAATTCGCGCTCGACGACCGGGCGCTTGAGCTTCAGGCTCGGGGTGAGGTCGCCGTGCTCGATGTCGAGGTCGCGGGGCAGGACGCGGAATTCGCGGATCTGCTGCCAGCGCTGGAGGTTGTCGTTGACGCGCTGGACGTAGCCGGCGATGAGTTCGCGGACCTCGTCGGTGCCGACGACATCGGCGTACGAGCGGCCTTCGAGGCCGTGCTCCGCGGCCCAGACGAGGATGGTGGGCTCGTCGAGGGCGAGCAGCGCCGTACAGAAATTCCGGCCGCCGCCGACGACCAGGACGTTGCTGACGAAGGGGCACACCGCCTTGAACTGTCCCTCGACCTCGGCGGGCGCGATGTACTTGCCGCCCGAGGTCTTGATCAGGTCCTTCTTGCGGTCGGTGATCTTCAGGAAGCCGTCGGGCGACAGTTCGCCGATGTCGCCGGTGTGGAACCAGCCGTCGGACTCCAGCACCTCGGCGGTCTTCTCGGGCAGCCCGTGGTAGCCCTGCATGATGCCGGGGCCGCGCAGCAGGATCTCGCCGTCCTCGGCGATCCGGACCTCCAGGCCGGGCAGCGCCTTGCCGACGGTGCCGGTGCGGTAGGACTCGCCGGGGTTGACGAAGCTGGCGGCGCTGGACTCGGTGAGGCCGTAGCCCTCCAGGATGTGGATTCCGGCGCCGGAGAAGAAGTAGCCGATCTCGGGGGCGAGCGCGGCCGAGCCGGACACGCAGGCGCGCAGCTTCCCGCCGAACGCCTCGCGGATCTTGGCGTAGACGAGCTTGTCGGCGATCGCGTGCTTGGTGCGCAGGCCGACCGGCACGGTCGGGACGCCGGTCAGCCGCATGCTGTTCTGCGCGGCCTTGGCGTACTCGCGGGCGACCTCGGCCGCCCACAGGAAGATCTTGTACTTGGCGCCCCCGCCCGCCCTGGCCTTGGCGGCGACCCCGTTGTAGACCTTCTCGAAGATCCTCGGCACGGCGGCCATGTAGGTCGGCTGGACGACCGGCAGATTCTCGATGATCTTGTCGACGCGGCCGTCGACGGCGGTGACGTGGCCGACGGTGATGTGCCCGGCGGTCAGCACCTTGCCGAAGACGTGCGCGAGGGGCAGCCACAGGTACTGAACGTCGTTCTCGTCGAGCAGCCCGATCGCCTCGATGGCGCGCGCCATGTACGCCCAGCAGTCCTGCGGCAGCCGGACGCCCTTGGGGCGGCCCGTGGTGCCGGAGGTGTAGATGAGGGTGGCGAGCTGGTCCTTGGTGATGGCGGCGACGGCGTCGGTGACGGCGGCCGGGTGCCGCTCCAGGTAGGCGGCGCCGCGCTTGATCAGCTCGTCGAGCGACAGCACCCAGCCGTCGCCGTCCGTGTCGGCCGCCCCGGCCGCGTCCATGACCACGACATGCGTCAGCTCGGGCAGCTCGGCGCGGCGCTCGCGGGCCTTGGCGAGCTGCGCCGCGTTCTCCGCGATCAGGACGCGGCTGCCGGAGTCGGCGAGGATGAACGCGGTCTCGTCGGCGTTGGTGCTCGGGTAGACGGTGGTGGTGGCCGCGCCCGCGCACAGGATGCCCAGGTCGGCGAGGATCCAGTCGACCGAGGTGTTGGACGAGATCGCCACCCGCTCCTCGGGCCGGATGCCGAGGTCCATCAGGCCGGCGGCGATGGCGTAGACCCGCTCGGCGGCGGCGCCCCAGGTGAGCGCCTGCCAGGTGTCGGGGCCCTGGCCGCTCTCGGACGGGACGGGGAAGCGGTACGCCTCCGCGTCGGGGGTCGCCGTCACGCGCTCCAGAAAGAGCGTCGCCACGGAGGGCGGCCGATTCTCGATCAACGTCTGTGTGTCGGTCACGACAACCTCCGGGCCCGCGCCTGTGTTCTTAACTCACCAGTAACCTACGTCGGATCAGGGTAGAGGGCCGACGCCCGGCGCGTAAGAGGGGAAGGCCCGCCGGTTGCCCCGGACGCCCCGTTCGCCTCATCCCCTGCCGCTTCGGCCCCGGACCCCGCCCCTCACCTGCTTCTTCTACTTCTTCGCCTTCGACTCGCCCTCGGAGTCGGTCGACAGGACGGCGATGAACGCCTCCTGCGGCACCTCCACGTTGCCGACCATCTTCATCCGCTTCTTGCCTTCCTTCTGCTTCTCCAGCAGCTTGCGCTTACGCGAGATGTCACCGCCGTAGCACTTGGCCAGCACGTCCTTGCGGATGGCGCGGACGGTCTCGCGGGCGATCACGCGGGCGCCGATGGCGGCCTGGATCGGCACCTCGAAGTTCTGCCGCGGGATCAGCTCGCGCAGCTTGGCCACCAGCCGGACGCCGTACGCGTACGCCTTGTCCTTGTGGGTGATCGCGGAGAAGGCGTCCACCTTGTCGCCGTGCAGCAGGATGTCGACCTTGACCAGGTCGGCGCTCTGCTCGCCGGTGGGCTCGTAGTCGAGCGAGGCGTAGCCGCGGGTCTTGGACTTCAGGTTGTCGAAGAAGTCGAAGACGATCTCGGCCAGCGGCAGGGTGTAGCGGATCTCGACCCGGTCCTCGGAGAGGTAGTCCATGCCGAGCAGCGAGCCGCGCCGGTTCTGGCACAGCTCCATGATCGCGCCGATGAACTCGGTGGGCGCCAGCACCGTCGCCCTGACCACCGGCTCGTAGACCTCGGCGATCTTGCCCTCGGGGAACTCGCTGGGGTTGGTGACCGTGTACTCGGTGCGGTCCTCCATGACGACGCGGTAGACCACGTTGGGCGCGGTCGCGATCAGGTCGAGGCCGAATTCGCGCTCCAGGCGCTCGCGGATCACGTCGAGGTGCAGCAGGCCGAGGAAGCCGACGCGGAAGCCGAAGCCGAGGGCGGCGGACGTCTCCGGCTCGTAGACCAGCGCCGCGTCGTTGAGCTGGAGCTTGTCCAGCGCCTCGCGCAGCTCGGGGTAGTCGGAGCCGTCCAGCGGGTAGAGGCCGGAGAACACCATGGGCTTGGGGTCCTTGTAGCCGCCCAGCGCCTCGGTCGCGCCGCGGTTCAAGGTGGTGATGGTGTCACCGACCTTGGACTGCCGTACGTCCTTCACACCCGTGATCAGATAGCCGACCTCGCCGACGCCGAGGCCGTCGTGCGGCTTCATCTCGGGCGACGAGACACCGATCTCCAGCAGCTCGTGGGTGGCGCCGGTGGACATCATCTTGATCCGCTCACGCTTGGTGAGCTGGCCGTCGATGACCCGGACGTAGGTGACCACGCCCCGGTAGGAGTCGTAGACGGAGTCGAAGATCATCGCGCGGGCGGGCGCGTCGGCGACGCCGACCGGCGGCGGCACGTCCTGGACCACCCGGTCGAGCAGCGCGTCCACGCCGACGCCGGTCTTCGCCGAGACCTTGAGCACATCGGAGGGGTCGCAGCCGATGAGGTTGGCCAGCTCCTCGGAGAACTTCTCCGGCTGGGCGGCCGGCAGGTCGATCTTGTTCAGCACGGGAACGATCGTCAGGTCGTTCTCCATCGCCAGGTAGAGGTTGGCGAGGGTCTGCGCCTCGATGCCCTGCGCCGCGTCGACCAGCAGGACCGTGCCCTCGCAGGCGGCCAGCGACCGCGAGACCTCGTAGGTGAAGTCGACGTGGCCCGGGGTGTCGATCATGTTCAGGATGTGCGTGCTGCCGGTGCCGTCGCCCGTGGTCGGCGCCCAGGGCAGCCGGACGGCCTGCGACTTGATCGTGATGCCCCGCTCGCGCTCGATGTCCATCCGGTCGAGGTACTGGGCGCGCATCTGGCGTGCGTCGACGACGCCGGTGAGCTGGAGCATCCGGTCGGCGAGGGTGGACTTGCCGTGGTCGATGTGCGCGATGATGCAGAAGTTGCGGATCAACGCCGGGTCGGTACGGCTCGGCTCCGGCACATGGGAAGGGGTCGCGGGCACGCAGGGTCCATTTTCTCGGGTCGGGCGGGCTGGTTGCTCGGGGCGAGCGGGGCTGGCGTAAGGGCTATCGTCCCATGGTTGCGGCACCGGCACCGGTTTGGGCCGTCCTGTGAACGGCTGGTAGCCTGGAGCACTGTGCCTCGTGCCCTCTAACCCGAGGCATCTGCTCGTTTCAGTACCAAGCGGCAAACCCCGAGCAGCACACCCCAAGCAGCACACCCCAAGCAGCAACCCAAGTATCAATCGAACCTGAGAAGGCTCTTTCGTGGCGAACATCAAGTCCCAGATCAAGCGGAACAAGACCAACGAGAAGGCGCGCCTGCGCAACAAGGCCGTCAAGTCCGAGCTGAAGACCGCGATCCGTCGCACCCGCGAGGCCGTGGCCGCCGGTGACGCCGAGAAGGCCACCGAGGCCGCTCGTCTCGCCGCCAAGAAGCTCGACAAGGCCGTCAGCAAGGGCGTCATCCACAAGAACCAGGCCGCCAACAAGAAGTCGGCGCTGGCTCAGTCGGTCTCCGCTCTCTGATCTCCGCTCTTTCGATTCATCGCGGGCAACCGGACCCAGCGGCCCCTCTACCGCCCGGACCCGCACTTCGCACCACCGCGGTCGCGCACGATCTGCGTTCGCCACGCGGGCGCGACCGCACCCAGTGAGAGCACTGACGTGAACCGCCCGTCCGGGAGTCCCGGACGGGCGGTTCTGTTGTCCGAGGGCCGCTGTCGGAGGGGTGCTGCCGCTGCACGGGGGGCGCTGTCCGAGGGCCGCTGTCCGAGGGTCGCGCGGTCCGGTCTCCGGTCAGGAGCGGGCGCGGGACGCCTGGGCGATGGTGACGACGGCCTTCTCCAGGGCGTAGGCGGGGTCGGCGCTGCCGCCCTTGACGGCGGCGTCGGCCTCGGCGACGGCCCGCAGGGCGGTCGAGACGCCGTCCGCGGACCAGCCGCGGATCTGCTGCCTGACCCGGTCGATCTTCCAGGGCGGCATGCCGAGGTCCCTGGCGAGCTGGCCGGGGTTGGCGCCGCGCGGCGCGGAGGCGAGCTTGCCGATGGCGCGGACGCCGGAGGCCAGCGCGAAGGTGATGCCGGGCAGCGGCTGGCCGACGGACAGCGCCCAGCGCAGCCGCTCCAGCGCCTCCGCGGTACGGCCGGTGACGGCGAGGTCGGCGACCTCGAAGCCGGTGGCCTCGGCGCGGCCGGTGTAGTAGCGGGCGACCACGGCCGCGTCGATGGTGCCTTCGATGTCGGCGACGAGCTGCGCGCAGGCGCTCGCCAGCTCCCGCAGGTCGCTGCCGATCGAGTCGACCAGGGCCTGGGTGGCCTCGGGCGTGGCGGAGCGGCCCAGCGTACGGAACTCGCCGCGCACGAACGCCAGCCGGTCCGCGGGCTTCGTCATCTTCGGGCAGGCCACCTCGCGCGCCCCGGCCTTGCGCGCCGCGTCCAGCAGCGCCTTGCCCTTGGCGCCGCCCGCGTGCAGCAGGACCAGCGTGATCTCCTCGACGGGCGCGGCCAGATACGCCTTGACGTCCTTGACCGTGTCCGCCGACAGGTCCTGCGCGTTGCGCACCACCACGACCTTGCGCTCGGCGAACAGCGACGGGCTGGTCAGCTCCGCCAGCGTGCCCGGCTGGAGCGCCTCGGGGGCCAGGTCCCGCACATCGGTGTCCGCGTCGGCCGCGCGGGCCGCCATGACCACCTCGCGCACGGCGCGGTCGAGCAGCAGGTCCTCCTGGCCCACGGCGAGCGTGAGCGGAGCGAGCGGGTCGTCTGAAGCAGTCTTCCTGGCCATCGCCGCCCAGCATCCCACGGGGGTCGGACATCGCCGCACCGCGTCGGGGACACTGGTGCGGTGAGCGACGTACGACATGTGCTGGTGCTGCCCGACCGCGACGCCGCGGAGGAGGTCGCCGAGCTGCTGACCGCGCGCTTCGCCCTGCGCGAGGAGCCGCACCTGGTCCGGGACGCCCTCGCGGGCGAGGACGACGCCGAGGACGCCCAGTGGCTGGTGGTCGTCGAGGACAGCGACGCCCGTCTCGACACGTCGGCGCTGGACGCGCTGGCCGCGCAGTTCGAGGGCTGGCTGGAGTAGCGGGGCCGGGTGCGCGGGGCGGCCTGCGCGGGGCGGCCTGCGCGGGCCTACGTCGCTGCCGCCGCCCTCCGATCCGCCGCCGCTTCCGTCTCCGCTTGCGCTTCCGCCGCCGGGTCGGGCTCCTCGTCGGGGAGTTCGCGTATGCGCGGTATCGGCGAGGGCAGCAGCCACAGCACGCTGAGCAGGCCGCCGACGGTGGCGATCCACAGCGTCGGGCGCAGTCCGATCGCGCTGCCGAGGGTGCCGCCGACGAGCGCGCCGAGCGGGCGGACACCGTAGTTGACGGTGCGGAAGGCGCCGCTGACCCGTGAGCGCAGGGCGTCGGGTATGACGGCGCTCTGCAAGGAGCCGCTGGCGATGTCGAGCAGCATCAGGCCGAAGCCGGAGGCGAATTCGGCGGCGAAGAAGGCGGCGAGCAGCATCGGTGTCGGCCCGGTCGCCAACGGGATCAGGATCAGCGGCGCGGGGAACCCTATGAATCCCAGGACCAGGGTCGGCCCGACCCCGATCGACCGGGCGATCCGTCCGGTGAGCACCGCGCCGATCACGCTGCCGACCGCGCCGGCCCCGATGGCCATGCCCAACAGCCCCGCGTTCAGGCCGAGCTGTTCGACGGCGTAGAGGATCACCAGGGTGTGGAAGACGAAGTTGAAGAAGTTCACCGTCGCAGCCGCCGCCGCGAGCGGGCGCAGCACGCGGGAGCGGACGATGAAGCGCAGCCCCGCCGTGAAGTGCCCTTTGCGCGGCGGCGCGGCCGGTGGTTCCACCGGGTCTATCCGCGCGAGCAGCACGGCCGAGACCAGATACGAGCAGGCGTCGGCGAGCAGCGCGAGCGGTGCGGCGAGCACCTGCACGAGCAGGCCGCCGACGCTGGGGCCCGACACGAACGAGAAGGCCCGGCTGCCGCTGGTCAGCGAATTGCCCCGCACATACTCCTCGGGGCGCACCAGCGACACGAACAGCGTGGCGTTGCAGACGTCGAAGACGACGGCGAGCGTGCCGACGGCGAAGGCGACCGCGTAGAGCTGCGCCAGGGTGAGCACCCCGAGGGCGTAACCCACCGGGAGCGAGACCATCAGGGCCGCCCTCAGCAGGTCGACGGCGATCATGGTCTGCCTGCGGCGACCGCGCCGGTCGGCCCAGGCCCCGGCCGGGAGCGAGAACAGCAGCGCGGGCAGCAGGCCCGCCAGCGACAGCCAGCCCATCTGGGCCGCGTCGGCGTGCAGCACGAGGACGGCGGCGAGCGGAATGGCCAGGAAGGTGATCTGGTCGCCGAGCAGCGAGACGGTCTGGCCCGTCCAGTACCGCCGGAAGGGGCGCTGCCTGAGCAGTTCCGGCACCACGGCGCTCACCTCTCCTCGGGGTCGGGTTCCGGAGGGCGGCCGTCCTCGGGGTGCTCGGGGTCGACGTAGCCGATCTGGAGGTAGGGCACCCGCCGGGCGCCCTCGGGGCGGCGGGCCGGGTCGTTGATCCGGTCGGCGTACCGGGCCAGGAGCGCGTCGATCTCCTCGCCGAGCGCGGTCAGTTCGTCGGGCGTCACATACAGGGACGTGTCCGTGAAGCGCTCGGCCTCCTGCCACTTCCGGGGCAGTGCGCCGCGCGTCTCGATGGCCCGCGTCATCCGGTGGAAGTAGTTCTCGGCGACGGCCACCGTCAGCGCCTCGGCCGCCGACGCGACCGCCGTGTCCTCGGAGTAGCCGGGCCAACTCGTGAACTCGGCCGTCGCCCGCCACGGCTTCTCCCGCCCGGGTCCTGGCGGTGCCTCTTCCACCAGGCCGTATTTGGCGAGTATCCGCAGGTGGTACGAGCAACTGGCGACGGATTCGCCGGTCAGCTCCGCGGCCCGCGTCGCCGTGAACGGCCCCTCGCGGCGGAGCAGCCCGACGAGCGACATCCGCGTGGGGTGCGCGTAGGCGCGCAGGGCGCGCGGGTCGGTGAGCTGGACCTTGGACTCCATCGGCTTGTCCTCCATGTATCTAAAGCTATCTTTAGAAAGCTTCCCTTACAAGCACTCCTTTACAAAGAATCCTTTACATCCCTGCCCCCTTCCCGGCCACGCTCGTCCGCAGCTCCCCCCGCCCGTCCTCGGCCACCGCGATCGACCCGTCGGTGTCCGTCCGCAGCACCACCGCCCCCAGCGCCCGCAGCGCCGCGACCGTCCGGGCCGCCGGATGACCGTAGGGGTTGTCCGCGCCGACCGAGATCACCGCGAGCCGCGGCCGCACCCGGTCGAACAGCTCCTTGTCCTGATACGCCGAACCGTGGTGCGCCACCTTCAGGACATCGACCCGCGGCAGATCCGGCGCCTGCGCCAACAGCCGCTCCTGCGCGGCCGGTTCCAGGTCGCCCATCAGCAGCAGCGTCAGACCTCCGGTGCGGACCAGCAGCGCCACACTGGCGTCGTTCGGCCCGTTGTCGGGCAGCGCCGCCGCACTGGGCGGCGGCCACAGCACCCGCCATTCCAGCGGGCCGAGACCGCGCCGCTCCCCCGCCGCCGCGAGCACCATCGGCACCCCGGCCGCCGCCGCTTCCCGCCGTACGGCCACGGCCTGCCGCGGCGGCTCGCCCAGCACCGTCGTCTCGATCGCGCCCACCCTGCGGCCCCGCAGCACTCCCGGCAGACCGTCCACGTGGTCGGCGTGGAAGTGCGTCAGGATCAGCAGCGGCACGGAGGTGACGCGCAGGTCCCGCAGGCAGCGGTCGACCTTGTCCGGCTCCGGCCCCGCGTCCACCACGACCGCCGCGCCCGGCCCCGCCGACAGCGCCAGGGCGTCGCCCTGCCCGACATCGCACATCGCGAACCGCCACCCGCCCGGCGGCCAGCCCGCCACGAACCTCGGCAGCTCCACCGGCCGCACCAGCGCGAGCAGCAGCAGGAACGCGCATACCACGCACAGCCACGGCCTGCGCCGCAGCACCCCGCCGCCGACCACGACGGCCGCCGTCAGCACCGCCAGCAGCGCCGCGCCCGCCCAGCCGCCCGGCCAGGCGACCTCGGCGCCCGGCAGCGCGGCGCCGTGCCGGGCCACCGCCGCGATCCAGCCGGTCGGCCAGCCCGCGAGCCACGCCAGCGCGCGGGCGGCGGGCAACGCGACCGGGGCGAGCGCCAGTGCCCCGAACCCGAGGACCGTGGCCGGACCCACCGCCGGTTCCGCCAGCAGATTGCACGGCACCGCGACCAGGCTGAGGCGAGCCGACAGCAGCACGATCACCGGGCCGCACACCGCCTGCGCGGCCCCCGCCGCCGCCAGCGCCTCCGCCAGCCTCGGCGGCACCCCCCTGGCCCGTAACGCCTCGCTCCAGCGGGGCGCCAGCGTCAACAGCGCGCCCGTGGCGAGCACCGACAGCGCGAAGCCGTAGGAGCGGGCCAGCTCCGGCTCGTACAGCACCAGCAGCAGCACCGCCGCGGCCAGCGCCGGGAGCAGGGACCGGCGGCGGCCGGTGCCGATGGCCAGCAGCGTGATCAGCCCGCAGGCGGCGGCCCGCAACACGCTCGGGTCCGGTCGGCAGACCAGTACGAATCCGAGCGTCAGGCCCGTGCCGAGCAGCGCCGTCAGCCGGAGCGGCAGCCCCAAGGAGGCGGCCAGGCCGCGTCGTTCGGCCCTGATCGCCACACCCGGCGGTCCGATCAGCAGGATCAGGACGATCGTGAGGTTGCCTCCGGAGACGGCCGTGAGGTGGGTGAGGTCGGTGGCCCGGAAGGCGGCCTTCAGGTCGGGTGTGAGGCCCGTGGTGTCGCCCACGACCAGCCCCGGCAGCAGCGCTCGGGCGTCCGCGGGCAGTGGGCGGCTCGCCTCCCGCAGGCCGGCGCGGAGTCGGCCCGCGACGCGCTGCGGCAGGCTCGGCGGTGCCAGGACGCGGGGCGGTCCCTGCGCCTTGAGCAGGGCGGCGGCCCTGTCCCCCGGCCGGTCCGCCGGGGCCAGCCGGGCCGTGACCGCGATCGTCGTGGACGGCAGCAGCTTCAGCCACCGCCCGATGTCCCCCTCGGCCAGCACCACCACCGGCGTCCGGACGCGCGTGCCGCCGACCCGTAACGCCTCTCCCCCGACGACGGCCGTCCGTGGCGCCTGTGCGGCTCCCCGGACCCGTGGGCGGGCCTCCGTCGGGTCGCCTGTCACCCGCAGCTCGACCTCCGCCACCGCCCCGCGCTCGGCCATCCCCGCCACCGGCCCCCGATACCGGTCCGCCTCCCCGAGCACGGCCGCGCCCGCCCCCACCGTCCCGCACAGCACCACCGCCGCCAGCGCCGCCCCCAACTCCCGCCGCCCGCCGCCCCTCACGCCTGCCTCCACCAACAGCGCCGCGCCCGCGAGGAGCGCCGCCAGCACCACCCCGGTCCCGACGCGCGTCCCCAGCCCCGGCCCGACCGCCGCCCCGCCCCACGCCGCGACCGCGGGGCACACCAACCGCCAATCCGGCGGTCCCTCCTGCCGTGGGTTCGCGGCCCCGAGCCGCGAAGCCGCCGCCGCGTGCACAGCGGCCCGCTCGCTCGCCGCGGGCCCAGCGCCCTCCGGGTCGTCGCTGCCGGGCACGGGGCGGGTCATGGGTGGACCAGGGGCTTGAGGGTGGTGAATTTGCGGTCACCGATGCCGGGGACTTGGCGCAGTTGGTCGACGGAGGTGAAGGAGCCGTGCCGGGTGCGGAAGTCGAGGATGTGCTGGGCGAGGACGGGGCCGACGCCGGGCAGGGCGTCGAGTTGGGCGGCGGTGGCGGAGTTGAGGCTGACCGGGGAGCCGGGGGCGGCGGCGGGGTCGCCGGGATCGGCCGGGGCACCGGGGGCCGGGGCGATGCCGACCAGGATCTGTTCGCCGTCGGTGAGGGGGCGGGCGAGGTTGAGGGTGCTGGTGTCCGTGCCGGGGAGGGCGCCGCCGGCGGCAGAGAGGGCGTCGGCGACGCGCGAGCCGGACGGAAGCCGCCGTAGCCCCGGCTTGGCGACCTTGCCCGCGATGTCCACGGTGAGTTTCGGCGCGGGGGTGGTCGTGGCCGCCGACGCCATGGCCGAGGCGCCCACGGCCGTCAGCGGCCTCCCCGACGACGACAGCGGCGGCGGCACCGCGATCGTCCGGGGGCGGCCCGCCACGAAGTGCTGCACCGCGAGGCCACCCGCGATGACCAGTACGGCCACCAACGCCAGCACCGTCTTGAACTCCAGCCCGCAGCGGACGAAGAGCCAGGTGCGCAGGCGTCGCACCGGACCGGTCGGTTCCTCGGCCACCGCGGGTTCCTCGGACAGAGGCAGCGGCAGCGACTCAGGCGAGGGCTTGGCCGAGAGCGCAGGCGTGGACTCAGGCGTGGGCGCAGGCGACGGCCCCGACCGTTCCGGTGGTTCCGACCGCGCCCCCGGCGGCCCTTCCCGCGCGCCGCGCTCCACCGCCGTACCGAACAGGGCGGCGGCGCGTTCGCGCACCTCGGCCGGGTCGGGGCCGGACTTTCGTTGCGGACGGATGGCGGTGCGGATCGGTTCCAGAGAGTTCATGGGTCCGATGCTGGACCCGATCACCGCCGAAAGATGATCTTGGTCTGAATCTGTGGACAACTCGGCGATTGTGGATAACTCCGTCACCCGTGAGAGTGATTCAGGCCCCCGGCCGACGGCCCCGCCGACCGCTCACACCGCGCGCATCGCGCAGGCCGCGCACCTCGCAGGCCGCGCACACCGCTCACACCGCGCAGGCCGCCCACGCCGCCCACGCCGCCGAAGCCCCATGCCCCCAACGGGCACCCACCCCGCTCAGTGCGGCGAGATGACGACCCCGAGCAGCCCCGGCCCGGTGTGCGCGCCGATCACCGCGCCCACCTCGCTGACCACCAGGTCGTCGAGGCCCGGCACCCGCTCCCGCAGCCGGTCCGCGAGGGCCGCCGCGCGGTCGGCGGAGGCGAGGTGGTGGACGGCGAGGGTCACCCGGCGGGTGCCCGCCTGCTCGACGACGATCTCCTCCAGCCGGGTGATCGCCTTGGAGGCCGTCCTGACCTTCTCCATCAGCTCGATCCGGCCGTCGACGAGGCGCAGCAGCGGCTTCACGGCGAGAGCGGAACCGAACAGCGCCTGGGCGGCGCCGATCCGGCCGCCCCGGCGCAGATAGTCGAGCGTGTCGACGTAGAAGTACGCGGAGGTGGCGTCGGCCCGCTTCTCGGCGGCGGCGACGATGTCGTCCGGGGTGCCGCCCGCTTCCGCCGTCTCGGCCGCCGCGAGGACGGTGAAGCCGAGCGCCATCGCGACCATTCCGGTGTCGACCACCCGCACCGGTACCGCCGCCTCCTTCGCCGCGAGCAGCGCCGCGTCGTAGGTGCCGGAGAACTCGCCGGACAGGTGGAGCGAGACGATCGCCTCCGCGCCCGCGTCCGCGACGGCCTCGTAGACGGCGGCGAATTCGGCCGGGGACGGGCGGGAGGTGGTGACCGGATGTCGCCGCTGGAGGGCTCGTGCCACGGCGGGGGCGGAGATTTCGGTGCCCTCTTCGAGGGCTTCGTCGCCGATGACCACGGTGAGCGGCACGACGGAGATGTTGTGCCGGCGCACGGCCTCGGGGTGGAGGTAGGCCGTGGAATCCGTGACGATGGCGACATGCGGGGACATGACGGGGAGGTTACCGGTGCGCAGGTCGGGGCGGTACTCGGGCCCTCACTGCCGGGCGGGCCGCTCTCCCCCGGCTGCCGCCGGGAGGTGCCCCACGAACGCCTGACGGGCTGATGGTTCGCTTCTGGCGCCCCGCCCCAGCCCCGGGGCCCGCCCGCACACGCCGGACGGGCTGACACGTCGCCTCTGGCACCCCCGCCAGGCTCGGGCTCGGCCGCACACGCCGAACGGGCCGCATTCGGCTTCTGGCGGCCCGCCAAAAAGGCTCACCCCTGGCGGCCCTCCGAGGGCTCACGCCTGCCACAACCGCCAACGGCTCACCCCTGACACCCCGCCAGGCTCACCCCTCGCACCCCGCCAAAGGACCTACTCCGCAGTCGGGCTCAGCTTCGGCGGAGCCGCCGACTCCCAGTGGCGGAGGGCGGCCGATTCGATGTCGATCTGGTGGCGGAGGGCGGTGAGGTCGTCGGAGGCGAACTGGTGGGCGCGGTCCTGGGCGGCCCAGCGCAGGGAGTCCGCGGAGTGGGTGATGCGGTGGGCGCGGGTGGAGAGGTCGGGGAGGAGCGCGGCGAGGCGGGCGCGGTCGGGCTCGCGCTCCAGGAGGGCCAGCTCGCGGTCGAGGGTGCGGGCGTGGTCGTTGAGGCGGGCCATGAGACCGGCGGCCTCCGTCAGCGACGGGTCGTGTTCGAGGGCGCGGAAGGTGCTGTCGATGGCGGTGCGCAGGTCGAGACGGAGCTGCGCGACCTGGCCCGCGGGGCCGGTAGTGGTGTAGCGGCGGGCCTTGAGCTGGGTGTCCTCGATGGCGCGGCGCGCCTGGGCCGAGGCGCGGGCGACACCGCGGCGCGCGGCGCGCACGGTCTTGACGGTGGCCACGACCCCGAGCGTGACGAAGGCGAGGAAGAGCACCAGGACGACGAAGCCTGCGATTTCCACGGGCGCTCTCCTCCAACCTCGAACGGCGGACACTCCACCATCCACCGTAGACGTCTCCACCGTAAACGGGAGGGGCAGGCCGCGGGATCCGGCCGATCCCCCAACCTGCCCCTTAAGGGTCGCGCTCCGCGAGGCGGCGCCCCCTGCGAAGAAGCCGCGGCCTCACACCACGATGTTGACCAGCTTCGGCGCCCGCACGATCACCTTGCGCACCGCCGCACCGCCCAGCGCAGCGACGACGGCCGGGTCGGACAGCGCCTGGGCCTCCAGCTCGGTGTCGGAAATGGTCGGAGGAACCTCCAACCGTGCCCTGACCTTGCCCTTGATCTGGACGACGCACACGACGGCCTCGTCCTGCGCCAGGGCGGGGTCGGCGACCGGGAAGGGCTCGTGCACCAGGGAGGAGGTGTGGCCCAGCCTGCTCCACAGCTCCTCGGCGATGTGCGGCGCCAGGGGCGCGATCAGCAGCACCAGGGGCTCGGCGATGGCGCGCGGCACGGGGCCGCCCGTCTTCGTCAGGTGGTTGTTCAGTTCGGTGATCTTGGCGATGGCGGTGTTGAAGCGCAGGCCCGCCATGTCGCCGGTGACACCGTCGATCGCCTTGTGCAGCGCGCGCAGCGTGGCCTCGTCGGGCTCGGCCTCGGAGACGGTCACCGCGCCGGTGGCCTCGTCGACGACATTGCGCCACAGGCGCTGCAACAGCCGGTACTGGCCGACGACCGCGCGGGTGTCCCAGGGACGGGAGACGTCCAGCGGGCCCATCGCCATCTCGTACAGGCGCAGGGTGTCGGCGCCGTATTCGGCGCAGATCTCGTCGGGCGTCACGGCGTTCTTCAGGGACTTGCCCATCTTGCCCAGCACACGGCTGACGGGCTCGCCCTGGTAGAACCAGCCGCCGTCCCGCTCCTCGACCTCGACGGCGGGCACCGCGATGCCGCGCGCGTCACGGTAGACGAACGCCTGGATCATGCCCTGGTTGAACAGCCGGTGGAACGGCTCCACGGACGAGACGTGGCCCAGGTCGTGCAGCACCTTGTGCCAGAAACGGGCGTACAGCAGGTGCAGCACCGCGTGCTCGGCGCCGCCGACGTACAGGTCGACGCCGCCCGCGGGCTGCCCCTCGCGCGGGCCCATCCAGTACTGCTCGATGGCCGGGTCGACCAGCCGCTCGCTGTTGTGCGGGTCCAGATAGCGCAGCTCGTACCAGCAGGAACCGGCCCAGTTGGGCATGGTGTTGGTCTCGCGGCGGTACGTGCGGACGCCGTCGCCCAGGTCCAGCTCGACCGTCACCCAGTCCTCGTTGCGCGACAGCGGCGGCTCCGGGGAGGTGTCCGCGTCGTCGGGGTCGAAGGTGCGGGGGCTGTAGTCGTCGACCTCGGGCAGGGCGACGGGCAGCATCGAGTCGGGCAGCGCGTGCACGACGCCGTCCTCGTCGTAGACGACGGGGAAGGGCTCGCCCCAGTAGCGCTGACGGCTGAACAGCCAGTCGCGCAGCCGGTAGTTGACGGTGCCCTCGCCGATGCCGCGCTCGGCCAGCCAGGCGGTGATCACGGCCTTCGCCTCGACCACGCCCAGGCCGTCCAGGGACACCCCGGACCCGGCCGAGTTGACGATCGTCGCGTCGTACGACCCGAAGGCGTCGTCCCACTGGGCAGGGTCGGTGCCGCGGCCGTCGGTGGGGGCCACGACACAGCGCATCGGCAGTTCGAAGGCGCGGGCGAAGGCGAAGTCGCGGGTGTCGTGGGCGGGCACGGCCATGATGGCGCCGGTGCCGTAGCCCATCAGCACATAGTCCGCGATGAAGACGGGGACATTTTCACCGCTGACGGGGTTTACGGCGAAGGCGCCGGTAAAGACGCCGGTCTTCTCCTTGGCGTCGGCCTGCCGCTCCACGTCGGACTTCGAGGAGGCGAATTTGCGGTAGGCGGCGACGGCCTCCGCGGGCGTGGCGTGGCCGCCGGTCCACACCTGGTGGGTGCCCTCGGGCCAAGCGTCGGGGACGATCGCGTCCACCAGGTCGTGCTCGGGGGCCAGCACCATATAGGTGGCGCCGAACAGCGTGTCCTGACGGGTGGTGAAGACCGTGATCGGGCGGTCGGCGCCGGCCACGGGGAAGTCGACGCGCGCGCCTTCGCTGCGCCCGATCCAGTTGCGCTGCTGCTGCTTGATGGCCTCGGGCCAGTCCAGCAGGTCCAGGTCGTCCAGCAGCCGGTCGGCGTACGCGGTGATGCGCATCATCCACTGGCGCAGATTGGCCTTGAAGACGGGGAAGTTGCCGCGCTCGGAACGGCCGTCGGCGGTGACCTCCTCGTTGGCCAGCACGGTGCCCAGTCCGGGGCACCAGTTGACCGGCGACTGGGCGACGTACGCCAGCCGGTGGCCGTCCAGGACACCGGCGCGCTCGGCGACGGTCAGCTCCGCCCACGCGCGGCCGTCGGGGGTCGCGCGGACGCCGCCCTCGTACTGCTCGACCAGCTCGCTGATCGGGCGGGCGCGGGCGGCCTCCTCGTCGTACCAGGAGTTGAAGATCCGCAGGAAGATCCACTGGGTCCAGCGGTAGTACTCCGGGTCGATCGTGGCGAAGGAGCGGCGCTTGTCGTGGCCCAGGCCCAGCCGCCGCAGTTGCGCCGTCATCGTGACGATGTTGGCCTCGGTGGTGACCCGCGGGTGGGTGCCGGTCTGTACGGCGTACTGCTCGGCGGGCAGGCCGAAGGCGTCGAAGCCCAGGGTGTGCAGCACATTGTGGCCGGTCATCCGCTGGTGGCGGGCGTAGACGTCGGTCGCGATGTAGCCCAGCGGGTGGCCGACGTGCAGTCCCGCACCCGAGGGGTACGGGAACATGTCCATGATGAATTTCTTGGGGCGCGCGGCCGTCTCGGGGTCGCCGTCCAGGTCGCCGCTGGGGTTCGGCGCCTCGTAGGTGCCGTGGGCCTGCCAGAAGTCCTGCCAGCGGCCCTCGATGTCCGCGGCCAGTTCGGCCGTGTAGCGGTGGGGCGCAGCCGTCTCGGCGGCCGGGGTGATCTCGCTCATCGTCCTCGGTACTCCATCGATGTCTTGACGGCTGCGGCCCGGAAGCCTGCTGCCCGTCGCTGCCTGCGGAAACAAAAAAGCCCCTCGCGCAGGAGGGGTGCCGCACTGACGGGGTTCTCGGTCAGCGCGGCTCGCTAAGCAGGAGGCTCACAGCTCGCATGGCATCAGGTTACCGCAGCGGGGGCGGGGCCCGCACCGAGGATCGCTCCCCGGTACGGGCCCCGCTTCACCGCGTCCGAAACGCTTCCGAAGCGCGTCCGCACGCCTCGGATCCGCGCCGGATCGGCGTAGAACCATGTCCGAAACGCGGAGGCGCGTCGGATCAAAACCGCGTCACACCGTTCTCAGAACCGCGTCACACCGTTCAGTGCTTGCCGTTCTTCTTCGGCGGCAGGTACGACTTCACGTAGTCGGCACCCGGGGTGCCGACGCCGGTGACGTCGTCGTAGCCGACCGTGGCGTGCAGCGACGCGTCCGCACCGAGGGTACGGAGCGAGGTGATCGTGCCGTCCGAGGCGTCGAAGGCGTTCGCGAAGTCGACACGCACGACGGCGAGACCCTGGCCCTGGCCCAGCGGGTGGTCGGTCACGTCGTGGTACGCGGACGTGCCGTACTTGTTGTAGATGAGCGGGTTGGCGAAGCCGATCGCGATGCCGTTACGGGCCTGCTGCGACAGCGCCTGGACGCCCGCGATCACCGGCGCGGCGAGCGAGGTGCCGCCGATCCGGTACTCGCTGTACTGGAGCGACCCGTCGGGGAAGGTCTGGGTCTGACCGACGAGGAAGCCGGTGTTCGGGTCGGCGACCGCGGCGATGTCGGGCTCGACACGCTGCTTGACGGTGCCGCCGTTGGCGAGCGCCAGCGAGTCGGGGACGACGCCGCGCTGGTAGTACGGCTGCGCGTACAGCTTGCTGGTGCCGCCGCCCGCGCCCGAGGTGTACGGGCCGGGGAAGCCCACCCAGGACTTGCCGTCGGCCGACAGCGGGGCGCGCTCGGTGCCCCAGCCGGTCTCCCACTTGTACTTGTCGTTCTTGCCGACCGCCAGCGAGGTGCCGCCGACGGAGGTGGCCCAGTCGGAGTTTCCGGGGGTGTCGGCCTGCTTCACACCGGTGGAAGCGACGTTGTCGCCGTTGTCACCGGAGGAGAAGTAGAAGCCGATGCCCTCGACAGCGCCCTGCTGGAAGACCTGGTCGTAGGCCGCGGCCACGTCCGGGGTCTCGTTGGCCTCGACGTCGCCCCACGAGTTGGAGACGATGTCGGCCAGGTGGCCGTCCACGACCTTGTTGAGCGTGTCGAGGAAGTCGTCGTCGTAGCAGGAGGCCGCGCCGAGGTAGACGATGTTCGCGTCGGGGGCGACCGCGTGCACGGCCTCGACGTCGAGCGTCTCCTCGCCGTACCAGCCGGACGCGCCGCACTCGTCGGTGTTGGTGAACTCGCTCGGCAGGACCTGCGAGAGCTGGCCCTTCTTGTACTTCTGGTCGCCGTTGCGCTTGGCGTACTGCGAGGCGTCGGCGGCGATGGTCGGCGAGGCGTACGCGTCGGTGATGGCCACCGTCACGCCCTTGCCGGTGTACTTGCCGGCGCCGTACGCGGCACGGAGCTGCTCACCGGTGTAGCCCTTGATCGCGTAAGGCGCCTTGGTGCCGTACGCGTTGGGGAGCTTGTTGTTGGTGTTCGAGCCGAAGTACGTGGAGAAGGGTCCGGCGTTCTTGAAGACCGCGTCCGGAGGCGGCAGCGTGTCGTCGTGGCTGGACTTCTTGGGTGCGTTGTCCAGGCCGGTGACGGTCAGCACCGCGCCCTTGAGCGAGGCGGGCGCGGACGCCGTGGTCGCCGGGGCGTGGTAAGTGTGGCCCGCCTTGGAGTAGTTGTGGAGCTGGGTGCCGAAAGCCTTCTCCGCGGCGGCCACGTCACCGGTCACGGCGATGTAGTGCTGGGAGGTCGCGGTCACCTTCAGGCCGGAGGACTTCAGCCAGTCGGTGACCTCGGCTATCTGGGCCTTCGTCGCACCGTAGCGCGACTGGGTCTGCGCGGTGGTCAGATAGTGACCGTAGTCAGCCGAGTTCGGATCCGAGACGGACTTGGCGTAGGCCGCGAGGCCCTTCGCGTCCCGTCCGGCCAGATAGACGCGGACGGACACCTTGCCGGTGTTCGCGGTCGCGCCCTTGTCTGCCTGGGTGGTGGCCCACTGCGGCTTGGTGCCGGAGAGGAGTTGGCGTCCGCTGGGCTGGTCGGCCGTGGCGGACTGGGTGCCAAGCGCGAGCGCGCCGGCGACCAGGGGCAGCGCGGCGGCCGCCACCAGTCCCACACGCGTTCTCTTGCGCTCAAATCTCATGAAACCCCCATGCGAAGCGAGTTGTCGCGAAGTGCGGTGTCGCCGCTATCCGTACGGCTCGTACCGCAGAGCGACACTCTTTCGCTGATCGGTTCATGTCAGGGGCATGGTTTTCCCAAGAGCGGGTCAAGGAACGGTAGCCACCGCCCGTCGTGCGTATGGCCGTTCAGGTCGCGTGCCCGATCGGGCACGGGGCCCGTCGGGGCCGCCCGCCCGGTCAGGCGGGGTGCTCGTCCAGCTTCTGGAACAGCCGGTGGAAGCGCAAGGTCGATCCCGCGGGAACGTCGGGAAGTTCACGCGACCGCAATCGCCAGGCGGCCACGACCGCGGCCGTCAACTCCGTACGGCAGGTGTCGCGGTCCATCTCCGGCACGCCCTGACTCTTGGCGTAGGAGCGGTACATGACCATGTCCCGCTCGGTACGCGGGCTGACCGGCCAGCCGCGCAGCAGCGTCTCGACCGCGCGCACCCCGCGCGCGAACCGCTCGTCCCCGGTGCGCGCGGCGAGCGCCTTGAACCCCGGTACGAAACCGGCCATCCGCCACTCGACGTCCCGCTCGTCGCGCAGCGGATCGGCCCACGCCAGATCGGCCAGCGACACCGCGGTGAGCCAGCAGGCGATCTCGGGACGGCCGGACTTGCCCTCCGCGATCGACCACTCGTAGAAGAACCGCCGGGCCGCCTCACGGGAGTTGACCATCGTACGGATCCGGCCGACATGCTCCTGCGCGACCGCCGTCAGCTCGTCGTTCATGGCGTTGTGCCGCAGCACCACGACGAGGTTGACCACCCGGCGCAGGTCGTCGGGCTCCTCCTCCACGGCCGCGCGGGCGGAGCCGATCGCGTACTCGGGCGAGCTGCTCAGCTTCTGCGACATGTACCGGAACTCCTTGGCGTCCAGGCCGCTTCCGGGCCGGGTCGCCACGCGGATGCCGACGCGGGTCAGGCGCGCGTAGATGTCCTTCATGTCGACGCCGAGGCTGCGGGCGACGCGCAGCGCCGACTCGGCGACCGCGCGGTGCCTGACGAGCAGCCGGTCGCCCGCGCGGGCCGCCGCCGCCTCCTCGCCGAGCGGGATGACGATCTCCTCCTCGACCCGGCTCACGTCGATGTTGAGCGCCTCGGCGAGCAGCCGCGGCGACATCTCCCGCACATTGATGCCGTGCAGGGCGGCGATCATGAAGAAGGCGTACGCGAGCGTGCGGCCGTTGCTCAACGGGTAGTGGACCAGGCGTCCGAGCATCTGCTGCACATGGCCGTCCAGCCGGTCGCCGACGCGGACCCGGAGCATGCCGCCGAGCAGCGCGCCGTCCTCCAGGCTGGCCTCCTCGCCGCGGACCGCCGCGAGCAGCGCCGCCACGCGGTCCTCGACCTGGTTGTACGAGGCGAGCTGGCCGAGCGCCTGCGACCGCGTCCACGCCTCGACGATCTCCCGCGCGTCCACACCGTCCTTGCCGAGGCCGCGCAGGGCGATCCGCTTCGGCGTGACGTTCAGCGTGTTCCACGGCAGCGAGTCGGCCCTGACGGCCCGCCAGTCGGTGTCCCGCGCGGCCAGCAGGAAGTGCAGGTCCGAGCGGCCCTCAAGCCGCCGCAGGACGTCGAAGCAGCCGGTCGCGATCTTCTCCGCGTCGTCCGAGACGAAGAGCGTGTTGCGGTCCGGGTCCAGCTCCGCGATCCACTTCAGGTCCAGGGTGTCGCCGGAGTCCCGCCAGTACACCCGCCAGTCCTCGTGGCTGCTCGCGAGATCGACGGCGACCTGCCGGATCAGCGTCGACTTGCCCTCGCCGCTGGGGCCCACCACCAGGTGCACGGTGCTCGCCGAGCCGCGCTCGTACAGCAGATTCCCGGTGATACGCGAGACCGCCTCGCGGCGCGGCACGTCCGCCAGCACCGTCTCCCAGGTCGGCAGGGCACCGTCGAAGTAGCGGACCAGACTCTCCCGCGAAGCCTCGCGCCGACCGGCGAGGAACTCACGGTCGATCAACTGCCAGTCCAGCTGGTCCAAGAGGTCTCTCCCCCGTCGCTTCCGCCCTGTGCGCCCAGGGTAGTTGACCAGCCGTCAGGCCGGTCGGGTGACGGATCGCGCAGCCGGTCAGAGCAGACCGGTCCCGCGGCCGGTCCGAAGCCGCGCCCCGGGCCGCGCCCCGCAGGAGCCGGCCGCCGCGCAACGGAAAAGAGCGAGATCCGTCCGCCTTCTGCGGACAGGTCTCGCTCTCTCACTCGTGGAGCTACGGGGAATTGAACCCCGGACCTCTTGCATGCCATGCAAGCGCTCTACCAACTGAGCTACAGCCCCGCGTGGTGTCGGGCGGTGGGCCCGGCGACTCGGGATACATTACACGGCCGCGGGCCGGGACCGCCAACTCGTTTCCGGCCGGTGGCGGGCCTCCGACCTCGGGGTTCTGTGACGGCGGGAGGAGCGTGGTGGCGTGGGCGCGGTACGGCGGCGGCGGGCGGCGGCGGTGACCGCGGCCGGGGTCGGCTGCCTCGCGTCCTTCGCCGGGTTCTGGGCGGCGCAGCGCGGCGCGCACGTGTCGATGATCGACCTCATGGTGTACCGGGCCGAGGGCCTGACGGTACGCGGCGGCGGTGACCTGTACGCGATGCGGGCGACGTACGCGCGGCTGCCGACGACGTATCCGCCGTTCGCCGCGCTGCTGTTCGTGCCGCTGACGTGGCTGCGGCCCGGGGCGATGCGGACGGCGGCGACGGCCGGGAATCTGCTGCTGCTGGTGGCGCTGGTCGCGCTGTCGCTGCGACTGGCCGGCCGTCCCGTACGCGCGCCGCGGGCCGCGGTGGTGCTCGCCGTGGCCGCGGCGGCGGTGTGGTGCGAGCCGGTGTGGACGACCCTGCGCTACGGGCAGGTCAATCTGCTGCTCGCGGTGCTGGTGCTGTGGGACCTGACCCGCCCTGCCGCGCACCGCTGGGCGGGGGCCGGGATCGGGATCGCCGCCGGGATCAAGCTGACGCCCGCGCTCTTCGCCGTCTTCCTGGCCGTGGCGGGGGCGGCGGCGCTGCGCCGGGAGGGAAGCGGCGCGCCCTATGTGCGGCGCGCGCTGGTGGCGGGCGGCACCTTCGCCGGTACGGTCGCGGTCGCGGCGCTCGCGCTGCCGTACGACTCGCGGCGGTTCTGGACCGGGGTGGTGCTCGCGCCGGACCGGGTCGGCTTCGGCGAGGACACCGCCAACCAGTCGCTGCGCGGGGTGGTCGCCCGGTTCCAGCACACCGGGGACCCGGGGACGGTCTGGCTGGCGGGCGCCGCCGTGGCGGGTCTGGCCGGGCTCGCGGTGGCCGTCGCGGCGCTGCTGGCCGGGGACCGGCTGCCGTACGGGCCCGCGTGGGCGGCGGTGGCCTGCGCCATGACGGCGCTGCTGGTCAGTCCGGTGTCGTGGTCGCACCACTGGGTGTGGGCGGTGCCGATACTGGTGCTGCTCGGCTCCGAGGCGCTGCGCCGCGGGGACTGGCGGTGGGCGGCCGGGACGGCCGCGGCCTGCGGTCTCTTCTGTTCCTTCGCGCTGTGGGCGGTGCCGCACGGCCCCGGACGGCTGGAGCTGCGGCAGAGCGGGCCGCAGATACTGCTGTCGGCCGGTTATCCACTGGCGGCCGTGGCGTTCCTGGCGCTGGCGGGCGCGCTGGCCGTCCGCGCGCTGTACACCATGCCCTCCAGGCGCGTGTCAACCGCCGAAAGCCGTCGTCCGGCGCCGATTCCGGAGGCGGCTCCCGACCCCGCGCCGCCCCTGGTCACGGCGCCCGCCCCCGCCCCGGCCGCTCCGGCCGGAAGTTCATGAATCCTCAACATTTCCGGGGCGGATCCGCGGTTACGGTGGCTTCCGGCCGACTACGAGCCCCGCCGCCGGACGAGCCTGGAGACCGCTTTGACCACCGCGTTCGACCCCCTCGACCTCGGCGGTGTGCGGCTGCCGAACCGTATCGTCATGGCACCGATGACCCGCAGCAGGGCGTACGGTCCCGGACTCGCCCCGACCGACGCCGCCGTGCGCTACTACGCGCAGCGCGCCTCCGCCGGGCTGATCGTCACCGAGGGCACCCAGCCCTCCCCCGTCGGCCAGGGCTATCCCGACACTCCCGGTCTGCACAGCGACGAGCAGATCGCCGCCTGGCGCCGGGTCACCGACGCCGTGCACGCGGCGGGCGGCCGGATCTTCGCGCAGCTCATGCACACCGGCCGGATCGGCCACCCCTCCCTGCTGCCCGACGGCCTCGTACCGGTCGGCGCCTCGGCCGTCGCCGCCCAGGGCACGGTCTACACGCGGGACGGGCCGAAGGAGTTCGTCGTCCCCGAGGAGCTGACCGAGGACGGCATCCGGCAGACCGTGGCCGACCACGCCGCCGCGGCCCGCAACGCGATCACGGCGGGCTTCGACGGCGTCGAGGTGCACGCGGCCAACGGCTATCTGGCGCACCAGTTCCTCGCGCCCAACTCCAATGTCCGCACCGACGACTGGGGCGGCTCCCCCGAGCGCCGGATACGGTTCGCGGTCGAGCTGGTCACGGCGGTGGCCGGGGCGATCGGCGCCGACCGTACGGGCCTGCGCGTCTCGCCCGGCAATCCGCTCGGCGACCTCCACGAGCCGGAGCCGGGACCGACGTATGTCGCGCTGGTCCAGGCGATCGAAGCGGTCGGCCCCGCGTATCTGCACCTCATCGAGAACGACGACCGGGCGCTCACCCTGGAGCTGCGCAAACGCTTCTCCGGCGCCCTCATCCTCAACGCCCGTACGGTCGGCCGCCCTTCGGGCCCGGAGGAGCTGGCGCTGATCGAGGACGGCACCGCCGACATGCTCTCGTACGGCGCCCTCTTCCTCGCCAACCCCGACCTGCCGCGCAGGCTCCGCGCGGGCGGACCGTTCAACACCCCGGACCGGGCCACGTATTACGGCGGCGACGAGCGCGGCTACACCGACTACCCGTTCCTGGACGCGCAGGACGCGGAGGACGGGGAGGACGCGGAGGCCGCACAGGACGCGTAGGACGCACCGGCACAGGCCCTCCGCGCCTCAGGCCCGGCGCCGCCCGCTCCGCCGCCACTCGACCGCGACCACGGCGCCGACCGACGACACCGCCGCCATGGCCGCCGACGTCACGGCGTAGGCGTGGGCCGAGGGGTGGGCGCCGGGCAGGTCGAGCCGGTTGAGGTAGAGCGTGCCGAGGGTGGCGACGCCGAGGAGCTGGCCGAGCTGGGTGGCGGTGGCGAGCAGGCCGCTGGCCTCCGCCGCGTCGCGCGGCGCGACCTTGCCGAGCGCCAGGGTGAGCGTCGGGCTGAAGGCGAGGCCGAGTCCGGCGCCCAGGGGCAGCAGCGTGCCGTAGAGCAGCGCCCCGCCATGGCCGCCGCCGCGCAGCGCGAGCCCGAGGCCCGCGAAGGACCCGGCCGCGACCAGCAGGCCCGCCGGGGCGAGCCACGGCCGCCAGGACACCGGCAGCCGACGCCAGTTGAGGCCGACGGCGCCGAAGGTGACCGCGCAGGTCGCGAAGGTCAGACCGGTGCGCAGCGCGCTGTCGCCGAGGCCCGACTGGAGGTGCAGGGCGATGGCGAAGAGGAAACCCGCGTTGGCCGCCATCGTCAGCGAGATCACCGTCACCGCGCGCCGCATGCCCGGCGCCCGCAGCACACGCGCGGACACCAGCGGGGCGCCGCCGCGCCGGGCGAGCCGCGCTTCGAGCACCATGAAGAGCGCGAAGAGCAGCACGCTCAGGCCCAGCGAGAACCAGCCCCACAGCGGCCAGCCCTCCTCCTGCCCGAGGACGAGCGGCACGGTGAGCAGCGTCACCGCGGCGCCGAGCACGACCAGGCCCGGCAGGGCGAGACCGCGCCCGCCGCCCCCGGGGTCCCGGCGCCCGTGGCCGCGCCGGGCAGGCGGGTCAAGGTCTTCCGGCACCACGCGGTCGGCACCGTCAATCTGTCGTCCAGCTCGCTGAGCATCGACGGCATGGCCGAGCACCGCATCGTCGTCTACACCCCGCTCGGCGCGCAGGACACCCGCCGGATCGAGCGCCTGCGCGCCATCCCCGACCCGGTCGTCGGCTGCCCCGAGCACGGCCGCCCGCTCTCCGAGATCTTGCGCGAGAAGGCCGAGCAGGCCACGCGGGAGGGCCGGAACGCAGAGATCCCGCTCCCCCGGTGAGGGAACGGGACCTTCGTACGTGGCGTGTGGACCGTGTCCCCGGGGTACTCCCGCCTCGGCGTCCGGCCCGGCCGACCTCACGGGGCTCCAGATGGCGAAGCCCCCGCGGCGCGAGGCGCGGCCGGGCAGAAACGACAGAGGGCGGAGTGACTCGCGTTTCCGCGAGCACACTCCGCCCTCGACCTTGTGGAGCTACGGGGAATTGAACCCCGGACCTCTTGCATGCCATGCAAGCGCTCTACCAACTGAGCTACAGCCCCGCGTCAGCGCGGGTTTCCCCGGCGACGAGAAGAAGCATAGCCGGTGAGCGCGCCGGAAACGAAATCCGCTGCACCGCCGCGCGCGGACGCGTCCCGGACCCGGTCGAGGGCCGTCCGGAGGCCGCCGCGAGCACGGTCCGGCGCGCGCTCAGGTGTCGTCGCCGAGGACCGGCTCCGGCAGGGTGCCCGCGTTGTGCTCAAGCAGCCGCCAGCCGCGGGCGCCCTCGCCGAGGACGGACCAGCAGCAGTTCGTCAGGCCGCCGAGCGACTCCCAGCTCGTGGACTCCAGGCCGAGCAGCCGTCCGATGGTGGTGCGGATGGTGCCGCCGTGGCTGACGACGACGAGGACGCCGTCGTCGGCGAGCTTGTCGGCGGCGGTCAGCACCACGGGCGCGGCCCGGTCGGCGACCTCGGTCTCCAGCTCGCCGCCGCCGCGCCGCACCGGCTCGCCGCGCTTCCAGGCCGCGTACTGCTCGCCGTAGCGCTCGACGATCTCGGTGTGGGTCAGGCCCTGCCAGGCTCCGGCGAAGGTCTCGCGCAGACCCTCGTAGTGCGTGACCGGCAGGTGGGTCACCGCGGCAAGCTCCGCGGCGGTGCCCGCGGCCCGGCGCAGGTCGGAGGCGATGATCGCGTCCGGCCGCAGCGCCGCGAGCAGCCGGGCGGCGCGGCGCGCCTGCGCCGTGCCCTCGGCGGTCAGCTCGATGTCGGTGTTGCCCTGGAAGCGCTGTTCGAGATTCCAGGCCGTCTGGCCGTGCCGCCAGAGCACGATCCGGCGGCCACGGCCGCCCTTGTTCCCGTTCAGTTCAGGTCTCCCTCGTCCTGCGCCTCCTGCGCCTGGGCGTGCTCGGCGCCCTTGCCGCGGGTCGCGACCGCGTCCTGCGGCAGCTCGATCTCCGGGCAGTCCTTCCACAGCCGCTCCAGGGCGTAGAAGACCCGCTCCTCGGAGTGCTGCACGTGCACCACGATGTCGATGTAGTCGAGCAGCACCCAGCGGCCGTCCCGCTCGCCCTCGCGCCGTACCGGCTTGGCGTCCAGCTCCTTGGCCAGGGTCTCCTCGATGCCGTCGACGATGGCCTTGACCTGTCGGTCGTTGGGCGCGGAGGCCACCAGGAAGGTGTCGGTGATGGAGAGGACGTCGCTGACGTCGTAGGCGATGATGTCGTGCGCGAGCTTGTCGGCCGCGGCCTGGGCGGCGGTACGGGTCAGCTCGATGGAACGGTCCGTGGCGGTCACTGAGGAGACTTTCGGGTCGGGGGCTGGTCACCCAAGGGTCTCACGACCCTCGGACAGCCCCCGACCCCTTTTCGATCACCGCGCGCCGGTCACCACGGGCCGGAGCCCGCGCGCCGGTCACCATGCGCCGATCGCCGCGGACCGGTCACCACGCTCGGTCACCGCGGACCGGTCACCACGCTCGGTCACCGGCGACCGGAGCCCGCGGCGGGCGCTCACTGGCCCGTCTGCTTGTAGTCCTTGCCGAGCACCACCGAGATGTCCGCGGTCGCCGGCACCGTGCCCTTCTTCACCGCGCTCGCGGGCAGCCCCAGGGTCGACGCGACGTCCTTGGCCGCGGCCAGCCGCGCGTCGTCGCCGTAGACGATCTGCGAGAGGGCCTGGGACTTGTCCGCCGTGCCGCCCGGCACATAGGTGTACGTGCCGCCGTTGACGATCGCGGCCTGCGCCATCGGGCCCGACTTCTTGTCGCCGGTGGCGTCCTTGATCTGCACGCGGGCCTGCGCGGTCGCGTCGGAGGTCTTGACCGTGCCGCCGAGGATGTCCTTGACGACGCTGTCGCTGGTCTTCGCGGTGAGCGTGCCGTCCTTCTGCACCGGCAGCATCGCCGTGTCGTACGCGCCGGTCTTGGCCAGCTCCGCGAGCTGCGCGAGCGACGCGCCGAGCTGCTGGTCGGTCAGTGACGGGTCGAGGATCTGGGCCAGCGACTGGACGGTCTTGGTCGCGGACGCCGCGTCGCTGGGCATCTTCTTCAGCAGCGCCTGCATGACCTGCCCGAAGCGGCTGAGCTGCTTGGTCTGCGGCTCGCCCGGCGCGAGGTAGGTGGCGTACGCGACGGCCGCCTGGCCGGTCAGCTCGGTCTGCTTGCCCTGCCGGACCAGCGTCTTGTCCTTGTCCTTGCCGGTGCCCTTCACCTCGGCGTCGGTGTCGACGTAGACGTCGCCGAGCGAGTCGACCAGCAGTTCCAGATACGGGGTGTCCAGCCGCCAGGTGCCCTTGATGTCGGAGCCGAGCAGCGAGTTGAGGGCGTCCCTGGTCGGGCCGACGCCGTCGCCGACCGCCTTGTCCAAGGTGGTCGACGTGCCGTCCTCGGTGGTGACGTTGAGGGAGTTGGGCAGCAGGACCGTCGTGCCGCGGCCCTTGGTCTCGTTGTCCACCAGCAGCGCGGTGGCGGGCGCGCCCTTGTCGACCGGCATCAGGTGCACGACTATGACGTCGCGCTTCTGCGCGCCGCCCGCCGCCGCGGCCGGGCCCTTCGAGTCGCCGAGGCCGGGCAGCTTTCCCGCCTGCCACAGATAGCCGACGCCGCCGAGCATCGCGAGCACGACCAGCAGGATCAGGCCGACCTTGCGGTTCTTGCCGCGCCGCTTGGCCTCCTCGCGGCGCTCGGTGCGCGACTCGGAGAACTTCAGCCAGTCGATGACCTCTTCCGACTCCTCAGAGTCCTCGTCGATGAAGGCGAACTGCTCGGTCAGATACTGCCCGTCGGGCCCCTTCGCCCCGCCCGCGGCGGCCGGTGCCTGCCGCGTCCCGGGCTCCTCGGGGAAGACCGGCTGCTGCCCGGTGTCGTACACGGGCGGCTGCTGCCCGGTCTCGTACACCGGCGGCTGCTGCCCGGTCTCGTACACGGCGTGCCGGCCGGTGTCGTAGACCGGTTGCTGGCCCGTGTCGTAGACGGGCTGCTGTTGACCGGTGTCGTAGACCGGCTGCTGCCGCCCCGTGTCGTAGACCGCGTGCTGGCCGGTGTCGTACACGGGGGGCTGCTGGCCGGTCTCGTAGACGGTGTGCTGCCCGGTGTCGTACGCCTGCGGCTGCCCGGCGCCGTAACCCTGGCCCTGTCCCTGGCTCTGGCCCGGCGCCTGGCCCTGTCCCTGGCCGTAGCCGCCGGGGCCCGGTCCCTGTTCGTAGTACGGCTGTTGGGGCTGCTGCGGGATCCAGCCCTGCTGCTGGCCGGCGTAGGTCTGCGAGGGGTCGCCGTAGTACGGGTCCTGGTAACCGGGGTGCGGCTGCTGCTGGGGGACGTGCGGCGGCGCCTGCTGAGCGGCCTGCTGCTGCGGCTGCTGCCCCTGTTGCTGCTGCGCGGGATGGGGCTGTGCGTACGGGTCGTAACCGTAGGGCTGCTGCTGGTAGTAGGGGTCTTGCGCGTAAGGGTCTCTCTCGTTCTCAGGACCGCCCTCGGCTTGCTGCCAACGGGGGTTTGCGTCGTTCACGAGGAACCCCTTCACGTGGTTCGTTGCGGAGCTACCCGGTCGCGTCCCGGTACAGCGCGCGTTTGTCGATGTAGCGCACTACACCGTCCGGAACCAAGTACCAGACAGGATCCCCCTTGGCCACCCGCTGGCGGCAGTCCGTGGAGGAGATCGCCAGCGCCGGGACCTCCACGAGCGAGACACCGCCCTCGGGGAAGCCCGGGTCCGACAGCGTATGCCCGGGGCGTGTGACCCCGATGAAGTGCGCGAGAGAGAACAGTTCCTCCGCGTCCCGCCAGGAGAAGATCTGGGAGAGCGCGTCGGCACCGGTGATGAAGAACAGCTCGGCGCCCGGGTGCTCGGCGCGCAGATCGCGCAGGGTGTCGATGGTGTACGTCTTGCCCGCGCGGTCGATGTCGCTGCGGCTCACCGAGAACTGCGGGTTGGACGCGGTGGCGATCACCGTCATCAGGTAGCGGTCCTCGGCGGCCGACACCTTCTGGTCGCTCTTCTGCCACGGCTGGCCGGTCGGCACGAAGACCACCTCGTCGAGGTGGAAGAGGCTGACGACCTCGCTGGCGGCGACCAGGTGACCGTGGTGGATGGGGTCGAAGGTGCCGCCCATCACCCCGATGCGGTGCTTCGCGTCCGGCATGGTCAGTCCCGGTTGAAGCGGGTCACGATCCACAGCAGGAGCAGCAGGGCGGCCAGTGCGCCGAAGCCGGTCACGTACGGGCTGAGGCTGTTGTGGTTGCCGCCCCCCTCGGCGAGTGTGGTCAGGGCGGAGGCTGCGTTGGACGACATGATCAGCGGGACCCTTTGCGATATCGGGGACGGGGGAGAAGACTCTCGGCACATCGTACGGGCGGGCGGAAGGGAACTTCGCGCAGGCTCCGCGCGTCCAGAGTATGTACCGGTTGGCTATCAGGGGGTTGGGCCAGTATGTCCGTGCCGAATGGACCGAACGACACGCAGGACGGTCAGAAGAACCTGCCGGGGCGCAACCGCAAGCGCTTCCCCGGCATCTCGTCGCGGGCGTACGAGCACCCGGCCGACAAGTCCGCGCTGGTGGCGCTCCGCAAGCTCAGCGGCTTCGACACGGTCTTCAAGGCGCTCAGCGGTCTGCTGCCCGAGCGGTCGCTGCGGCTGCTGTTCCTGTCGGACTCGGTGCGGGTCAGCGACGAGCAGTTCGCTCATCTCAACGCGATGCTGCGGGACGCCTGTTACATCCTGGACATGGAAAAGGTCCCGGCGATGTACGTGACGCAGGACCCGCAGCCCAACGCGATGTGCATCGGCATGGACGAGCCGATCATCGTGGTCACCACCGGCCTGGTCGAGCTGCTCGACGAGGAGGAGATGCGGGCGGTCGTCGGCCACGAGGTGGGCCACGCGCTGTCCGGCCACTCGGTGTACCGGACGATACTGCTCTTCCTCACCAGCCTGGCGCTGCGCGTGGCGTGGATCCCGCTGGGCAATCTGGCGATCCTCGCGATCGTCACCGCGCTGCGCGAGTGGTTCCGCAAGTCGGAACTGTCCGCGGACCGCGCCGGTCTGCTGGTCGGTCAGGACGTGCAGGCGTCGATGCGCGGTCTGATGAAGATCGCGGGCGGCAACCATCTGCACGAGATGAACGTGGACGCGTTCTTGAAGCAGGCCGACGAGTTCGAGGCGGCGGGCGATCTGCGCGACTCGGTGCTGAAGATCCTCAACGTGCTGCCGCGCAGTCACCCGTTCACCACGGTGCGCGCCGCCGAGCTGCGCAAGTGGGCGGGCAGCCGGGACTACCAGCGGCTGATGGACGGCCACTACCCGCGGCGCGAGGAGGACAAGGACACCTCGGTGTACGACTCCTTCAAGGAGTCCGCGACGCATTACGCCGATACGGTGAGGAGCAGCAAGGACCCGCTGATGGGGCTGATCCGGGACATCTCGTCCGGGGCGGGCGACATCGGCGGCAAGCTGCGCGACCGCTTCACAGGCTCGGGCTCGACGAACGGGGCGGCGGGGGCGTCAGAAGGCTCGGGCGACTCGCCCGAGGACTCGGGGCCGCCGTCCGAGCCGCAGCCGGGGATGGGCTGACCGAGGGGCTTCCCGGCGCGCCGGGCGCGCCCGCGGCGCCCCGCGGCAGCCATGTGGCGTTCGGCAGCACGCCCGGCGCCGTCGTGCTGCTCGGCCGCACGCCCGGCGCCGTCGTGCTCGCGGTGGCAGGCGGCTGCCCGGTGGTGGCGTCGGTCAGCGGGGCGCAGACCGCGCCGACCGGCCGGTCGTGGCGGTACGGATCGGCTCCGGCGACCGCGCCGGGCGCCGACTGGCCGGCCAGTATCGGCCGGAAGTAGTTCTGTACGGCCGCGCCGCAGGCCAGCGGTCCCGCCGCCACATCGGCCTGGACGACCTGGATCTGGCGCTGGCGCAGGTCGGCGTGGCTGAAGCGGAATCGCATCTGGCGGCGCACGGTGAACAGCGACACGGCGTTGTCGGCGAATCCCGGCCGGTACAGCGCGTAGACGAAGGTGTGGTCCGCGGCGATCTCCAGCTCGTCGTCGCCGGTCTCGGTGGCGTCCAGGGTGCCCTGCACGCGGATGCCGTCCCGGACCAGCCGCACCCGCGCCGCCGGGTCGAAGCGGACCAGCCAGCCGGTCGCCTCGTGGGTGCCGTCGGTGTACGGCCGGGTCAGGCTGCTGTCGAACTGGTCGAGCTGTCCGGGGTCGAGCAGGGCGCGGACACTGCTCACATCGCCGCCGGTGACCGTCTCCTGATTGATCGACGAGTCGGTCAGATAGAGCTTCGCGGTGCTGAAGGCCTGCGTCACCTCGCCCACGCCGTAGTCGCCGATCCGGTGGATCGCGGGCATCGTGATGCCCTCGGCGCCGACCCGGTACGCCTCCGCGCGCTGTCCGCGGAAGGGCTCGGTCGCGGAGACCGAGGCGACCTTGCCGGACGGGACCAGCGGGATGACGGTGGCCCTGAGCTGTTCCGTGGCGTCCTGGCCGCGGCCCTTGTAGGGGTGCCTGACGCCCATGTAGATGGCGAAGCCGAAGGCGACGACGATGAGCGTGATGAGGGCGACCGCCTGCCGGGCGAGGCCGCGCGGCAGCGCGTGCCGGACGCGGACCGCCCGGTCGGCGTCGTCCAGCCGCTCCTGGGCGGAGAACTCCTGGATCCGGGCAGCCCGGACGAACGACTCGTCGAACACGACGGATCGGTACTCGTCCTCACCGCCTCCGGGGACGCCCTCGGGCGTGCCCTCAGGAGGATTTCCAGGCCCGCTCATATCACAAGGTTAAGTCTCTGGGCGTGCGAATAAACGCCCTGGTACCGGTCAACTTATGACAGGAGATCAGGGAAGCCGGTTCGCGGCGACCGGAGGCAGGCTGCTCTGTGTGCCGACCGGGCCGCTGGACGGCGGGGGGACCACCGGTGGTCGGGTCGCGCCGCCCGCGCCGCGGTAGACCGCGGCGAAGGTCAGGGCGACCACCCCTATGCCCATGACCACGGCCAGGGCCCAGGCCACCGGACGGTGCCAGCGGGTACTGCTCCCGCGGTACGGCCGTCCGGCCGGGTAGAGGTCGTCGGAATCCGGTACTCCCGCTTCGTCCAGTTCGGGGACAGCGGCGTGAGCACCGGCTCGATTCCGACCCGGCCAGCCGGGCGGTAGCGCGGGACCTTCGGCGACGGCAAGCATCCGTTCCTTGGCCGAGGGCTCATGGAACAGAGCGGACCGTACGAATTCTTCGTCGAGGACTACGGAGGCGAACTCGTCATCGTCCGGCATCTGTCCAGAGTAATGCGGAAGTTGGTCCTTTGGGCAGGGGAATCCGGACTGTCTGTGGGCCGTCCGGAGGACACTTCCGCGTGTCGGCGGGTGTCAGCGGATGTGTCCGTCACCCGTGACGACGTACTTGGTGGAGGTCAGTTCCGGCAGTCCCATGGGGCCGCGGGCGTGCAGTTTCTGGGTCGAGATGCCGATTTCGGCGCCGAAGCCGAACTGGCCGCCGTCCGTGAACCGGGTCGAGGCGTTGACCAGCACCGCGGCGGCGTCCACCCGCTGGGTGAAGCGGCGCGCGGCGGCCTGCGAGGACGTCACGATCGCCTCGGTGTGGCCGGAGGACCACAGCCGGATGTGCTCGACGGCCGCGTCCAGGCTCTCCACGACCCCGGCGGCGATGTCGTAGGACAGATACTCCGTCTCCCAGTCCTCCGCGGTGGCGGGCACGACGGTGGCCTTGCTGCCGCTGCTCTCGGCCAGCGCCTGCACCCGCGGGTCGCCGTGCACGGTGACCCCGGCCTCGGCGAGCGCGTCCAGCGCGCGCGGCAGGAAGCGGTCGGCGATGTCGCGGTGCACCAGCAGGGTCTCCGCCGAGTTGCAGACGCTGGGGCGCTGTGCCTTGGAGTTGATCAGCACCTCCACGGCCATGTCGATGTCGGCCTCGGCGTCCACGTACACATGGCAGTTGCCGGTGCCGGTCTCGATCACCGGAACGGTCGAACCCTCGACGACGGTACGGATCAGGGCGGCGCCGCCGCGCGGGATCAGCACGTCGACCATGCCGCGGGCGCGCATCAGCTCGGTGACGGAATCGCGGCTCTCGCCGGGCACGAGCTGGACGGCGTCGGCGGGCAGTCCCGCGCCGCCGACCGCGTCGCGCAGCACGGTGATGAGAGCGGTGTTGGAGGCGTACGCGGAGGAGGAGCCGCGCAGCAGCACCGCGTTCCCCGACTTCAGGCAGAGCGCGGCGGCGTCGACCGTCACGTTGGGCCTGGCCTCGTAGATGATGCCGACGACGCCGAGCGGGACGCGGACCTGCCGCAGCTCCAGGCCGTTGGGCAGGGTGGAGCCGCGCAGCACCTCGCCGACCGGGTCGGGCAGCCCCGCCACGTGCCGGACGTCGGCGGCGATGGCCGCGACCCGCTCACGGGTGAGGGTGAGCCGGTCCACGACGGTGTCGCCGGTCCCGGCCGCGCGGGCCCGCGCCACGTCCTCGGCGTTGGCCGCGACGATCTCCTGCGTGCGGACGATCAGCGCGTCCGCGATGGCCAGCAGGGCGTCGTCCTTGACGGACCGCGGCAGCGGGGCCAGGTCCGCGGCGGCGGCCCGCGCGCGGTACGCGGCGAGCAGCACGGGGGACTTGGGCAGCGGCGAGGGCAGCGGCGGGTGGGTCATGGAAGCAGGGTACCGGCCCGCCACCGGCCGGTTGGCAGGTCCCGCGACAGTGCTCCGCGGGGACGGGCCCTAGAACGGGTGTACGCCCACCGGGACGGCCGGCGGCGGTCCGTAGCCCTCCGCGACGCGCTGGTGGTAGGTCGCCCGGTCGATGACTTCCAGGCCGACGGTCTCCCAGGGCGGCAGGCCCGCCGTCGAGCGGTGCTCGCCCCACAGCCGCAGCGCGATGGCGGCGGCGTCGTGCAGGTCGCGGGCCTCCTCCCAGTAGCGGATCTCCGCGTGGTCGGTGGCGTACCGGCTGGTGAGCAGGAAGGGGTGGTCGTGGGCGAGCTGCTCAAGACCGCGTCTGACCTCGGTCAGCGGGGTCTCGGGGCCCGAGACGCTGAGCGTGACGTGCCACAGCCGGGATATCGCTCGTTCGGCGGGAGGCGCTTCCCGCTCGGGGTCCCCGTCGATGTCGTCACTGATGTCGTTGCCGACGCTGACCAGCGCGCGTTCCCCCGTACCCCTGGTCAATGGCCCTGGGCGCCCTCGTCTCACCGGCGGCCTCCCTGTGGGTTGCGTTCCGCGAGCGCCGTCCGCACCGGTAGGCGCTGACGACTCCTCCGCATCAAAGTTGACCAGGCTCCGGCGGGCCGCGGGGGCGTTTTCGGCAAGAAGGCCCGAACCAAGGTCCTGAGGAGATCCCCGGACATTGACCGGGGAGTCGAGGGTTCCGGGGGCTCAGGGGCGCAGAAGTACCAGGTCGTCACGGTGGACGACCTCGCGTTCGTAGGCGGGGCCGAGTTCGACCGCGAGGTCGCGGGTGGAGCGGCCGAGCAGCCGGGGCAGTTCGCGGGCGTCGAAGTTGACCAGCCCGCGGGCGACCGCGTGCCCGGTCTCGTCGAGCAGGTCGACGGGGTCGCCCGCGACGAAGTCGCCGTCCACGGCGGTGACCCCGGCGGGCAGCAGCGAGCTGTGCCGCTCGGTGACCGCGCGGACCGCCCCGGCGTCCAGCCGCAGCGCGCCACGCGGGGTGGAGGCGTGCGCGAGCCACAGCAGCCGGTCGGCGGAGCGTTTGCCGGTGCGGTGGAAGTGGGTGCCGGTGGGGCGCCCGGCCAGCGCGTCGGCGGCGTGCACGGCGGAGGTGAGGACGACGGGGATGCCCGCCTCGGCGGCGATCCTGGCGGCCTCGACCTTGGTGACCATGCCGCCGGTGCCGACCCCGGCCTTGCCCGCGCTGCCGATGGTGACGCCCGCCAGGTCCTCGGGTCCGGCGACCTCGGTGAGCAGGGTCGCGCCCGGCGTACGCGGGTCGCCGTCGTAGAGCCCGTCGACGTCGGAGAGCAGGACCAGCAGGTCGGCGCGGACGAGGTGGGCGACGAGGGCGGCGAGCCGGTCGTTGTCGCCGAAGCGGATCTCGTCGGTGGCGACGGTGTCGTTCTCGTTGACCACCGGGAGGGCGCCCATGGCCAGCAGCTGGTCGAGGGTGCGGTAGGCGTTGCGGTAGTGGGCGCGGCGGCTGACGTCGTCCGAGGTGAGCAGCACCTGGCCGACGCGGACGCCGTACCGGGCGAAGGAGGCGGTGTAGCGGGCGACGAGCAGGCCCTGGCCGACGCTGGCGGCGGCCTGCTGCCTGGCCAGATCGCGGGGGCGGCTGGCCAGGCCGAGCGGGGCGAGTCCCGCGGCGATGGCGCCGGAGGAGACCAGGACGATCTCCTTGTCCGGCCGGCCGCCCGGTCCCGCGCTCGCGCCGGTGCCCGAGCCGCGGACCGAGGCCAGGACGTCGACGAGCGCGTCCACCCGGTCGGCGTCCAGTCCCCCGGCGGCCGTGGTCAGCGACGACGAGCCGACCTTGACCACGACCCTGCGGGCCTCCACCACGTCCTGCCGTGCCGTTGTCACGTACGTCCCTCGTATCGCCGCTGTCACGCCTGTCCCGAATCGGCGCTCCGGCCGGTGCCGTCGCGCGCCCCGGCCCCCGGCCGTCTCCGGTCCGTTTCCGGTCCGTCTCCGGTCCCTCTCCGGCCCGTTTCCGGATCGCGTCCGGAGGACCGGCTACCGCGGCGGGTGCTGGAGCTGCCAGGCCGCCCAGGCCGAGGTGACCATCGCGCGCACGTCGTACTGGGCGGTCCAGCCCAGCTCCCTGCCGATCGCCTCGGCGGAGGCCACGACACGGGCCGGGTCGCCCGCGCGGCGCGGGGCCAGTTCGGGTTCCAGCTCAGTGTGACCGGAGACCTCGCGGATCAGGTCGACCATCTCGGCCACCGAGACGCCCTGGCCGCTGCCGATGTTCAGCACCAGCGACGCCTCGGGGTCGCGGGTCAGGCGGCGGGCGGCGGCCAGGTGCGCGCCGGCCACGTCCTGGACGTGGACGTAGTCGCGCACGCAGGTGCCGTCGGGCGTCGGGTAGTCGGTGCCGAAGATCAGCGGGCGGCGGCCCTGCGAGATCCGCTGGAAGACCAGCGGGACGATGTTGGCGGCGCCGCGGTCGCCCAGCTCGGGCGCGGCGGTGCCCGCCACGTTGAAGTAGCGCAGCGACGCGGTGGCCATGCCGTGCGCCCGGCCGGCCGCGGCGATCAGCCACTCCCCCGCGAGCTTGCTCTCGCCGTACGGGCTCATCGGCGCGCAGGGCGTGTCCTCGGTGACCAGTTCGACGTCCGGCATGCCGTACACCGCGGCGGAGGAGGAGAAGACGAAGCGCCGCACGCGCGCGTCGACCGCCGCCTCCAGCAGGGTCTGAAGGCCGGTCAGATTCTCCCGGTAGTAGAAGAGCGGTCGCTCGACGGACTCGGCGACCTGCTTGCGGGCGGCGATGTGCACGATGCCCTCGACCGCGTGCGCGGCCAGCACCCGGTCGAGCGCGGCCCGGTCCAGGACGCTGGCGCGCTCCACCGGAACTCCGGACGGCAGCCGTTCGGTGTCACCGGCGGTGAGGTCGTCGAGGACGACCACCTTTTCTCCGCCGTCCACCATCGATTTGACGACATGCGATCCGATGTATCCGGCTCCGCCGGTGATCAGCCAGGTCATCGCCCCAGTCTAGTCGGCGTTGCCGCGGTGAATTCAGGGGCGCTCGATCGGCACGCGGTCTAAGGTCTGTCGGACCCCTCACCTAGACTCGCCGCGTCCGAACCGGACGGGTCTTCGCATCGGGTTCGGCATTCATCACACTCACATCCCAGGGGGGATTGTGTCCGAAGCACAGCCGGTGCGCTTTTCGAAGCGCCGCCGCCTCGTCGCGGTGTGCACCACCGGCGTCCTCGCTCTCGGCGCTCTGGCGCTGAGCACGAACGCGCAGGCCGACAGCGGCCCGCAGCACAGGATCACCCGGCCGACGGCGCCCAGCGGGCCCGCGCCGACGCTCACGCTGCCCAAGCAGGCCAAGCAGTACTCCACGAAGGCGGCGGCGGGGCCGCTGCGGTACGACCCGGACGGGGACGGCTACGCCGACCAGCTCTACCGGGGCAACAACCGGCACTACTACAACTTGCTCACCAAGGACAACGACGACGACGGCGACCTCGGCGCCAGCAGCGACGGCACCCTGTACAAGGACGTCCTCACCCCGGGCAGCCTGGACGGGCAGGGCACCGGCATCCTCGCGCTGACCAACTCGGGCCGCCTGTCGTACTTCGGGGCGGGGAGCTTCCCCAACGGCGGCGCGCGGTGGACCGGCACCGGCTGGTACGTCTACAACAAGCTGGTCGCGACCGACGACATCACGGGGGACGGCAAGCCCGACATCGTCGCGCGCACGCCGGCCGGTCAGCTCTATCTGTACGAGGGCACCGGCAACGCTTCCGCTCCGTTCAAGGGCAAGGTGCTCGTCGGTTCCGGCTGGAACCAGTACGACCAGCTCACCAGCCCCGGTGACATGAACGGCGACGGCATCAGCGACCTGATCGCCCGTAAGACGGACGGCACGCTGTACTTCTACGCCGGTACGGGCAACGCCGCCGGTCCGTACGCGGCCCGCGTCGCCATCGGCACAGGCTGGAACGCGTACAACCAGCTCGTCGGCACCGGTGACGGCTCGGTCCTGGCGAGGGCCACGAATGGCACTCTCTACATCTACCGGCAGAACGGCGCGGGCGGTTTCGCGCCCAAGCAGGGCGGCTACAAAGACTGGAACGTGGAGCTGTTCGCGGGCGCGGGTTCCAACCCGGCCTACGGCAAGAAGGAGCTCTACGGCCTGTCGACCGGCGGCACCTTCTACTGGTACTACACCAACAACAACGGGACGCTCGCCGCGCGCCAGCAGGTGGCGGGCGGCTCGGGGGGATACAACACCTTCGCACTGGCCTCGTCGCTCGGTGACTACGGGTACGCCGACCTGCTGTTCCGGGACGGCACCAACCTGTGGAACCTGGATTCCGACGTGAGCAGCCCGCTGGCCACCGGCTGGGGCGGCTACAACCTCTTCGTCGGCCCCGGTGACCTCAGCGGTGACGGCAAGGGCGACCTGCTGGCCCGTGACACCTCGGGCAACCTGTACCTCTACCGGGGCCAGGGCACCGGCGCGGCGCTGACCGGCCGCCTGCTGGTCGGTCCCGGCTGGGGTGCGTACAACGCCATCGTGGGCGCCGGTGACTTCACCGGTGACGGCCTGGCGGACATCGTCGCGCGCACCAGCGACGGCACGCTCTACCTGTACAAGGGGACGGGCGTCAGCTCCCGCCCGTTCGAGACCCGCGTGAAGATCGGCACGGGCTGGAACCGCTACAACAAGCTGGCGTCGCCGGGCGACATGGACGGTGACGGCCGCGCCGACCTGCTCGGTGTGGACGCCAGCGGCAATCTGTTCAGCTACAGCTCCACCGGCACGGGCCAGTTCAAGGCTCCGGTGAAGCAGGGCGGCGGCTGGAACGGCTACAGCCGTCTGTTCTGAGACGTCCTGTGGTGTCCGCCGCCTGTTGAGTGGACGGACGAGGGCGCCCGCACCTTCCAGGTGCGGGCGCCCTCGCGCGTCACGGCCGACAACCCGTGCTATCTCGTGGCCAGTTGGGTGAACGTGCCGGTGCCGTGGACGCGGGTGACGCCCGGGGTGGCGTTCACGGTGAAGGAGACCAGGGCCGTACGGTCGGTGCCCGCGACGAGCACGTCGGGGCGGCCGACCGCGAAGGGCTCCGTCGGGGTACTGGCTGTGGCGGCGGCCGGTCCCTTGCCGTATTCACCGTGCACCAGCAGCGCGTTGCCGAAGTCGGCGCGTACGGCCAGCAGCGGGTTGGTCTCCGCGCCCCGGCCGCTGAGCAGGGCGACCGGGCCGAAGCCCGCGTCGCGCACGGCGGAGGCCGGAATCCAGCGACCATGCCGTCCCGCGGTGAGGCGTTCGACCGCGATCTCGGCGGTCTCCGGCCTGCGGAAGGCCAGCAGCAGCGAACCGTCCGCCGCGGTCACCGCTTCGGGCACTTCGCCGGGCACGCCGGTGTGCCGCAGGGGACGGCCGACCAGTTCGGCGCTCGGGGTGGACTGAGTCCACTGGTGGACCCCTTGGTGGCCCGCGGCGAAGACGTGGATCCGGCCGTCGTGGTCGACGGTCGCGGTCAGTCCCTCCTGGACCTGGCCGCCGGCGAGTTGCTGCCACGGCGACCACTGACCGGAGGCGTCGCGGACCCGCGTGCTCAGACCTTTGGAGGCGTTGCGGACGAAGACGTGGATCCGGCCGTCCTTGCCGATCACAGCGGTCGGCGGCCCGACCCTGCGGCCGCGGACCGGATTCGCCTCGGGGCTGCCGAGGCTGCGCCAGCCCCGGATCGCCCGGTCGCCGTCTTCGCCGGCGGACTTGCCCGAGGCACCCACCTGCTGGTCGAGCACCACGACCTCCCGGGTGTTGTCGCCCGGCGCGGCCGACAGACCGGAGAAGCGCAGGCCGAACAGCAGATGGTGGCCGTGCTTGTCGGTGACGACGCTGAGCGCGGGGGTCAGCGGGCCCCCGCCGAGGTCCTCAGGCGCATTCCAGTGTCCGCTTGCCGGCGCGGTCTCGGTCCAGCGGGCGGCCCGGGTGCCGAGCACGCCGTACACGGTGAGCCTGCCGTCCTTGGCGGCCACCGCCTGCGGACCAGAGGTCGGGTAGCGGTAGTGGGTGCTGCGGACCCAGCCGCGCGGGGACTTCAGCGCGTCGCCCTGGCCGACGCTGTAGTCACCGCAGCCGCCGGTGTCGCCGCACTTCCAGCCCGGAGCGCCGCCGTACACATCGAGCACGTCCGCCTTGAAGCGGACGGTGGCCTGCGGGAGATTGTGCGGCCAGCGCTGGTTGTAGTAGCCGCGGTAGGCCTCGGTGAGGAAGGTCGGGACCGGGCCGCCGCTCGCCGCGGCCTTCTCGGTCCACTGCGCCATGGCCCGCCAGGTGAACAGCGCGGTGGCGGTGTGGTCACGGTGGTCGGAGTAGCCGACCTGGTCGCTGTCGCGCGGGTACCGCGCGTTGTGGACCTGGATGTCCGGGTCGGGGTCCATGGTGCGGATCAGCGTCGGCCGGAAGGTGGTGAAGAGGAAGGCGAGCGCGTCGATCAGCGTCTGCCGGTCGAAGGTGTGGGCGGCGCGTACCGGGCCGTCGGGCAGCGGTACCGTCCGTACCGTCCCGTCCACGGCCCAGAGCTTGTCGATGCCGAAGGTGCCGCCGCCGCGCACCGGAGTGTGCATGTCGATCCGCAGGAAGACCAACTCGGCCCGCCTGCCGTCGTGTTCGAGGGTGTTGACCTCGGCTGCGCCGCCGTGAGGCAGGGCGAGCGCGGTACGCGTCCACGGCGTGAAGATCTCCGCGCCGAGCATCCGCGCGTACGCCTGCCGCAGCCCCTGCTGCCGCGCGGAGACGTACGCGGGTACGTTCGGCAGCGGGCGCGGGTGGCCGGGGGCGCGGTTCACGCCGAAGGAGTCGCCGCTGGTCACGTAGACCGTGACGACCGGCACATGACGGTCGAGGGTGGCGGCGGTGTCCGGATTCATGAAGTACAGGTCGTCGTCGGGGTGCGCGACCACTTGCATCACGAGCGGTGCGGCGGGGGCACCGAAGGTGACCCGCGCGGAGGCGGGCAGTACACCGCCGGTCGGGGGCGGCCCGAAGACGACCGGCGCTCCCGTCATCCTCGGCTTGGCCGCGGTGCTCCGACCCGTACAACCCGCGACCGTGGCCGCCGCGAGTGCGCCCGCCATCGAACCCACCACGACCCGGCGTCCGGGACCCCTGCTTCCTTGTTCCAGCATTCGGTCCAACGTTCCGGCTCCGTTCACCTCTCGTGTGATCATTTCGACCACCCGCTGCACAAGAGGGACAATTTCGAGCCGGGGTTTCTTCGCTTTGATGTGACCGTCATCACATGTCCGGGTCAGGCAAGTACCGGAAGCAAAAGCCGAAAAGGCCGGAATGCATTGACCTGCGGAACCGGCTGGTCAGCCGCATGAAAAAGGGGAGCCGGACTCACCGTGAGTGAGTCCGACTCCCCGAATCGGAATGGCGCGCCCCGGTTACTCCGGGTGTCGCAACTGCCAGCCCGCCCAGGCCGAGGCCACCATCTCGCGCACGTCGTAGACGGCCTTCCAGCCCAGTTCCCTGCCGATCGCGTCGGCGGACGCCACGACCCTGGCCGGGTCGCCGGGCCGACGCGCGGTGACCTCCGGGGCGATCCCGGTGTGACCCGAGATCTCCTGGATGATGCCGACCATCTCCGCCACGGAGACGCCCTCGCCCCGGCCGATGTTCAGCACCAGGGCCGCCTTCGAGTCCTCGGTGAGCCGGCGGGCGGCGGCGACGTGCGCGGACGCGATGTCCTCGACGTGGATGTAGTCGCGGATGCAGGTGCCGTCCGGCGTCGGGTAGTCGTCGCCGAAGATCAGCGGAGTCCGGCCGCGGGAGAGCCGGTCGAAGACCATCGGCACCAGGTTGAAGATCCCCGGGTCGCCCAGCTCGGGCGCGGCCGCGCCCGCGACGTTGAAGTAGCGCAACGACGCGGTGGCCATCCCGTGCGCCCGCCCGACCGCGGTGACCAGCCACTCGCCGGCCAACTTGGTCTCGCCGTACGGGCTCATCGGCTCGCACGGGGTCTGCTCGGTGACCAGGTCCACGTCGGGCATTCCGTATACGGCCGCGGAAGACGACAGGACGAAGCGCTGCACCCGCGCCTCGACGGCGGCCTCGAGTACGGTCCGCAGACCCTCGACGTTCTCCCGGTAGTACCACAGCGGGCGCTCGACGGACTCTCCGACCTGCTTCTTCGCCGCGATGTGCACGATGCCCCGGACGTCGTGTTCGCTCAGCGTCCGGTCGAGCAGCGCCCGGTCCAGGACGGTGCCGCGTACCAACGGCACACCGGCCGGCAGGCGTTCGGGATCTCCGGTGCTCAGATCGTCGACGACGACCACCTGCTGTCCATCGGCAACGAGCGCCCTGACAACGTGCGAACCGATATAACCAGCGCCGCCGGTAATCATCCAGGTCATGGCCGAACCCTACCAACGGCGACCACGGGGAAGACCTGCCGGACCGAGCCGCCGCTCAGGGCGCGCACGGCAAGCGGGGCCGCACGGACGACTCCGGGAATCGACTCGGCGTTCCCGCCGCGTTCACCCGCTGTGCGATCATTTCCACCGCCTCGACTCACAGCGGGTGGCAGTGACACGGCTCCGGCGGAACCAGTGATCCACTTCACACATTCGATTGGCCCGCAGGTGAACAGCCATGGTCAGGAATTGCAACATTCGGCCAACTTGCTGATGTTTGGCATCCTTGACAGGATGCGTTGGCTGACCAATGAGAATGGGAGACACGTGCGCCGTGAGTGATTCGCTCCTGCCCTACGCGGTGGGCGCGGTAAAGCGCGCCCGCACCCTGGCGGTACGAGCCCGCCGCAAGGTCGAGCGGATGAACACTGTGCCCGCGCTCGGTACAGGCATCAGACCGCGGCCGATGATCACCCCGGTCCACCTCTCAGTGCTCGGCGGCCGCACGCTGAACCTCGCGGTGCCCTTCTCCCGGCACACCGCCGACCCTTCCGCGGCCCGCCTCGAACTGATCCACGGCAACCATCGGGTCAGTGTCGACCTCGCCCTGGAGCCGGAGTCCGACACGTCCCTGCTGCTCACCGCGACGGTACCGCTGCGGTACACCGAAGGTGAGAACGACACGGGGCGCGGGCTGCTGCTCAGTGCGGGGCTCTGGCGGTTCTGTGTCGTCGTCACGGACGAGGGCGGTCGTGAGACCAGATCCGACCTGGCCGCCCTGGCGTTCGCCGCGGTGCACGGCCCGATGCTCCCGACCTCGCCGTCCGAGTCCAGCGGCGCGGTCTTCCGGCCGGTGCGCTCGGTGGACGGCCGCGCCATGCTCAAGGTCACAGCCCCCGCCCACCAGGCCGAACTCGTCAGATTCGACCTGCTCTGGGACCGGGTGACCGTGCACGGCCGACTGCTGGCCGCACGGCACCCGGTGACCGAGTACACCGCCGAGGTCGTACGCCGGGGAGCCAACAAATCCGTCTCGGCGGCGCTCGATTGGGACGGCGACAACTTCACCTTCGACCTGCCGTTGCGAGCCATGACCGACGGTCCGGGCGTCCAGCGCACCTGGGACGTCCAACTGCGCGGGGGGCGCGCCAAGCTGAAGGTCGCCAAGCGGCTCACCCAGGTGCGTCATCCCAAGCAGGTCTTCCGGACTCCCTTTCGCATCATCGCCCTGGACGACGGTTCCTTGACCCGTGCGCACGTCTATCTCACGCCTGCCGGTGCCCTTGCGGTGGCCTGCGCGGCCATCGGAACCAACGAGGACGCATGAAGATCACATTTCTGCTCACCTGGGGCGACGAGATGGGCGGCACGGAAATGGCCGCCTACACCCAGGCGATCCATCTCTCCGCCCGGCACGAAGTCGAAGTGCTGAGTGTCTTCAAGACCCGCCTGGAGCCGTTCTTCGCGGAGGCGAAGCAGATCAAGCGGCGCTACCTGGTGGACAGGACCGGCGCCTACGGGCGTCCGGTACGCCGCAGCACGCTGGACGAGGAAGCGTGCAGGACGCTGCAGTCGCTGCCCAGCGAACTGATCAAGCCGGTCTGGGAGAACACCTTCGACCAGCTCTCCGACATCGAGATGACCGCCGCGCTGCCCGCGCTCGACTGCGATGTGCTGATCACCACCTCCCCGGCCCTGATGGCCGCCGCCGCGGAACTGGCTCCGGCCCGTGTGGTGACCGTGCACGAAGAGCACCGCGCTTCCCAACTGCGCGGCGTAGCCGGTGAACCGCTGCTGGTGTACGGCCCGCGGATCGACGCCCTGGTGTCGCTGACCGAGCGCACGAACGACTGGTTCGCCGACTCGCTCGGCGACGCGGCGCCCGAGCTCGTCACCATTCCCAACGCGGTGTCCGACGGCTACCGCCCGCGCTCCGACCTCCAGAACAAGGTCATCGTGCTGGCCGCCCGCATGACCCCGGAAAAACAGCTCAACCACGCCATCCAGGCGTTCCACCAGATCTCCGGCGACTTCCCCGACTGGAAGCTCCGGATATTCGGCGACGGCCCCCAGGAAGTGCGGCTGCGCCAGCTCGTCGAGGGATTCGGCCTGCAACTGCGGGTCGAACTGGTGGGCCGCTCGCAGCAGATGGACGAGGAGTGGGCCAAGGCCGGGCTCTGTGTCCTGCCCTCGCGCAACGAAGCCTTCCCGCTGGTGCTCCTGGAGATGTTCGCCGCCGGTGTGCCGGTAGTGGCCTACGACATCGTCACCGGCCCGGCCGAGATCATCAGGCACGACGTGGACGGGCTGCTGGTGCCGCCCGGTGAGATCGACCTGCTGGCCGAGGCGATGGCCCGGCTGATCGGTGACGAGCAGACTCGGCACGCCTTCGGCAAGGCGGCGCGCGAGGGCGTCTACGAGCGCTTCAGCGGTGAGGACATCACCGCCCGCTGGGAGGAGTTGTTCACCCGGCTGGTGGCCGAGCGCGACAACCCGCAGCGCCTGGGACGACGTGCCGACCGGGCGGCGCTGCGGGTGGTGGCGGGCGGCACGCGCAACTTCACCGTGGCCGCGCCCGTCTCGCCGCTGGCGAATTCCACCGACGAGCAGAAGGCCCGGGAGGTGATGATCCAGGCGCAGGACCGCAAGCTGGTGCGCTCCGCGGGGCGGCTCGCCGAGGTCCGCGACGACGTCAACGGGCCCCAAATGCTCGCGACCAACCTGGAGATCAGCGCCACCGTCCTTGAGGACGTCGGCATTCCGTACGTCCTGCTGCGGGCCGACGGCGTCCAGCACCGGCTCGCGGTACCGGTCGAGGAACGGCCCCGGGTGCTTGAGGCGCTGGCCACCGCCCTGCACGGCAAGGCGGTCTACGCCGAGCTGATCTCCCCGCGTGGCGCCGCGCCCGGAGCGGTGCTGGCGGAACGGCTGCGGGACGTCGGCGAGGTGGCCGGGCTGCGGATCTTCAAGCCGGTGGTCACCGGCAGCCGTACCCTGCGCTACGGGCCCGCGTACGGCTGCAGCGTGGAGTTCTGGTCCGTCGACGAGGAAGACGGCTGGCGTTCCACCCCACGGGCGACGACGCTCCTTGGGCGCCGGTTGCCGTCCCTCGAACCCACCGCGAAGCTGCGGGTGGGCGAGCGGGACTACCCGACGCTCTCGCAGTTCACCAAGCAGTTGATGTGGGATGTCGACCAGCCCATCGACGTCGTCTACACCTGGGTGGACGGCGACGACACCGCATGGCAGGACCGCCGCAACGAGGCGCGCCGCCGACGCGGACTGCCGGTCTCGGAGAACACGGACGTCGACAACGGCGACGTGAGGTTCCGCAACCGTGACGAACTGCGCTACTCACTGCGGTCGCTGGAGATGTACGCGCCCTGGGTGCGCAACATCTATCTGGTGACCGACGACCAGGTGCCGCCCTGGCTCGACACGTCGTGCCCCGATGTGAAGGTGGTGAGCCACCGGGACATCTTCGCCGACCCGAGTTGCCTGCCCACCTTCAACTCGCACGCCATCGAGAGCCAGATCCACCGGATCGAGGGCCTGTCCGAGCACTTCCTTTATCTGAACGACGACGTCTTCATGGGCCGCCCGGTCACACCCGAGCTGTTCTTCCTCAGCAACGGCATGGCGAATTTCTTCCGGTCGCCGACCGCCGTACCGCCGACCGAGCCGTCGGACGAGGACGAGGGCTACTTCGCAGCGGCCAAGAACAACCGCAAGCTGCTGGAGGACGCCTTCGGACGGACCGCCACGCAGAGCTTCCTGCACACGCCGCACGCGCTGCGCCGCAGCGTGCTCGCGGAGATCGGCGAGAGGTTCCCGGAGGAGGTGGCCAGGACCGCGGCCAACCCCTTCCGCGGCAACAGCGACCTGTCGATCACGTCGTCGCTGCACCACCACTACGGCTACCTGACCGGCCGCTGCGCGCCCGGCAGGATCTCGTGCAGCTACGTCAACGTCGGCAACTACGACCACCACTCGGTGCTCGGCCGACTGCTCGCGTCCCGAAACTACGATGTCTTCTGCATCGGCGAGTCGCCCGACGCCGAGGTGCCCGCCGAGGAGCAGGCGCGCGTGATGTACGCCTTCCTCAACGCCTACTACCCCGTGAAGTCCCGCTTCGAGCGGGACTGAACGGGGCAGGCGCCGGCGACAGCCCGCCCGGTGCCGGGCTACTCCTTCTCGAAGGGGCTCGGCACCGGGAAGTACGCGTCGAGGAACGGGGTGATCAGGTCCTTCTGGCCGGTCGCGTCGTTCTCCGTGGAGACCGTGTCATTGATGCAGAAGACGGTCTTGTCGCGGTTGGCGAGCAGCCGGCCGAGCCGGGTCTCGGTCCAGGGGTGGGTCAGGTCCAGGTAGGTGTACGGCAGGTCGTTGGACGGGATCGCGCGCCTGGTGTGGAAGGCGTAGTAGTGGTGCAGCGACGAGGCGACGGAGATGTCGTCCATGCTGCGGAAGTGGCTGGACTCGGTGTGCCGGTACTCGGCGGCGAACTCGTCCTCGATCTCGTCCAGGACGCTGCGCCGCAGGGCGTGCGGCATGTGCTTCATCTTCTGCACGAGGACGGCGCCGTAGCGCTCCTCGATCAGCCGCCGGTTGTTCTTCCCGGCCGCCGCGACCGGCGGGTCGGCCTCCGTCTTCTCGCCCAGCGGCACCAGCGCGGGTGAGGGGAAGAACTTCGTCAGGCCGTTGGCGAGGAAGAAGTCCTGCGGCGTCACCTCGTTGCCGAGCAGCACGTCGTCGTTGAAGTACAGGAAGTGCTCCGACAGGCCCTCGATGTGGTGCAGTTGGCTCTCGATGGCGTGCGAGTTGAAGGTCGGCAGCGAGCCGGGCGAGCGGAAGATCTGCCGGTGGCTGACCACCTCGATGCCGGGGTGCTCGGTCTTCAGCCAGGACGGCGTCTGGTCGTCGGTGACCAGGAAGATCTTCCGGACCCACGGCGCGTACATGTGCAACGAGCGCAGTGAGTACCGCAGTTCGTCACGGCTGAGGTAGCGCGCCGCGTTGGCCGCCTCGTCGTGGTACGCCGCGCCGGTGAAGTCCGCGCGGCGGCGCAGCCACGCCGGGTCCGCGCCGTCCACCCAGGTGTAGACGACGTCGACCGGGAAGCGGATCTCGTCGGTGGTGTGGATCGCGAAGTGCTCGCGGGTACGGACCTCGAAGCGCGGGCCCGCGCCGGTGTCGCGCGGCGCGAGGTCGGTGAAGAACGCCTCGGGCGCCTGCACGGTCTTGGCGTCGGCGGGGACGGCCTCGGCGAATTTGCCGGGGCGCGGCGCCACGAGCGCGCCGTCCTCCTCGCGCCAGAACTCGATGTCGCAGCCGTAGCGGGTGCCGAGCGCCAGGCCCTTGCTCTCGTCGGTGCGGTACCAGGTGAGGCGGAAGACCCCGGCGCCCGCCAGACGGCGCCAGGACGGCTGCTCGTAGCCCGGCAGCGACTCCTCGGGCACCGGGGAGTTCCCCTTGACCGCGGTCACGTAGCCGGGCTCCTCGGCGCACAGCGCGGTCAGCGCGGCGAGCACCGCCTCCCGGTCGCTCTCGTGGACGGCCACGGCCGAGGCGGTGTGCGAGCGGCCCCGTACGCAGAAGTGGTCGAGACCGGCGGCGGACAGGCAGCCGAGGACCGCGTCGAGGTTGGCCCTGCGGGCCGCCAGCGGGGTCACGCCGGGGACGATCAGCGCGACCTTCGCCTCGCGGTTGACCGTGATCACCGTGCGGTCCGGACGGTCCACCAGCGCCTGGTGGCGCTTGCCGACCCTGGCCGCCCTGGCCCGCTCGGCGGCGGCGGTCGCGCCCGCGATGCGCAGCTTCACCTGCTTGCGCAAGTCCGAGTCGACGCGGGAGGCGATCTTCCGTCGGGCGCTCTCCGGTACTGCTCGTCGGTAGACCCCCAGCAGTCGGGGTGCCTCGGGATTACGCACGGCGGGCGGCTCCTCATCGATTGCGGGGCCCGCCGCGACGCGGGCCGTTGACGTACGACGACGGCCCGTACGGTGGTCCGGGCCGATACCTCAAGTATGCCTTGCGTTCTCCAAGGGGCCGCGTGCGGTATACCTGTCCGGAACTCCGGCCGCGCGCGACGTTACACGTAATGCGGAATCAGGAATTCGGTTGCCCATCGTTGGGTGAATTCTTCATTGAGCCGCAAGGGCGCTTCGCGTAACTTTCCCCGACGCCTTGTTCGGCGCCCAAAGCAGGGCCACGGGCCGTCCTACGCTGACGCAGAGCGTGCGGGATCACGTGCGGATCCGTCCGCCGGGACCGCACTCACTCAGCACTCACTCAGGACTTACCCAGCACTCGCCCTGAATCCGCACCGCATCCGCCCTGCATCCGCGTACGGCGCCGAAAGTGATCTCATGCGACTGTCGATCGTAGTTCCCTGCTACAACGAAGAAGCCGTGATCGAGCTCTTCGACGTACGCATCCGGGAGACCCTCACGGCGCTCTCCGTCGATTACGAGCTGTGCTACGTCGACGACGGCAGCTCCGACCGCACCCTGGAGCGGCTGCGGGCCCTGGCCGAGAACCGCGAGGCGAGCACGCGATACGTGTCCTTCAGCCGGAACTTCGGCAAGGAGGCGGGCATCCTGGCCGGGCTCAAGGAGACGACCGGGGACGCGGTGGTCGTGATGGACGCCGACCTCCAGCACCCGCCGGAGCTGATCGCGCGCATGCTGGAGCTGCACCGCGCCGGGCACGACCAGGTGATCGCGCGGCGCACCCGCGAGGGCGACAAGAAGCTGCGCACGGCCGCCAGCCGGCTCTACTACCGGATGATCAACAAGTGGGTGGACGTCGAACTGACCGACGGCGTCGGGGACTTCCGGCTGCTGTCGCGGCGCGCGGTCGACGCGCTGCTCGCGATGCCGGAGTACAACCGCTTCTCCAAGGGACTTTTCTCCTGGATCGGCTTCGACACCGTCACCTTCGACTACCGCAATGCCGCGCGGGAGGCGGGCGAGACGAAGTGGCACTTCGGCGCGCTCATCAATTACGGCATGGACGGGCTGATCTCGTTCAACAACCGGCCGTTGCGGCTGGCCATCTATCTGGGAATGGCGCTCAGTGCCGTCGCGGCGGCGTATGCCGTGGTCGTCACCGTCATGGCGATGATCAAGGGGCCCGACGCGCCCGGTTATGTGACGCTGCTCGTCGCCGTCGTCGGTCTGGGCGGGCTCCAGATGCTGATGCTGGGGTTGATAGGCGAGTACATTGGGCGCATCTACTACGAGACCAAGCGACGGCCGCACTTCCTGGTCAAGGAGACGAACGCGCCGCGGGCCTTCGGGGTGGCACGGCAGGCCGGCGCCGCACCGACGAGCGCGTCGCTGCCCCGGATGGAGATCCGTTGAGCCTGGCCGGCACCCGCTCACCGCAACTGCTCCAGATCGTGCGGTTCGCCCTCGTGGGCGGGGTCAACACCGCCACCTTCTACGGCTTCTACCTGGCCCTGCACCCGTGGATGCCGTACTTCGCCGCGTACACCCTGGCGTTCGTGCTCAGCATGATCGGGTCGTTCTTCCTGAACACGTACTTCACGTACCGGACGCGGCCCACCTGGCGGAAGTTCCTGCTCTTCCCGCTGACCAACCTGACCAATTACGTGGTCACGAGCGTCGGCGTCTACGCCCTCGTGGAGTGGGCGGGCATGAACGACAAGATCGCCCCGCTGGCCGCCGCGGCAGCCGCCATCCCCTTCACCTACCTGCTGAGCCGCCGGATTCTCACCCCGCCGTCCGCGCTCGCCGAGCCCGACCCGAACCGCCCCTCCCCGGCCCACGCGGACGCCTGACCCACCCCGACCGGCCCCCTTCCCAGGGGGCCGGTCGCGCGTTTACTTGAACGGGTCGAAGCCGTGGTACTCCTCTTCGGCGTCGTCGCGCTCGGCCTGCTTGTCGCGGCGGCGGGTGACGGCGGCGCGAGGGGCGTCGAAACGGTGGTCCTCGCCGCGGCGGCCGAGCATTTCGGCGCCTGCGGCCATGCTGGGCTCCCAGTCGAAGACGACGGCGTCCTCGTCGGGGCCGATGGCGACGGCGTCGCCGGCGTTGGCGCCGGCCTTGAGGAGGGCGTCCTCGACGCCGAGGCGGTTGAGGCGGTCGGCGAGGTAGCCGACGGCCTCGTCGTTGGAGAAGTCGGTCTGGCGGACCCAGCGTTCGGGCTTCTCGCCGTGCACGCGGTACAGGCTCTCGCCGTCGTGGGTGACGGTGAACCCGGCGTCGTCGACGGCCTGCGGGCGGATGACGACGCGGGTGGACTCCTCCACCGGCTTGGCGGCCCGCGTCTCGGCGACGATCTTCGCCAGGGCGAACGACAGCTCGCGCAGCCCCTCGTGGGAGACGGCCGACACCTCGAAGACCTGGTAGCCGCGGCTCTCCAGCTCCGGCCTGATGATCTCGGCGAGGTCGCGCCCGTCGGGCACGTCGATCTTGTTGAGCACGATCAGCCGCGGCCGGTCCTCCAACCCGCCGCCGTACGCCCGCAGTTCCTCCTCGATGATGTCGAGGTCGCTGGCGGGGTCGCGGTCGGACTCCAGCGTCGCGGTGTCCAGCACGTGCACGAGCACCGAGCAGCGCTCGACGTGCCGCAGGAACTCCAGGCCGAGGCCCTTGCCCTGGCTGGCGCCGGGGATCAGCCCCGGTACGTCCGCGATCGTGTAGACGGTCGAACCGGCCGTCACCACACCGAGGTTGGGCACCAGCGTGGTGAACGGGTAGTCGGCGATCTTCGGCTTGGCGGCCGACAGCACCGAGATCAGCGAGGACTTGCCCGCGCTCGGGTAGCCGACCAGCGCCACGTCGGCGACCGTCTTCAGTTCCAGGACGATGTCCCGCGCCACACCGGGCTCGCCGAGCAGCGCGAAGCCGGGCGCCTTGCGGCGGGCCGAGGCCAGCGCCGCGTTGCCGAGGCCGCCGCGACCGCCCTGGCCCGCGATGAAGGTGGTGCCCTGGCCGACGAGGTCGGCCAGCACATTGCCGTCCTTGTCCTGCACGACCGTGCCGTCGGGCACCGGCAGCACCAGGTCCGTACCCTCCTTGCCCGACCGGTTGCCGCCCTCGCCGGGCTTGCCGTTGGTCGCCTTGCGGTGCGGGCTGTGGTGGTAGTCGAGCAGCGTCGTGACGTCCTGGTCGACGACGAGGATCACGTCGCCGCCCCGGCCGCCGTTCCCGCCGTCGGGGCCGCCCAGCGGCTTGAACTTCTCCCGGTGAACGGAGGCGCAGCCGTGGCCTCCGTTACCCGCGGCGACATGCAGCTCGACGCGGTCCACGAAGGTGGTCATGGCATTCCTCCAGATACGTACGGGGTGGTGCGGATGTGCACGGGGTGGTGCGGTACGCGCGCTTTCACGCGTTCCAAGACGTAACACGCCGAGGGCGGCCCCGCTTCCCTGGTCGGGAAGCGAGGTCCGCCCTCGGAGGTGAAACTGTGTCGCTCTACGGTGCCTGGATCAGGCGGCCGGAACGATGTTCACTACACGACGCCCACGCTTGGTGCCGAACTCGACCGCACCGGCGGAGAGGGCGAACAGCGTGTCGTCCTTGCCGATGCCGACGCCGGAGCCGGGGTGGAAGTGCGTGCCGCGCTGGCGGACGATGATCTCACCGGCGTTGACGACCTGGCCGCCGAAGCGCTTGACGCCGAGCCGCTGAGCGTTGGAGTCGCGACCGTTCCGAGTGGACGATGCGCCCTTCTTGTGTGCCATCTCTCCTCAGTCCCTTACTTCGCAGCCGTGGGGATGCCGGTGATCTTCAGCGCCGTGTACTGCTGGCGGTGACCCTGGCGACGGCGGTAGCCGGTCTTGTTCTTGTAGCGCAGGATGTCGATCTTCTGGCCCTTGTGGTGGTCCACGATTTCGGCCTCGACCTTGACACCGGCCAGCACCCACGGGTCGCTGGTGACGGCGTCGCCGTCGACGACGAGCAGCGTCGAGAGCTCGATCGCGTCGCCCACCTTGCCCGTGGGAATCTTGTCAACCTCAACGATGTCGCCGACAGCCACCTTGTGCTGACGACCACCGCTACGCACGATTGCGTACACGCGGATCTCACTCTCTCGCTCTTGAAATCGGACCCCTGATGCCAGCCGTCCCGATGGTGCGCGGGGGGCCTCTCCCGGCGGACCGGGAGGGATTTGCTCAGAAGTGGGCGCACAAACGCCGAAGGTCAAGACTACGGAGGGCCTCCGGCCCGGTCAAATCCGCTACGGTGCCCCGCCGCGAGACCTGTGCCCCGAAGGGGCACAGCCCACCCGCAGGGTGGACACGCGTGGCCCGCGCCCGGGGCAGGGCGCGGGCCACGCGGGGCCGGACTACTCGGAGGGCGCGGCCGACTTCTTGGCGGCAGCCTTCTTCGTGGTCGTCTTCTTGGCCGCGACCTTCTTCGTCGCCGTCTTCTTGGCGGCAGCCTTCTTCGTGGCGGCCTTACGCGGCGCCCGCTTCTTGGGCTCCGCGTCAGCGGCATCGGCGGCCGGTGCCTCGGCCGGGACGACCACGACGGCCGCGTCGTCGGCGCCCGACGGCGACCCGGCGGGAGCCGTCACCTTGCGCGTGGCACGACGACGGGCACGGGCCGGGGGCTCCGTGGAGACCTCGGGCTCGGGCGCGGCCTCGACCGGGGCCGTCGGGGCCTCGGCGGGGACGACCACGACAGCGGCGTCCTCGGAGACCGCGGGAGACCCGGCGGGAGCCGTCACCTTGCGCGTGGCACGACGACGGGCGCGGGCCGGGGGCTCCGTGGAGACCTCGGGCTCGGCGACCGGCGCCTGCTCGATGACGGGCTCGCTGACCGGGACGACCACGACGGCCGGTTCCGGCTCGTGGTCGGCCGCGGGCGGCGCGCCCGCGGGCGAGGTGGCCTTACGGGCGCCGCGCCGCCGGGAGCGGCCGCGGCTGCCGTGGGCGGCGGCCTCGGCCTCGGCCGCGGTGCCGAACCACTCCTCCTCGGGGTCGCCGACGGTCGGCACCAACTCGGCCTCGCCGACCTCGATCGGCTCCAGCTCGGGCAGTTCGTCGGCCGAGTCGACCGAGTCGGCGTCGTCCGCGTCCGCCTCCAGCACGTGCTCGTTCTCGTGCTCGTGGTCGTGACCGTCGCCCGCCGCGCCGCCGTTGCCGGACTTGCCGCGCCGCTTGCGCTTGCCGCCGCCACCGCCGGTGGTGGTCGCCTGGTCCATGTGGACGATGACGCCGCGCCCGTTGCAGTGCACGCAGGTCTCGGAGAAGGACTCCAGCAGGCCCTGGCCGACCCGCTTGCGGGTCATCTGCACCAGGCCGAGCGAGGTGACCTCGGCCACCTGGTGCTTGGTCCGGTCCCGGCCCAGGCACTCCAGCAGCCGCCGCATGACCAGGTCGCGGTTGGACTCCAGGACCATGTCGATGAAGTCGATGACAACGATGCCGCCGAGGTCCCGCAGCCTGAGCTGGCGGACGATCTCCTCGGCCGCCTCCAGGTTGTTGCGGGTGACGGTCTCCTCCAGGTTGCCGCCCTGCCCGGTGAACTTGCCGGTGTTGACGTCGACCACGACCATCGCCTCGGTCTTGTCGATCACCAGCGAACCGCCGGACGGCAGCCACACCTTGCGGTCCAGCGCCTTCAGAAGCTGCTCGTCGATGCGGTACGTCGCGAAGACGTCGATCTCCGAGGTCCAGCGCGACAGCCGGTCCGCCAGGTCGGGCGCGACGTGGGTGACGTACTCGTGGATCGTGCTCCACGCCTCGTCACCGCTGACGATGACCTTCGAGAAGTCCTCGTTGAAGATGTCGCGGACGACGCGGACGGTCATGTCCGGCTCGCCGTAGAGCAGCGTCGGCGCGTTGCCGCTCTTGGCCTTCTTCTGGATGTCCTCCCACTGTGCCTGGAGGCGTTCGACGTCGCGGCGCAGCTCGTCCTCGCTGGCGCCCTCCGCGGCGGTGCGGACGATGACGCCCGCGTCCTCGGGGACGATCTTCTTGAGGATGGTCTTCAGCCGGGCCCGCTCGGTGTCGGGGAGCTTGCGGCTGATGCCGGTCATCGAGCCCTCGGGCACGTACACCAGGTAGCGGCCGGGCAGCGAGACCTGGCTGGTCAGGCGGGCGCCCTTGTGGCCGATCGGGTCCTTCGTCACCTGGACGAGGACCGGCTGGCCGGACTTGAGCGCGGACTCGATACGGCGCGGGCCGTTGCCCATGCCGAGCGCCTCGAAGTTGACCTCGCCCGCGTACAGGACGGCGTTGCGGCCCTTGCCGATGTCGACGAACGCGGCCTCCATGGACGGCAGCACGTTCTGCACCTTGCCCAGGTAGACGTTGCCGACGTAGCTGGTGGCCTGCTCCTTGTTGACGTAGTGCTCGACGAGGACGTTGTCCTCCAGCACGCCGATCTGGGTGCGCTCGCCGTTCTGCCGGACCACCATGACGCGCTCGACGGCCTCGCGGCGCGCCAGGAACTCCGCCTCGGTGATGATCGGCACGCGGCGGCGGCCCTGCTCGCGGCCCTCGCGGCGGCGCTGCTTCTTGGCCTCCAGGCGCGTGGAGCCCTTGATGGACTGCACCTCGTCGGCGCCGGTGCCGCCACCGGACTCCGACTTCTGGCGCGGCTCGCGGACCTTGACGACCGTGCGCTCCGGGTCGTCGCCGCCGTTGGCGGAGTCGTCGGCGCCGGAGTCGGAACCGCGACGGCGACGGCGCCTGCGGCGACGGCTGGTGCTGGAACCCGAGCCGTGGTCGTCGTCGTGCGCCGACTCGTCGGCGGAGTCCTCCTCGTCGTCGCCCTCGGACGACTCGTCCTCGTCGTCGGAGGACGCGGTGTCCTCGTGCTCGCTGGACTCGCCCCGGCGACGGCGGCGACCGCCGCGGCGGCGACGGCGGGACGGACGGTCATCGCCGTCGTGCTCGCCGTCGGCGTCCGCGTCGTTGTCCTGCTCGTCGTCCGCGTCGGGGTCGGCCTCGTCCACGTCCACGGCGGTGGCCGCCTCGGCGGTCGCCGGCTCCGCGGCGGAGCCGCCACGGCGACGGCGGCGGCGGCGCGGGCCGCTGTCCCGCTCGTCGGTCTCGTCCTCGTCGGCGACGGCGGGCTCCTCCGCGACGGCACCGGCCGCCACGGGCTCGGCCGTGGGCGCCTGGAAGACCGGCGGCTGGAAGACGGCCGTCGGCGGACGCGACGCCCTGCGGCGTCCGCGCGCCGGGCGCTCCTCGGTCCTGACCTCAAGGGTGATGGACGCGACGGGGATGCCGAACGCCTCGGCGAGGGCGGCCACCGCGTTGGCGTTCGCCTCCTCGACCGTCTGGCCGTAGCCGCGGATCTCGTACGCGTCGTCGACCTCGACGTTCCACTCGTCGCCGTCCTGGAGCGCCTTCCCGGTGTACTCGAAGCGCTCTTCCGGCGTGTCGTGCGCACTGGCGGTGACGGTGTCGGCCTCGGCCTCGGCCTCGTCCCGGGGCGCCAGCGCGCCCGGCTTCAGCCGCCGGGAGCCGTCGCCCGCGGAGAACGTCGCCGCAGGGGCTCCGGCCGTGCGCTTGCGTGACCGCCGGGCGCGCGGCTCCGGCTCGGCGGCCGGGGCGGGCGGCGCCACGGGCGCCGCGGGTGCGGGGGCCTCGGCGATCTCGCCCGCGGTGCCGTCGGCGGCGGGCGCCTCGGCGGGTGCGGCCACCTTGCGCGTGGCACGACGGCGGGCACGCGGCGGGGCCGCGTCCCCAGCGGGGGCCTCGGCGGCGGCGGGGGCCTCGGCGGCGGGCTCGGCGGTCACCGCGGCGGGCGTACCGCCGTCAGGGGCATCGCCCGAGGCGGTCTCGTCGGCGGTGGAGGCGGCCGGGGCGGCCACCTTGCGCGTGGCGCGACGGCGGGCACGCGGCGGGGCCGCGTCCCCAGCGGGGGCCTCGGCGGCGGCGGGCTCGGCGGTCACCGGGCCGGGCGTACCGCCGTCAGGGGCATCGCCCGCAGCGGTCTCGTCCGCCGTCGAGGCGGCCGGGGCCGCCACCTTGCGGGTAGCACGGCGGCGAGCGCGCGGCGGCGCGGCGGGGGCCTCGTCGGAGGCGGCGGTGTCGTCAGCGGCGGAGCCGGACGCCGCGGCGGTGTCCGTACCGCCGTCAGGGGCATCGCCCGCAGCGGTCTCGTCGGCGGTGGACGCGGCCGGGGCCGCGACCTTGCGTGTGGCGCGACGGCGAGCGCGCGGCGGGGCGGCTGCCTCGGACGCCGAGGCGTCGTCGGAGGCCGGAGCCAGGCTCTCGGCGGTCTCGGAACTCATGGGGGCGGCCGTGGCGGCGTCGGAGGCGGTCTCGTCACCGGCGGTCACGGCCGGAGCGGCGACCTTGCGGGTGGCGCGACGGCGAGCGCGCGGCGGGGCGGCTGCCTCGGACGCGGAGGCGTCATCGGAGGCCGGAGCCGGGGCCTGGGCCGCGGGCTCGGCGGGGGCGGAGCCGCCGGCGGCGTCGGTCGGGGGGCCCGCGGGGCGGGAGGCGGCCCGGCGGCGGCGCGGCGGCGCGGCCTCGGCGGCGGCCTCGGATGTGGGGGTGGGTTCGTTGGAGTCGGTCTGGTCGTGCATTCGGGCAATGCTCCCGTCGAGCTCCCGGGCGCCGCGTCCATGTCCGGTGCGGCGGGCCGCTTGGTCGCGGTGCCGCTGTCCGGGGGCGCGGGCGCCGCACGGGAGCTGCTGTGTCGCTCGTCGGCACCGCGTCGGCGGGTCGACGAAAGTCTCATGTGGTCTGCGGCGCCGGACCCGGGTGGCTCCCTGGTGCGTCGGCGACGCGTGACGACGTGGCTACGCGGACCCGGCAGGTACCGTCACAGCGTCGCGATCATGCGCGAGCGGGTCGGTGACCGTGCCGGACTCCTCGTCGAGCGGCCCCTGCGCCAGCCTGGTCACCGCTGCGGGGACCGGCGGCGCGAGGTCGGCCGTCGCATGGAGGCCGGACAGTACGTCGTCGGGCCGTACGGCAGGTGTCAGGTGCCGTACAACCAGCCGCAGTATCGCACAGGCGCGGTCCTGCGGCCTATCGGCACCCTGTTCGGACATGTCCGCGTCGTGCCCGGCGCCGTTGTCCGGCGTGTCGTCCACGACTTCCAGGCGCGTGACGGCGCCGCGGGTGTCGAACGTGCGGATGCCGTTCTTCGTCTTGCGCTGTACTTCCACGGTCTCCGCGGCGAGGAACGCCGCGACGGCCTGTCGTGCCTCGGCCGGGTCGACACCGTCGAGCCTGACCTGCCAGACGGACGCCTCGAGGCGTTCGGCGAGTCCCGAGGTCCGGGCCTCGACCGCCTCGATGACGTCGAGTCCCGCGGGCAGCGACTCGTCGAGCAGCAGCCGCAGCTTCTCCGGGTCGACGCTGCGCGCGAGGGCGATCTCCAGATACTCCGCCTCGCTGCCGACGCCGGTGGGTGCGGCGTTGGCGTACGACACCTTGGGGTGCGGGGTGAAGCCCGCCGAGTACGCCATCGGCACCTCGGCGCGGCGCAGGGCCCGCTCGAAGGCGCGCTGGAAGTCGCGGTGGCTGGTGAACCGGAGGCGGCCACGCTTGGTGTAGCGCAGTCGAATGCGCTGCACCGCCGGTGCGGGCGGCGGACCTTCGGGCTGTCGCTTGCCCAGTGTCGTTCAGTCCCTCGTGCGTACTCGTGTCCCGGGAGCCCGTCACCGGGCCCGCTTGTCTTTCACAAGGTTACGCCGCGTCGCGCGTTGCTGTTGACGGGTGACCCCCGCCCTGTGGACAACCCGGGGTCGACAGTCTCGGGGGAACGCCCTGAACCGGTGCCGGTCCCCCGCTCAGCGGTGGGTCGGCGGACGCCGCTTGGCGAGGTCGGGGCCGGGCTGCTTACGGTGGCGGGCCGCCGGCCGGGGCAGCGCTTGCGTGGCGTGCGCGCTCGCCACCAGCGCGTCGGCCGGATCGGGCGCCTCTGATACGTCGGCCGCGTCCGTCGCCGGCGCCGGGCCGAACGCCCCCGGCTCGTACCCGGCCCGCCGCGGCGGCAGCCGCCGCTCGGCGGCGCCGACCGGATCGCCGAAGAGCGCCCTGCGGGTCTCGGCGCGCAACTCGCGCAGCGAGCGGCGGGCGTCGGCGACCGCGTCCTTGACCGGCTGCCAGACCGCGCGCCGGTACCAGCGGCCCGCGGCCCGTACCGCGCGCAGTACGGGAGCGCCGGTCCGGCTCCAGACCCAGGCGGCGGGGACCGCGATCAGCACGCGGGCCAGCCACGCGATGCCGCGGCCGACGGCGCGCGAGACATAGCCGGTCACCCGCCAGGCGTGGCCGAGCGCCGCGCCGATCTCGCGTGCGACCGGGACGACGACGCGCCGCCACACGAAGCCGACCGGCAGCACGACCAAGGTTCTGACCAGCCAGAGCAGGCCGAGCCACGTCATCCGCAGCGTCCACGCGAGGCCGCGGCCGACCGGCGTGAGCACGTACCGCCACAGCGCCGCCAGCGGCCACACCAGCGCGTACCGCACGAAGAAGACGACGGCCGCGGCGAGTGCGAGCGCGACGGGCACCAGCAGGGAGCGCCAGAGCCAGCGGGCGGGCACGGCCAGGAGGTAGTGGCCGAGCCAGGAGGCGCCCGCGCCCAGGCCCGCGCCGAGGGTCAGCAGCGTCCAGCGGACGGCGCGGCCGACGGGCGCGAGGACGTACGTGTAGAGGGCGGTCAGGGGGACGACGAGCAGCCAGTGCGCGAGCAGTCCCGTGCCGGCGCCGAGCATCCGCAGTGTCCAGGCGGCGGCGTGGCCGAGCGGTACGAGCACGTACCGCCACAGGGCGACGAGCGGGACGACGACCAGGTAGCGGGTCAGGAAGACGGCCGGGATCACCACCAGGGTGCGCACCGCCCAGGCGAGCGCGGCGCCGAGGACCCGCAGCGGCGGGAGCAGCAGGCGGCGCCATGTCCAGCGCAGTCCGGCCGAGGTCGCGCGCCCGGCCGTCGCGAGCGCGTCCCAGAGCAGGCGCAGCGGCAGCACGACGGCGAAGGCGACGAGACGGACCGGCATACGTATGGCGACGGTCAGGCAGCCGTCGCCGCTCCCCCGCGGGTGTTCCAGAGCCATGCGGTGAACCTACCCGCAGGGCTTGGCGGGTTGGCGTACCGCGCGGTGTCCGCAGCCGGATCGGCACCCGGCGGATACCGCCCGGAGACGTCGCGCGGCGGCGGCCGGGGGCGTGGCACGGCCACGTGTCACGGCCGCGCACACGGGCCGGGGCGCGGCTCGACGTGCTCCGGCGAGCACTCCTGCGAGTACGGCTCCACGCACGCCTCGAAGCGCGGCTCGCGGCACCGCGCGAAAACGCTCCGCCACGGCGCGGGCCAGGGGCCTTGCGCAGGTTCCGCCCCGTCAAGTCGTCGGCGGCGCGCATGTGTTGGGCATGCGCAGGTCTTGTCAACAAATCGAATGACGTGCGTAAACCGTTGACAAGCCGGTGACACGATCGCAACATGTGACTCGCAAAAAGCTGGTCAATGCTCTCTCAATTCTTCACATCTGTATGCAACTTCACGGCAGGAGCCGCCTCGCGTCCTGCGAACCCCGCGCGTCCCGCGCGTCGTCCGCGCTCTCTCGTTCCGACTGAACAGAGGACACATGAAACGGAAACAGCTCAGCCGTCGGCTGATCACCGGCCTGGTCACCGCCGGTCTGATCGCCATCGGGCTCCTGCCACTGTCCGGGGCCGCCGCCGCGGCCGACCGGCCCAACCTCGCCTCGGGGAAGGCCGCTTCGTCGAGCGGCGCGGTGGGCGGATACCCCGCCTCCGCGGTCACCGACGGCAACCAGGGCACGTACTGGGAAGGACCGAACAACACCTTCCCGCAGTGGGTGCAGATCGACCTCGGCGGCAGCGGTGCCGCCGTCGACCAGGTGGTGCTCAAGCTGCCGGCCGGCTGGGAGGCGCGCACCGAGACCATCGCGGTGCAGGGCAGCACCGACGGCGCCGCCTTCAGCACGCTGTCCGCCGCGCAGGGCCGCACCTTCAACCCCGCTTCCGCCAACACCGTGACGGTCGACTTCAGCGCCGCGACGGTCCGCTACGTACGGCTGAACATCACCGCCAACACCGCGTGGCCGGCCGCGCAGATATCCGAGCTGGAGATCCACGGCACGACGGTCACCGACCCCGGCGGCCCCGGCCCCGGCGATCCCGGCCCCGGTGACGGCACGGGCAAGGACCTGGCGCGCGGCAAGCCGATCGAGGCGTCCTCGACGGCCCAGTCCTTCGTCGCGTCCAACGCCAACGACGGCCAGGTCGGCAGCTACTGGGAGTCCAACGGCTTCCCGTCGACGCTGACGGTCAAGCTCGGTTCCGACGCCGACATCACCTCCGTCGTCGTCAAGCTCAACCCCGACGCCGCGTGGGGTCCGCGCACGCAGAACATCCAGGTGCTCGGGCGCGGCCAGAGCGCGACCGGCTTCACCTCGCTGAAGGCCAGGGCCGACTACGCGTTCAGCCCGTCGAGCAACCAGAACACCGTGACCATCCCGGTCACCGGCCGGGCCGCCGACCTCCAGCTCGGGTTCTTCTCCAACTCCGGTGCCCCGGGCGGCCAGGTCGCCGAGGTGCAGGTCATCGGCGTACCCGCGCCCAACCCCGACCTGACCGTCACCGCGCTGTCGTGGACCCCGACCGCCCCGGTCGAGACCGACACCGTGAACGTCAGCGCCACCGTGAAGAACATCGGCAGCGCCGCGTCGCCCGCGACCACCGTCAATGTCAGCGTCGGCGGTGTCGTCGCGGGCAGCGCCCCGGTGGCCGCCCTCGCCGCCGGTGCGTCCGCCACCGTCCAGGTCGCCGTCGGCAAGCGGGCGGTGGGCAGCTACACCGTCTCGGCCGTGGTCGACCCCAATGGCACCGTCATCGAGCAGAGCAAGGACAACAACAGCCTCGCCTCACCGACGAAGCTGGTCGTCGCGCAGGCGCCGGGCCCCGACCTCGAAGTGCTCGGTATCACCTCCAACCCGGCCAGCCCCGCGGTCGGCGCGGCCGTCTCCTTCACCGTCTCGGTGCACAACCGCGGCACCACCTCGACGGGCGTCGCCACCGTCACCCGCCTCACCGTGGGCGGCACGACGCTCGACACCAGCACCCCGGCGATCGCCGCGGGCGCGACCGTCACCGTGAACGTCACCGGCACCTGGACCGCGACCAGCGGCGGCGCCACCCTCGTCGCGACCGCGGACGCCACCAACGTCGTCGCCGAGACCAACGAGACCAACAACACCTTCTCCCGCTCGATCGTGGTCGGGCGCGGCGCCGCCGTCCCGTACACCGAGTACGAGGCCGAGGCCGCCACGTACCAGGGCACGCTCCTGGAGACCGACCCGCTGCGCACCTTCGGTCACACCAACTTCGCGACCGAGTCCTCGGGCCGCAAGTCGGTACGGCTGAACACCACCGGTCAGTTCGTGGAGTTCACCTCCACCAACCCGACCAACTCGATCGTGGTGCGCAACTCGATCCCCGACGCCGCGAACGGCGGCGGCATCGAGGCCACGATCAGCCTCTACATCAACAACACGTTCAACCGGAAGATCACCCTGTCCTCGAAGCACAGTTGGCTGTACGGCAACACCGACGGCCCCGAGGCGCTGACCAACTCGCCGCAGGCGGACGCCCGTCGGCTGTTCGACGAATCCAACGCGCTGCTGTCGACGACGTATCCGGTGGGCACCAAATTCCGCCTCCAGCGGGACGCGACCGACACGGCGTCGTTCTACGTCATCGACCTGATCGACCTGGAGCAGGTGGCGCCGCCGAAGGCCAAGCCCGCCGAGTGCACGTCGATCACCGAGTACGGCGCGATCCCGGACGACGGGATCGAGGACACCGCCGCGATCCAGCGGGCCGTGACCGCCAACCAGAACGGCCTCATCAACTGCGTGTGGATCCCGGCGGGCCAGTGGCGCCAGGAGAAGAAGATCCTCACCGAGGACCCGCTGCACCGCGGCCAGTACAACCAGGTCGGCATCAGCAACGTCACGATCCGCGGCGCGGGCATGTGGTACTCGCAGCTCTACTCGCTGATCCAGCCGCAGGACGCCGTGGGCAGCATCAACCACCCGCACGAGGGCAACTTCGGCTTCGACATCGACAACAACACGCAGATCTCCGACATCGCGATCTTCGGCTCCGGCCGGATCCGCGGCGGTGACGGCAACGCCGAGGGCGGCGTGGGCCTCAACGGCCGGTTCGGCAAGAACACCAAGATCAGCAACGTGTGGATCGAGCACGCCAACGTCGGTGTCTGGGTCGGCCGCGACTACGACAACATCCCCGCCCTGTGGGGACCGGCGGACGGCCTCGAATTCAGCGGGATGCGCATCCGCGACACCTACGCCGACGGCATCAACTTCACCAACGGCACCCGCAATTCGAAGGTGTTCAACTCCTCCTTCCGCACCACGGGCGACGACTCGCTCGCGGTCTGGGCCAACAAGTACGTCAAGGACCAGTCCGTCGACATCGCGCACGACAACCACTTCGTGAACAACACCATCCAGTTGCCCTGGCGCGCCAACGGCCTGGCGATCTACGGCGGTTACGGCAACACCATCGAGAACAACCTCGTCTACGACACGATGAACTACCCGGCGATCATGCTGGCCACCGACCACGACCCGCTGCCGTTCTCCGGCCAGACGCTGATCGCCAACAACGGCATCCAGCGCGGCGGCGGCGTCTTCTGGGGCGAGGCGCAGAAGTTCGGGGCCATCACCCTGTTCGCCTCCACCAGTGACATCACCGGCGTCACCATCCGGGACACCGACATCGCCGACTCCACCTACGACGGGATCCAGTTCAAGAACGGCGGCGGCGCCATGCCGGGCGTCACCATCAGCAACGTCACCATCGACAAGTCCAACAACGGCGCCGGGATCCGCGCCCAGGGCGGCGCGCGGGGCAGCGCCAATCTGTCCCACGTCACCATCACCAACTCCGCCAACGGCAGCGTCCTCATCGAGCCCGGATCGCAGTACGTGATCAACGGCTCGTAACCGAAGGCTCGCCCCCCGAAAAAACCCGTGGCCCCGCACGCGTCCTGCGTGCGGGGCCACGGGCCGTGTCGCGCTACCTCGCGGCGGCGCCGACCGTCACTTCACCACCGACAGCGGCAGCAGCTTCTGCCCCGTCGGGCCGACCTGGATGTGGGTGTCCATCTGCGGGCAGACACCGCAGTCGAAGCACGGCGTCCAGCGGCAGTCGTCGACCTCGGTCTCGTCCAGGGCGTCCTGCCAGTCCTCCCACAGCCAGTCCTTGTCGAGACCGGAGTCCAGGTGGTCCCAGGGCAGGACCTCCTCGGCGGTGCGCTCGCGGGTGGTGTACCAGGACAGGTCGACGCCGAAGGCGGGCAGCTCGGCCTCGGCGGCGCGCAGCCAGCGGTCGTAGCTGAAGTGCTCGCGCCAGCCGTCGAACCGGCCGCCGTCCTCGTAGACGGCCCGGATGACGGCCGACACCCGGCGGTCGCCGCGGGAGAGCAGGCCCTCGATGATGCCGGGCTTGCCGTCGTGGTAGCGGAAGCCGATGTTGCGGCCGTACTTCTTGTCGCCGCGGATCGCGTCGCGCAGCTTCTCCAGCCGGGCGTCGGTCTCCTCCACGCCGAGCTGCGGGGCCCACTGGAAGGGGGTGTGCGGCTTGGGCACGAACCCGCCGATGGAGACCGTGCAGCGGATGTCGTTCTGCCCGGTGACCTCGCGGCCCTTGGCGATGACCTTCTTCGCCATGTCGGCGATCTGGAGGACGTCCTCGTCGGTCTCGGTGGGCAGCCCGCACATGAAGTAGAGCTTCACCTGCCGCCAGCCGTTGCCGTAGGCGGTGGCCACGGTACGGATCAGGTCCTCTTCCGAGACCATCTTGTTGATGACCTTGCGGATCCGCTCGGAGCCGCCCTCGGGGGCGAAGGTCAGACCGGAGCGGCGGCCGTTGCGGGTCAGCTCGTTGGCCAGGTCGATGTTGAAGGCGTCGACGCGGGTGGACGGCAGGGACAGGCCGATCTTGTCGTCCTCGTACCGGTCGGCGAGGCCCTTGGCGACCTCGGCGATCTCGGTGTGGTCGGCGGAGGACAGCGAGAGCAGGCCGACCTCCTCGAAGCCGGTGGCCTTCAGGCCCTTCTCGACCATCTCGCCGATCCCGGTGATGGACCGCTCGCGCACCGGGCGGGTGATCATGCCCGCCTGGCAGAAGCGGCAGCCGCGGGTGCAGCCGCGGAAGATCTCCACCGACATCCGCTCGTGCACGGTCTCGGCCAGCGGCACCAGCGGCTGCTTGGGGTACGGCCACTCGTCGAGGTCCATCACGGTGTGCTTGGACACCCGCCACGGCACGCCGCTGCGGTTGGGCACGACGCGGGAGATCCGGCCGTCGGCCAGATACTCCACGTCGTAGAAGCGCGGCACGTACACCCCGCCGGTCCTCGCCAGCCGCAGCAGCACCTCGTCCCGGCCGCCGGGACGGCCCTCGGCCTTCCACGCGCGGATGACCTCGGTCATCTCCAGGACGGCCTGCTCGCCGTCCCCGATGACGGCCGCGTCGATGAAGTCGGCGATCGGCTCGGGGTTGAACGCGGCGTGGCCGCCCGCCAGCACGATCGGGTCGTCCAGCGTGCGGTCGGCGGCGAGCAGCGGGATGCCCGACAGGTCGAGCGCGGTGAGCATGTTGGTGTAGCCCAGCTCCGTGGAGAAGCTGAGGCCGAACACGTCGAAGGCGCGGACCGGGCGGTGCGCGTCGACCGTGAACTGCGGCACATCGTGCTCGCGCATCAGCGCTTCGAGGTCGGGCCACACGCTGTACGTGCGCTCGGCCAGGACGCCCTCGCGCTCGTTGAGCACCTCGTAGAGGATCATGACGCCCTGGTTGGGCAGGCCCACCTCGTACGCGTCCGGGTACATCAGCACCCAGCGGACGTCGGTGCTGTCCCACTCCTTGACGGTGGAGTTCAGCTCGCCGCCGACGTACTGGATCGGCTTCTGGACGTGCGGGAGAAGTGCTTCCAGGCGCGGGAAGACCGACTCGACAGGCATCTCGGCGACTCTCATCAGACGGCTGGGACTCCCCCGGCCGGCGGCGTGGGGGCTGGGTGACCCTCAAGGGTACCCGTGTCTCGCGGCGGCCCGGTCCCGCTCATCCGTCACGGCCCCACCGCGCCCGGGCCCCGGCTCAGATGTCGCGGTCCGCCGACCGCCAGACATCCGGCAGTTCCGCCTCCACGGCCGCCGCTCTGGCCCGCTCGGCCGCGATCAGCGCCGTGTACGCCTCGGTGGGCTCCCCCGCCGCCCGTGCCTCCCGCGCGGTACGGCCGAGCGCCGCCCGGCACATCACGCTGTCCTGGTGCTCGCCGAGGAGCTGCTGGACGGACTTCATCCGGCCGGTGTGGGCGGCGGCCCGCTTGCCGAGCACCGGCTGCGCGGCCTCGCCGCAGTAGCGGGCGCGCTTGGCGGATTTGCGGGCCTCGTGCAGCGCGATGTCGCGGTCGTCGCCTGGCGGCAGCGCCAGCGCGGCCTGGATCTGCCGCCGCAGCCGCAGGTGGTCGCGGCCCACGGCGGCGGTGGCGGCCTCGTGGGCGGGCGCGGCGGCCGACACCAGGAACGGCGGCAGCACGAGCAGCGCCTCCAGGCGGTCGAGCAGCGCGAAGTAGCGGGTCCCGTTCAGCACCCGGACCAGGGCCGCGTGGGAGCGCGCGTGGCTGTCGGCGGCCAGGCCCCGCAGCCGGTCGCGTACGGCCGCGGTGACCAGCGCGGGGTCGGCCTCGGCGAGCAGCCCGTCCACGCGGTCCGCGAGGACCTCGCGGTCGCGTTCGGTGCCGAGGACGGCGGCCAGCCACTTCAGCTCCGCGCCGAGCGGGTCGGTGGCACCGCGGTCCAGCTCCCTGCGGAAGCTCTTGAGGGCGCTGCGGGCCCTGCGGGTGGCGACCCGCATCCGGTGCACGGCGTCCTCCTGGTCGCGCCGCACCAGCGGGTCGAGCGCGAGGATCGCGGTGAGCTGTTCGCGCAGGTACCCGGTGGCGACCTCGCCCGCGGTGGCGGGGGTGCCGGGCGGCGCGGGCGGTTCGGCGAGCCGGTCGCCGAGCGCGCGGGCCAGTTTGGAGCGGGAGGCCGAGCGGCGCTGTCCCGCCGCCGTCAGCCGCTCCTCGACGGCGTCCAGCAGGGCGGGCGGGCCGCGCATCAGCTCGACCTCGGTCTCGGTCCAGCTCGGGCCGTCCGCCCCCGCGTCGGCGTCGGCGCCGGTCTCGTACGCACCGGTCTCGTCGGCACCCGTCTCGTACGCACCGGTCTCGTACGCGGCTGCCGCGTACACGTACGCCGCGACCTCGTCGTGGGCGATCTCGGCGAGCGCGCCGCCCTCCGCGTCCAGCAGCAGGGTCCGGTGCCGGGTGGTGCGCAGCCGGACCACCGGGTTCAGCGGGCGGCCCCTGAGCAGCGCGGCGACCTCGGTGCGCAACTCCTCGGGCGGGGCGTCGTCGGCGGCGCCCAGCGGGACACGGACCTCGGTGCGGGTGTCGGGCTCGCCGGTGGGCAGTTTCAGGTGCCAGCCCGCGTCCTCGCCCCCGGTACGGCGGCGGAGCGTGGTGCGGTGGGCGGCCAGCGCGAGGCCGGCGGTGTCGTAGTAGACGGCGTCGAGGAGGACGGGGTCCAGGCGCCGGATTCCGGCGACGGACGGCAGTCCTTCGAGGTCGGGAGGCGTCAGGGGGCGGCCGGGGCCGTCACCGGCCTCGTACTTGCGTTCGGTCTCGCGCACTCGCTGACCCATGCTCGACGGTAACCGGGCACCCCGCCCGCGAGCAATGGCGCGGCCGGCCGGGACGGGATCCGCGGACCCCTCCCGACCGGCCGGGCCCGCGCGTCACGCCGACATCGGCCGCTGCATCCGTACGGACTGCAACAGACCTATGGCCACACAGTTGGCGAACATCGATGATCCGCCGTACGACACAAAGGGCAAGGGGATACCCGCGACCGGCATGATGCCCAGCGTCATGCCGATGTTCTCGAAGGACTGGAAGGCGAACCAGGCGACGATTCCGGCGGCGACGATCGTGCCGTACAGGTCGGTGGCATTGCGGGCGATGGCGCAGGCCCGCCACAGGATGAGGCCGATCAGCGCGATGATCAGGGCGGCGCCGAGGAAGCCCAGTTCCTCGCCCGCGACCGAGAAGACGAAGTCCGTCTGCTGCTCGGGCACGAACTGCCCGGTGGTCTGGCTGCCGTGGAACAGGCCCTTGCCGAGCAGGCCGCCGGAGCCGATGGCGATCCGCGCCTGGCTGGTGTTGTAGCCGACGCCCGCCGGGTCCAGGGCGGGGTTGGCGAAGGCCGCGAAGCGGTCGATCTGGTACTTGTCCAGGATGCCGAGCTGCCAGACGGCGAGGGCGCCGCCGATCCCGGCGGCGATCAGGCCGAACACCCAGCGGTTGGACGCGCCGGAGGAGAGCAGCACCCCGAGCACGATCGCCGCCATCACCATCACCGAGCCGAGGTCCGGCATCATCATGATGATCAGGATCGGCAGCGCGGCCAGGCCCAGCGACTGGAGCACGGTCCGGTGGTCCGGATGCTCGCGGTCGCCCGCGTCCACCCGCGCGGACAGCACCATCGCCATGCCGAGGATGATCGCGACCTTCACGAATTCCGACGGCTGGAGCGAGAAGCCGCCGCCGATCACGATCCACGAGTGCGCGCCGTTGACGGTCGAGCCGAGCGGGCTGAGCACCGCGAGGATGCCGAGGATCGCCAGCACGTAGTAGAACGGCACGATGCCGCGCATCCTGCGGTGCCCTATGACGACGACACCGATCGCGAGACCCGCGCCGATCCCGGCGTTCATCAGGTGCCGCATCAGGAAGTAGTACTGGTCGCCGTGGGTGAGATTGGTGCGGTTGCGGGTCGCGGAGTACACCAGCATCGTGCCGATGGCGGTCAGCGCGAGGGACGCGAAGAGCAGCACCCAGTCCATCCGGCGCGCTATCGAGTCGCGGGCGAAGAGCTTGCCCAGCGTGGACCGCTCGGGGGTGAAGCGGCGGATCGAGTAGCTGTTGGTGGCACTCATGACCAGGATTTCCTGCCCTGCAGCAGCTTCTCGGTGCGGGTCGGGGTGAGGGCCGCGAGCACCGGGCCCGGGTCGCCCGGCGTGCCGTGCTGCGACGGCGTCAAGGTGGTGTCGGAGGCGGGCACGACGACGCCGTCACCGGAGATCTTCGGCAGCGCGGCGACCGGCTTGGGCATGATGCCCTTGCTCGCGTCGATCTTCGGGCCGTCCTTCTCGATGCCGTACATCGCCTCGTAGATCCGGCGGACCGCGGTGCCCGAGGCGCCGGAGCCGGTACCGGCCTGCGAGATCGTCATCACGATCGTGTAGTCCTTGGTGTACGTGGTCAGCCACGAGGTCGTCTGCTTGCCGGAGACCTCGGCGGTACCGGTCTTGGCGTGCAGCGTGATCTTGTCCTGCGGCCAGCCGGCGAACTTCCAGTTGGCGGTACCGTCCGTGACGACGCCCGCGGTGGCCTTGTTGATGTACTTCAGCGTCGACTTGGAGTCGGGCAGCTTGCCCGCCACCTTCGGCTTGATCGGCGTGACGGTCTTGCCGTCCGCGCTGACCACGGCCTTCCCTATGGTCGGCTGGTACAGCGTGCCGCCGTTGGCGAGCGCCGCGTAGATCCGGGCCATCTGGATCGGCGTGACGAGCGTGTCGCCCTGGCCGATCGCGTAGTTGACGGAGTCACCGGCGCGCAGCACGTAACCGTCGGTGCAGTTCTCCCGCGCGATGGCGGTGGCCAGGTCGTTCTTCTTACTGGTCTTCTTGAGCTTGCACCAGTAGTCCTTCATCGCGTCGTAGTAGCTCTGCTTCCACTGACGGTCGGGGACGCGGCCGGTGACCTCGCCCGGCAGGTCGATGCCGGTCTTGGCGCCGAGGCCGAACTGGTGGGCGGTCTTGTAGAACCAGTCCTTGGGGTGCTTGGGGTCGGTGCCGCCGTCCTTCTGCCACTGGTCGTACGCGATGCCGTAGAACACGGTGTCGCAGGAGACCTCCAGGGCGCGGCCGAGCGAGATGTCGCCGAAGCTCTCGTTCTCGAAGTTCTTGAAGACCTGGTTGCCGATGGTCATCGACGAGGTGCAGGGGTAGCCGCCGTTGATGTCGTAACCGGCGTTGACGGCCGCCGAGGTGGACACCACCTTGAAGGTGGAGCCGGGCGCCGACTGGCCCTGCGTGGCGCGGTTGAGCAGCGGGTAGTTGGACTCGGTCTCGTTGAGCGCCTTGTAGTCCTTGGCGGAGATCCCGCCGACCCACTCGTTGGGGTCGTAGGTGGGGGCGCTGGCCATGGCGATGACCTGGCCGGTGTTGTTGTCCAGGACGACGGCCGCGCCGGAGTCGGCCTTGTAGTTCTGGTGGGTGATGCTGTCGTACGTCTTGCGCGCGTCGGCCATGGCCTGCGCGAGTTCCTTCTCGGTGAGCGCCTGGACCTTGGAGTCGATGCTGGTCACCAGGTTCGCGCCGGGCTGCGCCGGGGTGTCGCCCGCCTTGCCGATCACCCGGCCGAGGTTGTCGACCTCGTAGCGGGTCACGCCCGCCTTGCCGCGCAACTGCGCGTCGTAGACGCTCTCCAGGCCGGAGCGGCCGATCTGGTCGGAGCGCTGGAGCGGCGCCTCGGTCTTCTCCGAGGCGGTCAGCTCCGCGTCGGTGACCGGCGACAGATAGCCGAGGACCTGCGCGGTGTTCGCCTTGGAAGGACTGGGGTAGCGGCGTACGGCGGTGGGCTCGGCGGTGACGCCGGGGAAGTCCTCGCGCCGCTCCATGATCTGGAGCGCCTGCTGGGTGGTGGCCTCGTCGGTGATCGGGATCGGCTGGTACGGCGACCCGTTCCAGCACGGCTTGGGCGTCTTCGCGTCGCACAGCCGCACCTTGTCGGTGACTTCCTTGGGGGTCAGCCCGAGGACACCGGCGAGCCGGGTCAGTACGGCCAGGCCGTCGTCGCGCTGCTTGAGCAGGTCGGTACGGGAGGCGGAGACCACCAGGCGCGTCTGGTTGTCGGCGAGCGGCACACCGCGGTCGTCGAGGATCGAGCCGCGGACGGCCGGGGTGACGACCTGCTGGATGTGGTTGTTCGCGGCCTTCTGGTCGTACTCCTGGCCGTTGCGGATCTGGAGATACCACAGGCGTCCGCCGAGGGTGAGCAGCAGGGACACCACGAGGATCTGGAGGATCACCAGGCGGATCGTGACCCGGGAGGTGCGCCCGGTCTCCGGGATGTTGCTCACCTTCTGGCCCCCCTGGGCATCGAGGCCATCGTCTTGGCCCGGCCGAACAGGCCGCGCTGCGGGCTGATCCCGGAACCGGTCCTGGTACGGGTGGGCCGGGTGCGCAGCGCGCTGCCGCCGAAGCCGCCGGTCGGGTCCTCGGTGAGCGGATCGTGGTCGAAGCGTCTGGCCAGGGCCATCACGAGCGGCACCACGAAGGGCGCGAGCAGCAGGTCGTAGACGGTCGCGGTGAACACCAGCTTGGGCAGGCCCACATGGGCGCCCGCGGTGTCGCCGACGAGGCTGCCGACGCCCGCGTACAGCAGCGTGGTGCCGACGGCCGCGCCGATCACGACGAGCATGGGTCCGGCGGCCGTGCGCAGTTGGCCGCTCTCGGGCTTGGCGAGTCCCGCCAGGTAGCCGATGACGCACAGCACGAGCGCGTAGCGGCCGACCGCGTGGTCGGCCGGTGGCGCGAGGTCGGCGAGCAGTCCCGCGCCGAAGCCGACCAGGCAGCCGCCGACGTGGCCGTAGGCGATGGCCAGGCCGAGCACGGTCAGCAGCAGCAGGTCGGGGACCGCGCCGGGCAGGTGCAGCCGGGCCAGCACGCTGACCTGGGCGACCATGGCGATCACCACGAGGACGGTGGAGAGCACGATCCGGTTGAGGCGCACGGTGTCTCAGCCCCTCTTGCCGTTGCTTGTCGTATTTTCCGTGGTGCCGGCCGTGGTGCCGGGGGTGGCGCCGCCGGTCGGGGTCGAGCCGGGCTTGGGCGTGGATGTGGGCTTCGGCTTGGGCGACGGGGTCGGCTTCGGCGGCAGCACGCTGTCGCGCGGGTCGGCACGCGGGCCCTGGACGACGACACCGACGATGTCCAGCCGGGTGAAGCCGACGAACGGCTGCACCTGGACGGTCTTGGTGAGGTTGCCGCCCGAGGGGTCGACGCCGACGACCTTGCCGACCGGCACGCCCGGCACGAACGGCTTGCCCGCCTCGGAGCCGAAGGTGACCAGCCGGTCGCCGTTGTGCACCGTGGCCTTGCCGTTGAGGAGCTGCACGCGCATCGGCTGGTTGCCCTGGCCGGTGGCGAAGCCCAGCTCCATGGAGCCCTCCATGCGGGTGCCCACGGTGAAGTCCGGGTCGTTGGCGAGCAGCACCGTGGAGGTGGAGGGGCCGACGGTGGTGACCCGGCCGACCAGGCCGTCACCGTCGATGACCGTCATGTCGCGGGTGACGCCGTCCTTGCTGCCCGCGTCGATGGTGACCGTCCAGGAGAATCCCTGCGCGGCTCCTATCGCGATGACCTGCGCGCCCTTGATGGCGTACTGACCGGCGCCCGCGGTCTTCAGCAGCTTGTCCAGCTCCGCCGCCCGGTTACGGGTGACGTCCTTGCTGCCGAGCTGCTGCTTGAGCGCCTCGTTCTCGCGTTGCAGGCGGCTGATGGTGCTGTTGCGTCCGCCGGAGTCGCGGACCGCGTCTATGGCGTTGCCCACCGGGTCGACAACGCCTGACACGGAGTTCTCGACGGGGCCGAAGACGGACTGCGCCGCCTGCCGTGGCCGGTCGAGCGGTGAGTCCTCACCGCCCCTGATGTCCACGGTGATCAGCGCGAACGCGATCACCACCAGCAGCACCAGCAGAAGCCGGCTCTCTCGTGTGTCCCTCACGGGCGCCAGTCCGTGCCTTCCTCATCGGACCTGCCGCCGCTGTGCACCGCGGCCGGTCAGAGCTTGTGGGGCGGGTTCCCGCCGTCGCTGCGGGCGACCGGTGAGCCCGTGTGCTGCCCGTGCCTCATCTGCGTGGCGAGGAGTCGAGCACCTGCTGGAGTGCCTCGAATTCCTCGACGCACTTGCCCGCGCCCAGCGCCACGCAGTCCAGCGGCGACTCGGCGATGTGAATGGGCATTCCCGTCTCGTGCCGCAGCCGCTCGTCCAGGCCGCGCAGCAGCGCGCCGCCGCCGGCCAGCACGATCCCGCGGTCCATGATGTCGCCGGACAGCTCGGGCGGGCACTTGTCCAGGGTGGTCTTCACCGCGTCGACGATCGCGTTGACCGGCTCCTCGATGGCCTTGCGCACCTCGGCCGCGGAGATCACCACGGTCTTGGGCAGGCCGCTGACCAGGTCACGGCCGCGGATCTCGGTGTGCTCGTCGTCGTCCTTGGAGGCGAAGGCGGAGCCGATGGTGAGCTTGATCTGCTCCGCGGTCCGCTCACCGAGCAGGAGGCTGTACTCCTTCTTGATGTGCTGGATGATCGCGTTGTCCAGCTCGTCACCCGCGACGCGGATGGACTGGGCGGTGACGATGCCGCCGAGGCTGATCACCGCGACCTCGGTGGTGCCGCCGCCGATGTCCACCACCATGTTGCCGGTGGCCTCGTGCACCGGGAGCCCGGCGCCGATCGCCGCCGCCATCGGCTCCTCGATGATGTGCACGGTACGGGCGCCGGCCTGCGTGGTCGCCTCGATGACGGCGCGTCGCTCGACTCCGGTGATGCCGGAGGGCACGCAGACGACCACCCGCGGGCGGGCCAGGTACCGCCGCTTGTGGATCTTGAGGATGAAGTAGCGCAGCATGCGCTCGGTGATCTCGAAGTCGGCGATGACGCCGTCCTTCAGGGGGCGCACCGCGACGATGTTGCCGGGGGTGCGGCCGATCATCTTCTTGGCCTCGGAACCGACCGCGAGGATGCCGCCGGTGTTGGTGTTGACGGCCACGACCGACGGCTCGTTCAGGACGATCCCGCGGCCCCTGACGTACACCAGCGTGTTGGCCGTCCCGAGGTCGACTGCCATGTCACGGCCGATGAACGACATGTTGTTCGCCATGTGGATACGTCTGGCCTTCCCGAGCTTGAGCGGAGATTCCATCGTAGTCGCGCCCGGCGGGGCACGGGGTCGGGGTTCCGACGTCATTGTCATCAGAACACACAGCGGACCTCTGTAATGGTGACGCCGTGTCGGGGTGTTTGGTTCCCGATCGCCGACGGCATATGCCCGGGGCGGCGGGATTCCCCCGGGCGCCTGGTCCGACGGGGCGTCAGCAACGGTACTCCGTACCCGAACAGCCAGGTCCCGGGATTAGGCCAGACCGGGGAAGAAGATCTTGATCTCGCGCTCGGCGGACTCCTCGGAGTCCGAGGCGTGGATCAGATTCTCCCGGACAATCGTCCCGAAGTCCCCCCGAATGGAGCCCGGCGCGGCGGCGATCGGGTCGGTCGGACCGGCCAGCGCGCGGACGCCCTCGATGACCCGCTCGCCCTCGACGACCATCGCGACCGCGGGGCCCGACGCCATGAAGTCCATCAGCGGCTCGTAGAACGGGCGGCCGACGTGCTCGGCGTAGTGCTGCTCCAGCGTGCCGCGGTCCAGGGTGCGCAGTTCGAGCGCGGCGACGGTCCAGCCCGCCTTGCGTTCGATGCGGCCGACGACCTCGCCGATCAGGCCGCGGCGGACGGTGTCCGGCTTGAGAAGGACAAGGGTGCGCTGCGACACGGGACGGCTCCTGCTGTGTGCGGTCTACGGGTTCGGTGTACGGGTTCTCTGTACGGGTGCGGCGTGCGGCCGGCGGGGTGCGGCCGCGGGGGGCGCGGCCGTATGGGCTCCGGCCGGCGGGGTGCGAAGTATGACGAGCCTACAAGGGCGGGCGGTGCCCGGCGGACACCGGGCCGGGACGGACGGGACGGACGGTGCGGCTGGGGTCACGCTTCCTGGGCCCGCGCACGGTCTTGTGCCCGCGCCTCGGCCTGCGCCGCGTGCCGGGCCTTCAGGACGTCCACCTTGCGCCCGTAGTGGATCGCCGCCCACCACAGACCGGCGAAGATCACGCCGAGGAAGAACATCGTGCCGACCCAGTACCCGCTGACCACCAGCGCGGCCTGGAGCACCCAGCCGACGGTCAGCGCGCCCGGCCGGGTGAGCATCCCGCACAGCAGCACGCACAGCGCCATGGCGATCCCGCACACCGTCCAGACGGTGCCCATCGACAGGTCGGGATGTTTCATCGCGACCAGACCGGCGAAGCCGATGACGAAGAACTCGCCGATCAGCGTGCTCGCACACAGCGTCCGCATCGTCCCGCCCCCTTCACTTGCGGCCCAGCAGCAGCCGGGCCTCTCCCACGGTGATGACGGAACCGGTGACCAGCACTCCGGCCCCGGAGAACTCGCCCTCGTCCTCGGCGAGCGTGATCGCCGCCTCCAGCGCGTCGTCCAGCCTCGGCTCGACCTGCACCCGGTCGTCCCCGAACACCTCGACGGCCAGCGCCGCCAATTCGTCCACGTCCATCGCGCGGTGCGTCGAGTTACGGGTGACGACCACCTCGGAGAAGACCGGCTCGAACGCCTCCAGCAGCCCGCGTACGTCCTTGTCGCCGCTCGGCCCGACCACACCGACCAGGTGCGTGAAGCCGAACGCCTCACCGACCGCCGCCGCCGCGGCGGCCGCGCCCGCCGGATTGTGCGCCGCGTCCAGCACCACGGTGGGGCTGCGGCGCACCACCTCCAGGCGGCCGGGCGAGGTGACCGAGGCGAACGCGGCCCGCACGGTGTCCATGTCGAGGGTGCGCGACTGGGTGCTGCCGATCCCGAAGAACGCCTCGACGGCGGCCAGCGCGACCGCCGCGTTGTGCGCCTGGTGCTCGCCGTGCAGCGGCAGGAAGACCTGTTCGTACTCGCCGCCCAGGCCGCGCAGCGTCAGCAGTTGCCCGCCGACGGCGACCTCGCGGTGCACGACGCCGAACTCCATGCCCTCGCGGGCGACCGTCGCGTCCGCCTCCACGGCCCGCTTGAGCAGCGTCTGCGCCGCGTCGGCGGGCTGCTGGGCCAGGACGGCGGTGGCGTTCTTCTTGATGATGCCGCTCTTCTCCACCGCGATCTCGCCGGGCGTGGAGCCCAGCCGGTCGGTGTGGTCGAGCGCGATCGGGGTGACCACGGCGACCTGGCCGTCCACCACGTTGGTGGCGTCCCAGCCGCCGCCCATGCCGACCTCGACCACCGCGACGTCGACCGGCGCGTCCGCGAAGGCCGCGTACGCCATCCCGGTGAGCACCTCGAAGAACGACAGCCGGTGCGGCTGCGCGTCGTCCACCATGCCGACGAAGGGCTGGATGTCACGGTAGGTCTCGATGAACCGCTCGGCGGAGATCGGCGCGCCGTCCAGGCTGATCCGCTCGGTGACGGACTGCACGTGCGGGCTGGTGTAGCGGCCGGTGCGCAGGTCGAAGGAGAGCAGCAGCCGCTCGATCATCCGGGCGGTGCTGGTCTTGCCGTTGGTGCCGGTGATGTGGATCGCCGGGTAGGCGCGCTGCGGGTCGCCGAGGACGTCCATCAGCGCCGTGATCCGGTCGAGCGAGGGCTCCAGCTTCGTCTCGGGCCAGCGGCCGAGCAGCTCCTCCTCGACCGTGCGCAGCTCCCGGTCGACGGCGGGGTCCGCGGGCCGCGCCGGTACGTCGTCCTCGGCCGCGACCGGGCTGACACCGGCCCGCAGCGTCCGGCTGCCCGCCTCGATGACGGCCAGGTCGGCCTCGCGGAGGGTACCGCCGGCCGCCCCGTCCGCGTCCTCGACGTCGTCGTCCACGTCGTAGGCGGTGTCCTGGATTTCGTACGCGTCGTCTTCGGGGCCGTCGCCGTTGTGCGGGTGCTCGCTCACAGCGCCCAGTCTACGGAGCCCGCGAGCGGAAACGGCCACGGGCCCGGACCGCGGGTGCGCGGTCCGGGCCCGTGGCACACGGTGGCCCTTCGGGGCGGGCGGCCCTCGGTGCGGTCAGGCCGAAGGGAGGGCCGCGATCTGCGCGGTGATCCGGGCGATGTCGGCCTCGGCGGTCGCCAGCCGCGTACGGATCTTGGCCACCACCGGCTCGGGCGCCTTGCCGAGGAACGCCTCGTTGCCCAGCTTCTTCTCGGCGTCGGCCTTCTCCTTCTCGGCCAGGCCGAGATCCTTGGTGAGCCGCTTGCGCTCGGCCGGAACGTCGATCGTGCCGGACAGGTCGAGCGCGACCGTGGCGCCCGCGACCGGCAGCGTCGCGGTGGCGTGGAAGTCCTCGCCCGCGGGCTGGAGCCGGAGCACCTGGCGGATGGCGTCCTCGTGCGGCGCGAGCAGCGTCCCGTCCAGGGTCAGCAGCGCCGGGACCTTCTGGCCGGGCTGGAGCCCCTGGTCGGAGCGGAAGCGGCGGACCTCGGTGACCACCCGCTGGACCTCGGCGATCTCCGCCTCGGCCGCCGCGTCCCGGAAGCCGCTGTCGCTCGGCCAGTCCGCGACGACCAGCGACTCGCCGCCGGTCAGCGTCGTCCACAGCGTCTCGGTGACGAAGGGGACGATCGGGTGCAGCAGCCGCAGCATCACGTCCAGGACCTCGCCCAGGACCCGCCCGGAGACCCGGGCGCCGTCGCCGCCCGCGAAGAAGACGGTCTTGGACAGCTCCACGTACCAGTCGAAGACCTCGTCCCACGCGAAGTGGTAGAGGCTGTCGCTGAGCTTCGCGAACTGGTAGTCGTCGTACAGGCCGTTGACCTCGGCGACGACCGTGTTCAGCCGGGACAGGATCCACCGGTCGGTGGCCGACAGCTCCTCGGGCGCGGGCAGCGGGCCCTGGACGGTGGCGCCGTTCATCAGCGCGAAGCGCGTGGCGTTCCAGATCTTGTTGGCGAAGTTGCGGGACGCCTGGACCCAGTCCTCGCCGATCGGCACGTCGGCGCCGGGGTTGGCGCCGCGGGCCAGGGTGAAGCGGACGGCGTCCGAGCCGTACTTGTCCATCCAGTCCAGCGGGTCCACCGAGTTGGGGTTGGACTTGGACATCTTCTTGCCGAACTCGTCGCGGACCAGGCCGGTCAGCGCGATGGTGTGGAACGGCGGGGTGCCGTCCATCGCGTACAGGCCGAACATCATCATCCGGGCGACCCAGAAGAAGATGATGTCGTGGCCGGTGAGCAGGACGTCGGTCGGATAGAACTTCTCCAGATCCGGCGTCTGTTCGGGCCAGCCCAGCGTGGAGAACGGCCACAGGGCGGACGAGAACCAGGTGTCCAGGACGTCGGAGTCCTGCGTCCAGCCCTCGCCGGACGGCACCTCGTCGTCCGGTCCGACGCAGATCTGCTGGCCGTTCGGCCCGTACCAGACGGGGATGCGGTGGCCCCACCACAACTGGCGCGAGATGCACCAGTCGTGCATGTTGTCGACCCAGTCGAAGTACCGCTTGTTCAGCTCCGGCGGGTGGATCCTGACCCGGCCGTCGCGGACCGCGTCGCCGGACGCCTTCGCCAGCGGCTCGACCCTGACCCACCACTGGAGGGACAGCCGCGGCTCGATGGTGGTCTTGCAGCGCGAGCAGTGGCCGACGGAGTGGACGTAAGGACGCTTCTCCGCGACGATCCGGCCCTGTTCGCGCAGCGCCTCGACGATCGCGGACCGCGCCTCGAAGCGGTCCAGGCCCTGGAAGGGGCCGGGCGCGGTGATGACCGCGCGCTCGTCCATGACGGTCAGCGACTCCAGGCCGTGCCGCTGGCCGATCGCGAAGTCGTTCGGGTCGTGCGCGGGCGTCACCTTGACGGCGCCGGTGCCGAACTCCGGGTCGACGTGCGTGTCGGCGACGACCGGGATCGTCCGGTCGGTGAGCGGCAGCTTGATCCGCTTGCCGACCAGGTGCCGGTACCGCTCGTCGTCCGGGTGGACGGCGACGGCGGTGTCGCCGAGCATCGTCTCGACGCGGGTGGTCGCCACGACGACCGTCTCGTCGCCCTCGCCGTACTTCAGCGAGACCAACTCGCCGTCGTCGTCCTGGTAGTCGACCTCGATGTCCGAGATCGCCGTCATACAGCGCGGACACCAGTTGATGATCCGCTCGGCGCGGTAGATCAGCTCGTCGTCGTACAGCTTCTTGAAGATGGTCTGGACGGCCTTGGACAGGCCCTCGTCCATGGTGAAGCGCTCGCGGGACCAGTCCACGCCGTCGCCGAGGCGGCGCATCTGGCCGAGGATCCGGCCGCCGTACTCCTCTTTCCACTGCCAGACGCGGTCGACGAACGCCTCGCGGCCGATGTCGTGCCGGGACTTGCCCTCGTCGGCGAGCTGCTGCTCGACCTTGTTCTGGGTGGCGATGCCCGCGTGGTCCATGCCGGGCAGCCACAGCGACTCGTAACCCTGCATCCGCTTGCGGCGGGTGAGGGCGTCCATCAGCGTGTGCTGGAAGGCGTGACCCAGGTGGAGCGTGCCCGTGACGTTCGGCGGCGGGATGACGATGGTGTACGCGGGCTTGTCGCTCTTCGCGTCCGCCTCGAAGTAGCCGCGTTCTACCCAGCGCTCGTACAGCGCCCCCTCTACCTCGGCCGGCGTGTAGGTCGTCGGCAGTTCGGGGGTGCTGTGCGGCCCGCGGTCGGGGCTCTGCTGAGAGTTGTCGGTCACGGCACGATTCTACGGTGGCGGACCATCCCGTTACGAATCCGTATCGCCCCCGCTGTAAGAACCCGATAAAGGATCGGCGAGGATGGTCCGACGGTCGTAAACGAGGGGACCACCTGACATGAGTGACAACCAGCCGCCGCCGAACCCGTACGGGCACCAGCCCCAGCAGGGCGGATACGGGCAGCCGCAGCCGCAGCAGCCGCAGCAGGGCGGATACGGGCAGCCGCAGCAAGGTGGTTACGGCCAGCCGCCGCAGCAGCCGTACGGCCAGCCCCAGGGGCAGCCCGGTTACGGCTACCCCCAGCAGGGCCCGCCGCAGCAGGCGCCGTACGGGCAGCCGCAGCAGCAGCCGGGGTACGGCTACGGCGGCCAGCCGCCCGTGCCGCCGCAGGGCGGTGGCGGCGGGAAGCGCACCGGGATCATCATCGGCGCCGTGGTGGCGCTGGTCGCGATCGGCGCCGGGGTCTTCTTCCTCACCAAGGGCAGTGACGGCGACAACAGCGCCAACAGCGCCAACGGCGGCAAGGGCGGCGGCAAGAGCACCGTCAAGAACGACGGCAAACAGTACAAGCTCATCACGCCCGAGACCGTCGCGGAGACGTACAAGAAGTCGAAGGACGCGGACACCGGCGACGGCTTCGACGCCAAGGACGTCACGCTGCTCAAGACGCTCGGCGTCACCGACCCCCAGCAGGTCAGCTCGGGCTACACCAGCGGGTCCCAACTCACCGGCAAGCTGCTGGAGTTCAGCGGTGTCTACGGCAAGGTCGCGGACCCGCAGAAGGTGGTCGACGGCATGTTCGCCGACCTCAAGAAGCAGGCCGCCGACGACAAGGAATCCGGCGGCGGCAAGACCGAACTGGTCGGCAGCCCGCAGAAGGTGCAGCCCGCGGGCATGGACGACGCCGTCATGTCGTGCCAGAACACCAAGTACACCGAGGGCAGCAAGTCGTTCACCACACCGATCTGCCTGTGGGCCGACTACAGCACCGTCGGCTACACCCTGCCGGTCGACCTGGCGACGGCCACCACCGGCGTCGGCAGCGGCATGCCGATCGACGAGGCGGCGGCGCTCACCGCGAAGGTCCGCAAGGACGTGCGCGTCCCGCTCAACTGACGCCGTACGCCGACGCGTTCGGCGTGAGCGTTCCGCGGTCAGCCGTTCCGCGGAGCCGTTCCGCGCAGACGGAAGGGGGCGCCCGGATCCACCGGGCGCCCCCTTCGCGTGTGCTCGTATCTGTGGCGCTACGCGCTCTTCTGCTCGCCCTTGCCGACGATGCGCGGCTCACGCGGCACCAGCGTCGGGTTGACGTTGGAGTGCACGACATCGGCCGTGATGACGACCCGGGCCACGTCCTTGCGGGACGGCACCTCGTACATCACCGACTGGAGGACTTCCTCCATGATGGCCCGCAGACCGCGGGCGCCGGTCTGCCGCAGGATCGCCTGGTCCGCGATGGACTCCAGCGCGCCGTGCTCGAACTCCAGCTCCACACCGTCGAGTTCGAAGAGTTTTTGATACTGCTTCACCAGCGCGTTGCGCGGCTCGACCAGAATCTGGAGGAGCGCCTCGCGGTCGAGGTTGTGCACGCTGGTGATGACGGGCAGCCGTCCGATGAACTCGGGGATCATGCCGAACTTGACCAGGTCCTCGGGCATGATCTCGGAGAACTGGTCGGCCATGTCCAGCTCGCGCTTGGAGCGGATGGTCGCACCGAAGCCGATGCCCTTGGCGCCCGCGCGGGACTCGATGATCTTCTCCAGACCGGAGAAGGCACCGCCCACGATGAACAGCACGTTCGTGGTGTCGATCTGGATGAACTCCTGGTGCGGGTGCTTGCGCCCGCCCTGCGGCGGCACCGAGGCCGTCGTGCCCTCCAGGATCTTCAGCAGCGCCTGCTGCACGCCCTCGCCGGACACATCGCGGGTGATCGACGGATTCTCGCTCTTGCGGGCGACCTTGTCGATCTCGTCGATGTAGATGATCCCGGTCTCGGCCTTCTTGACGTCGTAGTCCGCCGCCTGGATCAGCTTCAGCAGGATGTTCTCGACGTCCTCGCCCACGTAACCGGCCTCGGTGAGGGCGGTCGCGTCCGCGATGGCGAACGGCACGTTGAGCATGCGGGCCAGCGTCTGGGCCAGCAGCGTCTTGCCGGAGCCCGTCGGGCCGAGCAGCAGGATGTTGGACTTCGCCAGCTCGATCGCGTCGTCGTGCCCGCGGCCGGCGTTCTCACCCGCCTGGACCCGCTTGTAGTGGTTGTACACCGCGACCGACAGGGCCTTCTTCGCGGGCGTCTGCCCGACCACGTAGCCCTCGAGGAACTCGTAGATCTCCCGCGGCTTGGGCAGGTCCTCCCAGCGCACCTCGGAGGACTCGGCCAGCTCCTCCTCGATGATCTCGTTGCAGAGATCGATGCACTCGTCGCAGATGTACACACCAGGGCCTGCGATGAGCTTCTTCACCTGCTTCTGGCTCTTTCCGCAGAATGAGCACTTCAGCAGGTCGCCGCCGTCACCGATGCGTGCCACGAGGTGTTTCCCCTTCGCCTGGGATCCGCCGAGATCAACGGAGCCTGGTGCTTCTCTCATCGACGGTACCTTGCCGCGACCCCCGTGTGGGCCCCCCTTGGACGTACTCACTCAGTGGAGTCCAAGGAGGGCCACCCGCGCGACCGGTCCGTTGTCCGACTGTGTTCAGACCGTCACAGAGGTCTTGCGGGTCGAGACGATCTGGTCGACCAGCCCGTAGGCCAGCGACTCCTCGGCGGTAAGGATCTTGTCCCGCTCGATGTCGTCGCGGATCTGCTCGATCGGCGTCGTGGAGTGCTTGGCCAGCATCTCTTCGAGCTGCTGCCGCATCCGGATGATCTCGTTGGCGGCGATCTCCAGGTCGGAGACCTGCCCGCGGCCGGTCTCGCTGTACGGCTGGTGGATCAGCACCCGCGCGTTCGGCAGCGCCATCCGCTTGCCGGGGCTGCCGGCGGCCAGCAGGACCGCGGCGGCGGACGCCGCCTGGCCCATGCAGACCGTCTGGATGTCCGGCTTCACGAACTGCATCGTGTCGTAGATCGCCGTCAGCGCGGTGAAGGAGCCGCCGGGGCTGTTGATGTAGACCGAGATGTCCCGGTCGGGGTCCATGGACTCCAGGCACAGGAGCTGCGCCATGACGTCGTTGGCCGACGCGTCGTCGATCTGCACGCCGAGGAAGATCACGCGCTCCTCGAAGAGCTTCGCGTACGGGTCGTACTCGCGCACGCCCTGCGAGGTGCGCTCGACGAAGCGCGGAATGATGTAGCGGGCCTCGGCACCGAACACACCGGGCCGCTCGGCCTCGGTGCGCTCGTACAGGCCGCTGCCGGGGAAGTTCATGCTGTTCACGTCCACCGTCCTGGTGATGATGCGGAAGCTGGGTGCTGTCGGCTGGGGTTCCTGAACGGATCAGGCGCCGGTGCCGCCACCGCCCGGGACCTCCGTGGCGGACAGCATGACGCCGTCCAGCAGGCCGTACTCCTTGGCCTCCTCGGCGGAGAACCAGCGGTCGCGGTCGGAGTCCTTGGTGATCTGGTCGAAGCTCTGCCCGGAGTGCTGGGCGATCAGCTCGGCCATGCGGCGCTTGGTGTGCAGCAACTGCTCGGCCTGGATCTTGATGTCGGTGGCGGAGCCGCCGAGACCCGCGGAGGGCTGGTGCATCAGGATGCGGGTGTTCGGCAGGGCGAAGCGCTTGCCGGGGGTGCCCGCGGTCAGCAGGAACTGGCCCATCGAGGCGGCCATGCCCATGGCGATCGTCACGACGTCGTTCTTGATGAACTGCATCGTGTCGTAGATCGCCATACCGGCGGTCACGGAGCCGCCGGGGCTGTTGATGTAGAGGAAGATGTCCTTGTCCGGCTCGGCTGCCAGGAGAAGGAGCTGGGCGGTGATCTTGTTGGCGATGTCATCGTCGACCGCCTGGCCGAGGAAGATGATTCGCTCGCCGAGCAGTCGGTTGTAGACCTGGTCGCCGAGGCCACCGAGAGTCGGCTCGCCGGCGGCGGAAGGCATCGGAGTCGTCACGTATCCACCTGCTCGTTGTCGGACGGCCGTGAAGCCGTCACAGGGTCTTCGTCCGGGCCGGGGCCGACCCCTTCTGGTGCCGAGCCCCCGCCCTCCTACTTACGGACCCTAACGCGCAGGTGGGGCCCAGCAATCCCCTACGCGGAACTGTTCGCTGCCAGCGGAGACCAAGACGCCGCGCCGGCACAGGGGGTTGGTGGCCCGGCCCGGACATGCCTGCGCGTTCACCTCGCGGAGGCGGGTGCTTCGAGGGGCGCGGGGAACCGCGCGACACGTCCCCACCGGCCGGTGGTCCGAGAACAACCGTGACTGCCCCCTCCGGGGCCGGTGGTGACGTGCAGCCGTCGTCGTGGCTGATCGCGCGGTTCCCCGCGCCCCTGACGGGGCTCAGGCCTGCTCGACAGGCTCCGGCTTCTCGTCGGCGGCCTCGACGGCCTCAACCGTCTCGCCGTCCTCGTCCTCTTCGTCCTCGAGGTCCACGACCTCACCGTTGGTGTCCGTGACCTTGACGGACTCCACGACGACCGCGAGCGCCTTGCCGCGGGCGACCTCGCCGACGAGCATCGGCACCTGGCCGCCTTCGACGACGGCCTGGGCGAACTGGTCGGGAGACATCCCGGAGGTCGCCGCACGGCGCATGAGGTGCTCGGTCAGCTCCTCCTGGTTGACGGAGAGCTTCTCCTTGTTGACCAGCTCGTCCAGCAGGAACTGGGTCTTGATGCCCTTGACGGCCTGGGCCTCGAGCTCCGCGTCGTACTCCTCGCGCGTCTTGCCCTCGCGCTCCAGGTACGTGTCCCAGTCCAGACCCATCTGCGGGAACTGGTGGTGCTCCAGGTTGTGGGTCCTGGTCTCGATCTCGTCCTTGAGCAGCTTCTCCGGGATCGGCACCTCGGACAGCTCGATGAGCGCGTCGAGGACCTTCTCCTGGGCGGCGGTCGCCTGGTCGTACTGCTTCATCCGCTCCAGGCGCTTGCGGCTGTCCGCGCGCAGCTCCTCAAGGGTGTCGAACTCGCTCGCGAGCTGGGCGAAGTCGTCGTCCAAGGCGGGCAGTTCGCGGGCCTGTACGTCGGAGACGTCGACCTTGACCTCGGCGGCGCTGCCGGCGGCGGAGCCGCCCTTCAGCTCGGAGGTGAAGGTGGCGGAGCCACCGGCCTCCAGGCCGATGACGGCCTCGTCGATGCCGTCGAGGAGCTGGCCGGAGCCGATGGTGTAGCTGACGCCCTTGGCGACGCCGTCCTCCAGCACCTCGCCGTCGACGGAGGCTTCGAGGTCGACGATCACGACGTCGCCCTCGGCCGCCGCGCGCTCGACCGTGGTGGTCGAGGCGAAGCGGTCACGGAGCTGCTCCAGCGAGGTGTCGACGTCCTCGTCGGTGACCTCGACGGCGTCCACGACGACCTCGATGCCGGAGTAGTCCGGGATCTCGATCGCGGGGCGGATGTCCACCTCGGCGGTGAACTTCAGCTCGTCACCGTCGTTGAACTCGGTGATGTCGACGTCGGGCTGGCCGAGTACGTTCAGCTCACCCTCGTTGACCGCCTCCGTGTAGAACTTCGGCAGCGCGTCGTTGATGGCCTCTTCGAGGACCGCGCCACGGCCGAACCGCTGGTCGATGACGCGCGCAGGGATCTTGCCCTTGCGGAAGCCCGGCACCGTGACCTGCTGGTTGATCTTCTTGTACGCCGCGTCGAGGCTGGGCTTGAGCTCCTCGAAGGGCACCTCGACAGTGAGTCGAACCCGAGTCGGGTTCAGAGTCTCGACGGCGCTCTTCACGGTTGGGTCTCCTTGGGGGCTTTACGTTGATGGGGGCGGCCGGATCATCCGGTGATCTCGCCGGATCGTCCGGTGATCTCGTCCGGCAAGCAGTACACGGCATGCCGCGCGCTCGGTCGCCAGCGGCCCATCCTACCGGTACCACAATGCGCACGGTCCGGGCCTTCGTGCCCCGGCCCCCAGAATCCCCTCGGGATCGCGGAACCGCTGGTCGGGGTGGCCGGATTCGAACCGACGGCCTTCCGCTCCCAAAGCGGACGCGCTACCAAGCTGCGCCACACCCCGCTGGTGCGACACGTAGAGTACATGCCCCCGTACGCGTGGGCAGCCGGTATTCCCCCGCCGGTTCACCGGTTCGACCGGCTACTATCCGATGTGCCACAATCACTGGCGCATCACACTCCCGCGGGCGTAGCTCAATGGTAGAGCCCTAGTCTTCCAAACTAGCTACGCGGGTTCGATTCCCGTCGCCCGCTCCACGGCCTCCGGCCCGGTCGGTATCACTCGACCGGCGTCCGGGGGCTTTCTGTTTCCCCGGCGCCGCGACCGGCGCCGCGACCGGCGCCGGGTCGGCCCGGATCGGCCCGGGTCGACCCGGGTCGCGGCCTTCTAGTCGACCGGGATGCCCTGGGGGGACTTGATGCGCTTCATGATCATCTGGGAGTTGACGTCGCTGACGCCCGGCAGGTCGATGAGCTGGTCGGTCCAGAAGCGCTCGTAGGCGTCGGAGTCGGCGACGGCGATGCGCAGGAGGCAGCCGGGGGCGCCGTAGAGGCGGTAGGCCTCGACGACGTCGGGGGTGGACTGGACCTCGGCCTCGAAGGCGGCGACGGAGGCGCGGTCGCGGCGGACCTCGACGGAGGCGAAGACCTCGAAGCCGCGGCCGACGGCGGCCGGGGCGACGACCGCGCGGTAGGTCTCGATCACTCCGTCGTCCTCCAGCTGCCGCACCCGGCGCAGGCACGGGGAGGGCGTGAGGCCGACCCGCTGGGCCAGTTCCTGGTTGCTCAGCCGGCCGTCGGCCTGGAGCTCGCGCAAGATTCGTCTGTCGATGGCGTCCATGGTGGCAATACCTACCACTCGGTGGCCGAATACCGGTCGGTACGAGCAATCAAATGTCAGGTCTACGCGCATATCATTGCACCGGGTGCAGAGTGGGTAAGTGTCACCCCGAGGAGTGGGGACATCCGGCGGCGTCCGGAGAGCCCCGCGCGAACGCACCGGACGCGCACAATCAGACGGAGGCGAAGGCATCGTGCGACACGTCGTGGTCATCAGCACCGGGGGCACCATAGCCAGCCGATGGCAGGGCGACGGGTACGCGGCGGAGGCGGCAGGGCAGGAAGTGCTCGCCGCCGGCGCGGTGCCCGAGGGCGTCGAGGTCCGGGTGGTGGACCTGTTCACCGTCAACAGCTCGCGCCTGACCACCGACCACCAGCTGCGGCTGCTGCACGCCGTGCACGAGGTGCTGGCCGATCCGGCGGTGGACGGCGTGGTGGTCACCCACGGCACCGACACCCTGGAGGAGTCCGCCTTCTTCCTCGACCTCTTCCACGGCGACCGCCGCCCGGTGGTCTTCACCGGCGCGCAGAAGCCGCTGGACGCGGAGGACGGCGACGCGGCGGGCAATCTGTACGACGCGCTGCTGACCGCGGCCACCGGCCGCGACATCGGCGCGGTGATCGTCTTCGCGGGCCAGGTCTGGGCCGCCCGCGGCACCGTCAAGCAGCACACCGTGGACGCGCACGCCTTCGGCGCGCCGGACGGACTGCCGCTGGGCCGCGTCGAGTTCGGCCGGGTGACGTGGGGCCGCCGCCGTCCGCGCCCCGAGCCGCTGCCGCTGCCCGCGCCCGGCGCCGTACCGCCGCGGGTGGACGTCCTGATGCACCACAGCGACGGCGACACCGTGCTCTTCGAGGCGGCGCTGGGCGCGGGCGCGCGCGGCGTCGTCGTGGTCGGCACGGGCGCGGGGAACGCGAATCCGCAGGTCGCGGAGGCGGTACGGAAGGCGACGGCGGACGGCGTCCTGGTCGCGGTCAGCACGCGGGTCGCGGCGGGCGCGGTGGCGCCGCTCTACACCGGCGGCGGGGCGGTCGACCTGGTGGCGGCGGGCGGGCTGCTGGCGGGCACTCTGCGTCCCGGCCAGACACGTATCGCGGTGCTGGCGACGCTGCTCTCGCTCACGTCGCCGTCCTCGGACCTCCCCCGCCTGCCCTCGGAGCAGGACGGACGGTCCGGCACGGGCACCGCCACCGCCGCGTTGCGGCGGATTCTGGAGGCGGCCCCGCAGGCGCTGCCCGCGTCAGAGCTTTATCTGGTTGATGGTGTCGGCAAGTGAGGTCAGGAATCGGTTGACCGACGGCGCCATGTTGGTGGAGGCGAGGAAGAAACCGAAGAGGGCCGCCACTATCGCCGGACCCACCTTGATGCTCTTCCCCCGGATCATGACCACCAGGATGATCGCCAGCAACAGCACTACGGACAGGGAGATGGCCACAGCGGTTCACTTCCTCTTCACGGTACGCCTCGCCGGTCCGGGAGCATGGAGCCGCGCCCCCGCCCCGCCCGGTCCCATGGTGCCATCGGGGAACGACAGTTGGACCCGAAGGCCCATAGTCCCATTCCCGTCGGCTAGTCCCTGCACACCACGAGTAGCGCCCGGTCGTCGTTGACATCCTTGGCGACCGCTTCGATCAACCGCCAGGCGGAGCCCCGGAATCCGGTCGCCACGAAGCGGTCCGCCTCGCCGATCAGCCGGTCGATGCCCTCGGAGATGTCCTTGTCCGGCGTCTCCACCAGGCCGTCCGTGAACAGCATGAGGACGTCCCCCGAGCGCAACGTCCCCTTCACGCCGTGGAATTCGGCCCCGTCGTAGACCCCGAGCAGCGGGCCCTCCGCGGCCTTCTCCTCCCACCGGCCGCTGCCCGCGTGCAGTTGCACCCCTGGGAGGTGCCCGGCGGACAGCAGTTCGTAGTCGCCGCTCTCCAGGTCGAGCACCAGGTGCACGGAAGTGGCGAAGCCCTCGTCCCAATTCTGCCGGAGCAGATAGCCGTTGGCGGCGGTGAGGAAGGAGTGCGGCGGCAGCGAGCCGAGCAGGCCGCCGAAGGCGCCGGACAGCAGCAGCGAGCGGGAGGCGGCGTCCATGCCCTTGCCGGAGACGTCGGTGAGCACGGCCTCCAGCGTCCGGCCGCCGACCGAACCGCGGGTGGCCACCACGAAGTCGCCGGAGAAGGACTGGCCGCCCGCCGGGCGCAGCGCCATCTCGGCGTGCCAGCCCGCGGGCAGCCGCGGCAGTCTGCTCTGGACCCTGATCCGCTCCCTGAGGTCGAAGAGCATGGTGTGGCCGCCCCGCCAGGGCACGCCGACCCGCGCCCTGAACTGGGCGATGACCAGGCCGGTGAGCGCCACCGCGGTGACCACCAGGACGGTGCCGGGCGTGACGCGGGCCGGGCCCTCGCGGTACGGGCCGAGCGCCGCGGATTCCGCGACCAGCGCGACGGCGGAGGCCGCGTAGAGGAGCAGCAGGCTGGAGGGGCGCAGCAGCAGGCCGCCGGTGAGGATCGGCAGGACCAGGGAGCTGGGCGGGCACCAGACGGGCAGGCTCACGGTGGTGTACGCCAGCGCGGGGACGGTGAGGATCAGTACGGTGAGGCCGACCCAGTCGGAGGCGCCGCCGCGGAAGTAGTCGACCCCGGCCCTGCGCACACCGAGCCGGGCCCGGTGCAGCCATCTGCTCCACCGCAGCCCGAGCCCCTCGCCCGCGACGCCCTTTGCCATGTCTTGGCGACCCTATCGACCGTTCGCCCCGCCGTGCAGGGCGGATACCCCCCGACCTGTCACGTAGACGGCGGAAATACGTTCGCCCGCGGACGGCGCGGCTGGTAGGCAGGGCCTATGACGACGGAACTGCGGGTGCTGGAACGGGACGACTGGGAAGAGTTCTACGGCCGCCTGGAGCGGGCTTTCGGCGGGCCGGCCGAGCCCCCGGAGGAACGGGGGCTGTGGCGTGAACTGACCGAGCTGGAAAGGTCGTTGGCGGTGTGGGACGGCGGGGAGATCGTCGGCACCGCGGGCGCCTTCTCGTTCCGTGTGACGGTGCCCGGCGGGGCGTCGCTGCCCGCCGCGGGCGTGACCATGGTGAGCGTGCAGCCGACGCACCGCCGCCGCGGTGTGCTGACCTCGATGATGCGCAGGCAGCTCGACGACGTGCGCGAGGGACCCGAACCGCTCGCCGTGCTGACCGCGTCGGAACCGGCGATCTACGGCCGGTTCGGCTACGGCACGGGCACGTTGCAGCTCCGCGGCAACGTCGACACGACCAGGACCGCCGTCAGGGCCCTGCCGGGCGTGGACGACGTACGGCTGCGGCTGGTGCCGCTGGAGGCGGCGGGCGAGGCGTGCGAGGCCGTCTACGCGCGGGTGGTGCCGACCCGGCCCGGCATGCTGGCCAGGCGGCCCGGCTGGGAGCGGGTGCCGCTCCTCGACGCCCCGGCGAGCCGGGACGGGGCGGGCGAGCGGCTGTGCGTGGTGGCCGAGGTGGACGGTGAGGTACGCGGTTACGCGCGCTACTCGGTGAAGCTGTCGTGGAGTTCCTTCGGTCCCGACAACATCGTGAAGCTGAGCGACGTCGAGGCGCTGGACCCGGTGGTCTACGCGGCGCTGTGGCGCTATCTGTCCTCCATCGACCTCACCTCGCGGGTGGCGTTCTACAACCGGCCGGTCGACGACCCGCTGCTGCATCTCCTGTCCGACGTACGCCGCGGTGAACTGGCCTTCCGCGACAGCCTGCACGTGCGCCTGGTGAATCTCGGCGAGGCGCTGGAGGCGCGGACGTACACCGCCCCGGTGGATGTGGTGCTGGAGGTGGAGGACGCCTTCTGCCCCTGGAACGCCGGGCGTTGGCGGCTGTCGGGCGACGCGAAGGGCGCGACGTGCGAGCGGACCGCGGACGCGGCCGACCTGGCGCTGTCCGTCAAGGAGTTGGGCGCGGCCTACCTGGGCGGGCCGACGCTGCGCGGGCAGGCGGAGGCGGGGCTGGTACGTGAACTGCGGCCGGGGGCGCTGGCGGAGGCGTCCAGGGCGTTCCGCGGGGACGTCGAGCCGTGGCTGCCGCACGGCTTCTGAGATCGGTCAGCTCACCGGCGGATGCGCGGGCTGGCAGACCGGGCACCAGAAGAGATTGCGGGCCGCGAGCGGCCGGGTGCTGATCCCGGTGCCGCACACCAGGCAGGGCTGTCCGGTGCGCCGGTAGACGTACACCTCGCCGCCGTGGTCGTCCTGGCGCGGCGGGCGGCCCATCGCCTCGGGGGTGTGCTCGGGGCGCACGGTGTCGATCCGGTTGGTCCGTACGCCCTCGCGCATCAGCGTCACCAGATCGGACCACATCGCGTCCCACCGCTGACGCGGCAGTTCACGCCCCGGCAGGAACGGGTCGACGCCGTGCCGGAAGAGCACTTCGGCGCGGTAGACGTTGCCGACGCCCGCGATGACCTTCTGGTCCATCAGCAGCGCGGCGACGCTGATCCGGGAGCGGGACAGCCGCTGCCACACCCGCTCGGGGTCGTCGCCCGGCCGCAGCGGGTCGGGGCCGAGGCGGTCGTGTATCGCCCGCTTCTCCGGCTCGGTGATCAGCTCGCAGGCGGCCGGGCCGCGCAGATCCGCCCAGTGCGCGCGGTTCGCCAGCCGCAGCCGTACGGTGTCGGTCGGCGGCGGCGCCTTGCCGTCGCCGAAGGTGACCTTGCCGATCAGGCCGAGGTGGATGTGCACCCAGCCGGTCGCGCCGAAGCCCAGGAACAGGTGCTTGCCGTGGGCCTCGGCGCTCTCCAGCACCTGCCGGTCGACGAGCGCGGCGCTGTCGGAGAACTTGCCCTGCGGGCTGCTCGCCCGGACCGCCCCGCCGCCGAACCGCTCGCGGTGGTCGGCGGCCAGGCGGTGGATCGTGTGGCCTTCCGGCATCGCCCGCGTCAGCCCTGGCGGGGGTGGTGGTCCGGGACCGGCGGCAGCTCGCCGGTGGCCTCGTACGCGCTCAGCATGTCGATACGGCGCTGGTGGCGCTCCTCGTGCGAGTACGGGGTGGTGAGGAAGATCTCCACGAATTTCGTGGCCTCCGCCTCGGTGTGCATCCGGCCGCCGATGCTCAGCACGTTCGCGTCGTTGTGCTCCCGCGCCAGCGACGCGGTCTGCTCGCTCCACGCCAGCGCCGCGCGGACGCCCTTGACCTTGTTCGCGGCGATCTGCTCGCCGTTGCCCGACCCCCCGATCACGATGCCGAGGCTGCCCGGCTCCCCCGCCGCGCCCTCGGCCGCCCGCAGGCAGAACGGCGGGTAGTCGTCCACCGCGTCGTAGATGTGCGGCCCGCAGTCCACGGGCTCGTGGCCGTGGACGGTCAGCCACTCCACGAGGTGGTTCTTGAGTTCAAAACCGGCATGATCGGACCCGAGGTAAACGCGCATGCGATGAGTTTTGCATGTCCGGCGGGCCGGAGCGGGAGTGCCCTACCGGGTGAGCCGCCAGGCCGCGGGGAGCAGGCCCATCGCCAGGACGGCCTTGAGCGCATCGCCCAGGAGATACGGGGTCAGGCCGAGGGAGACGGCCTGCGACGCGGACAGATGGGCGGACCAGGCGAGGTAGGGGACGCCGATCGCGTAGATCACCGCGGAGCCGAGGACCATGACGCCCGCGGTGCGCGCGATGGTGCGGTCGCCGCCGCGGCGGGCGAGGGCGCCGACCACGCCGGAGGCCAGGAGCATGCCGAGGATGTAGCCGAAGCTGGGCATGGACCAGCCGGAGGCGCCCTCGGAGAACCAGGGGAGCCCGGCGATACCGGCGGCGGCGTACAGGGCGAGGGAGGCGAAGCCGCGGCGGGCGCCGAGGGCGGTGCCGACCAGCAGCGCGGCGAAGGTCTGGCCGGTGACCGGGACGGGCGAGCCGTGCACCGGGACCGAGAGTTGCGCGGCCAGGCCCGTGAGCACCGCGCCGCCGACGACCAGGGCGGTGTCGCGGACGCGCGAGGCGGGCAGCAGGTCGGCCAGGACCGCTCCGGGGGCTCGGGAAACGGCGACGGATTCGGCGGTGGTCATCGGTACTCCGCGGGGTGAGGACGGTCGGGGACACCGTGACGCTAACGCAGCGGCCGAGCGTGATCATCGTGAGAAGGGAACAAAGCCGCGAGCGACCGGTTGGAGACTTCCGTGCACCGTCAAGTTATCGGCGCGGTCCGGGGAGTCGGGGAGTTTCGGCAGGTCGCGTGAGGCATCTCACGTCCGTGACATGCGTCGGGGCGGGACCTCGCGGGCCCGCCCCGACTGCCGTGCCGGTCAACGTCACTTGTGGGGTTCGATCAGATCCCACCGGTTGCCGTAGAGGTCCTCGAAGACCACGACCGCGCCGTACGGCTCGTAGCGCGGCTCCTCCTCGAAGACGACCCCGGCGGCGACCATCCGTTTGTAGTCGCCGTCGAAGTCGTCGGTGGTGAGGAAGAGGCCGACCCGGCCGCCGGTCTGGTCGCCCACGCGGTCCGCCTGGGCGAGGTTGCCCGCGCGGGCGAGCAGCAGCGCCGTCTCGGACGAGCCGCGGGGCGCGACCACCACCCACCGGCCGCCGTCCGCGCGGGGCGTGTCCTCGCGCAGCTCGAAGCCGAGCGCGCGGGTGTAGAAGTCGATGGCCTCGTCGTAGTCACGCACGACGAGCGCCACCAGCCCTAGATGTGCCATCGGCGCGGCACCCCGTCCCGAACCCGGTCCCCCGCGCTCACTCGAAGCTCGGGCCCTTGGTGCGGGTGCGCTTGATCTCGTAGAAGCCGGGGATCGAGGCGACCAGCAAGGTGCCGTCCCAGAGCTTGGCGGCCTCCTCGCCGCGCGGGGTGGGGGTGACGACCGGGCCGAAGAAGGCGATCTGCTCGCCGTCGTCGCCGGGGACGGCGATGACGGGGGTGCCGACCTCCTGACCGACCTTGTCGATGCCTTCCTTGTGGGAGGCGCGCAGCTCGGTGTCGTACTCGTCGGAGTCCGCGTAGTCGGCGAGGTCGGCGGGCAGGCCGACCTCTTCGAGCGCGGCGACGAGGGTCTCGCGGGTCTTGGGCAGGCCCTGGTTGTGGAAGCGGGTGCCGAGGGCGGTGTAGAGCCGGCCCACGTACTCCTCGCCGTACTTCTGCTGGGCGGCGACGACGACCCGGATCGGGCCCCACGCGTCGCGCAGGAAGGTGGCGTACTCCTCGGGCAGCGTGTCGAGCTTGTCCTCGTTGAGCACCGCCAGGCTCATGGCGTGCCAGCGCACCTCGACCGGGCGGACCTTCTCGACCTCCAGCATCCAGCGGGAGGTCATCCACGCCCAGGGGCACAGCGGGTCGAACCAGAAGTCGGCCGGGGTCTTGTCGTTGCCTGGCCGGTTGTCGGTCTCGGGGGCGGTCGCGGTCACTGCGTACTCCTCGAACGGATCGTGCCGGGGCGTGCCGGGCGGCACGGGCGGGCATGTGGGCTCACGGGGACATGAGTCCTCTGTCACGCACAACGCGCGACCGACGCGACGGCATTCCCCGTACCCCTCCCCCGTACGCCCCCCGTGGGAGGATGCGGGACGCTGTGACCACCCGGGAGACCCCCGGGGCCGCCCATGAGCCCACAGACCCGCTGGGCCTGTGAGAACAGACAAAGGAGTCGCCCGTGCCCGGCGAGAACCTCAGCCGCGAGGAGGCCCGCGAGCGGGCCTCGATCCTGTCCGTCGAGCGCTACGACGTGGCCCTCGACGTACGGTCGGCGGTGGACCCGGCCGACGCGGGCGGGGACCGCACCTTCCGGTCGACGACCGTGATCGACTTCCGGTGCTCGCGACCCGGCGCCTCGTCCTTCGCGGACCTGCTCGCCCCGGCCGTCACCTCCGTCCGGCTCAACGGCCGGGAGCTGGACCCGGCGGCCGTCTTCGACGGCACCCGGATCGCGCTGGACGACCTCGCGGAGCGCAACACCCTCGTGGTCGACGCGCGTTGCGCGTACAGCAGGACCGGCGAGGGGCTGCACCGCTTCGAGGACCCGGAGGACGGCGAGGTCTATCTGTACACGCAGTACGAGCCCGCCGACGCGCGCCGCGTCTTCGCCAACTTCGAACAGCCCGACCTGAAGGCGCCGTTCACCTTCCAGGTGACCGCGCCCGAGGGCTGGACGGTGCTGAGCAACAGCGAGCGGGACGGCGAGCCGGTGCCGTACGAGGGCGACGGCGGCGGCGCGGTGTCGCGCTTCCTGCCGACGCAGCCGATCTCGACGTACATCACGGCGGTCGTCGCGGGCCCGTACCACGTGGAGCACGACCACTACTCGCGGACCTTCGAGGACCGGGCGGTGCTCGACGTGCCGTTGAGCGCGCTGTGCCGCAGGTCGCTGGCCCGGCACTTCGACGCGGACGAGATCTTCACGGTCACCAAGCAGGGCCTGGACTTCTTCCACGACAACTTCGACTACCCGTACCCCTTCGGGAAGTACGACCAGGCGTTCGTGCCCGAGTACAACATCGGCGCGATGGAGAACCCCGGATGTGTCACCTTCCGGGAGGAGTTCGTCTTCCGCGGCAAGGTCACCCGCGCGTCGTACGAGGGCCGGGCCAATGTGATCCTGCACGAGATGGCGCACATGTGGTTCGGCGACCTGGTCACCATGCGCTGGTGGGACGACCTGTGGCTGAAGGAGTCCTTCGCGGACTTCATGGGCGCCTTCGCGATGGTGGAGGCCACGCAGTACGACGCCGGGTGGATCACCTTCGCCAACCGGCGCAAGGCGTGGGCGTACCGCGCCGACCAACTCCCCTCCACGCACCCGGTGGTCGCCGACATCCGCGACCTCCAGGACGCGAAGCTGAACTTCGACGGCATCACGTACTCCAAGGGCGCCTCGGTGCTCAAGCAACTCGTGGCGTACGTGGGCCGGGACGCCTTCCTGGAGGCGGCGCGCCGGTACTTCAAGCGGCACGCGTACGGCAACACCACGCTCGCCGACCTGCTGGCGGTGCTGGCCGAGACCTCGGGCCGCGACATGGCGCAGTGGTCGCGCGCGTGGCTGGAGACGGCGGGCGTCAACTCCCTGACCCCGCAGGTGGTCTACGGCGCGGACGGGAAGATCACCGAACTGTCGGTGCTCCAGACCGCCGCCGAGTCGCACCCCGAACTGCGCCCGCACCGCGTCGCGGTGGGCCTGTACCGGCGGGTGCCGGGCGGCGCGCTCGAACGGTACGCGCGGGTCGAGACCGACGTGTCGGGCCCGGTGACCGTGGTGGACGGCCTGGCCGGCCAGGACCGGCCCGAGCTGGTGCTGGTCAACGACGACGACCTGACGTACTGCAAGATCCGCTTCGACGAGGTGTCACTGGACACGCTCCGCGCCCATCTCGGCGACCTCACCGATCCGTTGGCGCGAGCGCTGGCGTGGTCGGCGGTGTGGAATCTGACCCGTGACGGGCTGATGCCCGCCCGTGACTACCTCGGTCTCGTGCTGCTCTTCGCGGGCTCCGAGAGCGACATCGGGGTGCTCCAGTCGCTGCACCAGCAGGCGCGCTCCGCGCTGTCGCACTACGTGGCGCCCGACCACCGCGAGGAGGCCGCCAGGTCGCTCGCCGAGGGCGCGCTGCGGGAGCTGCGGCAGGCGGAGCCGGGCAGCGGCCACCAGTTGGCGTGGGCGCGGTTCTTCTCCTCCGTGGCCTCGTCGGCGGCCGATCTCCAGTTGCTGCGCGGGCTGTTGGACGGCTCGGCGAAGATCGACGGGCTCGACGTCGACCAGGAACTGCGCTGGACCTTCCTCGAGACCCTCACCGCCGAGGGCGACGCGGACGCGGCGGCGGTCGCGGCCGAGCGCTCCCGCGACGACACCGCCTCCGGTCACCGGCACGAGGTGCGCTGCCTGGCCGCGCGGCCCTCCGCGCAGGTCAAGGCGGCGGCCTGGGCCGATGTCGTGGACTCCGACCGGCTCTCCAACGCCTTGGTCGAGGCCACCATCGCGGGCTTCGCGCAGCCGGGGCAGCGGGGGTTGACGGCGCCGTACGTCGAGCCGTACTTCGCCTCGATCGAACGCGTGTGGGGCGAGCGGTCGATTGAGATCGGCATGGCGGTGGTGCGGGGTCTGTTCCCGCACCACCAGGGTCCTGAGGCGCTGGCCGCGGCCGACGCGTGGCTCTCTGCCCGCGCCGACGCGGCGCCCGCCTTGCGGCGCTTGGTCGTTGAGTCGCGCGACGACCTCGCGCGGGCGCTCCGCGCCCAGTCCCTGCGGTGAGCTGACGGGGGCGTGTCCTTGCCCGCCCGCCCACCCGTGCGGGTGTTTTCTTCGTCTGCGGGTGCCGCTTGTGCCTGGTCGGTGCCGGTCCGGGGCACCTCCTCGAAATGCGGCTACCTGGCCTTGCTCATTCGGCACCCTTCTTGTCACCGCATTTCTGCGGGGGCACCCCGGCCCGTCCCCTCCGGGTACGTCGGCGTCCGACGGTCCGGTGGGGGTGGCCGGGAGGGGGGTGGGTGGGTACGGGTACGTCGGCGTCCGCCTGTCCGCTGTGGTGGCAAAGGCGGTGGGTGGGGGCCAGGCCCTGCGCCCCGCCAACCTCTCGGCGGGGTGAGCGAAAGGCGGTGAGTGGGGGTGCGGGCCCTGCGCCCCCCGACCGCCCGGCGGGGTGGGCGAAAGGCGGTGAGTGGGGGGTGCGGGCCCTGCGCCCCCCTGACATCCAGCCGGGGCGGAGACATGCGGTCTCCGCCGATGCCCACAGCGGAGGGACACCTCCCCCAGTTACAGCGCACGGGCGGACGCCGACGTAGTGGAGCCCACCCACCCATCGCCGCCCCCACTGGCCAGGCGGAGGCCAACGGACCCTGGCCCACCCACCCCCGCCCCGGCACCACAGCGGACCGTCGGCTGTCCCCGCACCTCAGCCCACCCACCCCCTTCCCCGGCAACCCCCACCGGCAGGCGGACGCCGACGTACCGGGAGGGGACGGGCCGGGGTGCCCCCGCAGAAATACGTTGACGGCCGGGTGCCGGATTCGCGAAGGCCAGGTGATACGGATTTCGAGGAGGTGCCCCGGCCCGGCACCGACCAGGCACAAGCGGCACCCGCAGACGAAAAAACACCCGCACGGGTGGGCGGGCGGGCAAAGAGCAGGCCCCCGGAGGGGGTCACCCGAATAGGTGAAAAGGTAAGCTCGGCATCCGAACACGTGGACTTTAGCCCAGGCTTGTCCGGGTTTGTCGACGGGCGTGTAACAGCGGTTAGTGACGGGGCCGGCGGCGGGAACGACCACGGCATGAGCATCGAGAACCCCCACTCACACCGCACCGCCGACCACCTCCGCACCGCCCACAGCGTCTTGACGGTCCGTCAGCTCAGGGAGCGCGGCGTGACGCCGGGCGTGATCGCGGAGCGGTGCCGCCCGGGAGGGCCGTGGCAGCAGGTGCTGCCGCAGGTGTACCTGCTGCACTCCGGCCCCCCGAACAGCGCGGAGCGCCTGGAGGCGGCGCTGCTGTACGCGGGCCGCGATCCGGGAGCGCACGGCCCGCTCGGCGGCGGCCGGGAGGCGATGGTGACCGGGCTGGCCGCCCTCGCCCTGCACCGCTTCTCTTCGGTGCCGCCGCTGCCGGGGCTGCCGCGGATCGACGTCCTGGTGCCGCGGCAGCGCAGGCTGCGCGACGCGGGCGACGTGGCGATCCGCAGGACCAACGCACTGCCCCGCCCGCAGGAGGTCGCCGGACTGCCCTGCGCGCCGATGCCGCGCGCCTTGGCCGACGCGGTCGCGGAGCTGGACGACGCCGAGACGGTGCGGCGGCTGCTGACCGAGGCGGTGCGCGGCGGGCACTGCGACGCGGGCGCCGTACTGGAGGAGCTGGAGCACGCGCGGCTGCTGGACCGGCCGCAGGTGGCGGCGGCGCTGGACGCGCTGCTCGCCGAGGGCCGGTCGGTCGCCGAGGACCGGCTGATCGCGATGGTGCGCTGCCACGCGCTGCCCGACCCGGTGTGGAACGTCGACCTCCGACTGCCGGGCGGCCCGCCGCTCGGCGGGGTCGACGCGTACTGGCCGGAGCACGCGGTGGCGGTGGAGATCGACGCGCGCACCGTACGGCCGGGCACGGCGGCGGGCGAGGACGGCCACGGTGACGTATACGCGACGGACGCGTACGGGGACGGGGACGCGTACGGACCGGGCGGCACGTACGGTCCCGGCGGCGCCTTCGACCAGCTCTTCGACCGGGCCTTCGAGCACGGTTTCGAGAACGCCGAGGACGACGCCGTGTGGTCGCGCTACGCCCGTGAGCGGGAGCGGCTGGAGGCGCTGGGCATCACCGTCATCCACCTCACTCCGGCCAAACTGAGGGACTCCGCCGAGCAGCAGGCGGCGATCGTCAGGACCGCGCTGATGGCGTCCGCCGACCGGACACCCGCCGCGTATGTGGTGGTCACCCCGAGGTGACCACCCGTCACACGAGGAAGCGGGGTCCCGGCGATTTACCCCGACCCGTACCGTATTCGTCCTGATGGCGGTTGGCGGAAACACGTCATGCCCAGACCATTGGACGGTCAACACTCCCCAAAGGGGAGTCAATTCCAGCAATGTGAGCGATCGACCGGCTCCGTTTTCCGAACAGACCACCTCGGTCCGAACAGGGATGCCCATGCCACTCGCTCACATTCCCGGCAAGAGACGCGCGGCCCGTATCGCGCTGGCCGCGGGTCTGGTTGCCGCGCTGTCGGCCGCCGGGCCCGCGCTCGCGATCGCGGACGCGCCCGCCTCGCCCTCGTCGCCCTCCTCCACCCCCGCGCCCGGCCCCGGCTCGCCGGACAAGGGCGCCGCCGACAAGGGCGGAGCCGCGGACAAACTCGGGTCCGCGGACGCCTCGCTGCTGGCCAAGGCCAAGGCGGACGGCGACAAGAACGTCACCTTCATGGTCGCCACCAAGCCCGGCAGCACCGGCCAGGTCGCCGACAAGCTGGACGCGCAGGGCGCCAGCGTGGGTCTGCGGTACGACAAGATCGGCTATGTGCGGGCCACCGTGCCGACCGGCAAGGCGGACCAGGCCATCGCGGCGGCGCAGAAGCTGTCCTCGGTCATCGCGATCGACCTCAAGCAGGAGATCAAGCTCGACGACCCGACCCCGGCGGCGGACACCACCGCGGCGGCGGCCAAGAACGGGAAGGCGTCGGCCACGACGTACCCCGGTCCCGGCAAGGACACCCCGGCCAAGAACCCGTACCAGCCGGCGTTCGAGACCGGCGCGGTCGACTTCGTCAAGGACAACCCGAAGTACGACGGCCGCGGCGTGACCATCGGCATCCTGGACTCGGGTGTGGACATCGGCCACCCGGCGCTCCAGAAGACCACCACCGGTGAGCGCAAGATCGTCGACTGGATCACCGCGACCGACCCGATCCTCGACGGCGACGCCACCTGGCGCCCGATGGTGACCGCGGTCTCCGGCCCGGCCTTCACCTCCTCGGGACGCACCTGGAAGGCGCCCGCGGGGAACTACTACTTCAGCACGTTCGCCGAATCCGCCACCATCGGCGGCGACATGAACGGCGACCTGAACCGCGACGGCGACACCACCGACAAGTGGGGCGTGCTGTACGACCCGGCCGCCGGTACGGTCCGCGTGGACCTGAACGACAACGGCGACTTCACGGACGACACCGCGATGAAGCCGTACAAGGACGGTTTCCAGATCGGCCACTTCGGCACCGACAACCCGGCGACGCCGATCTCCGAGTCGATCCCGTTCACCGTCGAGATCCGCAAGAACGTGCCCATGGACCCCTACGGCGGGACCTGGGTCGGCAAGACCGCGGACTTCGTGAACTTCGGCCTCGTGGAGTCCGAGCACGGCACGCACGTGGCGGGCATCACCTCCGCCAACAGCCTGTTCGGCGGCAAGATGAACGGCGCGGCGCCCGGCGCGAAGATCGTCTCCTCGCGCGCCTGCACCTGGAGCGGCGGCTGCACCAGCATCGCGCTCACCGAGGGCATGATCGACCTGGTCGTCAACCGGCACGTGGACGTGGTCAACATGTCCATCGGCGGTCTCGGCGCCCTCAACGACGGTGCCAGCGCCCGCGACCAGCTCTACAAGGAGCTGATCGACACCTACGGCATACAGCTCGTGATCTCCGCGGGCAACGACGGCCCCGGCGTCAACACCATCGGCGACCCCGGCCTCGCGGACCACGTGCTCAGCGTCGGCGCGTCCATCTCCAAGGAGACCTGGGCGGCCAACTACGGCTCGCAGATGACCGTTCCGTACTCGATGATGCCCTTCTCCTCGCGCGGCCCGCGTGAGGACGGCGGCCTCGCCCCGGTCATCACCGCGCCCGGCGCGTCCATCAACACCATCCCGACCTGGGAGCCGGGCGGGCCGGTGAAGGAGGCGGGCTACACCCTGCCGCCCGGCTACGCGATGCTCCAGGGCACCTCGATGGCGTCCCCGCAGGCCGCCGGAGCCTCCGCGCTGCTGCTGTCCGCGGCCAAGGCCAAGCACCTGACGGTCAGCCCCGCGCAGCTCCGTACCGCGCTGACCAGCACCGCCAAGTCGATCCCCGGCACGCAGACCATCGAGCAGGGCGCCGGTCTCATCGCCGTCGGCCCGGCCTGGAACCTGCTCAAGCAGGGCGGCAAGACCAACACGTACACGGTCAAGGCGCCGGTCAACACGGTGCTGAAGGACTACCTCGTCACCCCGGGCTTCGGCACCGGCGTGTACGACCGTGAAGGCGGCCTCCAGGCCGGGCAGTCGCGGACGTACGACGTCACCGTGACCCGTACCAGCGGTCCGGTCTACGCCCAACTGCACACGCTCACCTGGGCGCACAACGACGGCACGTTCAAGGTGGCCAGCCCGCTGGTGCTGCTGCCGCTGAACAAGCCGGTCACCGTGAAGGTCACCGCGAAGCCGAAGTCGGTGGGCGCGCACAGCGCGTTGCTGAACATCGACGACCCGCTGACCCGCGGCATCGACTCGCAGATGTCGGCCGCGGTGCTCGTCTCCACCCCGGTCGCGGGCCCGTCGTACACGCTGACCCGCTCCGGCAGCATCGAGCGCGACACCACGAGGTCGTACTTCGTGACGGTCCCGGCGGGCGCGACCTCGCTGGAGGTCGCCATGGACGGGCTCAAGACCGGCAGCCAGACCCGGTTCCTGACGATGCACCCGTACGGTGTGCCGCTCGACTCGACCCAGACCATCGACTGCTACCCGAACTACGACAACCCCAACAACAAGTGCCGCCCGGACGTGCGCTCCTACGCCAACCCGATGCCGGGCGTGTGGGAGATCGCGGTCGAGGCGCGCCGCACCTCGCCGCAGCTCGACAACCCGTACAACCTGTCGGTGACGCTGCTCGGCGTGGCCTTCGACCCGGCGGTCAAGACGGTTCCCGAGGCCAAGGTCGGCACGCCGACCCCGGTCGACTGGACGGTCACCAACGGCTTCGCCCCGATCCAGGGCAAGCTCAAGGGCGGCCCGCTCGGCTCGGCGTTCACCGCCAAGCCGACGATCGCCGACGGTGACACGCAGACCACCACCTTGACGCTCGGCCCCGGCGCCTCCCGGCTCGACGTGTCGATCGGCGGGACGTCCGACACGGCCGCCGACCTCGACCTGTACGTCTACCGGGACGGGGTGCTCGTCGCGCAGTCCGCCAGCGGCGGCTCCGACGAGCGGGTCAGCCTGGCCAACCCGCCCGCGGGCACGTACACCTTCGAGGTGGACGCCTACGCCGTACCGGCAGGGACGACCACCTACGACTACGAGGACGTCTACTTCTCCGACGCCCTCGGTACGGTCACGGTGGACGACACCACCACGGTCAACCTGCCGCACGGCGCCTCCGCCAAGGTCTCGGCCTCGCTCCTGGCCTCGGCCGCGGCGCCCGAGGGACGCAAGTTCTTCGGTGAGGTGCAACTGCTCAACGCGCGCGGCTCGGTCGCGGGCAAGGGCAGCGTGATCATCACGAAGACGACGCCGTAACGGAGTTGTCCTTCGGGGGGTGCGGGGCTCTCGGCCCCGCACCCCCGGTACGTACGTGAACAGGGCGGCCGTCTTCTTGACGGCCGCCCTGTCCGCGTGCACCGAGCGCGTTCAACTCACCGTGTCCGGTGGGTTATTCGCGGGCCGCGCCCGCCGCCGCCGGGTTGGCGCGCAGCAGCGCGCGGGCCGGAAGGGCGGTGGAGAGCAGGCCGATGACCGTCGCGGCGCCCGCGAGGCCGAGAGCCGTGTCCGGCGGGATGTACGGGCTCGCGCCGGTCAGACCGCGGGCGATCGGGACGAGGGTGATCCACGCGATGGCACCGCCGATCAGCAGCCCGGCCGCGGCGACCAGCAGCGCCTCCAGGCGGACCATGCCGAGCACCTGGCGGCGCGTGGTGCCCGCCAGCCGCAGCAGCGCGACCTCGCGGCGCCGGTCCAGCACCGTCATCACCAGCGTGTTCGCGGCGGCGACCGCGGCGAATCCGCCGAGGACGGCGGCCATGACGCTGTTCGCCCAGGCGTTCAACTCCAGCTCCTTGTCGGCCTGCTGGCGGTACCCGGCGCGGTCGGTGACCGTGAGCCCGGCGACGCCCAGCCGCGACAGGTCCCGCGCGACGGCCGTACGGTCCGCGCCGGGCGCGTCGTGCACCAGCACCTGCGTGTCGTACGCCGTCCGCGCGTGGTCGGCCACCGCCGTGCGCGGCATCAGCAACTGGCCGATGCCCAGGCCGCGTTCGTACGTCGCCACGACCGTGGGCCGCACCCGGGTGCCGTCGCCGAGCCACAGCGGGATCCGGTCGCCGACCTTCACCTTCGCCGTACCGGCGAGCAGGGAATCCACGGCGACGGTCCGGCCGTCACCGGTCAGCGCGCTCAACGAGCCGGTCTTGACGCCCAGTTGGAGGACGTCGGGCAGCTTGCCCGGGTCTCCGGAAACGCCCAGCAGGGACGCGGAGTTGAGCGAGCCGGAAGCCCGGTAGAGCGCGCCGGTGCGCAGGACGCCGACCGCGCCGTCCACGCCGGGCACCTTCGCGGCGCGCTGCGCGGTGTCGGCGGGCACCCCCGCGCCGGACGAGCCGAGCACCTGGTCGGCGACGACGCCGTCCTTGATCTGGTGGGCCGCCTCGTGCTTGAGCGAGCCCTGCATGCACAGGAGCGTGCCGCAGAAGGCGGTGACCAGCACGATCGGGGTGATCGCGGAGGCCAGCCTGCGGGCGTTGGCCCGGCTGTTGGCGGCGGCGAGCTGCGAGGCGGCGCCGCCCGCGCGCAGCGGCAGGCCGAGCAGCGCGGCGGCGGCCCAGGCCACGACGGGCCCGAGGAAGGCCACGCCGACCATGAAGCAGAAGACGATGCCGAGGGCGACGTTCGCGGCGTCCTCGCCCGTGGTGTGCGCGGCGACGGCGGCCAGGACGCAGCCGCCCGCGACGGCCGCGGCGCCGAGCACGGTCCTGATGACGCCGGGCCTGCGGCGCTCCACCGCGGCCTCGCCGAGCGCCTGGCTCGGCCGGGCCTTCGACGGGCGGCGGGCGGCCAGATATCCGGCGGCCAGCGCCGCGAGCAGGCCCGCGCCGACCGCGCTCACCATCGGGATCCAGCCGGTGCTGAGCGTCACCCCGGCCGGGACGGCGTCCCGGTGGACGAGCTGCCTCACCCACCAGCGGGCCAGCGCCACGCCGGGCAGGATGCCCGCGGCGCCCGCGATCGGCGCCACCAGCATCGCCTCGGTCGCCACGGTGCGGCGGATCTGCCGCGGGGTCGCGCCGACGGCGCGCAGCAGCGCGATCTCCCGGCCGCGCTGGCCGATCGCCAGCGCGACGGTGCCCATCACCACGAACACAGCCGTCGCCGTGGCGATCCCGCCGAACGAGGCGCCGATCGCCGTCAGCATCTCCTTGCCCTCGGCCAGCTCCGGGTGCTCGGCGAGACCGCGGCCGTCGCCGGTGCGCACCTTCGCCGGGTCGCCGGGGGCGCCCTTGACCGCGGCCTTCACCTGCCGGGCCAGCTCGTCCGTGCTGACGCCCTTGGCGGGCAGCACGGCGATGGCGTCGGTGCGGCCCGGGTGTCCCGACAGGCGGTCGGCGACGGGGTCGGCGAAGTAGGCCGAGGCGCCGGCCGAGGCGCTTGTTGTAGCGCTTGCCTTGGTGCCGTCTTTCGCGCCGGCGCCGGTGCTGGTCTCCGTGTCGGTCAGGCCCGAGACCTTGTACGTGGTCGCGCCCGTCGGGGCGGTCAGCGTGAGGGTGTCGCCGACGCCGACGTGCGCCGCCCGGGCGGTGGCCGCCGACAGGGCGACCTCGCCCGTACCAGGTGCCCGCCCCCGCACCACCGTGCTCGCGTCGATCGCGTGGGCCGACCAGTCGCGGCCGGTCAGCGGCGGCAGCGTCTTCGACTGCACCGGGAAGGCCGTGTCGGGTACGGCCGCCGACACGCCCGGCGCGCGGGCGATGCGGTCGGCGAGCGCCGTGTCCACGCGGGGCTGGTCCGGCAGCGACGCCGCGTCGCTGTCGGCGTCGTCGCCGTGCCCCGTGGTGATCCGCGCCGACGGGTCGGCCGCCACCACGACGGGCGTGGCCGCGTACCGCACCGGCTTCACATGCGCCGTGATCCCGGTCTGGAGCATGCTGCCGCACGCCGTGATGACGGCGGACGCGAACAGCAGCGCGACGAAGGTGCCCACGAAGGACGCGGGCCTGAAGCGCACGGAGGCGCGGGCCAGGCCGTTCATGCCGCCGCCCCCACCCGTCCCGCGCCGCGCCCGGTCTCGCGCCGGGTCTCGCGCCGGGTCTCGCGCTGGGTCAGCGCCACCATCCGGTCCGCGACCGCCGTCGGCTCGGGGTGCCACAGCTCGTCAGCGAACGAGCCGTCCGCCAGGAACAGCACGCGGTCCGCGTACGACGCCGCCACCGGGTCGTGCGTCACCATCACCACGGTCGCGCCGAGCCCGTTCACCGCGTGCCGCAGCAGCCCCAGCACCTCGCGGGCCGTCCCCGTGTCCAGCGCCCCCGTCGGCTCGTCCGCGAAGATCACGTCAGGCTCCGTGACCAGCGCCCGCGCGATGGCCACGCGCTGCTGCTGCCCGCCGGAGAGCTGGCCGGGGCGGCGCCTTCCGTGGCCTTCCAGGCCCACCTGGGCCAGCAGCTCCGCCACCCGGCGCCGGTCGGGGCGCTCGCCCGCCAGGCGCTGCGGGAGCTGGACGTTCTGCTGCACGGTCAGCGACGGCAGCAGATTGAACGACTGGAACACGAACCCGATGCGGCTGCGCCGCAGCTCCGTCAGCCGCTTCTCGCTCAGCGCGGTGATCTCCACCCCGCCCAGCAGCACCTGCCCGGCGCTCGGTTTGTCCAGTCCGGCCGCGCACTGGAGGAACGTGCTCTTCCCCGAGCCGGAGGGGCCCATCACCGCCGTGAAGCTGCCGCGGGGCAGCCCCAGATCGATGCCGCGCAGCGCGTGCACCGCGGCTTCGCCGCGGCCGTATGTGCGCCGCACTTCTCTCAGCTCCACCGCGTACGCCGTGGCCGGCGTGCCTGTCGTTTCGGCGTCCGCCGCCTTCTGTGCCCGCTTGCGTTCGCGCCGCGACGCCATCTCTTTCCCCTCAGCTCAGTTCGTTTCCCGGCCCTCTCGACGCTACGGAGCCGCGCTCTCCCGAACCATGGCGTCCCCTGGCGTCCCCATGGTGGGGACAACCCCCGTCCCGGCGTGACGGCTGCCGCCGTTGTCTTGTCTTTCCCACCCGCCCACCCGTGCGGGTGCTTTCTCCGTCTGCGGGTGCCACTTGTGCCTGGGTCGGTGCCGGTCCGGGGCACCTCCTCGAAATCCGTCTCACCTGGTCCTGGGGATTCGGTGCCGTTCCTGTTGACGTATTTCTGCGGGGGCACCCCGGCCCGTCCCCTTCCGGTACGTCGGCGTCCGACGGTCCGGAGGGGGGTGGGCGGGCTCGGGTGCGTCGGCGCCCGCCTGCCGGTGGGGGTGCCGGGGCGGGGGTGGGTGGGCTGGGGTGCGTCGGCGTCCGGCCGCCGAGGGGGGTTGCCGGGGGAAGGGGGTGGGGTGGTCGACCCGTGCTGACAGGGTGACGCCCCGCCGGTCACATCACTTACTGGACTCTCGCTGTTGCCCAGACCTGGAACAGTGAGAGGGCCTCGGTCAGGTTGCCGGGTCCACACGCGATGTGAAACGCCCCCTCGGCCGTCCGAGTCATCACCCAGTCGTGCTCACCTCGCATGACCCGCTGTGGGGAATACTCGCGGGTCGCCAAGTCCGTCTCCTCAAGATCAATCGTCACGGCCCAGCCCGGGTTGTCGAGCGTCTCGATCTTCACGCCCCATCCGTGTTCCCAGTCGCCATCGCACTGTGAGGCGTACCAGCTCTGCAACCAGTCAAGGACATGCTCGGATTTGGACATAGACGCAGATGCTAGAAGCTGCCCGACGGATCGGGCCCGCAGCCAGAGTCGGATCGCTGCGACGGTGACCGTCCCGTGAAAGACGTAGGCCCGCTTGTCGTAGCGCGTCGCGACGGCCCTGAAGTGTTTATTCGAGCTGGTTGACCGTGCGCTCGACCGTGTTGCGTCGCTTGTACATCTCCTTGTCGAAGCTGGCGGGTCGGCACCCTTTACCGCCGCGGCTTCGACGCTTGGCCCGCTGGCCTTTGGGCTCGGGATGGTGTGCTTGATTTGAGTCCTTCGCGACCATGCTCAAGTACGGACCCGGCAAAGGATCCCGTTGATCACCCGCCGGTGATCGCACCAACGGCCGCCCCAACCCCCCCAGACTTCGGCAGAAGCGACTCAAGCCGCATCCACTCGTCGTTGGTCGGATCACCCCGCCCCACGACCAGAACAACGACCACATCATCAGATGGTCACAAAGATCTGCCGGACAGTCCCTAGGCGAATCGGGCTACTGGATGGTGTCGGGAAGGTCTGGGGCAGCGGTGTCGGCTACAAGTTCGGCAAGCTCGAAGCGGTACTCGAATTGCTTCATGTAGCCCTCGACACGGAGGACGTATGTCCGCTCGGAGCACTTGAACGCCTGCCTGCGCCGGGGTTTGCGCACGTCGCGGTCGAAGGTGTTCACCAGGTTGAGGAAAACGCCCGGCGCCTCCTCATGGCTGGCCTCGAACTCGGTGAGGGTGTCAACCCGATAGGGCCCGTGAGGCGAACCGCCGACCGGACTTATCAGGACCATCCATCGGGCCACGCCAGCTCCTCGCCCATCGCATGAGAGTGATCAACACCCCCCATTCCACCCGACCCTGCCAACGATCACCAACAGCCCACCCGCCAGCCGCCCAGAACCCGGCCCCCATCCACCCCCTCCTCCGCCACCACAGCGGACAGGCGGACGCCGACGTACCCGGAGGGGACGGGGCGGGGTGCCCCCGCAGAAATGCGGTGACGGGGAGGGTGCCGGATACACGGGAGCAGGCAGCCGCATTTCGAGGAGGTGCCCTGGACCGGCACCGACCAGGCACAAGCGGCACCCGCAGACGACAACACACCCGCACGGGTGGGCGGGCGGGAAAAGACAAAGCCCTGGCGGCGAGCCGTGGAACGGAAACGTGCCGTGCGAGGATGGGCGTCTCATCTGACGAGAAGGAGTGGGCCACCGTGCCTGGTACGAACCTCACGCGTGAGGAGGCGCAGGAGCGTGCGCGCCTGCTCACCGTGGACGCTTATGACATCGAGCTGGACCTGCGCGGCGCCCAGGAGGGCGGCACCTTCCGGTCGGTGACCACCGTACGGTTCGAGGCCGCCGAGGCGGGAGCGGAAACGTTCATCGACCTGGTCGCCCCCCTCGTGCACGAGGTGGTGCTCAACGGCGAGCCCCTGGACGCGGCAGCCGCGTTCAAGGACTCGCGGATCGCGCTGCCCGGCCTGCGCTCCGGCGAGAACGAGCTGCGAGTCGTCGCGGACTGCGCGTACACCAACACCGGCGAGGGCCTGCACCGGTTCGTCGACCCGGTCGACAAGCAAGCATATTTGTACACGCAGTTCGAAGTACCGGACGCCCGCCGCGTCTTCGCCAGCTTCGAGCAGCCGGATCTGAAGGCGAGCTTCGCCTTCACGGTCCAGGCCCCGGCCGGCTGGACGGTGATCTCGAACTCCCCGACCCCCGAGCCCCCGGCGGACGGCGTGTGGGTGTTCGCGCCGACCCCGCGCATCTCGTCGTACATCACGGCCCTGATCGTCGGCCCGTACGCGTCGGTGCACAGCAGTTGGGAGGGGAACGGCCGCAGCGTGCCGCTGGGCATCTACTGCCGTCCCTCGCTGGCGGAGTACCTGGACGCCGAGGCGATCTTCGAGGTCACCCGGCAGGGCTTCGACTGGTTCGAGGAGAAGTTCGCGTACGCGTACCCCTTCCCGAAGTACGACCAGCTCTTCGTGCCGGAGTTCAACGCGGGCGCGATGGAGAACGCGGGCGCGGTGACGATCCGCGACCAGTACGTATTCCGGTCGAAGGTCACGGACGCCGCGTACGAGACGCGGGCCGAGACGATCCTGCACGAGCTGGCGCACATGTGGTTCGGCGACCTGGTCACCATGGAGTGGTGGAACGACCTGTGGCTGAACGAGTCGTTCGCCACGTACACCTCGATCGCCTGCCAGGCGTACGCGCCGGGCTCGAAGTGGCCGCACTCGTGGACGAGTTTCGCCAACTCGATGAAGACGTGGGCGTACCGGCAGGACCAACTGCCGTCCACGCACCCGATCATGGCGGAGATCAACGACCTGGACGACGTGCTGGTCAACTTCGACGGCATCACGTACGCCAAGGGCGCCTCGGTGCTGAAGCAGCTCGTCGCGTACGTGGGCGAGGACGAGTTCTTCGCGGGCGTGCAGGCGTACTTCAAGCGGCACGCGTGGGGCAACACGCGGCTGGCGGATCTGCTCGGCGCGCTGGAGGAGACCTCGGGGCGCGACCTGAAGACCTGGTCGAAGGCGTGGCTGGAGACGGCGGGCATCAATGTGCTGCGGCCGGAGGTGACGGTGGCCGAGGACGGTACGGTTGCCTCGCTCGCGGTACGGCAGGAGGCCCCGGCGCTGCCCGTCGGCGCGAAGGGCGAGGCCGTGCTGCGCCCGCACCGGATCGCGGTCGGCGCGTACGACCTGGTGGACGGCAAGCTGGTACGGACCCAGCGCGTCGAGCTGGACGTCGTTGGCGAGTCGACGCAGGTGCCGTTCCCCGCGGGGACGCCGCGCCCGGCCGTCATCCTGCTCAACGACGACGACCTGTCGTACGCGAAGGTGCGGCTGGACGAGCAGTCGCTGGCCGTGGTCCGCGACCACGTCGGGGACTTCACGGAGTCGCTGCCGCGCGCGCTGGTGTGGGCGTCGGCCTGGGACATGACGCGGGACGGCGAACTGGCCGCCCGTGACTACCTGGAGCTGGTGCTGCAGGGCATCGGCAAGGAGACCGACATCGGTGTGGTGCAGTCGCTGCACCGGCAGGCGAAGCTGGCGCTCGACCTGTACGCCGACCCGGCCTGGCGCGACACCGGCCTGGCCCGGTGGACCGAGGCGGCGCTGGAGCACCTGCGGACGGCGGCGCCGGGCAGCGACCACCAGCTCGCCTGGGCACGCGCGTTCACCCTCGCGGCCCGCACCGACGCCCAACTGGACGTACTGGCCGGGCTGTTGGACGGCACGGTGACGTACGAGGGACTGGCCGTCGACACGGATCTGCGGTGGGCGCTGCTGTCCCGGCTCGCGGCGACCGGCCGCGCGGACGAGAAGGCGATCGACGCGGAGCTGGCGCTCGACCCGACCTCGGCGGGCGAGCAGCACGCCGCGGCGGTACGGGCGGCGCGGCCGAGCGCCGAGGTCAAGGCGGCGGTCTGGGCCTCTGTCGTGGAGGACGACAAGCTGCCGAACGCCGTGCAGGAGGCGGTGATCGGCGGCTTCGTGCAGACCGACCAGCGCGAGCTGCTGGCGCCGTACACCGAGCGGTACTTCGCGACGGTGAAGGACGTGTGGGACTCGCGCAGCCACGAGATGGCCCAGCAGATCGTGGTCGGCCTCTACCCGGCCCTCCAGGTCTCGCAGGCCACCCTGGACGCCACCGACGCCTGGCTGGCGTCGGCCGATCCGGCCCCGGCGCTGCGTCGCCTGGTCGTGGAGTCCCGCTCCAGTGTGGAGCGTTCGCTGCGGGCCCAGGCTGCCGACGCCGCCGCCGCCGGCTGACCGTCCGGCCTTCTTGCCACCGGGGCCCCGGACCGCCTTCGCGGTCCGGGGCCCCGGTGCGGCTGCCGCCCTCCTGCGGGTCACCACCCGCCCCGGCGGGGCAGTTCGCTTGTCGCCGGACCACCCGCCGGTGGGGGCTTGTCGCGCAGTTCCCCGCGCCCCTAAAAGCCAGGCCCTGCGCAAGGTGAACGCACCGGGGCCGCGCCCCGGAGAGCCACGTCCCGCGCGAGGTGAACCCATGGCTAGGCCGCGAGGGCCGGGGTCGGGGTGGGCGTCGGGCAGGGAGGCACTGGGCAAGGGGGCGCCGGGAGGGGGGCGAGGCGGACCGCGGCAGCGGGAAGGCGGGGCTCGAGGCGGAGGAGAAGGGCGGCGGCGCAGAGCGCCGTGAAGGTGAGCAGGGCCCAGGGAAGCCGGGAGTCGGCGGCGAAGAGGGCCGTGAAGAGGGAAGGGGCGAGGGTCGCGGCCAGGGACCAGGAGAGCTGGTAGGTGGCCATGTAGCGCCCGCGCAGAGCCTCGGGGGCGGCGGCGACGGCGAGCGCGCTGGAGGACGGATTGTGCACCAGTTCGGCGACCGTGTAGAGCGCCACCAGTGCGAACACCCCGCCGGCGACGGCCCATCCGGCCTGCGGCCGTACCGCGCCGAACGCCCCGAGCCCCACGAAGGCGGCGGCGAAGATCACCGCGCCGAGCGCGGCGGACCGGGTGCGGCGGGCGCCGCGCCCGCGGACGCGCCGGGCGACGTGGACGCCGCCGACGGCGCACAGCACGGTGTTGACGGTGAAGGCCGCGCCGGTCAGCGACTGCGGGCCGTTCAGGGTGCCCGCGATGAAGAGCGGGAAGAGCACAGCGAGGGCCGAATAGCCCAGCGCGGTGAGGAAGTTGGCGGCGGTGAGGCCGAGGAAGGCCCGGTCGGCGAGGACGAGCCGGTAACCGGCGGCGGCGGGCCGCTCGGCCGTCGCGGAACCGTCCGGCACCCGCGAGGCGCGGATACTCCGTATCAGCAGGGCGGCGACGCCGAAGCTCAGCGCGTTGAGCCAGGCGGCAGCGGTGAAGCCGCGGTCACCGGCGACGGTGATGACCAGCGAGGCGAGCAGCGCCCCGGCGCCGAGCCCGGCGTTGCGCAGGGCGCGGGCGGCGGCCTGGAGGCGGTCGCGGTCGAGGCCGCTCGCGACCTCGCCGATGTACGCCTGCTGGACGGCGGGGAAGGCGCGGTCGCCGAAAGCGGTGCCGAGGGCCACGACGGCGAAGGCGGGCAGCGAGGTCGCGAAGGGATAGAGCGCGAATCCGGCGCCGCGCACCCCGTAGAGCAGGAGTTGGACGCGGCGGGCGCCGTAGCGGTCGACGGCGGTCCCGGCGAGCGGCAGGGCGCCCATGCCGATGAGTCCGACGACGGTCAGGACGGCGCCGACCACGGCGAAGGAGAGCCCGGTGATGTGGTGGAAGAAGACCAGGCTGAAGGGGATGTACATCCCGGAGCCGACCGAGTCGACGCCCATCGCCCCGAGCAGGGCCCGCTCCCCCGGAATCCGGGCGGCGGCGGGTCGTGCGGTGGTGGCTCGCGTACGCGGCAGCGACATGGTGAAGCTCCCCGATCCCGGTTCCGGTTCCGAACGAAGGCCGACCGGTCAGGTCGACAGAAGATAGCTTAGCACTAAGCTACTTACTTGTAAGCTACTTTCTTGCCGTCGAGCGACCCCGCCCCGATACTGAGGCCATGACTCAGGAACCCCTCGACGTCGTCGACGCCATCACCGGTCAGTGGAAGTCGGAGCGCCCGGACCTCGACACGCTCCCGATGGCCGTCTTCGGCCGGATCTACCGGATCGCGCGCCTGATGGGCGACCGGATGGAGAAGGAGTACCAGCGGTACGGCATCGGCCGCGGCGAGTTCGACGTGCTGGCGACGCTGCGCCGCTCCGGCGAGCCGTACACCCTCTCGCCCCGGCAGCTCTCGGCCGCCCTGATGCTCACCACCGGCGGGATGACCGGCCGGCTGGACAAGCTGGAGCGGGCCGGGCTGCTGGACCGCGCGCCCGATCCGAACGACCGCCGCGGTCTGCGCGTCTCCCTCACCGAGAAGGGGCTGCGGGTGATCGACCAGGCGGTCGGCGCCGGGCTCGCCCTCCAGAAGGCGACGCTCGACGCCGTCGAACCGGCGCAGGCGGAACAGCTCGCCGACCTGCTGCGGCTGCTGCTGGCCGCGTCGGCGGAACCGGGCGCCCGGCGCTGAGACCCGCCACCCGCGGACCCGCCACGCGCAGACCCGTCACGCGCAGACCCGCCACCCGCGGACCCGTCTCCCGCCCGCGCGCCCGACGCCGCGCGGGCAGCACAAAGCCCCCTGGCGCGCCGGGAAGTCCGGCGCCGAGGGGGCGAAGGGGCCCGAGGGCCGAGTGCCGCGGCTACTGCTTCGGGTGCTCCTGCTCCTTGCGGGTCTTGTCGGTCACCATGACCAGACCCGCGATGACCCCGAACAGGACGAGCGGGGCGAGCACGAACAGGCTGAGCGTCTCGATGACGCTCAGGCCGGAACCCGGGTCGTCGCCGTCGTCGCGGGCGAGCGCGAACGCCGGGGTCGACATGAGCAGCATGAGCGTCGTACCGGCGGTGATGACTCCGGCGCGCACGGCCTTCTTGGTGAGCTTCTTGTCCACGCCCTCAATGTAGTGAAGCCCCTCACGGGCCGCGCGCCCGGGGTGTCCTTACGGGTGTTCCGGGCCTTCCGGGTGTTCCGCCGCCCCCGCCCCGGCCACGACGGCCGGCCCGCTCCCGGCCGCGACGGCCGCCCCGGCCCCGGTCCCGGCGGTCGCCGCGCTCCCGGCCGCCGCCCCGACCGCCTTGCCCCCCGCCTCCGCCATCGCCTGCCGTACGTCGTCCACGAGCGCGTACAGCCGCGGCGAGACGGCGATCCGGTCCAGGGTGAGCGGGGTGCCGTCGGCGTCGGCGACGGGCAGCCGCCAGTTCGGGTACTGGTCCCAGGTGCCGGGCAGATTCTGCGGGCGGCGGTCGCCGACCGTGTCCGGCAGCCAGATGCCGACCATGCTCGCGGGCGTACGCGCCAGGAAGCGGTGAACGGCCTTCACCACCGCCTCCTCGTCGACCGCGCCCTCCGGCAGCAGCCCGAGCCGGCCGAGCAGCGCCAGCCACTCCGCGACCTCGGCGGCGTCGGCCGCCTCCTCCTCCGCGAGCGGGCGGGTCAGCAGCCCGAGCCGGTGCCGCAGCTCGACGTGTTCGCCGGTGAGCCGGGCCGCCGTGCTCGGCAGGTCGTGGGTGGTGACGGTCGCCAGGCACGACTCGCGCCACGCCTCGGGCAGCAGCGGACGGCCGTCGCCGCCCTCGGGCCCGGTCCCCTCGTAATCGCGTTCGAACCACATCACCGAGGTGCCGAGGATGCCGCGGCCCGCCAACTCCTCGCGTACGCCGGGCTCGACGGTGCCCAGGTCCTCGCCGATCACCACCGCGCCCGCGCGGTGCGCCTCCAGGGCCAGCAGGCCGAGCATCGCCTCCGCGTCGTAGCGGACGTAGGCGCCCTCGGTCGGCGGGCGGCCCTCCGGCACCCACCAGAGCCGGAACAGCCCCATGACGTGGTCGATCCGCAGGCCGCCCGCGTGCCGCAGCATCCGCGCGATGAGGTCGCGGTACGGCGCGTAGCCGGTCGCGGCCAGCGCGTCGGGGCGCCAGGGCGGCAGACCCCAGTCCTGGCCGCGGGAGTTGAAGGCGTCGGGCGGCGCGCCCACCGACATGCCCGTGGCCAGGACGTGCTGCATGGACCAGGCGTCGGAACCGGCGGGGTGCACGCCCACGGCCAGGTCGTGCACGACGCCGATGGTCATGCCCGCGTCCCGCGCGGACCGCTGCGCGGCGCCGAGTTGGGCGTCGGTCAGCCAGCTCAGCCAGCAGTGGAAGTCGACCCGGTCCATGTGCTCGCTGCGGGCCCGCGCGACCTGCGGCGAACGCGGGTCGCGCAGCCCCGCGGGCCACTTGTGCCAGTCGGCGCCGTGCAGTTCGGCCAGGGTGGACCAGGTGGCGTGGTCGTCGAGGGCCTGGCCCTGCTCGGCGAGGAAGTCGACGTAGGCGGCGCGGCGGCCGGGGCTCAGCGGCACCTCGCGCAGCAGTTCCAGGGCCTCGGCCTTCAGCGCCCAGACCGCGTCCCGGTCGATCAGCGCGTCCTTGAGCAGCACGGTGTCGCGCAGCGCGGCGGCCCTGCGGGACAGCGCGTCGGCCTTCTCCCTGGCCTCGCCGGACAGGTACGCGTACTCCGGCACCTCCTCGATCCGCAGGTACACCGGGTCGGGGAAGCGGCGGGAGGACGGGCGGTACGGGGAGGGGTCGGTGGGCGGGCCGGGGACGGCCGCGTGCAGCGGGTTGATCTGGACGAATCCGGCGCCCAGCGTCCGTCCCGACCAGGCGGCGAGGTCGGCGAGGTCACCGAGGTCGCCCATGCCCCAGGAGCGCTGCGAGAGCGTGGAGTAGAGCTGCGCCATGAAGCCGAAGGCGCGTCCCGTCGGGCCCGCCAACCGCTCGGGCGCCACGATCAGGTCGCCTCTGGAGGTACGTCCGTCGGCGGTGGCCGCGCGCAGCGCGTACCGCCCCGGCGGGGGCGTCACGGCGGGGTCCAGCGCCTCGCCCGTCTCGGTCTCGACGGTGAGCCGGGTGTCCTCGGGCAGTGCGCGCAGCGTCTGCGCGAGTGTGCCGCGGCCCGATCTGAGCACCGTGCACGGCGGGAGCAGCCGGTTGGCCCGGCGCGTCTCGTACGCCGTGAGGGCGGACTTGACCGCGCTGGGCGTCGAGGCGTCCACGCCGAGCGCCGCGAGGACGGCGACGACCGTCTCCTCCGGCACCGGGACCTCCCGCCCGGGTGCCGGCCGGTACGTCACGTCCACGCCATAGAGCCCGGCAAGCCGCACCCGGTCCATCGGGCCTCCGCATTCGTCAGTCAAGGGGTTGATCGGTCGGTCACGCGTCCTCGCTCGCACGGGTTTGTCCCGGGAGCCGCACTGACCCCTACCCCGACGCCGCGCGCTGTACCCGGAGGCGCGCCGCGCCGCTCGTTCGAGGGGAGTTCCGGAAGGCGGCCCGCGGCCCGTCCGCGACGCGCCGAAAGGGCCGCCCGTGACCCTCCCGCCCCCTGCCTGCGGCGGAAGGCGGCGGAAGGCGGCAGCGAGGCGACCGGGAGGCGGACGGAATCCGGCGGCAAAGCGGAGGAAACTCCAGCCACATTGACACCGCACCGCGAGGAGTGATGGGCTCGGCGTCCGTCGTCGGTGCAGCACTCCGCAAGGAGGAACCGTGCAGGCCCTCCGGAGGAGTTCCGCCGCAGCCATCGCGGCCACGTTCATCGGCGGCTGGCTGGCCCAGTCCCCCGCCGCGACCGCCGCTCCCGCGCCGCCGAGCACACCGCCCGCCGGGACCAGGACGGACACCGCGGCCTCCCCGCGGCCCCCGGCGGTGTGGCCGCGCCCTCAGAGTCTGCGCGCGCAGGGGCAGTTCGCGCGCGTGACGAGGACGGTGACGCTGGTCGCGGGCACGGACGCCGACCCGTACGCGCTCGATGTGATCGAGGACGCGCTGCGCGGCGCGGGCGCCCAGGAGATCCGCAGGTCGGACACGCCGGGGTCCGGGCTGACCGTCTACGCGGGCGACGCGGCGCAGCCCCGGCTGACCGCGCTCAAGGCCCCCGAGCAGGACGACTTGGCGTCCGGCGGCTACCGGCTCGCGGTGGACGGCGGCACGGTGGCGCTGGCCGGAGCGGGCGAGGACGGCCTGTTCCACGCGGCGCAGACGCTGCGTCAGCTCGTGACCAGCGACAGCGGCGGCGAGCGCGGCTTCGCGGGCGTGGTCGTACGCGACTGGCCGACGGCGGCGGTGCGCGGGGTGACCGAGGGGTACTACGGCGTGCCGTGGACGCAGTACCAGCGGCTGTCGCAACTGGACTTCCTGGCCAGGACCAAGCAGAACCGCTATCTGTACGCGCCGGGCGACGACCCGTACCGGCAGGCGCAGTGGCGCGACCCCTATCCGGCGGGTCAGCGCGCGGACTTCAGGGCGCTGGCGGAGCGGGCGACGCGGGACCATGTGACGCTGGCGTGGGCGGTGGCCCCCGGACAGGCGATGTGCTTCTCGTCGAAGTCCGACCAGCGGGCGCTGGAGCGGAAGCTGGACGCGATGTGGGCGCTGGGCGTGCGGGCGTTCCAGTTGCAGTTCCAGGACGTGAGCTACAGCGAGTGGCACTGCGGCGCGGACGCGCGGGAGTTCGGCTCGGGGCCCGACGCGGCGGCGCGCGCCCAGGCGAAGGTCGCCAACGTGGTGGCCGCGTATCTGGCGCGGCGCTACGGCAGCGCCGATCTGTCGCTGCTGCCCACGGAGTACTACCAGGACGGCACGACCCCGTACCGCACGGCACTGGCGAAGGCGCTGAGCCCGGACGTGACGGTCGCCTGGACCGGTGTCGGGGTGCTGCCCGCGCGGATCACCGGCACCCAAGTGGCGGACGCGGCAGCCGCGTTGAAGCACCCGCTGGTGACGGTGGACAACTACCCGGTGAACGACTTCGCGCCGGGCAGGCTCTTCCTCGGCCCGTACACCGGCCGTCAGCCCGCGGTGGCGACGGTCTCGGCGGGGGTGCTGGCGAGCGCGATGCAGCAGCCCGCCGCGTCCCGTATCCCGCTGTTCACGGCGGCGGACTTCGCCTGGAATCCGCGCGGTTACGACCCGGCGGCCTCCTGGCAGGCGGCGATCGACGACCTGGCGGGGCCGGATCAGGCGGCCCGTGCGGCGCTGCGCGCGCTGGCGGGGAACGAGGCGTCGTCGGCGCTCGGCGGCGACGAGTCGGCGTATCTGCGCCCGCTGACCAAGGAGTTCTGGGCCGCGCTGGACTCCGGCGACCGGGCCCGGCTGACGGCGGCGGCGGCCCGGCTGCGGTCGGCCTTCACCGTGATGAGCGGCGCGCCGCACGCCCTGCGCGGGCTCGCCGACGGCACCTTCGGCGCCGAGGTGCGGCCGTGGCTGGACCGGCTGTCGGCGTACGGGACGGCGGGCGGGCACGCGGTCGACATGCTGGTGGCGCAGGCGGCGGGCGACGGCGCGGCGGCCTGGAAGGCCCGGCAGTCGCTGGACCGCGGCCGGGCGGCGCTGACGCAGGGCACGGCGAAGGTCGGCGAGGACGTGCTCGACGGCTTCCTGTCGCGGGCGGTCGACGACGGCGACGCCTGGTCGGGGCTGCGCGCGGACGGCAGGACCGCGACGGCCACGCTCGCCTCGGGGCGCGGCACCGACCCGTCGGCGATGGTGGACGGCAAGAATTCCACGGCGTGGTCGAGCAACGCTCCCCCGCAGCCCGACGACTCCTTCGGGGTCGATCTCGGGACGGCCAAGCAGGTCGGCTCGGTGCGGATCGCGATGGGCGACGGCAGCGGCTCCGACGACTTCCTGCACGACGCGGTCCTCGAACTGTCCGCGGACGACGGCACCGGCTGGCACCGGGTCGGCGAGTACCACGACCAGGCGGTGATCTCGGCGACGCTCCCCGCGGGCACCCGCGCCCGCCAGGTGCGGCTGCGCGCGAGCGACGGGCAGTCGGGGGCGGTGACGGTGCGGGAGTTCACCGTGTCGGTGAGCGGCGAGGTGGCTCCGACGGCCAGCGGTCCCGACGACGCGTCGGCCGTGGTGGACGGCGACCTCTCCACCTCGACCGCCGCGGATTCCGACGCGGGTGCGCTGACGGTGGACTTCGGCGGCGCGCGGCTGCTGGACAGCGTGACGATCGCCGCGTCCGGTGCGCGTACGGGGTCGGGCGCCCCCGCCGCAGCGGTCGATCCGGCGCCGGGGCCGATGGCGGGTTCCCCCTTCGGCCCGCATCCGATCGCCGTACGGGACACGGGCCCGCCCACCCGCACGGCCACCGGCCGGGTGACCAAGGCGCCCGCGGCCGTGGAGGTGCACACCCCGGGCGGCGGCTGGCAGCGGATCGGCAGCCTGACCGCGGACTGGACGGAGCTGCCCGCGGGGGTCGTCGCCGACGCGGTACGGCTGTCGGACGGCGCCGGGGTGCACGAGGTGGTGCCGTGGTTCGCCGGGGCGCCGCGCGTCACGTTCGACCAGCCGGAGGTGGACGCCGAGATCGGCGGCTCCGCCGTCCCGGTGACGGCGTCGGTGGCCTCGGGGCTGCCGCGCGACGAGAAGGCGGCGGTCTCGGTGGCCGCACTGAAGGGCGGGGCGACGGCGACCGCGCCCGCGTCGGTCCCGCTGCGGCGGGGCGCGGCGGGAGCGGTGCCGCTGAGCGTGTCGGTGCCCGCGGGTACGGCGCCCGGCACGTACAGCCTGCCGGTGCGGATCACCGTGGCGGGCCGCACCGTGGAGCGGCGGATCACCGTACGGGCGCGGGTGCGGACCGCGGGGCCCGATCTGCTGCGCGGCGGCGCGGCGACGTCCTCGGGTGACGAGACCCCGGACTTCCCGGCCTCCGCGGTGGCCGACGGCGACCCGGAGACCCGCTGGTCCTCGCCGGTGGACGACCACGCCTGGGTGCAGGTGGAGCTGGCGGCCCCGGCCCGGGTCGGCAGGGTCGTCCTGCACTGGCAGGACGCGTACGCGGCCGGATATCAGGTGCGGACCTCCGCCGATGGAGTGACCTGGCACACGGCGGCCACGGTGACCGACGGCGGCGGCGGGACCGAGACGGTGTGGCTGGACGCGCAGGACGGCACCCGGTACGTGCGGGTGCAGGGCGAGCGCCGGGCGACCAAATTCGGCTACTCGCTGTTCGGCGTCGAGGCGTACGCGGTGGCGGACTGAATTGTGGGCACATAGGCGCTTCGGCGGACGCCTGAGGACACCCTGTGTGGCTTGTGTCGCGGTTGGGCAAACCCGCTTCCGACACCTCACGAGCAACGCATAGTGTGAGGAGCCACTAACACATCGCTAGTGGCGTCACGCCTCACGACGACGCCGTTGCCACACAGGGGGACTCGTCCGTGACACGAAGTTCGGTGCCGGCTGCCGCGCTGACCACCACCGCACTTATGCTGCTCACCGCATGCGGCGGAAGCGACGGGGACAAGGGGTCGGACAAGATCGCCTCGACACCGCCGGCCAGGGCCACGACGAGCGCGAGCGCGTCGCCTTCGGCGAGTGCGACGGCTACCGTCCAGCGCCCGGTGATCAGCTTTCCGCCGGGTTCCAAAACGGTGTACGCGGACCAGCACACGGGAGACCCGGAGAAGGACGCGGTTCTCGCTGACGAATCGCATGCGGTCGACTCGGCATACGCAGCCATCCTGGAGGGCAAGGCCCGTACACCGGCCATGGAGTTCTACAACTCCGGCACGGCGCTGCGGGACGCCATCGACTTCGTCCAGGGTTGGCTGGACAAGGGCGACACCTGGGTCGGCACTGTCCGGTACTTCGACCGCAAGGTTACTTTGCGGAGTGACGGATCCGCGGTGGTTATTTACTGCTCCGACGAGACCAAGGCGTTCGTCAAGTCAACCAAGACGGGCAAGGTCGGCCAGGACAGCGCCTCAGCGGATGACTACGTGCTCTACAACGAGCGGTTGCTCAAGAGCGGTCAGGGCGTGTGGATTCTCAACAGCGTGACGCCGAAACGGGGGGCGAGTGAATGCCAGCCGTAAGCTCCCCTACCAGGGCCCTTATGGCTCTGGCCGCAGCCATGACGCTGCTGACGGTCACGCCCGGTATTGCCCATGCCGGGATCGGCGGGCCTGGTACCAAGGGGCGAGCCAAGCCACCTGCTCGCCCCAAGTCCGAGGGGACCGCTGACGGCGGAAAGATCTCAGCCCTCGCCGGCGTCCAGTTCGACCTCTCCAAGAACGGCACTGGTCCCAAAACAGGCGCCGTCACCCCTGTCTCCAACTGGACACCACCCGCGTGCTGGTACGCCCCCAAGTACGACTCCGAAGGCGCAGCTCGGGACTTCCTGGGGTATGACCGCAGCCCGAACCACACCGGCATGGAAGACGCTCAGTGGGTCAGGGACCGGTACGTCAACGGGCACCCGTACACCAATTTCAACCTGGCCAAACAGGGCAAGGGCTACTGGTGGGGCACATTCTTCGACGAGAACCAACTCACCGATCCCGCCGCCGACGATTGCACCAAACCGCCGTTCTGGGTCGACACGGGTGCCGCTCCACCGCCGGTCAAGAACGCCGTCACGCCGGAGATCCTCGCACAGCTCGCCTATGCCCAGATCCTCATCCCGCAAGGCAAAGCGAACCTCAACCCGGACGGCACCCTCATCGTGAACGTGGCCACATGGGTGTGGATGGACCACACGACATTCCACCCGGTGTCCGTACGGGCCTACGTCTCGGTCCTCGGCATCGAGGCGACGACGACGGCTACCCCCATCGGTCTGCACATCGATCCCGGCACCGATGACGCCACCCTCATTCCGGCCTCGGGGGAATGCCCCATCGACGCCCACGGCAACGTCGGAACCCCTTACGCCAAGGGAGCAGACAGCAACAATCCGCCGTGCGGGGTCACCTACCATCGCTCCACCCAGAACCAAGGCCCCTACCCGCTCAAGGCCACGGTCACGTGGAAGATCAGCTGGACCGGCACCGGCCAGCCCACGCCCGTAGCTCTGCCGGACGGAACTTTCGGAACTCCGCAGGACGCTTTCGTACGCGAATACCAAACGGTAGTTGTGAACCGCTGAACGCATCGGCACTCGGGGGGAATCACCATGACGGATCTCGCCGTCAACGAAGCGGACATGCAGTCGCTGAGCGCCGCTCTTGGGACAGCGCTTCTCGAACTGACAGCACTCCAGCACTCCTTGCACCACATGAATCTGGATCCGGTGGGAGCGCCGCCGCTGCTGGATGAGCAGACGACTTACACCCGTACGCGATACGACGACGTCACCGATCTTGGCAAGAACCTCAACGACAGGATCGATGACGTCGAGCGGGTCGGACCCACCCTCCAACGCACCGACCACCAACTGTCGGACAACGCGCCGCAGACGCGGTGAAGGAGGGAGACAACCGTGGGTCTCTCTCGTTATCCGACACTTGGGTTCGACCCGACTCCTGGCGACCCCGAAGGCGTCACCACGCTCGCGGGCGAATGGCAAGACGCAGCATTCCTCATGATCAAGATAGCCATGAAGCTGGACAGCACTGAGGATGCGCAAGCCCGGTGGCGGGGCAAGGCAGCGGACGCCTTTCGGTCCAAGCTTTCGGCTCAGCGCGTCATGATCGGGAAACTCCGGGCCTCGTACGAGGACAATGCGGCACTGCTGACGGGGTGGGCGGGCCAACTCACCGAGTTTCAGCGGGAGGCCGCCGCGCTGGAGCTTCGGGCCGCAGGGCTCGACGAAAAGCGCCGGTGTCAAATCATCGGCCCGCAGAACATCCCTGTGCCGATGCTACAGGCCAGCCCCGCTCCGCCCGGACAGACCCCGACGCCATCGATACCGCCTGAGCAACTACAGGAAGAGATATCCGGAGTTCATCATCAGGCGGAGCAGTTGCACGAGCGATATCTCGATGCTGCTCGCGCCCTTGCTCGGACGGTGGAAAATCTGCTGCCCTTGCCGACAGGGAACACGGGTTGGTACGGGCAGGACATCGACGCCGCGCAGGAGTCCATGCTCGTCCAGCAGGAGGCGACACGTAAGGGTGGCCCGGTCCCCGTCGATCCCGCGCTGCGGGCGATTTGGTGGAACAGCCTCACCTCGGACGAGCAGGCCGTAGCGGCCCGCGAATACGCCAACGCCCCAGCCGCCGACGTCTACTCGACCCAGGGCCTGCCTGCCGGCGCGGCCGACAGGCTGAACCGGCTGAGGCTTCAGGCAGAGGTGCGGAAGCCGGGCTGCCCGCAGCGGCTGAAAGATCTGTGGGATCGGCTGACCAATAAGCATAGATACGACTTCCAGGACGACGTCTTCCTGTTGGGCTTCGACGACGTGGGCAACGGTCACGTGGCTGTATCGTTCGGCAACCCTGACACTTCGTCCAACACCGCCGTCTACGTGCCCGGAACGGGTTCTTCCCTGGACAAGGCCAACGGAGATCTGAACCGGGCGCAGACGCTGTACGCGTCGGCGAACAGCCAGAATCCCCACTCGACCGCGTCGGTCTACTGGCTCGGCTACGACGCACCCGGCTGGGACGTTCCCGGTCCGGCGTCGCAGAGCTTCGCCGACGCGGGTGCCCCGAAACTGGCCGCGTTCGTCAATTCCCTCGGGGCGAACCACCGTGGCGCGGGCCATCTCACGGTGATCGGGCACAGTTACGGTTCCACGCTCGTCGGTGACGCCTTCGCGCACGCCGGAATGAAGGCCGACGACGTGATCTTCGTCGGATCGCCGGGCGTCACCGTGGACAGTGCATCGCAGTTGGGCCTCGATCCCAGCCACGTGTGGGCGAGCAAGGCGAAGTTCGACCCCGTACCCGAGATCTCGGCACCGCTGAATCCGTTGAAATGGACCGACGACCACAGTGTCAGATACGGCAACGACCCGACATCCACGGCGTTCGGCGGCCGGACCTTCGACGCCGGTGACGGCACCCGCGTCGGGCACGCGCACAGCGAATACTGGGACCCAGGTCCGTCCCTGGACAACATGACGCGTATCGTGACCGGCCAGCCCGACAGGGTCACGGCAATGCCGACCGAGCACAAGGTCGGCGTCCTCCCGAACCTCGCGGACCTGCCGGTACCTGTCATCGCTGCTCCGGAGTTCGGCGGAGCGGCCCTCCAGAACCTCGGCCACCACGTGGGAGGCTACTGGGGCAAGCCGATGGAGGACGCCGGCGACGCCCTGCACGAATTCGGGCAAGCCGAGAACAACGTGGTCAACATCGGCGGTGACCTCCTGACCGGCGACCTCCACGGCGTGGGCACCGATGCCAAGGACCTCGGCAGCGACCTGAAGGACAGCGGCAAGAACGCCATCAAAACCGTGACCGACTTCTTCTAGCAGTGGGAAGCATGAGCAAGAGCGAGCGAATGGCGAAAAGCGCTGCGGTCGGCACCCTCATGGTGCTGGCGGCAACTGGGTGCGGAGGTGCGATGAACAACGGCAACGTCTCGCCCGACTCGGTCGAGAAGAAGGCACACACGCTCACCCAACAGGCCCTCGACGCCCTCACCCCGGTCATCGGCTCCACCGACACGTCGGTCGAGCACCAGGGCTGGAAGCAGTGCTCAACCGAAACACCGGGTAATCACCGCTTCGAATACACCTACATCCTGAAACTGGATGTCCTCGTACAGGACCCGGAGGCTGCCCTGGCCGCCGCCAAAGCCCATTTCGCGAAGGAGGGCTACCTTCCCGGCCCACCGCAGACGGGCCGGGTCAGCGCCAGTGAAGCGCATTCCACGTGGGGGGTGGCCGTAGGAGTGGACGATGACAAAAAGTCCATGTTCATCAGTGTCGACTCGGACTGCGTCTTCACCACCCACGACCCCCCGAAGACCGGCAGCTCGTCGTAGCAGGCTGCTCGCCGTCCGCAGACATCGAGGGCGGGAGGCCCGCATATATATGCGGGCACATGCACACGTCATCTCACTGAAGTTTACGCCATCAGTGGTAACGCGCCGTTCCCCGGAGGACGCTCCCGCACCCGCATCCGCGCGGATCGGGAGCGTCCTCCCGGGAATACCGGAAATAGCTGAGCCCGGATCTCAGGCTGATATGCCGTCGATCCGGGCCAGGGCGTCGTCCGCGCCGAACGGTTGCAGGTATGGCAACCAGCGCGGGTCCCTATGTCCGGTCCCGATGATCCGCCAGGCGAGCCCGGACGGCGGGGCGGGTTGATGGCGCAGCCGCCAGCCGAGTTCCGCCACATGGCGGTCGGCCTTCACGTGATTGCAGCGTCTGCACGCGGCCACCACGTTCTCCCAGGCGTGCTGGCCGCCCCGGCTGCGCGGAATGACGTGGTCGACGCTGGTGGCGGCGGCTCCGCAATACGCGCACTTGCCGCCGTCGCGGGCGAACAGCGCCCTACGGGTCAGCGGCACGGTGCCCCGAAAGGGGACTCGCACGAATTTGGTGAGCTTCACGACACTGGGCGCGGGCAGCGCCTGTGTCTCACTGTGCAGATAGGCGCCGGATTCCTCGAGGCAGACGGCCTTGTTGTTGAGCACGAGGACAAGCGCACGGCGGAGCGGTACGACGCCGAGCGGCTCGTACGACGCGTTCAGGACCAGGACATGCGGCACGGATGCCTCCTTTAACGCCGGCGGCGCGTGGCTCGCGCCGGGACGATCTGGCCTAAGTCTCTCCGGAAGGCGGCCCATGGCGCCACCATGCCCGGGTAACGGACCGAGGGTGTTTTGCAGCACACCTGTGTTCATCCCCACGATCGTGGCCTGCCCCTCCTCCCGCACGGCAACGAGACGGCATCGGTCGTCCCGTTAGTGTGGAGGCTTGTTTCCCACCGGAGGTTCCGCAGTGCCCACCGCGACGTCCACCGCCGCCGCCGTACCGTCCCGCCTGTTCCCGCTCGCCGCCGGAGACCGTGATTCGTCGGTCTACCGGGCCGGCGGCTGGATACAGGAGAACTGGGCGAGCTGGCTGAGCGCGGGGCTGCGCATTTTGTTGATCGTCGCCATCGCGATCGTGCTGCGTTCGGTGGTGCGGCGGACGATCAGCAGACTCATCGACCGGATGAACCGGGGCGCGGAGGCCGCGGCCTCCACCGCCCTGGGCGGCCTGCTGGTCAACGCGGAGCGGCGCAAGCAGCGCAGCGAGGCGATCGGCTCGGTGCTGCGCAGTGTGGCGTCCTTCCTGATCCTGGGCACGGCCGCGCTGACCGTGCTGTCGGTGCTCAAGATCAATCTGGCGCCGCTGCTGGCCAGCGCCGGGGTCGCCGGGGTCGCGATCGGCTTCGGCGCGCGCAATCTGGTGACGGACTTCCTGTCCGGCGTCTTCATGATCCTGGAGGACCAGTACGGGGTCGGCGACGTGATCGACGCGGGGGTGGCCAGCGGCACCGTCATAGAGGTGGGCCTGCGGGTCACCAAGCTGCGCGGTGACAACGGCGAGATCTGGTACGTGCGCAACGGCGAGGTCAAGCGGATCGGCAACCTCAGCCAGGGCTGGGCGACGGCCGTGGTGGACGTGCAGGTCGGCGCGGGCGAGGACCTGGAGCGGGCGCGCCAGGTGATCGCGGCCACCGGCGAGGACATGGGCAAGGAGGACCCCTGGGACGAGATGCTCTGGGAGCCCGTACGGGTCCTCGGCCTGGAGTCGGTCGGCACGGACTTCGTGGTGATCCAGACGCACGCCAAGACGATGCCGGGGCGGGCCACCGATGTCGCCCGTGAGCTGCGCTGGCGGATCAAGCGGGCGTTCGACGAGGCGGGCATCGTGATCTCCGGCGGTACGCCGACGGTGGAGGTCACCGAGGCGACGGTGCCCGAGGGCGCGTCGGAGGTGGCCGAGATGCGGCGGCAGACCGCCGTGGAGGACGCGCGCCCCGCGGCGCCCGTGCCGCCGCCCGCCTCCGGCGAGCGCTGACCCCCGGCACCTGTCGCTTTGCCGAAGCCCCTGGCACCCTGATGGCGCCGGGGGCTTCGTTCATAACGACTTGGCCGTCCTGCCGTCGACCCCCCTTGACGCTCCGCCAATGGCGGGCCTACCTTTCGTTTTGCCAATAGGAAACTTTCCTAACAGTGAACTGAGGGAGGATGGCGCGCATGGCTGGCACCCCTGGAACGCCGCGCGTACTGCGCGCCATGAACGACCGCGCCGCACTCGACCTCCTGCTGGAGCACGGCACGCTCTCCCGTACCCGGATCGGCAAGCTGACCGGACTGTCCAAGCCCACCGCGTCGCAGCTGCTGGCGCGCCTGGAGGCGGCGGGGCTGGTCCAGGCCACCGGCACCACGGCGGGCCGCCCCGGCCCCAACGCCCAGCTCTACTCGGTCAATCCGGCCGCCGCGTACGTGGCGGGACTCGATGTCAACTCCGAGCGGATCAGGGCCGCGGTCGCCGACATCACCGGCCGTACCGTCGGCACCTTCAAGCTGCTCACCCCGCGCCGCCGCACCGCGGGCAACGCGGTGGAGCAGGTCGTGCAGGCCGTGGACGGCGCGGCCAAGGCCGCCGGGCTGAACCGCTCCGACCTGCACCGGATCGTCATAGGCACGCCCGGCGCCTTCGACCCCAGCACCGGACGGCTGCGCTACGCCAGCCACCTGCCCGGCTGGCACGCGCCCGCGCTGCTGGACGAGCTGGCCGCCGCGCTGCCGATGCCGCTGGAGTACGACAACGACGTCAATCTCGCCGCCGTCGCCGAACAGCGGATCGGCGCCGCCCGCGAGCACGACGACTTCGTGCTGCTGTGGAACGAGGAGGGCATCGGCGCCGCCATCGTCATCGGCGGCCGGCTGCACCGCGGCTGGACCGGCGGCGCGGGCGAGGTCGGCTTCCTGCCGGTGCCCGGCACCCCGCTGGTCCGCAACGTCACCAAGGCCAACAACGGCGGCTTCCAGGAACTCGCGGGCTGCAACGCCGTGTTGCGGCTGGCCAGGGAACTCGGCATCGACGTCCCGGCCGGCACCCAGCAGGACGCCGCCGCCGAACTGCTCGCCGAGGCCGCGCTGCGGCACACCGCGAGCGAGGAGACCGGCGCCGACAGCGGCCCGTACGGCGAACTGCTCGCCCGGTTCGCCACCGGCACCGCCATCGGTCTTGCCTCGCTGGTCGCCGTGCTCGACCCGGCGATGATCGTGCTGTCGGGCGATGTGACCGTGGCGGGCGGCGAACCGCTGCGCGCCCTGGTCCAGGCCGAACTCGCCGAACTGGCCGTACCCCGGCCGCATCTGGTGCTCGGCACGGTCCAGGACCACCCCGTACTGAGCGGGGCGCTGGAGAGCGCGCTCGCCACCACCCGCGACGAGGTGTTCGACACCTCGCGCTGACCTCGCCCCGACAACAGACCCCGCCACCCCGAACCGCCCGAGCCAGAGCCAGAACCGCCACAGCCAGAACCACCAGAGCCCAGAACCCGCGTACCCCGCAGATCCAGCGGACCGGCACACCCCGCCGCTCCGGTGGTCCCGCACACCCTCAGCACACCCTCAACAGGCCCTCAGCACACCCTCGACCAGTCCTTGAAAGCAGTACTTGAAAGGCCCGCAAGGCCCGAAGATCCCCCGGAGGAAGCGCAGTGTCCCGTCTGACGAAGGCAGCCGCCGCCGTAGCGGCCACCGCCGCGATATCGCTGCTCGCGAGCGCATGTACCGGCCAGAGTTCCGGCTCGGCCGACGACGACGCCAGCAAGGACGTCTCCATCACGTTCTGGCACGGCTGGACCGCGCCCAACGAGCTGAAGGCCATCAACGACAACGTCGCCCGGTTCGAGAAGGCGCACCCCAACATCCACGTCAAGGTGCAGGGCAACATCACCGACGACAAGATCAACCAGGCGCTGCGCGCGGGCGGTTCGAAGGCCCCCGACGTCGTCTCCTCCTTCACCACCGACAACGTCGGCCAGTTCTGCTCCTCCGGCTCGATGGCCGACCTCGGCCCGTTCCTGACGAAGTCGAAGATCGACCCGGCCGCCACCTTCCCCAAGCCGATGCTGGAGTACACCCAGTTCAACGGGACCCGCTGCACGCTGCCGCTGCTCGGTGACGCGTACGGGCTGTACTACAACAAGAAGGCGTTCGCCGCCGCCGGGATCAGCGCGCCGCCCAAGACGATGAGCGAGTTCAAGGCCGACGCGATCAAGCTGACGAAGTCCAAGGGCGACTCGTACAGCCAGCTCGGCTTCATGCCGAACTTCCACGGCTACGAGTCCACCACCACGCACCTGGCCGCGCAGTGGGGTGTGAAGTACTTCGACGCGAGCGGCAAGTCCCAGGTGGCCAAGGACCCCGGGTTCGCGAAGATGTTCGGCTGGCAGCAGGACATGGTCAAGTCGCTGGGCGGCTTCGGCAAGCTGGAGAAGTACCGCAACACCTTCGGTGACGAATTCGGCGCGAAGAACCCGCTGCTGACCGGCCAGGTCGCGATGGGCATGGACGGCGAGTGGCGGCTGGGCATGGCCAAGGACGCCGGGATGAACGACCTCGGCGTGGCGCCCTTCCCGGTCCCCGACGACCAGGCGAGCACGTACGGCAAGGGCTACCTGTCCGGCACGATCATCGGCATCGCCAACACCAGCACGAAGAAGAACGCGGCCTGGGAGCTGGTGAAGTTCATGACCACCGACACCGACGCGGTCGTCTCCTTCGCCAACGCGATCCACAACGTGCCCTCCACGCTGGCCGCGCTGAAGTCGCCGAAGCTCGACGCCGACCCCGGCTTCAAGACCTTCATCGACATCGCGCAGAACCCGAACAGCACCACCACCCCGCCGAGCATCAACGGCGGCGCGTACCAGCTCACGCTCCAGGACTTCGGTTACGCCTACGAGTCCGGCAAGTCCAAGGACCTTGAGCAGGGTCTCCAGGGTGTCGACGCGCAGGTCGACAAGGACATCGCGCAGGCCAAGTGATGACCGCCGCCCTCCATCCCCTGCTGAAGGCCAAGCGCCGCAAGTCGGCGCTGCGCACCCTGGCCTTCCTGTCCCCCTGGATCATCGGGTTCAGCGTCTTCTTCGTGTACCCGCTGGTCTCCACCGTCTACTTCTCGTTCATGAAGTACAACGGCATCAACGCGCCGACCTGGGTGGGCGGCAAGAACTGGTCGTACGTCTTCTCGGACTACCCGTTCTTCTGGCCCGCGCTGCGCAACACGCTGTGGCTGGTCGTCGTGATGGTGACGCTGCGGGTGCTGTTCGGACTCGGCATCGGCCTGCTCATCACGAAGATCAAGACGGGCGCGGGCTTCTTCCGTACGGCGTTCTACCTGCCGTACCTGGCCCCGCCGGTCGCCGCGACGATGGCGTTCGTCTTCCTGCTCAACCCCGGTACGGGACCGGTCAACCACCTGCTGGGCGACTTCGGTCTGCCCACCCCGGGCTGGTTCACCGATCCGCACTGGTCCAAGCCCGCGCTGACCATGCTGGCCGTGTGGGGCATCGGCGACCTGATGGTGATCTTCATGGCCGCGCTGCTCGACGTGCCCAAGGAGCAGTACGAGGCGGCGGAGCTGGACGGCGCGGGCCCCTGGCACCGCTTCCGGTTCGTGACGCTGCCGAACATCTCGCCGATCGTGATGTTCGCGGTGGTCACCGGTGTCATCCAGACCATGCAGTACTACACACAGCCGCTGGTCGCGGGGAAGGTCGCGAGCGGGGTGATCGGCAACTCCGGCCAGCAGGTGGAGCCCGGCTACCCCGACAAGTCGACCCTCACCCTGCCGCAACTGGTCTACGAACGCGGCTTCCAGCGCTTCGACTACGGCTCGGCGTGCGTCATCGCCCTCGTGCTGTTCGTGCTCTCGATGGCGTTCACGGCGCTGCTGCTGCGCCGCCGCAACGGCTTCCTGTCGGCGGAGGACTGATCATGACCCAAGCGACCATCGCGCCCGGCGGCGCCGTCCGCGACCCCGCCGCGGGCCGCGGCCCCGACCTCCGCGCCCGGCGCAAGGCGCGCCGCAAGGAGACCCTGCACTGGATCGCCGTGCACTCGCTCGGCATCGCGGCGGCGGCCTTCTTCGTGCTGCCCTTCGTCTTCGTCTTCCTCACCGCGGTGATGAGCGACAACCAGGCGCTCACCCGCGACCTGTGGCCCGACCACTGGCAGTGGTCCAACTTCCGCACGGTGTGGGACACCCCGGGCTTCCTGACCTGGTGGCGCAACACGCTGGTGTACGCGGTCGGCGGCACCGTGCTGACCGTGGTGTCGTCCCTGCCGGTGGCGTACGCGCTCGCCAAGTTCCGCTTCCGCGGCCGTAATCTGGTCATGGTCCTGGTGATCTCGACGATGATGCTGCCGCCGCAGGTGGTCATCATCCCGATGTACCTGTTCTGGACCAAGCAGTTGGGGATGGACGGCAGCCTGTGGCCGCTGATCATCCCGATGGCCTTCGGTGACGCGTTCACCATCTTCCTGCTGCGGCAGTTCCTGCTGACGATCCCCAAGGAGTACACCGAGGCCGCCAAGGTCGACGGCTGCGGTGAGCTGCGCACGCTGCTCACCGTCATCGTCCCGATGATCAGGCCGGCCCTGGCCGCGGTGGCGCTCTTCCAGTTCTTCTACTGCTGGAACGACTACTTCGGGCCGCAGATCTACGCCAGCTCCAACCCCGGGGCCTGGACGCTCAGCTACGGACTGGAGTCCTTCAAGGGCGCACACCACACCAACTGGAATCTGACCATGGCGGCCACCGTTCTCGTGATGGCCCCGGTGATCGTGGTCTTCTTCTTCGCGCAAAAGGCCTTCATCGAAGGCGTGACCCTGACGGGAGTCAAGGGATGAAACTGGCAGTCGTGGGCGGCGGGTCCACGTACACCCCCGAACTCATCGACGGATTCGCGCGGTTGCGCGACACTCTGCCGATCGAGGAACTGGTGCTGGTCGACCCGGCCGCGGACCGCCTGGAGTTGGTCGGCGGGCTCGCCCGGCGGATCTTCGCCAAGCAGGGCCATCCGGGCACCATCGCCACCACCGCCGACCTGGAGTCGGGGGTGGCCGGCGCGGACGCCGTGCTGCTCCAGCTCAGGATCGGCGGGCAGGCCGCGCGCAACCAGGACGAGACGTGGCCGCTCGAATGCGGCTGCGTCGGCCAGGAGACCACCGGCGCGGGCGGTCTCGCCAAGGCGCTGCGCACGGTCCCGGTGGTCCTCGACATCGCCGAGCGGGTGCGCAGGGTCGCGCCGCAGGCGTGGATCATCGACTTCACCAACCCGGTCGGCATCGTGACCCGGGCGCTGCTCCAGGCCGGGCACAAGGCCGTCGGGCTGTGCAATGTGGCGATCGGCTTCCAGCGCAAATTCGCCAGGCTGCTGGACGTCTCGCCGGAGCAGGTGCACCTGGACCACGTCGGGCTCAACCACCTGACGTGGGAGCGCGGGGTGCGCCTGGGCGGGCCGCAGGGCGAGGACATGCTGCCCAAGCTGCTCGCGGAGCACGGCGACACGATCGCCGCCGACCTGCACCTGCCGCGCGAGATCGTGGACCGGCTCGGCGTCGTCCCCTCGTACTACCTGCGCTACTACTACGCGCACGACGAGGTGGTGCGCGAGCTGCGGACCGCGCCGTCGCGGGCCTCCCAAGTGGCCGCGATGGAGAAGCAGTTGCTGGAGATGTACGGCGACCCGGCGCTGGACGAGAAGCCGGAGCTGCTGGCCAAGCGCGGCGGCGCCTTCTACTCGGAGGCCGCGGTGGCGCTGGCGTCCTCGCTGCTGCGCAACACCGGCGACGTCCAGGTGGTGAACACGTACAACAACGGCACGCTGCCGTTCCTCGCCGACGACGCCGTCATCGAGGTGCCCGCGGTGGTCGACGGGACCGGCACGAAGCCGCTGCCGGTCGCGCCGCTCGACCCGCTGTACGCGGGCCTGATCGCCAATGTCACGGCGTACGAGGACCTGGCGCTCGAGGCCGCGCTGCGCGGCGGCCGGGACCGGGTGTTCAAGGCGCTGCTGTCGCACCCGCTGATCGGCCAGTACGAGTACGCCGAGGCGCTCACCGACAGTCTCGTCGCGCACAACCGGGAGCACTTGGCGTGGGCGTGAGCCGGGAACCGCTCGTCCCCGGTGGCGTCCTCGCCATCGACGCGGGCAACAGCAAGACCGACGTGGCGCTGGTCGCCGCCGACGGAACGGTGCTCGGCGCCGCCCGCGGCGGCGGCTTCCAGCCGCCGGTCGTCGGGGTCGGGGCAGCCGTCGACGCCCTCGCGCGCATCGTGGAGCGCGCGGCGGCCGACGCGGGCCTGCGGCGTGCCGCGGACGGTTCCGACAGCGCCGATACGGGGACACCTCTGGTGGAGCACACCTCGGCCTGTCTGGCCAACGCGGACCTGCCGGTCGAGGAGCAGCAGCTCGAAGCGGCGGTGCACGGGCGCGGCTGGGCGAGGTCGACGCGCGTCGCCAACGACACCTTCGCGATCCTGCGGGCGGGCGTGGACGCGCCCCGCGGGGTGGCGGTGGTGTGCGGCGCGGGCATCAACTGCGTGGGCATGCTGCCGGACGGCAGGACGGCCCGTTTCCCGGCGATCGGCAAGATCTCCGGGGACTGGGGCGGCGGTTCGGGTCTCGCCGAGGAGGCCCTGTTCCACGCCGCCCGCGCCGAGGACGGCCGGGGCGGACCGACGGCGCTGGCGGCCACACTGCCCGCGCACTTCGGACTGCCCACGATGTACGCGCTGATCGAGGCGCTGCACCTGGAAACGATTCCGGCGGCCCGCAAGTACGAGCTGACGCCCGTGCTGTTCGCGACCTCCGACGCGGGGGACGCGGTCGCCCGCTCGATACTCGACCAGCAGGCCGACGAGATCGTGGCCCTGGCCACGGTGGCGCTGGCCAGACTCGACCTGCTGGACGAGGAGGCCGACGTGGTGCTGGGCGGCGGGGTCATGGCGGCCAGGAATCCGTATCTCATGGACGCCCTGACCGAACGGCTCACCGCCCGCGCCCCCAAGGCCCGGCCGCACGTCGTGACGGCGCCGCCCGTCCTCGGCGCGGCCCTGCTGGGTCTGGACCACCTGGCGGCCCCGGCGCGGTCCCACGCGGCACTGCGGGCCCACTACGCGTAACGCCTCACACCGCCCTGTTCGGTTCCCGGTCGCCCGGGAACCGAACAGGGCGTTGACGCGTGTGGGGGGTTAGGGGAGCAGGCAAGGCGGTCGTGCGGCAAGATCCACCGGTTGGCTAGGTGGATGCAGGTGGCTGCGGCCATACTGCTGGCTGAGAGCGTGACTTCCGCGGACGCGGTGGTCGGTCCCGGGGGAGGGTGAGTGACGCAGACGCCGACGATGGGCGGGGGTTCGAACGGGCTGAACCGGGCGGGGGTACCGGCGCAGCGCCGCCGGGCCTGGGTGGAACGTACGGATCAGCTCAAGGCCGCCGCCACCACGGAGCCGGGCCGGCTGCGGATCATCGGCGCCGTACTGGCCCTGCTGGTCGTGGCGTTCGGCGCCGTCACGGCCTGGCAGGTCAGCGACCGTACGACGGCCGCGGGCAGCGTGCTCCACCACAGCGGGCCCCTGAGCGCGGACGCGGCGGAGATCTACCGCAGCCTCGCCGACGCCGACGCGACGGTGGCGGGCGGCTTCCTCGTCGGCGGCCAGGAACCGCGCTCGGTCACCGACCGCTACGACAAGGACATCGACACCGCGGCCGAGCTGATCACGCACGCCGCCGCGAACACGCAAGGGTCCGCGGAGGCGAGCGCGCAGATCTCCTCGCTCAACCAGCAGCTCCCGCGGTACACCAAGCTGGTTGCCACCGCTCAGGCCAACAACCGGCAGGGCCTGCCGCTGGGCGGCGCCTACCTGCGGTTCGCCAACGAGCAGATGCGCAAGCCCGGCGGGCTGCTCGACGCCTCCAAGAAGCTGTACGAGGCGGAGTCGGCGCGGCTGGACGACGACTACTCCGGCGCCAAGGCGCTGCCCTACGCCTCCTGGGCGCTGGGCATCGTGGCGCTCGGCGGCCTGGTGTGGGCGCAGCGCCGCCACTACCGGCGCACCAACCGGGTGTTCAACCACGGCATGCTCGCCGCGTCCGCCGCCTGCGCGGTGGTCCTGCTGTGGCTGGTGGTGGGACACACGGTGGCGCGTACGCAGCTCGACAACTCCGACGCGCACGGCGCGGAGTCGATGAAGGTGCTCAACAGCGCGCGGATCGCGGTGCTCCAGGCCCGCGGCGACGAGAATCTGACGCTGGTTGCCCGCGGTTCCGGCAGCGCGTACGACGCGACGTTCCAGAGCGGCATGGAGACGCTGGCGGGCAAGGACCCCAAGGGTGTGGGCGGTGAGCTGGCGAAGGCGCTGAAGCTGGCCGACAACACGGCGGGCCGCACCCCGGTCGATTCCGCGATCAAGGGTGTGCAGGCGTGGCGCGGCAGGCACGATGTGGCCAGGGCGAGTGACAACAACGGTGACTACGCCACGGCGGTCGCCGAGGTGATCGGCGGCAAGGACAGCAGGGGCAAGACGGTCACGGAGACCACCGGGCAGTGCTTCGACGTGGTCGACGCCAGTCTGGAGAAGGCCGTCGCGCAGGAGCAGCACGAGTTCCAGCAGGCCGCGAGGAACGGCCACGGCGCGCTGTCGCTCCTGCCGTACGGCGCGGCGGTGCTCGCGGTGCTGGCGGCGGCGGGCGCGGTGTTCGGCATCGGGCGCCGCCTGTCGGAGTACCGGTGATGAGCGTGCGGAACGAACCCGGGGTGAGGCGGACTGTGGAAGCGATACGGCCAGGACGCGGCAGGCGGGCCAGGGCCAGGCTGCGCGGCTGGGGCGGCGTCGCGGGGATGGCCTCGGCGTGCGCGCTGGCGCTGAGCGCCGCGCTGCTGCTGCCGTCGGACACCGCTCCCGCCGCCGACGCGGGCAGGACCGCCCCGCGGGCGCCGGTGACGCACGCGCAGTACGCGGCCGACGACGCGTGCGAGAACTCCGCGACGGCCCTGGACCCGGCGACCGGCGCGGTCACGAGCCTCGACCCCGACGGCGGGACGCGGGACGGCGCGGCGGTGGAGCGGATCAGGCGGAACAAGCGGCTGATCGTCGGTGTCGACCAGAACAGCTATCTGTGGGGTTACCGCGACCCGGTCTCCGGTGAGATCACCGGCTTCGACATCGCCATCGTCAAGGCCATCGCGAAGAGCATCCTCGGCGAGAACGCGCAGGTGCAGTACCTGACGATACCGACCGACCAGCGCGTCCCGATGATCCTGACCCACAAGGTCGACATGGTGGTGCGCACGATGAGCATCACGTGTTCCCGGCTGACCGAGAAGGACAAGCAGATCGCCTTCTCCAGCGCCTACTTCATGGCGGGCCAGCAGCTTCTGGCGCCCGAGGGCTCCCCCGTCACCGGCTTCGACGACTCGCTGAGCGGCAAGAAGGTCTGCACCGCGTCCGGTTCGACCGGTGAGACCAAGCTCCAAGCGGACCCGCACGGCGCGAAGATCATGCTGGTGCCGAACCAGCTCGACTGTCTGGTGCGGGTGCAACTCGGCCTCGCGGACGCGGTGTTCACCGACAACGCGCTCGCGGCCGGCCAGGCCGCGCAGGACCCGTCGATGCGGCTGGTCGGCAAACCGGTCACCACCGAGCCGTACGGTGTGGCGATGAACCTGGCGGACACCGACCTGATCCGGCAGGTCAACCAGGTGCTGGCGACGTACAGCGGCGGCGGCGCCGACAGCGAGTGGATGCGGCAGTACCACCGCTGGCTCGGCCAGCACCTGTCCGGGATCACCGGCCCGCCGGAGGCCCACTACAAGTAACGGCGCGACGCAGTCGGGGGCACCAACAGCGCACACGGACAGCGGAAAGAGGGTGTGATGGCGGTCGCTGGACCCACCGGACCGGTCATGGGACGGGAAGAGGTCGACCGTGCCCTGGAGCGGCTCGGCACCGAGCACGAGGCGATCGAGTCCTCGCTGCTCGCCCTCCAGGACCACTCGGGCCGCCGTCTGCTGGAGGGCGCCGAGCTGACCGGTGTCACCAAGGAGCGCTGGGCGGAGACCGACGCGGCGATCACCCTGCTGTGGGCGCATTTCGAGGCGTACACCGAGGCGTTGGACAGCGCGCGTGAGCTGCGGGCCAAGCGCCGCTGGCCGACGCAGACCGAACTGGTCCGGCTGACCGAGCTGCTGCGCGGCGAGGGCGTGACCGTCACCGGGGCCGCCACCCCGGACGCCGCCAGGTCGCTGACCGGCCCGGCGAAACTGACCGAGAAGTTCAGCCTGGAGCAGTTGCTCGCGCGGATGAACGGCTGGTACGACCAGGCCATGGAGACGGTGGCCGCCGCCGACTCCGTGTGGTCGGCGCTGCCCGCCAGGATCGACCTGCTGGCCGCCGAGACCCGGCGGGTCCAGTCGCTGGCGGACTCGGTGGGCGTACGGCCGGGCACGCACCCGGCGGGCGACGAACTGGCCGGTCTGATCGACGACTTGGGCGTGCTGCGCGCCCGTACCGTCTCCGACCCGCTCGCCTTCTGGCGGGCCGCGCCCTCGCCCGGCCGCCCCGACACCGAGCGGTACGAGCAGGCGGGCCGCCAACTGGAGCGGATCCGCCGCGAGGTGGAGGCGGTGCTGCACGTACGGGACGACGCCGAGCACCGGCTGCTGCGGCTGCGTGACGTGCTGTCGCGCGCCGACCGCACGCTGACCGAGGCGCGCAGCGCCCGGGTCGAGGTGCTGTCGAAGATCCTGGCGTCCGACGTGCCCGCGGTCAGCGGCCCGGCGGCGGCGCTGCACGAACAGCTCGCGTCCGCCGAGGCGTTCTGGCGCGGCTCGCAGTGGCACCGGCTGTCCCCGCTGCTGGACGGCCTGGAGGAGCGCGCGGACGAGGAGCTGCTGCGGGCCCGTGACTCGCTGACGGCGGTGACCGCGCCGCTGGCGGTCAGGGCGGAGTTGCGCGGCAGGCTGGACGCGTACCGCGCGAAGGTGGCGCGGCTGGGGATGGCCGAGGACCCGCTGCTGATCGAGCGGTACGACCAGGCGCGCCGTCTGCTGTGGAGCGCGCCGTGCGACCTGGCCGCGGCCGAGCGCACCGTGCAGCGGTATCAGCAGGCGGTCGCGGAGGTCACCGTGCCGCGCACGTCGGGGCCGCAGGACAGCAGGGGGCCGGTATGACCGGGACCGCCGGAATGTCGTCGTCGGACGGGACCGTTGCGTACAGGGCGCGCGTGGCGTACGCGCGACAGGGGAAAGGCTGAGGGGGAACACCGTGAGCAAGTGCCAACGGCCCGGTTGCGGCGGGACCTTGGAGGACATGGGAGGCGGCGAGCTGTACTGCGACACCTGCGGCCTCGCGCCGCTGCCGGTGGCCGCGCAGGGCGGCGCGGGCCCGGTGGGCGCGGCGGGCTCGGTGCCCGGCGCGCGCGGCGCGGACTCGGGCCGCTCCGGCCGTTCGGTGTCCTCGCAGACCTCGTCGCACTCCTCCTCGCGGTCCTCCAAGTCCTCCTCCCGCGCCTCGCGCCGTTCGGTCTCCGGGCGGCTGTCGCGGTCGCTGAGCGGCACCGCCACCGGCCGTTCGGTGTCGGTGCGCAGCAGCCGCAGTTCCAGCAGCGGCTCCACCCGCGGCAAGCTCGGCGCGGGCCTGGTGTCGGTGCCGACGGTGCCGCGGCCGGACCCGGCCGCCGCGGTGCTGGAGAACCCCGAGGTGCCCGAGCGCAAGCGCTTTTGCAGCAAGGGCGACTGCGGCGCGCCCGTCGGCCGCAGCCGCGGCGACCGCCCCGGCCGTACCGAGGGCTACTGCAGCAAGTGCGGCCACCCGTACTCGTTCTCGCCCAAGCTGCGGCCCGGCGACATCGTGCACGGCCAGTACGACGTGGTGGGCTGCCTGGCGCACGGCGGTCTCGGCTGGATCTACCTGGCGGTGGACCGGGCGGTGTCCGACCGCTGGGTGGTGCTCAAGGGCCTGCTCGACACCGGGGACGAGGACGCGCTGGCCGCGGCCGTCTCCGAGCGGCGCTTCCTCGCCGAGATCGAGCACCCCAACATCGTCCGGATCTACAACTTCGTCGAGCACCTCGACCAGCGCACCGGCACCCTCGACGGGTACATCGTGATGGCGTACGTCGGCGGCAAGTCGATGAAGGAGATCGCCAACGAGCGGCGTACGCCGGACGGCAGGCGCGAGCCGCTGCCGGTCGCGCAGGCCATCGCGTACGCCATCGAGGCGCTGGACGCGCTGGGGCACCTGCACAGCCGCAATCTGCTCTACTGCGACTTCAAGGTCGACAACGCCATCCAGACCGAGGACCGGCTCGAACTCATCGACATGGGCGCCGTGCGGCGGATGGACGACACCGAGTCGGCGATATACGGCACGGTCGGCTACCAGGCGCCCGAGGTCGCCGAGGTCGGCCCCTCGGTCGCCTCCGACCTGTACACGGTGGCGCGGACGCTCGCGGTGCTGACCTTCGACTTCCAGGGCTACACGAACGTCTTCGTGGACAGCCTGCCCGACCCGGGCAACATCGAGGTCTTCTCCCGCTACGAGTCCTTCTACCGGCTGCTGGTCCGCGCGACCGACCCGGACCCGGACAAGCGGTTCTCCTCCGCCGAGGAGATGTCCGACCAGCTCCTGGGCGTGCTGCGCGAGGTCGTCGCCCTGGAGACCGGCCGCCCGCGGCCCGCGCTGTCCACCCTTTTCGGCCCCGAACTGCGCGTGGTGGACACCGAGTTGGTACGGCCGGTGACCGGTGACACCTCGACGCTCGGCGCCGACCGCGCGCTGGAGAAGGCGTCGCGGCGCCGCGACCGGGTCGGCGGCAACGGGTCGGCGCCCGCGCTGCCCGCCGGAAGCATCCCGGCCCAGCCCGCGGGGCTGCCCGCGGGGCCCGGCCCCGGCGCGTACAGCCCGACCGTGATCGGCGCCCCGCTGCCCAACTGGGGCCCGCCGCCCGCCACCAGCCCCACCGTGTCGCGGCTGAACGCGGGCGCGGCGGTACTGGCGCTGCCCGTACCGCATGTCGACCCCGCCGACCCCAACGCGGGTTTCCTGGCCGGGCTTTCGGCCGCGGCCCCGGCCGAGCTGGTGGCGGCGCTGCACTCCGCGCCGCAGGACTCGGTGGAGAAGCGGCTGCGGGAGCTGCGGGCGCGGCTGGAGATGGCCGACCTCGACGGCGCCCAGCAGGTGATGGCGACGCTCGCCGACGCCGAGGACGACGCCATCGACTGGCGGGTGGTGTGGCACCGCGGCCTGGCGGCGCTGTGCACGGGCGACCACGAGACGGCGGCGCTGAGCTTCGACGCGGTCTACGACGCGTTCCCCGGTGAGCCCGCGCCGAAGCTGGCGCTGGGCATCTGCGCCGAGGTGCTGGGGCAGTTGGACAACGCGGCCGAGTACTACCGGCTGGTGTGGACGACCGACCAGAGCTATGTGAGCGCGGCCTTCGGTCTCGGCCGGGTGCTGCTGGCCTCCGGCGACCGGCAGGGCGCGGTACGCGTCCTGGAGTCGGTGCCCGAGTCGTCGATCCACTTCACCGCCGCGCGGGTGGCGGCGATCAGGGCCCGGCTGCGGGACAGATCGCCGCAGGAGCCGCTGCTGGCCGACCTCCAGGCGGCCGGGCTCCAGGTCGAGGAGCTGCAACGGCAGGGCCTGGACTCCGACCGGCGCGAGCAGCTCGCCACCGAGGTGCTGGGCAGCGCGCTGGACTGGGTGCTGGCGGGCCGTGTCGGGGACCTCCCGGCGGGCGCTCCGGGCGTACCGTCAACAGCCGGACCGCACAAGGCCGTTCTGGGCTCCGCCCTGAACGAGCGGGACCTGCGGTTCGGCCTGGAGCGCTCGTACCGGGTGCTGGCCAGGCTCGCCCAGCAGGGCAGTACGAGGATCGAACTGGTGGAACGCGCCAACCGCTTCCGCCCCCGGACGTGGGTGTAAACGAGATGCCGCCAATGCCCGAGTCGCCGCCTTCCACGACGACGCTGTGCCCCTCCTGTGCGGAGCCGCTGGACGCGGAGGACCGCTTCTGCGAACACTGCGGCGCGGACCTCAGCCTCAGCGCCTCCGGCGCGGACCCGTCAACGGCGGGGTCCGCCGCCTCGCCTTCCGGCGCGGAAGCGCCCGGGACCGCGGGCGGTCCGGCGGGAGCCGCGCCCTCGTCCGCCGGCCTCGCGGGCACGGACGGCGACCCGCACGGCGGCGCGCGCCCGCAGGCCGCAGGCGGCGGCCAGGAGGGTCAGCTCGGCGGCGGGCAGGGCGGCACCGGGCAACCCGGCGGCGGAGCCGAAGGCGAAGGCCCCGCGACCGACGCGTTCCTGCTCGCTCCCCCGCAGGCCGCGGCGCAGCCGGGCGGCGGCGGCGACACGCTCGCGCTCGGGGTGCCGCTGGCCGGTGCGAAGGTGTCGGATCCGCGCGAGGAGGAACCGGCGGAGGAGAACGGCACGGTGTGCGTGGCGTGCGGCCTCGGCGGGGTCGACGCGGACGGGTACTGCGAGCACTGCGGGCACGCCCAGCCGCGCAAACGGGACCACCAGGAGCAGGAGTTGGAGGGCGTGGCCGCGGTGAGCGACCGCGGGCTGCGGCACCACCGCAACGAGGACGCCTTCGCCCTGTCCACGACCTCGCTGCCGGACGGCACCCCGGCGGTCGCCGCGGTGGTCTGCGACGGCGTGTCCACCGCGTACCGCCCGGACGACGCGTCGGCCGCCGCGTCGGTGGCGGGCAACGAGTCGCTGCTGGCCTCGCTGGAGCGCGGCGCCCCCGCCGAGGAGGCCATGCGCGGCGCGCTGATGGCGGCCTTCGACGCGGTGAGCGCGCTCGCCGAGGAGGAGGCCCAGGACGGCGTCCCGCACCACAACGCACCGGCCTGCACCTGCGTCAGCGCCGTCGTCACCGGCCCGGTCTTCACCGTCGGCTGGATCGGCGACAGCCGCGCGTACTGGATCCCCGACGACCGCGACCGCCCGTCGGCCCGGCTCACCGAGGACGACTCGTGGGCGGCCAGGATGGTCTCCGCCGGTCTGATGACCGAGGCGGAGGCGTACGCGGACGACCGGGCGCACGCGATCACCGGCTGGCTCGGCGCGGACGCCGTCGAGGTCGACCCGCATGTGGCGGCCTTCCAGCCGGAGAGCCCCGGTGTCATCGTGGTGTGCACCGACGGGCTGTGGAACTACGCGGAGTCGGCCGCCGAGATGGCCGAGGTCGTACCGCCGGACGCCAGGACCCGCCCGCTGCACAGCGCGCGGACGCTGGTCGGGGTGGCGCTGGACGGCGGCGGCCACGACAACGTAACGGTCGCGGTGCTGCCGTTCCCGGCCGCCGTGTCGCGGGCAGGATTCCCACCCGCCCAGGTCACGGAGGGCCTGGGCGGGGCTGTGAACGGGCTTTAAGGAGCGCAGTACCGATGGCCAAATTCTCGAAGTCGAACGTGCCGCAGTTCTCGGTCGACATCTATCAGAACGAGTTCCTTCCCGAGGGCGGCCGCGAGGTCAACGCCATCGTCACCGTGACGTCGACCGGCGGCGGCACCTCGGGCGGGCAGCCGCTGCCGGGTCCGGCGTCCGCCGCCGGGGGCGCGGCGCCCAGCGCGGGCGTGGTCATCATGGTCGACTGCTCGGGCTCGATGGAGTATCCGCCGACGAAGATGCGCAACGCCCGTGACGCCACGGCCGTCGCGATCGACACCATCCGCGACGGCGTCGCCTTCGCGGTGGTCGGCGGCACCCACCAGGCGCGCGAGGTCTACCCGGCCAACGGCACGCTGGCGGTGGCCGATCCGACCACCCGCGCGCAGGCCAAGCAGGCGCTGCGCAAGCTGACGGCGGGCGGCGGCACCGCGATCGGCACCTGGCTGCGGCTGGCCGACCGGCTGCTGGCCAGCACCGACGTGGCCATACGGCACGGCATCCTGCTCACCGACGGCCGCAACGAGCACGAGAAGCCGGAGGACCTTCAGGCCACCCTCGACGCGTGCACGGGCCGTTTCACCTGTGACGCGCGCGGTGTCGGCACCGACTGGGAGGTCAAGGAGCTGACCGGGATCGCCTCGGCGATGCTCGGCTCGGTCGACATCGTCGCCGATCCGGCCGGACTCGCCGCGGACTTCCAGGCGATGATGGAGAACGCGATGGGCAAGGAGGTCGCGGACGTCAGCCTGCGGCTGTGGACCCCGCAGGGCTCCGAGATCGCGTTCGTGAAGCAGGTCGCGCCGACCGTGGAGGACCTGAGCGCGCGGCGCACCGAGGCCGGTCCGCGCGCGGGCGACTACCCGACCGGGTCGTGGGGCGACGAGTCCCGCGACTACCACGTGTGCGTGCGGGTGCCGGTGGCCGGAGTCGGCCAGGAGATGCTGGCGGCGCGGCTGTCGCTGGTGCTGCCGCAGCCGGACGGCACCGTCGAGGTGCTGTCGCAGGGCCTGGTCCGCGCGGTGTGGACGGACGACATGGCCGCCTCCACCCGGATCAACCCGCAGGTCGCCCACTACACCGGGCAGGCGGAGCTGGCGCAGGTCATCCAGCAGGGTCTGGAGGCCCGCAAGTCCGGTGACATGGACGGCGCGACGGCGAAGCTGGGCCGCGCGGTGCAGCTCGCGAGCGCGTCGGGCAACGAGGACACCGCGAAGCTGCTGTCGAAGGTCGTGGACGTGGTCGACGCGGCGAGCGGTACGGTGCGGCTGAAGGCCAGGGTCGCCGACGCGGACGAGATGACCCTGGAGACCCGGTCGACGAAGACCGTGCGTGTGAAGAAGTGACCCGTGCGGTCGCGACATGTGACGACGTAACGTGTGAGGACGTAACCGTCAGCAGCTCGCACGGATTGTGACCCCGCCCCCGGCGGGCGGAGGGGGAGCCAGCACCATGCCGACTTGTCCGAACGGCCATCAGTCCGGGACCGACGACTGGTGCGAGGTCTGCGGGATGCGGATCGCCGTGCCGTCGTCCTCGTACGGGACCCGGCCGCCGTCCTCGTCGGCGTCCGCGTCCGCGTCGGCGTCCAGTTCGCCGGTGTCGACCTCGCCGGGGGCGTCGTCGCGCGGCTACGAGCCGGACGGGCCGGCGGCGCCGGAGGTGTGCCCGCAGTGCGGGACGCCGCGGGAGGGGATGGCGCTGTTCTGCGAGGAGTGCCGTTTCAACTTCCAGACGCACACCTCCACCACCTTCGTCGCGCCGCCCGCCCCGCCCGTTCCGCCGCCGACGGCGTCCGGTTTCCCGCCGTATCCGGACTACGGCTCGCAGCGGTCCCGCCCCTCGCAGGTGAACCGGCCGGCGGAGCCGCTGCCGTCGCAGTCGGTGACGTCGGGTTCCGGGGACTTCCTGCTGGACCCGCCGTCCTCGCAGGTGAAGGCGGTGGGGACGGGTCCGGCTCCGGTGGCGGAGCCGGAGGTCTCCGCCGAGCAGCCGCCCGCCGCGCGGCCGACGCCCACCGAGGCGTCGGCGGCTCCGCCCGCGTCCGCCACGCGCCGCCCGATCGAGGGCGGCGGCCCCGAGCACGCGCCGTCCTCGCCGGCGGCGCCTCCGTTCCAGAACCCGTATCTGTCCGGTGAGCAGTCCGGGCCCTCGGTCTCCCCCGGGTCCGGCCACGAGCCGCCCGCGGCGTCCGCCGGTACGGCGTGGGTCGCGGTGATCGGCGCGGACCGGGAGTACTTCACCGCGATGATGGCCCGCAGCGGCCCGGACGCGGAGGGCCTGTACTTCCCCGCGTTCTCGCCGGAGATCCAACTGCCCCTGATCGGCAACCAGATCACCATCGGACGGCGCCGCCAGAGCACCGGTGAGGCCCCCGACATCGACCTGTCCCGCTCCCCCGAGGACCCGGGCGTCTCCCACCAGCACGCGGTGCTGGTCCAGCAGCCGGACGGCTCCTGGGCGGTGGTCGACCAGGACTCCACCAACGGCACCACGGTCAACCTGGGCGAGGACGCGATCCGCCCGTACACCCCGATCCCGCTCTTCGAAGGCGACCGGGTCCACGTGGGGGCGTGGACGACGATCACACTCCGCCGGGCGTGACGCGCGTGTCCGGTACGGGGGCGGCCCTGCGCCGCCTCGACCTGGGCCGGTTCGTCCGGCCGGGCTCCGAGACCGCCGACGGGAAGCCGCGGGTGGAGCCCGCGCTCGGCTATCTGGTCGAGCACGACGGCGAACTCCTGCTCTTCGACACCGGGATCGGCACCGCGGACCCCGAGACGGACGCGCACTACCGCCCGTACCGCCGTCCGCTGCCCGACGCGCTCGCCGCGGCGGGGGTGACGACCGCGGACATCGCGCTGGTGGTCAACTGCCATCTGCACTTCGACCACATCGGCGGCAATCCGCTCTTCCCCGGCACTCCGGTGCTGGTGCAGGACGCCGAGCTGGCGGTGGCGCGCGGCGGCGGCCACACGCCCGAGCATCTGGTCGGCTTCCCCGGCGCCCGCTACGAGGAGCTGACCGGTGAAGTGGAGATCCGTCCGGGGCTGTGGATTCTGCCGACGCCTGGTCACACGGTCGGTCACCAGTCGCTGGTGATCCGCAGGCCGGACGGGACGGTGATCCTGGCCGGTCAGACGCACACCTCGGCGTCCGACTTCGCCGCCGCGCAGGGCGCGGTCCTGGCCGCCGCCGGCGGTGCGGGAGCGCCGCTGCCCGAGCCCGACCCGTGGGTGGAGCGGCTGCTGGCGTACGACCCGCGGCGGATTCTGTTCGCGCACGACGCGGCGGTCTGGGAGCCGTTGTCCGGCTGAGGGCTTTTCCGGCCGCCGCGGCTCACAGCGGCGGGGGGCTTCTCCGGCCGCCGCGGCTCAGAGCGGCGGGGGGCTTTTCCGGCCGCCGCGGCTCACAGCGGCCAGCGGTACGGGCCCGCCGGGTCGTCCAGCCAGGTCCACTGGCGGGGGCCGTCGACGGTGAGGCCGAAGCGGGACCTGGCCGGGTGGCCGAGGTCGCGGAAGACGGTGTGCGCGGACTCGGCGAGCGCCCACAGGTCGCGGGGGCCGCTGACGCGGGTCGTGCCGTCGGCGGTGACGCGGGCGGTGGAGCCGTCGGCGGCCAGCAGCCGGGCGGTGCCGGTCCCGGGCGACCAGGTGAGGTCCAGCGGGCCCGCGACGAGGGTGAGCAGGAAGCGGAAGAGGTCGTTGCCGATGATCCGCGGCGGTGTGCGGGTGGCCCGTACCGCCTGCGCCGCGTCGTCGGCGGCGGGCGCAGGGGCCGTCGTGGAGGGGCCGCGCAGCGGGACGAAGAAGGCCGGGGTGGCCAGGAAGTGCCCTTCGGCCTCGGTGGCGCTCCGCACGGTGAGCGCGATCAGCCCGGTCCCGAGGGGCGCGAGGATCCGGGCGCCCGGCCGGCACTGGGCGAGCCAGGCCGCCGGGATCGCGGGCAGTTCGCAGGTCGCGATCACCCGGTCGTACGGGGCGCCGGGCGGGTGGCCGAGCGCGCCGTCGCCGGTGACGACGGTGACGGAGCGGGCGGCGGGTGTGCCGTACGCGGCCAGGTGCGCGCGGGCGGCGGCGGTGATCCGCTCGTCCAGGTCGATGGTGGTGACGGCGTCGGGGCCGAGCCGGTGGGCCAGCAGCGCCGCGTTGTAGCCGGTTCCGGCGCCGATCTCCAGGACGCGGTGGCCGTCCGCCACGTCGAGCGCTTCGCACATCAGGGCCATCAGCGAGGGCTGGCTGCTGGAGGAGAGCAGTTCGCCGTCCACCACGTCGGTGGCGATCGGCCGGTCGGCGTAGCTGCCCGCGAGCCAGCGCAGCCGGTGGCGCGGGTCGGGGTCGGCGGCGGTGAGCCGGTCCTGCCCGCCGCCGTGCGCCGAGCGCTGGTAGTCGGGTACGAACAGGTGGCGCGGCACCTCGGCGAAGGCGGCCCGCCAGGCCGGGTCGGTGAGGCCGCCGCCCGCGACGATGCGGCGGACCATGCGGGTGCGCAGCGCGGAGGCCGCGGCCCGGTACCGCCCGGCCGCGCCCGTACCCGTATCCGTAGCTGTATCCGCGCCTGTATCCGTATCCGAGGTCGTACCGTCCGCGCCCGTGTCCGTACCCTCCGTGCCCGCTTCCGCGTCTGTGTCGGCCATGCCTCCATCGTGCGCCCGCGGGCCCGGTCCTACGACTCCGGTACTCGGCCGGTCCTTCTGCGACCATGGGGGTGTGAATGAGATCCCGCGCGGCACGGTGCAGCAGCAGACGTTCTACGAGCTGGTCGGCGGCGAGGAAACCTTCCGCCGTCTGGTGCACGTCTTCTATCAGGGGGTGGCGGGCGATCCCGAACTGCGGGCGATGTACCCCGAGGAGGATCTCGGCCCGGCGGAGGACCGGCTGCGGCTCTTCCTCATGCAGTACTGGGGCGGTCCCCGCACGTACAGCGACGAGCGCGGCCACCCGCGGCTGCGGATGCGGCACGCTCCCTTCGAGGTGAACAAGGCGGCGCACGACGCGTGGCTGCGCCATATGCGGGCGGCGGTCGACGAGTTGGGCCTTGAACCCGCGCACGAGCAGCAGTTGTGGGACTACCTGACGTACGCCGCCGCGTCGATGGTCAACACCCCCGGCTGAAAACGGCCCTGAGCGGAGGCGAATCGTCCGCTCAACGGTCGGTCACGATCGTATTCCGACAATCTCCGGCACCGTTCACCACGCCCTCCCCCTTTGAGACCATCCGGTCAGCGACAGGACGGGGGCTCGCCGGTGACCGGTTTCGTGCTGCTGCGCGTCCGCGCGCACCGGTTGCTGCTCGCCGCCGCGCTGCTCACGGTGGTCCTCACCACCTCCGTGCTGGCCACCTTCACCGCCTTCACCGGCGCGATCGGCGACGCGGCGCTGCGCCGCACCCTCCAGCACCAGGCCGCGGACCGGTCGACGGTCGAGGTGCAGGCATCGGTCACCGGGCCGACGCGGGACGGGCTGGATTCGGCCGTACGGCGCATCGTGCCCGACGCCTTCGACGGGCTCCCGGCCACGGTCAGGTCGAGCACCAGGTCGGGCCCGTACGGGCTGCCGTTCGCGCTGCGCCCCGCCGGGTCGCCGACGGGCGGGGACCCGGATCTGACGCTGCTGGCCACCTTCGACCGCTCGCGCGTCACGATCACCGAGGGCGCCTGGCCGACGCCCGCGGCCAAGGGCTCCGCCGAGGTGCGGGTCGCCATGCCGGTGGTCGCGGCCCAGGCGCTCACCGTGCGCACCGGCAGCGTCATCACGCTCACCGACCGGCTCGGCGGGCCGCCGCTGCGCATCCGCGTGACCGGCCTCTACCGCCCCGCCGACCCCGCCGCGCCGTACTGGCATCTGGACCCGCTGCGCGGACGCGGCATCCACACGCTGTCGTTCACCACGTACGGGCCGATGCTCGTGGACGGCGGCACCTTCGGCTCGGGGCGGGTGGCGCCCGCCGAGATGTCCTGGCAGGGCACGGCGGACTTCGGCGGCGTGGGCGTGGGCCGGATGGACGCGCTGGAGCGCAGCGCGAAAGCGGCCGTCGCCGACCTCCATGACGCGAAGCCGACCGGCTCCGCGCAGGTGTCGAGCGAGCTGCCGACGCTGCTCGACGGGCTGCGCCGCAGCCTGCTGGTGACCCGTTCGACGCTGCTGATCGGCGCGCTCCAGCTCGTCATCCTGGCGGGCTTCGCGCTGCTGCTGGTCGCGCAACTGCTGGCCGAGGAGCGGGCCGGGGAGACCGCGCTGCTGCGGGCCCGCGGCGGCTCCCGCTCGCGGGTGGCCCGGCTGGCGGCCGGGGAGGCGCTGCTGCTGGCGGTGCCCGCCGCGCTGATCGCGCCGCTGCTCGCCGGTCCCGTCACGCGACTCCTGGCGGGGACCGGCGCGCTGGCCCGTACCGGCGTCACGCTCGGCGGCGGCAGTGGCGGCGCGGCCTGGCTCGTGGCGGTGTGCGCGGCGCTGGCCTGCGCCTTCGCGGTGATCGTGCCCGCTGTGCGCGGCGGCGGCTCCTTCACGGCCGAGCGCGCGGCGCGGTCCCGGCGGGGCGCGCTGCCGGGCGCCCTCCAGGCCGGGGCGGACGTCGGGCTGCTGGTGGTCGCCGGGGTCGCGTACTGGCAGTTGCAGCGCCGGGCGTCCGGCGGCGGCGTGCTGAGCGCCGACGGCGCGGGCGGTCTCGGCGTGGACCCGGTCCTGGTGGCCGCGCCCGCGCTGTGCCTGCTGGCGGGCACAGTGCTGGTGCTGCGGCTGCTGCCGCTGGCGGCCGGGCTCGGTGAGCGGCGGGCGGCGCGCGGTCGCGGGCTCGCGCCGGCCCTGGCGGGCTGGCAGTTCGCCCGCCGTCCGCGGCGCGGGGCGAGCGCGGTGCTGCTGCTGGTACTGGCCGTGGCGATGGGGATGTTCGCGATCGGGCAGGGCGCGAGCTGGGACCGTTCGCAGCGCGACCAGGCGGACTTCACCGTCGGCTCCGACATCAGGGTCACCGGGATGACGACCCCGCCGTTCGGGCAGGCCGGGATCTACGCGAAGGTGCCGGGCATCACCGCGGTGGCCCCCGCGGCCCGCGACGAGGTGCTGCTGACCCAGCAGCGGCACGCGACGGTCCTGGCCATCGACACCGAGCAGGCGGGCAGGGCGATGCGGTTCCGCTCCGACCTCACGGCGGGGCGGCCGGTCGCGGAGCTGCTCGCGCCGCTGAGGGCGGGAGAGAAGGGCGGGGCCGCGGGGAGTGGCGGGGATTCGGGCCGGGCCGCCGGGAGCGCAGGGGATTCGGGCCGGGCTGCTGGGGATTCGGGCGGGGCCGCCGGGAGCGCAGGGGATTCGGGCGGGGTTGCTGGGGATTCGGGCGGGTTCGCCGTCCCCGGTGACGCGCGCCGGGTGGAGTTCACCGCGTCACTGCGGGCGGTGGACCGGCACGGCCGCCCGATCGCGTCCGCCAACGGCCCCGACCACCTGACCGCCGCGCTGACGGACGCCACGGGTGTGGTGTACGAGTTCGAGCTGGGCGACCTGCCGCCGGACGGCGCCCCGCACCGGCTCACCCTGGACCTGGCCTCTGCGGCGGGCACGGCGGGCGGCGGGCCTGCGGGACCGCTGCGGCTGACCCGGATCGACACCGTCTTCTCGCTGCCGGGCGTGAAAGAGACGCACCGACTGACGATCTCCTCCGCGCGGGTCGTCGGGCCGGACGGCGGCGGCGAGGCGCTGAGCGCGGCGGGTACCGGTACGGCGCGGGGCGCCGCTTCGTGGGACGCGCGGGCGGACTTCGACGACCCGAGCCTGGCGGGCGATCCCGGTGCGGTGCCGCCGTCCGCCGAACCGCCCGTGCTGGGCGGCCCCGCGCTGTTCGGCCTGGAGTACGCCACCGGTTCCACGGAGGTGGTCCCGGACAGCTGGCAGGCGCCGCCGACCGCCACCGTACGCACGCGCGTCGAATCGCTCGTGCCGCCCGAACTCCCGGCCGTCGCCACCGACTCGTACCTCAAGGCGGTCGGCGCGAAGGTCGGCGGCACCGTGCGGCTCCAGCTCAACGGTGTGGACATCGTCGCCCGCGTCACGGCCGCCGTCCGCGCGATCCCCGGCACGGCGGACCGGAGCGCCGCCGCCGCGGACGGTACGCAGGACACGCAGAGCCGGGAGGACCTGGACGCGGGCGCCCTGCTGCTCGATCTCCGGTCCGTCAACCGGCTGTTGGAGTCGCAGGACGCGCGTTCCATGGAGCCCACCGAGTGGTGGCTGGCCACCGGGCCCGGCACGACCGCGCGGGTCGCCGCCGCGTTGCGCGCCCGAACCGACGTCGACGTGGTGCTCGTACGGGACGAGACCGCGGCGGATCTGCGGGCCGATCCGCTGGGCGCGGGACCGCAGTCGGCGCTGCCCGCAGCGGTGATCGCCGCGGCCGTACTGGCCGCGGTCGGCTTCGCGGTCAGCGCGGTCGGCGCGATCAGGGAGCGCAACGGCGAATTCGCGGTGCTGCGCGCCCTGGGCACCCCGCGCCGCCAGTTGGCCCGGATGATCGCCGCGGAACAAGGGACGCTCGTGCTGATCTCGCTCGTCGTGGGCGTGGTGCTGGGCGCGCTGCTGACCCGGCTGATCATCCCGCTGGTGGTGCTCACTTCGCAGGCCGCCCGGCCCGTCCCCGATCTGCTGGTCGAGATGCCCGCGGGGCCGCTGGCCGAACTGCTGGGCGTCGTCCTGATCGCGCCGCTGGTCGTCGTCCTCGCCACCGCGGTGCGCCGCGGCGATCCGGCGGCGGCGCTGCGGCGGCAGGGGGAGGACTGAGATGCCGGACGACAACTCGCGTGAGGGCGGGGGCACTTCGGAGGGCGCGTCGGGGGGTTCTTCGGAGCGGGCCTCGGGGCGGCGGGCTTCGGACCGGGCTCGGGAACGGTCCTCGGACCGGGCTTCGGGGCGGCGGGCTTCGGACCGGGCTTCAGGGCCGGCTTCAGGGCGTGCTTCTGCCGGCACGCCGGTGCCCGGTGCTGACGGTGGCGCGCGCGTGGACACCTCCTGGGTACGGGTCAGGCTGCGGTCCGCGCCCGCCGCCGCGCTCGCGACGGCCGTCCTGGTCCTGGTCACCGCCTTCCTCGCCGCGGCGCTCCCCCGCGCGGTGGACCGCTACGAGGACACCGCGCTGCGGCAGGCCGTCCGGGACGCGGCGCCGCTCGACCGCGGTGTCAGCCTGACCGGCCCCTACAGGCCCGAGTTCACGACGACCGAACTGCTGGACCCCACCGCCGTCGACCATGTGGAGACGGTCTTCCAGCGGATGGCGAAGCCGCCGCTGCGGCTGCGGAAGGACCGGTCCGTCATCGGGGTGCGCGCCTCGGAGGCGCCGGTGCCCGACCAGGGGCTGCCCCGTACCTCCGAACTCTTCCCGGCCGCCAGCCTGGTGGCGCAGGCGGGACTGGCCGGGCACGGCCGCCTGGTCGCCGGGCGGCTGCCGGCTCCCGCGCCGGACGGGGGCGTTCCGGCGCCGCTGTCGGTCGAGGCCGCCGTCACCGTACGGACCGCCGAGGTCATGCGTCTCACGGTCGGTCAGACCGTGCACCTGCACGGCCGCACCCCGACCGCGCTGACCGTCCGGATCTCGGGCATCGTCGCACCCCGTGACCCCGCCGACGACTTCTGGACCGAGAACAGCGACCTGCTGACCCCGCAGCTGTCCGCGCCGCCGACCCCGCCGGGCAGCGAGCCCAAGACGTACTGGCACTTCTCGCTGCTCGTCGACCGTACGGCCGCGCGCTCGATGCCGCTGCTGGGCACGCTGGTGACCCGGTACTGGCACCACCCGCTGGCCACCGACGGCCTGGCCGCGCACGATGTGCCCGCGCTGCAAAGGCAGTTGGCGTCCTTCAACGCCGGACCCGACTCGGTGGCCCTGCAACAGGCCACCGACCCCGACATCCGGCTCACCGGCGGCCTCGGCACCGTGCTGGACGACTACTCCGACGACCGGCGGGCGGTGTCGCCGCTGGTGCTGATCGCGGCGGTCGGCGTCGGCACGACCGCGTTCGCGGTGCTGCTGATGGCGGGCGGCCTCGCCGCCGAGCGGCGGCGCGGTGAGATCGCGTTGCTGCGCTCGCGCGGCGCCGCCCTGCGCGGCGTCTTCCGGCGGCTGCTCGGCGAGACGACGGCCGCCGCCGTGCCGGGCGGCGCCGTGGGCGTCGCCCTGGCGCTGCTGGCGCTGCCGACCTCGCGCTACGGCACGTCGCTGCTGCTGGGCGCGGCGGTCACCGCGGTCGCCGCGCTGGCGCTGCCGGTCCGGGCCGTGGCGGCGGCCCGGCGGCCACGCGCGGCGGGCCGCGAGGACGTCACCGCTGCCCGGCCGTCGCGCCGCAGACTGGTCGCGGAACTGACCGTCACCGTCCTGGTCGTGGGCGCCGTACTGACCCTGCGGCGGCGCGGCACCGACAGCGGCGGCGACCCGTATCTGGCGGCGGCCCCCGTGCTGGTCGCCGTCGCGGCGGCGCTGGTGCTGCTGCGCCTGTATCCGCTGCCGCTACGGCTGTTGGCGCGCCCCGCGGCCCGGCTGCCCGGCGCGGTCACCCATCTGGGCCTGGCCCGCGCGGGCCGCTCCCCCGCCACCAGCCAACTGCCGCTGCTGGCGCTGCTGGTGGCCCTGACCGTGGCGTCCTTCGGCGGCTCGGTGCTGGCCGGTATCGACCACGGCAGGGACCGGGCGGCGAGCGTCCTGGTCGGCGCGGACGCGCGGGTCGACTCCCGCTTCGGGCTCCCCCGCCAACTGCCCGACGAGGTACGGAAGAAGGTGCCCGGCGTCGGCCGGGTCGTCACCGCCCGCGTCGAGCCGAACAGCCCGACCGCGCCCTTCGGCCTGTCCTACTCGCTGGTGATCGTCGACCCAGCCGCGTACGCGCGGCTGACCCACGACATCGGGCTGCCCGCCTTCCCCGCGCAGGCGTTCGACCACGATCCGGGGCGGGGGACGCTGCCCGCCGTGCTCAGCCCCGGTCTCGCCTCGCTGCTCGGCGACGGAACGGCCCGGGTGGACGCCGCCGTCGGCGCCGTCACCGTCAGGACCGCGGCCGTCCTGACCAGCACCCCGGCCGCGCCCGGCGCCGAGTTCGTGATCGTCTCCGCGGCGCAACTGGCCGCCAGACACCCGGACCTGGCCGCGTACAGCCAGTACAGCGGTCCTACGGTGCTGCTGGCGATGAACGCGCCGGGCAGTCACATCGACGGCGGGGCGCTGCGCGCGGTCGCCAAGGAGCCCGCGTCCTTCGTGACGGTGCTGACGCGCGGCGAACAGCGGTCCCGGCTGGGCGACTTCCCCTTGCAGCGCGGCGCGCGCTCGATCTATCTGGCGGCGGTCGCGGCGGGCGCCGCCTTCAGCGCGCTGGCCCTGCTGCTGTCGCTGCTCCAGGCCGCGCCGCAACGGGCCACGCTGCTGGCCAGGTTGCGCACCATGGGCATGACGCGGCGGCAGTCGCGGCGGCTGGTCCTGCTGGAGATGCTGCCGCAGGCGCTGCTCGCCGCCGTCGGCGGTGTCCTGGTGGGCCTGGCGGTGGTCCCGCTGCTCGGACCGGGCGTCGATCTGCGGGCGCTCACCTTCGGCGGCGGCGAACAGGGCGTGGAATCGGCCGACTTCGGGCTCGGCCTGCGGGCCGATCCGTGGTCCCTTGCCCTGCCGTCGGCGGGGCTGCTGATACTGGCCTGTGCGGTGCTGCTGATCCAGGTGTGGGTGAGCGGACGGCGGCGGGAGAGCGCGGAGTTGAGAGTGGGGGACCGGGTATGACGGGCGAAGCGGGCGGCGAGGTGCGCGGAGCGGTGGCGGGTCCGGTGACGGGACCTGACCGCGCTCCCGTCAGCAGTCTCGCGGATCTGGAGCGGGCGGTCGCCGAGCGGCGGGAGCGGCCCGCGTACGGCAAGGACGCGCTGATCAGTTGTGACCGGCTGGTGCGGATCTTCACCGCGGACGGGGTGGAGGTGCAGGCCCTCCAGGGGCTCGATCTGCTCGTCGGGAAGGGCGAGTTGATGGCCCTGGTCGGCGCGTCGGGCAGCGGGAAGTCCACGCTGCTCAACATCCTGGCCGGGCTCGACGTGCCGACCGCGGGCGCCGCGTCCGTCGGCGGCTACGACCTGCTGGCGATGGACGCCGCGTCGCGGCTGCGGTACCGCAGGGAGGTGGTGGGGTTCGTCTGGCAGCAGACCGGCCGCAATCTGCTGCCGTACCTCACGGCCGCGCAGAACGTCGTCCTGCCGATGCAGCTCGCCGGCCGCACCGGCGGGCTGCGCACGAAGCGGCAGCGCACCGCGCGGGCCACCGAACTGCTCGGCATGCTCGGCGTCGGCTACTGCCACGACCGGCACCCCGGCCAGATGTCCGGCGGCGAGCAGCAGCGCGCCGCCATCGCCGTCGCCCTGGCGAACAGCCCGTCCGTCGTCCTCGCCGACGAGCCCACCGGCGAACTCGACTCCGCCACCGCCGAGCAGGTCTTCGCCTCTTTCCGCACCGCCAATGAGGAGTTGGGCACCACGGTCGTCGTCGTCACTCACGACCACGCCGTCGCCAACGCCGTCCGCCGCACCGTCGCCATACGCGACGGCCGCACCGCATCCGAGGTGGTCCGCCACACCGAGGTCGACGAACACGGCCAGGAGTCCGTCGTGGCCCGCGAATACGCCACCGTCGACCGCGCCGGCCGCCTCCAACTCCCCCGCGACTACACCGACTCCCTCTCCATCCGCTCCCGCGTCCTCCTCGAACTCGAACCCGACCACATCTCCCTCTGGCCCGACCCCTCCCAACCCCCTCAGCGGACGGAGGAGCCCCAGGACGGCTGACGGCCACCCACGTCCGCACCCGCGACGACGAGCACCCTGGGGCCGAACGCGGCACGGCAGCCGCCGACGGCGGGAGGGTGCACGGGGGGGACCCTCCCGCAGGGGTGGAAGCATCTGCACGGGTGGGCGGGTGGGAAAAAGGCGGACAGGCCCTAGGCCGGGGTGACGGTCAGACCGGAGGCCGGCGCGGCAGCGCGTACGGCCACGGAACCGAGCGCGGTGCGCAGCCGCAGCCACGGCCCGGCGGACAGAAGCACGGCGTCCTCGGCCCCCCGCAGAAACCCGAGGGCATGGGCGGCGTGCACCGCCCGCAAGGGCAAGCCGGTACCGGGAAGCGGCCGAGCCCACAACTCCTCGGCGAGCGCGTCGAGTCCGGCCCGCGTACGCCCGGCGTCGCCCAACTCCTCCGTACGCGTACGGAATTCCCCGATCACACGGGTGGCAGCCGCCCGCACGGCGTCCCCGTCGACCTCGGTGACCCGCAGCCAGCCGCCGCGCGGCGGCAGCAGCCCGGCCCAGGAGGGCCCGGTGACGGACCCGGGCAGCACCAACTCGCCCCCCTCCGGCGGAGGCACGGCGTCGAGGAGCTGCCCGGCCGACACGGTCGCGTCGACCGCCGCCCCGACCCCGTCCTCGGCCAGCGCCGCGGTGCGGACCGCGAGGACGCCCCCGAAGGGCGGGTGGCCGAAGACCCCGAGGGCGGCCTCCCCTTCGGCGGACCTGAGCCGTACGACCGCCGCCTTGTCCCAGCGGATCAGCCGGCCGAGGAAGGCGGCCAGATCGGCCGCCTCCCCCGCTCGCGCCAGCGTCAGCGTCGACCGCGCGGGAGCGGTCATACGGTGACGGCCCCGTCCAGATACCGCTGGAGGAACAGCTTCTCCTCCGCGGTGATCCGCCGCGGCCGTCCGGCGGCGAGGTTGTACGGGACGACGACCGTGGAGGCCCGCACGTACACCGTCTCGCCGTCCTTGACCTCGTAGTGGACGGTCAGCGACGCCGCGCTGATGTCCGAGACCCACGTCTCGACGGTGACCGGCTCGTGCCGGTGCACCAGCGGACGCAGGTAGTCGATCTCGTGGCGGGCCACGACGGACCCGCCGGTGAACGACACGCTTCCCTCGCCCGGCGCCAGCCGGAACATGAAGTCGATCCGCGCCTCTTCCAGATACCGCAGGAAGACCACGTTGTTGACGTGCCCGAAGGCGTCCATGTCCGCCCAGCGCAGCGGGCAGAGGAAGATGTGCCGTGCCATCACAGATACCGTGCCCTCAGCCGCGGGTCAGCTTCTTGTACGTGGCGCGGTGCGGCCGGGCCGCGTCGGCGCCGAGCCGCTCCACCTTGTTCTTCTCGTACGACTCGAAGTTGCCCTCGAACCAGTACCAGCGGCTCTCGCCCTCGTACGCGAGGATGTGCGTCGCCACCCGGTCGAGGAACCACCGGTCGTGGGAGATCACGACGGCCGCGCCGGGGAACTCCAGCAGGGCGTTCTCCAGCGACGACAGGGTCTCGACGTCGAGGTCGTTGGTGGGCTCGTCGAGGAGCAGCAGATTGCCGCCCTCCTTGAGGGTGAGCGCCAGGTTGAGGCGGTTGCGCTCACCGCCGGAGAGCACGCCCGCGGGCTTCTGCTGGTCCGGGCCCTTGAAGCCGAAGGCCGAGACGTAGGCGCGGGACGGCATTTCGACCTGGCCGACGTTGATGTAGTCCAGCTCGTCGGAGACGACGGCCCACAGCGTCTTCTTGGGGTCGATGTTGGCGCGGCTCTGGTCGACGTAGGAGATCTTGACCGTCTCGCCGACCTTGATGGAGCCGGAGTCCGGGGTCTCCAGGCCCTGGATCATCTTGAACAGCGTGGTCTTGCCCGCGCCGTTCGGGCCGATGACGCCGACGATGCCGTTGCGCGGGAGTGTGAACGACAGGTCGTCGATCAGCACCTTGTCGCCGAACGCCTTGGAGAGGTTGTTGACCTCGACCACGATGGAGCCCAGGCGCGGGCCCGGCGGGATCTGGATCTCCTCGAAGTCCAGCTTCCGCACCTTGTCGGCCTCGGCGGCCATTTCCTCGTAACGGGCCAGGCGGGCCTTGGACTTCACCTGACGGCCCTTGGCGTTGGAGCGGACCCACTCCAGCTCTTCCTTGAGGCGCTTGGCGCGCTTGGCGTCCTTCTGCCCCTCGACCTTCAGGCGGGCCGCCTTCTTCTCCAGGTACGTGGAGTAGTTGCCCTCGTAGGGGTGCGCCCGGCCGCGGTCCAGCTCCAGGATCCACTGGGCCACGTTGTCCAGGAAGTACCGGTCGTGGGTGACGGCGACGACGGTGCCGGCGTACTGCGCCAGGTGCTGCTCCAGCCAGTTCACCGACTCGGCGTCCAGGTGGTTGGTGGGCTCGTCGAGGAGCAGCAGGTCGGGCGCTTCGAGCAGCAGCTTGCAGAGCGCGACGCGGCGCTTCTCGCCGCCGGAGAGCGTGGTGACCTGCCAGTCGCCGGGCGGGCAGCCCAGGGCGTCCATGGCCTGTTCGAGCTGCGCGTCCAGGTCCCAGCCGTTGGCGTGGTCGAGCTGCTCCTGGAGCTTGCCCATCTCGTCCAGCAGCGCGTCGGAGTAGTCGGTCGCCATCAGCTCGGCGATCTCGTTGAACCGCGTGAGCTTCGCCATGGTGTCGGCGGCGCCGTCCTGCACGTTCTCCAGCACGGTCTTGGACTCGTCGAGCTGCGGCTCCTGGAGCAGCATCCCCACCGAGAAGCCGGGCGACAGGAACGCGTCACCGTTCGACGGCTGCTCCAGGCCCGCCATGATCTTCAGGACGGTCGACTTACCGGCGCCGTTCGGCCCGACGACGCCGATCTTCGCTCCCGGCAGGAAGCTCAGCGTCACGTCGTCGAGGATCACCTTGTCGCCGTGGGCCTTGCGGGCCTTGCGCATGGTGTAAATGAACTCAGCCAAGAGAAACCGTCCGGCAATCGAGTAGGGCCACAGTGCGGCACCGCCGCGTGAGGGCAGATACACCCCATCTTGCCGTACGTCCACCCATCCGTGCGAACGGGTCCCTTCCCCACCCCGCCCGGCGGCCGCCTGGCGCTTGGCCTCCCGGTGGGTCAGCACGACGCCGCCCAGCATCAGCACGCTGACGAAGAAGGTTCTGACCACGTGTACGTCGTGTACGTCTCGCGTGCCTGCTGAGCGCCGACGGAAGCCGCTGTTCGCACGAGCGTCGCGGTAGGCGTCGCGGACCGGACGGGGGCGGGTGTGCGAACGGGTCCTGCCGCACCCTCCGGTGCGGCAGGACCCGTTCGCGGTGGGGCGCCCCGGGTCAGGCGGTGGGGGTGTTCTTCTTGCGGCGGAAGAAGAAGGCGGCGGCGCCGCCGAGGACGACGAGGGCGATGGCGATGCCCGCGATCATCGGGGTGGCACTGCTGCTACCGGTCTCGGCGAGATCGGTGCCGCCCGTGGTGCTGCCGGAGGTCGCGGGGCTGGGGGCGTTGGTGGGGGTGGCCGTCGGGGTGGGGCCGGGGGTGGTGGCGGTCTTGCAGTCCAGGACGCCCTCGAAGGTCTTCACCTGGTCGTTGGGCAGGGTGATGTCGATCTTGTACTTCTGGTCCTCCTGGACGGGAACCGTGACGGTCTGGGACTTGCCGGGCGCGACCGTGTAGCTCTTGCCTTCGAGCTCGAAGGTGAAGTCCTCGTCGCCCTGGTTGGCGGCGGTGACGTCGACCCCGTTCTTGGCGCAGACGACCTGCGCGGACAGCGCCGGGATCGGGCCCTTCTTGGCCCAGGACAGGGTCGCCGCCGCGGTGACGGTGGTGCTCTGCGAACCGGCGAGAATCTGGGACTGGCTGGAGGTGTCCGTGGCGGAGAAGGCACGGCCGACGGATATCTCGGTGGTGGCCGCGACGGTCACCGGGGCGGTGCCGTCCGCGGTGCCCGCGGGGACGTCGAAGTAGAGCGCGGTGCCGTTCTTGACCGGACCGCTGATCGCCTTGCCGTCCTTGTCGACGATCTTGACGCCCGCCGGGGCGTCGGCGCCGAGCTTGACGTCGACCGCGTCGGCGGTGGTGTGCACGGTCACCGGACCGAGCCGGTCGCCGGACTTGCCGGAGACGGCGGGCGGGTCGAGCGTCACCGAGGGCTTGGGCTCCTCAAGGGTCTGCGCGTGGCTGTCCAGGTACTCCGCGAGCGCCTTGGCGTCGCTGTCCTTGGCCTGCACGTTCACCCCCGGGTCGGACAGGTGCCAGATCGCCACCTGCGTACCGGCCGCGGCCAGGCCCGGCGTGAGCGGGTGGTCGAGGGTGACCCCGGCGGCCTTGAGGGTGTCCGTGACGCCCGCCACGTCGACCTTGGGGTAGGAGTTGTTGAGGATCCAGGCGATCTTGCCCGCGTCCTTGTTGTCCTTCAGCGTCGAGTTGTCCCAGGTGACCTCGTTGTAGGTCGCCTTGTCGACGGTGTGGTGATTGAAGTCGATGCAGTACGTCTCGATGGTGCCGCCACCGGTCACGGCCATCGAGAAGAGTCCGGCGGTGACGTCGTACTCGTCCTTGGCACCGGGGTTGACGACGGCCTGGTCGGCCTTGTCCTTCTCGATGCCGCCGAGCACGGCGGTGGCGCCCGTGGCCGACGGCGTCGTGCCGTCGTTCGGGGCGGCGAAGGCCGCGCCCGCGCCCGCCATCACGCCCGCCGCGAGCAGGCCCGTGGCAATGCCGGCCGCCGCGAGGCGGGCGGCGCCCCGCCTGTAGGTCTTGAACATGGATTTCCCCTCCGGGCAAGGCGCGTTGGTCGTTCAGAGGATCGCCTTGCCTGCGCAGTTCCGGCCCCCGTGCGTGCTGAACGAGGAGATCCTAGGAACCAGGCGTCACACGCTCACCAAGAGAGTCCCCGCAGCGCCTTTTCGAATCCCAATCGTTATCGGCACAATTGCATGATTCCGTGTTTGTCGATAAGTCATCGACAGAATTCATCCCGGGAAATGCCGCCGAAAGCGGATACTCCGGATACTCAGGGCGCCCCCGCGGGAACGGGCGGCGCCGGATCCGGCCGGGCGACCACCGGCGGTGTCTCGGCCGCGTTCCCGACCGAGTTCCCGGCCGCGTTCCCGACCGCGTTCCCGACCGTGTTCCCGGCCGTGTTCCCGGCCGCGCTCCCGACCGCGTTCCCCACCACGGCCCCCGCCGCTCCGGACGCGGACGCGGCCCCCGCCCCGGTCATGCTCGCCGCGACCCGGCTGAACCGCGAGACGCCCCGCGCCAGGTCGTGCCCGACCGCCACCGCCTCGATCTCCGCGGTCAGATAGCGCCGACCCTCACGCTCCTCCTCACGGATCCTCAACCGCCCCTGGACGAGCAAGGGTTCACCGACTCCGACCGATTCCTTCACATGCCAGGCCAGCGTCCGCCACGCGCACACCGTGTAGAAGCTCGTGGCCCCGTCCGTCCACGCGCCGCGCTCGGCGTCCCACCGGCGCGAGGTGGTCGCCAGCCGGAAGCGGGTGACGGCCACACCGGTCGCGGTCTGCCGGGTCTCCGGCTCGGTGGCCACATTTCCCACCACGGTCACAAGCGTCTCGTTCATTTCTCTGCCCTCCCTGCCGATCGCCCCCCCGCGGGACGCCGTAAGGACATCGTGCAGGAATTCGACCAGGCATGGAGAAACCGGCCAGAATCTGTGGATTACCGGCCGGTTGTGGATAACTTCGTCACTCGGACGAGTGGTCTCCCAGAGAAGTGCGGACGGAATGCGCCGCGTGCGCGGAATGCGCCCCGGCGACCACCGCGTACTGCTCGCGCACCTCGCGGTACCGCATCAATTCGGCCGCCACCGGTTCGAGCACCCGGGCCCTGCCGCAGTCCGCCGCCGCGTCCCGCAGCCGCCGCTCGGCGGCCTGGCCGTACCGCCGGGCGGGCCCGCGGGCCGCGAACCGGCAGGCACCGGCGAGGGCCGGGCCGCCGAGTCCGCCGACCGCGATCATCACGACCGGCAGCCACCACGTCAGATCGAGCGAGCCCACCGCGACCGAGATCAGGCAGACCGCGCCTGCCACGGCCAGCGCCATCAGCAGCCACTGCGCGCCACCGGCCGCCGACCACCAGCCGGGCCGCTCCGGCGCCCCCGGCCGCGCCCGCGCCGCCGCGCCGTCCAGCGCCTCCGGCAGCCCGTCGCCGCCGCGCCGGGCCGCGTCACGTACCGCCTGCGCCCAGGGCGCGGGCAGCCCGCGGGACGCGTCGGCCGCCACGCCGCGCACCGCCTCGTCGACCACCGGCCGGGACGCGGACAGCCCGCCGCCGCCCGTACGGGTCGCTCGTCCGGGTGAACCTTGCGCCGGGCGCTCACCGCGGGAACCGGCGCCGACCGCGGCCCGTTCACCGATCAGCCGACCCCACGGCGTACCGCAGGCCCCCTCCGCCGCGCCCGCCCAGTCCCGTTCCGCCGACTGTCCTGCCCCGGCCGCGCCCACCGCGTCCGCGAGCCGGTCCACGAATTCCTCGCGCGCCGAGTCCGTGAGCCCGGCGCCGCCCTCGCCGACGTAGAGCGGGTGCAGCCTGCTCGCCGTGCGGTCCATGTCGGCCGCCAGCCGCCTTCCGGCCGCCGCGCGGTCGGTGACGAGCTGGGCCAGTACGGCACGCAGGTCCGCGACGCCCTCGCCGGTCAGCGCGGACGCGGAGAGCACCACGGCACCGTCCTCGCCGTGCTCGCCGACCGCGAGGCCGTCCTCGTCCAGCAGCCGCCGCAGGTCGTCGAGGACCAGGTCGACCGAGTCGCCGGGCAGCCGGTCGATCTGGTTGAGCACCAGCACGGTCACGTCGGCGTGCCCGGACAGCGGGCGCAGATAGCGCTCGTGCAGGGCCGCGTCGGCGTACTTCTCCGGGTCGAGCACCCAGACGACGACGTCCACCAGGCCCAGCAGCCGGTCCACCTGATCGCGGTGGCCGGTCGCGGCCGAGTCGTGGTCGGGCAGGTCGATCAGGACGAGCCCGTCCAGGCTCTCGGCGCGCCCGGTGGCGCCGTCGGCGGCGAAGGCGCCCTCGGTCCCCGACAGCTCCTCCGACAGGTCCCCCGGCCACTCCCCCGCCGCGTCCAGCGCGCCGCGCCTGGCGTAACGGTCCTGCGGTGCGATCCCCAGCCGGTCGAGCAGCCCGGCCGCCCGCTCCGGCTGCCAGGCGCAGGCGACCGGCTTCGCGGTGGTCGGCCGCCGTACGCCGGTCTCGGAGAGCGCGAGCCCCGCCAGGGCGTTGAAGAGCGTGGACTTCCCGCTGCCGGTCGCCCCGGCCAGCGCCACCACCGTGTGGTCGAGCGACAACCGCCGCCGCTCGCCCAGGCGTTCCAGCAGCTCGCCGGTCTCGGCCAGCGCGTCCGGGCTGATCCGCGTCCTGGACAGCCCCAGCAACTCGCCGAGCGCGTCCACCCGCACGGTCAGCGCGTCCGTAGCGCTCCCCCGCCCCTGAGTGACCGACGAAGAGACGGCGGACGAAGAGACGGCGGACGGAGAAGCGGCGGACGGAGAAGCGGACGGCGCGGAGGACGACGGGCCCGGGACACGTCCCGGCCCGTCCCCCGCCGCGTCCGTGGACCCGCTCGCCGCCGATCGTGCCGAACTGCCGGTCGTCGTGGCCACCGTGGTCACCTTTCCCTCTGGAGTACGGACAGCGCCGCGATCAGCGACGACTGCTGCCGCGCGGTCACGTCGTAGCCGTCGACCGGGGCCAGCCGCCGGTCCCGCTCGGCGCGCAGCAGCCCTGCGACGGCGTCGTCCAGCCGGTCGCGCGCGGTGTCGCGCAGCCGCAGCGCGGCCTGTACGCCGACGGTCTCGGCCAGGCGCTCACCCGCGGCGCTCCCGCGCTTGCCGCCGAGCAGCGCGGTCGCCAGCAGCGCGGCCACGTCCTCGGGGTCGACGGGCGGCCGGTCGGCGTCGCGGGCGGCCCGCGCCTGCGCGTAGGACAGTTCGGTCAGACCGCGGCGCCAGCGGCGTACGCCCTTGTCGATCCGGGCGGCGACGGCGACGCGGTCGCGGTCGGGCCGCGCGGAGGGCTCGCCGAGCAGCGCCGATCCGGCGCGGTCGCGCTGCCAGTTGGCGACGACGCGTTCGTCGGCGGCGTCGGTCTCGGTCCGCAGCAGGGCCGCGAACTCCTCGGCGAGCGCGTGCTGGAGGGCGTCGGGGCCGCACGCGGGGTAGCCCTGCCAGTGCGCGAGGGCCTCACCGGCCAGCGGGACGCCCGCGCCGATCGCGGTGTCGATCCGCTCCCCGGCCTGTTCGTACGCGTCCTCCGCGCCGCGCGCCAGGCGTACGGCGGCGGCGTGCTGGGCGGCGGAGGCGGAGGCGAGGGCGGGCAACCGGCCGCGCAGGGAGTCCAGTACGCCGACGGCGGTGCGCTGGGCGGCGTGCTGGCGGGCGGCCGGGTCCTGGGCGCAGTGCGCGAGCCATTCGCGCAGCGCGGCCACCGCGGTCTGCGGCAACAGGCCGCCGCCGCCCGCGGATTCGGGCAGTTCGGGGACGGTGAAGCGGGGTACGTCGCCCAGGCCCGCCTTGCCGAGCAGCGCCGCGTAGTGCCTGCCGACGTCGTCCGCGATCTGGTGCGGGACGCGGTCGAGGACGGTGGCGAGCGTGACGTCGTACTCCTTGGCGGTGCGCAGCAGATGCCAGGGCAGGGCGTCGGCGTAGCGGGAGGCGGTGGTGACCAGGACCCAGATGTCGGCGGCGCAGATCAGCTCGGCGGCCAGTTCCCTGTTGCGGGTGACGAGGGAGTCGATGTCGGGGGCGTCGAGGAGCGCGAGGCCGCGGGGCAGGCTGTCGTCGGTCTCCAGACGCAGTTCGGCGCCCCCGGATTCGCCGCGGTCGGTACGGTCGCCCCGGCCGCGCCGGTCGTCGTTCCGGTCGCCGCTGTCGCCCCGGCCCGGCCTGCCGCCCCCGGCCGCGCCGCCCGGACCCACCCGTTGGCGTACCGCCCAGGCCCTGTTGAGGCCCGGCAGGACGCGCGGGTCCGCGAACCAGGCGCGGTCCTCGGGGTGGCAGACCAGCACCGGGGTGCGGGTGGTCGGCCGGAGCACACCGGATTCGCTGACGCGGCGGCCGACAAGGGAGTTGACGAGGGTCGACTTGCCCGCGCCCGTCGAACCGCCCACGACGGCCAGCAGAGGGGCCTCGGGCGCCTTCAGCCGGGGCACCAGGTAGTCGTCGAGCTGGGCGAGCAACTCCTGTCGGGTACGCCGGGCGCGGGCGGCTCCGCGCAGTGGGAAGGGGAAGCGTGCGGCGTCGACGCGGTCGCGCAGCGCGGACAGCGCGTCGAGCAGCTCGGGCCGTACGTCCAAGATCGCCACACCCGCAGAATGCCCCATATTGGAGCATTTTTGAAGCGTATTTCGGGTAAATCACCCCATTCGGCCCGCACTACATGAAATGGGGCGGCCCATGGTGTCGATGGGGCAGAATGAGCCATCGGCATAACGAGTGCACAACAGCAGCGATCCGAGGCGTCAAAAGCGATGCACGTTCTGCACATGCCTGCGATTATCGGACCACTTCACCGAACCTCCACAACGTGTCACGCGGGTGAAGCAACCGGCGGCAGGCATGTAGCGCCCTATCCTTGACCTCGGTACAAGGTCACGGAACCACCCAGGGGCGGAGACAGCCGCGGCCACTGTCCGGCCCCCGTAGCTCAGTGGATAGAGCAGGCGCCTTCTAAGCGCTTGGCCGCAGGTTCGAGTCCTGCCGGGGGCACTCCTATCCGAACGGACCCTTCGGCTCGTCCCAGGATATTTCCGCAGGTCGGCCCTTTCAGGGCTTCCGTCGAACCGGTGACGCGGCAGGCGGTGTGCCACCGCCCTCATGTCCGGGAAGTCCGGTTGATGCTGGCTGGATCCGGCCATCTACGGCCGGCCGTCCCGCATGCTTGCCCGCCTCGCCCTCGAACTCGCCCACCACGCCACGCGGCCGCCGACCGGCGAGGACACCGGGCTCAACTCCTCGTCCGAATCAGCGGGTCTGATCGGTCGGTCGGATCAGGATCTCGTTGACCGCGACGTGGTCGGGCTGGGTGAGCGCGTACAGGACGGCGTCGGCGATGTCCTCGGCGTTGAGCGTCCGCATCGATTCGGCATAGGTCTTGGCGTAGTCCCGCAGGGCGGGGTCGGTGATGTGGGTGAGCAGTTCGGTCGCGACCATTCCGGGTTCGACGACGATCACCCGTACGCCCCGGGCGGTGACTTCCTGCCGCAACGACTCGGCGAAGGCGGTGACGCCGAACTTGGTGGCGGCGTACACACCGCCGCCCGCCGACGCGGTGCGCCCGGAGGTCGAGGAGATCTGGACGACGGCGCCCCTGCTTTCCAGCAGGTGGGGCAGGGCGGCATGGGCGGTGTACATCGATCCGAGCAGGTTGGTGTCGACCATGCGGCGCCACTCGGCGGTGTCCGCGTTCAGGATCGGTCCGTTGAGCATGACGCCCGCATTGTTCACGAGGGCGTCGAGGGCGCCGAAGCGGTCGACGGCGGCCGCGACCGCGTCCTGTACGGACTGACGGTCGGTGACGTCGAGCTCCAGGACCAGGAGTTCACCCGGCGCCTCCTGCGCGAGCGACGTCAGACGGTCCGCCCGGCGCGCTCCGACAGCCACCCGGGCGCCCGCCTTCGACAGGGCGAGCGCGGTGGCCCGGCCGATGCCCGAGGAGGCGCCGGTGACCAGTGCGGTCCTGCCGTCAAGGGTGCTGTTCATGTCTTCCTCCGGTGGTGCGCCGCGAAGACGGCGCGTGATGAAGCGGCGGTGATCCGCGAGGCGTCATGGCGACGGCGCGGCCGGCCCGACAGAAGGTGACCGCCGGGTCATATTGACCGTACACCTAAGCTGACCCGGCGGTCACCTTGCTGGTAGGCTGGACCTCCTGACCAGGGAGTACGCATGAGCGAGACGACAGAGACCGCAGGTCGGCGGGCGGACATGGTCCGCAACCGGCGTCTGCTGCTCCAGGCCGCGACGGAGGCGTTCGCCGAGCGGGGCACGGATGTGTCGATGGGCGAGATCGCCCAGCGTGCCGGACTCGCCAAAGGCACCGTGTTCCGGCACTTCGCCTCGAAGGAGGACCTGCTCGCGGCCATCATGCTGCGACTTCTCGACCGGCTGACCGGCACGGCGGAGCGCCTTGCCGACGCGGACGACGCGGCGCTGGCACTGGCGGAGTTCATGGCCGACGGCGTCGGGGCGCTGGCCGCCGACCGCGCCTTCTGTGAAGTGATCGGACGCCCCTCGCTGGATCACGCCGGGGTGCGGGACGGGATCGGCCGCCTCCGCGACGCGGCCGACGTGCTCACGGCCAGGGCGCAGGAGCAGGGCACCGTCCGCGGGGACGTCACGGGAACGGACATCGTGCTGCTCCTCGCGGGCATCCATCAGACGGCGGCGCCCCTGCTGGCCGCACAGCCCCAGGCGTGGCGCCGCTACCTCGAACTCGCCCTCGACGGGCTCCGTGCCACCGGCGCCCGTACGCTGCCGCATCGCCCGGACCACCTGGACCTCGGCGAGAACGCCGCCGCGCGGTCCTGACTCGCGGACCCTGGCTTTCTGTCGCCTGGCCGGACGCCTACCCGGAGATCACCGGAGACGAGGCCGTCAAGGGTCTGATCACCGTCCGTGGCTCCACACCGCGGGCTCCATCGCGGGCCTACGCGTCCTCTGCCCCCCTGACTGCCCGACTTGCCTCTGACACTGATGTCAGGTTTTAGCCTGGTCGATGTCAAGGCACACCAAGCCGTCGGGACGAACAAGGCAGGACATCATGCGCGCAGCCCGGTACCACGAGTACGGCGGTACGGAGACCCTCACGGTCGAGAAGGTCCAGGACCCGCTGCCGGGTCCCGGAGAGATCCGCGTCGCCGTCGTGGCGGCCAGCGTCAACCCCGTCGACTGGAAAGTGCGCAGCGGGGAGGTGCGCGACGTACTCCCAGTGGACCTGCCCGCGATACCTGGCCGCGACGCCGTGGGCCTGGTGGACATGATCGGGGAGGGCGTCACCGGAGTGAGCGTGGGCGACCGCGTCTTCGGGCTGGGCGGAGTCACGGGGGCGACGGCGGAGCTGGCCGTGCTCTCGGCGTGGGCGCCCGCGCCCGCCGCGTGGACCGACGAGCAGGCGGCCGGGGCGGGTCTGGTGTCCGTGACGGCGCTGAGCGGGCTCAAGGCGCTCGGCCCGCTCGCGGGGCGCACCCTGCTCGTCGAGGGCGCCGCCGGAGGCGTCGGCGGCGCGGCGGTCGAGATCGCGGTCGCCCTCGGAGCCACCGTGATTGGAACCGCCAGTGAGCGCAACCACGCCTTCCTCACCTCACTCGGGGCCCTTCCCACCACCTACGGTGCCGGCCTGTCGGAGCGTCTCGCCGACCTGGCCCCGAACGGGGTCGACCTCGTGCTCGACGCCGCCGCCTCCGGCTCCCTCCCCGACCTCATCGAGATCGCCGGCGACCCCGCCCGCGTGCTGACGGTCGCCGACTACGCGAACGCGGAACGTCTGGGGGTCCGTATGGCCAACGCGGTGAACGATTCCACGCTTCTCGCCGAAGCGGCCGCGCTCGGCGAGCAGGGCCGGTACGCACCGCGCATCGAACGGACCTTCCCGCTGGAGGAGATCGCGCGGGCCCATGCCCTCTCCGAGCGCGGACATGTGCGGGGAAAGATCGTGATCCTCATCTGACGTCGGCCGTACGCGGTCCGAGGGGGCGCGGCTCCCCGGCGCCGTCGACGGTCTCGAATCCCGCCACCCCCCCCTCGCGGGAAACCTCCGGACACCGACCGGACACCGCCGGTACGGGCGGACGGCTCAGCTCAGTCCCGGCCCGAGACGGTGTCGGCGCGCCGGACGAGCTCCCGGAACCGCTCGCCCAGCTCATCGGTGTCCCGCAGGGGTGCGTCCGGCCCCGCCGAGTCCTCCCACCACCGCGCTGACGCCAGGTCATCGAGGTCCGCCGCCACGGCCGCGGCCACGCCCGCCAGGCGCGCCCGGTACTCGTCCTGTTGGGGGCCCAGCTCGCTGGCGACGGCGAGCATCGAGGCCGCGTCGGTCAGGCGCCCTTCGCCGCGGGCCGCCTGCGCGCACTCCGCGAGGACCGCGGCCACCGAGAACTCGCTGCCCAGCTCCCGCGCCGTGGCCGCGGCGGCGCGCCAGTGCCGCGCCGCCGCGGACCGGTCACCGCGCAGCAGCGCGCCGTCCCCGCGGCCGATGAGCACGTGCACAGCCGCCCACACGTCGCGTTCGACGTCGAGGCGCGCTTTGACGTGGGCCTCCGCCCTGGCCAGCAAAGACACCGAAGCGTCGAAGTCCTCCAGACGCAGCGCCGCCGCCGCCGCGAAGATCGCCGCTTCCGCGGCCAGCGAGGTGTCGTCGATCCGCTCGGCCAGCCGCATCGCCCGCTCCGCGGTGGCGAACAGGTCCGCGGCGACGCGGTGGAACCCGGCACGCGCCACCAGCCAGCGGGCCCGGCCCCGCTCGCTCAGGTCGTGCTCACGCAAGCGTTCGGCCCAGTCGAGGCCCTCGTGGGTGTGCCCGGTCATCCACAGCGGCAGCCACACCGACCACAGCAGTTCGGCGGCGTCGTCGTGCCGACGGGAATCGACGAGGTGATCGAAGCCGAGCCGCAGCACATGGCGATCCGCCTCAACCTCTACGACGGCGGTCAAATCGCCGCGGCCACGGATCCGCGCACCCTGTTCGCGCGCTGCCCGCAAGGCCCATTGGGCCACGCTCCGACGGATGTGGTGGCGGTCGTTCGGCCCGAGTGCCTCGAACACGTACCGGCGGACCGGTTCCAGCAGCCGGAACCGCGCGACCGGTCCCGCGTCGGCGCCGCGGGTGACCAGGGAGTGCTCGACCAACTCGGCGAGCGCGCCCACCGCGTCCGACGCATCCGGCGCGGCGACCGCCTCGACGATGTCGAGGGAGAAGCTGCCCGGGACCATGGCGAGCCGGGGAAGCAGTCGCCGGGCCGCGGGTCCGAGCATCCGGCAGCTCCACTCGACGGTGGCCGCCATGGTGCGTTGCCGCGCCGGCAGGTCCCGCGGGCCGGCCACGGGCAGATCCGCCAGCTGATCGACCCGCTTGAGCAGTTCCCGTGGTCCGAGGCGGGCGGCGGCGGCAGCCAGGAGCTCGATGGCCAGCGGCAGCCCGTCGGCCCGTCGGCACAGCAGCGCGACGGCGGCGTCGTCCCCGCTCCCGGTCGGCGGCGCGCCGGCGGCGGTGAGCCGCTCGCCGAAGAGCCGGACGGCTGCGGCCGGGCCGAGGGGAGCGATGCGCACCTCACGTTCCCGCCGCACCCGCAGCGGGACGCGGCTGGTGGCCAGGATCACCGCGTCGTGGGATGCCGTCAGCAGCTCGGCCAGCTGCGGGCCGCAGGCCGTGACGCGCTCCAGGTTGTCGAGGACGAGCAGCGCCGACGTGCCGGTGAGGTGCGCGGCGAGGCCGGTCACCGTGTCGCTGTGGGAGCCCGCGGAGCGGGACACGGCGGCGATGGCGTCGTCCGGGTCGGTGACGTCGGTCAGGTCCGCGAAGTACACAGCCCCCGGATGGTCCGCGGCCACCGCGTCAGCCGCCGCCAGCGCGACGGTGGTCTTGCCCACCCCGCCGGGGCCGGTGAGCGTCACCAGCCGGCCCGGCGCGGTGCGCAGGGCGGCGACGATCTCGGCGACCTCGCCGTCCCGCCCGATCACCGGGACGGCCGGGGGTGACGGCGGGCGGGGTGTCAACGTGCGGGCCGGCATTTCGGACGCCCCGTCCCCGGCCCGGCCCAGGATGGCCAGCAGCGCCATGCGGTCCGCTTCGCGGAGCTGGAGCGCCGAGGCCAGCGACCGCACCGTGTGCGGCTGGGGCCGGGTCCGCCGCCCCCGTTCCAACGCGCTGACCGCCTCGACGGAGAGTCCCGCGGCGGAGGCCAGCTCCTGCTGGGTCAGCGACCGGGCTTCCCGCAGGCCGCGCAGCATGGCCGCGAAGCTGGTCGTCTTCGGCCCCGGCCAGTCGTTCATGACTTCGATTATGCCTGTCAGGGCCGGGACGCCGTCCGGGCAGTGTCCGGGCGGTGTCAGGTCGCCCGGCGGCACCCCGGACCTCCATGCTCGACGGTGACAGAGCGAACCAGAACTAGGAGATCGCCGCATGCTCCCCCAGGCCCTCCACGCACTACGCGAAGCGATCAACTCCCACGTGCCGGAGCGGATCGCCGACTGCTTCACCGACGACTACGTGGCCGAACGACCGCTGCGACCGGCCGAGGGATTCGTCGGCTCCGACCAGGTCGCCGCGAACTGGACGAAGATCCTGGCCGGCTTGCCCGACATACGGGCCGAGGTCCTGCGCCATGCGCAGAACGGCGACGAATCGTGGTCGGAATGGGAGATGCGGGGCACCGCCCCGACCGGGGCGACGGTCGTACTGCGCGGCCCGGTAATCCTCACCGTCCGCGACGGACGGATCGCATGGGCCCGGTTCTACCCGGACCCGGTCACCACGGACGGCGGTCCGACCCACACCACCGTCTCCCGCGTGCTGCACGCCCCGGCCGAACAGATCTTCGCGGTGCTGCGCGACCCCCGGCGCCACGTCGAATTCGACGCCACCGGCCGCCTCAGGCACGCCGAAACCTCCCGCCCGGTGGACGCCGTCGGTGACACTTTCGTCATGGCCATGCACAGCGAGCTCGGTGACTACCGGACCGAGAACCACGTCGTGGCCTTCACCGAGGACCGTGTCATCGCCTGGGCGCCCGGCCACCCGGGGCAGCGCCCGCAAGGTCACCGCTTCACCTGGAAGCTCGCCCCGACCGGCGAGGGCCACACCGAGGTGACCCAGACCTACGACTGGGCAGCGGTCACCGACCCGGCAGTGGTGCCCCGCCTGCCGATGGTCTCCGCCGACGAGCTCGAGGGGTCGTTGACCCGCCTGGCCGCGGTCGTCCCACCCGCGCGCGACGTCGCGTCATAGCCGTATTCCGAGACCCGCGACTCAGTCTCGACGGCGACGTCATCACAGCGGCCATCGGACCCGCGGATCACCCCGCCGACCTGCCGTTCCTCGGTGGTTCGTGATCCGCGGGGTCCGATGGCCAGGTGGCGGGATCTCACGTGCCCGAGAAGGCGCGATCGCCAGTCTCAGGACGGAAAGCGAAGGCCAAACATGACATCTCATCGGTTGGCCCTGCCGGTCTTGTTGACCGGAACCTTCATGGGATTCCTGGACTCTTTCATCGTGATCGTCGGTGTTCCGTCGATCGCCGAGGACCTGAAAGCCTCGATTGCCGACACGCAGCTCGTTCTCTCGATCTACGTCGTGACCTACGGAGCCGCGCTGGTGATCGGCGGACGGCTGGGAGACCGGTTCGGCCGGCGCCTGATGTTCGGCATCGGGATGGCGGCCTTCACGCTCTTCTCCCTGGGCTGCGCACTCGCTCCCAGCCTCCTGGTGCTCGTCGCCATGCGCGCGTTTCAAGGCTTCGCGGCCGCGGTGATGCTGGCCCAGGTGCTCGCCACGATCCAGGCGGTGTACGAGGGCGAGCCGCGTCGCCGTGCGGTGCTGGCCTATACGACGGTGCTCGGCGCTGCCGCGACGCTCGGTCAGCTGATCGGCGGCGGGCTGCTGGCCGTGGACATCGCCGGCGTGGGCTGGCGTGCGCTCTTCGCGATCAATGTGCCGATCGGCCTTGCCGCGCTGCTTCTCGTCACCAGGGCGATCCCGGAGACGCGCGCGCCCGAGCCTGTGCCGGTCGACGTGCTCGGCGGCGGCGTACTGGCCGGCGCATTGATCCCGTTGCTGCTGGGCCTCGGCCTCGGGCCCGACCACGGCTGGCCCTGGATCGCGTGGGTGCTGCTCGGCGCGGGTGCCGTGATCGCGACGGCGATGCCCGGAGTTGAGCGCCGGGCCGCCGCTCCGCTGCTGTCGAGGCGGCTCCTGCGACAGAGGTCGATCCGGCTCGGGCTCGTCGCCACCGTGGCGTTCTACGTGGGCAACAGCGCGACTTTGCTGGGAATGACCTTGTACCTGCAGGAGGGGCTCGGGATCGGCGCGCTCGGAGCGGGGCTGGCGTACCTTCCGCTCGGCGTGGCGTACATGGCGACGACTCTCGCGGCCCGTCGGCCCGGTGCCCCCACCGGTCCCCCGGCGATGCTGTGGGGCTCACTGGTCATGTTCGCCAGCCTCGTCGCCGCGATCTGCGCCGCGCTTGCCGGAGCGGGAGCGGTCGTCATCGCGCTGATGACGGCGGGCTTCGGCGCGGGGATGGGCTTCGCCTACCCGGCGATCATCGCCTCCGTACTCGCCCGTGTACGGGAAGGGGACGAGGGCGCCGCGTCGGGTGTCCTGCTCACCACCACGCAGGTGGCCAACGCGGTGGGTTTCGCGCTCGTCAGCGCCGCCTGGAAGGCCACCGGCTCCCTGGCCGCGTCCCTGTCCATCGCGGCCGTTCTCCTGACCGGTGTCGCCGCGGTCGGGCTCCGGCTGCGCTCCGGGGACACCGGCAAGCAGCCTTCGTCCCGCCTTGAGCCGAGCGAGACGTCGTGACCCCGCGAGGAACCGCAACATCCATCAGAGAAGGAGCAACGATGCTTTTCCCTTCGAACGAGACGAACCTCCTTCACCACACGTTCGCCCACCTGATCGACGGCGAGCTGGTGCCCGGAGCCGCCGCCTCGCAGATCATCGACCCCGGGAACGGGGAGGTGATCGCCACCGCCGCGGCCGCCGACGAGGACCAGCTCGAGCTCGCGGTCAAGGCCGCGAAGACCGCCTTCCCGGCCTGGCGCGCGACGCCGTTCGCCGAACGCGCCGAGGTCGTACGGAGGATCGCCGACGCGGTCGAGGAGCACTACGACGAATTCTTGCGCATCCTGGCGCTCGAACTGGGCAAGCCCCTGCCGATGCTGCGTGAGCTGGATCTGGACTGGACGCTCAGGTGGGTCCGTCACTTCGCCGAACTCGACCTCTCGCCCGACGTGGTGCACTCGGACGCGCAATGGAGGGTGGAGCGCCACTACCAGCCGATCGGTGTCGTCGCCGCGATCGTCCCGTGGAACATGCCGCTCTTCCAGAGCCTGTACAAGGTCGTGCCGGCCATCCTCGCGGGCAACACGGCCGTCCTCAAGACCGCGCCGACCTCGCCTCTGCACGCCCTGTACCTGGGCGAGTTGCTGCGGGAGATCGTGCCTGCGGGTGTCGTGAACATCCTCGGCGACAACAGCCCCGACAAGAGCGTCGGCCCCGCGCTGGCCAACCACCCGGACGTCGGCATGGTGTCGTTCACGGGCTCGACAGCGGCCGGGCGCAAGGTCCTGGAAGCCTCGGCCACGACGATCAAACGAGTGGTGCTGGAGCTCGGCGGAAACGACTCGGCGATCATCATGCCCGACTCCGACGTGGAGAAGGTGGCACCCGAGATCTTCACCTGGACGTTCTCCTACGCCGGGCAACTGTGCGTGGGCATCAAGCGGATCTTCGTCCCCGACGCGATGTACGAGCGGTTCGCCGAGATCTTCGCGGAGCTCGCGACGTCCAAGGAGCTGCGTCACAGCCTCGACCCCGAGGCCGATCCCGCGTTCGGTCCCGTGCAGAACGCCGCCCAGTTCGAGCGGGTCAAGGAATATCTCGAACTGGCCCACAAGGACGGCACGGTCATCGCCGGCGGGGCCGTGGACCCGCGCCCCGGCTACTTCGTCCCGCCGACCGTGGTCCGCGACATCAGCGATGACAGCCCCCTGGTGCGGGACGAGACCTTCGGCCCGGTGCGCGCGCTTCTGCGCTACGCCGATCTCGACGAGGCGGTGGCCCGGGCCAACGACACCGGCTACGGGCTCGGCAACTCCGTCTGGGGACCGGACATCGAGGCCGCGGCCGAGGTCGCCGCGAGGCTCGACAGCGGCACCGTGTGGATCAACACCCACGTCGGGGGCTTTCCCGACGTGCCCTTCGGCGGGATCAAGGAATCCGGTATCGGTGCGGAGTTCGGGATCGAGGGGCTGAAGGAGTTCGTCGAGAACAAGGTCGTCTACGTCCCCGTGTCGTGACGCGTGGGTCCGCCCAGCTGCCCCCGCGGCTGGGCGGACCGGCGTCGGCACGCCCGGCGACTGCGGCTGTTCGGTCGCGCACGTCACCCGCGACCGCGTCAGGCCCGTCGGGACGGCGGCGAACATCCGGTCCGGGACGCGTGTGACGACGAGGGCGGCGCGGTAGGTCAGCCGAAGCGGCCGTTGACGTAGTCGGCGGTGCGGGTGTCCTGGGGGTTGGCGAACATCGCCTCGGTGGGGCCGTGTTCGACGATGCCGCCGGGAGTGCCCTGTTCGGCGAGGAAGAAGGCGGTGTTCTGGGAGACGCGGGCGGCCTGCTGCATGTTGTGGGTGACGATGACGACGGTGACCTCATCGGCCAGTTCCCTGATGGTCTCCTCGACGCGGCGCGTGGACGTCGGGTCGAGGGCGGAGCAGGGCTCGTCCATCAGGAGCACGCGGGGGCGGATCGCCAGCGAGCGGGCGATGCACAGCCGTTGCTGCTGGCCGCCGGACAGGGCGCCGCCGGGCTGCCGCAGCCGGTCCCTGACCTCCTTCCACAGGCCCGCGCGCGACAGGCACTCCTCGACCAGCAGGTCCTTGGTCTGCCGCGAGGCGCGGGTGCCGGTCAGCCGCAGTCCGGCCAGCACGTTGTCGTAGATGCTCATGGCGGGGAACGGGTTCGGCTTCTGGAACACCATGCCGATGTGCCGCCGGGCCTCGGTGAGCGGGCGGCCCGCCGCGTAGATGTCGTCGCCGTCGAGCAGGACCTCGCCGCCCATGGCGGCGCCGGGGATCATCTCGTGCATCCGGTTCAGGGTCCGCAGGAAGGTGGACTTTCCGCAGCCGGACGGGCCGATCAGGGCGGTCACGCGGCCGGCGGGCATGGTCAGCGAGACCCGGTCGAGGACCTTGTGCGTGCCGAACCATGCGGAGATGCCCCGCGCGTCCAGGGTGGCGGCGCCCGGTCCGCGCGGCACGGCGGTCTCGGGCGGGACGGTCGCGGGCAGGGCGACGGTGGTCTCTTCGGGGGTGGCGATGTCGGTCACGGCGGGCACCTCGGGCAGTACGGGGCGGACGGTGGGCGGGTCAGAGGAGGTTGGGGAGCAGGCCGGTGACCTGGTCGGCGACCTGGAAGCCGACGACGGCGGTCAGCGGCAGGAAGACGATCCACGTCTGGTGGCGGCCCCAGCGGTGCCAGGCCCACACGGCCGCGACGGACGCCGCGAGCAGCGCCTGGAGCCACATCACGAGCTTCCACAACTCGCTGGTGGAGGTGCCCATCGGCTGCTCGTCGGCCGGGACGGAGCCGGGCCGGATGACGGCGTCGGGGGTGTCGGCGGTCTTCGACACCAGGTCGGCGTCCACGCGCAGCACACCGCTGGGCAGATACGCGGGGCCGTCGGCGGTGACCAGCACCAGCCGGCCGCCTCCCGCGGCGGGCTGCGCCGGGGCCGGGTCGCCCGCGCGGCGGGCGTCGAGCACCCGGAACCGGTGGCGGCCCTGTCCTGTGGTGACGGTGAAGGTGTCGCCCGGCCGCAGCCGGTCGAGCGCGCCGAACGGTCCGCCGTACGCCGCCGCCCTGCCCATCAGCACGCTGCTGCCGGACTGGCCGGGCAGCGGGGTGTCGCGGCGGTGGCCGACGCCGCCGGTGAGCACGTCGGCCGAGGTTCCCTCCGCCACCACCTCGCGCAGGTGCAGCCGGGGGATCTCCAGCAGCGCGAGCGGTGTGCCGGGCGCGAGCAGCCGGCCCCGCTCGTCGGTCTGGCCGACCGGCACGGTGCCTTCGGCGAGGCTGGCGCGCAGCGCGTCGAACCGGTCCTGCTGCGCGGACCTGTGCTGCAACCCGCTGAGTACGACGAGGTTGGCGGCCAGGCCGAGCAGCAGCACGGCGAGCGCGAGCAGCGCGCCTGCGGCGAGCTGACGGGCGGCGGGCCGCCGGGGCCGGGGGGCCGGGGCGGCGACCGCGGCGGGCTCCTCGGCGGGCGCGCCGCCGGGCGTCTCGGCCCGCGTCACCTCCTCGGGCTGCTCGGCCGGTGCCTCGGCGGAACGCGCCGCCCGCGGCGGAGTCTGGTCGGTGACCGTCACGGCGGCCTGCCTCCTCGGGATGTCCAGGGCTGGATGGGGGTGTACGGGGCTGGATGGGGGCGTGCGCAGCGGATGGGAGCGTGCGGGGCTGGACGGTGGTGTGCGGGGCGAAAGGTCCATGAGGTCACGGCGGTTCACGCGACAGGGGCGCACCGGGCGATACCGGAAGCGGGCGGCGGCCACCCGTGCGCGAGGCACCCGTGCGCGGGTCTCCCGCCCCGGCGGACGGGTGCCGTCCGCCGGGGCGGGAGCCGGGGTCACTTCGCGGTGACGGCGAACGACTTGCTGCCGGTGTTCACGGTGGCCGAACCCGAGTACCGCAGCGTCAGGACGTGCTTGCCCTTCTTGGTGAGCTTGGCCAGCGTGACGACGGCCTTGCCGTTCTTCAGGGTGGCGGTGCCGACGACCTTCTTGCCGTCGTAGATCCGGACGAAGCCGGTGGGGGTGACGCCGTTGGCGGTGACGGCGACGGTCACCTTGCCGCGGGCCGAGGTCTTGACGCCGGCCGGGGCCTTCGTCGCGATGCGCGGCGCGGCCTTGACGACCGTGACCTTGTAGGTGGCGGCGGCGGTGTTGAGGCGGCTGTCACCGCCGTAGGACAGGGACAGGGTGTGCGTGCCGACCTTCAGCGTCCTGGGCAGCGTCAGCCACGCGCGGCCGGTCTTGTCCAGGCCGACCGTGCCGAGCGTGGTCTTGCCGTCCTTGACGACGACCTTGCCGGTGGCGGTGGCCGGGCCGGTCACGGCGACGGAGAGCCGGCCGGAGGTGCCGTAGGCCGGCTTCGCCGGGGAGACGCCGACGGCGACGCGGGCGGCGGCCTTGGTCACGGTGACCTTGGCGGTGGCGGCGGAGGCGTTGAGCCTGCTGTCACCGGCGTAGGACAGGGACAGGGTGTGGGCGCCGACCGCGAGGGTCTTGGGGAGCGTCAGCGACGCCTTCCCCGCCGCGTCCAGGGTCAGCGTGCCGAGGGTGGCCGCGCCGTCCTTGACGGTGACCTTGCCGGTGGCGGCGGACGGGCCGCTGACGGCGACGGCGAGCTTGGCGGCGGTGCCGTACGGGACGCTCGCCGGGGAGACGGCGGGGGTGATCTTCGAGGCGCCCTTCGGGACCTCGCTGACCGTGCCGGCCACCGTCACGCTCGGGCCGTCGCCGACCAGGTTGGAGGCGTAGACCTCGGCGGTGTACGCGCCGGGGGCCAGGGTCGCGGTCACCGAGGTGGCCGGGGCCTTGAGGTCGGTGCTGAAGGCGACGTCGCCCGCGCTGTCGGTGATCCGCACGCGGTAGTCGGTGACCGGCAGCGCCGGGTCGGCGGGCGCGGTCCAGCTCAGCGTGAGCTGGCGCGGGGCCGGGGCGGTGGCGGCCAGCGCGCCGACCGCGGCGGGCTTGATCAGCGAGGAGCTGTTGGTCTCCAGGCCGCCCGCCTTGGCGTGGCCGCGGACGGAGGTGTCGATGCTGCCGTTGTAGGGCTCGTTCTGGAAGCCGAACGCGGCGATGGTCTTCTCGGCCACGTCGGACGCGATGGCCGCCTTGTGCGCGCCGGCGCTCACGAAGGTGTCGTACAGGCCCTTGTCGAAGAAGGCGCTGGAGGTGTCGATGGCGCGGGTGGGCACCACGTTGTAGACGTCGCGGCCGAAGGTCGGGTCGTCGTAGTAGCCGCCGAACGGGGACAGCTTGTCGTCCGCGCCCTTGACGACGGGGCTGACCGGGGTGCCCGCGCCGAGGTCGAGGGCGCCGATGAAGGCGCCGTTCTGCGCGGCGGCGGTGCTGCGGTCGGGGGCGGTGTGGTTGTTCTGCGCGATCCAGCTCGCGGCGGAGAAGGGGACGAGGTCGCCGTCCTTGAGGATGACGCCGTTGGCCTGGTTCTCCTCGACCGTCTTGCCGTTGTCGTCGGTGCCCTTGACGTTGCTGCCGAGGTTGACGACGCCGATGGCGCTCAGGAAGAACTTCCGCGTGCCGGAGCTCGACTGCGGGATGAACGGCCGCACGGGGTGTCCCGCGACCGTGGTGACCGTGCCGGAGTAGATCTCGTTGAGCTGGGTGCGCGTCAGGTTCTTCAGGAAGTCGCCCTTGGCGACGTAACCGACCGCGTCCCGGCCGAACGGGATGTACGTGAGGGTGGTGCCCGCGGTGGAGGGGGCGCCGGAGGAGCGCGCGAAGTCCACCTGGCCCGCGATGTTCACGGTGCCGCCCGGGTCGGTGTCCCCGATCAGCGAGGCGCTGAGCGCCTTCTGTCCCGCGCCCGAGCCGTTCGGACGGGTGAAGGTCACGCCGTTCGCACGGGTCTTGATGGTGGCCGAGCCCGTGGCGTCGTACGACGCGACGTCCGGCAGCGCCGTGCCGGCCAGCGCGTTCAGCACGTCCTGCGTCGTGTCGGAGCCGACGCCCACGTACGTGCCGAAGGTGCCGGGCGCGGGGTCGGCGAAGGCCGGTGCGGCGACCGTGAGGGTACCGGCCGCGATGGCCGCGGTCATGACCGCCGCGATCGTGGCGATGGGGCGCTTGGTGCGCATATCTCTGTCTCCTGATCGGGGACTCGTACTGCGTGACGGGTGGGGACCCGCCGGAGCCGGATGGCCGGTCTGGCAGGGTGGAGCCCGTCGTTCGCCCCGACTGAGACTCGGGGCGAACGACGTGTCTGGTGGGTGGCCCGGCGCGCGGGCCGGTTCAGCCGCCCGGTCGCCGACGTGGCGGGCGCAAGCCGCGCAGCCGGGCGGGGACGGTCGGCCGCGGGATGGTGAGGGAGCGTCCGCCGGGCAGGCTCAGCCGCAGCGGCAGCCGGGTACCGGCGGCGAAGGGCGCTCCCAGCGCGGCGAGCAGCCCGATGCCGGCCCCGATCGGCACCGCGAAGCGCAGCGCGGAACCGGGGTCGGAGGGCGTGATGCCGCCCGCGACCGGCACGGTCGCCGGGGAACCGGTCGCGGCGGTGGGGCTGGGCGACGCGCCGGGCTTGCCGCCGGGGGCGGTGTGGCCGCCGGTGCCGCCGTCCGCGCTCCCGCTCCCGCCGTCGGAGCCGCCGGCCGTACCGCTGCCGCCGCCGTCACCGCCCGTGCCGCCGCCGGAGCCGGTGCCGCCGTCCGCGGCGCCCGGTTCGGTCTGCGGGGCGCCGGAGCCGCCGGGGCCGGGGGCCGGCTTCCAGGTCTCCAGGGCGGTCGCGGCCGTGGCCGCCTCGGCCCGCAGCGCGGACGGCAGCGGCGCGTAGCCGACCGGCAGCGTGCCGGGGGCGGTGCCGGGCACCTGGCCGCCGCCCGAGGCGTACCGCAGCAGGTCCGCGTACTGCTTGCGGGCGGTGGGCGCCAGTTCGGCCGGGCGGACTGCGCCGTAGACCAGCATGCTCAGCGGGTAGACGCCCTTGGCGTTCGCGGTCGGGTCGATCCGCCGTACGCCGTCGGCGGCCTTCGCCTTGTCGGCGGCGGCCACCAGGGCGGCCCTGGTCGGTGCGGTGAACTCGCCCGCGGGGTTGCGCAGCCGGGCGGTCTGGAGGCCGAAGCGGGCGGCGGAGGCCGCGTCGGTGATGGTCAGCATGAAGCGCTGCCCGGCGACCTGCGGGCCCGGCGTCTTCCAGACCGGCGGGGTGGCCAGCGGGTCCCAGTTGGACTTCCAGAGCTGGTCGCCGCGGCGGGTGCGCAGCGCGCCGGTGTAGAGGTCGTCCACGTACGGGTGGAAGTCCGTCATCTTCTGCTTCTGGCTGTCCGGGGCGCCGCTGCCGGGCGGGACGGTCTCCCAGTTGTCGTTCTTGGGGAAGTCGTCGCGGTCGGCGGAGAAGGCGTAACCGGTGGGGTTGAGGTCGCCGTTGGAGCTGAAGAAGGGGTTGACGCGCATCCCCCAGTCGTCCGGCACTCCCGCGAGGAACTGCCGGGCCTGCCGGTCGGCCAGCACCCACGTCCACACCTGCCTGGCCAGGTCGCTGTGGCCGAAGGCGGTGATCAGGTCGGTGTCGGTACTCGGGTTGGAGGCGACCGACAGGTCCGCGAACTCCTTGTTGTACGCGAGGAATTCGGGGTCGGTGAGCAGTCCGCCCGGATTGTGCAGCGCCCAGTCGTAGCCCTTGGCCGCGGTCAGCCGGGGTCCGCCGTCGTCGTATGTCGTACGGACCGCGCCCCAGGGCGAGTTGCGGTACGACTCGGTGAGCAGTTTGGCGACCAGCCGCGGGGTGAGGTCGAGTGAGCCGACCCGGGTGCCCGCGCGTTTCCTGACGTCGGCGGGCGCGTCGGAGCGGGGCTGGCGCTCGATGCTGAAGCCGATCACGGCGGCGGACAGCGCGACCGGCGCGTAAGTGATGGTGTCGGCGGGCCGGGTCTCGCCGGTGACCGGCAGGGTGGTGAAGACCAGGCTGTCGCCGGAGTCGGTGAGCTGGCCGCGCGCCTCGGAGTCGCCGACGGTGGTGTAGCCGAAGACCGTGCCGGTGCCGCAGAGCTTGGCCTGCCAGCTCCCCATCGCGTCGGAGACCAACTCGCTGCCGGTGGTGTCGACTTCCCGCGCGCCCATCGCGCAGGTCGCGCCGACCGGCTGGAAGTCGAGCCGGACCGCGATGCGGTTGCGCCAGTTCGTGGAGGACACCGGGGAGCCCGCGTTGACCTGGGTGCGGTCCTGGTAGGGCTTGCCGTCCAGGTCCAGGTGGCCCTGCGGGACGATCACCAGCCAGCAGGAGCGGCCGGTGACGGTGCCGTCGGGGTGCTTGACCGGGGCGCCGCAGCCCAGGTGCGGTGCCTCCTCCTTGGTCTGCGCTTCGACGTACTCCTGCCCGGTGCCGTCGGCCCCGGTGCGGCCGAAGTCGATCTCGTTGGTGGTGTTGTAGCTGTAGAAGCGGTTGTTCTGGGTGTCGCTGGTGACGACGGTGCCGTCGATGGACTTGAACGGCACCTCGCCGCGGCCGAAGGGGCGGCCCGCGCCGTACTTGTCGTCCTCGCCGTAGCTGCCGGGGTCCGCGCTGTACGAGACCTGCCGGGTGTCGTCCGCCTGGTTGCCGGGCCAGGTGTTACGGCCGGTGGTGGGCGACGCGCCGAACTGGCACTGGGTGCGCGGCGGTCCGGGGTTGCCGGGGACGGCGCCGTCGTCCTCGCCCCAGCACTGCATGATCTGGACGAAGTCGGTGTTGAACTGGGTGCCGGCGAAGGTGGTGGGCACCCCCCCGGTCCAGGACACGCTGATCGCCTGGTTGGCGAGGTCGCGGGTCTGGCTGACGCGGAAGCGCATGTCGGCGAATTCGCCGCGGCCGGAGACGGTCACGGCGGACGACTGGGCGGAAGGGCTCGACTGGGCCGCCCGCACCGACGCGGCCGACTGCGCGGCGACCGGCCGCAGGTCGGTCAGCAGGGCGGGGGCCGCCTGGGCCGCCGCCGCGCCGAGGACGGCGCCGAGCAGGGCGCCGGTGAGCAGGCGCCGGACGAGCCGGCGGCCGAGGGACTGTCGCGGGGTCGTCACGGCGTGTCCTCCTTGCGGTCGGTCGAGGCGGTGCGGTCGGCCGGGGCCTTGCGGGCGCTCAGGGCGCGGGAGGTGGCGGCCGGTGCCAGGACCAGCCCGACGACGAGCAGCGCCGCGAGGAGCATCAGGGTCTGGGTGCCGCCCCAGCCGTTGTGGCCGCCGACGGCGACCGGCTGCGCGAGCACGACCTGATTGCCGCTGCCGCCGCCGTTCGCACCGCCGTCGCCTGAGCCGCCGCCGGACGAACCGCCGTTCGGGGAGCCGCCGTTGGACGCGTCGACGGGCAGGCCGGTGTCCGGGTCGACGGCGCCCGAGCTGTTGCCGCCGCCCCCACTGCCCGATCCGCCGGTGCCGCCGTTCCCCGTACCGCCGGAGCCGCCGCCCGAACCGCCGCCGCCCGTACCGCCGTTGCCCGAACCGCCCGTGCCGTTGCCCGAACCGCCGCTCGTACCGCCGCCGTTGGAGCCGCCGGACGATCCGCCGGAGCCGCCGGTGGACGCGCCGCCGCTGCCGGTGGTGCAGGGCGCGGCGCCCTGCTTGTCGCAGTCCTGCGGGAAGGGCGCCGACTTGGCGAGGGTGTTGGTGCCGTCGGTGCTGAAGGTCGGGTTGTGGCAGCCCTTGACGTTGATCGTCTGGGTCTGCGCGCCCGGGATGCGGCGGATCTGGTCGAAGCCCGCCTGCACCAGGTTGATCGGCAGCGGCGAGTAGCCGAGCTTGGGCGCGTACTGCTGGCCCTGGCACATGAAGTAGTACGAGAAGGCCGCCAGCGTGGTGCCCTTGGCCTGGGTGAACTGCCCCTGCACCTTGAGCGGCAGGATCATGTACGAGTAGCTGGACAGCGGATAGTTGCGCTTGTCGGTGTCGGTGTAGACGCCGCTGAGGTCCTGCGTGAGGTAGTCGGGCGAGTTCTTCTCGGTGTTGATCCGCGCCTTGACCAGCGACACCGCGACGTTGGCGGGCGTCGGCTCGGTGTAGTAGCCCGCGTGGTTGAGCACCTTCGCGACGGGGAAGTGCGCGTTCTTGGCGTAGGAGTAGTTGACGTAGCCGATCGCGCCGTCGCCGTAGTCCTGGGCGACGTAGCCCGCCACGCCGAGGTCGCCCGCCTGGGAGATCATGCCGGGCACCGGCGGGTAGTAGGACGTCGAGCCGCAGGCGCCCGCGCGGCCCACCTTGGCGCAGTAGGTGTTCCACAGCGCGGTGTGCTGCTTGGCCATCCACAGCGTGAACTGGGCGCTGGAGCCCGAGCCGTCGGAGCGGACCACCGGCACGATCTTCTTGGCGGGCAGTCGCAGGCCGGGGTTGTCGGCGGCGATGGCCGGGTCGGACCAGTTGGTGATGGCGCCGGTGAAGATCTTGGTGACGTTCTCGCCCGACAGCCGCAGATTGGTCAGCCGCTTCCCGTTGACCTTGAGGTTGTACATGAACACGGTGCCGCCGGCCACGATCGGCATGTACGCGTAACTGCCGTTGGTCGGGTGCTCGGGCGCGGAGCCGTCGGTGGGGTTGGTCTGGAAGGGGATGTCGGAGACCGCGAAGTCCACCGTCCCGTTGAGGAACTGGTGCCGGCCGTCGGAGGAGCCGGTCTGCGCGTACTGGATCTCCATGCCGTACTGCTTGACGTTGCGCCGCCACTGGTCGACGGCGTTAAACGCCCAGGTCGATCCGGCGCCGGACAGCGGGACGTAGCTGTCGGCCGCGGCGGCGCGCTGGACGCCGGGGCCGAACACCGAGGTGACCAGCAGGGCGAGCAGGGCCATGAGCAGGGCGGCCGGGGCTGAGGTGCGGCGGGGCATCAGGAGTTCTCTCCGGGAAGCGGGGATCCGGCCGGGTCTGCGGCGGGAGCGAACAGCGAGGGGCGGGGGGCGCGCAGGTCGTCGAAGCGCTCGACGTCGCGGCGGGAGGCGCGGGCGGCGCGGCGGCCCTGGCGCTTGGAGAGCTGGCCGGGGCCGCGCCCGCCGATCAGCCGGGCGATGGTGAAGAGCACCAGGACCAGCAGCATCAGCACGGCCGCCGCGCCGAATCCGCGGGCCACCATGGCCGGTTCCGGGGATTTGACGAAGGTGAACACGGCCAGCGGCAGCGACAGCATCGGGCCGTTGGTGGGGTCGGCGTTGACCGCGGTGGCGTATCCGGCGGTGAGCAGAACGGGCGAGGTCTCGCCGATGCCGCGCGCGGTGCCGAGGATGACGGCGGTGGCGAGCCCGGAGCGCGCGGTGGGCAGCACCACGTGCCAGACGGTGCGCCAGCGGGGGGCGCCGAGCGCTTCCGCGGCCTCGGTGAGATTGCCGGGGACCAGGCGCAGGACGACGTCCGAGGCCCGGATGATGATCGGCAGCATCATCACGCTGATCGCGAGTCCGGCCGCGAGACCGGACTTGGGGAAGTGCAGGATCAGGATCCAGGTGGCGTAGATGAACAGCCCCGCCACGATGGAGGGCAGGGCGGTCATCGCCTCGACGATGGTCCGCACGAAGCGCGCGAACCGGCCGCGTGTCTGGTTGAGGTAGACCGCGCAGGCGATGCCCAGCGGGATGGTGACGGCCAGGGCGATGGCGATCATGATCAGGCTGCCGAGCATCGCGTGGGTGATGCCGCCGACCGTGATCGGGTCGAGCGGGCCCGCGAGCTGCATGTCCTGCGTGAAGAAGTTGCCGTGCGGCAGCGCCTCGCGCCCCCGCCACAGCGTGAAGCCGACGACGAGGACCAGGGCCGAGAACAGCAGTCCCGCGGCGGACCAGAGCACGACGGTCATGAGCCGGTCGCGGACCGCGGGTCCGTCGTGCTCCAGCGAGCACAGCAGGGCGTACGCGGCGAGGAAGACCAGGTAGGTGACGGCCGCGAAGCCCAGCGGGCCGGAGAGCGGGGCCAGTCGGCCGAAGAGGAGGAGGGCGGTGCACAGGCCGGTGGCGGCGGCGCCGAGGACGTTGAGCACCGCGCCGCGGGCGACGCCGCCCAGGGCGCGCCGTCGCTGTGCGGCGTCCGGGGCGTCGGCCGGCTGCCGTACGACGACGGTGGTGGCGGCGGGCGGGTCGGCGGCGGCCGTTGTGGCGGCGGCTGCGGCGGCGTTCGTGGCGGCGGTGGCGGGCTCGGCCAGAAGGTCCGTCATGTCGTCACCCCTCGCTCAGCGAGCCGGAGCGGGACCGCGCGACGATCGTGGACGCGGTGAAGTTGACGACCAGGGTGAGCAGGAAGAGGGCCAGGCCCGCGGCCATCAGCGCCGACATGCCGAAGTCCGAGGAGTCGCCGTAGTGCAGGGCGATCAGCGAGGAGACGGAGTTCGAGCCGGTCTGGAGGATGTGGGGCTGGATCTGGAAGACCGGGGAGATGATCAGGTAGACCGCGATGGTCTCGCCCAGCGCCCGGCCGAGCCCCAGCATCGTGCCGCCGATCACGCCGCCCAGGCCGTACGGCAGCACCACCGAGCGGATCATGCCCCAGCGGGTGGAGCCGAGCGCGTAGGCGCCCTCCCGCTCACCGGCCGGGGCCTGCGCGAAGACCTCGCGCATGACCGAGCACATGATGGGGGCCACCATCATCGCGACGACGATTCCGGCGATGAAGGTGGAGGCGGTGTACACGCTGGCGGAGGAGAGGGGTTCGCCCGGCTCGACGCCGTCCACGCGCAGGAAGGGCACCCAGTGGAACCAGGTGGACAGCCAGCGGGACAGGCCGATCACATGGCCCTGGAAGAAGAACAGGCCCCACAGGCCGTAGACGACGGACGGCACGGCGGCCATCAGGTCGACCATCGCGACCAGGGTGCGGCGCACCCGGCGCGGCGCGATCTCCGAGATGAACAGCGCGGTGCCGACCGCGAGCGGCAGCGCGAAGCAGACGGCCACGGCGGCGATCAGCACGGTCCCGGTGAGGACGGCGGCGATGCCGAAGTTGTGGACGTCGGGCTGCCACTGCGCGGTGGTCAGGAACGCGAAGCCGCGTACCCGCAGCGCCTGGCTCGCCCGTAGCAGCAGGAACAGGCCGACCGCCGCCATGATCGCCAGTACGGCGACACCGGCGGCCGTGAGCTGCCCGCGGAATATCCGGTCCCCGATCCCCTTGGCCGCCCGCAGCCGCCGGGGGGCGTCGTCGCCCCCGACCGACTCGGGCGTGCGGGACACCACTTGTGTGGATGTCACGTGTCGTTCTCCCCCCAGCGCTCCCGCGCGCCGAATGGCGTCGCGTTGCGAGGAGTGAACGGGGCCTCAATGGCCGAATGACACTGTTCACCTGAGGAGAAAATGAACAACAGATAGTGAGAAGTTGTGAGTGGCCTGTGGAGGTTGTCCAATGTCCGACAAAACTACCCATCTCCCGCTCGGTTGCCTTATGCACCTAGCAACTTGCCTGCCCAGAAGGGGTGTTGAGAGGGCGCTCGGCGCGCGATACGGGCGGGACCGGTGGTGTTGGCGGGCGATGTGAGCACGGAGGGTGACGAGCGACAGGGGGCTCGATCCGGCCACATTGGGGCACGAGCCCACGGTTGCCGGGAGGCGCACGCCTGCTACCGGCAACGGGCACCGCGCGAGGCGCGGAGGATTCGGGGAGAGCCCTACGAGTTTGTAAAGGACCTGTGAGAGGGTGTCCGCCTGAACCCCGCCGATATTCGCCGCCCGACCGGGGCCGAAGGCTCCAGCGGTCGACCAGCGGACCGAATCGGGGGTTGGGGTAGTTTCATATCTCCGCGTGCTATCGATGCGAGGAACGTTGCGTATGGATTCCACACTGCCCGGAGCCGCGTCGACAATACGGCGGCGGAGGCGACTGAACACGAGGATCAAGGACGCGCTGCGCGATCTCTCCGTCCAAATGGCGTTGCTGAACCATCGGGTCGGCACTCATCTCGGCCTGCGCGACGCCGACTTGGAGTGCCTGGACCTGGTCAGCCGCTTCGGGCCGATCGGACCGACCGCGCTGTCGAGGCACGCGGGCCTGCACCCGGCCACGCTGACCGGCGTGCTCGACCGGCTGGAGCGCGGCGGCTGGGTGGTCCGTACGCCCAACCCCAGCGACCGGCGGGCGGTCCTCGTCCAGGTCATCAAGGAGCGCGAGACCGAGACGGCCGAGATGTTCGCCGGGCTCAACAAGTCGATGGACGTGATCTGCGCGGACTACGACGACGCCGAACTGGTGCTGATCGCCGACTTCCTGTCCCGCGCGGCGCGGGCGGGACGTGAGGCGACCGACGAACTCGCCGACCGCTGACGGGCCGACGGCCGGCCGCCGGTCGTCCTCACCTCACCCGACCTCACAGGCCGCCGGCCGTCCTCACCTCACCTGCCGCCGGCCGCGCGGCGCTCCGGGTGCCAGCGCGGCGCCGCGTCCAGGCAGCCGTCGTACGGGTCGCCGGGACCCGGCAGGTCCTGGCTGCCCCGCAGCGCCCGCAGCTTGCGCAGCACGCCGGGATCGTCGAGGCCGCCGGGCCTGCGACGGGCCGCCGCGGCGACCGCGCGCGGGCCTGAGCCCTCGGTGGGCGCCGCGCCCTCCCACCAGTGCTCGCCGCGCCCGCGCCACCACTCGGACGACGAGACGCCGACGGTCGTCGAGCCCAGCGAGATCAGGGCGCGCAGCAGCCGGTCCCCGCAGAACCGGGCGGCGGCCCGGCCGAAGGCGCGCCAATTCGGTGCGGGCATGCGCGATCACTCCTCCTCACGCGTCTTCACCGATCGTGCTCAGACGCGCTCGGCCGTGACCCCGGTCCCGGTCTGCGCCGTGGTCTCGACGATCTTCAGCGAGATGAACTCGTCGATGCGCAGCCGCTGGAGCGCCCAGCGCAGCACGGCGGGGATGTCGGGGTTGTCGTCGATGTACACCTGCGGCGCGACCACCGGGACGCGCTTGCCGCGGGTCTTGATCTCACAACCGCCCGCGGCCACCACGTTCTTGACCCAGTCGGACTCCGCGCCGTACGGGAGGGACAGGATGAAGTGGCCGTTCTTCTTGAAGACCTTGACCGGCGTGCGGTACTCCCGGCCGGACTTGCGGCCCTTGTGGTACACCGCGCCGAACCCCGGCATGGCGGGGAGGATCCGGCCGACGATCCGATTGCCGAAATACTTGTTCACGCGCGCCAGCCGCCGCTTAACGGACATGACTGTGCTCCTTCTTTGAGGGACTCGCACGGGGAAAAAGAACGGAGAAAAGAGAGAAGAAAAACGACAGCGGTCGGTAATAGCGCAACATCTTTACCGGCCGATGTCACACTCGGACGGGGGCCCTTCATCTCAGGTGACAGGAGCGCGCGTCACACTGGGAGGCCCACCATGTCCGACAACCCGGCGGAGCTGCCCGACGACACCGCCACACGGGTGTTCGTGGGTCATCGGGAGTTACTGTTCTCGGTGGTCTACAACCTGCTAGGCAGCGTCTCGGACACCGAGGACGTCCTTCAGGAGACCTGGCTGGCCTGGGCGCGGAGAGTCCGCCAGCCGCACGCCGAGGAGATCGACAACCCGCGCGCGTACCTGGTGCGGATCGCGGTCAACCAGGCGCTCGCCCGGCAGGCCACGATCAGCCGCCGCCGCGAGACGTACATCGGACCCTGGCTGCCCGAGCCGTTGATCACGCAGATTCCGGAAGCGCGGAACACCCCGCAGGCGGCGCAGGCGACGGACGCCGCGGAATCCGCGCTGCGCAACGAATCCGTGTCCATGGCACTGTTGGTCATTCTGGAGACGCTGACTCCGCTGGAACGCGCGGTGTTCGTGTTGCACGAGGTGTTCGGTTACGCGCATACCGAGATCTCCGAAATTCTCGGCCGCAGCCCGTCCGCGATTCGCCAACTCGCGCACCGGGCCCGCGAACACGTCCAGGCCAGGCGGCCCCGCTACCAGGCCGACCCGCACCTCCAGCAGCAGGTCACCGAGCGCTTCGTGGCCGCCGCGCTCGGCGGCGACATCGCCGACCTGATGAGCCTGCTCGCGCCGGACGTGACGATGTGGACCGACGGCGGCGGCAAGGTCCGCTCCGCGCTGCGCCCGGTCACCGGCCGCGACAAGGTCGCCCGGCTGCTGAACGGTTACGCCACCAGCCGGCTGCCGGAAGCCCTCGACATCCGCTACCGGCACGTCAACGGCGACCCGTCCGCCGTGGTCTTCTCCGGCGACTCCCCCTACGCGGTCATGGTCATGGACCTCAATCCGAGCAACGACCAGGTCACCGACATCTATCTGGTCACCAACCCGGACAAGCTCTCCCGCGTACGGCTGGACGGTCTGGACGACGGGGACGAGGACACGGCCGCCGGACAGATCGAGGCCGCCGAGCCGAGGAAGGCGATCGAGCCCGGCGACGACGGCCGCGACGGCCGCGACGAGTCCGGACCGCGGGCGGGCTGAGCCGAGCGGCTGTCCCGGCCCTCCCCACGTGGGGCATGTCACGTGGGGTGGACCGGGACGCCGCGTTCCTGGGTGACGGGGGTATCGGCGGCCGGATCGGATTCTCCGGCGTCCGCGAACCCGTCGGTCAGTCCGTCGGTCAGGCCGTCCGCGCGTGCGTCGGCGAGTTCGTCAGGCCGCCCGTCCGTACCCCCCTCGGGCACCCCTTGCAGGGCCAGTACCCGCTGCTCGCGCAGTTCCTCGTCCGCCGTGCTCTCGATCCGCTTCATCGCGACCCGCAGGATCGGCGGCGCCATCAGCGGGGTGAGGATCGCGATCAGCACGATGATGCTGTACATCGCGGTGGTCAGCAGGCCGAGCCGTACGCCGACCACGGCGATGACCACCTGGATGACCCCGCGCGCGTTGATCCCGGCGCCGAGCGCCAGGGCCTCCCAGCGGGTGAGGCGGCTGAAGGCGCTGCCGATGAAGGCGCCGAGGAATTTCCCGGCGACGGCGATCGCCAGCGCGGCCAGTCCCCACAGCGCGATCTTCGGACGCGTCAGCGACGTCAGGTCGATCCGCAGCCCGGCGAGCGCGAAGAACAGCGGGGACAGGAAGGACAGCACGGTGGCGTTCAGCGGCTCCAACTGCCGTGCCTGCGCGTCCGTACCGCGCGAGCCGATCAGGATGCCGCACAGGAAGGCGCCGAACACCGCCTCGAAACCGAGCGCCTGGGCGCCCGCGCCCGACAGGACGAGCAGGATGACGGTGGCGGAGATGGTCACGCCGCGCGAACCGGAGCGCTCGGCCCAGCGCAGCACCCAGCCGACCAGCCACCGGCCGCCGGTCAGCAGGACGACGATGACGACGGCGAGGTGCCACAGCGGGGTGGCGATCTCGCCCGCGCCGACCCCGGTGGTGGCCATCGCGGTGACGACGGAGACCAGCAGCCAGCCCACGGCGTCGTCGATGGTGCCGACGACCAGGATCATCTGGCCGACATTGCGGTGGATCAGCTTCATGTCGACCAGCACCCGGCCGATCACCGGGATCGAGCTGACGCACATGGCGACGCCGACGAACCAGGCGAAGACCGCCGGATCGGCGTCGCCCGGCCGCAGTTCGCCCGGCAGCGCGTAACCGAGCCACACGCCGAGCGCCAGGGGCAGCAGCAGGGCGGCGGCGCTGACGCCCGCCGCCTTGCCGCCCTGTCTGCGGACCACCTTCAGGTCCAGGTGCATGCCGGTGAAGCCGACGAGCAGCAGCACGCCGAGCTGCCCGACGGCGTCCAGCAGGTGCATCTGGGTGGGGTCGCGGGGGAAGAGCCAGCCGGACAGGCCCGGCGCCACGTGCAGCAGGAGCGAGGGCCCGAGTAAGACGCCCGAGGCCAGTTCTCCGACGACGGTCGGCATGCCGAGCCTGCTCGCCAGCCGTCCCAGCACGAGTGCCAGGACGAGCAGGGCGCCGATCTGGAGCAGGAACACCAGCAGTGTGTGCTGCGGAAGGGGATCGACGGTTTCCGCGGCGATGCTGATCGCACTCATCGAAGAGCTCCTCACTGATGCGCGGTGGCCGGGTCGGCGGACAGGCCCTAGGCCACGCAGATCCCCTGGACGGCGACCTTCTCCGCGATGAACGGCCGTGCGAGCAGACCGTCGGGGTAGGCGCCGGCCTTCTCCTGGAACTCGGCCGACATGAAGGCCGCGAGCAGCGAGGAGGTCGACTCCCAGATCGCGATGTTGACCAGGGTGTTGCTGCCCGCGGTGCCGCGGTGGAGCTGGGTGGAGATGCAGCCGTCACAGGACTTCATGTAGGCGGCGTCGAGCGCCCAGCTCTCCAGGGTCTTGTCCATCTGCCCCTCGGGCACGACAAGGGTGTTGATGAGTACGACGGTGCCCGAGTCCTCCTGCTGGAGCTGGGTCTCGAAGGAGACCTTCGGGTCGACGGCCTCGAATGCGAACGCCATGGTGTGTCCTCTCGTCGTCATGGGCGGTGCGTGACGTGACGTGGGCGGCTGACGTGCGGGTCCGCTCAGCCGTCGAAGATCGGGTGCGCTCCGCGCGGCTCCTCCTCCAGCGCGCCCAGGGAGCCGCGGAAGAAGATGAGCGGTTCCTGGTACTCGCGGGGCACGCCGAGTTCGACGACGCGGCCGACGAAGATGGTGTGGTCGCCGCCGTCGAACTCCTTGTCCAGGCGGCAGGCCAGGAAGGCCAGTGCCTCGCTGAGCACCGGCATGCCCTCGGCCGAGTGGTGGTGGGGCACGTCCTTGACCGCCGAGGTGTCCTTGCCCGCGAAGGCGCGGGCCAGCGGCTCCTGCGGCCCCGACAGGAAATTCACCACGAAGGAGCCGGCCTCGTCGATGACCGCGCGCAGCCGCGACTCCTTGTGCAGGCAGAACAGCACGAGCGGCGGGTCGAGCGAGACGGAGGTGAACGAGTTGACCGTCGTTCCCTCCGAACGCCCTTCCGCGCCGCTGGTGATGACGGTGACGCCGGTGACGAACAGGCCGCACACATTGCGCAGCAGCCTGCCCTCCACCGGCTCCGGCTGGTGCAGCACCTGATCGGAGGGCGCGCTCACGAGCGCCCCTTCTCGCCCGCGGCTGCGGCCCCGGCGCCGGCCCCCGCCTCGGCCTCGGCCTTGCCTGCCGCCTCCGCCTCGCCGACCTCGACGCCCACCGTCGAAGTGGCCATCAGCTCGCTGCTCTTGGGCAGCAGCGGACCTGCGAGCGCGGTCGTGACCAGCGCCATGATCACCATCATGGTGAACATCTGGCTGTCCAGGACGCCGAGTTGGACGGCGGTGTTGAGGATGATCAGCTCGGTCAGCCCTCGGGTGTTCATCAGCAGGCCGAGCGCCCTGGACTCCCGCCAGGACAGGCCGAACAGCCGGGCGGGCACCATCGCGCCGAGCAGCTTGCCCGCGCAGGCGACGACCAGGATCGCGGACAGTTCCAGGTACTGCCGGGCGTGCAGGCCGTTGATGTCGACGCCGAGGCCGGTGACGATGAAGAACACCGGCAGCAGGATCAGGCTGACGTGGTCGAGCGGCTTGCGCAGGTGCTCGGCGAGCTGGAGCGCGGGCTCGCGCGGCATGATGAAGCCGAAGAGGAAGGCGCCGAAGATGCCGTGGATGCCGATCCAGGTCGTCAGGTAGGACGACAGGAAGGTACCGGCCGCCATGACCACCAACAGGGCCCGCCACTGCTGGCGTTCGCTGAAGAACCTGACCACCGCGGCCAGCGCGGGCCGTACGAGGACGAACATGCCGAGCACGTAGGCCGCGCTCAGGCCGAGCACCTGGAAGAGGTCACCGGCGCCGCTGGAGGTGACCAGCGCGGAGACGTACGCCAGCATGCACCAGGCGAGGATGTCGTCCACGGCGGCGCTGGCCAGGGCGAGGGTGCCGACCCGCGAGTGGGTGAGCCGGTTGTCGGTGAGGATCCGGGCGAGTACGGGGAAGGCCGTCACCGACATGGCCGCGCCCATGAACGTGGAGAAGGTGACGAAGGAGATGTGGTGCCCGGCCACCGTGTTGTGGTGCGGGTAGAGCAGCGCGGCCACCGCGACGCCGAGTCCGAAGGCGCAGGCGACAGAGGAGAGCGAGACCGACGCGGCCAGACCGCGGTGCGGACGCAGCATCCGCTTCTCGAACTCCCAGCCCACCATGAACATGAAGAGCATCAGGCCGACGTTGGAGACCGCGGACAGCAGCGGCCGTACGTCGGCGGGGAACAGCTTGTGCGACAGGTCGCCGGGCAGCAGCCCGAGCAGGCTGGGGCCGAGCGCGATGCCGGCGAGGATCTCGCCGATCACCGCGGGCTGGCGGACCCGCTTGGCGAGAGTGCCGAGCAGCACTCCGACCAGCAGGACGAAGGCGATGCCCGCCAGCATGGTGGCGACCTGGAGGTCGTTGTGGGGCGCGAGGCTGTGCAGCGCGATGCTTGTCATCGCAGTCCTCCGGGGACGGGAGCGGCTGGGAGATGCGGACTCGAGCGGTACGCGCCCGGGCGGTGTCCGGACGCACGACAGCGGGGTGGCACGGAAGTCCGTGGCCACCCCGCTGTCGTGAGAGGGATGTCGCTGTGTCGCCGTCAGGCCCCTAGCGAATGCTCTGGGCGAACCTGAAGGCGCCGTGCGGGTCGTAGCGGTGCTTCACGGCGGACAGCCGCGGGTAGTTCTCGGCGTAGTACGCCTGCCGCCAGTCGGGCAGTTCCGGGTCGATGAAGTTCTGGTAGGTCTCACCGGAGGACTGCCGGTCGATGACGCGGAAGCCGCTGTCGACGAACGCCTGGCCCGCCGCCCTGCCCGCGGAGTCGGCGGCGTCGGGGGACCCGATGTCGACGAGGAAGTTCACCGTGAACAGCGCGTCGCGGTGGACGAACGCGGTGTCGGTGCGGCGTAAATCCCTCACCGCCCCGCCCAGCGGGAGCACTTCCATGAGGTGCGCCTGGCCGGGTACCCGCAGGGTCTCGAAGAGCGCCGCCGCGTTGTCCCACACGCTGCGCGACGGCAGCCGGTTGAAGAACCGGCTGCGCTGGAGGCCGAACGCCGACCGGGGAAGCGTGCCGCCGGGCGTGGTGTCGGCCCGGTGGCAGGCGGTCACATCGGCCGCGCACCGGAAGAAGCCCATCATCAGCGGCTGGTACGGCACGACGCTCGCGGGCGTCTGGCTGGCCGGTGCCCCGGTCAGCGCCACCAACCGGGCGACCTCACTGGTGAGTTCGGCCGTGGTGCCGGTGGAGGCGACGAAGACCATGACGTTGACCGGCGCGCCCGGCGAGGCGTCGAAGAGCTGGAGGAAGGCGCCGCCGCTGAGCGTGCGGGGCGCGTTGACGGACCAGCGCGCGTACCCGTCCAGGACGTCGGCGGCCTTGTCGAAGGTCCAGTTCAGATTGACCACGGCGAGCTGCGAGACGTTGACGGTGGTGATGTCGTACGAGGTGACGACGCCGAAGTTGCCGCCGCCACCGCCGCGTATGCCCCAGTAGAGGTCCCGGTTCTGGGTGGGTGAGGCGGTGACGACGTCGCCGTTGGCGAGCACCACCTTCGCCGAGGCGATCCGGTCGGAGCCGACGCCGTAGGAGCGGGTGAGCACGCCCAGGCCGCCGCCCTGGTAGAAGCCGCCGACGGCGACCGTCGGGCAGTAGCCGCCGATGATGGCCTTGCCGTGCGGCGCGAGCGCGTCGATGGCGTCGACGCCCTGGACGCCGGTGCCGACGGTCACCGTGTTCTGGCCGACGGATATGGAGTTGAGCCCGGAGACGTCGATCACCAGGCCGGTGCTCGTGGAGTACCCGCCGCCGCTGTGCCCTCCGCTGCGCACGGCGAAGGGTATGCAGTTGTCCTGCGCGAACTTCAGGGTCAGCGCCACATCGGCGGCGCTGACGCAGTAGGCGACGGCCTGCGGGTTGATCACGTCGAACTGTTGCAGGTCGAGTTGCTTCGCCGTCGTGTAACCGGAGTCGGTCGGCAGGACGAGCCGGCCCTGGAGGTGCGCGCGCAACTGACTCCAGGGTGCCCCGCTGCCGGCGAAACCGGCGGTGGCCCCAAGTCCTGACAGAGCCACCGCGGTCGCGCCCGCACCGAGGACTTTTCTGCGACTGATCATGGTGCTGTTCAACTTTCGGTCAGATGGAAATTGCCGGGCGGGGTCAGACGAACTTCTGCCCACGCAGACCGGACCGCACAATTCCGCTTACCATGTCGCGACCCAGTTCGCGCATCTCGCCCGGAGCCTTGAAGTTGGCCCAGTACATGAACTTAGCCATCATCGCGGTGGTCGGGTACACGAATTTGATTTCTGGGTCCTCCCATCCGAAAACGGGGTTGAGTTCATCCGAAGCACGGAGACTGTCCATGATCAGCTTGGCCGCCGCGTCGCCGTCGATGTCACCGGCCTCGTACTTCTCGCAGGCCTCCGCCATGATTTCGACGGTTTGCTTGAAATCCGGGCTGTTCGGCCACCAAAGACCCGGATTGGGGGTCTTCTCCAAATCGTCCAGCCATTTCACGTCACCGCTCTCCTCATACCGCGCCCGCGCCCGGATCAACCGCAGCGCGCCGGGCGTGAGATAGGAGCCCCAGACACGGAACACCGCGTTCCACAGCGGGAAGTGGCTGAAGGAGATGTAGGAGCTGTTCACCAGTTCGTCGTTGAAGTGCAGCAGGCCGCGCTCGACGTCCTCGACGTACTGGAATCGCTCGTTGGCGAAGTCGTCGTCGTCCAGGGCGGGCAGCAGCCGGGAGCACAGGGCGTAGACGACCTCGAAGGTGTTGGACAGACCGCGCGAGAACAGCGGGTCGAGGAAGCCCGCCGCGTGCGACATCAGGCACCAGCGGTAGCCGATCGACTTGCTGGAGCTGTACTGGAGCCGGTCGGTGGAGACCCACTCGCGGACCCGCGTCGCGCCCTCGAACTGCCGCTTCACCGCCGGGTACTGGTCGAGGAAGCCCTGGAACTCCTCCTCGGGGGTGCGGTCCTTCGGCTTGGGATACGTCCGCTCGTCCATGGTGAGCCCGATGCTGGTGATCGGGTTCTTGGAGTCCTTGTGGTTGTTGAACGGGATGATCCAGAACCAGCCGCGCTCGATCATGTGGTGCAGCGTGCCGCCGTGCCAGGGCGCGCTGGCCGGCGGGCGCAGGCTCTCCGGGTGGTGGCTGACCTCGTCGAACGGCTTGATGCCGATGTAGTGGGTGAACATCGACCGGGAGTGGTGCTTGAAGCGCGCGGGCTTCTCGCGCAGGTCGAACTTCTCAGCCAGCAAGGAGCGGAAGCCGCTCGCGTCGATCAGGTAACGGGCCCTGAAGACCTCGCCGTTCTGCCCCGTGACCGTCACTCCGAAGTCGTCGAAGTCCAGGTCGGCGACCCGCCAGTTCTGCCGCGTCGTGGTGCCGTACTTGGCCGCCACGTTGAAGAAGTACATATCGGTGTCCTGCCGGAACAGGTGACCGGCCTCGGTGAGCGCTTTGGGAATGACGAACATCGTGGCGTCGCGCGGGTCGGGCTCCTGGCCCTTCTCGTGCTTGATGAAACCGAAGCTCTGCTTCTTGCCGTGGGTCGGGCCGATGTTCTTGGTGACGGCCTTGACGTCCAGCAGGTGCTTGATCTCCGGTACGTCGAAGCGCACCGCCAGGATGTGCAGCCACTCGATGAGTTGCGGGGTCATCGACTCGCCGATCGCCATCCGGGGATGGGTCGCGGCATCCACCATGACCACGTTCTTGCCCTGCCGGGCGAGGATCGCCGCGCTCACCGAACCCGCGAGGCCCGACCCGATGATCAGGACGTCGCAGTTCTGCGTCTTGGAGGCGCTGTTCACCGGAACGGATTCCTTGGCTTTGCTGGGCACGGAGCGCCCCTCTCTCTCCGGCGCGGACGGCGCGGAGAATCAACGACGGGTGTGTGGCCGAATTCCCAGGGCACACGCGGGCATCTGAAAAAGGGCGTGCAAAACAATCGCCGGGCCGACCCCGATGGGTCGGCCCGGCGATCGAGAAGAGGTGACCAAGATGTGAGACGTGGCGGCGTCGCAGCGGTGGTCCGCCGGCGTCAAACCGCAATTGGGCATACTTCTACTGCCCAATAAAGCGTGACACGCGGCGACACTCGGTGTCAACCCCGGTAATGGTGTACCGGAAGTGACGCGAGTGCCGCCGGTGTTATTGTCCGGACTCTCCCGACCCCTCCCTAAAGGGCAACTCACCCCTCCCTAAAGGGCTACTCGGAGAACCGCGGGAGCTTGCCGATGGACGGCTTTACCGAGGGGCGGTCTACCGGTGGGCGGCTCCGGAATCGGCCGCCGAATCCGCCGCGGGAGACCCCGCGCCGTCCGTCTGACCGGGAACGGCCGCACCCGACTCCGGCGTGGCCGACTTCTTCGGCCCGACGATGATCAGGCAGGCGATCACACCGACGAACAGCACGGCCATCGGCACGTACATGGTCGGCTTCATGGCGTCGACGAAGCCGTGCCCGAAGACCGCCGCGGCGGTGTCCTGGATGCGGTGGGCGATGTCGGCGGGCACGTTCGACGGGAACTTCATGGCGCTGCTCGACTGGCCGCCGACCTCGAGGTGCTTGCCCGCGTTGTCGAAGTTCTTCAGGAAACCGGCGCGGTAGTCGGAGGGCACGGCGCCCGCGCGCTGCGCCGCCTGGTCCTTGAGGGAGGAGGCGAGCTGGTTCTGGAGCACCGCGCCGATGACGGCGCCTGCCATGACCGAACCGACCTGCCGCAGCGCGTTGTTGACGCCGGACGCGGCCCCGGTGAGCTTGGGCGGCACATTGCGCATGACCTCGGTGGCCATCGGCGTGAAGGTGCAGCCCATACCGGCGCCGACGATCACGACCGGCGCGATCAGCCCGGTCCAGCTCTGGCCGACCTCGACGGTCCGCACGATCCAGAAGACACCGCCGATGTACGCGAGCAGACCGCCCATCAGGATGTACTTGCCGCCGAACTTCTCGGCCAGCACACCGGAGGGCCCGGCGGTGAGCATCGAGCCGACCGCCATCGGCACCAGCACGCCACCGGCCTTCAGCGCGCTGAAGCCGAGCACCGACTGGAGGTAGATGGTCAGCGGCAGCAGCAGGCCGACGACGCCGAACGAGACGGCGATACCGACGAAGTTGACCACCGAGAAGTTACGGTCCTTGAACAGCACGAACGGCACCAGCGGCTCGTTGTCCTGCTGGCCGCGCTGGTAGACCAGGAAGATCGCCAGCACCACGACACCGGCCGCGATCGTGCCCCAGATCGCGCCGTTCCAACTGTATTTCTGGCCCTCGATCAGACCGAAGGCGAGCAGGAACAGGGCGATGGTGGTCAGGACGACGCCGGGGATGTCGAAGCGGTGCCGCACCGTACGCGCCGCGGACGGCATGAACATGAACGAGGCGATGATCGCCAGCACACCGATCGGCACGTTGACGTAGAAGATCCAGCGCCAGTTGAGCTTGGTGACCAGCAGGCCGCCCAGGCTCGGTCCCGCGACCGACGCCAGGCCCGCGACCGTGCCCCAGATGCCGAGCGCGACACCGCGCTTCTCGTCGGGGAACACGTCCGCGATCATGGACAGGGTCTGCGGCAGCAGCAGTGCCGCGCCGATGCCCTGGATCGCCCGGAAGATGATGAGCTGGGTCGGGGACTGGGAGAGTCCGCAGGCGAGACTCGCCAGGGTGAACAGCGCCACACCCGCGATGAACAGGTTCTTCTTGCCGACGAGGTCACCGAGCCGGCCGGCGGTGATCAGCAGGACGGCGAGCCCGAGGGTGTACGCGTTGACGACCCACAGGATCTGGTCGAGGGACGCGTCGAGGCTGTCCACCATGTCGGGGATCGCGATGTTCACGATCGTCAGGTCGAGCAGGGTCATGAAGAATCCGAAGGACAGGATCGCCAGAATGACCCACGGATTACCACGCCATTTGTTCACGGTTCCTCCTTGCCGCGCGCGTCGGGCCGCACGGCGTTGCACGACCCACAGCCCCTTGCCCCCCAAGAGGTGAGCGGGGGCCGTGGGTGTGACATCGGTGGGACGGTCGAGACGCAACCGTCAGCGAGGAGGTCCGCGAGTCCCGGCCGCGGGGGCCGGTCCGCCGGACGGGCCCTAGAGGGCCGCGGGCGCCAGACGCTCCCGCAGGAAGCTCACGACCCGCTCCCGCGCGGCGTACGCCGGGTGTCCGGGGATCTCGCGCATCTCCTCGGTCAGTACGGGGTGGGCTCCCTTGGGGAAGCCGCCCTCGTTGCCCTTCGAGGAGTCCAGTTCGATCACCTCGAAGGCGTCGCCCAGACTGCGCCGCAGGGTGTCGAACCTGGCCCGCGGGGACGCGCTGTCCCCGCTGAAGCGCATGCCCAGCACGCACAGTCCGCTGTTCTTGGTACGGCTCACCACCGTGTCCAGCTCGCCCCGCGAGAGGCCGGGGTCCGCGGACCGCTTGGCGCTGACCGGGAACGGCACCGCGGGCTGGGCGACGACCGGCGCGAGCACCACGTCCTCCACCGCGGCGGCCAGCGCGAACCCGCCGGTGAAGCACATGCCGACGATGCCGACACCGGGCCCGGGGGTTCGCGCGGCCAGATCCCGTACCAGCGCCCTGAGGTAGTCCGCGACCGGCCGCCGCGCGTCGACGGCGAAGGCCCGGAATTCGGCGGACACGCACAGCTTGGCGACGGTGGACAGCGTGTAGGGCGTGGAGTTCTTACGTCCGGGCCGTCCGAACAGCGACGGCATCGCCACGGTGAAGCCCTGGTCGACCAGGTGGTCGGCCAGGCCCAGCACCTCGGGCGTCATGCCCGGAATCTCCGGGACGAGCACCACTCCCGGCCCCGCGCCCTTCTCGTACACGTCGTGGGTGAGCCCGGCTCCCGTGAACGGGGCCGCACGCCAGCCGGTGAGATCAGAGGTCGGTGCGGTACCGGTCACGAGGGGTTCTCCTTCAGACGGTTCTTCGGCCCGGGCGGGCGGACGGGCGGTCAGCCGCCCCCGGACTCCCGTCCCTGCCGCGCCCGGACGGCGAGGACGACGAAGGTGGTGATGCTCGCGATCAGGTCGATGTGGTCGATGGCGTGCGGCGACCCGTTCGCCCTGCGGATCTTCTTGGTGACGGCGAGGAAGTTGGCGGCCAGCGTACCGACCGTGACCGCCGTGCGCAGCGGGCTCGCTCCCCGCGCGGCGGGCGGCCCGGACCGACCCGCCCGCGGCCCGGCGGCGCTCACCGTACGGCGTCCGTCTCGCCGTCCGACGGCGCCACCGCCGCCAGCATGTCCTTCGGGGTGAACTTCACCACCGGGAGCAGGCGGCTGGCCCGGTTCTGGAACTCGTTGATGAACGGCAGGACTTCGGAGTACTTCGCCCAGATCCGGTCCCGCTCGGGGCCCGACAGGGTCTCGGCGAGGGCGACGATCTGCTCGCGGCCGATGTTGATGGTCACCTCGGGCGTGGCCTTCAAGTTGAGGTACCAGGCCGGGTGCAGGCCCTTGGGGCCGCCGGGGATGTCGAAGTGGCCGGGCACGGCGACCGCGTAGAAAAAGCCGCGCTCGTAGATGTAACCGACCGGCACGACACGCTCCTTGCCGGTCTTGCGGCCCAGCGTGTGCAGCAGCAGCGCGTCGAGGTTGCCCATCTTGCCGCCGATGCGGCCGTTGGACCGCTCGTACAGCCAGATGTGCACATTGAGCGCGCCCTTGCTGAGCGACTTCTGCACCTTCTTCGGCGGCTTGGAGTAGATGTAGACGTTGACGCGCATGAAGGCCCGCGTGATCGGGCCCGCGTCCAGACCCTGGTCGGGACGCGTCGTCCTGAAGGACGACAGCGCCTCGGTGTCCTGGATCACCGAGGTGTCACCCATCGGCTCGGCCATCGAGTCCTCCATGGGCTTCGGGGTGGTCTGCATGTGTGGTGCCCTTTCGCGAGATCCGGTGTTCTCAGGACTTCTGTGTCGGAACGCGTCGCTTCGTCGCAAGGCCGTCTGCTCAGAGGACCTTCTTGCCCTTGACGCCCGCGCGGACCGTGCCGGACAGCAGGGCGGAGCCGAGGTCCCGCATCTGCGGCGGGGCCTTGCGCACGGCCCAGTACATGAACTTCGCCATCGTCGCCGTGGTCGGGGTGATCAGCCGGGTGTCCTCGGGGTCGCGCCAGCCGAAGGCCGGGTTCAGCAGCTCGCAGCGGCGGAGCCGGTCGAAGATGATGTCCGCGGCGCGGTCGCCGTCGATCTGCCCGGCCTCGTACTTCTCGCAGGTCTCCGCGGTGAGGTCGACGATCTCCCGGACGGCGGGCTCCGGCCACCACAGGCCCGGATACGGCGCGTCCTCCAGGGCGTCCAGGTGCGCGGGGTCGCCGGTGAGCGTGAAGTTGATCCGCGCGCGGGCCAGCCGCATCACGCCGGGAGTGGCGAAGCCGCCCCAGACCCGGAACACCGCGTTCCACAGCCGGAAGTGGCCGAAGGAGATGTACGCGCTGTTCACCAGCTCGTCGTTGTAGTGCAGCAGGCCGCGCTCCAACCGGTCGACGTAACCGAAGCGTTCGACCGCGAAGTCGTCGTCGTCCAGGGCGGGCAGCAGCCGGGTCATGAGCGAGTGGACGACCTCGAAGGTGTTGGACAGGCCGCGCGAGAACAGCGGATCGAGGAAGCCGGCCGCGTGCGACATCAGGCACCAGCGGTAGCCGATCGACTCCTTCGAGCTGTACTGGAGCCGGTCGGTGGAGACCCATTCGCGCACCCGCGTGGCGCCCTCGAACTGCCGCTTCACCGCCGGGTACTGGTCGAGGAAGCGGGTGAACTCCTGCTCGGGGCTGATGTCACGGGGCCGCGGGTAGACCCGCTCGTCCATGGTGAGGCCCACGCTGGTGACCGGATTGGCCGCGCCCTTGTGGTTGTTGAACGGGATGATCCAGAACCAGCCGCGTTCGATCAGGTGGTGGAGCGTACCGCCGCTCCAGGGCGCGTTCTTGGGCGGTCGCAGGCTCTCCGGGTGGTGGCTGACGTCGTCGAACGGCTTGACGCCGATGTAGTGCGTGAACAGCGACCGGGAGTGGTGCTTGAAGCGCGCGGGCTGCTCCCGCAGGCCGAACTTCTCGGCGAGCAGCGACCGGTGGCCGCTGGCGTCGATGAGGTAGCGGGCCCTGAAGACCTCGCCGTTCTGCCCGGTGACGGTGACACCGTCGTCGTCGAAGTCCAGGTCGGACAGCCGCCAGTGCTGCCGCGTCGTGGCGCCGTACTTGGCCGCGACGTGGAAGTAGTACGCGTCGGTGTCCTGCCGGAACAGGTGGCTGGCCTGGGTGAGCGCCTTGGGGATGACGAACATCGTCGTCTCCCGCGGGTCCGGTTCCTGGCCCTTGTCGTGCTTGACGAAGCCGAAGCTCTGCTTCTTGCCGTGGGTCGGGCCGATGTGCTCGGTGACCGACCGGTGGTCCAGCAGATGCAGCAGTTCGGGCAGGTCGAACCGTACGGCGAGGATGTGCAGCCACTCGATGAGCTGCGGGGTCATCGACTCGCCGATCGCCATCCGCGGATGCGTCTGGGAGTCGACCAGCACGACGCTCTTGCCCTGCCGGGCGAGGATCGCCGCGCTCACCGAACCGGCCAGACCCGCGCCGACGATCAGGACGTCACAGGTGCGGACGGGCGGCTTCGGGGCGGCCGGTTTCGGTGCGGCCGGTCTCGGTGCGGCTGCCTTTACGGCGCTCGCCTGGGGGGCGGTTGCCTGAGGGGCACTTGCCTGAGGGGCGGTTGCCTGAGGCGCCGCCGTCTCCGCGACGGCCGTCCGTGGAGCCGCGATCGGCGTGACGGGGACCCGGGGGACGTCCTCGGCGCCGAACCAGCGCCGCAGCGCCGGAGCCGGGTCGGCCGCGCGCGGCGCCGACCAGGCGATGTGTCCGTCGGGCCGCAGCAGTACGGTCTTCTGCCCGTCGAGGAGCGTGCCGGGCACCGGGCGCGCCGACACCACGTCGACCCGGCCCGCCCAGCCCTCGGCGGCCCTGCCCAGCGTGGCCCGGCGCCTGGTGTCGCCCGACAGGTCGAGCAGCACGCCGCGGCCGGGCCGCAGCAGCTCGGTGGTGCCGGTCGGCCCGTCCGCGGTCGTCAGCGCGATGTGGGGCACGCGGCGGCCGGTCAACTCACCGGCCGCGTCGGGGTGAGTGTCGGTGTCGGTGTCGCCGTAGCGGATGTCGAGGCCGCTGATCATGCCGGCGAGGTGGCCGCGGACGACCGAGGTGCGGGTGAGGAGTTCGGCGGCGGTGCCGCGGACCGCCCCGGTCTCGGGGCCGCCGAAGAGGATGACGGTCTGCGCCTCGATGTTGGCCAGCACCCGCCGCCCGACCGCGTGCCGCTCGGTGTGGTACGTGTCCAGCAGCCCGTCGGGCGCGCGCCCGGTGACCCGCGCGGCCAGCTTCCAGCCGAGGTTGGCCGCGTCCTGGAGCCCGAGGTTGAGCGCCTGGCCGCCGACCGGCATCTGCCGGTGGGCGGCGTCCCCGGCGAGCAGCACCCGGCCCCGGCGGTACGAGGCCGCCTGGCGGCTGGTGTTGCCGAAGGCGTTCAGCCACGTCGGGGTGCCGTGGGTGATGTCCTCACCGGTGACCCTGGCCCACACGGCCGCGATCTCGGCGTACTCGGGTTCCGCGGTCCTCGGCCGCACCTCGCGGCCGAACTCGTGCACCATGACGCGGGTGACGCCGTCGCGGGTGGCCGCGATGGCCACCCCGTTCGGGAGCCGCTGGAAGCGGCGGTTGGGGATGTCGAGCCCCAGCACGTCGCAGCGCAGCAGCTCCTTGGTGGCGTCGGAGCCGGGGAAGTCGAAGCCCGCCAGCCGCCGTACGGTGCTCTCCTCGCCGTCACAACCGACCAGATAGCCGGCGGTGAGACGGGTGACACCGTCCGGGGTGGCGACCTCGACCTCCACGCCTTCCGCGCCCACGTCACCTTCGTCGCCGCCGTCGCCCGGGGTCACGCCGAGCAGTTCGTGCTCGCGCCTGACCTCCGCGCCCAGCCCCGTGGCCCACTCCGCGAGCAGCTCCTCGACCCGGGCCTGCGGGACCTTCCACTGGCCGGGGTAGCGGGTGGTCGGCTCGCTCAGGTCGAGCGGCAGACCGCCGAAGTGGCCCATCGGCTCGTTGGGCGGCGTGCCCAGCGTCTCCAACAGGCCGCGCTGGTCGAGGAGTTCCATGGTGCGGGCGTGCAGGGTCGACGCCCGGGACTCGGTGGTGGGGGCGGCGAGCCGCTCCAGAACCGTCACCCGGGCTCCGCCGAGCCGGAGTTCACCGGCCAGCATCAGGCCGACAGGCCCCGCGCCGACGATGATGACGTCGGTGTCCATCTCAGCGCCGGCCCTCGGCGTAGTCCTTGGCGTGGCCCAGGGTGGCCCGGCTGTTGGTGCTCAGCGCGTTCTGCACGAAGGCGCGCGCCTCGGCGACCCCGGCGTCCGGGCCGAGGATCTTGGTGATGTTCGCGGTGTTGATCACCACGGTGTGCTGGGAGGTGGCGGCGACGCCGTCGCCCTCTTCCTCGAACAGCCAGTAGCCGGTGTGCAGCGTCATCAGCGCGGGCAGGGTGATCTGCTTGTAGACGATCCTGCTGTGCGGGAAGGTCACGCGCACCGACTTGGTGGTGTGCGAGGAGCCGTCCTTGGTGAGGGTGTCCATCTCCAGGATCTGCAGTCCCGGCGTCTCCTCCTCCAGCGAGACCCGCGCCACGTGCGGCAGCCGCTCCTTCCAGAGCTGCGCCTCGTTGATGAAGTCGTAGACGTCCTTGGCCGATCCGTCGATGTGGACGGTGTCGGCGAAGGACAGCAGGAGTTCGTCCGCGGAGCCGACGACCAGTTCGACGTTGGTCTTGAGCGCGGCCAGTTCGGAGCGGCTGTTGCGGTCCACGGCCTCGTCGATCCAGGCGAGATCGTCCGGCTTGTCGTCGATGGCGCGGTAGTCGTGCAGCAGCCGCACCCGCGACTCGGTGTCGGACACGGGCTCGATCACCCAGGTGCCGCCCATCGCCGCGACCGGCGGCGCCGAGACCTCCTGGCGGAATTCGATCCGCAGCGCCCGCGGGTCCAGGACGCGGCGCGACGTCCAGTTCTTGGCCGCGCCGTTGGCGGTGGCCCAGATGCGGATGCGCTCCTCGTTCTCCGAGCGCTCCACATGGTCGACGAAAACGGTCGGCGGGAAGATCCGCGGCCAGTTCTCCACCTCGGCGATCAGCCGGTACACCGCGGCGGCCGGGGCGTTCACCGTGATCTCGTGCTCCACCTCGCGGTGGCCAGTCTGCGTCATTCTCGTTCCCCTCACGCGAGTCGGACGTCGTAGGACGGGGTCGGTGGCGGCGGATCAGAAGTTGCCGAGGCCGCCGCACACGTTGATGGCCTGCGCGGTGATCGACGCCGCGGTGTCGGTGGCCAGGTAGCCGACCAGGCCCGCGACCTCCTCGGGCGTGGAGTAGCGGCCGAGCGGGATCTTCGACTGGAACTTCTGGAGGATCTCGCCCTCGGTGGTCGAGTAGGCCGCCGCGTAGCCCTGCCGGACCCGCGCGGCCATCGGCGTCTCGACGTAGCCGGGGCAGACCGCGTTGACCGTGATCCCGGTCGGCGCCAGCTCGTTGCCCAGGGCCTTGGTGAAGCCGACGACGCCGTGCTTGGAGGCGGAGTACGGGGCGCCGAGCACCACGCCCTGCTTGCCCGCGGTGGAGGCGATGTTGATGATCCGGCCGCGGTCGCGGTACCGCATGCCGCCGGTGTTGAGCACCTCGCGCGTCATCAGGAAGACGCTGTTGAGGTTGGTGTTGACGACGTCGAACCACAGCTCGTCGTCGATGTCGGCGGTGACGCCGCCGCCGCTGCGGCCCGCGTTGTTGACCAGGACGTCGACCGGCCCGTACCGCTCCACGGCGGCGAGCACGAACGCCTTGATGTCGTCGCCCGACTTGACGTCGCAGGCGGTGCCGTCGACGTCCAGGCCCTCGTCCCGTAGTTCCTTGACGGTCACTTCCACGCTCTCGGGCGTCCGCGCGCAGATGAACACCTGGTGTCCCTGTGCGGCCAGCGCCCTGGTGACGGCGAGCCCGATTCCGCTGGTGGCCCCGGTGACGAGAGCGACCCGCTGTCCCTCTGCCGACATGACTGCTCCTCCGACTCGGTACCGCTCGGCTGCGTACATGTGCTGCGTTCACGTGCGCTCTTCAAGTGCTGCGTTCATGTGCGCTGTACGTGTGGTCTGGGCGTGTGGCTGGACGGGTGCGCTGTACGTGGGGGCTGTACGTGGGGGCTGGCCGGTGCCGCCGCCGCGCCTTTGGAGCACGGCGGCGGCACCGGGTGGGGGGAGCGTCAGGCCGCGTGTTCCGCGGCGAGTTGCTCGTTGACGACGGCGAGCAGCGCCCGCGGCGTCTCGACGACGGTGATGGAGGTGTCCTCCAGCTCGATCCCGTGCTCGCGCTCGATCCGGCTGCCGGTCTCCAGCAGCGCCAGCGAGTCGTAGCCGAGGTCCTCGAAGGTCTGGTCGAGGATGTCGCCGTCCAGGTCGATGCCCTCGCTCTCGCCCGCGGCTTCCCGGAGGATGCGCTTGAGGTCTTCGATCGTGAGTTCCGGTCCGGCCATCTCGGTCCCTTCCTGAGGTGTGGCGACGGCGGTGCGCGGGCCCGTCACCGGGCTGCTCCGCGCACGACCATCGCCGAGTTGAAGCCGCCGTAGCCCCTGGCCAGCACCAGCGCGGCGTTCACCGGCGCGGTCCTGGGCCGGTCGACCACCAGGTCGAGGTCGTACTCGGGGGCGGGGGCGACATGGATGGTGGGCGGGATGACCCCGTCCCTGATCGACAGCAGCGCGGCGGCCGTGTCGAGCGACGCGGCTCCTGAGTAGAGCCGTCCGGTCATCGTCTTGGGCGCGGTGACCGGCACGCCGCGCGGTCCGAAGACCGCGGTGATCGCGTCGGCCTCCGCGCGGTCCAGTTCGGGGACGGCCGCCGCGTCGGCGAAGACGACGTCGATGTCGCCCGCCGTCAGGCCCGCGTCGGCCAGCGCCGCCTCGACGGCCCGCCGCAGACCGGGCTCCCGGCCGCTGCCGGGCCTGGGGTCGAAGGTCGAGGCGTATCCGGCGATCTCCCCGTAGACCTTGGCGCCGCGCTCCCGCGCGGACCCGGCGTCCTCCAGGATCAGCAGCGCGCCGCCCTCGCCGGGCACATAGCCGTCGGCGTCCGCGGCGAAGGGCCGGTACGCCTTGTCCGGGTCGTCGCTGTCGGTGAGCCGTCCTGCGGCGACCTGCGCGATCCATCCCCAGGGGCAGATCGAGCCGTCGACGCCGCCGGAGACGATCAGCCGGGTGCCCTTGCGGATCTGCCGCCTGGCCTGCGCGAGCGCGTCGAGGCCGCCCGCCTGGTCGGAGACGACGACCCCGCTGGGGCCCTGCATGCCGTTGCGGATGGAGATCTGGCCGGTGTTGACCGCGTAGAACCAGGCGAAGGACTGGTACGCGCTGACGTGCTGGCCGCCCTTGGACCACAGCTTCTGGAGTTCGTTCTGGCCGAATTCGAAACCGCCGGAGGAGCTGGCGGTGATGACGCCCATGTCGAACTGTTTCCACTCGTCGAGCTTCACGCCCGCGTCGGCCAGCGCCCAGTCGGCCGCGACCAGGGCGAGCCTGGTCATGTGGTCGGTCTGCGGGATCAGCCGGCTCGGCAGGTAGTCCGTGGCGACGAAGCCCGGTACCTCGCCTGCGAGTTTGGCGGGGTAGCCGGTGGCGTCGAACCGCTGGACGGGTCCGATGCCGTTCTTCCCCGCGAGCGTCGCGGCCCAGAACTCCTCGGTGCCCAGGCCGTTGGGCGCGGTGACGCCGATACCGGTGACGACGACGGAACTGGCGGCGCCAGAGGAGGCGGCCGTGCTTTCGGAAGCGGCCGGGCCCGTGGAAGCGGTCGTGTCCGCGGAAGCGGCCGTGCCTTCGGAAGTGGTCATGCCGCCCTCCGCAGCACCATCGCGCTCTGGAAGCCGCCGAAGCCGCTGCCGACGCTGAGCACGGCGTCGGTGGTCCACTCCCTGGCCTTGAGCGGTACGTAGTCCAGGTCGCACTGCGGGTCCGGCTCGTGCAGATTGGCCGTCGGCGGGACCAGGTTGTTCTCGATGGCCAGCGCGGACGCGGCGATCTCGATCGAGCCGATCGCGCCGAGCGAGTGCCCGACCATCGACTTGATGGAGCTCATCGGCGTCCGGTACGCGTGGTCGCCCAGCGTGCGCTTGACGGCGGCGGTCTCGTGGCGGTCGTTCTGCTTGGTGCCCGAGCCGTGCGCGTTGACGTAGTCGATCTCGTCGGGGTTCATCCGCGCCTCGTCCAGGGCCGTCCTGATGGCCTCGGCCATCTCCAGGCCCTCGGGCCGCAGACCCGTCATGTGGAAGGCGTTGGAGCGGGTGGCGTACCCGGCGATCTCGCAGTAGATGTGCGCGCCGCGCGCCTTGGCCGCCTCGTACTCCTCCAGCACGAACATCGCGGAACCCTCGCCGAGGACGAAGCCGTTGCGGGAGTTGTCGAACGGCCGCGAGGCGTGCTCGGGGTCGTCGTTGCGCGAGGTGGTGGCCTTGATGGCGTCGAAGCAGGCCACGGTGATCGGGGAGATCGGGGCGTCGGTGGCGCCCGCGATCATCACGTCGACGCTGCCCTCGCGGATCAGCTCGGTCGCGTAGCCCACCGAGTCCAGGCCGGAGGTGCAGCCGGTGGAGACCACCGTCGCCGGGCCCTCGGCCCCGGTGGACCAGGCCACTTCGCTGGCGAAGGAGCTGGGCACGAAGAAGTCGTACAGATGCGGTACCGCGTACCGGTGGTCGTTGAGGTCGAGACGCCCGCCGTCACTGGTGACGCGGTACTCCTGGTCCAGGCCCATCGTCGCGCCGACGGCGCTGCCGACGGTCACCCCGGTCCGGTACGGGTCCAGGTCGGACATCTCCAGTCCGCTGCCCGCGAGCGCCTCCGCGGCCGTGACCACCGCGAACTGCGCGGCGCGGTCCATGCGGCGGATCTCCTGCGGGCTCAGTCCCAGTGCCTCCGGGTCGAAATCGACCTCGGCCGCGACGCGGGAACGGAACGGGGCGGGATCGAAAAACGTGATGCCTCTGGTCGCGGTTCGGCCGTCGCTCAGCAGACTCCAGAAGTCCTTCACGCCGACACCCCCCGGCGCCACGACCCCAATGCCGGTTATCACCACTCGCCGTCCCATGTGGACGCCGCTCCCTTCGGAATTTCGTGAATTCTTGAGGACAGGCTTGAGATCAGGTCCGTCACTCGGACTTGGCCCAGTGATAGAAACGCGTGGCCATCGCGTCCTTCGGCGACCGCCAGGTCGCCGGGTTGTAGGCCTCGATGTGCGGCTTCAGGTCGGCGCTGACCTGCACAAAGAGCGGGTGGTCCTTGGTCTGTTCGATGGTCGTGTTACCGGCCTCCGTGTCGAAGTCCTGGAGGTGGAAGTAGAGGCCGTTGTAGGAGAAGAGCTCCCGTCGACGGGTGCCCATCAGGTCGGGCATCCCGGTCTGGTCGAATTCCCCGAAGATCCGGGCCACGTCCTCCGCGGACTGCGGCAGCATGCGCGCGACTATCAACGTGCTGTGCATCGTTCGCTCCTGGTGATGGGAGTGATGGAGGGGTCGTCCGCTGGTCGTCGAAACAGGCCGTCCTAGCGGGATCGTTCGGCAGATCGCTCGGCGCGGCGGCTGAAGCACGCGTGTGCGTCGGCCTCCGAGTAGTAGGTGCGGCCCGAGCCGTGCCTGCGGCGCCAGCTCTGCTCGCTGGCCAGCCGGTAGACCGTGCCGACCGGGGTGCTCCACAGCCGCGAGATGTCGGCGGCGGTGAGCCAGCGCTCGGCGACGGCGGGGGTGACGGCGGCGGGACCGGCGGAGGTGCCGGCGGAGGTGTCGGCCGCTGTGCCCGGGGCCGTGTCCTCGGCGGGCATCAGGCGGCGCAGATGGGTGAGTTGGTGCCCGGCCCAGGTGTGCCCGGCCTGGGCGTCGCACTGCACGGCCGGGTGCGCGGCCGTCGCCCCGACGCGTACGACGGCGGACAGCCGCCCCTCGCAGCCGGGTTCGACGCAGTCGCCCAGCGCGATCCGGCGGATCTGCTCGGGGTGGGCGACGCGGCGGGCCCTGCTGACCAGCCGGGCCACCTCGCGGGTGGCCTCGGCGACGGCCGGGTGCCCGGCCAGCCAGTCGGCGTGCCGCAGCAGGAACACCGACAGGGTGCCGACGGACCGCTCGGGCGGTACGAGCCCGCGCTGCTGGGCGATCAGGCCGCTCCAGGAGCCGAGCACCCCGAGGATCGCGGCGCGCGTCTCGGCCGCCGCCGGGTTGAACGGCATGCCGGGCAGCGGGCCGCCGCTGGTGCGTTCGCGCAGCCCCTTGGCCGCGGCGCCGCCCAGCACCCGCTCGCAGTCCCGGTACAGCTCGGGGAGCATGCCGATGCCGGTGGTCAGCCGACGGTGACAGGCGGCGCACAGCCGGTTCCCGCCGACCGGACGGCCGGGGTGCCGGCCCCCGTCGCGGGGCTCGGCCTGCCGCGTACCGCATTCGTGTCCTTCGCACCGCACGGCCGCGCGGCTCATGCGGAGGACCCGGACCGTTCGAGCCCCAGACCGAGCCGGAATCCGACACCGCGGACGGTGACGATCCACTCCTTGGCGCCCAGCTTCGTCCGGAGGCTGCTGACATGGGTGTCGACGGTCCGCCGGGACCACGAGTCACCCCACACCTGCTGCATGAGCCGCTTCCGGGTGATGACGATGTCCGGGTGCGAGGCCAGCAGGTAGAGCACGTCGAATTCCTTACGGGTCACATCTATATGCCGTCCGCCGAGCCGCACTTCGCGCGATCCGGCGTCGATCCGCAGCGGTCCGCAGGAGATGACCCGCGCGGAGGCGGGTTCCGGGCGGGCGCGGCGCATGACCGCGTCCATCCGGGCCATCAACTCGCGGAAGCCGTACGGCTTGACGAGGTAGTCGTCGGCGCCTGCCTGGAGGCCGAGCACCCGGTCGAGTTCGGTGCCGCGCGCGGTGACGGCGATGACCGCCACGTCGCAGACCGACCGGATGCTCCGGCAGACCTCGAGTCCGTCCAGGTCGGGCAGGTCGAGGTCGAGCAGGACCAGGTCCGCGTCCTCGTACGTCTGGAGTGCCGCGCCGCCCGTGCCGACCGACGCGACCTCGTGTCCGTGCCGCCGTAACCCCCTGACCAGGGATTCGGCGTCGTCTGCATGAGGTTCCACCACAAGTACCCGCCAGCTCACGGACGGCCCCGGCACTCCCCGTACCGGCGATGCGGTACGTATCTCGGTGCGATTGACGTTTGCGGACGCACGTGGGGCTGGTATATGAGGCTTCAGAAGGTCTATCCGGCTCATGGGTCCGCCCTTTGTGACGCTCAGGTCCGACTGCGACCTGGGCCTGATCGGTTCCTTGGACTGCTTGCGAGTCTCCGGTCAACCTCCGGCCGCGAATGCGAGCGCATCGAGAGTCGAGGCACACTGCCGTGAATCGAATGTCGCGAACACCCGTGCTGCCGGGGCGATCCGGCGGCACAGGCCGCCGAGTACCTTTCCGGGTCCGATCTCGATGAAGCGGTCCACGCCCGCGTCCGACATTCCGGCCACGGTTTCGGTCCAGCGGACCCGGCCGGTGAGCTGGCGTTTGAGCGCGGTACGCGCCTCGGCGGCGGTGGTGACCGGCGCCGCGGTGACGGACGAGATCGTCTCGACCACCGGATCGCGGAATTCCACCGCGTCCAGGGCCGCCGCGAATTCGTCCTCGATCTCGCTCATGAGACTGCAATGGAAAGGCGCGCCGACTTCGAGGGGGACCGCCCGGCGCGCGCCGGCGTCCTTGGCGGCGGCCATCACCCATTGGACGGCTTCGGCCTGGCCCGAGACGACCGCCTGCGCCGGTTCGTTGTCGTTGGCGATCTCGACGATCTGGCCGGTGCCGGTGGCGGCCTGTGCGCAGATGGCCTCGACGTCCTCGAGCGGCAGGCCGAGTACGGCCGCCATGGCGCCGGGCACGCGTGCGTTGACCGCGGCCATCAACTGGCCGCGCAGCCGTACGAGTCGGAGGGCGTCGGTCCATTCGAGGACGCCCGCGGCGACCAGCGCGGTGTATTCGCCGAGGCTGTGGCCCGCGACGATGTCGGGGGCGAGACCGCGCGGACGCAGGCTCTGCCAGGTGCACAGGCTGGTCAGGAAGATCGCGGGCTGGGTGATCGAGGTGTCCCGGAGGACCTCGGCGGGTCCCTCCCAGCACAGCCGGGACAGTGGAAGGCCGAGAATCTCGTCCGCGGTGCGGTAGTAGGGGCCGACCAGATCCGGATGCTCTCCGGCGAGGTCGAGCCCCATTCCCACCTTCTGCGAACCCTGGCCGGGGAAGACAAAACCGATCCTGTCCATGCGCCGCAGGCTCCTTTCGGCCTTTCGCGGTGCCGGTGGCGGGCGGTCGGAGACGGCGTGGCCGCCCATGACGAAGCCCCGCGGCTGCACAGCGCACGCGGGGCTCGGTGATCTGAGTGTGATTGCGGCGTCCGGGGTCTCACTGCTGCCCGGATCCGGGCATACCTCGGCCGCCGGAAGTATCGTGACAGTCTCTTGCCGCCGATGTCAACTTCACTTGGTCAGCGGGCTGTTTGCGCAGTTCATCGACGGGTCGGGAGTATGCGGTCGGGAAAGATGGTTGCAGTGCCCCTCGAATTTGCGTGACACCGATGAAGTCCGATGATCCTCATAGCATCGCCTCAACATCGAGCATTTCGGAACACTCCGGACCCGAATGACCATGGAGTCTGACGCGCTGTCAGATGGTGATTGTTCGCGGGTTCACGACGGCGTCACGCTAGCGTGTAGTCACATTTTACGAGGCGGCATTCTCGTCAATGAGCCGCCGGTCAGGGCCGCGTGGAGCGTGATCGTCGCAGGTAGATCAGGTGTGGACGGCTCCTGCGTTTGCCTGTATCGTCGCCTGCCAAACGCGAACATCCGTATGCTGTAAGCCGTACATGACTCGGGAGCGGGGGTTCCGGATCGTTATGAACACGGATTTAACGCGACAGGCCCAACTGGACTCATCACGGCCACCACGGCGTTTCCGATCGCCGGTAACCTCGGTCTCGTGCCGGGGTGCTTCAGGCACGGTGGATGAGCCGGTCACCTCATGGCGCCACGGGAGCGTTTCTCCAGGTCACCCTCGGGCGACCGGCGGGGATCCAGCTTTACGAACGGTCCCGGGCGCGGCCCAGGGCACCGTCATCCGTCTCCGCCCGAGCCACTGCTCGGACGCGGAGGCCGGCCAGGTCCGCGCACGCTCCGGCGACTCGACGGTCGATTCGGCCGTTGATTCGACGGCGCGGCGGGCCCTGTCCCGCGTGGCACGGACGATGACGTCCCGCTTAGGCGACGCCACGGCACACGCGCGCCCCACATCATCCCGTACCGGTGCGATCCACTCACGACGCACACCTCCATGATCCGGCGTGCCCCATGGGCCCCACTGGTCTGTGGAGCCCGCGAGCACCGCTGCTCGCGGTATATCCGGTCGGCCCGGCCCTCGCCGACCGTTCTGCACTGCGTTCAGCACTGCGTTGAGATGGTCCAGGCGTTCCACTGAGTAGTTCCCTCGCGCCTGGAGTACGTCGACAGGTTCCGGATCCAGCGGTCGCCGCTGACGGTGCGCCATTCCGTCGGAGGCAGCCGATGCACGGCCATGTTCCGACGGGACGTCGCTCACCTGCACCGACGACGACTTTCGGCATGTCCTGAACAGGGCGCACTCCCCTCGGTCATCGAGTCGATCGACGAGTTCGCACTGCGACAGCCACCTTCCGACATCATGACCAACGGGTGACCAAATGAATTCATCTCCATGTGTGGGCCAAAAATGCGGCAACGTGCCGCACGGGTCGCGACCGCGCCGCACAGCGGCCCCGGGGCTGCGTCTGTGCACCTCGTGCTACCACGATCTCAAGGCGAATCTGATGGAGCTGCCGGAGATCTACGACGACTGCGAGTCGGTGCTCCATCCGCGCCGCAACCCGACTCTCCAACGGGTCAGCGGCAGCAGGCAGTCGACCGGAATACGGCTGGACGAGGCGGCGATCACCGCCCGGTCCGGCATCGTCGGGTTCCTGGCCTCGTGGGCGGCGATGGTCGCCGAGGAGCGCGCCGTCCGCAAGCCGGTCCGCAGGCAGCCGGAGGAGATGGCCGACTTCCTCGTCGTCCACCTCAACTGGCTGCTCGCGCACCCGACCGCCGCGGACTTCGCGGAGGAGATCTCCGAGATAACGCACCGCGCGCGCCGGTCCGCCTACACGCAGCCCGCGTTGCGCATGGATCTCGGCCAATGCATCCATTCCGGTTGCAGCGCGGCGATGACCACGGCGCCGTCGTCGCCCGACGGCCGGCGCACCCGAGACGTGAGCTGTACCGCAGGACACAGTTGGCAGCCCCACCAATGGCTTCTGCTATCCCGGCAGATTCAGCAGACGCGGCAGTTCGCGCGCGGCACTGCGGGAGCGGCAGCACAATCCCAGCGCCCGGAGGACGCCGCATGAATCCGCCACCGCGCAATAGAAGTCGGCTTGTTCCGACTCAACTCGCCGCACTCGCCGCCGGAGTCTCCGAGGCGACGATCAGGAAATGGGCCAGCCGCGGCAAGATCACCCGCTACGGCAGTCCCGGACGCGCGCAATACGATCTCGACGAGCTACTCGAACGTGTGGCCGCGAAAACGGAAGCGGCGGCTCTGAAGGAATCCACGTGAGCGCTTCGGGCCTCGCGTAAAGCAATTGACAGAGGACGAAGAGCCCTGCCTGTCGTGCGGAGCTTTATCTCGGGCAGGGTTTCCTCCTCGTTCTTCCCGTTCTCACCGTTCGGCCTTCGTCAAGTCCGGCCGCCGTTCACGCCCTCGTACCAGAGAGCCGGACCGCGCGACGGGATGTGACATCCGGTGCGGGAAGTGTGACGCGCGCCTCATTCGGCCGCCAACAGGAGGCGCGCCGCCCGCGTGCGCCCTTAGCGCAGTCCGGGACCTTCCGCCAGCCCTCTCCTCTGTGTACATTTATGCTCGATAGCTGCTCGTTTCGAGCAGGATCGCGCATCCGCACCGCGCGTCGCATCTCGCACGCCGTATCTCGCACACCGCACGAGGAGCCCCGATGTCCGCGTCCCTCACCACCACCGAGACCGCCTCCCAGCCCGAGTGCTGGCAGCGGGCGGCCGATCTCGCTCCCGCCGAGGCCGGAAAGCTGCCGCGCGACGGCGAGCGGGTGGCGGTGATCGGCTGCGGCACCTCCTGGTTCATGGCCCAGTCCTACGCCGCGCTGCGCGAACAGGGCGGCCACGGCGAGACCGACGCCTTCGCGGCCTCGGAGTTCCCGTTCGGCCGCGGCTACGACCGTGTGCTGACGATCACCCGCTCCGGCACCACCACCGAGGTGCTGCGGGCGAGCGAGCGACTGCGTACGGCGGGCGTCGCGGTCACGGCGATCACCGCCGACCCGCACACGCCGGTGATGGAGGCCGCCGACGAGGTCGTGGTGCTGGACTTCGCCGACGAACAGTCGGTGGTGCAGACCCGGTTCGCCACCACCGCGCTCGCGCTGCTGCGCGCCCACCTCGGCCACGACCTGACGGCGGCCGTCGCCGACGCGCGGCTGGCGCTCGCCCAGGAACTGCCCACCACCGTCACGGCCGCCGAGCAGTTCACCTTCCTCGGCACCGGCTGGACCTACGGCCTGGCGCAGGAGGCCGCGCTGAAGATGCGCGAGGCCGCGGGCGCCTGGACCGAGAGCTACCCGGCGATGGAGTACCGGCACGGCCCGATCAGCATCACCGGCCCCGGCCGCGTGGTGTGGGCCTTCGGCGCCCTGCCCGAGGGCCTGGCGGACAACGTCGCGGGCGTGGGCGGCCTTCTCGAGGCCGGTTCCGCCGCGCCCGCCGACGGCGGTACGAGCGCGGTCGGCGGTACGGGCGCGCCCGTGCTCGACCCGCTGGCCGACCTGGTGCGGGTCCAGCGGCTCGCGGTGGCCATCGCGGAGAACAAGGGGTACGACCCGGACCGGCCGCGCAACCTGACGCGTTCCGTCGTCCTGGCCTGACGACAGCCCCCGCGCGGCGCTCCGCTGTTCGGCGGACCGCCGCCCGTACCCCCGCCCGCACCCGTGAAACCGGCACCGCCGTACGTACCCCGAGGAATCCCATGCCTGCCGTCGCCACCGCAGAACTCGTCACCGCAGCCCGGGCCGCGGGCCACGGGGTCGCCGCGTTCAATGTGATCACGCTGGAGCACGCGGAGGCGATCACCTCCGCCGCGCAGGCCGCCGGGCTGCCGGTGATCCTCCAGATCAGCGAGAACGCGGTGGCCTTCCACGGCGGCCGGGTCGAGCCGGTGCTGGCGGGGGCGGCGGCGGTCGCGCGGGGCGCGGCGGTGCCGGTCGCCCTGCACCTGGACCACGTGGAGAGCGAGGAGTTGCTGCGGGCGGGCGTGGCGGCCGGGGCGTCCTCGGTGATGTTCGACGCGTCGAAGCTGCCGTACGAGGAGAATCTGCGGGCCACCGCGCGGATGGTGGAGTGGGCGCACGGCCAGGGCGCCTGGGTCGAGGCCGAGTTGGGCGAGGTCGGGGGCAAGGACGGCGCGCACGCGCCCGGCGTGCGGACCGACCCCGCCGAGGCCGCCGCCTTCACCGCCGCGACCGGGGTGGACGCGCTCGCCGTCGCGGTCGGCAGCTCGCACGCGATGACCGACCGCTCCGCGCGCCTCGACCACGAACTGATAGCCGCGCTGCGCACGGCCGTACCCGTACCGCTGGTGCTGCACGGCTCGTCCGGTGTGCCGGACGACGAGCTGCGGCGGGCCGTCGCCGCCGGGATGGTGAAGGTCAACATCGGTACGGCGCTGAACATCGCCTTCACCGGGGCGGTACGGGAGCACCTGGCGGCGGACCCGGCCGTCGTCGACCCGCGGCGCTATCTGCGGCCGGCCCGCGACGCGATGTCCGCCGTGGCGGAACACCTGCTGCGCGTCGTCGCGGGCCGTCCGGAGTGATCCGTAACGCCTGGTCCCCAACGGCTACTTGGGCATCAGCACCGTGTCGATGATCTGCACGGTGGCGTTGGCGGTGGTGACGTTGCCGCAGACCACGTTCGCGGTGTCGTTGACCTTGTACGCCTCGCCGGAGCCCGAGGTCGTCAGGGTGCCCTTCTCCAGCGTGGTGTAGGTGCCCTTGGACAGGCCCTCGGGCGCCTTCACCGGCTCGCCGACCACGTGGTAGGTGAGGATCTTGGTGAGCATCGCCTTGTCGGCGAGGACCTTGTCGAGGTCGGCCTTCGGGATCTTCGCGAAGGCGTCGTTGGTCGGCGCGAAGACGGTGATGTTCTGGGCGTTGTTCAGGGTGTCGACGAGACCGGCCTTCTGGACGGCGGCGACCAGCGTCGACAGCGCCGGGTTGTGCGAGGCGGCGGTCGCCACCGGGTCCTTGGACATGCCGTCGAAGCTGCCCGCGCCGTTCTTGGGCACGGTGGCGCAGCCGGGCCCGAAGGGCGCGTCCTTCGTCGAGGCGTCACTCGGCGCGTCGCTGGTGGGCGCCATCGCCGGATCGCTCGCCGAGGTGGACGGGCTCGCCGCCGCCGAGTCGTCCTTCTTGTTGTCGTCGCTCGAACAGGCGCTGAGGGCCAGCGGCAGGACGGCGGCGGCCGTCACGGCGACGGCGATGCGGCGGGCGCGGAGGTTGAACATGGTTTTTCTCCTCTATATGTGCGGTCTATGCGACATGTGCGTGCGGAAAAGTCGTCTGTGGCGGGGAGTTGGGGAGGCGGATGGTCCGGGGGGGCGGATGGCCCGGCGGGGGCGGCGGGCCGCTCGAAGGCGAACAGGTCGTCGGATGGTCGGCGCGCCGACGGGTCAGTCGACGCTGACCACCACCGAGTGCCAGCCGGTCGCGCCGTTCGGGACGGTGCCGACGCGGTGGTCGGTCTGCGTGTAGCCGTCACGGTCCGTCGCGCGGACCTCCAGCGTGTGACTGCCGGGCGTGGCGTCCCACTCCCACAGCCACTGCCGCCAGGTGTCGGTGCTGTCCTCGTCCGCGAGCCGGGCGGTCTGCCACCGGCCGCCGTCGACCCGTACCTGCACCCGGTCGATGCCCCGGTGCTGCGCCCACGCCACCCCGGCCACCGGCACCCGGCCCGCCTTGGGACTGGCGAACGGCTTCGGGGTGTCGATCCGCGACTCGGTCTTGATCGGCGCCTCGCGCGACCAGCTGCGTTTGACCCAGTAGGCGTCGTAGGAGTCGAAGGTGGTCAGTTCGAGTTCGCGCAGCCACTTGCAGGCCGACACATAGCCGTACAGGCCGGGCACCAGCATGCGGACGGGGAAGCCGTGCGCGAAGGGCAGCGGCTCGCCGTTCATGCCGAGCGCGAGCATCGCGTCGCGGCCGTCGAGCACGGTCTCCACCGGTGAGCCGATGGCCATGCCGTCCACCGAGTGCGCCACCAACTGGTCCGCCGTGCCACCGCGCGACGGGGGCCGTACCCCCGCCTCGCGCAGCAGATCGGCCAGCCGGACGCCGATCCAGCGGGCGTTGCCGACGTACGGGCCGCCGACCTGGTTGGACACGCAGGTCAGCGTGATGTCCCGCTCGATCAGGTCACGGCGCAGCAGGTCGTCGTAGGAGAGCGTCAACTCCTTGCCCACGCCCATGCCGTGGATGCGCAGCCGCCAGGTGGTGGCGTCGATCTTCGGCACGACCAGGGCGGTGTCGACGCGGTAGAACTTCGCGTTCGGCGTGGTGAATGCGCTCAGCCCGGGGATTCCCAGGTCCGCCCCGCGCGGGACGGCCGCGGCGCGGGAGGCGGGGGCGGGCAGCGCGATGGCCTTCCGTGAGGCCACCGCGACGGCGCCGCGACGGTTGTTGAGGGTACGGCCCAGGGCTCCCGCACCCGCGGACGCGGCAGCCGTGGCGGCAGCGGCCAGCACGAAGCCACGGCGGTCGAACGCGGGGCGGGAGGTGGGCCCGGCCTGCGGGGCGGGCGTTTCCGTCCGTGGCAGAGGGGTCTCGGCGGTGTCCTCGTCGTCCTCCGCGGCGCGCTCCACGGCGGACGGAGCGGTCGGTGTCTCCGGCGCGGCGGCCTGTTCCGGCACGCGCGCGGCCGGTGCGGCGCGGAGCGTGAGCCGCTGCGTCAGCAGCCACAGCGCCGCCGCTCCGAGCAGCGCGCCGACGATCGACGGCAGCGCGTCCAGCCGGTGGTGGTCGGGACGGCTCCAGGCGGCGACCGCCCCGATGACGCCGAAGGCCAGCACGCCCGCGCAGCCCGTGCGCCGGAAGCGCAGCGCGAACACGCCGAGCACGAAGGCGAAGAGGGCCAGGATCGCGACGATGCCCAGTTGCAGCACCAGTTTGTCGTTGGTGCCGAAGTTCCGTACCGCGTAGTCCTTCAGGGACACCGGTGTGCGGTCGATGACCGCGCCGCCGACCGCCGTCACCGGACTGGCCTCGGGACGGGCGGCCACGGCGACGAGTTCGGCGAAACCGAGCGACGCGGCAGCGGCCAACAGGCCGCTCAGCGCGCCGAGTACGACCCTCAGCAGCCGGCCGGCGGCGCTCGGGCCATGTGGCTGATGAGGCTCCAGCACACTGCCGGGGCTGATGGTCTCCTGGTCGGTCACATCCCGCATTCGTGGCCACTCGCCCGGCGGATTGGTACGGGATTCCGCGTCCCCCGGACCGACGGGTTCCGCCGCAGGTGGGGGCCGTGAAGATCACCGCCGGAACGTTCCGCTCCCGCACCAATCCGCGGCGGCGGCGGCCACGAATGATCAGTGAGGGCGCACCGGTGCCAGTCGCCGTTCCGGCCGCGCCGGACACCGACCGGGCACGGGGCGCCACCGGGCACCACGGGGTGTCACCGGACATCGAGCACTGACCGAGGGGATCGCATGACGGCCGAACGACGTCGGATCGCGGTGATAGGCAGCGGAGTGGCGGGCCTTACCGCCGCCCATGTGCTGCACCGCGCGAGTGACGTGTCCCTGTACGAGGCGGACGACCGGCTCGGCGGGCACGCGGACACCCACGACGTGGCCGACCCCGACGGCCGGTCCCTGAGCGTCGACACCGGCTTCATCGTGCACAACGCCCGCACCTATCCGCATCTGCTGCGGCTGCTGCGCGAGCTGGACGTCGCCACGCAGGAGTCCGAGATGAGCATGTCGGTGCGGTGCGAGGGCTGCGGCCTGGAGTACGCCGGGGCCCGCGGGCCGCGCGGGCTCTTCGCGCAGCCGCGCAACGCGCTGCGGGGCCGCTATCTGCGGATGCTGACCGAGGTCACGGCCTTCCACCGCGGGGCGCGGCGGCTGCTCGCGGAGAGCGGCGACGCGGGTCCGGGTTCTTCCGCGGATACGGGCTCGGATACGGATACGGGTGCGCGCGCTGCCGCCACCGACCGCACGCTGCGGGAATTCCTCGCCGACGGCCGCTACTCCCCCTACTTCGTCCAGCACTTCATGACCCCGCTGGTCTCCGCCGTCTGGTCCTGCTCCCCCGCGACCGCGCTGGACTTCCCGGCCCGCTACCTCTTCCGCTTCCTCGACCACCACGGCCTGCTCAGCGTCGGCGACTCCCCCACCTGGCGCACGATCACCGGCGGCTCCCGTACGTACGTCGAGCGGGTGGGCAAGGAAGTGTCCGCCGTGCACACCTCCAGCCCGGTGACCGCGCTGCGCCGCGTCCCCGGCGGCGCCGAGGTCACCGTCGAGGACGGCACCACCGAGCGCTACGACGCGGTGGTCGTCGCCGTCCACCCGCACCAGGCGCTGAGCCTGCTCGCCGAGCCCACCGCGGCCGAGCGCGAGGTGCTGGGCGCGATCCCGTACACCGTCAACCCCGCACTGCTGCACACCGACACCGGCGTGCTGCCGCGCGCGGCCGGCGCCCGCGCGTCGTGGAACTACCTGATGCCGTCCTGCGCCTCGGACGCCGACGCCGTCCTGGTCAGCTACGACATGAACCGGCTCCAGCGGCTGGACGGCGCCGACACGTATGTGGTGACGCTCAACGGCGCCGACCGGATCGACCCCTCCGCCGTACGGGACCGGATGGCGTACGAACACCCGCAGTACACGCCGGAGTCGGTGGCCGCGCAGCGACGGCTGCCCCAACTGAACGGGCCGGTGGTCGCCTACGCGGGCGCCTACCACGGCTGGGGTTTCCACGAGGACGGCTGCGCCTCCGGGGTGGCGGCGGCGCGCGCGCTGGGGGTGGAGTGGTCATGACGGCTCCGGTGCATGACGGGACGGCGCACGACCCGGCGAAAGCAGAAGCGGAAGCGAAGCCGCAGGCGGTGGCGGTGGCGGTGGCGGTGGCGGTGGCGCCTTCGCTGTACGACTGTCGGATCGCCCATGCCCGTAACCGCCCCGTGCGGCACTCCTTCCGTATGCGCACCTATATGTGGCTGGTCGACGTGGACCACATGCCCCGACTGCCGCTGCCGCTGCGCCCGCTGGCCGGTTTCCGGGCGCGGGACCACTTCGGCGGTACGGCGCCCACGGTCAGGGCGGGGCTCGACCGGTTCCTCGCCGCGCAGGGGGCGGCCCCCGCGGACGGCCGCGTGCTGATGCTCACGCACGCCCGTGTCCTCGGCCATGTCTTCAACCCGCTGACCCTGTACTGGTGCCACGCGCGTGACGGCACGCCCCGCCATGTGGTCGCGGAGGTCCACAACACCTATGGCGAGCGGCACTGCTATCTGCTGGCGCCGGACGCCGAGGGCCGTGCCTCGACCGCCAAGGAGCTGTACGTCTCACCGTTCTTCCCGGTGGAGGGCGACTACCGCATGCGAGTGCCGGAGCCGGGAAACCGCCTTTCCGTGACGGTCCATCTGGAACTGGACGGAAAACGCCCCTTCACCGCGACCGTGAGCGGCGACCGCCGCCCGGCCACCACGGCCGGACTGCTCCGGGCCGCTGTACGCCATCCGTGGTCGACGCTCCTCGTCTCCGCGGGGATCAGATTCCACGGTGTTCTGCTGTATCTGCGCGGCCTGCCCGTACGGCCGCGGCCAAGCCATCACGTTCAGGAGGGAATGCGGTGACCGTGTCATCCACTCCGGCCGCCCCGGTGACTGCCGGGGCCGCCGTCTCGCCCGTGTCGACGTCCAGGGTGCGCGCGGCGGTCGACGCCGAGCGCTGGCCGGACGTCGCGGCGGCGCCCCGCTGTTCGGCCGCGCGCGCGGCCGTCGCGGCCTTCCTCGTCCGCAGGGCGCTGGAGCGGCTGCCGCTGCGGGTGCGGCTGGCGGGCGCGGACGGCGACGACGCGGGCGAGGGCGCCCGCACGCTGGGGCTCGGCGGCCCGCTGATGCGGGTGCACGACCCGCGGTCCTTCTTCCGCCGGATCGGCGCCGAGGGCCTGATCGGCTTCGGCGAGTCGTACATGGCCGGGGAGTGGGACGCGGACGACCTGACCGGTGTGCTCACGGTCTTCGCCGACAACGTCGCCACCCTCGTACCGCCGTCCCTGCAACGGCTGCGCGGCGCGTGGGCCAGGCGGCGGCCGGAGGCGCAGCGCAACACCCGCGAGGGCGCGCGCGACAACATCCACCGGCACTACGACCTGTCCAACGACCTCTTCTCGCTCTTCCTCGACGAGACGATGACGTACTCCTCCGCGGTCTTCCGCGGCTTCCCTGCGGACGAGCACCTGCTGCCCGCCGCCCAGCACCGCAAGATCGACCTGCTGCTGGACGCGGCCGGGGTCGGTCCCGGCACCCGGCTGCTGGAGATCGGCACCGGCTGGGGCGAGCTGGCGGTGCGCGCGGCATCGCGCGGCGCCCGTGTGGTGAGCGTGACGCTCTCGCGCGAGCAGCGTGGACTGGCGCTGGAACGGGTCCGCGCCGCCGGGCTCCAGGACCGTGTCGAGGTGCTGCTGCGCGACTACCGCGAGGTCGAGGGCGAGTACGACGCGGTGGTCAGCGTCGAGATGATCGAGGCGGTCGGCCACGAGTTCTGGCCGGAGTATTTCCGCACCCTGGAGCGGCGGCTCGCGCCCGGCGGCCGGATCGCGCTCCAGGCGATCACCATGCCGCACGACCGGATGCTGGTGAGCCTTCCCACCTTCACCTGGATCCACAAGTACGTCTTCCCCGGCGGCATGATCCCCTCCGCCGAGGCCATCTCCGAGGTGAGCGGCGAGGCCACCGGGCTGCGGATCGTCAGCGCCGAGGCGTTCGGACCGCACTACGCGGAGACGCTGCGGCTGTGGCGCGAGCGGTTCGCGCGGTGCGCGGACGAGGTGGCGGCGCTCGGCTTCGACGCGGTCTTCCGGCGGCTGTGGACGTTCTATCTGGCCTACTCGGAGGCCGGTTTCCGCTCCGGGTACCTGGATGTGCGGCAGTTCGTGCTGGAGGGGGCGGCGGGGGCCGCCGGGGCATCGGGGCCGACTGGTGCCGTGCACGCGGAAGACTCGGCGGCAGGCCGGTGAACGGCTTTCCGTGGGGCGCATTCTGCGTGAATCTCGCGGCGGCGGCGGGCGCGGCGCTCGCCGTGATGCTGGTGACCTTCGCGGTCGCGGTGGCCAAGGGCATGCACCGGGTGGTCGACGTGGCGTGGGGCGCCGCCTTCGCGGCGGTCGCCGTCGTGTCGTACGGGTTGTCCTCGGGGCACGGTGACGACGGGCGGCGGCTGCTGGTCCTGGTCCTGACCGTGGTGTGGGGGCTGCGGCTGGCCGGGCACATCGCCTGGCGCGGCCGTGGCCACGGCGAGGATCCGCGGTACGAGAAGATGCTGTCCAAGGTCCCGGCCGACCGCCGCAACGGGTACGCCTTCCGGATCGTCTACCTGCTCCAGGGTCTGCTGGTGTGCGTGGTGTCGCTGCCGGTGCAGGTCGCCTGCTATCTGCCGGGGTCCGTCGGCCCGGCGGCGGCGGTCGGCGCGGCGCTGTGCCTGGTCGGGCTGGTCTTCGAGGCGGTCGGCGACCACCAGCTCGCCCGCTTCAAGGCCGATCCCGCGCACCGCGGTCAGGTGATGGACCGCGGCCTGTGGGGCTGGACCCGGCACCCCAACTACTTCGGCGACTTCTGCGTCTGGTGGGGGCTGTACGTGCTGGCGTGCGACGGCGCCCGCTGGTCGTCGGCGGCGGGCGCCGTCGTGCTGGCCGTGCTCGGCCCGCTGACCATCAGCTTCCTGCTCCTGCGGGGCAGCGGGAAGCCGCTGCTGGAACGGCACATGGCGCAGCGGCCCGGCTACGCCGAATACGTCGCCCGGACGAGTGGTTTCTTCCCGTGGCCGCCGCGAAAGGGCGGTGTTGACGGGCGGGCGTAGTCGGCGGCAGCCGGGCCGCTGGGGGCACAGGTCGTGGTGAGCGGGTCGGTTCCGCTCGGTTCGGCGGTTTCGGTGGGTTCGGTCGCTTCGCGGGTTCGCGGTCAGTCGTCCAGGCCGCGGGCCCGCGAGAAGCGGGCGTGACCCTCGCTCAGCGCCACGATCGGGTCCGGGTAGTCGAACCGCTCCCGTTCCGGACCCGACAGCTTCCACGGCTGGTGCACCGCCGCCCCCTCCAACTCGGCCAGTTCCGGAACCCAGCGCCGCACATAGTCGCCGTCCGGGTCGAAACGGGCCGCCTGGAGCAGCGGGTTGAGCACCCGGTTGGGCCGGGTGTCGGTGCCGGTGCCCGCCGACCACTGCCAGTTGAGCTGGTTGTTGGGGATGTCGCCGTCGACCAGCAGGTCCAGGAAGTGGCGGGCGCCGATCCGCCAGTCCACGTACAGCGTCTTGGTCAGGAAGCTCGCCACGAGCAGCCTGCCCCTGTTGTGCATCCAGCCCTCGTGCAGCAGTTGGCGCATCGCGGCGTCCACGATGGGGTAGCCGGTGCGGCCCTCGCGCCAGGCCGTGACCTCCTCGGGCGCGGTGCGCCAACGGTCGTGCCGGGAGCGGTAGTCGCGGTGCGCCGCGTCCGGCCGCGCGGCGAGCACCTGATGGTGGAAGTCGCGCCAGGCGAGCTGCCGGATGAACGCCTCCGCGCCCCGGCCGCTCACCGACCTCGCCCGGTGGACGAGTTCGGTCGCGGACACGCACCCGAAGTGCAGATACGGCGAGAGCCGGGAGGTCGCGTCACCCGCCAGGTCGTCGTGCTGGTCCGCGTAACCCTCCAGGCCCGAACGCCACCAACTGCCCGCCAGCTTGCGACCAGCCGTCTCCCCGCCGGGCGGCAGGCCCGGCGACGGCTGCCCGCCGCCCGGCCCGGTCAGCTCGGCGGCGGAGGGCAGCGCGGCGGACTTCACGTCCTCGGGCACGGTGACCTTGCGCGGCGCGTCCAGCACGCGGCGCTGGGGCTCGGCGCCCCAGCGCCGGAAGTACGGTGTGAACACGGCGAAGTGGTCGCGGCCAACGGGGGTGACGGCGCCGGGCGGGGCCGCGGTGACCACGGCCTCGTGCACCACCACCTCGCAGCCCGCCTCCGCCAGGGCCTTGCGCAGCCGGTCCTCGCGGCGCAGGGCGTAACCGCTCACCCCGGCCGCGATGTGCACCTGCCGCGCCCCGCTGTCGCCGACGGCCCGGACGACCTCCTCGACGACGTCGCCGCGCCGCACGACCAGCCGCCCGCCACGGGCCCGCAGGCCCGCGTCCAGGTCGGCCAGGCAATCGGCGAGGAACGCCGCCCTGTTCGGCACCGCGAATCCGGCCCGCGCGATGCCCTCGTCCACCACGAACAGCGGGACCACGCTCCCGGCCGCCGCCACCGCCCCGGCCAGCACGGGGTTGTCGTGCAACCGCAGGTCCGCGGTGAACAGCGCGATGGACGACCCGGTCCGCGACGTCTCAGGCACGGGCCGCCGCCGGGAACGTCACCAGCGCCAGCGGGGCACTCGTCGGCTGCTGCGAGCCGCCGGCCGGTTCGACCGTCACGCCCACCCCGGAGGCGTTGTCGATCCGCCCGTCCAGCACCACGGCCTGGTCGGTGGCTGACGGGTCCATCAGACCCGCCGGCCGCATCTTCCCGCCGTCGTCGAACCACAGCTCGTACGTCTTCCCGGCCGCCGGCGTCGGCATACCGGCGGCCAGGAAAGCGGCCTTGCCCAGGCTCCGGGAGACCACCACGGTCGCGGTCGTGCCGGTGCTGAGCTTCCGTGTGGTGCTCGCCGCGTCGGGCGCCGAGAGCACCTGGGAGAGCTCGCCCGCCCGCTGCTCGGCCTGATTCGCCCGCTGCCTCGCGTCGTCGGCGGCCTGGTGCTGCCAGACGGCCACCCCGCCGAGCCCGACCACTCCCGCCATGCACGCGGCCAGCGCGTAACGCGGCAGCCGCCGCGCCCCGGCCACCCATCCGGCGAGACCGCGCCGCTCCTGCCGCGTGACGACCGGCGGCTCCTGCCGCACGGCGGCGACCCGGCGCAGCACCTGCTCACGCATGTGCGGCGGCGGCACGACCGAGGCGGCCAGCGCCAGCCGGGTGGCCGTCGCGGACAGCTCGCGGACCTCCTGCGCACAGGCCGAGCAGTCGGCGATGTGCCGTTCGAATTCCTCCCGCTCACCGTCGGGCAGCGCGTGCACCGCGTACGCACCGGTGAGGGTATGCAGATCGGCGGTCGTCATGCGCTCACTCCCAAGCAGTCGCGCAGGCGGATGAGTCCGTCCCGCAGTCGGGTCTTGACGGTCCCCAGCGGAGCCGCGAGCAACTCGGCGACCTCCCGGTAGGTGAATCCCTGGTAGTAGGCGAGCGTCACCGACTGGCGCTGCAATTCGGTGAGCGTCCGCATACAGCGTCGCACCTGCTCGCGCTCCAGCCGTGACTCGACCTGTTCCGCGACTTCGTCGAAGGCGGGGGTGTGCTCAAGCAGCGCGGCCTTGTGCTCCCGGTCGGAGGACGCCTGCGCGGAACGCACCCGGTCCACCGCACGACGGTGGGCCAGCGTCATCACCCAGGTCATGGCGCTGCCACGGGATGCCTGGAAGCGGGTCGCGGTCTGCCAGACCTCGACCAGCACCTCCTGGGCGACCTCCTCCGACTGCGCGGGGTCGCGCAGCACCGAGCGCACCAGCCCCAGCACGGGCCCGGCCACCGCGTCGTAGACCCTGGCGAACGCCGCCTCGTCGCCGCGGGCGACCGCGACCAGCAGCTCCTGGAGGTCGGGGCCGGCGCCTGCGACGCCGTCCAGCCGTACGGCTTCCCTCATCTGCGATCCATCCCGTCCCGACTCACCCGCGCAAGTCTCCGACCGGTATTCGGAGCCGAGGGGTGGGCGGATTGCCCGCTCGCGGATTTCCTCCGGTCTCAGCCCGCCATCGTGCCCCCTTTCACCGCCACGGTCCGGACGACCTGCGCGGTCGTTACCCGTTCGCCACATTTGTCACCGTTACGCGGGTTCCGTGTCACAGAAGATCAACAAGCCCATGCGGTGACGCTCACCTGTCGTTGGCCGGACGAAGGTGCTGATCAACAGCAGCCCCGCCGTACGGAGGTACCTGGGATGACCGACCGGACCCTGTGGTCGTACGCCGAGATCGCCGCGCACATCCGCGTACAGGTCGACACCGTCCGCTCCTACCGGAAGCACGGGCATCTCCCGCCGCCCGATGTCGTCGAGGGCGGCAAGCCCTTCTGGTACGCCGATACCGTCAGGGCCTGGAGTGCCCGGCGGCCGGGAAACCGCGGCCGCCGGGATCCGGACTGAGCCTCAGTGCCGCGTGGCCGGCTCGGGGTCCCGCCGCTCCTGCGAGGAGCGCGGGGCCTTCGTGCCCTCCGCCGCCTCCTGGCCGCCGCCCTCCGATATGCCGAACCGGTCGTGGAAGCGGCGCAGCACCGGCGGCGCCCACCAGGTGGCCCGCCCGGTCAGCCGCATCACCGCGGGCACCAGCAGGGTGCGGACCACCATCGCGTCCATGAGCACCGCGAGCGCGATGCCGAGCCCCAGCATCTTGGTGTTGGCCACCCGCGACGTGCCGATCGCGACCATCACCACGGCCAGGATCACCGCCGCCGCCGTGATCAGTCCGCCGGTCCGCTTGAGCCCGAACTCGATGGACGCCTGGTGGTCGCCACTGCGGTCGTACTCCTCCTTGATCCGTGAGAGCAGGAACACCCCGTAGTCCATGGAGAGTCCGAAGGCCACGCAGAACATCAGCACCGGCAGGGTCGTCTCGATGCTGCCGGTGGCTGTGAAGCCCAGCAGTCCGGACAGATGACCGTCCTGGAAGACCCACACCACCGCGCCGAACATCGCGGTGAGGCTCAGCGCGTTGAGCAGCACCGCCTGGAGCGGGATGATCACGCTGCCGGTGAGCAGGAAGACCAGCAGCAAGGTGACCAGGGCGATGATCCCGGCCGCCCATGGCAGCCGTTGGCCGATGGTGTCCTTGGTGTCCACCAGGACGGCGGCCTGGCCGGTCACCGAGGCTTTGAAGTCCGTGGGCACGGCGCGGATCGCGCCGACCAGGTGCTGGGTGCCGGCGTCCACCGCCTCGCTCGTGGACAGCACCGTCATGTAGGCGGCGCCTGAGTCCTGGGCGACGACCGGCCCCTCGACCCGGACCACGCCGGGCAGGGCGGCCACCCGCTTCTCGTATCCGGCCAGTTGGGACCGGTCGGCGCCTTCGGCCAGCACCGTGATGGCGCCGTCGGGGCTGCCGGGGAACTCCTGGCGAATGTGCTGCTGCACCACATGGGACTCGGCCGCCGAGGGCAACTGCCGATCGTCCGCGGCGCCGAAGCGCACCTGGAGGAAGGGCAGTCCGAGCAGCAGCAGGCCCGCGACCGCGCCGATCGCGAAGAGCGGCGCCCTGCGCATCACCAGCCGGGCGAAGGCGGCGTATCCCGCGCCGGGGTCGCTCGCGGGCCTGCGGCGCAATGCCTTGCGCAGATCCAGCGCGTTGACCCGGTCTCCGAGCAGGACCAGGCAGGCGGGCAGCGCGATCAGCGCCGCGGCGGCGGCCAGCAGCACCACGGCGATCCCCGCGTAGGCGAAGGAGCGCAGGAAGTACTGCGGGAAGACGAGCATCGCGGCGAGCGAGGCGGCGACGGTAAGGGCCGAGAAGAGGACGGTGCGGCCCGCCGTGCGCAGGGTCACTCCGACCGCCGCGCGCGGGGTGAGTCCGGTCGCCAGCTCTTCGCGGAATCTGCGGACGATGAACAGGGCGTAGTCGATCGCGAGGCCGAGGCCGAGCGCGGTGGTGAGATTCTGCGCGAAGACCGAGACGTCGGTGAACGAGGTGATGGCGCGCAGCACCGCGTTGGTGCCGAGGATCGCGATGATGCCGACGCCCAGGGGCAGCAGTGCGGCGATGGCGCTGCCGAAGACCATGACGAGCAGTATCAGGGTGACGGGCAGGGCGATCATCTCGGCCTTGACCAGGTCGTCCTGGATGGTGCTCTGCAATTCGTGCCGGACGGCGGCCGAGCCGCCGACGCTCACGTCGACCGGTCCGTGCTCCCCGCGGTAGGCGGGGGCGATCCGTTTGACGGCGGTGGCCACCGCGTCGTCGTCGCCCTTGAGTCGGGCGGTGATCATCGCCGAGCCGTCGTCCTTGGCGCGCAGCACCGGCGCGTGGGTGCCCCAGTAGGAGGTGACGCCGGTGACCGCCGGATCGGCGGCGAGCTTGCGGGCCAGCTCCTGCCCCTGCGCGGCCACGGCGGGGCTGTCGACTCCCGCGCCCTTGGCGTCGACCAGCAGGACCAGATTGGGCTGGGAGGCGGGGAAGTGGTCGGCGAGCGCCGCGGTCGCGTACGAGGACTCGGAGTCGGGCGCTTCCCAGCCGCCGCTGGCCAGCCGGTCGGCCACGCCTCGCCCGGCGACGACCGCGAGCGCGGTGAAGAGGAGGGCGAGCAGCAGCGTCAGCCTGGGCCGGGCTGTGACGGCCCGCGTCCAGCCCCCGACCTCGGAGTCGTGGTTGACATCAGCCATGACAAAAGGTGTCCTCTCCCCGTAGTGCGACGTAGAATCGCAAATGCGAACTGTCGCTCGCGTTTCAAGAATGCGAGCGAACGCTCGTGTTTGTCAATACCCCTGGGGAGTCACCGTGTCCGAGGCGGAAGAGCGGCAGCCGCGCCGTCGGCAGGCCCGTGGCGAGCGGCGTGTCACACAGCTCCTCCAGGCCGCCGCCAGCGTGTTCTGCGCGCTGGGCTACACGGCGTCCAGCACCAACGCGATCGCCCGCGAGGCAGGGGTGTCGCCGGGCACGCTCTACCAGTTCTTCCCGAACAAGGAGGCCATCGCGGTCGAGCTGGGCAGCCAGCTCGCCAAGGAGATGGAAGCCACCCACGGCCGGGTCTTCACCGTCGAGAACGCCCTGCTGCCGCTGGACGAGATGATCGACGCCGTCGCAGGCCCCTTCATCGAGTTCAACTGCGCCAACCCGGCCTTCCTCGCCCTGATCAAGGGCCCGGACACTCCCGGCAAGGTCGCCGAGGGCCACGACGAGCTGCACGCGTCACTGCTCGCGCGCCTCACCGAACTGCTCGGCGTCCGTCAGCCGTCGCTGTCCACAGCGGAACGCACGCTTGTGGCGCAGATGTCCTTCGCGATGTTCAAGGCAGGACTCGACCTCGTCGTCCAGCACGAGGGCGAGGAACGGGACGCGTACGCGCGGGAGATGAAGGGGATGCTCTACCGCTATCTGGCGCCCTACCTGGGCACTGGGGCGGTCACCGGTCCGGGCACGGCCGCCGCCCCGGACAAGGGCGCCGCCCCGGACAGGAGCCCAGAAGACAGCACGGACACCGCCGCCGCGCGCTGACTCCGGGTCCGGGCACGCGGCCGAAGGCTACTTGCCGCGGCCGGCCAAGAAACAGGGAAATCCGCCCCGGTCCTTGCCCGGTGGCGGACTTGTGCGCGCGACAGTGGCGCCTGTGACGGATGTCGATGTGGTGGTGGCCGCTGCCCCTGGTCCCGCGGGCAGGCCACCGGCCGGTCCCGTACCACCACCGCCGGAGGGTCCCGGTACGACCACCGCGTCACCCGCGAAGGACGCCCGTACCACCATCGAGGGAGGCCGGGTCGCCTCGCGCTCCACCACCAGGCGGGGATCGCGACGCTCACGCGCCCGCGAGACCCACTGCACCAGCGTGCCGATACCGGCGACGAGCATCGATATACCGAGCCCCAGGCAGAGGGCGAAGAACGAGTTGGAAGCGGCTTTGCCGCTGAAATAACCGGCTCCGACGGAATAGCTGGCCCAGACGGCCTCCGCGACACCCGCGCCCACCGCGTAACGCCGGGCGGGATAGCGCACGACACCCGCCGCGAGACCGCCTATCACTCGGCCGCTGGGCAGAAAGCGCACACCGATCACAAAGGGCACACCGTGCCGCTGTATCCGTAGGGCGGCCCATCTGAGCAGCGCCGCCCGGCGTTCGTCGCGCTCCATGCGGGCCAGGACACGGCCGCTGAGCGCCCGGCCGGTGCGGTGGATCAGCATGTCGCCGAGGACCGCGCTGCCCGCCACCACCAGCAGCACGAGGGCGATGTCCAGCCGTCCCTCGGCCGCCATCACTCCGCCGGTCACGAGCAGCACGGAGTTGGGCACGAGCGGCGGGGCCGTGGTGAGGGCCAGTACCGCGTATGCCCAGAAGACGTGTCCACCTCGCAGGTACTCAGCGAGACCCGAGGTGAAGTCCAGTGACGACACGTTCAGTGCAACGTCCATTCCACCGCCCCTCTTCCCGCCCCCGGGCTTCAAAACTGACAGCGGCCGGTGGGACGGGGCAAGGGGGTTTCCCGCGGATCAGGGGATTCCTCGGGGGCTCCCAGGAGAATTCATCCTGAGGGTCCAGTCGGGCTACTCCTCAGGGAGTACGGGCGCGCCTGTCACGGAACGCGGAATGCTCCCGGCGCACTGGACCTCCGGAGCACAGGGCCTCGGGAGCACAGGGACCACCGGGTCACCGGGTCACCGGGTCACCGGGTCACCGGGTCACCGGCCGAGCAGTTCGCCGCCGTTGCACTGAAGGATCTCGCCGGTGATGAAGCCGGCGTCGGGGGACGCGAGGAAGAGCACGGCCGCCGCCACGTCGGCGGGGTGGCCGACGCGACCCACGAGCGTGCGCCCGGCCCGCCGGGTCAGCTCGGCGTCGTTGAGCCGCGAGCCGAAGAATTCGGTGCCCGCCACGGTGCCGGGCGCCACGATGTTGCACGTGACGCCCTGCGGGCCGAGCTGGGCGGCCAGCGAGTGGTTCCAGGCGTGCAGGGCGGCTTTGGAGGCCCCGTAGGAGCCGCCACCGCGCAGCGCGGCCACCGAGGTGACCGTGACCACCCGGCCGCTGTCGGTGAAGCGGTCTCGCAGCGATTCGGTCAGCAGCACCGCGGTCAGCACATTGCGCTCGAAGTCGCCGCGCCAGCGGGCGAGCACCCCGTGCGGGCCCGCGCCGATCGCCAGCTCCCGGCTGCCCGCGTTGTTCACCAGGACGTCGACCTGCTCGGGCAGGTGCCGGAGCGCCGCCTCGACGTCGTCGGGGTCGGCCAGGTCGCAGGCGACCGGGGTGACGTCCAGCCCGCGCTCCCGGCGCAGCTCCTCCGCGGTGGCGTGCAGGACCTCACGGCGACGGCCGACGATCGTGACGTGGTGGCCCTCCTCGGCGAAGCGGATCGAGATCGCCCGACCGATGCCCGTACCCCCGCCGGTCACGACGACGCTGCGGCCCGCTGTCCCGTTCTGTGCCATGTACTCCGCCCCTCATGAGGAGACAGCACGCTACGGGATCGCCCCATACCGCCCGCGAGCGGGGTAGCCTGCGAAAACGCCCCCATTCGAAGAGACGTAGATCACAGGGCTTGGAACGTAACCATTACGGTGGTTCGTGGGTCTTATGTCTTGAGCACCGCGCTCCCGGCGGAGCCGGTGGGGGGCTGCGGAACGGGCTGTCTTGGGGGACGGCCCGGGAATGCGTCGCCGGGGCGATGTCCGGGGAGCTTTGAGCGGCCCTCCCGGGCCGCAGTCGTCCCGGCACGGCGCAGCCGCCGAAAGACGCCCGGTCGGACCCGTGGGGGGATCCGTTCCGGGAACGGGAGCGCCCCGTGCCGGACCCGTGGGGGGATCCAGCGCGGGGCGCTTCTTCATGCGTGGTGGGGCCAGGCTCAGCCCGTGGTTCAGCGGCCCTCGACGGGCACGTAGTCGCGGATCTCGACGCCCGTGTAGATCTGCCGCGGACGGCCGATGCGGGAGCCGGGCTCCTTGATCATCTCGTGCCACTGGGCGATCCAGCCGGGCAGCCGCCCGATGGCGAACAGCACGGTGAACATGCTGGTCGGGAAGCCCATGGCCCGGTAGATCAGACCGGTGTAGAAGTCCACGTTCGGGTACAGCTTGCGCGAGACGAAATAGTCGTCGCCGAGCGCGTGCTCTTCGAGCTTGAGCGCGATGTCCAGAAGCTCGTCGGACTTGCCGAGCGCCGACAGGACGTCGTGCGCGGCCGACTTGATGATCTTCGCCCGGGGGTCGAAGTTCTTGTAGACGCGGTGTCCGAAGCCCATGAGCTTCACACCGTCTTCCTTGTTCTTCACCTTGCGGATGAAGGCGTCCACGTCGCCGCCGTCGGCCTGGATGCCTTCCAGCATCTCCAGCACCGACTGGTTGGCGCCGCCGTGCAGGGGGCCCCACAGCGCGCTGATACCGGCCGAGATCGAGGCGAACTGGTTCGCCTGCGAGGAGCCGACCAGCCGGACCGTCGACGTCGAACAGTTCTGCTCGTGGTCGGCGTGCAGGATGAAGAGCTTGTCGAGGGCGCTGACCACGACCGGGTCGAGCTCGTACTCCTCGGCCGGCACGGAGAACGTCATGCGCAGGAAGTTCTCGACATAGCCGAGGTCGTTGCGCGGGTAGACCACCGGCTGACCGACGGACTTCTTGTACGCGTACGCCGCGATGGTCGGCAGCTTGGCGAGCAGCCGGATCGTGGAGAGGTGGCGCTGCTCGGGATCGAACGGGTTGTGGCTGTCCTGGTAGAAGGTCGACAGCGCGCTCACCACGGACGACAGCATCGCCATCGGGTGGGCGTCACGGGGGAAGCCGTCGTAGAACCGTTTGACGTCCTCGTGCAAAAGGGTGTGCTGGGTGATCTCGCCCTTGAACTCGGCCAGCTCGTCGACTGTCGGCAGTTCGCCGTTGATCAGCAGGTAGGCGGTCTCCAGGAAGCTTCCGCGCTCGGCGAGCTGCTCGATCGGGTAACCGCGGTAGCGCAGGATGCCTTCCTCACCATCGAGGAAGGTGATCGCGGACTTGTAGGCCGCAGTGTTGCCGTAACCGCTGTCCAGGGTGACCAGCCCGGTGTCGGCGCGCAGCTTGCCGATGTCGAAGCCGTTGTCACCGACGGTGCTGTCAACCACCGGGTAGCTGTACTCGCCGTCCCCATACCGCAGTACTACAGACTTGTCGCTCACGTCATTCCCTCACCGACGGTGTTGCCTCTTCTTCGAGGTGCCCTGACGAGGTCCACTGTCCCCCATTTGGCACTGGCGTGTGCACTCGGGGTCGGCCATCGGGCCGAAAGGTGGCACTCAGTGCCTATTTTGCGCCCCTGGACAGCCGGTGGTCGAGAGCCGTGAAGCGCTTTCCCGCCGACACCGTCCGCACCGCCTGACCGATGGCGCGACGCGATCCGACCAGCACGACGAGCCGCTTCGCCCTGGTCACAGCGGTGTAGAGCAGATTGCGCTGCAGCATCATCCAGGCACTGGTGGTGACAGGGATCACCACGGCCGGATACTCGCTGCCCTGCGAGCGGTGGATCGTCACCGCGTACGCGTGGGCCAGTTCGTCCAGCTCGTCGAAGTCGTACGGGATCTCCTCGTCCTCGTCGGTGTGCACGGTGAGGCGCTGCTCGACGGTGTCCAGCGCGGTGACCACGCCGACCGTGCCGTTGAAGACGCCGTTCGCGCCCTTGTCGTAGTTGTTCCTGATCTGCGTGACCTTGTCGCCGACCCGGAAGGTCCGGCCGCCGAACCGGCGCTCGGGCAGGTCGGGCCGCGCCGGGGTGACGGCCTGCTGGAGCAGTCCGTTGAGCACGCCCGCGCCCGCGGGACCTCGGTGCATCGGCGCGAGCACCTGGACGTCACGGCGCGGGTCGAGCCCGAAGCGGGCCGGGATGCGGCGGGCCACCACGTCCACGGTCAGCCTGGCCACCTCCTCCGAGTCCTCCTCGGCGAAGAGGAAGAAGTCGGGCAGGCCCTGAGTGAGCGGCGGGACACCGGAGTTGATCCGGTGCGCGTTGGTCACCACCCCGGACTGCTGGGCCTGCCGGAAGATACGTGTGAGCCGCACGGCGGGCACGGGGCCGTCCGCCGCGAGCAGGTCACGCAGCACCTCACCTGCGCCGACGCTCGGCAACTGGTCCACATCGCCGACGAACAGCAGGTGCGCGCCCGGCGGCACCGCCTTCACCAGCTTGTTCGCCAGCAGCAGGTCGAGCATCGACGCCTCGTCGACCACCACCAGATCCGCGTCCAGCGGCCGGTCCTTGTCGTACGCCGCGTCGCCGCCCGGCTTCAGCTCCAGCAGCCGGTGCACGGTCGAGGCCTCGGCGCCGGTCAGCTCGGCCAGCCGCTTGGCGGCGCGGCCGGTCGGGGCGGCCAGCACCACCTTGGCCTTCTTCGCGCGCGCCAGCTCCACCACCGAGCGCACGGTGAACGACTTGCCGCAGCCGGGGCCGCCGGTGAGCACGGCGACCTTCTCGGTCAGCGCCAGCCGTACCGCCTCCTGCTGTTCCGGTGCGAGATCGGCCCCCGTCCTGGCCGCCAGCCAGGCCAGCGCCTTGTCCCACTCCACGTCCCGGAAGGCGGGCAGCCGGTCCTCCGGTCCGCGCAGCAGCCGCAGCAACTGGGCGGCGAGCGATATCTCGGCCCGGTGGAAGGGGACCAGGTAGACGGCCTTCACCTGTTCCTCGTGCCCGTCCGGCGAGGGCACGCTCTCCCGGACGACGCCCTCCTCCTCGGCCAGCTCGCCCAGGCAGTCGATCACCAGGCCCGTGTCGACCTGGAGCAGCTTCACCGAGTCCGCGATCAGCCGTTCCTCGGGCAGATAGCAGTTGCCGCCGTCAGTGGCCTGCGACAGGGCGTACTGCAATCCCGCCTTGACCCGCTCCGGGCTGTCGTGGGGTATCCCGACCGCCTGCGCGATCCGGTCCGCGGTCAGGAAGCCGATCCCCCAGACCTCGGCGGCCAGCCGGTACGGCTGGTTCTTCACCACGGAGATCGACGCGTCCCCGTAGCCCTTGTAGATCCGCACGGCGATGGAAGTGGACACCCCCACTCCCTGGAGGAAGACCATCACCTCCTTGATCGCCTTCTGCTCCTCCCACGCGGCGGCGATCAGCTTGGTGCGCTTGGGGCCAAGCCCCGGCACCTCGATCAGCCGCTTCGGCTCGCCCTCGATGATCTCCAGCGTGCCGGTGCCGAAGTGGTCGACGATCCGCTCCGCGATCCTCGGCCCGATGCCCTTGATCAGCCCCGATCCCAGGTAGCGGCGTATCCCCTGGATCGTGGCCGGCAGCACCGTCGTGTAGTTCTCGACACTGAACTGCTTGCCGTACTGCGGATGCGAGCCCCAGCGGCCGTGCATCCGCAGCGACTCCCCCGGCTGCGCCCCCAGCAGCGCGCCGACGACCGTCAGCAGATCCCCCGAGCCACGGCCGGTGTCCACCCGCGCGACCGTGTACCCGGTGTCCTCGTTGGCGTAGGTGATCCGTTCCAGGACGCCGTCCAGCACGGCCAGCCCCGACTCGCCCATGCCCGGCCTCCCTTCCCGGCCCTCCCGTTGGTGATCTGTTCCGAAGGTACCGGTTGACTCGGACACCCCGTCGCCGCCCTGTGGATAACTCTCCGGCGGCAACTCCCCCTGTGGACAACGCCGCTCGGGCCACCCGGCTGCGGCCCTTCACGCGTTCGGCCGAACTCCGGGGGCCGCCGCTCGCGCGCCCGCGTAGCGTGCGGCACATGAGCGACCGACCGCTGCAGGACGAAGTGCTGACCGAGCTGGGTGACGAGCGGCTTCAGGAGATGGCCGATCGGCTCGGCACGGACACGGACGCGGCTCGGCAGGTCGTGGGCGCCTCGGTGGGTTCGCTGACCGGTGTGGTCACGGACGAGGCGGTGACACCGGGCGGGACCGCGGAGTTGAGCCAGGCGCTGGAGCAGGCCGCCTCGGAACCGGAGCCGCTCACCGGGGTCGCCGGTTTCGCGGGGCTCGGCACGGGCGTGGGCGGCGGTCTGCTCACCACGGTGCTGCGCAAGGCGACCGCGCCGACGGCCCGCGCGGTGTCGAAGCGGACGGGTCTTCCGGTGGCGGCGGTCACGGGGGCGCTGGAGACGCTCATTCCCGTGGTGGCGACGGTGCTGGCCAAGCGGGCCCGCCGGGCGAAGTGAGGCGGACGCGGCGAGCCGCCCCGGCGGTCACAGCGTCCGCACAGAGATACGAAAGAGGTCCGGCACAAGGCCGGACCTCTTTCGTTTCCCCCCTGCTACCCCCGAAGCCCCCCTCGGGCGCATTTCCCTCTCGGCTCCGTGAAACCCCTCCCAGGAGCCTTGATGCCCAGTAAGACCACCGACCCCCCGGAAGGGTTGTACGACGGATGCGTAATCTCTCAAGTTTTTTTCAGAGAACGTGCCGGAGGTACCGATCGGCGATCTCGGCGACCAGTTCAGCGCCGTCCCTGGCCCACAGCGCGGGGTTGAAGATCTCCACCTCGACCGGCCCGCGAAAGCCCGTCGCGTCCACCTGCTCACGCAGTCCCCGCAGGTCAACGCAGCCGTCACCGAGCTGTCCCCGCCCCAGCAGCACCCCCTCCGGCAGCGGCGTCACCCAGTCGGCGACCTGGAAGGAGGCGATCCTGCCGCCCGCTCCGGCCCGGACGATCTGCGTAGGCACCATGTCGTCCCACCACAGGTGATAGGTGTCGACCACGACACCCACGTGGTCCGCGGGGAAACGTTCGGCGATGTCCAGCGCCTGGCCGAGCGTGGAGACCACACACCGGTCGGAGGCGTACATCGGGTGCAGGGGCTCGATCGCGAGCCGTACCCCGTGCTCCGCCGCGTAGGGCGCCAGCTCGCCGATCGCGTCGGCGACCCGCTCCCTGGCGGCGGCGATGTCGCGGTCGCCCGCGGGCAGGCCGCCGGAAACCAGCACCAAGGTGGCCGTTGCCAGCGTCGCCGCCTCGTCGATCGCCGCGCGGTTGTCGTCCAGCGCAGTCGCCCGCTCCGCCGGGTCGGTCGCGGTGAAGAATCCGCCGCGGCACAGCGATGTCACGGTGAGCCCGCTGTCCCGCATCAGGTCCGCTGCACGCTCGACGCCGTACTCCCGCACCGGCGCCCGCCACAGCCCCACCGAGCCGATCCCGGCCGCCACGCACCCCTTGGCCAGCTCGGGCAGCGACCACTGCTTGACGGTCTCCTGGTTGATGCTCAGCCGCGAGAGGTCGCAGGTCACGTCGCTGTGCACGTCGTCGTGAGAGGCGGATGCGGAGGACTCGGGGTCGGGCGACGTCGGTACGGTCATGCGTCCACTCCGTATACGGCGAGCAGGCCGCGCATCCGAGCCTCGGCGAGTCCGGGGTCGGGGAACAGGCCGATCCGGTCGGCCAGTTCGTAGGCGCGGGCGAGATGCGGCAGGGAACGGGCCGACTGGAGACCGCCGACCATGCTGAAGTGCGACTGGTGCCCGGCCAGCCAGGCGAGCAGGACGACACCGGTCTTGTAGAAGCGTGTCGGTGTCTGGAACAGGTGCCGGGACAACTCGACGGTGGGGTCGAGGACGCGGCGGAAACCGGCGGCGTCCCCGGTGTCGAGGGCGCTGACGGCCGCCGACGCCAGGGGCGCGAGCGGGTCGAAGATGCCGAGCAGCGCGTGGCTGAAGCCCTGTTCGTCGCCCTCGATCAGCTCGGGGTAGTTGAAGTCGTCGCCGGTGTAGCAGCGCACGCCCTGCGGCAGGCGGCGGCGCAGTTCGACCTCGCGCCGCGCGTCGAGCAGCGAGATCTTCACGCCGTCGATCTTGTCCGGGTGGGCCTTGATGACGTCGAGGAAGGTGTCGGTCGCCGCGTCCAGATCGTCGCTGCCCCAGTACCCGGCGAGCGCCGGGTCGAACATCGGGCCGAGCCAGTGCAGGATCACCGGGTCACCGGCCTGACGCAGCAGCCGCCCGTACACCTCCAGATAGTCCTCAGGGCCCTTCGCGACCGCGGCGAGGGCGCGGGACGCCATGAGGACGGCCTGCGAACCGGTCGCCTCGACGAGCGCCAACTGCTCCTCGTAGGCGGCGGCGACCTCGTCCAGTGTGGCGGCGGGACCGGTGAGCTGGTCGGTGCCGACACCGCAGGCGATCCGGCCGCCGACGGCACGCGCCTCGGCCGCCGACCGGCGGATCAGCTCCGCCGCGCCCGCCCAGTCGAGCCCCATGCCGCGCTGCGCGGTGTCCATGGCCTCGGCCACGCCCAGCCCGTGCGACCACAGATGGCGGCGGAAGGCGAGAGTGGCGTCCCAGTCGACGGCCGCGGGCTCGTCCGCCGCCGTCCGCAGCGGGTCGGCCACGACATGGGCGGCGGAGTACACGACACGGCTGCGCAGCGGAAGATCCGCGCTATAGGTGACGGATTCCGAACGCGGCACATAGGTGCGCGTTTCACCGGACGCGTCCGGCAGCAGGATGCTCACAGGGCCAGCTCCGGAACCTCGAAGCGGCGGCCCTGCGTGGAGGAGGCCAGGCCGAGTTCGGCGAGCTGGACGCCCCGGGCACCGGCCAGCAGGTCCCACTGCCAGGGCTCGTCGAGCGCGACGTGCCGCAGGAACAGCTCCCACTGGACCTTGAATCCGTTGTCGAAGTCGCCGTTGTCCGGGACCTCCTGCCACTGGTCCCTGAAGGACTCGGTGGCGGGCAGGTCCGGATTCCACACCGGCTTCGGCGTGGCGGAACGGTGCTGGACGCGGCAGTTGCGCAGCCCGGCGACCGCGGATCCGAGCGTGCCGTCGACCTGGAACTCCACCAATTCGTCGCGGTTGACGCGCACCGCCCAGGAGGAGTTGATCTGTGCGACGGCGCCGCCCTCGAGTTCGAAGACACCGTAGGCGGCGTCGTCCGCGGTGGCGTCGTACGGCTTGTCCTTCTCGTCCCAGCGCTGCGGGATGTGGGTGGTGGCCAGCGCCTGGACGGTACGGACCCGGCCGAACAGCTCGTGCAGCAGGTACTCCCAGTGCGGGAACATGTCGGCCACGATGCCGCCGCCGTCCTCCGAGCGGTAGTTCCAGGAGGGGCGTTGGGCGCTCTGCCAGTCGCCTTCGAAGACCCAGTAGCCGAATTCGCCGCGGATGGACAGGATCCGGCCGAAGAAGCCGCCGTCGATGAGCCGCTTGAGCTTCAGCAGGCCCGGCAGGAAGAGCTTGTCCTGCACGACGCCGTGCTTGACGCCCGCGGATGTGGCGAGCCGGGCTAGTTCCAGCGCTCCGTCGAGTGAGGTGGCGGTGGGCTTCTCGCAGTAGATGTGCTTGCCCGCGGCGATGGCCGCCTTCAGCGCGGTCTCGCGGGCCGCGGTCACCTGCGAGTCGAAATAGATGTCGACGGAGGGGTCGGCGAGGACGGCGTCGAGGTCGGTCGACCAGTGCTCGATGCCGTGCCGCTCGGCCATGGCCCGCAGCGCGTGCTCGCGCCGGCCCAGCAGGATCGGCTCGGGCCACAGTGTGGTGCCGTCGCCGAGGTCGAGTCCGCCCTGCTCACGCAGGCTCAGGATGGAGCGGACCAGGTGCTGCCGGTATCCCATCCGCCCGGTGACGCCGTTCATGGCGATCCGCACTGTCCTGCGTGTCACGTGACAAGTCCTCTCGTCGCTGCCGGGTGCAGGGAACGCGTCCACGGTCACCAGCGCGGCAATAGCAAGCGCTTTCTGCTCGTTTACGCTAGCTGCTACGGCCTGCGTTCGACAAGAGTCTCCTGGTGGTGAATGGAAGCGCTTTCTCTCACATGCGCCACCGCTCCCCCTCGCGTCCACGAAGTGAGACCATGTGCCCCTGCGAGCGGGAACGCGCACCTCACGGCGCCCCTCGCGCCCACCGCCCCCTGCAGAAGGACCGGACCGAGATGGCAGTGACTCTGGCCGATGTGGCGGCGCGCGCCGGAGTATCGTCGGCGACCGTGTCCCGTGTTCTGAACGGCAACTACCCGGTCGCGGGAAGCACTCGGGAGCGGGTCAGGCGCGCCGTCGCCGAACTGGACTATGTCGTCAACGGCCAGGCGCGGGCCCTCGCCGCCGCCACCTCCGACCTGGTCGGCGTCCTCGTCAACGATGTCGCCGACCCCTTCTTCGGGCTCATCGCGAGCGCCGTCCAGGCCGAGATCAGCGCGGGCGCGGCGCCGGGCGGCGGCAAGCTCGCCGTCGTGTGCAACACCGGCGGATCTCCCGAGGCCGAACTCACCTATCTCACGCTGCTCGAACGCCAGCGCGCGGCGGGCGTGGTCCTCACCGGGGGCGCCGTGGAGAGCGCGGAGCACACGGCGGCGGTCACCGCGCGGCTCACCCGGCTCGCCGCGTCCGGCGCCAATGTCGTGCTGTGCGGCCGTCCCCCGCTGACCCTGCCGGACAGCGGGCTCGTCGCGGCCACCGTCGCCTTCGACAACCGCGGCGGCGCGCGGCGGCTGACCGAGCACCTGCTGTCCCTGGGCCACCGCAGAATCGGTTACGTGACGGGGCCGGTCGAGCGCAGCACCTCCCGGCACCGGCTGGAGGGCCACCGTGCGGCCCTGGCCGCGAGCGGTACCCGGATCACCTCGGATCCGGAGGCGTACGCGGAGCGGCTGACGGTGCACGGGACGTACGACCGGGCGTCGGGTTACGACGCCGCGCTCGAACTGCTGCGGCGGGACGCGGGTCTGACCGCGATCGTGGCCGCGAACGACACGGTCGCGCTCGGCGTGTGCGCGGCGCTGCGGGACCAGGGGCTGAGCATTCCCGGTGACGTGTCGGTCGCCGGATTCGACGATCTGCCGTTCAGCGCCGATGTCTCCCCGGCCCTGACGACGGTCCGCATTCCCTTGCAGGAGGCGGGCGCGCGAGCCGGGCGGTTGGTGATGGGGCGGCTGTCCCCGCCGCCGGGCGGGGTCGCCACGATCCGTACGGAACTCATGGTCCGCGGGTCGACCGCGCCGCCGTCGGGCCGGTCCGACTGAAGTTATCCACAGGTTTCGGAGGGGTCTTCCGCCCGGCCCCGCGTCCGCCTACCTTTGACTCAGGCAAAGGAAATGGGGGATTGATCATGGCCGTCCGGGAGATCCGCGAATTCAACCGCTTCTACACCAACCTGATCGGCGCGCTCGACTACAGCCGCCACCTGCACACACCGTTCACCCTCACCGAGGCGCGCGTGCTGTACGAGCTGGCGCACGCCCCGCGGACCGACGCGGCCGACCTGCGGGTGGAGTTGTCGCTGGACGCGGGCCATCTCAGCCGGATGCTGACCAAATTCGAGGAACGGCAACTGGTCACCCGCGGCCCGTCAGAACAGGACGCCAGGCGGCAGCGGATAGAGCTGACCACGCACGGGAGGCAGGCCGCGTCCCTGTTGGAGGAGCGGTCGGAGGAAGCCGTCGGCTCGCTGGTGGACCGCATACGTCCGCAGGACCGGCCGCGGCTGTCCGAGGCTATGCGGACGGTTCGGGAAATACTGCGCGACAACACCGTCAGCGGCGACAGCGGTGGCGACGGCCGTGCCCCGGCCACCGGCGGCGAGCCGTCCGCGTCGCGGGTCGTGCTGCGCGGCGCGCGCCCCGGCGATCTGGGGTGGTCCATCGAGCGCAACGCGGAGGTCTACGCGACGGAGTTCGGGTGGAACGAGGAGTACGAGGCGCTGGTCGCCCAGATCGTCGCGGACTTCGCCGCCCATCGCGATCCGGAGCGCGACGCGGTGTGGATCGCCGAACTCGACGGACGGCGGGCGGGCTGCGTCTTCTGTGTACGCGACAAGGAGCCGGGCACCGCGCGGCTACGGCTGCTGCTGGTCGATCCGGCCGCCCGGGGACACGGCATAGGCAAGTTGTTGGTGGACGAATGCATCGCCTTCGCCCGCTCCGCCGGCTACACCGATCTGGTCCTGTGGACCAATGACATACTGGCCGGCGCCCGAACGATCTATCAGCGCGCGGGATTCGAACTCGTCGCGGAGCAGCGGCATCACAGCTTCGGCCGCGAACTCATGGGGCAGGACTGGCACTTGGCGCTGTAGGGGACAGCGCCGCAGGGCCGACACGACATCGCAGACACATTACAGGGGGGATTCCATGGCGATTTCGATGCAGAAGGTGGAGCAGACCGCGCCCGGTCTGGTCAGCCTCTACAAGCAGGCGGCCGTCAGCCTGGACAAGCACCGGCTGTCGGGCGAAAGCGCCGCGGTCTATCTGGTGCTCGACCGCTCGGGCAGCATGCGGGAGTTCTACAACGACGGCACCGTCCAGCATCTCGCCGAGCAGACACTCGGCCTGGCCGCGCATTTCGACGACGACGGCATCGTCCCCGTCGTGTTCTTCTCCACCGAGGTCGACGGTGTGGACGAGGTGTCGCTGACGCGGTACGGCGGCCGGATCAACAAGCTCAATGAGGCGTACGGCCATATGGGTCGCACCAATTACGCGGCTGCCATGGAAGCGGTCATCGAGCACTATCAGCGGTCGGGGTCGACGGCGCCCGCGTTCGTGGTGTTCCAGACCGACGGCGGGCCGATCAACAAGGGCGCGACCATCGAGGTGCTGTGCAAGGCGGCGAAGCTGCCGATCTTCTGGCAGTTCGTGGGATTCGGGGACGACGAATTCCGCTTCCTGCGGCGGCTGGACGAACTGCCGGTACCCGCCAAACGGGTGGTGGACAACGCGGGGTTCTTCCCCGCGGGCAAGGACCCGCGATCGATATCGGACGCGGTGCTGTACGACCAGCTCATGGCGGAGTTCCCCGACTGGCTGGCGGCGGCCCGCGCGCAGGGCATCGTCGGCGGCTGAACAGGTGCCGAGCAGGGGCTGAACACGGGTCGGGCGGGGCCGAACGCGGTTGACCCGGCAGGAAGCGGTGCCTAGTGTCCGGCGAATGAAACTCGCCTTCTCCACTCTCGGCGTCCCGGCCCTGCCCATCGAGCAGGTGGTGCGGCTCGCGACGGAAAACGGCTTCCACGGCGTCGAATTGCGCGCCAGCGACGAGGAACCGGTCCACCCCGGTCTCTCGGCCGGTGAACGCGCCGACGTGGTGGAGCAGTTCGGCAAAGCCGGGGTCGAGATCCTCACCGTGGCCGCCTACGCCAAGGTGGCCGCGCCCGGGGACGACCAGCCGGTGCTCGACGAGATCGGCGCGGCGATGACCCTCGCGGCCGATCTGGGGGCCTCCTACGTGCGGGTGTTCCCCGGCGGAGGCGACACCGAGTCGCAGGAGGCGGACACGGTCGCCGCGCGCCGGCTCGCAGCGGTGGCGCCGGTCGCCGCCGACCTCGGGGTGCGGGTGCTGCTGGAGACCCATGACTCGCACCGCGGCGGCGCCGATGTGGCGCGGATCCTGGGCCTGGTCGGACACCAGGGGGTCGGCACGATCTGGGACGTGATGCACACCTGGCTGGCGGGAGAGCAGCCGTCCACGACCTATCCGGCACTGGCCCCGTACCTGGGCTATGTCCAGGTCAAGGACATCGCTTCGGCGGCGGACACCACGCCGCTGGCACTGGGGGCCGGGGTGCTGCCGCTGGCGGAGACCGTCGAGGTGCTGAGCCGGGCGGACTGGGACGGCTGGCTGTGCTGGGAGTACGAGAAGCGCTGGTATCCGCAGGTGCCGGAGTTGGCGGGGCTGCTCGGCCCGGCGCGCGAGCACCTGTCCCGGTTGCTGGCCGACTCGGCCTGAACGGCATGCTCGATCTGGCGCGGCTGAGGGCGCTGCACGCGGTGCACGTCCACGGGTCGGTGGGCGCGGCGGCCGAAGCGCTCGGCTACACGCCGTCGGCGGTCTCGCAGCAGATCTCCAAGCTGGAGCGGGAGACCAGGTCCGTGCTGCTGGAGCGGCACGGGCGCGGGGTGGCGCTCACGGACGCGGCGCATCTGCTGGTGGAGACCGCGCAGCGGCTGATGTCGATCGTGGAGGCGGCCGAGGTCACGCTGGAGGAGCAGCGCGGACGGCCCACGGGACGACTGACGCTGGCGGCGTTCCCGACGGCGGCCTGCGGGCTGCTGCCCGGAGTGCTGGCGGAACTGACCGCGGCGCACCCCGCGTTGGAGCTCCGGCTGCTGGAGGTGGACGCGCATCTGTCGGTGGACCTGGTGGCGCGCGGGGCGGTGGACCTGGCCGTGGCGCACGACTGGGACATCGCGCCGCTGCCCGCGCCGCCTGGCTTGGAGCGGGCGGTCATCGGGGACGACCGGTGCGACGTACTGGTCCCTGCCGGGCACCGGTTGGCCGAGCGGGCGTCGCTGACGCGGGCGGATGTGGCGCACGAGCGGTGGATCTGCCAGCCGCCGGGGTCGGTGTGCCACGACTGGCTGGTGCGGACGTTGCGGGAGGCCGGGACGGAGCCGGACATGGCCTTCCAGGTCGGCGAGTACGGGACGCAGTTGGCGCTGGTGGGGGCGGGGCTCGGTATCGCGTTGGTGCCGAGGCTGGGGCGGGGGCCGGTGCCCGAGGGCGTCGCGGTCGTACCGCTGGAGCCCGCTCCGGTGCGGCGGCTGTACGCGCTGTGGCGGACGGGGGCCGCGCGCAGGCCCTCGATCGTCGCGGCGGTCGACACGTTGAGGTCGCATTGGGCGGCTGGGCCCGGATCGGCCGCCGAGGACGGATGATCGGGGCATGCGCCCACGACTTCCGCACCGTCCGCCGCGCCCGCAGCCGGGCGGTGACCATGCCCCTGAGGCCATCGCGGAACCGGGCGGGGTCGGGGACCGTCACACCGGCATGCTGACCGTGAAGGTGAATCAGCGCGGAGCGGCCTGGGCCGTGGCACTGGCCGTTTCGCTGACCTTGGGTGCCGTCGCCTGCGGGAGCGGCACCTCGGACGCGGCGGACGGCGCGCCGTCCAGCACGACCGGGCCCGTGACGCCGAGCGGCGACACGACCACCGCGCCGCCGACGACCACCGAGCCGACGACCGCGACGCCGACGACCGGTGGCCCCACCACGGGCAGGGCGACGCCGGGGACGGGGTCGATCGCCAGTCGCGTCGTGTACTTCTCGTCGTCGGTGCGGGCCGTCGCGGGGACGCACGAGGTGCTGCGCGACCGGGGCGAGTTGGACCGTTTCGCCACCACCGTGGCGCACAACGACGGGAAGACGGCGGCGGAGATCTCGGCGGGCGGGGCGGCGACGGACTTCGGGCGGTACGTGCTGGTCGGCTGGACCGAGTCGACCGGGTGCAGCGCGGCCACGTCGGCGACGCTCGGCGTGGCGGGCAACTCGCTGAAGCTGCGCGTCGAGCAGCCGACGCCGACGGCGGAGTGCCTGACGGACTTCCGCGTGACGGTGGTGTTCGAGGTGCCGAAGGACCGGATCCCGGCGCGACCCGCCTTCGGCTGACCGAAGGCGGGACGCCAGGAGCCCAGAAGGCCAGAAGGGCAGAAGGGCGGCAGGCCAGGAAGGCGGGACCCGCCGGTTCCGTCGCACGGGCGACGGGTCCTCCCGTCACGCCACCGCGCGCACCTCGCCCGTGAAGGTGCGCCACAGCTCGGCGTAGCGGCCGTCGCGGGCCAGCAGCGCCGCGTGGGTGCCGTCCTCGATGACCCGCCCGTGGTCGAGGACGACGACCCGGTCCGCACGGGCCGCCGTGCTCAGCCGGTGCGCGACGACCAGCGTCGTACGCCGGGTGGCGAGCCGGTCGGCGGCCTGGTTGACGAGGGCTTCGGTGGCCAGGTCGAGGGCCGCGGTCGCCTCGTCGAGAAGCAGGACGGCGGGGTCGACCAGTTCGGCGCGGGCCAGGGCGATCAACTGCCGCTGTCCGGCCGACAGATTGCGGCCCCGCTCGGCGACCTGGTGGAGATAGCCGCCCTCCAGCGTCGCGATCATCGCGTGCGCGCCGACGGCCCGCGCCGCCGCCTCGACCTCCGCGTCGGTCGCGCCCATCCGTCCGTACGCGATGGCGTCGCGCACCGTGCCCGCGAAGAGGTACGGCTCCTGGGGGACGACGCCGAGGCGCTGCCGGTAGGCGGTGAGGTCGAGTTCGCGGATGTCGGTGCCGTCGACCAGCACCGCGCCGTCGGTCGGGTCGTAGAACCGCGCGACCATCTTGACCAGGGTGGACTTGCCCGCGCCGGTCTCGCCGACGAAGGCGACGGTCTGTCCGGCGGGGATGCGCAGATTCACGCCGCTGAGCGCCTCCGCGCCCTCGGCCCCCTCGCCGCCGTACCTGAAGTGCAGGTCGCGGAAGGCGATCTCGCCACGCAGCCTTCCGACCTCACGCGGCCGGGCGGCGGCCGGGGTGGCGGTCGGCTCGTGCAGCAGCTCACGGATCCGGCCGAGCGACACCGACGCCTGCTGGTAGCCGTCGAAGACCTGCGAGAGCTGCTGCACGGGTGAGAAGAACAGGTCGATGTAGAGCAGATACGCCACCAGCGCGCCCGCCGTGAGCGTCCCCGCGCTGATCCGGTGCGCGCCCACGATCAGGACGAGCGCCGCCGCCACGCTGGACAGCAGCTGAACGAAGGGGAAGTAGACGGAGATCAGGAACTGGCCGCGCACCCGCGCCGTCCGGTAGTCGTCACCGCGTTCGGCGAATCGTTCCGCCCCGCGCCGCTCCCCCCGGAACGCCTGCACGATCCGCAGACCCGCGACGTGCTCTTGGAGGTCGGCGTTGACGACGGCGATCCGCTCGCGCGCCAACTCGTACGCCTTCACCGACTTACGGCGGAAGACCCAGGTGGCGACGATCAGGATCGGCAGCGTGGCGAAGACCATCAGGGCGAGCTGGACGTCGATGGCGAGCAGCGCCACCAGGATGCCGAGGAAAGTGAGGACGCTGACCAGCGCCGTGACCAGCCCGGTCTGGAGGAACGTCGACAGCGCGTCCACGTCCGTGGTCATCCGCGTCATGATGCGGCCGGTCAGCTCGCGCTCGTAGTAGTCGAGGCCGAGCCGGTGCAGGTGCGCGAAGATCTTCACGCGCAGGGTGTAGAGGACGCGTTCGCCGGTGCGGCCGGTCAGCCGGGTCGAGCCCCACTCCGCCGCCCACTGCGCGATCACCAGGACCAGGCCGAGCAGCGACGCCACCCAGACCGCGCCGAGCGCCGCCTGCCGGACGCCCGCGTCGATGCCGTGCCGGATCAGCACCGGCAGCAGCAGTCCCGCGATGGCGTCCACGGCCACCAGCGCCAGGCTGAGCAGCAGCGGGGTGCGGAAGCCGCGCAGCAGGCTGCCGAGGCCGAACTTCTCCTCGGCGGTCCGCGCCCGGTCCTCGTCGACCTCCGGGGTGTCCAGGGCGGGCGGCAGCGCGGCGACCTTGGCGAGCAGGTCGGGAGTGGCGGGCATGCCCGCCAGCGCGCCCGCCATGCCGCCCTGGGCGGGGGCGACCCGCGGCGGCCCGGAGGCGCCCGCGCCGGCGCTCCGCCGGTCGTCGTCCTCGGCCGCGGCGCGCCGGTCGGCAGGCCACAGCTCCGGAGTCACCGCCCCCGGAGCCACAGCCTCGGGACAAGCGCCGTCGCCCCGCGCCGGGCCGTCCTCGTCGAGCGGGCACTCGAAACCGTCGAGGCCGTCCGTACAGCCCTCGGTCCGCGCACCCGCCAGTTCGGCCTGCGCCGCGGCCATGTCCGTCTGCGCCGCCTCCCACTCGATCCGCCCCGCCGGGTCGAGGTCGACCACGTCGGCGCCGAGCGCGTCCGGGTCGGTGAGCAGCGCGCGGTAGAGCGGGCAGCGCTCCTGCAACTCCTCGTGCGTGCCGACGTCCGCCAGGCGTCCCGCGTCCAGTACGGCGATCTGGTCGGCGAGCGCCAGCGTGGAGCGGCGGTGGGCGATCAGCAGCGTCGTACGGCCGCGCATCACCTCGCGCAGCGCGTCGAAGATCTCCGCCTCCACCCGGGCGTCGACCGCCGAGGTGGCGTCGTCGAGCAGCAGCAGCCGGGGGTCGGTGAGGATCGCGCGGGCCAGGGCGACGCGCTGGCGCTGGCCGCCGGACAGGGTCAGGCCCTGCTCGCCGACGACCGTGTCGTAGCCGTCGGGCAGGTCGGAGATGAAGCCGTCCGCCTGCGCGGCGCGGGTGGCGGCGAGCATCTCCTCCTCGGTGGCGTCCGGGTGGCCGTAGAGGATGTTCGCCCGCACGCTGTCGGAGAACAGGAAGCTGTCCTCGGGCACCATGCCGATCGCGGACCGCAGCGATTGGAAGGTCAGCTCCCGTACGTCCACGCCGCCGACGCGTACGGCGCCGCCGGTCACGTCGTACAGCCGCGGCAGCAGCAGCGAGACCGTGGACTTGCCGGAGCCCGAGGAGCCGACGACGGCGACGGTCTCGCCGGGCTCGACGCGCAGGTCGAAGCCGTCGAGGACGGGCCGGTCCTCGGTGTAGCCGAAGGTGACGTGGTCGAAGTCGACGGTGGCGGGGGCGTCCGCGGGCAGCGTCCTGGTGCCGTCGGTCAGCGTGGGCTCGGTGTCGATCAGTTCGTAGACCCGCTCGACCCCGGCCCGCGCCTGCTGGCCGACGGTGAGCATCATCGTCAGCATCCGGACCGGGCCGGTGAGCTGCGCCAGGTAGGTGGAGAAGGCCACGAAGGTGCCGAGGGTGATCTGGCCGCGAGTCGCCATCCAGCCGCCGAGCGCCAGCATGCCGATCTGGCCGAGGGAGGGCACCGCCTGGAGCGCGGGGCTGTAGCGGGCGGTGAGACGGATGGTACGGAGGCGGCCGGCGAACAGCTTGCGGCTGACCGTCTCCAGCTTGTCCATCTCCTGCTGCTCCTGGCCGAAGCCCTTCACCACGCGCACACCGGTGACCGAGCCGTCGACGATGCCCGCGACGGCCGCCGCCTGACCTTGCGCGTACCAGGTCGCGGGAAACAGCCGCTTACGCGACCGGTCGGCGATAAACCACAGGGCAGGGGCGACCGCGAGCGCGACCAGGGTGAGCAGCGGCGACAGCGTGAGCATCACCACGAGCGAGAGCACGAACAGCAGCAGATTGCCGATCATCATCGGCAGCATGAAGAGCAGACCCTGGATGAGCTGGAGGTCGCTGGTGGCGCGGCCGACGACCTGGCCGGTGCTCAACTCGTCCTGGCGGCGGCCGTCCAGGCGCATGATCGAGCGGAACATCTCATTGCGCAGGTCGTACTGGACGTCCAGGGCGAGCCGTCCGCCGTAGTAGCGCCGCACATAGGTGAGCACATAGACGACGACGGCCGCCGCGATCAAGGTGAACGCCCAGGGCGCGAGCGGCTTGTCGTGCTTGACGATCACGTCGTCGATGATCAGCTTCGGCACCAGCGGGACCAGCGCGGTCACCGCCATGCCGCCGAGTGACGCGCCCATCGCGAGCAGCACATTGCGGCGGTAGCGCCAGCAGTACGTGGTCAGCCGCCACAGCCAGCCCCGCTCCTTCGGCGTCCGCGCCGCCGCCCCCTCACCGGGGACAGGACCTTCCTTCGTCGTCCTCGCCCTGGTCAACGACCTTGCCACCCGCGTCCTCCAGCCCGTCCGTCCACCCGTTGCCGCCGGAGGCTGCAACGCTCCGGCGTGCGCGTTTCATCCTCCCGCAACAAATGGGAGACCAAGGTCGCGGGGCGGTGCGACCTTGGTCGTAGTCCCCGGGGCGACGCCGGCCAGGCCGCCGAGGGGCCGCGAACAGGCCCGCAGAACGGCCCTGGAGGGGCCCTTCAGCGGGCCGCGGCGACCTGCCGGGACATGATCGTCGTCAGCTCGTAGGCGGTGTGCGAGGCCGCGACCGAGGTGATCTCGGCGTGGTCGTAGGCCGGGGCGACCTCGACGACATCGGCCGACACCAGGTGGCAGTCGGCCAGGCCCCGCAGGATCTCCAGCAGCTCGCGGGAGGTGAGCCCGCCGGCCTCCGGGGTGCCGGTGCCGGGCGCGTGCGCCGGGTCGAGCACGTCGATGTCGACCGAGATGTACAGCGGACGGTTCCCGACACGCTCCCTGAGCTGCTGCGCGACCTCGTCGACACCGCGCCGCATGACGTCGGCGGACGTCACGATCCCGAAGCCCATCTTCTCGTCGTCGTCCAGGTCCTTCCTGCCGTACAGCGGGCCGCGCGTGCCGACGTGCGACAGCGCCGACGTGTCGAGAATGCCCTCCTCGACCGCGCGCCGGAAGGGCGTGCCGTGGGTGTACTCGGCGCCGAAGTAGGTGTCCCAGGTGTCCAGGTGCGCGTCGAAGTGCAGCAGCGCCACCGGGCCGTGCTTGCGCGCGACGGCGCGCAGCAGGGGCAGCGCGATGGTGTGGTCGCCGCCGAGCGTCATCAGCCGGGCACCGGTGTCCAGCAGGTCGTCCGCCGCGGCCTGGACGGTCTCCACGGCCTCGTTGATGTCGAACGGGTTGGCGGCGATGTCGCCCGCGTCCGCGACCTGGGCGAGCGCGAAGGGCGACGCGTCCTGCGCCGGGTTGTACGGGCGCAGCAGCCGTGACGCCTCGCGGATCGCGTTGCCGCCGAACCTCGCGCCGGGCCGGTAGGAGACGCCGGAGTCGAAGGGCACGCCGACGACCGCGACGTCGGCGGCGCCGACCTCGTCCAGGCGCGGCAGGCGCGCGAAGGTGGCCGGTCCCGCGTAGCGCGGGACACGCGAGGAATCGACGGGGCCGCGCGGCTCTGCGCTGCTCATGGGTGGCTGCCTCTTTCGTTGGGGATCGCCCGCCTGAGGGGCGAGGCCGACCCTACGTGGCCGCCGGAAGCCACCGGAATGTACGTTTCCTCCAATCGGGGGTTCCGATTACGCCTCGGCGTCGATCCCCGGCCGGACGCACGTCCGAGCGGCGGAGCGGGACAATGTGCGCATGCCCATGGATCCAGCTGCCGCAGCACCCACCCGCCAGGCCCTCGTCGCCCATCTGACCAGCACCCGGATAGCCGGCGACGTGGCGACCAGCCGCGAGAACAACCTCGACCACTTCCGGGCGCTGGCCGAGGGAAATCGCTACTACTGGTTCGGCCTGGAGCTGGGTGACCGCTGGGACGACCAGGCGGCGGTGCTGGAGCTGATGGCCGAGCGGTGCGGTGTCGTCGCCGATCCCGGGCACCGGCACGGGCAGGACACCATCGATCCCGAGCTGACGATCGACGCGCTCGACCGGATGGCCGATGTGCTGCACAAGGCGGCGGAAAACGGCTCCAGGGTGCTGGTGGCGACCGGTCACCCGGCGGGTCTGTTCGCCGTCCACTGGGAGCTGGCCGCCGCGCTGCGCGAGGCGGGCTGCACGCTGATCACCCCGTCGGAGCGCCTGTACGCGGACGGCGGTGAGATCCGGCACCTGGCGTCCGTTTCCATGGTCCACCGGGCGGGCGGTCTGGTGCACACCCACTCGCCCGACCCGATGCGGGAGATCCTGGACGCGCTGGAGCGCGACGGCGAGCCGCTGCCCGATCTGGTGATCGCCGACCACGGCTGGGCGGGGTACGCGGGCGAGCGCGGCATCGAAACGGTCGGCTTCGCGGACTGCAACGACCCGGCCCTTTTCGTCGGCGAGGCGGAGGGCAGCCTGCTGGTGACCGTCCCGCTGGACGACAATGTGCCGCCGCAGCACTACGCGCCGCTGACCGCGTATCTGCTGGCGACCGCCGATCTGACCGCCGCAGGTCAGGCCGCGCGGAACTGACGCGGTCCCGGTCCGTCGCTACGCTCGCTACCATCAATGAAGGAACAAAAGGAACATCAGGGTCAAGAGGGGGCGAGGAAGGCAGGCGCAGTGGTCCAGGTCGTGATCGTCGATGACGAAGCACTGGTCAGGGCCGCCCTGCGAAGCATCCTCGAATCCTCCGGCGACATCCGGGTGGTCGCGGACTGCGACGGGCACGACGCCGTCGGGACGGTGACCGCGACGCGTCCCGGCCTCGTCCTGCTGGACGCGGTGATGCCGCCGCCCGACGACGGACTGACCGTCCTGCGCGCCCTGCGGGCACTGCCCTCGCCGCCCGCCGTCGCCATGCTGACCGCCTTCGACACCAGCGCCCATCTGCGCGCGGCGATGGCGGCGGGCGCCACCGGTTTCCTGCTCAAGGACACCGCGGTCGGCACCCTGATCGACGCGGTACGCGTCATGGCGCGCGGCGGCACCGTCTTCACCCCCACCGTGGGCCGCGCGGTCGTCGACGGCTTCCTGGGCGATCCGCCCGGCTCCGACGGCGCGAAGGGGCCCGGTACGCCCGAGGCGTCCGCCCACGCCGCGGCCCTGGCGCCGCTGACCGACCGCGAGACCGAGGTGCTGCGGCTGCTGGCGGCCGGGCTGCCGAACGCCCGGATAGCGGCCGAGCTGGGGATCTCGGTCGGCACCGTCAAGGACCATGTGCGCGCGGTGCTGCGGAAGCTCGCCGCGCCCAACCGGGTGGCCGCCGCCGTCGTCGCGCACCAGGCCGGGCTGGTACGGGTGCCGAAGTGATCGTGAAGCCACGTGTCGCCCTGCCGGACGCCGCGCTGTTCGCCCTCTCCGCCACCGAGGTGTGGGCCACGCGCTCCTTCGGCGGCCCGGTCTCGTTCACCTTCGCGACCCTGGGCACGCTGGCGCTGCTGTTCCGGCACCGCTTCCCGCTGATCGCCTTCGCCGCGACCCTGCCCGCCCTCTCGCTCGGTTACATCTGGTTCTCGCCGATGGGCGCGCTCTACGAGATCGCCGCGGGCGGCCCCGACCGTCACCGCGCACAAGGGTGGCCGTTTTCTCCGGCCCGGCCCTCGAAGAGCGCGCCTTCCGGTACGCCGCCCGCCACGTCCTTCGCCTCGGCGGCTCTCCTACCACCCGGGACGACGGCCGCTACCTCATCGGCCACGCTCACCCGTTCGGGTGAGCGCGTGATATCTCGCCGCGCCCTGCTGATCGGTGGCTGCGCGCTGCTCGCGGCGACGGTCTCCTGCGTGCCCTGGCCGTTCCGCGCCCCGGCGCCCTGGGGGCTGTCGGACACGATCCTCGCGGTGATGCTGTCCTCGCTGCTGGCCCTGGCGCCGACCGCGCTGGGCCTGTTCGCCGCCTCGCGGCGCGAGCTGGCCGGGCGGCTGGAGGAGCTGGCGGCCAGCAGGGAACGGGAGCGAGAGCTGGCCGCGGAACAAGCGGTGGTACGGGAGCGGGCCCGGCTCGCCCGCGAGATGCACGACACCGTGGCGCACCACATCAGCCTGATCGCCGTGCAGTCCGGCGCCCTGGAGGCGACCGCGCGGGGACCGCAGGCGCGGGCGGCGGCCGGGGCGGTGCGCGAGCTGAGCCGGGACGCGCTGGACGAGCTGCGCCGGATGGTGGGGCTGCTGCGGCTGCCGGTGACGTCGGGGCAGCCGCTGGACGCGGGCCCCGGCCTCGCGGGCATCCCCGCGCTGGTCGCCGCCGCGGGACCCGGCACGCACGGCGAACTGCCCGGCGCCATGGCCCCGGCCGACGCCGCCCGCCTGCCCTCGGACGTCCAGCACGCCGCGTACCGCATCGTGCAGGAAGCGCTCACCAACATCCGCAAGCACGCGCCCGGCGCGGAAACCCGCGTCCTGGTGCGGCACAGCGGCGACGTGCTGGTGGTGGAGGTGCGCAACGGACCCGCGTCGGCGGCGCCGGGACCGGCCCTGCCCTCGGGCGGCCACGGTCTCGCCGGGCTGCGCGAGCGGGCGGTGCAGCTCGGCGGCGAATTCATCGCGTCGCCCGCGGCGACCGGGGGCTTTCTCGTACGGGCGACGCTGCCGGTCGGACCGGCGGTCGAGGCGGCGTAGGCGGAGCCGCGCGATCAGAGCCCGCGCGCGGCTCCGAAACCGCCGAGCCGCAACGCCGCGCGTGTCTGGTATCCGGGAGCGGAAATCCGCGCTCACCCGAAAGGGTGAGCGTCAGTCGCGCGGCACCCGCACCAGGCCCTCCTGGATCACCGAGACGGCGAGCTGCCCGTCGCGGGTGTAGATCCGGGCGGTGCCGAGGCCGCGACCGCCGGAGGCGGACGGGCTCTGCTGGTCGTAGAGCAGCCATTCGTCGGCCCGGAAGGGCCGGTGGAACCACATGGCGTGGTCCAGGCTCGCGCCGACCACGTCGCCGACGGTCCAGCCGCCGCGGCCGTGGGCGAGCAGGACCGAGTCGAGCAGCGTCATGTCCGACACATAGGTGGCGAGACAGACGTGGAGCAGCGGGTCGTCGGCCAGTTTGCCGCGGGCGCGGAACCAGACCTGGGAGCGCGGTTCGCGGATGACACCCGCGGTGAGGAACGGCGGGTCCTCGACGTAGCGCAGGTCGACGGCCGCGCGGGTCTCGAGTATCCGGTCGACCACCGTGGGGTCGGGGAACCGCGCGGCGTGTACGGGCAGCATCTCCTCGGCCGTCGGCAGCGTCTCCGGGTCGGGCGCGTACGGCATCGGCTCCTGGTGTTCCAGGCCCTCCTCGTGGACCTGGAAGGACGCCGAGAGGTGGAAGATCGGCTGGCCGTGCTGGATCGCGACGACCCGCCGGGTGGTGAAGGAGCGGCCGTCGCGGATCCGGTCGACCTGGTAGACGATCGGCGCGCCGGGGTCGCCGGGCCGCAGGAAATAGGCGTGCAGCGAGTGCGCGCCGCGGTCTTCGGGCGCCGTGCGGCCCGCGGCGACCAGGGCCTGTGCGGCGACCTGGCCGCCGAAGACCCGGGGCACCACGGCCGACCGGCTGACACCGCGGAAGATGTCCCGCTCGATCCGCTCCAGGTCGAGCAGATCGAGCAGGGACTGGAGCGGATCCCGGGAGTCGTTCACGGGTCTTTCGGCATTCACGCGTCCGCCGGCTTTCTCACGGATGGGTCTACGGTCACAGGCCCATCGACTTGGCGATGATGGACTTCATGACCTCGCTCGTGCCGCCGTAGATCCGGTTGACGCGGTTGTCGGCGTACAGGCGGGCGATCGGGTACTCGTTCATGTAGCCGTAGCCGCCGTGGAGCTGGAGGCAGCGGTCGATGACGCGGGCGGCGACCTCGGTGCAGAAGAGCTTGGCGGAGGCGGCGTCCGCGGCCGACAGCTCCTTCTTGTCGTGCGCTTCGAGGGCGCGGTCGACGACGGCCTGCGCGGCGTCCACCTCGGCCTTGCAGGCGGCGAGTTCGAACTTGGTGTTCTGGAAGGACGCGACGGTCTGGCCGAAGACGGTCCGGTCCTGGACGTACGCCTGGGCGAAGCGGATCGCGGCGGCGGCCTGGGCGTACGCGCCGACGGCGATGCCCAGCCGCTCCTGCGGGAGATTCTGTCCGAGGTAGGAGAAGCCCTTGCCCTCCTCGCCGAGCAGGTCCTCGAGCGGGACCTTGACGTCGGAGAAGGAGAGTTCCGCGGTGTCGGAGGTGCGCAGGCCGAGCTTGTCGAGCTTGCGGCCGACCGCGTATCCGTCGGCCTTTGTGTCCACGACGAACAGGGAGATGCCCGCGCGGCGGTCCTCGGGCGTGGCGGGGGCGGTGCGGGCGCAGACGATGACGCGGTCGGCGTGGACGCCGCCGGTGATGAAGGTCTTGGCGCCGTTGAGCACGTAGTGCGTGCCGTCGGCGGAGAGCTTGGCCGTCGTCCTCATGCCCGCGAGGTCGGAGCCGGTGCCGGGTTCTGTCATGGCGATGGCGAACATCGTCTCGCCGCTGACGAAGCCGGGCAGCCAGCGCTTCTTCTGCTCGTCGGTGGCGTAGGCCATCACGTAGGGCAGGCAGAGGCCGACGTGGACCCCGCTGCCGCCGAAGCTGACGCCCGCGCGGGCGCACTCCTCGCTGATGACGGCCTGGAATTTGAAGCTGTGCTCGCCCGCGCCGCCGAACTCCTCGGGCACCTCGATGCCGAAGACGCCCAGCTCGCCGAGCTTGTAGTAGAAGTCGCGCGGGACCAGGCCAGCCGCCAGCCACTCGTCGTGGACGGGGACGACCTCGGCCTCGATGAAGGCACGTATCGTCTCGCGGAACGCTTCGTGGTCCTCGTTGAACACCGTACGACGCACAGCGCGCCTCCCATCCGCGACCGGGTCCGCTGCCGGGGCGGTCGACAATCGAGCATTAAGCAAGCGCTCAGTAAGTTACCCGCCAGTCGGCCGTGCTGTCCAGACCGTCCAGCGCGTCCAGCGCCCCGAGGGCGAGCCGGTGCAGCAGGGCCGCCATCGCGGTCCTGCCGGGCAGTCCGCCGCGCTCGCCGAGGTGCGGAGTGGAGTTGAGCAGACCGAAGACGGCGTGCACGGCCGCGCGCACCTCCAGCTCGGTGGCGCCCGGATGCACCAGCCGCACGACCGCGACCCACTCCTCGACGTACTGCCGCTGGAGCTGGCGGACCAGCTTGCGGTCGGAGTCGCGCAGCCGGTCCAGCTCGCGGTCGTGCAGCGTGATCAGCGGCCGGTCGTCGATCGCGAAGTCGATATGGCCGCGGACCAGCGCGTCCAGCGCCTCGACGGGCCCGGTCGCCTCGGCGACCCGCATCTTGCCCGCGGTCAGCAGCCGGCCGCTGATGCCCACCAGCAGCTCGGCGAGCATGGCGTCCTTGCCCGCGAAATGCCGGTAGAGACCCGGGCCGCTGATGCCGACCGCGGCGCCTATCTCGTCGACACCGACCCCGTGGAAGCCGCGCTCGGCGAAGAGCCGGGCGGCCTCTCGGAGAATCTGCTCGCGACGGTTCTCCGCCGTCTTCGTCGGGTTCATGAGATCGAGTCTAGACAACCGAGTTAGCGAGCGTTAACGTGGAGTCATCACGTTAACGCTCGCTAACATCCGGGGGGCCGAACCATGGCAGCACCCGCCCTGTCCAGCGCCGCAGATCCGGCGTCAGAGGCGTATCAGGCCAATGCACAGGCTCATGCCGCATTGACCGCGGACCTGCGCGACAAGCTGGCCGTCGCGCGGCTCGGCGGCGGCGAGAGAGCCCGCGCCCGCCACACCGCGCGCGGAAAGCTGCTGCCCAGAGACCGGGTGGACGGGCTGCTCGACCCCGGCTCGCCCTTCCTGGAGCTGGCGCCGCTGGCCGCGGACGGGATGTACGACGGGCAGGCACCGGCCGCCGGGGTGATCGCCGGGATCGGCCGCGTCGCGGGGCGTGAGGTCGTGGTCGTCGCCAATGACGCCACGGTCAAGGGCGGCACCTATTACCCGATGACGGTCAAGAAGCACCTGCGCGCCCAGGAGATCGCCCTGGACAACCGGCTGCCGTGCGTCTACCTGGTCGACTCCGGCGGCGCCTTCCTCCCCCGGCAGGACGAGGTCTTCCCCGACCGCGACCACTTCGGCCGGATCTTCTACAACCAGGCCACCATGTCCGCGCGCGGCATCCCGCAGATCGCCGCCGTCATGGGCTCGTGCACCGCGGGCGGCGCCTACGTCCCGGCGATGAGCGACGAGGCGGTGATCGTACGGAATCAGGGCACGATCTTCCTCGGCGGCCCGCCGCTGGTGAAGGCGGCCACCGGCGAGGTCGTCACCGCGGAGGAACTGGGCGGCGGCGAGGTGCACTCCCGGGTCTCCGGCGTCACCGACCACCTCGCCGAGGACGACGCCCACGCGCTGGACATCGTCCGCGACATCGTCGCCACCCTGCCCGCGCGCGGCGCCCCGCCGTGGACGGTACGGCCCGCGGAGCCGCCCGCCGTGGACCCGGCCGGGCTGACCGGCGCGGTACCGGTCGACTCCCGCACCCCGTACGACGTCCGCGAGGTCATCGCGCGGCTGGTGGACGGCAGCCGCTTCGCCGAGTTCAAGGCGGAGTACGGCACCACGCTGGTCACCGGCTTCGCCCACATCCAGGGCCATCCGGTCGGCATCGTGGCCAACAACGGCATCCTGTTCGCCGAATCCGCCCTCAAGGGCGCGCACTTCATCGAGCTGTGCGACCAGCGCGGCATCCCGCTGCTGTTCCTCCAGAACATCTCCGGCTTCATGGTCGGCCGCCAGTACGAGGCGGGCGGCATCGCCAAGCACGGCGCGAAGATGGTCACGGCGGTCGCCTGCGCGCGCGTGCCCAAGCTGACCGTGGTGATCGGCGGCTCCTACGGCGCGGGCAACTACTCGATGTGCGGCCGGGCCTACAGCCCGCGCTTCCTGTGGATGTGGCCCAACGCCAAGATCTCGGTGATGGGCGGCGAGCAGGCCGCGTCCGTGCTGGCCACCGTCAAGCGCGACCAGCTCGCCGCTGCGGGCGAGAAGTGGAGCGAGGAGGCGGAGGAGGCGTTCAAGGCCCCGGTCCGCGAGCAGTACGAGACGCAGGGCAACGCCTACTACGCCACCGCCAGGCTCTGGGACGACGGTGTGATCGACCCGCTGGAGACCCGTACCGTCCTCGGCCTGGCCCTCACCGCCTGCGCCAACGCCCCCCTTCCGACCGCCGATCCGGGTGCGCCCGGCTACGGCGTCTTCCGGATGTGAGGGGCGTGCCGACCATGAACACCGCAACCGCCGGGAGCGCGAGCCCCATGTTCGACACCGTCCTGGTCGCCAACCGCGGCGAGATCGCCGTCCGCGTGCTGCGGACCCTGCGGGAGCTGGGCGTCCGCTCGGCCGCCGTCTTCACCGACGCCGACGCCGACGCCCGGCACGTACGCGAGGCGGACACCGCGGTACGGATCGAGAACTATCTGTCGGCCGCCGAGCAGGTACGGGCGGCCGTCGAGGCGGGTGCCCAGGCGGTCCACCCCGGCTACGGCTTCCTGGCGGAGAACGCGGCCTTCGCCCGCGCCTGCGCCGAGGCGGGCCTGGTCTTCATCGGACCGCCCGCCGAGGCCATCGAGCTGATGGGCGACAAGATCCGCGCCAAGGAGACGGTCCGGGCCGCGGGCGTCCCGGTCGTGCCCGGCAGCACGGGCAGCGGGCTCACCGACGACCAACTGGCCGACGCGGCACGGGAGATCGGCCTGCCGGTGCTGCTCAAGCCCTCGGCGGGCGGCGGCGGCAAGGGCATGCGGCTGGTGCGCGACGAGGCACTGCTGGCCGAGGAGATCGCGGCGGCCCGGCGCGAGGCGCGCGGCTCCTTCGGCGACGACACGCTGCTGGTGGAGCGGTGGATCGACCGCCCGCGGCACATCGAGATCCAGGTCCTGGCCGACGGCCACGGCTCGGTGGTGCACCTCGGCGAGCGCGAGTGCTCGCTGCAACGACGGCACCAGAAGGTGATCGAGGAGGCCCCCTCGGTCCTGCTCGACGAGGCGACCCGGCAGGCGATGGGCGAGGCCGCGGTGCAGGCCGCCCGCTCCTGCGGCTACACGGGCGCGGGCACGGTGGAGTTCATCGTCCCCGGCGCCGACCCCGGCGCGTACTTCTTCATGGAGATGAACACCCGCCTCCAGGTGGAGCACCCGGTGACGGAGCTGGTCACCGGGCTCGACCTGGTCGAATGGCAGCTCCGGGTGGCGTGCGGCGAGCGGCTGGGCTTCGGACAACGGGCCATCGCCATGACCGGCCACGCCATGGAGGCGCGGATCTGCGCGGAGACCGCCAGAGCGGGCGACGGCCGGGTGGACTTCCTGCCGTCCGCGGGCACCGTCGTGGCGCTGGCCGAACCGACCGGCCCCGGAGTGCGCGTCGATTCGGGTCTCGCGGTCGGCACGGAGGTGGGCACCGCCTACGACCCGATGCTGGCCAAGGTGATCGCCTACGGCCCCGACCGGGCCACGGCGCTGCGACGGCTGCGGGCCGCGCTGGCGGACACCGTCGTGCTGGGCCTGGACACCAACACCGGTTTCCTGCGCAGGCTGCTGGCCCACCCGGCGGTGGTCGCGGGCGAGCTGGACACCGGGCTGATCGACCGGGACGCCGCCGAGCTGCTGCCGCCCGGCGTGCCGGACGAGGTGTACGCGGCGGCGGCGCTGCTGCGGCAGGCCGCGCTGGCCCCGGCCCCGGACGCGGGCGGCTGGACCGACCCCTTCTCGGTGCCGAGCGGCTGGCGGCTGGGCGGCGAGGCCGCCTGGACGGTGCACCACCTGCGGGTTCCCGGCCGGGAGCCGGTGACGGTACGGGTCCGCGACGGCCTGGTGCGGATCGGCGAAGGACCGGCCACGGCGGCCCGGTTGACGCTGGACGGACCGCGCGCGCTGCTCCACCGCGAGGGCACGGTGACCGCTTTCCGGCACGCGGGCGAGTGGCTGGGCCGGGACGGCGACGGCTGGTGGGTACGGGCGTACGACCCGGTGGCCGCGGCCCTGCGCGGCGCCGCGGGCGGGGGCGGGGGCGGCGCGCTGACCGCGCCGATGCCCGGCACGGTCACGGTGGTGAAGGTCGGCAAGGGGGACGAGGTCGTGGCGGGCCAGAGCCTGCTGGTGGTGGAGGCCATGAAGATGGAGCACGTGATCACCGCCCCGCACGACGGGACGGTGTCCGAGATCGACGTCACCGCGGGCAGCACCGTGGCGATGGACCAGGTGCTGGCGGTGGTCACCCCGTCGGCCGCGCAGGACCCGGCCGAGGCGGCAACACCCGCGGCAGCCGCCGGAACAGCGCCCGAGGCGCCCGCCGGACCGACCGCCGCGCGGACCACCGCATCCGACGCCGCGCGGACCACCGCACCCGCTGCCGGTCAGACCACCGCGCGGGCTTCCGCGCCGACTGCCGGGGAGGCGTCATGAGTGCCGCCGACCGGAGCCCGGCCGCGTCCGGGACACCCACCGGCGCCGCCGCGGGTACGACGACGGACGCGACCGGCGGCGCGCTGCCCTCCGGACTGCCGATGGCCGTACCCGCGGCCGGGCTGCCGACGGCCGTGCGGATCCACGAGGTCGGCGCGCGGGACGGATTGCAGAACGAGAAGGCGACCGTGCCGACCGCCGTGAAGGCGGAATTCGTGCACCGGCTCGCCGCGGCCGGGCTCGGCACGATCGAGGCGACCAGCTTCGTCCACCCCAAGTGGGTGCCCCAACTGGCCGACGCGGCCGAGCTGATGCCGCTGCTCGCGGACCTGGACCCGGCGGTGCGACTGCCGGTGCTGGTGCCGAACGAGCGGGGTCTGGAGCGGGCGCTGGAGCTGGGCGTCCGGGAGATCGCGGTCTTCGGCAGCGCCACCGAGTCCTTCGCGCGCGCCAACCTCAACCGGACGGTGGAGGAGTCGCTGGCGATGTTCGCCCCGGTGGTGACCAGGGCCAGGGACGCGGGCGCCACCGTCCGCGGCTATCTGTCGATGTGCTTCGGCGACCCCTGGGAGGGCCCGGTCCCGATCGGGCAGGTCGCCGCCGCGGCCCGGCGGCTGTACGAGCTGGGCTGCACCGAGCTGAGCCTCGGCGACACGATCGGGGTGGCGACGCCCGGCCATGTCACGGCGCTGCTGGACGAACTGACCGGCGGCTCCGGCGGCAACGGCGTCCCGGTCGACAAGCTCGCCGTGCACTTCCACGACACCTACGGCCAGGCGCTGTCCAACACGCTGGCCGCGCTCCAGCGGGGCGTCACCGTCGTGGACGCCTCCGCGGGCGGCCTCGGCGGCTGCCCGTACGCCAAGAGCGCCACCGGAAACCTCGCCACCGAAGACCTCGTCTGGATGCTGCACGGCCTCGGCATCCGCACCGGGGTCGATCTGGACCGCCTCAGCGCCACAAGCGTGTGGATGGCGGAGCACCTGGGACGGCCGAGCCCGTCCCGTACCGTCCGCGCCCTGACCCACCAGGAGCAGTAGCCATGTCGATCGACCACCGTCTGTCCGCCGAGTACGAGGAACTGCGCGCCACGGTCGCGGAGTTCGCCAAGGACGTGATCGCCCCGAAGATCGGCGAGTTCTACGAGCAGCAGGAGTTCCCGTACGAGATCGTGCGGGAGATGGGGCGGATGGGCCTGTTCGGGCTGCCGTTCCCCGAGGAGTACGGCGGGATGGGCGGCGACTACTTCGCGCTGTGCATCGCGCTGGAGGAGCTGGCCCGCGTGGACTCCTCGGTGGCGATCACCCTGGAGGCCGGGGTGTCGTTGGGCGCGATGCCGGTGTTCAGGTTCGGCACCGAGGAGCAGAAGCGCACTTGGCTGCCGAAGCTCTGCTCGGGCGAGATGCTGGGCGCGTTCGGGCTGACGGAGCCGGAGTGCGGTTCCGACGCGGGCGGCACCCGTACCACCGCGCGGCTGGACGAGGCGACCGACGAGTGGGTGATCAACGGCACCAAGTGCTTCATCACCAACTCGGGCACCGACATCACCGGGCTGGTCACGGTGACGGCGGTGACCGGCCGCAAGGACGACGGCAGGCCGCGGATCTCCTCGATCATCGTGCCGTCGGGGACGCCCGGCTTCACGGTGTCGAAGAAGTACAGCAAGGTCGGGTGGAACGCGTCGGACACCCGCGAGCTGTCCTTCGCCGACTGCCGGGTGCCCGCGGCGAATCTGCTGGGCGAGGAGGGCCGGGGCTACGCGCAGTTCCTGCGCATCCTGGACGAGGGGCGGATCGCGATCTCGGCCCTGTCCACCGGTCTGGCGCAGGGCTGTGTGGACGAGTCGCTGTCGTACGCCAAGACCCGGCACGCCTTCGGGCGTCCGATCGGTGACAACCAGGCGATCCAGTTCAAGATCGCGGACATGGAGATGCGGGCCCACACGGCGCGGCTGGCGTGGCGGGACGCGGCGTCGCGGCTGGTGCACGGCGACGAGTTCAAGAAGGAGGCGGCGCTGGCCAAGCTCTACTCCTCCGAGATCGCGGTCACCAACGCCCGTGAGGCCACGCAGATCCACGGCGGCTACGGCTTCATGAACGAATACCCGGTGGCCCGTATGTGGCGGGACTCCAAAATCCTGGAGATCGGCGAAGGCACCAGCGAGGTGCAGCGCATGCTGATCGCACGGGAGTTGGGGCTGGTGGGCTAGAACACCCGCCTGCGGGGAAGAGTGATCCCTGAGACAACTGGGACACAGGACCGTTGAAGCGGTGAGTTAGGTTAGGCTAACCTAACTCAGCCGCTCAACGAGAGGTCTGCCCATGCGCTCACACCTGCTCAACGACGCCACGACGGAGCACTATCTGCGCTCCGTCTCCCAGGGAGTCGAGCGGGTGGCGGCCACCCTCGCCGCGACCGACCGGCCTTTCACCGGTATCACCCCGGAAGCCCTCGCGCCCCGGATCGACGCGATCGACCTCGCCCAGCCGCTCGGCGACACCGCCGCCGCGCTGGACGAACTCGAAGCGGTCTATCTGCGCGACGCCGTCTACTTCCACCACCCCCGCTACCTCGCGCACCTCAACTGCCCGGTCGTCATACCGGCCGTCGCCGCCGAGGCCGTGCTCAGCGCCGTCAACTCCTCCCTCGACACCTGGGACCAGAGCGCCGGCGCTACCCTCATCGAGCGCCGCATGATCGACTGGACGGCCGAGCGCGCGGGCCTCGGCCCGGCGGCCGACGGCGTCTTCACCAGCGGCGGCACCCAGTCCAACCTCCAGGCGCTGCTGCTCGCCCGTGAGGAAGCCGTCACCCGCGGCGCCGCCTCCTCGCGGCTGCGCATCCTCGCCTCCGAGTGCGGCCACTTCAGCGTCCAGAAGTCCGCGAAGCTGCTCGGCCTCGGCGCCGACGCCGTCATCTCCGTCCCCTGCGACCAGAACAAGCGGATGCAGAGCCTCGCGCTCGCCCGCGAGTTGGACCGCTGCGCCCGCGAGGGCCTGACCCCGATGGCCGTCGTCGCCACCGCGGGCACCACCGACTTCGGCTCCATCGACCCGCTGCCCGCCATCGCCGACCTGTGCGAGCGCCACGGCGTGTGGCTGCACGTGGACGCCGCGTATGGCTGCGGCCTGCTGGTCTCCCCCACCCGCCGCCACCTGCTCGACGGCATCGAGCGCGCCGACTCGGTGACCGTCGACTACCACAAGTCCTTCTTCCAGCCCGTCAGTTCGAGCGCCCTCCTGGTCCGCGACCGCACCACGCTGCGGCACGCCACGTACTACGCGGACTACCTCAACCCGCGCCGCACTACCACCGAGCGCATCCCCAACCAGGTGGACAAGTCGCTCCAGACCACACGGCGGTTCGACGCCCTCAAGCTGTGGATGACGCTGCGCGTGATGGGCGCCGACGGCGTCGGCCAGCTCTTCGACGAGGTCGTGGACCTGGCCGCCGAGGGCTGGAAGCTGCTCGACGCCGACCCGCGCTTCGAAGTGGTCGCCCCGCCGACCCTGTCCACGCTGGTCTTCCGCTGGATCCCGGCCGCCGTCACCAGCCCGGCGCTGATCGACCGCGCCAACCTGCACGCCCGCAAGGCGCTGTTCGCCTCGGGCGAGGCCGTCGTGGCGGGCACGAAGGTACGCGGCAGCCACTACCTGAAGTTCACCCTGCTCAACCCGCGCACCACCCCCGCCGACATCGCCACCGTCCTCGACCTGCTCGCCGAGCACGCGGACCAGTACCTGGGAGACGCACTTGTCCACGCCTCGTGACCCGGACTCGGCATCCGAACCCGCCGCGCCGGAACCGGAGTTCGACTTCATCGCGATCGGCCTCGGCCCGTTCAATCTGGGCCTGGCCTGCCTGACCGAGCCGATCGACGACCTCAACGGCCTCTTCCTGGAGGCCAAACCGGACTTCGACTGGCACTCCGGCATGTTCCTGGAGGGCAGCACCCTCCAGACGCCGTTCATGTCGGACCTGGTGACCCTCGCCGACCCCACCTCGCCCTTCAGCTTCCTCAACTACCTCAAGGAATCGGGGCGGTTGTACTCCTTCTACATACGCGAGAGCTTCTATCCGCTGCGCGAGGAGTACAACGACTACTGCCGCTGGGCCGCGGCCCGCATCCCGTCGATCCGCTTCGGACAGACGGTCACCGAGGTGACCTACGAGGACGGCGCAACGTACGACGGCACACACGAGGGCACGCACGGCGGGACCTACGTCGTACGGACCGCGAGCGGCGCGGCGCACCGTACGCGCCGCCTGGTCCTCGGCACCGGCACACCGCCGTACGTCCCCGCCGCCTGCGAAGGGCTCGGCGGCGACCTCATCCACAACTCCCGCTATCTGGCGGCCAAGAGCGACCTCCAGCGCAAGCGCAGCATCACGATCGTCGGCAGCGGGCAGAGCGCCGCCGAGATCTACCACGACCTGCTCCAGGACATCGACGCGCACGGTTACGCGCTGAACTGGGTGACCCGCTCGCCGCGCTTCTTCCCGCTCGAATACACCAAGCTCACGCTGGAAATGACGTCGCCCGAATACGTCGACTACTTCCATTCCCTGCCGTCCCCGGTCCGCGACTCGCTCAACGTCTCGCAGAAGAACCTCTACAAGGGGATCAATTCGGAGCTGATCAATGACATCTTCGACCTGCTCTATCTGAAGAACCGGCGCGGCAAGGTCCCGACCCGGCTGCTCACCAACACCTCGCTCGACAGCGCGCGGTACGACGCCGACAGCGGCACGTACACCCTCGGGCTGTGCCAACGCGAGCAGGGCGGGGAGTTCACGATCGACACCGAGGGCCTGGTCCTCGCCACCGGCTACCGCTACCAGGTGCCGGAATTCCTCGCCCGCGTCCGGGACCGCATCCGCTGGGACGAGCAGGGCCGTTACGACGTCACCCGCGACTACGCCATCGACGTCACCGAGCGCGCGATCTACGTGCAGAACGCCGAACTGCACACGCACGGCTTCGTCTCCCCCGACCTCGGCATGGCGGCCTACCGCAACTCCCGCATCATCCGGGAGCTGCTCGGCCGCGAGCACTACCGCGTGGAAAAGGCCATCGCCTTCCAGGAGTTCACCGCATGAGCAGCACGAACAGCATGAGCGGCGCAAGCACCGCAAGCACCGCGCACAGCGCGGGCAGCACCGGCACAGACCTCGACTTCACCTTCCGCCCGGTCGACCCCCTCGCCGACGCCGACCTGCTGCACACCTGGGTGACGCACCCGAAAGCCGGTTTCTGGCTGATGGGCGACGCGAGCCGTTACGACGTCGAGCGCGCGTACACCGAGATCGCGCAGGCCCCGTACGAGGAGGCGTTCCTCGGCCTCCAGGACGGACGGCCCGTCTTCCTGATGGAACGGTACGACCCCGCGCGGGTCGAACTCGTCGGGCTCTACCCGGCGCGGCCCGGTGACGTCGGCATGCACTTCCTGGTCGCGCCCTGCGACACCCCCGTGCACGGCTTCACCCGCGCGGTGATCAGGGCGGTGATGGCCGAACTCTTCGCCGATCCCGCGACCCGCAGGGTGATCGTGGAGCCCGACGTCCGCAACACGGCGGTGCACGTACTCAACGAGACGGTCGGCTTCGAGATCATCGAGCGGATCAAGAAGCCGGAGAAGGACGCCTTCTTGAGCATCTGCACCCGCGAGCGCTTCGAGGCCACCCGATGACCGACGTCGACCACCTCACCCCGGAGCTGTGGGAGCGGGCCACCCGCCACCTGGTGGCCAAGGCCCTCGCCGAATTCGCCCACGAACGCCTGCTCACCCCGGAGCCCGCGAGCCAGGACGCCCAGCACGGCCAGCACGGCCAGGACCGTCAGCACGCCCCGGACGCCCGGCACGGTCAGAAGGACCACGACAGCTACCTCGTCCGCAGCGACGACGGCGCCACGACGTACCGTTTCGCCGCCCGCCGCCTGGCCCTCGACCACTGGCGGATCGACCCGGCGAGCGTCACCCGCCACCGGCAGGAGGCCGAACTCCCCCTCGACGCGCTCGACTTCATCACCGAACTGCGCACCACCCTCGCCATCAGCGACAGCGTCCTGCCGATCTACCTGGAGGAGATCAGCGCGACCCTCTCCGCCGCCGCCTTCAGGCTCGCCGCCCGCGACCGCGCGCCGGTGAGCGCGGCGGAGCTGACCCGCACCGGATTCCAGGCCATCGAGACCGGGATGACCGAGGGCCACCCCTGCTTCGTCGCCAACAGCGGCCGGCTCGGCTTCGGCGCGGACGACCACCCGCGGTACGCGCCCGAGGCCGCCTCCCCCGTCCGGCTGATCTGGCTGGCCGCGCGCCGCGACCGCACCACCTTCAGCGCGGGCGCGGGCATCGACTACGAGGACTTCCTCACCGCCGAACTGGGCCGGGAGCAGCTCCGGCGCTTCGCCGCCGCGCTGACCGGCCGGGGCCTCGACCCGGCCGCGTATCTGCTGATCCCGGTCCACCCCTGGCAGTGGTGGAACAAGCTCTCGGTCACCTTCGCGGGCGAGGTCGCCCGGCAGCACCTGGTCTGCCTCGGCCCCGGCGACGACGCGTATCTGGCGCAGCAGTCGGTCCGTACGTTCTTCAACACCACCGTCCCGACCAGGCACTATGTGAAGACGGCGCTGTCCGTCCTCAACATGGGCTTCATGCGCGGCCTGTCCGCCGCGTACATGGCGGCCACCCCTGCGATCAACGACTGGCTCGCCGAGCTGATCGCCGCCGACCCCACCTTCACCGCCGCCCGCTTCTCGATCATCCGCGAGCGGGCGGCGATCGGTTATCACCACCGGCAGTACGAGGCGGCCACGGCGTACGGCTCCCCGTACCGGAAGATGCTGGCCGCGCTGTGGCGGGAGAGCCCGGTCGCGGACCTGGAGCCGGGCCACCACCTGGCCACGATGGCGTCGCTGCTGCACACCGACGCCGACACGAGCACGGGTACGGGTACAGGCACGGGTACAGGTACGGACACAAGCACCGGCACCGGCACCGGCACCGACGCGGGCACCTCCTTCGCGGGCGCCCTCATCGCCCGCTCCGGCCTCCCCGCCGAGACCTGGCTGCGGCGCTACCTGGACGCGTATCTCGTCCCGGTGCTGCACAGCCTCTACGCCTACGGACTGGCCTTCATGCCGCACGGCGAGAACGTGATCCTGGTGTTGGACGAGACCGGGACGGTGCGGCGGGCGGTGTTCAAGGACATCGCGGAGGAGATCGTGATCATGGACCCGGAGACGCCGCTGCCGCCCGAGGTGGAGCGGATCAGGGCCGAGGTCCCGGAGGACGAGCGGGTGCTCGCCGTCTTCACCGATGTCTTCGACTGCTTCTTCCGCTTCCTCAGCGCGATCCTCCACACCGGGAAGATCCTGGACGAAACGGTGTTCTGGCGGACGGTCGCCGAGTGCGTCGCCGACTACCAGGCCGCCCACCCCGACCTCGCCGACCGGTTCAAGCGGTACGACCTCTTCGCGCCGGAATTCACCCTGTCCTGCCTCAACCGGCTCCAGCTCCGTGACAACCAGCAGATGATCGACCTCGCCGACCCGTCGGCCGCCCTCCAGTTCGCGGGCACCCTCCCCAACCCCCTGGCGGCCCACCGGCCGCACCCGTAACCGGGCCAACCGGGCCGACCGGGCCGTCCGCGCCCGCAGCAGTGCCGTCTTCGTCCGTAACGGCCGAATTTTCACCCCCTTGGCCGCTTTCCCTGCCCGAAATCGGGCAGGATTCTTGCAAAGCGCAGATGATCACATCAGTATCGATGGGTGCTCGAACGCCGGACGTCCTACGAGGACCTGATCGACCACCTGGTGCGCTCCACGCCGCTGCACCGCGGCGAGGCGAGCCGGGTGGTGCTGGACGTGCTGGCGTACTTCGACGAGACGACGGAGGAGTTCGTCCGCAGGAGACACCGCGAACTCCAGGCCAAGGGCCTGGTCAACGCGGACATCTTCGAGCGGATCGCCGAGGAGCTGCCGCACCGCGCGGTGGCCCCCTCGGCCCTCTCGCAGCGCCAGCTCCGCCGCATCGTCTACGGCTGAGCGACCGAGCGACCGAGCCGACAATGCGGTCGAGCGGCTGAGTGGCTGAGCGGCTGAGCGGCTGAGCGGCCGAGCGGCCGAGCGGCCGAGCACCGTCGGCCACCGGGACAGGGCACCCGGGGGCCGAAAAGAACAGAACAGAACACGGACAGACACAGGGACGAGGGACGACCATATGTGCGGAATCGTCGGATACATCGGCAGGCGTGACGTGGCACCGCTGCTCCTCGAAGGGTTGCAGCGGCTGGAGTACCGGGGTTACGACTCCGCGGGCGTCGTGATCACCGGAAAGTCCGGCGAGCTGAGGACCGTGAAGGCCAAGGGCCGGGTGCGCGAGCTGGAAGGCCGCATCCCCAAGCGCTTCGCGGGCACCACCGGCATCGCGCACACCCGCTGGGCCACCCACGGCGCCCCGAGCGACCACAACGCGCACCCGCACCTCGACGGGGACAACAAGGTCGCGATCGTCCACAACGGGATCATCGACAATGCGTCCGAGCTGCGTGCCAAGCTCTCCGCCGACGGCGTCACCTTCGCCTCGGAGACCGACACCGAGGTGCTGGCCCACCTGATCGGCCGCGCCCAGGCGGAGACCCTGGAGGAGAAGGTCCGCGAGGCGCTGCGCTCGGTCGAGGGCACCTACGGCCTCGCCGTCCTGCACCGCGACTTCGCCGACCGCATCGTCGTGGCCCGCAACGGCTCCCCCGTCGTCCTCGGCATCGGCGAGAAGGAGATGTTCGTCGCCTCCGACGTCGCCGCGCTCGTCGCCCACACCCGCCAGGTCGTCACCTTGCAGGACGGCGAGATGGCCACCCTCAAGGCCGACGACTTCCGCACGTACACCACCGAGGGCTCGCTGACCACGGCGACGCCGACCACCGTGGAGTGGGAGGCCGAGTCGTACGACATGGGCGGCCACGACACGTACATGCACAAGGAGATCTCCGAGCAGGCGGAGGCGGTCGACCGCGTGCTGCGCGGCCGGATCGACGACCGGTTCTCCACCGTGCACCTGGGCGGCCTGAACCTGGAGCCGGGCGAGGCCCGCCGGGTGCGCCGGATCAAGATCCTCGGCTGCGGCACCAGCTACCACGCGGGGCAGATCGGCGCCGGACTGATCGAGGAGCTGGCCCGTATCCCCGCGGACGCCGAGCCCGCCTCGGAATTCCGCTACCGCAACCCGGTGGTCGACCCCGACACCCTCTATGTCGCGGTCTCCCAGTCCGGCGAGACGTACGACGTGCTGGCCGCCGTCCAGGAGCTCAAGCGCAAGGGCGCGCGGGTGCTGGGCGTGGTCAACGTGGTCGGCTCGGCCATCGCCCGCGAGGCGGACGGCGGCACCTATGTGCACGCCGGGCCCGAGGTCTGCGTGGTGTCCACCAAGTGCTTCACCAACACCGTGGTCGCCTTCGCGCTGCTCGCCCTGCACCTGGGCCGGATCCGCGACCTGTCGGTCGCCGACGGCAAGCGGATCATCGAGGGCCTGCGCCGGCTGCCCGGCCAGATCGACGAGATCCTGAAGACCGAGCCGGAGATCAAGGCGCTGGCCAGGCGGTACGCGGACGCCAAGTCGATGCTGTTCATCGGGCGGGTACGCGGCTACCCGGTGGCCCGCGAGGCGTCGCTGAAGCTCAAGGAGGTCTCGTACATCCACGCGGAGGCGTACCCGGCCTCGGAGCTGAAGCACGGGCCGCTGGCCCTGATCGACCCGTCCATGCCGACGGTCGCGATCGTGCCGGACGACGACCTGCTGGAGAAGAACCGGGCGGCCCTCGAGGAGATCAAGGCCCGCAGCGGGCGCATCCTCGCGGTCGCGCACCAGCCGCAGGAGAAGGCCGACGACACCATCGTCGTACCGAAGAACGAGAACGAGCTGGACCCGATCCTGATGGGCATCCCGCTCCAGCTCTTCGCGTACCACACGGCCCTCGCGCTGGGCCGGGACATCGACAAGCCGCGTAACCTGGCGAAGTCCGTGACCGTCGAGTAGCCGAGCGATCGGCTCGTCGCCGGTCGCGCATACGGCGAAGGCCCCCGCCAGCCCGGCGGGGGCCTTCGTAAACGTCCGTACGGGACGATCCCGCACGGAACGTGCGACCGCCCGCCGCGACCCTCCGCGAGCCGCCGCGACCCTCCGTGACCCGCCGCGACCCTCCGCGCCCTACGGAATGACCACCACGGGCCGCTGCGCCCGCCGCGCGAGCCGCCCGGCGACCGAGCCGAAGATCCGGCCGACCAGGCCGTGCGTCCCGCCCACCACGATGGCGTCGGCCTCGTACTCCCGGCCGACCTCCTCCAACTCGTGGCAGATGTCGCCGCCGCGCTCCACCAACACCCAGGAGATCTCGGCGAGGTGGTCCGCGCAGGCCAGTTCGAGGCCGAGGACTTCGGTGCGGTGGTCGGGCACGTCCACGAAGACCGGCGGTTCGCAGCCCGCCCACACGGTGGCCGGAAGCCGGTTGGCGACATGCACGATGATCAGCGCGGAGTGCGTCCTGCGGGCCATGCCGATGGCGTAGGACAGGGCGCGCTCGCTGGAGAGGGAACCGTCGAAGCCCACCACGACCCCGTGCCGGAAGGCAGGATCGCAGGCGTGCCGCAGCGCTGGAGCCTGCTCGGGCAGCGCCGCCGACTCGGCGAGCGGCCTGCCGTCGGCGGGCTCGGGAAACTCATGACCGGCCATGATGCGGATTCTCGGCGAGGGCGGCGCTGACGCGCCGAGCAGCGGACAAGGACGGTGCGCGCGGGGCGGGCCGCCGGAACCAGCCGGTTTCGGCCAGTTCGCCACTTCCCGTCCCACTGACTCCAGAGTACGGCCGCGGAGACCGCCTGCACAGGCTTGCCGGGGCTCCACAGCCCTGTCGTACCCGGCAGGTACCCGGAGTTTCCGGAAGAATGCCGGAGCCGGGCCCAGAGTGCAACGCCATCACGCCAACCGGCGGCACGGTTCAGCGCACCGGCGCACCGTGGGGGCGCATCGGGATCACCCGTCCGTGGCTCTTCCGGAACGCCTCGGAACCCCGCCGCAGGCACCTCGGACCGGTGCGCAGGACACCTCCGGCGCACGTGAACGACGTGTTCGGGCTCCGGCAGGCGCGCGGGCCGGCCGCGCGCCGCGCACCGCTCCCCGCACGCGGTGGGCGCACCACCCGGCGCCCTTTACGCACACCGGCCCGCCGAACGACGTTTTTCGGCCAACTTCTCTTCCCTGCGCGCCGATTGGGCTTCCGGATCATTAACACCCCCACCACCTGCGGTTCTACGATGCCCAAAGACGCGGAGGGGGCGTTTGGTGGCCCGTGTGGCGGGAGGCGTACTTCCCAGCGGGCTCAGCGAGTGAAACGCTTCGTGATCGAATGCTTTACGCCACGTTGTCTTGTCGACTTAGCGTCAGATGGTGAACTAGTCACTAACGCCCCACCTGACACAGTAGATTTGATCATGGGTGGCCTCATGGGGGAAAACATGCAGGACCGAGGGGACGACGCGTCGATTCGAGGGGGGCTTGAGCTCCATGAGCCAGGAGTCCAGTTCCGTTACGGCGGCGGACAGTCCGTCGCAAGCACCATCGGCATCGCCTCGCGCCATTCGTAAACTTTCCGCGCGACGCCGACCGGAAGTCGTCGCCGTGCTGCTCTTCAGCGGCGGACCGATCTTCGAGAGCTCCATACCGCTCTCGGTCTTCGGCATAGACCGGCAGGACGCGGGCGTGCCCCGCTACCGGCTGCTGGTCTGCGCCGGGGAAGACGGCCCGCTGCGGACCACCGGCGGACTCGAACTGACCGCGCCCTACGGCCTGGAGGCACTCTCCAGGGCCGGCACGGTCGTCGTGCCCACCTGGCGCTCGATCTCCCAGGCACCGCCGCCCGAGGCGCTGGACGCGATCCGCCGCGCCCACGAGGAGGGTGCCCGGATCATCGGACTGTGCACCGGCGCCTTCGTGCTGGCCGCCGCCGGGCTGCTGGACGGTCGCCCGGCCACCACGCACTGGATGTACGCGCCCACGCTCGCCAAACGGTATCCCTCGGTGCACGTGGACCCCAGGGAACTGTTCGTGGACGACGGCGACGTCCTCACCTCCGCGGGGACCGCCGCCGGGATCGACCTGTGCCTGCACGTGGTGCGCACCGACCACGGCGGCGAGGCCGCGGCGGCGCTGGCCAGACGGCTGGTCGTACCGCCCCGCCGGGCGGACTGGCAGACCGGTCAGCGACACCTCGACCGGTCTTTACCCGAGGAGATCGGCGCCGACCCGCTGGCCGAGGTCGTCGCCTGGGCGCTGGAGCATCTTCACGAGCAGTTCGACGTCGAGGCGCTGGCCGCGCGCGCGTACATGAGCCGTCGGACGTTCGACCGGCGGTTCCGCTCGCTCACCGGCAGCGCGCCGTTGCAGTGGCTGATCACCCAGCGGGTGCTCCAGGCGCAGCGGCTGCTGGAGACGTCGGACTACTCGGTCGACGAGGTGGCGGGCCGCTGCGGCTTCCGCTCGCCCGTCGCGCTGCGCGGGCACTTCCGGCGGCAGCTCGGCTCCTCCCCCGCGTCCTACCGGGCGGCCTACCGCGCCCGCAGGCCGCAGGACGAGCCGGACCGCACGCCGCCCGCACCCGACCTGCCGCCGCCCCGGCGCGGCCCGGTCTCCCAGATCCTGGCCGCCCCCGGCAAGACGGACAGTGACGCCTATGTCGCCGCCCGTGTGCCCGAGCAGCCCGGCAGCAGGGCCGAGGCGGCCGAGAGCGCGTCCCGGGGGCGGCTGCGCGCCCCACGCAGCCTGGGCGCCGCACTGCCCGGCTCACGGGATCGCCCCGTAGGGTGAGGCGTATGAACGACCGGATGGTGTGGATCGACTGTGAGATGACCGGGCTGTCGCTGGCCCACGACGCGCTGATCGAGGTGGCCGCGCTCGTCACGGACTCCGAGCTGAATGTGCTCGGGGACGGGGTGGACGTGGTCATCCGGCCGCCCGACGAGGCGCTCGTGACCATGCCGGACATCGTGCGGGAGATGCACACCTCCTCCGGTCTGCTGGAGGAGCTGCCCGGCGGGATCACGCTCGAAGAGGCCGAGAAGATCGTGCTGGGGTACGTGCGCGAGCACGTGGCCGAGCCGCGCAAGGCGCCGCTGTGCGGGAATTCGGTCTCCACCGACCGCGGCTTCCTCGCGCGCGACATGGGGACCCTGGAGCAGCACCTGCACTACCGGATCGTGGACGTCTCCTCGATCAAGGAGCTGGCCCGCCGCTGGTACCCGCGCGCGTACTTCAACAGCCCGGAGAAGAACGGCAACCACCGGGCGCTGGCCGACATCCGCGAGTCGATCGCGGAGCTGCGCTACTACCGCGAGGCGGTCTTCGTCCCCCAGCCGGGGCCGGACACCGACACCGTGCGGGCCATCGCGGCCAAGCACGTCCTGCCGGCGGAGTAGCGCGGCCGGAAGGCCCTGCTGAGCGGCCAGGAAAGGCCGCGGGAAGCGGCCGCGAAAGCTCGCCAAAAGGGATGCGCGAGCACGCCCCCGCACCCTGTACACTTCTTCAGGTCGGCGCCTGAAAGCGCCGGACATGGTGGGTGTAGCTCAGTTGGTAGAGCACCTGGTTGTGGTCCAGGTGGCCGCGGGTTCAAGTCCCGTCACTCACCCCATACGAGAGGCCCGGCCCGCGGAAGCGGACCGGGCCTCTCGCGTGACTCACGTCACATCAGGGGTGGTCGTACGCCGCCTCACTCGTTGAAGAGCAGCGCGTACGAGCCCATCGCCAGCGCGATGTCCGCCTGGGCCCAGAAGCGGTGGTAGGTGAAGGTCGGGGCGGCTCCTCCGCCGAGGTAGGTGGCGATCTTGGACCAGTTGGGGTCGTTCTTGTAGAAGGAACGCAGCTCCAGGAAGGTCGAGCTGGAGTTGATCTTGTCGCCGTTCGGCATGGCGCCGGAGAAGGTGGACGGGACGTAGACCGGGTCGTTGAAGCGGGAGAAGTCCGTACGGGTCTCCGGCACCGCGATGCCCAGGGCGTCCTGGTTGTTGCTCCACATGCCGTCCAGCAGCGCCTTGGCCGTGGTCTTGGCGGCGGCGTTCCCGGACTTGGCGCCGTAGTACGACAGGGTCTTGGCCAGGGCGGCGGCGACACCGAGGTCGTTGCCGTAGGACGTAACCGTGACGTGCAGGTTGGCGTTGGCACCCGGCGAGGCGGCGTTCCAGGTGTCGGGAGCGCCGGTCCAGGCCAGGTCGGACGGGATCTTGAAGGTGCCGTCGGGGTTGATGGTGGTCTGGGAGATCGCCCAGGTCACCCACTTGTCGAGCACCGCCTTGGCCTTGGCGTCACCGGTCTGCTGGTAGTACTCGGCGACGCGCTCCATCGACCACGCCTGCATGCCGAACCACTGGTTCGACGGCGGGTCGTGGTAGACGGGCTCCCAGTCGTACGCCATCCCGTAGAAGGTCGGCGTGCCGGCCGGGGGCTGGGCGTAGGCGCCGTCCCAGCTATTGGTGGCACCGCCCGCGATGCCGCCCTCCTTGGACTGGAGCCAGGTGTAGAACTCCAACTGCCGGGTGAGGCTGGTCGACCAGTCCTGCTTGCCGGTGGCCGACTTGGGGGCCATCGCCGGGTCGGTGGTCAACGCGTAGGCCGCCAGCGGGTTCTGGTAGCCGAAGTGCGAGGCGCCGTCACCGATCCGCCAGGACCAGCCGCCGCCCGTACCGCTGGAACCGCCCCAGGCGTAGTACCAGGACAGCAGGTAGTGCTCGCTGTCCTTGCCGGTGCCCGCCGGGCAGGACGGACTCGTGCAGTTGCCGATCTTCTTGAAGTACTTGTCGAAGAACGAGTACCGCAGGTAGTCGCCCATCTTTCCGGCCTTGGCGACCGTGGTCGCCACATCGGCGCCCTTGCCCTGCGCCTTGGCCCAGGTGTCCGCCCAGTAGGCGGCCTGGATCGCGCGCGCGTCGGCATCCGGGGCGTCGGTGTACTTCCACTGCTTGGCGTACGACGAGTCGCCGGTGAACAGGTCCAGATAGCCGTTGGTGCCGCCGTACTTGAAGGCGTCGCAGGTCGGCTGCGGCACCGTCTCCCACACCGACTCCTGCGCGCCGCGCTGGAAGGTGTTGATGTACGAGGGACCGGCCGCCGTCGGGCCCAGCTCGCAGCCGCCGCCGGGCGTGTCACCGAACCCGTAGGTGTTGTCCACGTCCTGGAGCCAGTGCATGCCGTAGATGTCGGACGTGCCGTACGCCGACTTCAGCTCGTTCGCGATCGGGTCCTGACCGACCGGGACGCTCGTGTCGAGCTTGGACGGGTAGTCCGAGGGCAGCGGGTGCTCCGGCGCGTACGTGGCGGGCTTGCTCGGGTCGTAGAAGCTGTTCGTGGGCTGGTCGGCGGAGGTGGGGATCATGTACTTCTCCATCAGCGCCCAGGCCCCGTTGAACTTGCTCCAGTCCTGGGTGATCCGGCCGTACATCGCCTGGAGCCAGATCAGGTACGAGTACGCCTCCGACGTCGTCTCGTGCCCGTAGTCCGGCGCCTCCACGATCAGGGTCTCCACCGAGTGGTAGGGGATGCCCTGCGGGGAGAAGTAGCCGTTGGCCGGGTCGGTGATCTTGCCGTAGAGGTTCAGGAAGCGGGAGTCGTACGTGCCGCTGGTGCCCGTCACCTCCGTCACCGTGACGTCGGCCTTGGCGAAGCCGGTGGCGGTCGCGGAGAAGGTCGCCGCTCCGCTGCCGGTGGCCGCGGCGGCGACGGTGACCGTCTGCGCCGTGCTCCAGTTGGCGGGGGTGAAGATCAGGCTGGCGCCGGACTTCACGGTCAGCGAGGTGTTCCCCGAGGTGCGCGCGACGGCGACCGTGACATTGGCCGACGGCGCGCCGGACAGCTTGACACCGAAGGTGCCGGTGCCGCCCTGCGTGACCGAGACCTGCGTGGGCGAGGCGACGATCGAGGGCCCGGCGGCCACGTGCACGCCCACCGGGGTCGATTCGCCGGACGCGCCCAGGCTGTCGTACGCCTTGGCGTAGACCGAGTAGTCACCGGCCGCGACCGCGGGCCAGGTGAAGGTGTAGGGCGAGGTGGTGTCGGTGCCCAGCAGCGTGGTGTCGCTCCAGAACTCCACCTTGCTGACGGTCGCCGAGTCCGCCGCGACCGCGGTGGCCGCCAGCGGGATGCTGGCGCCGGCGGTGTACGTGGCCCCGGCCGACGGGCTGGTGAGCACGGTGAGCGGTGGCTGGTGAGCGCCCCCGCATACGGTGCCGTTGACGGCGAAAGCGGTCGGCGCCGCGTTCGTGCCGCTGTAGTTGAAGTTGGCGCTCGTGGTCACACCGGCGTTCGGCGCGATCGTCTTGTTCCAGTCGAGCGATTTGACGGTGACGTTCTTCCCGGTCTGCGACCAGGTGCCGTTCCAGCCGCTCTGGAGCGTCTGGTTGCCGGCGTAGGCGTACGTCAGTGTCCAGCCGTCGATCGCGGCCGTACCGCGGTTGGTGATGGTGGCGTTGGCGGTGAAGCCCGAACCCCAGTCGTTGGCCGAGTAGTCGACGCTGCACTGGAGAGTGGCCGCGTGGGCGACGGTTCCGCCGCCTGCCACGGTCAGGGCGAGCGGCAGGGACAGCGCGACGGCGAAAGCCGTCACCAGCCTGCGGATCCGCTTGCTGAACGGTCTTCCTCTGGGCATGCGAGAAGCCCTCCTCGCGGTTCTGTGGGGGGATGGAAACATCTGAACCAGTGGGAGCGCTCCCACAATCAAGGCGCTGTGAGCGCACTGTCAAGAGGTGAAGCAGAACGGCATGTTCATGCCGCTATCACCGGGGAGTCGCTACAGAAGTCGACACGGTCGTCACCGAACCCCTACCGCCCTCGCCGACTTGCCGCTATGGTCTGCGGCGGACCAGTGGGAGCGCGTCCACTTCTCGATCCCCCCACTTACGAGGAGTCGCACATGCGACGACCCACGCGCACCGCGGCATTCGGGATCGCGGCCGTCACGACGGCCGCGACCGCCGCCGCGCTACTACCCGCCGCGCTCGGCGCGACCGCGTCGGGTGCCGCCCCCGCCTGTTCGGTGACCTACTCGGTGACCAGCCAGTGGGACGCCGGATTCCAGGGCGATGTGGTGATCACCAACAACGCCGCCGCGACGACCAGTTGGAATCTCAGCTTCGACTTCCCCGGCAGCCAGAAGGTCACCCAGGGCTGGAACGGCACCTGGACCCAGTCCGGCAAGACCGTCAGCGTCGCCTCGATGTCGTACAACGGGACGATCGCCACGGGCGGTTCGGTGAGCGCCGGATTCCTGGCCAACTGGTCGGGCTCCAACCCGGCGCCGACGGTCTTCAAACTCAACGGGACCACGTGCAATGTGAACGGCACGACGCCGCCCACCACGCCCCCGACCACTCCCCCGACGACCCCGCCCACGACACCCCCGACAACGCCGCCGACCACACCGCCGACGACTCCGCCCGGTGGTGACACCGCGCCGCCCAAGCTGCACGTCTCCGGCAACCAGCTCGTCGACTCCACCGGCAAGAACGTCGTGCTGCACGGCGTCAACCGCTCCGGCACCGAGTTCATGTGCGCGCAGGGCTACGGCGTCTTCGACGGCCCGGTGGACGACGCGGCGATCGACGCGATCAAGAGCTGGCACGTCACGGCGGTCCGCGTCCCGCTCAACGAGGACTGCTGGCAGGGCCTTTCGTACGTGCCCGCCGCGTACGGCGGCGCCAACTACGTCTCGGCGATCACCGGCTGGGTCAACCGGCTGGTCGCGCACGGCATCACGCCGATCGTGGAGCTGCACTGGAGCCACGGCACGTACACCGGCAACTCGGCGGGCTGCTCGGACGTCAACGCGACCTGCCAGAAGCCGATGCCGGACGCGCAGTACGCGATCCCGTTCTGGACCGGCGTGGCCAACGCGTTCAAGAACAACACCTCGGTGGTCTTCGACCTGTTCAACGAGCCCTACCCGGACCGCGCCACCTCCACCACCGAGCAGGCGTGGACCTGCTGGCGGGACGGCGGCACCTGCCCGGGGATCGGCTACCAGGTGGCCGGCATGCAGTCGATGATCAACGCCGTACGCGGCACCGGCGCGCAGAACGTGATCCTGGCGGGCGGTCTGGCGTACTCCAACGACCTGACCGGCTGGCTGGCGCACAAGCCCACGGACCCGACGGGCAATCTGGGCGCCGCGCTCCACGTCTACAACTTCAACACCTGCTCCTCGGCGGCCTGCTGGGACTCGCAGGTCGCGCCGGTCGCGGCGCAGGTCCCGCTGGTGGCCGGTGAGATCGGCGAGAACACCTGCTCGCACGGCTTCATCGACCAGTTCATGAACTGGCTGGACGCGCACAAGCTGTCGTACCTGGGGTGGACCTGGAACACCTGGGACTGCTCCTCGGGACCGTCGCTGATCTCGGCGTACGACGGGACGCCGACGGCGTACGGGATCGGGCTGCGCGATCACCTGGCGTCGCTGGGGTAGCCCGGTGACGTGACGAGCCGGAGCGGTCCCGCGCATGGATGGCGTGTGCGGGGCCGCTCCTTCGCGCCGCGCGGGAGTGCGAGGCGCGAACGACGGCGCGCGGGGTGTGAGCTGCGGGTTCGGCGTCCGCTCGCGTTCGGTTCTCGAAATCGGGCACGGGGCCAACTGACCATTATTGAACAACTCATTGACGCGGCTGTTCGGCGCTTGTAAACATCACCTCGCCGGGAGAGCGCTCTCAATGCACTCCGGCTCCCTCCGGCCTCCATCACGGACCCCCACCCGGTTGAGGAGAACACATGTCAGGCAGCACTACCCTGTCGGTGCGCCAACGGCCGTGGCGCGGCGGGCGCCGGCCGGTTCTGATCTTCACCGTCCTCGCGGCCCTGCTGGCGAGCCTGGCGCTCGTCTGGACCCAGTCCCCGGCCCGCGCGGCGGACACCCTGCTCTCCCAGGGCAAGCCGGCCACCGCGTCCTCGACGGAGAACGCGGGCACCCCCGCGTCGGCCGCCGTGGACGGCAACATCGGCACCCGCTGGTCGAGCGCCGCCGCCGATCCGCAGTGGCTCCAGGTCGACCTCGGCTCCTCGCAGACGATCACCTCCGTCGCCCTCAACTGGGAGGCGGCGTACGCGAAATCCTTCAAGATCCAGACGTCGGCCAACGGCACGACCTGGACCGACATCTACTCCACCACGACCGGAACGGGCGGCAACCAGACGCTGACCGTAAACGGTTCCGGGCGCTATGTCCGGGTGTACGGCACGGTCCGCGCCACCCAGTACGGCTACTCCCTGTGGGAGTTCCAGGTGTACGGCAACGGCGGTACGACGCCGCCCGCCGCCTGCGGCACGGCCAACGCCGCGCTGAACCACCCGGCCACCGCGTCCTCCACCGAGAACGCGACCACCCCCGCCTCGGCGGCGGTCGACGGCAACACCGGCACCCGCTGGTCCAGCGCCTTCGGCGACCCGCAGTGGCTCCAGGTCGACCTCGGCTCCTCGCAGACCATCTGCAAGGTCGGCCTCAACTGGGAGGCGGCGTACGCCACCGGCTTCCAGATCCAGGTGTCCGACAGCGGTACCGGCGGTTGGACGAACATCTACTCCACCACCACCGGGACCGGCGGCGTCCAGGCGCTCAACGTCACCGGCACCGGCCGCTACCTGCGGGTCAACGGCACCGCCCGCGCCACCGCGTACGGCTACTCGCTGTGGGAGCTGACCGTCAACACCACCGGCGGCGGCACCACGACTCCCCCCACCACACCGCCCAGTGACAGCTTCTGGGGCACGACGGACGACATTCCGGCCGCGCACAATGTGATGGAGCTGAAGATCCTCAACCGGACCAACGGCCAGTACCCGGACAGCCAGGTGTACTGGAGCTTCAACGGCACGGTCCACTCGATCGCCGAGCAGCCGTACTTCGACATGCCGGCGAACTCCTCGGGCCGGATGTACTTCTACCTCGGCTCGCCGAACAGCCAGTACTACGACTTCATCGAGTTCACCATCGGCGCCAACGTCTTCAACGGGAACACCACCCGGGTCGACGCCTGGGGCCTGCCGCTGGCCATCCGGCTGCACACGCACGACGGCCAGGACGTCCAGCTCGGTGACAGCCAGGACCTGTTCAACCAGAGCCGGGAGGCGACCTTCGCGCAGTTCCAGGCCGCCGTACCGCAGCAGTTCAAGGTGCTGGCCCAGACCCAGGCCCCGTACCGGATCATCGCGCCGGGCAGCGACCCGAGCTTCCGCGCGGGCGGCGCGAACGCCAACTACTTCACGGCGTACGCCAATTCGGTCGGTGTCAACGAGCCCACGTCCAACATCTTCGGCTGCGCGGGCTCGCTGGCGGGCAACCCCGGCATGTGCGCCGCGCTCAACCGGCACACCGCCAACCTCCCGTCCAGCCAGTGGGAGGACCCGACCAAGTTCTACACGGGCGGCGACCCGGCCAACTGGTACGCCAAGTTCTGGCACGACCACGCGATCAACCACCTCGCCTACGGGTTCCCGTACGACGACGTGGCCGGGCAGGCCGCGTACGCCTCGCTCCAGAACCCGCAGTGGATGGAGATCGCGGTGGGCTGGTAGCACCCGCTGCCGCTCCTTCCTTCTCACCGTTCTTTTCTCCTCCCCCCACAAGCCGGGGGCGGGCGGCGGCCGTTCATGGCCGCCGGCCGCCCCCGGCGGCATGTCCGGGTCCGGCGGCGCGCGGGTCCGGCTTCTTTGCGACTCGGATATCTCGCCATGGCGGACGTTTTACCTCCGGATATCCATGGACGAAACGGGTGTTACACATGAGGCGGTGTTGACATGTGCTCGACATCGTTTGATGGTGGGGGACGGCCGGTGGTGAGAGCGCTCTCGTGCGGTGGAGGCGCGCTGGACTGCCGGGCGCTGTTCGAGTGTGTTGTCCCCCCACGATTTCTCGCTCGCGAGAAGGTGCAAAGGAGCGCGTCGATGCGACGTATGACTCGTACGGGCTGGTGTCTGTCCGCCGTAGTGGCTTTGGGAGTAGGGGCGTTGGGGCTGGCGCCGGTGACCTCGGCGTCGGCCTCGGAGCCGTTGTCGCCGGGACTGGTGAGCGCCATGCAGCGGGACCTGGGGCTGACCCAGACGCAGGCGACCGCGCGGCTGAAGGCCGAGGCGACGGCGACCACGCTGGCGCCCACCGCCCGGCGCGCGGCCGGAAAGGCGTTCGGCGGCGAGTGGTTCGACGCCGCCTCCGGCAAGCTGGTGGTGGGGGTGACCGACAGCGCCGCGACCGAGGCCGTACGCGCGACCGGCGCTTCGACCGTGAAGGTCGCGCACACCGCGGCCGCGCTGGACTCGGCCAAGGCCGGGCTCGACACCGCGGCCAAGTCGTCGGCCGGTGCGCCCGCCGCGGTGCGGAGCTGGCGCGTCGACGTCACGACCAACCGCGTCGTCGCCGACGTACAGGCGGGGGCGGAGAACCGCGCCGACGTGGCGGCCTTCCTCGCGCCCGCCCGCGCCGCCGGGCTGCTGACCGTCAAGGCCGACAACTCCCCCGCGCCCCGCACCTTCTCGGCCGGGACCGTCGGCGGTGACCCGTACTACATCAACGGCAACACCCGCTGCTCCATAGGCTTCTCGGTGGTCGGCGGCTTCGTCAGCGCCGGGCACTGCGGCACGCCGGGCAGCTCCGTGGCCGGCTGGGACGGCTCGGCGATGGGCACCTTCGTCGGCTCCACCTTCCCCGGCAACGACTACTCCTACATCTCCATCGGCAACGGCTGGTGGACCGTCCCGGTCGTCCTCGGCTGGGGCACCGTCAGCGACGTCCTGGTCCGCGGCTCCAACGTCGCCCCGGTCGGCTCCTCCATCTGCCGCTCCGGCTCCACCACCCACTGGCACTGCGGCACCGTCCTGTCCCAGGGCGACACCGTCAACTACGCCCAGGGCGCGGTCTACAGCCTGACCGGCACCAACGTCTGCGCCGAACCGGGCGACTCCGGCGGCTCGTTCATCACCGGCGACCAGGCCCAGGGCGTCACCTCCGGCGGCTGGGGCAACTGCACCAGCGGCGGCCAGACCTGGTTCCAGCCGGTCAACCCGATCCTGAGCCGCTACGGGCTGACCCTGGTCACCGCCTGACCGGATACGGGACCCGTCGCGGTCCCGGTGATGCGTGACAGGCGATGCGTGACAGCTGCGCCTGGTGCGAAGTCGGCGAGGACTTCGGCCGGGTCGGCGGAGTCGGTCGCATGTCGTGTGTCCATGCCTCTAGGGGCGTGTGAGGCGCCGGATTCTTGAAGCCCAGCCCCTTCGGGGGCGGTGGAAAGAATCCGGCGCCTCGCGCGTCCTACTCCATGTCCGGCAACGCGGGGCGACCCGCAGATCGAATGGAGCGGAGGACATGGGACAAGGCTCGGGGGCCATGACGACGAGCGCCGTACCGCCGCCGAAACGGCTGTCGGAGGAGCTGGAAGGGCTCATCGAGGCAGAACTGAAGGAGGTACATCCCCGCCTGCTCAGGGCGGTCAGGCGACTGACCCGGGACGCGGTCCTCGCCGAGGACATCACGCAGGAGGCGTGCATCGCCGTCATCCTGGAGTACCGCAAGGGCACCGTCTTCGAGAAGCCGGTGATCGTCTTCGCGACGGTGGTCGCCCGCAACAAGCTCAAGTCGCACTACAACCGGCTCGGTACGCGCTACGAGGACCCGACCGGGGAACTCCCCGAAGGCGTCCCGTGGCCCGGCGTTCCCGGCCGCCCCGCCGCGGACCATCTCACGGCCTCACTGGAGTTCATCGAACTCCTCGCCGCCGTACGAGCCGCGATCGGCCACGAACGCCCGTACACCATATGGGAATTGACCCATGTATGGGGCCTGAGCGGGGTCGAGATCGCCGCCCACCTGGGCGTCTCGCCCGCGACCGTCAGCAAGGACCTGAAGAAGGCCACCCGACTGGCCTTAGGCATCGGCCCGGAGGAGGAATGGCGCGCGGAATAGGTCTGCTTCTCGGGACCACGGATCACTTTCACCGTGGTCCCGAGTCGGGATCTAATCCCGACACGAAGAACAGGGGGAGACAGGGAGGATGCACGTGTCGAAACCGAATCGAGGGGATTCACCGCACGAAAGGATGCTGGCATACCTGAACGAGAGTGACCGCACGATGAACGACCCGCCCGAGCCCGAGGGGGGCAAGGGCGTTGGGGGCACGACCGGTTGGCATGAGGTGTACGGGGGACTCATGGCGACCGCGGAGGCAGTCCGGATCGTGGCGGGGGCCACGGCGGACGCGCCGACGACCGGGGAGGACGTCGCCGGCGCACCACGGGAACACCCGGGGGAACACCAGGGGGAATGGGTACCGGTCGGCGGCACGCGGGGGCGCTGATCCGTATCCCGAACGTGCCCGTTGCCCGACGCGAGGGGGTCGTCGAGCAACGGGCACATCGACGGATGGCAGAGCTCACGTCAGACGTGACGACACGAAGTGTCTGCACGGGCCAAATGTACTTCAGGCCCGTTGACGGGGAATCCAATGGGCGGCTCCAATCACCGCTGTCCCCACCTATCGGTAACCTCATAGCAACTCACGCCATGTCGAACGGCCAACTCGCCGGCGCCGGCCTCGCTCTCCGTTAAATATACACCGGCGAAGGAAGTGCAATCAGGGCTCAGCTTTCCTTCAGCAACCGCGCGAGCCTCTTTCGCCGCTTCATCGCGCCAGTATCGAGAAGGTCTTTGTGTCATACCAAATTCCTACCGCGCGTTCCAAGAGCGACCCTCCACCAACACCTCCGCAGTAGTCGATCAGACTCTGCTCATGCTGGCATATCAGCACATCATTGCCACCGGGAATCTCAATCCAGTCAATCTCTCGGAGGTCAGAAGAACTGTATCCGGCACCACTGATAGCATGCCTACGATCACTAAATGCACGATGGATTCTGACGTGAATAGTGTTCGCCTTGGTCGCCGACCCGACATACACCTTTCCATCATTCGTCTTGATGATGTAGACGCCCTGAGTATTGGGCGCGTTCAACCGGCCGGAAGACGACTGGGACCCAAAGATTCGACATCCGTAGTCGTTGTGAACGAGGACCGACGTCTCACCCGCCAGCACATAGTACGTGTGCTACGCGACCTCCTTCCGCGAGTACAAGGGCAGCGACCCGACGACGAAAGGTCTGGCCGCGACGCCCGCCGCACCTGGCGCACCGAACAGGCCAGCGCCCACGCCGGCCTCCCCGATTCCGATGCGGACACGACTCTCGTCTTCGGCCACTGGGGCTACCTCGGCTCGGGCTACAGCCCCGGCGCCCCCTCCTCGCCGCTGACGTCTGGCACCGCAGGGAACTTCAACGCCACTTCGCGGCCGAAGGCGGCTGCTGATGACCACGACTTCTCCGCCCTACACCCGGCGGTGCGTCCGATGCAGGAACTGCTGACGATCCCCCAGGTCATGGCTCGCCTCCAACTCGGCCGCTCCGCCGTCTACGACCTGCTCCGCACCCGGCAACTCGACTCGATCACCCTCGGCCGCGCCCGCCGCATCCCCGCACACGCCCTCACGGACTTCATCCGCACCCGACTCGAACAGGACGCCGCCAGACCACACCCCGCGACACCCCGCCTCCCGACGGACCCGCGCCAACGGCGACGGAACCGTCTACCAGCGCAGGGACAACCGCTGGGAAGCCGCCGGATACGTCCTCGCCCCCGGCGACACCCACCGCCGCATCCGCGTCTACGGCACTACCCGCAAAGAGGCCCTGGCCAAGCTCACCGAGAAGATCGCCGCCAGCAACCGTGGCCTCCCCATCCCGTCCGCGCAGGGCTGCGTACCTGACGTACTGGCTCGATGCTGTCGCCGTCCACCAACTCCGGGAGAACACCCACACCCGCTACACCGCCGTTGCCCGGATCTACCTCACCCTCGGCCTCGGGCGGAAGTAGCTCGTCAAGCTCACCGCCAAGGACATCCGCACCTGGCTCAACCAACTCCGCACCACCTGCCAGTGCCGCACCCGCGGCCTCGATACCGCCCGCGACCAGCCCCTCTGCTGCGCTGCCGGAAAGTGCTGCTCCAAGTGGCTCCCGCCCCTGGCCCTCGCCTACGTGCGCTCCGTCCTCAAGTCCGCCCTGGAGCACGCGGTACGGGAGGAGAAGATCCCGCGCAATGTCTCCCGCAATGTCCGTACGGGCACGCCACGGCCTCGCCGCTTCGAACCTCTCACCGCCGACGAGGCCCGCGAATCCCTGGCCGCCGCCAACGGTCACCGGTTGGAGGTGCTGCTCGAACTCGCTCTGCACACCGGGCTCCGCAAGGGCGAACTCCTGGGCCTGCGCTGGGAAGACCTCGACCTGGCCGGCGGAACCGCCAGCATCCGACGCACCCTCCAGCGCACCAACTCAGACGGCCTGACCGCCCTCCCGACGAAGACCCAGAGCTCCGAGCGGCGGATCGCACTACCGACGCCGTGCCTGTGCTCTCTCGAACAGCACCGCGACCGACAACTCCAGGAACGCGAGGCAGGGGGGACGGGCTGGAAGGACAGCGGCTATGTCTTCACCCGCCCGGACGGCGCTCCGGTAGAGGGGTCCACCCTCACCCGGCACCTCAACACCCTGCTCCGCCAGGCCAGACTCCGCCGCATCCGCTTCCACGGCCTCCGCCACTCGACGGCCATCCTCCTCCTGGAGCAAGGCATGGAACTCGTCGTTATCAAGGAGCTGTTGGGTCACGCCCCAGTTTGGGGTCACCGCCACCGTCTACGCCCACGTCCGACTCCGCCTCCAACGCGACGCCATCGACCTCCTCGGCCACGCCCTCCGCCACTCCGCAGAGAACACCAACAAGCCCGACGACGGCGACGACCCACCGCCTTGCGCAGTACCCGTCCGCTGACGTTGCCGTCAACTACTGCCGTCAGGCACCGCTGTGGCCCCGTCGGAACGCTCCCGACGGGGCCACATATTTGCTCTTGCATGCAGGCACGATGCGAAGATCAGGTTTTCCGGTTACGGCCTGGTATCACTCACCACTCCACACCGCAATCTCTCCTCCGGGCATGCAGGTCACTCGCTTCCCCTTAGGCCCGACAAACCCCCAAGCCTCATACTCCTCGTCCGGCTGGACAGTCAGTGTCGTGCCGCTTTCGAATTCGATCACGAGATCCCCGACTCTTCCCACCTCAGCCTCAGTAATCACGTCACGGGCCAGCCGGACGAGATGGGGAGCAGCAACGTCCGGGGATTCTGGATCGAAAGACACATGATCCCCGGCCGAGACTTGAAGAACCGCCTCGGTCTCGACGCGCAGTTCGCAATCCCCACTGGTCAGGAGTGTGAGAGCCGCGTCGAAGCAGACACGGGTAACTGCTTGACCCCGAAGGTTCAGGTTCATTCCTACCATCCCACCGGAAGTGGATAAGTGCCGTCTGGATTCATCGGGATATGCGTATCCGCTTTCGAGCCGGGCTTTCCGTCGAGCCCGATCGGCTGGCCATACTTGTTGGTGAAACGCACATAGCCATCCGGGTACCTTCCGGTCGGATTCATCACGCGAAGCGTGTCAGCATTTCCGGTAGACCCAGGCTTCTGCCACACGCTTCCCTTTCCGTTATCAGCTGCCCGTGCCACCCAGTCGTCACCCACTCCAGTGGGACGCTGAGGGCCGATGGCGGGAGTGCATGGTGTCGAATTGTGAACGAGCACCGGAGTCTTACCCGCGAGTACATAGTACGTGTGGAGCTGTTCGATGGTGAGGTTGTACATCGCGCCGGCGCCGGGCCGGCCGGCGACAGAGAGGATGCGGGTGTGCTTGTTGTCCTCCGTGTTGAGGACATGGCCTGGTATGAGCTGACCTGCCTCCACCCAGGTGTGGCTGGTGTCGTCCCAGAAGGGGTGGCGGGAAGTGGTGTGAAGCGTCTTTGTCTCGCCGGTCGAGGCCTGGACTGTGACGTCGGTCAGGTCGTCGTCGTGGTGGACGAGTCTGGCGGTTACGCGGCGGGTGCCGATGTGTTTTCCGGTTTTCGGGTCTGCCGCTTCGACCTCGTCGCCGGGCTTGATGTCCTTGATCGGCTTGAGTTTGCCGTCTTTCATGAGCACGAGGGTGGACGGCGAGAAGCTGTTCGTCAGGCATCCTAGAGTGCCACCGGTGTACTTGTTGCCCTCGCGAAGCGCTGCCGCAAGGACTCTCAGCTTGCTCTGGAATACGACGCTCGCCTGGAGTTCCGCGCAGGCTAGGAGGTCTCCGTTTCTGCATGACTCAAAGCCAGAGATCCCGAGCATTTCCTTCTCGGTGTCCCAGATTTTCTGTATCGTGCGGTTGAACCCTTCGGACTTGGAGAGCGCGTAGCACAGGACTTCGTTGTGCTGGCACCATTCACCAAGGTTGTGTGTTGCCTGGCAGCCGAGGACACCGCACTTGTAGGCGTCCCTCATACGCTGGCAGTCCTGGTCGCAGGAGGACGGGTCCGTGTCCGCGCTCGTCGTTACGGGAGCGGGGCTGTTTCCGGTTTGTTTGCCGTTGTCGGGCAGGCCGTTGCCGTTTTGGTCGTTCTTGGGGCAGGCGGCGCCGTCGCGGCTGCTGCTGCCGCAGTCGGTACGGAGGCCGGTGGGGTCGCTGTAGGTGACCGGGCTGTTGTTGCTGTAGCTGTAGCCGTTCATCTGCTGCGGGTCGGCGGTGTCGAGGAGGGGGTCGGCGCTGATGAAGCGGCCGGTGGCGGGGTCGTAGTCGCGGGCGCCTAGGTGGGTGAGGCCGGTGCCCTGGTCGATGGTGCCGCCGATGAAGCCCTTGCTGCCGGGCCAGTTGGCCGGCGGGGTGCCGCGGGCTCCGCCGAAGGGGGTGGAACGGCGCTGTTGCATGGCCAGGTCGGTTGCGGCGATGGCCAGTTGGGAAGTGCCGAGGTGGTCGCCGATGAGGAAGCTGAGTTTGTTGTCGTCGGTGCGGATGGCCTGGGTGCCGCCGCCGAGGTCGTAGTAGCGGGTGGCCTTGGCCTTGGTGGCGCCCTTGGTCAGGGTGATCTCGGTGGAGCCGAGGTAGACGGTGGTGTCGGTGGCGGTGCGGGTGATCAGGCGGTTGCCGTCTGCGTCGTAGACGTAGGAGACGACGGTCTTGGTGCCACCGTTTCCGTCGTCCTCGGTGACCTTGGCGAGATGGCCCTCGGCGTCCCAGATCAAGGTCTGCTTGTCGCCGCCGACAGTGCGGGTGGCGGTATTCCCTGTGGCGTCGTAGGTGTAGTAGTCGGCCGCTGTTCCAGTCGCTCCGGTGGTGTCGACTTCGCTGAGAGTGTGCGGCCGCGCCGCTGTCGCGCTCGGATTGATGTAGGCGCGGTGGACGTCGTTGGCCGTCACCCCGTTGGGGTCGTGGAGTGTTTCGGTCTTGCGGTTGCCGCTGAGGTCGTAAGTGTACGACTGCCAGTAGGGGGCCGGTCCGCCGAGAAGCGCGGCGCTGGGGTCGCCGCAGGTGGCGGCCGTCTGGGCCCAGGTCTCGGTGAGACGGCCGAGGTAGTCGTAGGTGAAGCACTGATTGTCGGTGCCGTCGCGCGAGACGTCGTTGATCGAGGTGACGTTGCCGGCTTCGTCGTACCCGTAGGTGGAGGACTTGTCGGTGCCGGGGACGTCCTCGCGGTCGACGCGCGCGTTGGCCAGGCGCTGTGTGCCCCACTGGTAGGTGTTGGTGACCTGGGTCTTCTTGCCGCCGCTTTGGTAGGTGTACTGGAGCGGCTTGCCGGTGAAGCTGTAGACGGCATCGGTGAGGTATGTGGTGCCGCCGGTTCCGGTGAGCTTGACCAGGCGCAGCACGTCGTCGTACGTGGGCACCAGGACGTCGGCGGCCAGGGAGCCGGCCGCGGGGTAGCCGGTCGACTGGAGTGTGCCGTTGGCGTTGTACTTGACGTTGGTCTGGTATGACCCGGCCAGTGTTTCCTCGCCGGTGACCGACGGGATAGTGGTGGTGATCCGGTTGGGCCGGTAGAGGGCGTCGTAGATGTTGTACGTGGTGGTGTACGCGGTCCCGGTGGCTCCGCCGACGTAGCGGGTGGCGGAGGCGAGTTGGCCTTTGTAGTCGGACGGATCCCAGACGTGCCTGGTCAGCAGCGGTCCGGTCGCGGTGCCGTCATGGGTCTCGGTCTCACGGCCCAGGCCGTCGTACACATGCGTGATCGTCTGGTGGTTGGCATCGGTGGTGGAGACGAGCTGGTTGCGGTCGTCAAAGACCGAGGAGGTGTCACCCTTGTCCGGGTCGTGCGCACCGGTCTGGTTGCCACGCTGGTCGTATCCGTAGGACCAGACAGTGCCCGACGGGTCGGTGATCTTCTCCAGCTTCCCGGCGGGCGTGTAGCCGTAATGGGTCGTGTCGGCCGCTCCGGTGGGGGTGGCTGCGTGGTACTGGAGCAGGTCGGTGGTTCGGCCGCGTGCGTCGACCACCGTGGTGGTCGGAGTGGCTCCCCTCGGCGGCGTGACCGTAACGCGGTCGCCGCCGTACGTGGTGCTGGTGGTTGCCAGAATGCCACCGCCGCCGCTGTTGCCCGAAACCTGCTGGGTCTGGACGACGCGGCCCAGGCCGTCGTAGGTGTTGCGGGTCTGGGTCTCGACACCGAGAGCGTCATCGAGCTTCAGCAACTCCGACGAGGGTGCGCTGGTGTTGTAGTACGGGGCGAAGGCCATGACAACTTGACCGCGCTCGTCGTAGAACGTGTCCGTCACCAGACGTCCGCCGTTCGGGCCGGGCGCCTGGGTCTGCCGCGGCTGCAGGAACCCGTCGTACAGGGCGAAGGAGGTCTGCTGCCCGGCGTCGCTCTTGAGCGTTTTGGTGGCGACCGAGATCGGTTTGGTGTCGGTGATGGTGTAGACGAACTGGTAGTTCGGAATGTCGCTGTTGGCCTTGGACCGGTCGGGCAGCCAGACCTTCAGACTGCGGCCGAGGGCGTCGTACGTCATGTCGGTGCGCTTGTTATTGGTGTCCAGCGCTGTGAGGGGCAGGCCGCGCAGCGTGTCGTAGGTGGTCTTCGTCGCCTGTGAGGTCGATGCCGTGCCTGGCACCGCTGGCGGCGAAGTCACGGTTACGGTCGTCGGAAAGCCTGTCGCCGGGGCGTAGGCCGTGGTCATCGTCCGACCGTCAGTGCGGTTGGTCCGGACCGGGCTCGTGGTTTCGGTGGCGGTGACAGTACCGGTGAGGTCCGTCGCGGTCAGAGGCCGACCGTAGGTGCTGTCGTATGTGGCGCCGGCCTCAAGGTAGGTAGCTTTGCTGCCGTCATGGCTTTTCAGGGATGCCATGTGGGTGGCGTCGCCCTTGGTGGGCGCGACACCGTAGTCGAGTCCGTCGTAGGCCGTGCGGACATCGGAGAGAACGTCCTTGGCCCGGTTCGGGGTGGCGGAGCAGTTGACGGCAACGGTCTCGCTGCGCGCGACGGCGGTGAGCAGCCACACGCTGGTGTTGTCCGCATAGGTGACGCGGGTGCACTGATCGTCGGCGGGAGTGCTTTCGTCACCGAAGTCATCGGTCTTGACGACGCGCCCGGCGGTGTTCTCGAAGCTGTTGACCTTGTAGGTCTGCCGCCAGGTGGTTCCCGCGCCGTTGTCCAGCGAGGCCCAGGTGCGAGTGTTCGCGGTACCGGTGAGGTCGGCCGTGGTCGTGCCCCAGTCCCGCACCCGCTTGGCCGTCTCGTGGAACCAGGGGGTGTTGACGGTCTTCGACAAGACCTTGCCGCCCGGCGCGCTGTACTGCTCGGTCTTGTACTCGAAGCCCGCCACCGGGTCGCTGTCGGTGATGGTGCCGCCGTGGTCGTCGGAGACGGTGACCGGGTTGGTGCCGCCCTTGTCGCCGTCCATGCCTCGCAGGAAGTAGTGGTCGGTCTGGGTCTTCATACCGACCGGGTCCTGACCGCCGGTCTGGACCCGGACGTGGCCGTAGCCGCGCCAGGTCGACCAGGTCTTGTACTTCTCCTTGGTGAGCCCTTCATCGTCGTCGTAGTGCCAGGCCGCCCCGTCGAGGTAGGAGTAGCGGGTGACCATGTCCGGCGACGATTTGGTGCGGTCGGTCCGGACGACGGTGTCGACGACGTATTTGTTGAACCACTGCAGAGTGGGATCCGTGTCGCCCTGCTTGGTGAAGTAGACCGGGAAACAGCGGGTGGTGTTGGACGCCGGCGTCGGCAGGTGGGCAGCGTCGCAGGTGGCCGCGGAGTAGGTGACGTCGAGTTGTCCGCCGGATTCGTCGACGACTGTGGCCAGCCGCTCCTTGATGAACGGTGCCGTGTCGTCGCCGGGTTGTTTGAGGCGGTTGGTGCGCTGGTCGTATCCGAAGGTGACCGGCGGCAGGGAGATGTTCGGAGTGGCCGACTTGCCGGTGTGCTTGACCGACTTGAGGAGCAGTTGGTAGTCGATGTCGGCCATGCCCCAGCCCTGGTCCAGGTGCCAGGTGTCGATGGGGTTGTAGCCACTGCTGTCCGGCTTGAGGACTTGGGTGGTGACGTCGGTGAGGCGCTTGCGGGTCCAGAACGTGGGGGACGCGGACTTCGTGCAGTCCGCGCCCGCGGCGCAGTTCAGGTCCCACGGGGTGTCGTACCAGTAGAACGACTTGTCGTTGATCGTGCCCGCGTCGCAGGTGACGCCGGTTTCGGGGATGCAGCGCTCGGCTGAGGCGAAGTCGACACGGGCGAGTGCCTTGGCGGAGTAGACGGAACTGTCCCGTAGCCCGTACTCGATGTGGTCGAGGCTGCCGCCGCGGTCGTACGCGGTTTCGTCGGCGGGCTTCAGGTTGCGGGCGTAGGTGTTGGTCTCCTTGTTGTAGAAGTAGGCGATGGCGTTGCCGTGGACGTCGACCGCGTAGTCGAGATTCCAGCGCCAGCCTTGCTGGCACCAGGAGTTGGCGAACGTGGCCGCGTTGCAGGGCTCACCGGAGTCGTCGCCGTAGACCGGCACGGTCCAGGCCGAGTTGGTGACTGCGTTGCCGGTGGCCCAGCCGGGAAGCCGGTTGTAGCCGAAGTAGTAGCGGGTACCGTCGGTGGTCGTCACCTTCCAGTACTCGTCGTTGCGCGCCCCGTTGGCCCGGACGTTGTTCGTGTCACCGTAGACGCGGTCGACCTTGGTGCCGTCGTCGCCCTTGAGACGGAAGGTGTTGGTTCCCGTTGCGATGAGCTCTCCTGCGTGCCCGTTGAAGGAGAGCGTCGCGTTGTCATAGGCCCAGCACAGGTCGCCGGGAGCCTTCCCGTCGGCGTTCTTCACGTTGTCGTCGGCGCATGGCTTGTAACTGCGCTCGATCGAACCGGACCAGAGGTTGAAACCGTCGCCGGCCCAGGACGCCTGATTGTTGGAGTTGGACGTACGTCCGTCCAAAGAGCCGGAGGAGTAGGCGAGCTTGACAGTCGGAGTGAATTTTCCTGGCACATCCGGTGTGGGCATCGGATAGGACCAGGTGAAGTCACCAGTGTTCAGGTTGGCGTTCCACGTCGCGGACGACGACAGCGGCGTCGCCTTGTAGTCACCGTGATCGCTCGATGTCCCGGTGGCCACGGCGAGCAGCAGCGACTGGCCCGCGGCAGGCACGCCTACCGATGCCGCGGTAAGGCTGTGGGCAGCCGGGTCGTTGCGGGCCGGAACGGGAGTACGCGTGGAGCAGGACGGCTCTTCAGGCGTGGTGGCCGCGCAGGCCGGGAGCTGCACCAGTCGGACCCGGGCGGCGTAACCGCCTCCGTAGACCTGGGAGAAGGCGCTGTAGTCCACGGTCAGTCCCACCGCGTTCCCGCGGGCTGCGTTCTGGCGGCTGACAGAGAAGAGCATGCCGTCCACGCCGGCCCGCTGGGCGGCCTGATGGTCAAGCACCCGCACGGTGGCGGCGCCTTCCAGGGGCCTACTCGCCGTCTTCGCCCGGGCGGTCTGTGCGGTCGCGGTGGTGAGCGCCACCGCGGTGCTTCCGGCGCGGACGGCGGTGGCGGTCTTTCCCGGGGCGGGGAGCGTCACCTGCGCGGTACTGGCCTTCGGCCAGTTCTGTTTCGGCGTCCACTGGGGGATGCCAGGCGCACCCTTGGTCTGGCGGGGTGCCATCTTCACGTCGTGGCCGCTCAGTGCCTTCTCCGACGCCGGAATCCCCGGCATGTCGTCGGCTTCCGCCACAGGGAGGACCGCCCCTTGCAACAGGGTGGCGATCAGGGCGCCGGAGACGACTGCGGCGATCCTGCGGCGAATCCGTCGTCTCATGCCCGCAGAAGTCGTCGCTGTCCTTGCCCGCTTCATCATGAAATCCGTCCTGCGCCGCACAAGCCATGCCCCCTCGCCCCGGTTCGGGGCAGTCCGCCGAAAGGTCGTGGTCAAAAGGGTGGTACTGGGACTGCTCTGCGGGGTGGCCGCACAGTTGGTGCGGCCACCCCGCCATGGCCGGTCAGGGGCCAGGGTTGGTGGGGATCGCGTTTCCATTGGCCAGAATTGCGATCTGCTCGTCGTTGGCGGCGCCTTGGAAGACCCACACGTCGTCGATCGCGCCCGACCAGTTCTCGCCGAAGACGCCGCCGTTCAGGGAGCGCCCGATCTGCAGGCCCTTGGTCGCGTCGAAGGGATGCGCGTCGGAGTTCCAGGACACCTTCGTCGTACACGTCGGGTCGTTCTGCGTGCCGTCGCCGTCGTCATCCGCGCACACCGACTGACGCAGTCCGCCGTCGACGTACAGGCGCATCTGCGCAGCGAAGGCGTCGTAGACAACGGTGATGTTGCTCCAGCCGTCGTCCTGGAAATTGGTGTGCTCTGCGAGAGAGTGTTTCGCGGCGCTGTCGTCTGTGGTGGCCATGTCCAACTGCCATCGCCCGGCGTTCGGGTCGTCCGGGTCAGGGACGTAGCGCACGGCGAAGGCGGAGTTCTTCACACCCGCCTGGCTCAGCACGGTCCGTGGCGATGTCGGCCGCGGTCCTTTGACCCAGGCACTGACGGTGAAGCTGGTGTTGGTGTGGATCGGTGACGCCGTGGTGGAGGCGTAGCCGTTGCTCGTACCGTCAAGCAGCAGACTGCCCGGCCCCACGTAGCCGCTGGTGTCGATACTCGCCCCGGTACCCAGATTCAGCGGGTGCCGGTCCGCTGCTGTGGGCAGATCGTCGGGAGAGGCAGCGGGGCTGCCCGAGACGGCGTCCAGCTTCCACCGGCCTGCCACGATCGGCCTGGACCGGTACAGGTCGGACACCTCGGGACCGGACAGCGCCCGGTCGAAGAGCTGGACGTCATCGATCTGTCCGGGGAAGAAGTCCCCCCCGACATGGTCGAAGGAACTCGCACCGATCTGTACGCCGCCAGTGCTGTAGAAGGGGGTGGCGAAGCTGGTGGTGGTCACATGGACGCCGTTCACGTACAACTGCATCTCATCGGCGATACCGTCGTAGGTGCCGACCAACTGCGTCCACACACCGGCCGGGGATTTCGTTGTGTCGCCTTGTGCGGCCCGGACCAGTGTGGCGCTGGGAGCGTCCGTGGTGAACTGGCCGAACGTCCAGCCGAGTGCGTTGGAGTAGTAGATCTCGAAACTCGGACGTGAGGACCCTGCCTGGGTCACGACGACCGCGCCGTGGTCGGGCTTGACCGAGAGCTTCGCCCACGCCACCACGGACATACTGTCGACTGCGTTGACGTGCGGGAACGTAGTGGCCGCGTAGTCGTCGACTCCGTCGAGCGTCAGTGCGTTGCCGTAGACACCTGGTTGACCGGGCGTCGCCCCGCCCTTGTACGTGGCAGCCTGCACGTCTGCGTGTCCGCTGATCACCGTGGTGGCAGCGCCGTCGTCCTGCGTCGCTCCCTCGTCGAGGGAGAAGACCGCTCGGGCTGGGCGTCCGGTGTCCAGCGGCTGCTTGTTGGCCAGCCTGGTGACGTCGTTCTGTACCAGGGGCTTGTCGTAGATCCGTACGTCATCGATGGACCCGGGGAAGAACGAGGTCGGGTTTCCACCGTGGGAGCCCGCGCCGATCTGCAGTCCTCGGCGGGCGTCCCATGGGGTGGCGTACGCCTTCGTACCCGCCGCGACTCCGTTGACGTAGAGGGTCATCAGGTCGGCCGCCGAGTCGTAGACACCCGCCAGGTGAACCCACTCACCCGGATGGACGCCGCCGCCGGCGGCCTGCGCCGCTTCTACTGGTGTCGCTGAAGTCGTGTCGGCCGTGTACTGGTTGAACGCCCAGCGGTCGGTCGTCTTGTTGTAGTACAGCTCGAACCCGGGGCTGTTGTTGCCGGGTTGCGCGGCCACCACCGCCGAGGAGCCCGGCATCGTGGACAGATTCACCCACGCGGCGACCGAGAACCCGTACGACGTGTGCACCGTGGGGATGTCGGAGTACAGGTAGTCGTCGATCCCGTCGAACGTGACCGCATTGCCCACGGCGCCCGGAACACCCAGCGTGGGGTTGCCCGCGATGTCGAGCGTCCGCTCTCCGCCACTGCCTTCGGCGGCGGTCGCACCGGCTGGGTCGTCCAACTTCCACGCGGCCCTGGCCGGCTGGCCGGCCTTCACCTTGAACATGTACGACGTCGGCGCGCGCTTGTTGCCCAACGAGTCGAGTGTGGAGGCATAGACGATGTTGACACCGGATTTCGTGGGGCGGAACTTGATCGTCTTGGCCGCGCCCGCGGTGGTGGTGATCACGTTGGCCGATGACGGCTCTTCGTTCACCCCGTACCAGTACTTCGTGGTGCTGCTGTCGGTGGGAGAGGAAATGGTGAAGGTGCCATACCGGCCGACACCGTCATAGCTCGGGTCCAGCGGATCGTTGACGTTGATCGGCGGGTAGTCGCCGGAGGTGATCGTCGGGCTTGCCGGTGCGCTGGTGTCGTAGACGAAGTAGCAAGCGGTCGCGGCCCCGTCGTACGACCAGGGGGAGTAGCTGTACCGATTTTCCTCGTCGTAGTCCGCCACACGTACCGTCCACCCGATTGTGAGGTTCTCCGGGATGGTCGAGGGGAGGGCGATCGAGAAACTGGAGCCCGAGGCCTTGGCCGTCGTCCACGCTGACGTCCAGTGCGTCGTCCGGTTCGTACCTCTGCTCGCATCCCACAGAAGCGCGAACTGAACGGCGACGTGGTCTCCGTCGGGGTCGGTGACGTTCACCGCCGAGACCGTGGGCACAAACCGCGTGGAGCTCCCGAGCGGATTGCACGTCCCGCCCGGATTCATCGACAACTGCGACATCTTGAGCTGCGTCGGCGGCTTGTTGTACTTCACCCGCAGGAACGCGTCGTCGGAGAACCGTTTCCACGCGTACTTGTCCCCCTCTTCCGTCGCCTTGAGACCGAACGTGGCCGTGGAAGAGCCGTGAGAGACCGCGTACTTCACACCGTCCGTGGCCTCGAACTCCACGTCACCGGCCGGGCATCCCGAACCGCCGCCCTTGGCGACATCGGCCGTGCCGAGTGCGTCTGCCCAGAATCCGCTGGCGAGCTGCGTGTTCCACGTCGTCGACGAGCTGATCGGCTTGGTCCGCCACAGCTCGACCACGCGTTTGTCGCAGCTCGCCGAGTGCGTCTCATGCCCGACGAAAGTGGCCTTGACGATCGTCTTGCCGATGAACTTCGACGTGGAGAACTGGTAGAACAGCCGCTTCAGGTCGTACGGGGCGCAGTAGTCCCAGCCGCAGTAGCCGACACCCGCGTCGGAGTCCCCGTTGAACCGCCACTGCGGTGAGGACGCCCAGTACCGCGAGACCATCGTCCACGACGACGCCTTCGGCGTGTACGTCTGCGGGTCGATGAACACCGGGAAGCGGGTGCCCGCGTCGGCCAGCATGTTCTGGTCGGGCGTCAGATGCAGTTCGCTCCCGTCAGCGGACACCTCGACATCGATCGGGGCGATGTTCGAGGCGTCTCCGGGACCGAGATCGTCGGCTGCCCCCGCCGTCTCATCGGCAGAAGCCGCCCGGCCTCCTGCGGTCTTGGTGGCCGTCTGCGTGCCCGTCGGGCTCGCCGAGTCCCACATCAGCGGCTGGGGGGCCTCGAATGCGACACCTCCGCCCGCCTCGTCGGTAACCTCCAGGCCACCGCCGACCGATTCGGCCAGGCGCAGCCCCTGCCCCTGCACTCCCAGCTTGAGTTGAGTGAGCGCCGGGTTCTTCGCGGCTTCGGCCGTGCGCACGACCAGCACCTGGTGGAAGCCGTCCACATCGGCACGCATCTGCAGATCGACGTCAGGGAAAACGTTCTTGTACGTGGCCGTGTCCCCGTCGAGTACCGGCGCGGGAAGCGGTGCGGGCCACGTGTAGGTCAGCTTCTTGCCCGCGTTGTCCAGCGACACCAACGGGCTACTGCCGCCGCCGGAGAAGGTGATCCCCACGGTCGTCGCATTCGGGACTACTGTTCCCTGCGCCGTCGCGGTCAGAGTGTTGTCAACCGGCTGCCACCCGCCGCGAATCCGGGCACGCACCGGCCGGACATGCTCCACCACCTCGAACTGGCCATCGGCCGTGGCGTACGTCTCGCTCGACTCCGACCGCAGCGACGTGATCTCCACATCTGCCCCGGACGACGCGGCCTGTGCCTTCGCGGCGTCCTCGGTGAGGGCCGAAGCGGCCTTTCCCTGCGGGGACTTCTCCGCTGTCTGCGAAGGAGGAGCGGCGAACGCCTGCCCGCCCGCACCCAAGGGCGCGAGGCCGCCCGTCACCATTACCGCCGCCACGGCAGCAATCAACGACCTGCGCGCATGTCTGCCCACCACAGAGCTCTCCCCCGCCCCAGCCCCAAAGTCCCCACCCGGAGCCACAGAATTCTCACAAGTTCGCAGATCTTACATGTGATGTACATGCTCAGGTCAAGGGTGCATAAAGGGGTCTTCTGGCGGGTGGGCGGACGATGGAGACCACGGGCATATCCGGAGGGAGTCCTTCCATGCGGAGGGGGCGATCACTCGTGGGCATAATCTGCTTTACTCCACGCCGTGGATGACAGAGGGGCGTCTCAGCCTGGCGGTGGAAGTAGCGGCGGAACGGGCGTGGACGGGGTGCTTGCGCCGCAACAACCGGGCTCGGGAAATGAGTTGCCGGAATATCCCCGTGGGGGGCCTACGGATCAGACTGTGTACGGGCAGGTGCCGGTGGGCGGGATGCCGCCACTGGCGTCGTGGGGCCGACGGGTAGCGGCGGCACTGATCGACGGCATCATCGTGTACGTGCCCGAACGCATCGTCTGGTACGCGCTGGGCAGCACGCCGGCAGCAGCCCAGTGGGGCGCGCTTCTCGTCCTCCTGATTGCCATCGGCCTGAGCTACGTGGCGGGCACCACCGGGCAGACCCCCGGAAAGAAGGCGGTCGGCATCCACCTCCTACGCGAGGCCGACGGGCAAGTCCTCGGCGTCGGGAGGGCCTTCGGCCGCTGGCTCCTGCACATCCTCGACGCCGTCTGCTGCGGGCTCGGCTATCTGTGGCCGCTGTGGGACGAAAAGCGGCAGACCTTCGCCGACAAGATCGTGCGCTCCGTCGTCATCAAGCCCTGACAGCCGCAGGCGCGACAGCGGGGGCCACGGCGATGCCGCCGTGGGCGCGACGCCGGGCCTGAGTGACGAGCCGGGGCCGGAATCGAGCCGTGGCGACGACCTTGGTCTCGATGACGAGTCTCCGCTTCACGACGCCGAAGGCGGCCTGGGGGCGGGGCGGTTGGACCGGTAGCGGCCGGGGGTGGTGCCGAGGACGGCGGTGAAGGCGGCGATGAAGCCGCTGGGGTTGGCCCATCCGCAGGCGGCGGCGGTGCGGAGGGTGTCGTGGCCGTCGGCGAGGAGCACGAGGGCATGGTGGATGCGCAGTTGGGTGCGCCACTCGTAGAAGGTCATGGCGAGTTCGTCGTGGAAGAGCCGGCTGAGGGTGCGGGGGCTGGCGCCGATCGTCCTGCCGAGTTCGGCCAGCGTGGAGTTGTCCGCCGGGTTCTCGTAGAGGATCCGGGCGACGGCTCGCAGCCGGTCGTCCGCGGGCTCCGGCAGGTGCAGGGGCTGTTCGTGCGCTTCCTGGAGGTCGTCGACGAGGACGCGCAGGAGGCGGGCGCGCGCGGCGGGGCTGTGCGCGGGCACGTCGGCGTCGTGCGCGCGGGGTCCGGTCAGGGCGAGCAGGACCTCGCGGGCGAGGCCGGAGGCGAGGAACACGGCGGGGTGGCCGGGCAGGAGCCGGGCGAGGGACGGCGTGAGGAAGACGATCCGCATGTCGGTGACGCCGTGAGCGCGGTGGTGGTGCGTGAACCCCGCCGGGGTCCAGGCGACCCGGTCGGCGGGCACGATCGAGGTGCCGCGCTCGGTGTGGACCGCCAGGACGCCGCTGGCCGCGTACACCAGGTGCCCGCGTGGGTGCGACCGCACCTCGCTCGCCTCGCCGGACGGCCAGAGGTGGCGCCCGCCGGACGGCCACACATGGGACGTCACACCGGCGGCCGGGCGAGGTTGGCAGCGAACGGGCATGACTTGGCATCGTAGCGGTACCACGCCACCGCCTGCCCCCGTGAGACTGGCTCTGTACGCAGTGGTCCCGCGGCGCGCCGAGCGCCCGACCGGGCCGCGTGTCACCCGGAGAAGGAGAAGCACATGGCGACGTTCGTCCTCGTACCCGGCGCGTGGAAGGGCTCCTGGTCGTTCGAGGCGGTGGTCCCGCTGCTGGAGCGCGCCGGGCACACCGTGCACGCCCTGACCCTGACCGGTCTGCGGCCGGACGACGACAGCGCGACGGTCGCGACCGCCGGTCTCGACACGCACGCCGACGACGTGCTGCGGTGCCTGGACCGCCACAGCGTCACCGGCGCGACGCTGGTCGGCCACAGCTACGCCGGGATGGTGGTCGCCGCCGCGGCCGACCGCGCGGAGGGCCGGATCTCCCGGCTGGTGCACCTCGACGCCTACGTACCGCGCGACGGTGATTCGTGCTGGTCGTCGACGAACGACCACTTCCGGGAGGTGTTCGCCGCCGGTGCCGCGGCCACCGGCTACTCCGTCCGGCCGCCGGACGGCGGCGATCCCCGCCGCCGCCCCCATCCCCTCGCCGCCTTCCTCCAGACGGTCCGGCTGACCGGCGCGGTCGCCCGCGTCCCCCGCCGCGAGTTCGTCTACTGCTCGGGCTGGGAGAACCGGACGCCCTTCGCCGGCCTCCGCGCCCGCCTCCAGGCCGACCCCGCCTGGCGGGTCCACGACCTCCCGACCGGCCACGACGCCATGCACGAGGCCCCGGACGCCGTCGCCGCGATCCTCCTCGCCGACGCCGACGCCGACGCCGAGGCCGACGCCGACGCGCACACCGCCGCCGACACCGCTGCCACCGCCCACCCGAGCGCCTGAGCCCGGCGCGTGTCGGATCCCGCAGCCGAGCTCACGGCGTTCATGGCGCGGTATGAGCAGGCCAACAACAGCCACGACATCGCACGCGTGGTGCAGCCCCGGTCAGGGGAGGGGCGGGGCACGAACGTGATCGTGAAGCGGGACGGGGCGTGGAAGATGCTGCACGAGCATCTGAGTTTCTGACGCGTCGGTGGGCCGGTGGGGGTCCTTCGGGCCGGGGCCCGGCGTCGCCGCCCGAGGCGGAAACTCGGGTGCGGGGGCCGGACGGGCGTGTCTAGGGTGCGGCTCGGACGTCGAGGGATCGGAGAGGTACGGGGTATGAGCAGTGAACTGTTCGCGATCTGCTTCAACGCGACGCGGCCGACGGGGCTGGCGAAATTCTGGTCCGGGGTGCTGGGCTGGGAGGTGACCCCCGGTGAGGAAGCGGACGCGCAGGGCGGTGTCGCGATCGTGCCGCCCGCCGCGGACGGGGCGACCGGCGGCTTCCGTATCCGCTTCCTGCCGAGCCAGGAGCCCAAGTCCCGCCAGAATCAAGCACACTTCGACCTGACGAGCGCCTCCGCCGAGGACCAGCGGCAGACGGTGGCCAGGGCGCTGGAACTGGGCGGACAGCACATCGACATCGGCCAACTCCCCGAAGAGGGGCACGTCGTGCTCGCCGATCCTGACGGCAACGAATTCTGCGTCATCGAGCCCGGCAACACATTCCTCGCCGACACCGGCGTCATCGGCGCCCTGGCCTGCGACGGCACCCGCGAGGTCGGCTACTTCTGGAGCGAGGCCCTGCGGTGGCCCCTGGTCTGGGACCAGGACGAGGAGACCGCGATCCAGTCCCCCGAGGGCGGTACGAAGATCACCTGGGGCGGGCCGCCCGTCGCCCCCAAGACCGGCACCAACCGCCTCTTCTTCGAACTGGCCCTCCCCGCCGGCGCCGACCGCTCCGCCGAGGTCGACCGCCTCCTCGCCCTGGGCGCCACGCGCCCCGAGGCCGCGGAGACCGACGGCGGAGCCCACGTCCTGCTCCTCGACCCCGACGGCAACGAGTTCTCCGTCCGGAGGCCCGGATAGGCCGTCCTGCCCGGATGAAGCCGTCCTGCCCGAGCCTGCCCCGGCCCGGCTCCCGCCCCGCCCCGCCGCGGCTCGCCGCGGTCAGTCCGCCGTGACGCCCCAGTAGCCGATCGAGACCGGCCGGCCGTCGGCGTCGTAGAGGACGGTGCGGTTGCCCGCCGCGCGGTCGGGGTAGAGGTCGCCGCGGTCCGACACCGCGGCGGTCCACTCGGCCTCGGTGGGACGGCCGCCGGGGCACCAGGCGCGGACCTCCGCGTCGGCCAAGGGGCCCGTGAACGGCCCCTCTTCGTCATCGTCCCGAACCCGTGGTCGTCCTCGGAGAGTTCGCGCTCCTGCTCGGCCCGGAACGCCGCCGCCGGATCCGGGCGGTGCGGAACCCCGTGGCCGAGGCGGAGGGGGAGCGTCGGCCACGGGGCGCGGGGGTCAGATTCCGCAGGAGGAGGCGCTCCAGTAGCGGGAGCTCTGGTCGCCTAGGTGGGCGTGGGTGCTGTGGCCCGGGTAGCCGGGGCCGAGGATCTCGTTGAAGCCGTGGTAGCGGGCCTCCTGCACGATGCGGCAGTAGCTCGGCGAGCCGATCAGGTCGACGGCACGGCCGTACATGTGGTTGCTGTTCGCGGCCCCGCCGACGGCGCTGTTGCACGACGCTGAGCGGAAGCCGCTGCTCGTGTTGAGCGGCTGGTCGCCCAGCGCGTGGCGCAGCGCCTCCAGCTTCCACATGAGCCGCAGGGCGTTGTCACGGGCGGTGGCCGCACTGACCGCGCCGCCCGCCCAGGTGGTGTTGCAGCGGTTCATCTCGCCGAAGGTGAAGTGGATCGGGGTGCAGTCGGTGTCCTGGAGCGCGCCGATCTTCGCGAAGGTCTGCGGCCCGGCGATGCCGTCCGCCGTGAGGCCGTACGCCTGCTGGAAACGCACGACGGCGGACTTGGTCGCCGGCCCGAACTGGCCGTCGGTCGCCAGCACCGCGCCGTAGCCGGGGTATCCGGCGATCCGGATCTGGAGCTGGCGGACGTCCTCACCGCTCGCGCCCTGGCTGAGGGTGCGGCCCCAGGAGTAGCAGCCGGCCGCATGGGCGCTGCCCGCCGTCACGGCGGTTCCGACGAGGATAGCTGACGCAAACATGACAATAGCGAGTAATGCACGGACGTACCGTCTCAACATCACGCCTCCCATGGGGGGTTCACGGACTCATGAGACTGCCCGACCTTGTCTATGCGCGTCAACCACTCCTTGACCTGGCATATTCGCCTGGCGCACCTCGCCCGCGAACGCCGGCGGGGCCGCGCGGACACGGTGTCCGGGCGGCCCCGCCGAAGCAGGCCCCGCCGAAGCAGGCACGCGGGCCGAGGGTCAGGACCCCTGGGTGAACGTGTAGTGCGGGGAGTCGTACTGGGGGCCGTTCTTCTCGTACGTGAACCAGTACGTGAGAACGCTGCCGGTGGAGAGGCCGTTGACGGTCTGGGTCCAGGTGCCGGAGGAGTTGGTCATGCGGAAATTCTGCTGACCCGCGCCGTTGACGAGGTAGTGGACGTCGACGTAGGCGGCCGGGGTGGTCGGGGTGAAGGAGATGCGGGCCTGCGTGGAACTGGTGGAGGTGACACCGGCGGTGTAGTCGGGCGTGGTGGTGCTGCCGCCCGTGCTGCCCGCGCTCGAACCGGAGCTGGTGCCGGAACTCGTACCGGAACTCGTACCGGAACTGGTGCCGGAACTCGTCCCGGAGCTCGTACCCGTGCTCGTACCGGACGACGTACCGCCGTTGTTCGTGCCGCCGACCGTGCCGCTGCTGCCGCCGGTCGTCTGGTACACGGCGAACCAGTCGACGCTCATGCCCGCGCCGGAGCTGATGTCGGCGGACGGGGAGGTGCAGCCGCAGACCTTGTTGGGGTACGAGCCGCCGATGGCGACGTCGAAGATGGCGAAGAAGCCGTGGTCGACGGCGGCCTGCCAGGTGGCGACGGAGACCTGGTTCTCGTTGACGGTGTAGGTCAGATTGCCGTCGAGGTAGAAGCGGAGCTGCTCGGCGGAGGTGTTGGTGCGGTCGATGACGGCCGAGTACTTGTGGAAGCCGGTCTGGCAACCGGCGCACGGCTGGAGGTCGCTGGTGATGCCGTCGGGGTCGTGGCACTCGCCCGCCCACTGCCCGCAGTGGAAGGTGGTGGAGTGCTTACTGAGGGCGTTGACGTCCTCCATGATGTCGATCTCGCCGATGCTGGGCCAGTTGGTGGCGCTGACCGGGCGGGCGGCGGCGCCCATCGCCCAGAAGGCGGGCCAATAGCCGAGCCCGCTCTGGGGGTTGGGCTGCTGGATCGAGGCGCTGATTTCGAGCTGACCGCCCGCGGGGGCCGCGAAGTCCGTGCGCTGCGTCTCCACGCGACCCGAAGTCCAGTGCCCCGAGGCGTCCTTGACCGGCTTGATCACCATGTGGCCGGAGCCGTCCTGGTACACGTTCTGCGTCGAGTCGGTGGAGGTCTCGATCTCGCCGGTGCCCCAGTTGCCCGCGCCGCCGGGGTAGCTCGTGCCGATGTCGTAGAGCCAGTTGGACCGGTTGAGGCCGCTGCCCGCCGCCCCGTTGAAGTCGTCGCTGAACACGGTCGTCCACCCCGCCGCGGGTCCGGGAACGGCCGCCGACGCCGAACCGCCGGACAGCACAAGGCCGGTGATGCCGGTCACGAGGAGGAGCAGGGCGCTGAGCACGGCCGTGGGACGTCCGCTGACGAAGCGGCGGGCGGCCGATGGAGGGGATGTCGTCATGGGCAGGTGCTGCCTTTCGGTCGTGGGGGGACAGCTGCCGTGGGGGCGGGACGCTGAGCGTGAGCCGTGGTCCGTGGTACGTGGTCCGTCGTGCGTGGTCCGTCCTGCTCGTGCGCGACCCGCCGCCCGTGGTGCCGTACTCGATATGCGTGATGCGGGCATGACATGTCGGGAATCCTGAGAGCGCTCTCAGAGCTGCGTGCGAATGGAGTGTCGGGCGGAACGGCGGGGGCGTCAAGGCATCGCACACAGATCCGCCGGGTGGGGGGCGGCGGCGGACGGGGTCGGGCACGCGCCACGGCCCCCGCCCGGGGAGGGCGGAGGCCGTCACACGCGCCGGGGCCGCGGGGTCCGCTCGATCACCTCTGCGAGGCGACCGGTTCGCGGTCCAGGTCGGGACCGGAGGCCGGCTCGCCCTCGCTGAGCCCGAAGCGGTCGTGGAATCTGCGCAGGAAGCCCGGCGCGTACCAGGCCGATCCGCCGAGCAGGCGCATCGCGGCGGGGACGAGGACACCGCGGATGGCCACGGCGTCGATGAGGATGGCCAGTCCGCTGCCGAGGCCGAACATCTGCATGAAGCTGAGCTTGGCCGTGCCGAAGGCGAAGAAGCTCACGGCCAGCAGGCAGGCCGCCGCGGTGACGATGCGCCCGGTGTGCCCGAGGCCGTTGACGACGGCCGACTCGGTGTCCTCGCCCTGGTCGTGGAGTTCCTTGATCCGGCTGGTGACGAAGACCTCGTAGTCCATCGAGAGTCCGAAGACGATGCAGAACATCAGCACGGTCATCGACATCTCCATCGGCTGCGCGGTGAAGCCGAGCAGGGAGGAGAGATGGCCGTCCTGGAAGATCCACGTCATGACGCCGAGGGTCGCCACCAGGGTGATCGCGTTGAGCAGCAGGGCGCGCAGCGGCTGCACGAGGCTGCCGGTGAACAGGAAGAGCAGGATGAAGGTGGTGAGGACGACCAGGCCGATGGCGAGCGGGAGTTGGCCGCCGATGGAGTGCCTGGTGTCGACCAGTTCGGCGTCGGTGCCGCCGACCAGCGGGTGCGTTCCGGCGGGCGGCGCGAGGTCCCGTACCGCGCCGACCAGGTCCTGGGCCGCGTCCGACCTCGGCGTCAGGGAGCTGGTCACGCTGATCCGCTGCCCGTCGGGGCGGCCGAGGTTGGCGCTGCCCGGCCCGGCGGCGGAAGCCTGCCCGTCGGCGTAGGTCCCGGTGCTGGTCTCGACCCGTACGACACCCTTGAGCTGCGACAGCCGCTGCGCGTACGACCCCAGGGGGCCCTTGTCCACGGCCTGGCCGAAGACGATCTGGAGGGCGGAGTCGTCGCTGCCGGTGAAGTCGCTCCTGAGCGTCGCGGAGACCTGGCGGCTCTCGGCGTCCTTGGGCAGCACGCGCTCGTCCGGGGTGCCGAAGACGATGCCCAGCAGGGGGCTCGCCGCCGCCAGCAGGACCACGAGCACGGGCAGCGCGGTGAGCGCGGGCCGCCGCATGGAGGTACGGGCCAGCCGCGCCCACACGGAGACGCGGGCGGTGGAGTCGGCGGAAGTCGTGGCGCTCGCGGCGCTCGCGGAATTGACGGCCTTCGTGTCGTTCGCGGCGCTCGCGGCCTTCATCCAGGGCATCCGCCCGCTGTTGACCCGGTGGCCCAGGACGACGAGCAGCGGCGGCATGACGAACAGCGCGCTGACGGCCGCGATGGCGACGACCCCGACGCCCGCGAAGCCGAACGAGCGCAGGAAGTACTGCGGGAAGACCAGGAGCGCGGCGAGCGCGGCGGCCACGGTCGCCGCGGAGAACGCGACGGTGCGGCCCGCGGTGTGGACGGTCCGGCGGACGGCGTCGTCCACGCTCGCGCCTGTCGCGAGCTGCTCCCTGAACCGGCTGATCATCAACAGGCCGTAGTCGATGCCCAGTCCGAGGCCGAGGGCCGTGGTGAGATTGGTCGCCGTGTTCGAGACGCTGGTGACGTCCGCGAGCAGGGACAGCTCGGCGAACGAGCCGAGGATGGCGATGACCGCGATGGCCAGCGGCAGCAGGGCGGCCACCGCGCTGCCGAAGACGAACAGCAGCAGGACGAGGGTCAGCGGGATCGCGATCAGCTCGGCCAGTTCGAGGTCCTTGACGACCTGCGTCGCCATGTCGTTGCCGACGGCGGCCACACCGCCGGCCCGGACCGTGAGCGCGTCCTTGTACGTACCGCCGAAGTGGTCGAGAAGCTTCTCGGCGTTCTTCTGCTGCTGCGTCGGGTCGCCCTTGACGTGGGCGAGCACCATGGCCTCGCGGCCGTCCTTGGACCGCAGTTCGGTGCTCCGCGTGTCCCAGTACGAGACGACGTTCGCCAGCGTCTTCTCGCTCTTCAGCTCGGCGACCAGGGCCCGCCCGTTCCGCTCGGCCGCCGGGGCGTCCACGCGGCCGTCGGCGATACGGCCGTCCGCGGTGCGGACGAGCAGCACCAGATTCGTCTCGCCGCCGAATCTCTTGTCGATGAGGTCGCGTGCCCGGGTGGACTGGGAAGCTGGATCGTCGAAGCCGCCGCCCAGTAGCTTGGTGAAGGCGCCAGCACCCACGGCACCCATGACGGCCGTCGCCACGATGGCGACGATGAGTACCAGCCGGGACCGGCGGATCGCCAGTTCGGCTATGCGTTCGAACACGCGAGATCTCCTCTGCGGACTTGCGGGCCTTCTGGACGCGCGTACCGGCGCAGTCGCGGGTGTGCGGGGCCCGCGGAGTCGCGCCGTGCGGCGGATGCGACGGGAGTGACGTCGCCGTGACGAACGTAGACAGCACACAACAGACTTTGGCAGTGCGAGATTTACCTGACAGTGTTCAAATTCCGGATACACGCCAAGGAAGCCGTCGTAGTGTGGGCGCATGCCCGCCGAGGAACACCCGCCAGCGCCACCGGACGTCTCCACGCCGACAACACAGCCGACACCACGGACGACACCGCCGGCACCGCGAATACCGCCGACAGCAGCAACGCCCCCGCCACCGCCCGCCGCGCCCTCTCTGCGTGAACGGCGGCGCGCGGCAGCGACGCAGGAGATCCTGGACGCCGCCGAACACCTGATCGGGGAGAACGGCCCCGAGGGCCTGTCGATGCGCGCGATAGCCCGCGGCCTGGGCATGACCGTGCAGGCGCTCTACCACTACTTCCCGAGCCGGGACGCCCTCGTCACCGTGCTCGTCACCAAGGCGTACGACGACCTGACCGCCGCCGTACGTGCCGCGCTCGACCGAGCGGCGGCGGACTGGCCGGATCTGCCGCGCCTGGTGGTCGCGGCCGAGGGCTACCGCCACTGGGCCATCGCCCACCCCGAGCGGTACCAACTCCTCTACGGGACACCGCTGCGGGGGTACGCGGCCCCGCACGACGGCATCACCACCCAGGCCAACCGCCGGATGAGCGTGCTCTTCCAGCGCGAACTGTTCGACGGCTTCAGCACCGCGCAGCTCGCGGCGGCCGACGTCCCCGCGCTCTCGCCCCGGCTCCTGGCGCACCTGGACCGGCTGCCGCCGGAGGGCCCGGGAGAGCTGCCCCCGCCGGCGGTCGCTCTCCTCATGGAGGCGTGGGGCCGCCTGCACGGGCAGGTGGTCCTGGAGGTCTTCGGGCACACCTCGTTCCTCGGCGAGCACCAGGCCGAGGTCTTCCGCATGGCGATGCGGAATCTGCTCGCGGACGTCCGCCGCCGTATCCCGGCGGACGTGATGGTGCCGCAGACGTAGGACGGACCCGCAGCGAGTGGGCCCGACACCCGCGCGGGCCCGAGGCCCACGCGCGCCCGGCAGGGATCAGGGGGCGGTCTCGGCCCCCAGGATCGCGGCGAGCTGGCGCGGCTCGGAGAACATCGGCCAGTGCCCCGTGTTCATCTCCACCAGCCGCCACCGCTTGCCGTCCAGGAGCGCGGCCACGTCGCTGTTCGGCTCCGGGCCGTCCAGAAGGCACTTGATATACGTCGTCGGGAGGTCGGCGAGCGGGCGGGACAGCGCGGCGGGCTCGGTGAGCGAGGCAGCCGGATGCGGGGTCGCGCCCGCGACGAGCCGGGCGACCTGCTCGTCGGTCAGGCCCTGGCCCTCGAACTCCCCGGCGGCGGGCGGCGGCCAGAAGCCGTCCCCCTCGGCCAGGATCGCCTCGAATCTGGCCTGCCCCTCCCACCAGCCGGACGCGAACGACCCGCCCTCGACCGGCACTTCGGAGTCGACCAGGACCATACGGGCCAGCCGGTCGCCGATCCGCCCGGCGGCCTGGCCGACCGGAATCCCCGAGTAGCTGTGCCCGACCAGGACCACGTCCCGCGAATCGAGCCGCTCCACCTCGGCCACGATGTCCTCGACATGCGTCCGCTGCCCGGCGTCCGGCGCGGTGCCCCGCTTCTCGGCGAGCCCCGACAGCGTCAGCGGATGGACGCCGTGCCCGGCCGCCCGCAGCTCGGGCACCACCTCGTCCCACGCCCACGCGCCGAGCCACGCCCCCGCGACCAGTACGAATTCAGCCATGGCGGCAACGTATCCGAGGGGAACGACAATCCCGCCGAGGCCCGCACGCCGCCGCGCGACATCCGTACGACAGCCGTGCGACAGCCCCCGGCAGACGGACGGCACCCGCGCCAATCCGTACGCCGTACCGCGCCGAATACAGGGTGAGAGCCCCGACCGGAACAGCCCGGCACAGCCCGGAACAGCACAGCGGAGCCGCCGCCTCACCGGGCGGCACCGCGGAAAGCGAGCGCGTCCATGCCCTCCGTGACACCCACCGCGGCCGACCGGCTGCGCCCCCACCTGGACCAGGCGCTCGGCGGGGAACCGCCGCTGCGGGTGCGGCTGTGGGACGGGAGCGAGCTGGGCTCGGGCGACGGACCGCTGGTGGTCGTACGGCGGCGGCGGGCGCTGCGGCGGCTGGTCTGGCAGCCCGGCGAGCTGGGCCTCGCGGAGGCGTACGTGGCCGGGGAGATCGACGTCGAGGGCGATGTCGGGGAGGCGCTGCGCACGGTGTGGGCGGCCATCCGGCAGCAGAAGCTGCGGCCCGCCCGGCTGTCGGCGGCCGACCGGGCACGCGCGCTGGCGGCGGCGGTACGGATCGGCGCGATCGGGCCGCGCCCCGCGCCGCCGGGGGCGCCGGCGCGGCTGAGCGGACGCCTGCACAGCAAGGACCGCGACCGGGCGGCGATCCACCACCACTACGACCTGTCGAACGACTTCTACGCGCTGCTGCTCGACGAGACGATGGCGTACTCCTGCGGTTGGTGGACCAGCGACGCCCCCGACTACACGTCCGCCGACGCGCAGCGCGACAAACTCGACCTGATCTGCACGCGGTTGGGGCTCGGGCCCGAGGCCCGGCTGCTCGACATCGGCTGCGGCTGGGGCTCGTTGACCCTGCACGCCGCTGAGCGGTACGGCGCCCGCGTCACCGCCGTCACCCTCGCGGCCGAGCAAGCGGCGTACGTACGACAGGAGGTGAAGGCGCGCGGGCTCAGCGACCTGGTCGACGTGGAGTGCCGCGACTACCGCGACATCCGGGGCGGCGGCTACGACGCCGTGGCCACCATCGAGATGGGCGAGCACGTCGGCGACGCCGAGTATCCGGCCTTCGCCGCGGCCCTGCACGACCGGCTCAGGCCGGGCGGCCGGGTGATGGTCCAGCAGATGTCACGCGGCCGGAACGCGCCGGGCGGCGGCGCCTTCATCGAGACCTACATCGCCGCCGACATGCACATGCGCCCGCTCGGCGAGACCGTCGGCCTGCTCGAACAGGCCGGTCTCGAAGTGCGGTCCGTCACCGCGATGCGCGAGCACTACGTCCGCACCATCCTGGCCTGGCACCGCACGCTGGAGGACCGCTGGGCCGAATTCGTCGCCCTCGTCGGCGAGGAGACCGCCCGCGTGTGGCGGCTCTACCTCATCGGCAGCGCCCTGTCCTTCGGGGAGAACCGCATGGGCGTCGACCAGATCCTCGCCTGCCGCCCGCCCGCGCCCGAGGACGCGGCATGAACCGATTTAACGTATTCGGTGCACGGCGGGCCTCACCCATGCACTGGCGCACGGCCTGCGGACGGGCGAGGCGGACGGCGACCGCGACGGGCTGATCACGCTCGGCGAGTTGTACGCGTACGTACGCGACCGGGTGCGGGCGGCCGCCGACGTCCACGGCGAACTCCTCATCGCCCGGTGCGACCGCCCCGCCGCGTCCTCCGGCCACCGCCGGGAGCACCCTCACCACCACCTCGCCGTACCGGAGTTGGAGCTGCCCGACGTCCCGGACGCAGCCGGCACCGTCTGTGGCGGCGGTGAACGGCGTCCGCAACGCGTTCTGAGAGCGCGTACGAGGGCCCGCGTTCAAGAAACGTACGCGCCTCGGCGGCCCGAGGTCGTGGCCTCCGTTCATGGCCGAGATCTGGGATGAACAGGAGCTGATCGGCGAGGGATTCGAGCGGGTCTTTGCCGAATTGGACCGATACGACGCCCCGATTTTCGGCCTCGCCGAGGTCGAAGGGAAGCCGCACTACTTCCGGCTCGTGTACGAGGACACCTACGCCGTGTGGCCCGTCGGCGCCGCCCAACTCGCCCTGGAGCGCGAGCGGTGGGCCCTCTTCGCGGCCTGGCACGCCCGCTACGAGGCCGGCACGGCCGAGCCCGACACCCACCCCGGCACGGGCGGCGTCGACGCCCGCTACGACGAACTCACCGCACTGCTCCTCCCCCACCGCGACACCCCCGCCGAGCCGCGCGTCCTGACCGCCCAGTGGCGCTCCACCCCCGGCCCCCGCTACCGCCCCGACGGCGTCGACTACCGCGTCAGATGGCGGCCCGCCGACTGAACCGGATACGGCGTCTCCCGGCTCTCCGTCTGCAACGCCCTGTGCCACTCCCCCATCTCCTCGGCCAACTGCCCGTGCCGGGCCAGCACCGGAGCCGGGACCTTCCCCGTATTGCGCTCCAGCCAGCGCACCAAGTGCGTACGGATGTAATCGCGGTCGTACGTCCGGTGCCGCTCGTAGAACTCGGCCTCCGCCGACGACAGTTCGAACCTGGTCGACACCGCCAGGCCGTAATCCGCGAAGTACAGGCGGTGGCCGTCGGTCAGGATATTCTCGAAGTGCGCGTCGAAATGCAGCAGTTCGCGGTCGTTCATGAATTCCGCGCCGTCCAGCAGCTCGCGCTCGATCCGCTCGCAGACGCGTTCCGTCGTCTCCTCGTCCGCCTCCGCGAGACGGTTCCGCAGCCAATTCTGCAAATTCTGCGGGATGTACTCCATGAAGACCACCACGCTCGCCGTCGCGTCCCGCACACCCTCGATGCGGCGCCTCATTCCGGGGCTGCCGCCCCAGTACGCCACCGCCGCCTCCACATCGGCCAGCTCCTTCGGCAGGGGCCTTCTCGTGCTCGGCAGCACCCGCCAGTGATACGTCATGGGGAAGCCGTCGTGCTCTCCCGCCAGGACCCAGTTCGTCGTCATGGCATGGACGGCCAGTTCGCGCCAGGCGCCGAAGCCGGGGGTGGCGATGCCGTAGTGGCAGAACGCCGGGAGGTCGAAGACGTTCGCCGTCGAGTGGGTGTTCTCCGGGCGCCTTTCGAGGTCGGTGAGGCGGATCTCCTTCACGAAGACGGGGGTTCCCGCGAGGAGCACCTTTGAGGTCTGTCCGCCGATGCCTTCTCCGAGGGGTTCACCCCTTTCCACGAGCTCGCGCAGTTCCGCGTCACTTCTTAGCGCCAGCTCTGTCGCCACTTCCCCGTAAACCGCGGTCCGCTTCTTCACGTCCTGTCCTTCCTCCGTCCTGTCTTTCCCACCCGCCCACCCGTGCGGGTGCTTTCTTCGTCTGCGGGTGCCGCCCGTGCCTGGTCGGTCCCGGCCCGGGGCACCTCCTCGGGCGACGAACC